>OZ242168.1:1080000-2106183 GCA_965205275.1 Gammaproteobacteria bacterium
CCTTGATTGTTTATAAACTGTGGCGTTCCAAACGTCTGCAGTACTCATCTCAGCTAAGCTTAATGAATCAATACACAAGCTATGAAAAGGTCCGCAAATATGCGCTTGACTTTGCTTGTACTGTGTATGGCATAGATGACGGGGACATCAAGAAAAAAATCCTGAAAGCGCATTCCGAGCTGACCTGTTATCCGGATGTCAAGGAAGTACTGACTTCGCTAAAAGAGGCCGGCATGCGAACGGCTGTCCTTTCAAATGGGTCACCACAAAAATTAAGCTCAGCATTAAAGCATGCCGGTATCAGCAGTCAATTGGACGGCGTGTACTCAACAGAGCAGGTTCATTCCTATAAACCTTCTCCTGCCGTATATGAATTTGTTGAAGAACAGCTTGGTCTGCCGCGTAGTAAAATTTGTTTCGTATCCTCTAATTCCTGGGATATTGCAGGGGCAGCTTCATATGGTTTCAACTCGGTTTGGATTAACCGATACAACCGGACCCCCGAGCACCTTCCTTACAAGGCAGACCGTGAAATCAAGGATTTGTCTGAATTACTGCCTCTGGAATGAGGGAGTCAACTAGTTAAGCTTCTGGGCCAGCAGGCAAAGGCACTACGGTGCCCGTTTGTGCAGAAAAACATTCTCACTCACGCCCCCGAGTAGCAATGCGTGCCCCAAAGTCTTTATCTGTCTGGTTTTCATGCTTACCGGACCTAAAAATATGGCCTCCGGCATAGTCTTCAGTAACGCGTGTGTACCGCCATTGACGGCAATATTCAGCTCTTTGACATAAGGCTAGTTCAGGTTTATTTTTACAAATTTGCGTTTTCCAACCTGAAATACACCTGAAGTCCCTACATGCAAAACCAGTCTGGCATCCTCTATTTTGGTTCCATCAATTTTCACTGCGCCCTGTTTAATCATGCGTATTGCTTCTGAAGTGCTGGTTACCATGCCTGCCTCTTTTAAAAGATTTCTGATTGGAATCTTGCCGTCTGCACAGCGGATGCTTTTTTCCGGTATCTCATCGGGTATGGTACTTTTTTGAAAACGCTGGATAAAATCTGCTTGCGCTGTGCCTGCCGCTTTTGTTCCATGAAAGCGTTCGGTAATTTCAGTAGCCAGCGTGAATTTGATATCTCCCGGGTTTGCGCCTTTTCTTACATCTTCCTCAAGTGCCTGAATCTCACCTGCCGAACGAAAGCTTAACAACTCAAAATACCGCCACATTTTTTCATCATCAATGCTCATAATCTTGCCGAACATTTGATTGGGCGCTTCGGTAATACCGATACAGTTCTCCAGAGACTTGGACATCTTGTCAGGACCCTGGGTCACGCCTTCCAGGATGGGCATGGTCATAATGACCTGGGGTTCCTGGCCGTGTTCCTTTTGTATTTCACGACCCACCAGCAGATTGAATTTCTGATCGGTACCACCGAGTTCCACATCCGCTTTCAACACCACAGAATCATAGCCCTGGAGCAGAGGATACAGAAACTCATGTATGGCAATCCCCTTTCCTGATTTGTATCGTTTATCAAAATCCTTGCGCTCCAGCATACGTGCAACTGTGTATTTTGCTGCAAGACGAACCAGATCTGCAGCACTTCGCTGCCCCATCCAGGCTGAATTGAACTCAATCACGGTTTTATCCGGGTCGAGAATTTTGTAAATCTGTTCATGATAGGTTTCGGCATTTTGTTGAACCTGTTCACGAGTAAGCGGTTTTCGCATTGCGCTTCTGCCAGTCGGGTCTCCGATCATGCCGGTGAAATCACCAATCAGGAATATGATTTCATGGCCTGCCTGTTGAAACTGGCGCAATTTATTGATAAGTACAGTGTGGCCAAGGTGTAAGTCGGGAGCTGTAGGGTCAAAGCCCGCCTTCACCCGCAATGGCTTGCCTCTTGCCAGCTTGGACTTCAACTCCTCAAGCAGCAAGACATCTTCGGCCCCGCGAACCAGTTCATCAATAGATGTTTTTTCAAGCATTTTTTAACGATTACCCAGGGTAACTGAATTGATCAGGCTGCCCTGACTTTAAATGATCAACCAATTTTGCTAAATTCTATCGGGTTCAAGGAAAACAGGGGTGTCATTTTATGCCAAAAGTTGGGATAACTCTTGTGGATTTTAAGCTCTTGGTTGAAGGTGAATTTTAAAATATGAAGTCTTCTTACAAAAGCCCAAGGTACGGCATACCTTTCGTTCACGTTGCAACGGCCCTGTTCACGGGCATCGTGATTATCGGCGCCATATTCAACACCCTTTCCAGTAAGTCTACACCAAGCGATAGAAGTCTATCCAATGCCAATATCAGAGTAGCCTCTCTGCCACTGGTGCCGGTCGCACGCCCTGACTTTCAGGCTGCTGAAACTGACAAGCCCGATGCGCTGACTGTAACCGAACCCCCGAAAGGCGGAAATCGCATTACAGTCGTGGTGGAAAAAGGCGACACGCTGTCCACGATTTTCAGCAAACTGGATATCTATTCCGAATTGGCTCAAATCCTGAAGCTTGGCAAAGATGCCAGACAACTTAAAAAAATCTACCCGGGCCAGAAACTGCATTTTTCTTTGATTGACAAAAAAATCGATAATCTGGAGTTCGAAAAAAATCTGACAAGCTCACTGGTATTTTACAGGGATAGGGATTCTTTTGCTGTTGAAGAATTGAACCGGAAGCTGGACGAGATATCACAGGTAGCCAGCGGAAAGATCAAAAACTCGCTGTTTCTTACAGGACAAAAAGCCGGAATGTCCGATGCGCTGATCATGGACCTGGCACACATATTCGGATGGGATATAGATTTCGCACTTGATATACGTGAAGGCGATAGCTTTACTGTCCTGTACGAAAAACTTTATCTGAATGGCGAGGAAGTTGAAGATGGCAATATTATCGCCGCCGAGTTTATCAACAACGGAAGTGCTTATCGGGCGTACCGCTACACCGACAAAAATAACAAAACTGAATATTACTCTCCTGATGGCAAAAGCGTTCGCAAATCATTCCTGCGCACTCCTGTGGACCTGGCACGTATAAGCTCTTACTTTAACCTGAGAAGACGACATCCGATCCTGAATAAAATCCGCGCACATAAAGGTGTGGATTATGCTGCAGCAACAGGTACACGGATCATGGCCACCGGTACAGGCAAAGTCATTCATCGCGGTACCAAGGGCGGGTATGGAAAAACGATTATTTTGAGACACGGCAATATCTACACAACCTTATATGCGCATATGTCCAAGTATGCACGCGGCACCAGCGTAGGCAGCTTGGTGAAACAGGGTCAGACCATAGGCTATATTGGTCGTACCGGTCTGGCGACCGGCCCGCACCTGCATTATGAATTTCGTATCCACGGCGTGCATCGCAATCCATTGAAAGTGAAGCTGCCCGGCACAAAACCACTTCCGGATTCAGAGATGGACCGTTTCCAGGTCGCGATACAGCCCCTGGTCGTACAACTTGATGCCTACACGCAAAACAGACTGGCCATGCAGGACCTGTAGCCCTGTTTTCGGAATCTATCCAAATACAGCAGACAGTATGCCTGGACGGGGCATAGCGTTTTCAAATCTATGCCCAGGCTGTTCATCGGACTCATGTCTGGCACCAGTGTGGATGCCATTGATGCTGTTCTCATGGATTTTTCAAAATCCGATTCCCACGTTGTTACACACTTCAGCCAGACCATACACCAAGACCTGAAAAATGAGATTAATCGTATAATCTCAAGACGAGTCTGGCCGCAGGACATCGAAAAGCCGGATCGGCAGTTTGCACAGGCCTCTTCAGAAGCCGTACATCACCTGCTAGCCAAGGCATCCGCCCAAGCGAGTCAAATAGTGGCCATTGGCAGCCATGGGCAAACGGTTTTTCATGATCCTGCCGGTATGCCGCCGGGCTCCATTCAAATTGGCAATGCCAGACAAATTGCAGATGTAACAGGCATTCAGACCATTGGGAATTTTCGTCAGGCGGATATTGATGCCGGGGGCCAGGGCGCACCTTTAGCTTGTGCGTATCATGAAAGATTGTTCAGAAATGAACAGGAAAACCGGGCAATCATTAATCTGGGCGGCATTGCCAACATTACACTGTTGCCTGCAGACCAGTCACTGGATATCACCGGTTTCGATACGGGCCCTGCAAACACATTATCCGATGCCTGGATCCAGAAATACCAGGACCTGGATTTTGATCAGAATGGTGCCTGGGCACAAACCGGAACAGTGAATCAGGATTTATTGTGTTTGATGCTCGAAGATTCATATTTCAAACAGCCACCCCCCAAATCTACTGGTCGCGAAAAGTTTAATCTTGTCTGGCTGCAGTACATGCTTGATCAGTATGCAGAACCTGTAGCAGAAAAGGATGTGCAGGCTACACTGGCTGAACTCACCGTACAGTCCATTGCAAAGGCAATACACACCCAGACACCGCACACATCGCGCATTTTACTGTGTGGAGGAGGAAGCTATAACACCTATCTGGTAGGCCGGCTTGAACATGCTGTGCAGGGTATTCCTGTCGAATGTACCAGCACATACGGAGTTTCAGAAAAATGGCTGGAAGCCATGGCATTTGCCTGGCTTGCCAGACGAACCCTGGAAGGAAAACCAGGCAACATTCCAAGTGTCACCGGTGCCAGCAAAGAAGTTATTCTGGGCAACCTGTATAAACCAGGCTGAAGATTGATATCCAGATATCCACTCCGGTTGTTAACCAGCATGTGATTTTTCCATGCGACCTAAAGTCAAAAGGCGCTTCATGGAGCGCCTTTTGATAAGCCATCGGGTCAGTTAGGTTCAGCCTGGTGAGAATGAAGAGCCACAACCACAGGTGGTTTGCGCATTGGGATTGCGAATGACAAACTGGGCACCTTCCAGCCCTTCCGTGTAATCAATCTCCGCGCCCATCAAATATTGAATGCTCATAGGATCCACCAGTAATGTGATCCCGCAGTTTTCAACTGAAGTATCACCATCCTGCAGATTTTCATCAAAGGTAAATCCGTACTGGAACCCGGAACACCCGCCGCCGCTTACAAATACACGAAGCTTCAGGTCTTGATTGTCTTCTTCCTGTATGAGCTGCCTTACCTTGTTTGCAGCTGCATCAGTAAATATCAAAGATGCAGGAGGTGCAGTTTCCAAGGATGCAGGGGATGCGATTTCTATTGCAGACATGATTGTACTCCTGGTCGCAAAAACTGTAGTTCTATAGGCTATTAAGTACTAAACATTAATTTATTAGTCAATATCTCTAAAGTAGCCGCCTATGCAGTTTCTATATCTTCTGCAATGTCAGGAGGCGGCTGATACACAAGTTTTCCATTCACTTGGGCTCCTACTGCCATCCCCAGTGAATGGTAGTAGACGTTGCCATTGATCTTGGCTTCAGCCTTCAGTTCAATACTTATGCCAGCGTGCACATCCCCATGAACGGTGCCATTGATAATAATCAAGGGGCCACGTATTTCCCCTTCAACTACGCCCTCCTCACTTACAACCAAGACACATTCGTCCTCGCATTTCGCCACAATACTCCCTTCGACAGTACCGTCTATTTGCAAGCCGCCGCCATAATAAATGTCGCCAACAACTTTTGAGTAGGGCCCTACTAGGGTATCAATCTGAATTACCCTGAATTTTCTCTTAAGCTTCATAATGACTCCTCCGACGAACCAGAGTGAAATTCAGTTTCCTTGTAGGCCTCATCCCAGTCGTAACTCACTGTAACAGGTTCTTTTTTGCTGCCGTCACGAAGTACCTTGATGTGTACGCTACGCGGTTTAAAACTTTCAGGCAATAAAAAGCTGCCTGAAATTTTCTGAAAATATTTAAAAGAAAACCTCAACGAGGTATCGTCATTCGCCTCGCTGATATCTTTGAATACAAGTTCTTTTGGAGTGCCCTGTTGTTCCCCCTCCACAGCCAGACCAATTACACCGGAGACTTTTTCTTGCTTTTTTGGAACACCTGTTAATACCAGATTATAAATAAACTGATCTGCACCCCTGTCTTTGCGTAACTTAAATACCTTTACCTGTATCGCCGTGTTATCTGAACCAGGCACATAAAGTGTGCGATAAAATTTAAGTTCCTGGGTCAGCTTCAACAGCTCAGAATTCTTTTCGCGCAGCATTATTTTCATTTTTTCGGCCGCGACAATCTTAACCTTGGTTGAACGTTCAGTTACTGCTATTTCATTTTCCAGTCTATTGTTTAATCTCTCTAATAGCCTGATTTTCTCATCTTTGTCCGTGACACTGGCAAACGTTGTCTTATTCAGAAAAGGTATACCTGTGCTCTTTGTACCCAGCCAGAATGCGACACTTATTGAAGCCAGAAAAATTAAAGCAATCTGACTCCATGATACGAAACGTGTTACACGTTGTTTGATACGAATGCTACTTTGCATATCTTGATAAAAAAAACGGATGCAGGCTTTGTCTTACGGAAAAAGGCCTGTTTGCGTAAGACCTGAAATCTCATCAAAGCCAAACATAATGTTCATATTTTGTACCGCCTGCCCGGCTGCACCTTTTACCAGATTATCGATGACTGACAAAACCACCACCAAGTCCCCGTCATAGGGTCGCTGTACAGACAACCTGCAGTAATTAGAGCCTCGTACATGCTTTGTTTCCGGCAATACACCTTCATCCAGCACTTCAACAAAATATTCCCTGGCAAATCGCTGCTGGTAGGTTGAATTCAAGTCTACTGATCGGTCCACACCGGATACATACAAGGTGGCAAAGATACCCCGCACCATGGGAATCAGATGCGGCGTAAACGTCAGATTCACATCGGTTGAGGTGATGCCTTGCAATTCCTGTTTGATTTCCGGCCAGTGACGATGCGCACTGATATTATATGCCTTGAAATTTTCTCCGGCCTCGCTGAATAATGCAGGTACATTCGCGCTGCGCCCAGCTCCACTTACTCCTGATTTTGCATCGGCAATTAACTGTACATGTTCCGCCAAGCCTTGCTCGAGCAATGGCAATACTCCCAGAATGATCGCCGTGGGATAACAGCCTGGATTTGCAACAAGCCGGGCCGTCTGTATTTTTTCGCGGTTCAACTCTGGCAACCCGTACACTGCTGACTGCAACAGACCCGGACATGCATGAGTCTGCTTATACCAGTACTCCCAAGTAACGGCATCTTTGATCCGGAAGTCTGCAGCCATGTCAATGACTTTAACGCCTGCATCCATCAACTCAGGCACCATATGCATGGCCGTGCCATTGGGTGCGGCAAAAAAAACACACTCACACTGCTTCAGTTCAGCCAGGTCAGGCTGGATAAATTTCAGGTCGACACGAGACGACAGGTTCGGATGTAAAGCTGCAACCGGTTTGCCGGCTTCGCCTCGTGAAGTTACAGCCCGAACACTGACCTGGGAATGGGCTGCAAGAATACGCAGCAATTCTGCACCGGTATATCCCGTCCCACCTACAATCCCGATTGAAATCATATTTACTGGCCTTGTATGTCAACCCTGTGCATCATACAAGATTAATGCAATGAGCCAACAGTCAAACGCATAAGCTTCCGTCAGCTCTGGCATAATCCCGGGTATGAAAAAGGAATCGCCGATCAGAAGTTTCATCCAGAATGCACTGGAAAACCTGCGTTTGCGCACCTCACGGCCCGACGCACTGATCCAGTCAGCGGTTTTAAGTGTAATTGCCGGACTCATGACAGGTCTGGTCATTGTTTCCTTCCGGCTCCTTATTGAAGCCATGCAACGGTTTATCCTGCCGGAGGGCAAGCCGGGAATTTTTGAAGGACTGCCGACTAGTATTCGTATCGTAGTGCCCGTAGCCGGCGCTCTTCTTATTGCGCTGGTGTTTAAAATCTGGGCCAAAGGCGAACATCCTGTGGGGGTGTTGCACGTTATGAAACGGCTGTCCTATAACCAGGGCTACCTGCATCTGCGGGGCTTGATTCTGCAATATACCGGAGCTGCGATCGCCATTATCTCAGGACAATCACTTGGACGCGAAGGGCCGGCCATTCACCTGGGGGCTGCAACCAGCAGTATACTGGGGCAACAACTGGGCCTTCCCAACAATACGATTCGTACACTCGTTGCCTGTGGAACTGCAGCCGGGATTGGCGCATCTTTCAATACACCCCTGGCCGGCGTGATCTTTGCGCTGGAAGTGGTGATGATGGAATACACATTAGCCAGTTTTCTACCCGTCATTTTGGCCGCAGTAAGTGCTACAGCTGTTTCCCGCGCGGTGTTCGGTGGCGAGGCCGCATTTTCAGTGCCAAACTTTCAGTTCATCACATTGCTGGAACTCCCCTATGTGATGCTGCTGGGAGTGGTCACCGGTTTCGTAGCGTTCATCTTTATTTATCTGACAAGAATTTCTGCCAAGGCAGGCAAAAAAATGCCAGTCTGGACAAGATTCCTGCTTGCAGGCTCCATTACCGGAGTCCTGGCAGTGTTTGCTCCACAAATTATGGGCATTGGGTATGACACAGCAAGCAGTATCCTGACCAGTAATATCGGATTTACTTTACTGCTTACGATATTTGCAGCCAAGCTTGTTGCTACAGCATGCAGCGTTGGCCTCGGACTGCCTGCAGGACTCATCGGTCCTACTTTTATTATCGGGGCATGTTTAGGTGGCATCATGGGCATGTTGGCGCAACCGGTCTTTCCCGAACTGTCCTCTTCCCCCGGCATGTATGCCCTGATCGGGATGGGTGCCATGATGGGTGCGACCCTGCAAGCCCCCCTTGCAGCATTAACAGCCGTATTTGAATTAACCAGTAACCCGAACGTAATTCTTCCCGGAATGCTGGCAATCGTCACCGCTCAACTGACTGCAAGCCAGTTATTTGGTCAGCACTCCATATACAGAACGCTCATGCGATTGCGTGGAATGGACTATCGCCACAACCCGATGGTGCAGGCATTAAGACAGGTCGGTGTGGCCAACATTATGAATCGAAATGTACAATGCAGCGCGCAGATTATTACACCTGAGCAGGCAAAAACTCTGGTGGGAACCGGAACAGAGTGGATTGTCATTGAAGAAGACGAGCCAGTTTCAATACTGCCAACGACAGACCTGGAAAATTTTTTGACGGAAAATAAAGAAATCGAGGCGTCTGAAATCAACCTGATGGAAATTCCCGCCAAACGTTTGCAGGCAAGCTATATTGATTTGCGGGCAACCGTAGATTCTGCGCGTGAGCAGTTTCTTGAAGAAAATGCGGAGGCCTTATGCATTCGCAGCACAACTGCATCCGGTACGACAAGAATCTACGGGGTGCTGACCCGGGGACATTTCAGGAATTTATATTTCACATAAACTGCAAATATTCAAATCAAACCCATCATGCTCTGGATAAAGGCCTTTCATATTATTTTTATCACTACCTGGTTTGCGGGCCTGTTCTATCTGCCGCGCTTGTTTGTCTATCATGCGATGTCAGAGGACAGCGCCAGTACAGACCGTTTCAAAATCATGGAACGGAAACTGTTTTTTGGAATCATGACCCCCAGTGCAGTGCTTGCTATCCTGCTTGGAATCTGGGCACTGCATCACTTGCCAGGCTATTTATTCACTACATGGATGGTGCTGAAGCTCGTACTGGTAGGATTGCTTATCCTCTATCATATCTGGTGCGGCATCCTCATGAAAAGATTTAAAGAGGAAAAGAATCCTCACTCCCATGTATGGTATCGCTGGTTCAATGAGGCGCCTGTACTGGCCCTGGTTGCAATTGTTATACTTGTGGTCATTAAGCCATTCTGAAAATAATTCCATCTCCCGATATCAGGTACCTGGGAACCCTGTACCCCTAAGCTGTTATATAGGCCTTACCATGGCACTCGCTTTTTTCGATCTTGATGAAACCCTGCTGGCCGGGGACAGTGACTATGAATGGGGCATGTACCTCGTCTCCACAGGCAGGGTGGACGCCGCATTTTACGAAAAAGAAAACAAGCGTTTTTACAGGGAATACCGTGCAGGAAAGTTCGATATTTATGAATTCCTCAGATTTGCATTTAAACCCCTTGCAGAAAATCCGTATACGGAATTGTGTCGCTGGCGTGATGAATTCATCGATATACGAATCAAGCCAATTATCAAAGCCAAAGCCCATGACCTGATTCAGCAGCACCGTGATGCCGGAGATAATCTGGCAATCATTACGTCCACAAACCGATTTATCGTCGAGCCCGTAAAAGAGCTCCTGCAGATTGAAGCACTCATTGCAACAGAACCCGCTCGATCAAATGGTGAGTTTACGGGTAAAGTCGAAGGCATACCCTGTTTTGGTGCAGGGAAAGTCACACGGGCCAGACAATGGGCCAAATCCAACTCGAAAACTCTGGAGGGCAGCTACTTTTATTCAGATTCGCATAATGATCTCCCACTCCTTGAACTGGTTGACCACCCCGTTGCAGTGGATGCCGATAAAGAATTAACCGCTCATGCGGTTAAGAGCAACTGGAAACGTCTGAGCCTGAAGTAATTTCTGATCAGTCAAAAGGGGCTAAAACGAATAACCAAACTCCTGCTTGAAACGATATTTAAACTCGTCCAGAGTAATCGTATGGTTTTGCGTGCCGTGGTGCGCAACTTTTATGGCACTTACGAGTGCTGCAATACGGCCGCTCACTTCCCAGTCCAGATCATTCATCAATCCAAATATCAGTCCGCCACGGTACGCATCTCCACAACCTGTAGGATCTTGCACCGAACCTGCCCAAACCACCGGGATTTCGATAGTGCTGCCCTTTACATATATGACAGAACCCTCACCCCCGCGAGTCACAACCATGGCCAGAATACGTTCGGCAATCTGTTTAATGCTCAACCCGGTCCGTTCCTGTAACAACTGTGATTCGTAATCGTTTACACAGATGTAGCTGGCCTGCTCAATAAACGACAACAATTCATCGCCATTAAACATGGGCAGTCCCTGGCCCGGGTCAAAAATAAACGGGATGCCCGCTTCATGACACTGCCTGGCATGTTGAACCATTCCATCTTTACCGTCGGGAGCAATGATGGCAAGGCTGACACCTGCTTCAGTGGGTACATCATTTGCGTGTGAACAACTCATGGCTCCAGGATGAAATGCAGTAATCTGATTGTCATCAAGATCGGTCGTAACAAATGCCTGCGCGGTATATTCATCGGCTATCTTTTTGATATACCTCTGGCTCATTCCGCACTGATTGATCCAGTCAGAATATGGCTCAAAGTCCTGCCCTGCAGTCGCCATTGCATAGCCATCCCCTCCCAGCAAATGCAGGTTATATGCGATATTGCCTGCACAGCCTCCAAATTCGCGACGTATTTGTGGCACCATGAATGAAACATTCAGGATATGCACTTTCTCGGGCAGGATGTGCTCTTTGAATCGACCTGGAAATACCATAATGGTATCGTAGGCAAGAGAACCGCAGATCAGGGCCGACATCGTATAGATCCTTTCATGTGCTTTTGAAATGGTTACCGTTTATTGATTGTAAAAATATCAATGGTGTTCAGGCCTGTGCAAAGTGTACCTGACAATAAAACAAAATAATTCCTGAATCCATGCCTGCAAAAGATGAACTGGTTGCCTATTATTCCTGGCTGCGTAAATACGGCTACAACGACTCACATAGCGGCAATGCCTCATTCCGTGAGCAGGACACAATATGGATCACCCCTTCCGGGGCCTGTGCAGATACCTTGCAGGCAAAGGACTTGGTGGCCTGCAGCATGCAGGGCTTTCTGGGTGAAAATGCCTCTTTTGATGCACCACTGCATATTGAAGCATACAAGGAAAACCCCGAAGCTCGTGCTTTATTGCACAGTCACGGGCCTCATACCATCGCCATCACCATGAACGGAAAGGATTTTACTCCCGAGGATTTTGAAGGGCAGCTGTATTTCCCCAAAGTGCCTGTACACACGATACCTTTTGCAGAGTACTCCGAAAAATCGCCAAAACTCATCGCCCGGACATTACGTGAACATTGTATTACTGTTACACGCGGTCACGGTGTATACGCCTGTGCAAAATCGCTGGATCTGGCTTATAAATGGACCTGCTCGCTTGAACATTCCGCGAAAATTTCATATCTGACAAAACAAGTCATTCCCGGCAACTAGATCTCTATCATCTGAAAATCATCCTTCATTGCCCCACACTCAGGGCAGTTCCAGTTCAGCGGAATATCTGCCCACCGGGTTCCAGGTGCAATACCTTCCTCGGGTGCACCTTTGGCTTCATCATAGACCCACCCGCATATGACGCACATATATGTTTTATACTGCATAGATATTTCTTTCCTTGCTTGCGTTGTATGAAAGAGACTTCCGCATCAATCCCTGTAGTGATGGCAATGTCGGGCTCAGACCCGACTGGTGGCGCAGGTATACAAGCCGACATTGAAACGCTTGCCAGCCTGGGTTGCCACACAGCGCCCGTTATCACTTCAATCACTGTGCAAAATACTACCAATGTGCTGGAGACGCATCAAATTGATGAGGGAATAATCGTTGAGCAGGCACGGGTTGTGCTCGAAGATATGAATATTGCTGCCATAAAAATTGGACTTGTAGGCAGCGAGAAAACTGCACGCGCCATACACACACTGCTCATGGACTACCCGGACCTGCTGGTTGTACTGGACCCCGTTATTCATGCCGGTGGGGGCAAGGTTCTGGCGGATAGCAATGTAGTCCGGGCCATTAATACACTGCTGACGCCTTTGGCAAATGTCGTTACACCCAACAGACATGAAGTGAAAATGCTTGCACCTGAAGGCGACACCCTGGGGGCCTGTGCCATGGCAATCCTGGAACGTGGTGCACATTACGTACTGGTAACGGACAGCCATGAAGATACACAGGAAGTACACAATGTATTGTTCGGTAACCATCGAAAGCTCAATTCACATGCCTGGCCACGCATGCCCGATCAGTATCATGGTTCAGGGTGTACGCTTGCCGCCGCAATTACCGCATTGCTTGCGCATGGACAGGAGGTAGTGTCGGCCATTTATCAGGCACAGGAATTTACCTGGAAATGCCTGCAGACCGCGCATCAACTTGGGATGGGACAGAAAATACCCAACCGCTTCTACTGGGTCAAATAAACCGGAAAGACAAAGCGCGGAAACGGGACCCTCCATGGTTTACTTGCAAGTCCAAAAGCGTACAATTCCATAGAGAATTGCATGATGTACACATTAAAAGGCCTATATGCGATTGCAGATATGCAACGCATCCCTACACATGATTTTTTTGACAAGGTGGAAGCAGTACTGTCAGCGGGTGTAAAAATTATTCAGTACAGGGACAAAATCAATAATCAAGAAACACGTACTGCCATCGGCCATAAACTGAGGTCACTAACGATAAAATACCGAAGCCTGCTGATCATTAATGATGATGTTGAGTTAACCCGAACTATTGATGCCGATGGAGTACATCTCGGCAAAGATGATTGTAAGATTTCTGCAACAGGTACATTTCTAGGTGCGGATAAAATTATTGGCGCATCCTGCTACAACGAATATGGCAATGCAACTCAGGCGGTTGCCAATGGAGCCACGTATATAGCGTTTGGGAGCTTTTTTGTTTCGCCGACCAAGCCTTCTGCACCGCTTGCAGACATTGAGTTAATTACTCGTGCCAAACAGGAAATGAATATCCCCGTCTGTGCAATAGGGGGCATCACTCAGGACAATGTCATGCCACTCTTGCGCGCCGGTGTCGATATGATCGCTGTCATCAGTGGGATCTTCAGCACCCCTTCTCCTGCTCAATCCGTGCAAAAATACCTCAAACTGTTACAACCGTTTTGTGCGGCCCCATGACCCGGATTACGATCACACAATATCCATTCACTATATATGAACTACAATGACTACCTCGAAGCAGGCATTTGATGAAGCCCTCAAATACATTCCGGGTGGCGTCAATTCTCCGGTTCGCGCATTCAAAGCCGTTGGGGGTACACCGGTTTTTATCAAACGTGCCTGCGGTGCCCATCTCTATGACATCCACGACAAGGCGTACATCGACTATGTAGGTTCCTGGGGCCCAATGATCCTGGGTCATGCCCATCCTGAAGTGATTAAAGCTGTACAGCAGGCTGCTGAGCATGGACTCAGTTTCGGTACACCTACCGAAATAGAAACAGAGCTGGCAAAAAAAGTCTGTGAACTTGTTGAGTCAATAGAAATGGTTCGCATGGTCAACTCCGGCACGGAAGCTACCATGAGTGCAATTCGCCTGGCTCGTGGACATACGGGTCGCAACAAGATTATCAAGTTTGAAGGCTGCTACCACGGCCATGGGGACTCACTGCTGGTAAAGGCCGGTTCAGGTGCACTGACACTTGGTGTACCCGATTCTCCCGGAGTGGTACCGGAACTGGCTGAATATACTGTTACCCTGACCTATAACAACCTTGATGAGGTTGAACAGGCATTTAAAAAGATGGGCGATGACATTGCCTGTGTAATCGTCGAGCCCATAGCAGGTAACATGAACTGTATCCCTCCTGTAAAAGGCTTTCTACAAGGCTTGCGCAGGCTTTGCTCAGAGTACAAAGCCATTTTGATTTTTGATGAAGTCATGACCGGTTTTCGCGTTGCAAAAGGTGGTGCCCAGCAGCTGTACAAGGTAGTCCCGGATCTGACCACACTGGGGAAAATCCTGGGCGGCGGCATGCCTGTTGGTGCCTTGGGTGGAGAGCGAAAAATCATGGAGTCACTTGCACCTGACGGACCGGTGTATCAGGCTGGCACATTATCCGGCAATCCAGTTGCGATGACCGCGGGTCTGATGACACTGAATCTAATTTCAGAAAGAGGCTTTTACGATCAATTACATCGAAAAACCGGACTGCTCATGGATGGCATCCTAGACGCGGCAAAAGATAATCATATCCCACTGACCACAAACCATGTGTGCGGCATGTTTGGATTATTCTTTACAGAAGAAAAGGAAGTGACCAGTTTTTCTGAAGCTGCTTCCTGCAATCTGCAGCATTTCAATAGTTTTTTTCACTTGATGCTGGAACAAGGTGTATATTTTGCGCCTTCCCCTTATGAGGCAGGATTTGTCTCAAGCACCCACAATGAAGAGGATATCGAAAAAACCATCGACTGCATAAACAATGCATTCCAGAAAATTTAAATTGACAAAAAACCTACTTGAGTATCTGGACCTTTATTCATGCATGTACGGACATTGCATACTATCCGGGTCAGTGGTGTACCTTTAAAAAATCCAGAACTACAGCCTGTACTTTTTTATCCTCGAGCAATGCATGTTTATAGCTCAGGCTCCCTTCTGCATAGACTGCTGATTTACTACCATTATGCCTGTTAACAAAACCAGTGCATTCTCCACTTGTATAAGGATTTTGAAACCAGGGATCGTGAGCACCAAGCAAAGTAAGGACGGGCTCATCTGCGGGTGCCTGAATGCCCCGGTACTCCTCCCAGGCTGTTGACTGACAGGTCCAGCCCTCAACAATGCGTGCCTTTACAGATGCATTCTTGGCTTTCGATCTAAAAGTCGCAACGGCTATCCCACCCTCGCTCAGTCCCATCAGAAAAACATGATTCGCATCCACCCATGGAAGGATTTTGGCTTTTTCAATGGCATATCCTGCATCAAAATGGCGTATCTTCAGGATATCCCGGTACATACCCCCTCGAAAATGTTCAGGCTCACAGGACTTTGGATATTTTTTTCTGGCCAGGCTTGGCGGCGCAATAACTGCATGGCCATTGGCCGCCAGGAAATTGATTCTTGTATGGGTGCCTTTCCATATACCCGAGCAACCATGCATGTAAATAACAGCAGGAAATTTTGTACTTTCTTCAAGGTGATGGGTATGCAGTTTCTTTACGGTAGTTGCTATATACCCTCCACCGGGTTTTGGGATTCTGACCAATGCAGCCTGCCATACCCTTTCCATTTCAACCGGGTCATCCCAGTCTTTGCTCGTCATTTCAGAAACTGCAGTAAATGTCCTGGTGCTATTGTGTAACCCTGTGCTCAGGGCCATGGCAGGAACACAACAAAGTGCCAGGCAGATCAAAATGGAAAATAATTTCCCCAGACTATACAGCCTGATGCCAGCCGGATAACTTTGCATAGGGTCATTCCCATCTGGCAGGTTCGCCATGGGCTGTCTTGTCAGGTCACTTTACCGTCTTCCGATACATGCACCGTACCCGCCTGCTTCACTGTATCAGGCCGATGCGCCATCACCATGGCTAAGCCTTTGACTCCTGTTTTTCTATATCGGCACGCACCTGATCCATGTCCAGCTCCTTGGTTTTATCAATGATATCTTCCAGTTGTGATGGAGATAAAGCACCCGCCTGTGACCACAGCAGGATTTTTTCACGAAATATCATGAGTGTTGGTATCGAGCGTATATTACAGGTATGAGCCAGTTCCTGCTGTTTTTCGGTATCGACCTTGGTAAATACAATATCGCCATGGTTTTCCGAAGCCGTATCAAAAGTAGGTGCAAATGATTTACACGGTCCGCACCAGGAAGCCCAGAAATCGATAATTACTGTGTCGTTATTTTCTATCGTTTCATTAAAGTTATCTTTTGTCAGGGCAATCGTCGCCACAATATCCTCCTTATAGGTTATAAAATTTCATATTCCTGCATTGTCTCTTCAACATGACGCAACCGTACATGAATTTCTTAAAAGACTGTCCCGGCTCAGATACATTGTGAGCGCAATTCGAAGAAAGGCTAGCCGATACAGACCGGATTTTACCGCAGCCGGTGCGTGAATGACACCACTCCTCCGGCATCCTGGTTCAGGGCCTGCAATGATTGAATTCATGACGGTGAGTAGCCGGTCGGTACTGCATTCGACAATATCCACTGCTCACAGGAAGTACGGCAAGTGAAATGACCGGCAATATGGCGTAAACGGGCCTCTGGATACGGGTGGACTCTCTTTTGGCCAAGTGCATTACAGACACTATAAAGGATCGCACGGCCCGGCACGTGCTGGAAGTAACGAGGATAAAACAGGATCAGGCAGGCAATCCGGCCAGTACTACCCTTTTCAGATGCACTCCAATTGCTGCCGGCCTCACAAGGGACTCGGACTGAAAACGCCCGTACCCTAATCAGTCGAAGTGCAATATGTACTGGACGCATACAGAAACTGGCCTGCAGGTCTCCGATAAAGTATGATCACGGCCATACACTGACAACAGTGGACCGGTATTGCTTGGCATTAAACACAGGACACACTACGGACGACAACTAAAAACAGCTATCATTCACTCTCAACTTTTTGTGGAGACAACTATGAATACAGCACTCAAACAGTTGTTTCTGTTTGTGTTCATAATGATTCTTATGGCTACCTCTAACGTACAAGCCGAAACCGCTACAGTGAAAATGGAGACCAGTAAAGGCACCATCACCCTTGAACTGGATGCCGGGAAGGCGCCTGCTACCGTTGCCAATTTTCTCACGTACGTCAGGGAAGGATTTTACGACGAGACAATCTTCCACCGGGTCATCCCGAACTTTATGATTCAGGGCGGCGGATTTACTGAGGGCATGGCACAAAAACCTACCCATAGCCCTGTTCAAAACGAAGCCAATAACGGCTTGGCTAATGATACTGGCACGATCGCAATGGCGCGTACCAGTGATCCTCATGCGGCCACTGCCCAGTTCTTTATTAATGTTAAAGATAATGGATTTTTAAATTTTTCAGGTGAAACAGCCCAAAAATGGGGCTACGCTGTATTCGGCAAAGTGACTGAAGGCATGGATGTCGTAAACGCGATCAAAGATGTAGCCACTACATCCAGAGGCTCCCACCAGGATGTACCCGCAGAAACAGTTACCATCGAAAAAGTATCCATTGTCGAGTAAGCAATGAGGTATGGCGCAGACTTTATTTGTTTCTGACTTACATTTAGATCACAAAAGGCCGCATATCATTGCGGCTTTTTGCCGCTTTCTGCAAGAAATTGCAAACACAGATGCCCTTTATATTCTTGGGGACCTGTTTGAATACTGGATTGGCGATGATGATCCGGCCATAGGTCTTAAACCCGTTATCAACTCGATAAGGGAACTGAGTCTTACCGGTGTTCCAGTTTTCTTAGTCCACGGTAACAGGGATTTTCTCATAGGCAAGACCTTTGAAAGCTTCACTCACTGCAAGATTCTGCAGGAAGAAACCGTTATTGACCTGTACGGGACATCCACATTGCTCATGCACGGCGATACTTTGTGTACAGATGATATCGCTTATCAAAAATATCGCGCAAAGGTACGAAACAAGTGGCTCCAGAAAACAGTATTGCTGCTCAGTGTCAAACAGCGGTTAAAGATTGCACAGCGGTTACGCGATAAAAGTATTACTGCCACACAAGGCAAGCAGCCTGAAATTATGGATGTTAACCAGCATGCTGTCAGGCAAGCGATGCTCAGGCACGGCGTAAATTTTTTAATTCACGGCCATACACATCGCCCTGCCATTCATGACTTTACCATTGAAGGCAATGCCTGCAGACGTATCGTACTGGGCGACTGGTATGACCACGGCAGTGTGCTGAAATGCACACCTGAAAATATGTATCTGGAGTCTATAGGGGCTTAATTTTTTGCAGCATTTCCAGTTCAGATTCTGAAAAACCTGCCTTGCGTCGCGCCTCCAGATGAAACGGTCCTCGCAACCTACCTGTATAATACCTGTCTAACAGGACTCGAAATGTTGCCTCTGGCTGCAAATCCTGTTGCCTGCATGCGTATTTGAACCAGCGCGAACCAACTGCCACATGGCCTACCTCCTGATCAAGGATAATTTTCAGTATATCCGCTGTTTCCGTGTCACCATGACTCTGTAACTTATGAATCATTCCTGGCGTTACATCCAGACCACGCGCTTCGAGTACTCGGGGCACCAGCGCCATGCGTGCAACAAAATTATCAGCGGTCCTGACCGCCATTTCCCACAAACCACTGTGGGCATCAAAATCGCCATAATCATGACCTATCTGCTGCAAACGCTCACGTAACATCAAAAAATGCTGTGCTTCTTCAAACGCAACGCGCACCCAATCAAAATAATATCCCCTGGGCAGATTCTGGAATCTGTACATGGCGTCAAGGGCCAGATTAATCGCATTAAATTCAATATGCGTAATGGCGTGTATAAAGGCGGCCCTTCCCTGATGTGTTGACAGACTCCGACGCGCCACATTTTTTGGGGATACCAGTCCGGGTCTCGGCGGACGGCCCGGGTTTTCAACCCGTTCTACAACGGGCGTTTGAGTAAATTGGAGGCTGCCTGTATCCATCTGTTCAGCAAATCGAAAAACCGCATTGCATTTTTGTGTCGGATCGCAGCACAGCAAACATTTATAGGCTGTATGAAAAACAGATATCGCAGGGGCATGCGGGGATTGACTGGGTTATGCGTTGATAATCACTAGCGAAGAAACCTCAAGGCGATCAAAGAGGTCCATGACATCCTGATTCTTCATACGAATACACCCTTCAGAGGCTGGCTGGCCAATTAAGCCTTCCGCATGTGTGCCGTGTATATAGATATAACGCCCGTGACTATCCACGCCTGCACCCTTGTTGACACCCTCTTCAAGACCGGTTAGCCAGAGTATTCTGGATGTGATGTAATCTTCTCCGGTACCGGTTTTCTCAAATTCAATCCGGGCAGTCGTATGTGTGCGTTTTCTCGCCTTGAAAATCTCGGAAAATCCAGCATCGGCACCGATCTTTTCTGCGACACAATGCACCCCACGAGGTGTTTTATACGAGTTTTCTTTCTCGCCCACACCAAATCGGGAGGTCGAAACCGGATATTTACCGATACATTCCGTGTCTGCAAAAATATAGAGCATTTGCTCGCTGATATTGACAAGGGCTGCGGGATAATCTGCGTGTTGCGGATATTGATCACACGCTTTGGCATACAACGTAAACAGCTGTCTGGCTGCCTCGGGGACTTGCATCTATCAGTAATTCTTCTTAAACACTATTGTGCAAATCAATACTGACGTATTCTTTTTCATCTTCCTGTCTGGACTTGTCGTTACGTACTATTTCCAGATTTTCGAAATAGCCCTCTTCCACACCGGTAATATAGTCGCCATCAAACATAGAGGTATCAAATTTTCCCAGTTTCAAATTTCCCTGCCGCACCGCTCCAATCAAATCATCCAGTTCCTGATAAATCAAACGATCCGCCTTAATTTCTTTACTGATCGCATCAACATCTTTCTCAAAAGCAATCAACTCATTACGTGCTGGCATATCGATACCGTAAATATTCTGATATCGAATCGGGGGCGAAGCAGACGCGAAGTATACCTTTTTTGCGCCAGCATCCCGGGCCATTTGTACAATTTCACGAGAAGTGGTACCACGCACAATTGAGTCATCAATAAGCAAAACATTTTTGTTTTTGAATTCGAGCCCAATGGGGTTGAGCTTTTGCCGTACCGAATTTTTTCGCAGTATGTTGCCAGGCATAATGAACGTACGCCCGATGTAACGATTCTTGATAAACCCTTCGCGGTATTTAACGTTTAAAAGATATGCAATTTCGATCGCTGCTGTGCGACTTGTATCCGGTATCGGCATGACTACATCAACATCATGATCCGGCCAGTCCCGAAGAATTTTTTGGGCCAGCTTTTGGCCCATACGCATACGTGCTTTTTGTACAAAAATGTCTTCAATGACCGAGTCCGGTCGAGCAAAATAGACATATTCAAATATGCAGGGGGAATGCACAGGATTTGATGCACACTGTTGCATGGAAATTTTACCTTCTGTATCTATAAAAACAGCTTCACCAGGCGAAATATCACGTACCAGACTGTAGTCCAGCGCATCCAGGGCGGCACTTTCCGAAGCCACCATGTATTCCATGCCATGCCTAGACTCTCTTACACCATATACCAGTGGCCGGATTCCATCGGAATCACGAAAGGCTACGATCCCGCAACCCGCAATCATTGCCACCACCGCGTAAGCACCTTTACAACGTCGATGTACGCCCTCTACTGCAGCGAATATGTCTTCCGGTCTCAGCTGCAATGCTTGCTGGTTTGCCAATTCATGCGCCAGTACGTTCAGCAGAATTTCTGAGTCTGACTCGGTATTTAAATGACGACGATCATCCTGAAACAGTTCTTTCTTCAATTGCCCGGCATTCACAAGATTGCCGTTATGTCCCAGCGAAATGCCAAAAGGGGAATTTACATAAAGAGGTTGGGCCTCTGCAGAAGATGAAGAACCTGCCGTGGGGTAGCGCACATGCGCAATTCCCATGGTGCCTTTCAAACGTTCCATATGATGACTGCGAAAGACATCACGCACCAGGCCATTCGCTTTACGCTGATAGAGCCTGCCATCGCCATAAGTAACGATGCCGGCGGCATCCTGACCACGGTGCTGCAATACCAGTAATGCATTATACAGAGCCTGATTGACTTCGTGGTTGGCAACAATTCCAGCGATACCGCACATGATCAGTGGGTCCTTAACGACATTAAAGTGAATACGAAGAAGCTCGTACCTCAGCCCCGTCAAATGAAAAATACTTCGAGTGCTCTGGAGGCATGAAATCAATCACCTTCTGCGCTCCAGATTCAAACAGGGGCAGCAGGTCGGAGGACTCCCAGATTTCAGAACTCGGAAAACTAGTCAGGGCTGTAGCCAAAATAATCAGCACTACAACAGCTGCCCCCCTTACCAATCCAAACAATGCGCCCAGCATTCTATCGATACCACGCAATACAGGCATTCGAGTAATTTTGCCAAGCATATGATTCAGCAGAGCCCCTGCAACTAATACGCCGATTACGATTGATACAAAAGCAATACCTGCTCGCAGCTTGCTCGCTTGAAATTCGTTTGTCCCAAAACTTAACGTTGCATCATCTATGCTCGAAGGTAAAAGCAATGCCACCTGATTAAAAAAAGTCATCGCTAGCCAGAAAGCCAATACCAGACTGATCAGTGATATCGCTTCTTTTACAAAACCACGAAATATTGCAATCACTGTGGATATGAGCAATATGACCACAATTCCAACATCAATCCACAAAAATTCCATATAATTTGCTAAAGCCCAAAGCCTGTCAAAGTTTCATTCTGGCATTGATCACTGTGTCCCGGCTATCAGTGATTTCAAGATCAGGGATGCGGAATTACGAAGGCCCCTGTTATGCCTTGGTCTGTCTCTATCTTAGCGCGTAACCGGTCGGCATTCTCACGTTTGAGTTCTGGCCCGGCCTTGACCCGGTACAATACCTTGCCTTCTTTTACAAACTTTTCAGTAAACACTGAATAATTACTTGCAACCAGTTTCTCCTGCACGGCAAGTGCCTTGTCTTTTTCTTCAAACGCAGCAACCTGTACGACCCATGCACTTAATGAAGGACGGGGATCAATATGACTGGCTGTGGTTTCCACAATATCAGGAGCAGGTTTCTTCTCTTGCAATGCCAGGGCTTTTACCTCATTTTTTTCCTCAGCTACAGCTTGCCCTGCACCTGACCCACTACCCTTTTCGGCCACGGGTAATTCGTCCAGTTGTTTAGGGTTCGGTAATCGACTTTCGAAACTAAACTTTGGCGACATGAGCGGCAATTCCTTTCCCACTAAGGCTGATTCCTGTCGCCCGGGCCCGTCCAGTATCATTGGCACGAATATAACGGCCAAGGCAATGATAACCACTGTGCCGATCAAACGCTGTTTTAGAGTTGTTTCCATATTTCACCAAGAACCTTACTCGTCCCGGCCCAATTTACCATGATGCCAAAAATTGTAATTATATTTCCAAGCTTAATACTTCCGCCACCGTCAAGAAAGAACCAAACACCACTATCCTGGAAGTGGGATCGGCGTTGTTCCTGGCAGCAAACCAAGCATCCGAAACAGATGGATAGGGTTTCACAATACAGTCCGGACCCAGCTTTTCAATGCTTTTCTGCAAATCCTTGCAACTTAATGACCGCCCTGAATCCAACTCTGAAATATACCATTCATCAATCTGCCCGTTCATTGAATCAATAATTCCGTCTACATCCTTATCCTCCAGCACCGCAAACACTGCATACGTTCTGCTAGCTGGCCCCAACTCCTGAAGATTTGTCCCTAAGACTTTCGCACTATCCAGATTATGTGCTACATCAAAAATAACTTCACACTCCCCCAAGATACGCTGAAAGCGTCCTGACAGACATATATTTCTCAAACCAGACTCTACACTTTCCCGCTTTACGGGTAATTTTTCATCCAGGCACTGTACACCCATCAACGCGACTGCTGCATTGCTTATCTGGACATCTCCGTACAGATTTGGCACCGGCAGATTGTTCCAATCCAGCTTCGCGGAATGAAACGACCAAGCCTCATCCGGTCCCTGCTGATACGAGAAATCCTTATCAATCAGGTACAACACAGAATCAATTTCCCTGGCGTACCCCAGCAAACTGTCAGGCGGCTCCCTGTCTCCGCAGATTACAGGTTTATGAGCCCGGAAAACTCCAGCTTTCTCCAAACCTATGGCTTCACGTGTTGAGCCCAGCCACTGCACATGGTCTATACCAATGTTCGAGACAATGGCTATATCGGAATCATAGATGTTCACTGCATCAAGACGCCCGCCCAGGCCCACTTCAAGAATAGCCACATCAGGTTGCATGCTGCTGAAAATTTGCATGGCAGCCAGCGTGCCAAACTCAAAATAGCTTAAACTGATTTCCCCACGCGTCTGGTCCACCAGATCGAAGGCATCGCATAGCAACTGGTCTCCGACATTCTTTTTTCCAATTCTGATGCGTTCGTTGTAACGGAGTAAATGTGGAGAGGTATAACTCGCCACACGATAACCGGCCTGGTGGTAAACAGACTCCAGAATTGCAGTAATGGAACCCTTTCCGTTGGTACCGGCAACCGTAATGACCTGAAATTCAGGCTGCATGATCCCCATTTCACTGGCAACTTTTGCAATACGGCTCAGTCCCAACTCAATCTTTTGAGAATGCAAAGTCTGCTGCCAGACGAGCCAGTCTTGGAGATGTTTGAACCGCAAAACAATAAAGAATAAGGGTGAATGAATCTGCTGGTTAGCGTTTCATGAAAGGTGATGTACTGCCTGAGAATTATTTTCTGGCGACTGGCGATACACCATCATTTTTCATAATAATCAGCAATCTATTTATGCAGTAAGATGCATAATACCTGATACACCTGATCACGCATGTCTTTACGCTCGACAATCATGTCCAGCGCGCCATGTTCAAGTAAAAATTCGCTACGCTGGAAACCCTCCGGAAGCGTCTCCCGTACCGTCTGTTGAATGACCCTTGGGCCTGCGAATCCGATCAATGCCTTTGGCTCGGCAATATTGATATCTCCCAGCATGGCCAAGCTAGCCGAAACCCCTCCCATTGTGGGATCCGTCAATACCGAGACAAATGGAATACGCCGGGCACGCATGCGCCCCAGCACCGCGCTCGTTTTAGCCATTTGAAATAATGATGTAAGGGCCTCCTGCATACGCGCTCCACCACTTGTAGAAAAACAGATCAGGGGGATCTCATCATCCAGTGCCTGTCTAGCAGCGCACAGAAAACGCTCACCTACGGCAGAACCCATTGAGCCTCCTATGAAACTGAACTCAAAGGCTGCTGCCACGACAGGAAGTTTTTTTAGCCGGCCTTTCATCACGACCAGCGCCTCTTTTTCATTTGTAGCTTTTTGTGCAGCCCCCAGACGGTCCTTGTACTTTTTACTGTCCCTGAATTTCAGAAAATCCACGGATTCTATATTTCCACCAATTTCCTCCAGGGAGCTTTCATCAAGAAATGAATGTAATCGCGTGCGCGCACCAATTCGCATGTGATGATTACATTTTGCACAAACCCGCAGATTGCGCTCCAGATCAGAGCGATACAATACCGCACTGCAATTCGTACACTTATCCCAAAGCCCTTCCGGGATTTTGCGTTTGCTTGTACCCTCAGTACGAATACGAGAAGGCATCAATTTTTCCAGCCAGCTCATTTAAGGCAACAAATTCAGGTCTGCATATCGGGCATTTCACGTTTAATGGAAGTACTATCCATCGCTTCACGCATACCTGTAAGCAGGGTTATAATGTTTTTTTTCATAGTGTCATAGTGGGTGGTATCGGTTTCTATATGGCGGATTAAAGCACTTCCGACAATGACGGCATCAGCAATCAAGGCAATACTTTTAGCGCTTTCGGCATCCTGAACACCAAACCCGACCCCTACCGGCAGTTTAGAATGCTGTTTGATTTCGTTTACTTTGTTTCTTACTTCTGAAATATCCAAGTGACCCGCACCGGTTACTCCCTTCAGGGACACATAATATATAAGTCCGGAAGACTTCTCACAGATTTTTTTTATACGTGCCGGGCTGGTTGTGGGAGCAATCAGGAAAATGGTATCGATAGAATGTTGCCGATAGATATCCAGTGCCTGTTCTGCCTGTTCAAAGGGCAGATCCACCGTCAGCACTCCATCAGCCTGGCTTTGTTTCGCTCGGCGGGCAAACTCAGATGTCCCCATGATTTCTATCGGGTTCTGGTAGCCCATCAGCACGATGGGTGTTTGCAGGTCACATTGCCTGAATTCACTTACCATCCCTAAAACATCCCGCAGACTGGTATTGTGTACCAGGGCGCGCTCACAGGCTGCCTGAATCACCGGTCCATCGGCCATGGGATCCGAAAAGGGTACCCCCAGTTCAATCATATCGGCACCTGCTTCCACCAGGGCATGCATCAATGCAACGGTTTGACCAGGGTGCGGGTCACCGGCTGTAATGTATGGAACCAGGGCCTTGCGGCCTTCTCTGGCCAGAGCCTCAAAACGCTCCTGAATGCGGCTCACAGTTCAATGCCTTCAATTTCAGCCACGGTATTGATGTCCTTATCTCCACGTCCAGAAAGATTGACAATAATTTTTTGTTCGGGCGACATCCTGGCAGCCAATTGCAGTGCATAGGCGACAGCATGACTGCTTTCGAGTGCCGGAATGATACCCTCCACTTGCGTGATCTCATGAAATGCCGTCAGTGCCTGCTCATCAGTAACCGATTCGTAGCGCACTCTGCCTATATCCTTAAGCCATGCATGTTCAGGACCCACACCAGGATAATCCAGCCCTGCGGAAATGGAATGGGTTTCAATAATCTGACCATTTTCATCTTCCATCAGATAGGTACGATTACCGTGCAATACACCTGGTTTACCCGTATTCAGGGGGGCCGAATGCTTATGCGTATCCAGACCCTGTCCGCCTGCCTCGACTCCATACATGCTGACCTGCGCATCGCCCAAAAACGGATAAAACAGGCCAATGGCATTCGAGCCACCCCCCACACAGGCGACTAGCGCATCCGGCAGGCATCCTGCAAGTTCATACAGCTGGCTTTTGGCCTCGCGCCCGATGACGGTTTGAAAGTCGCGCACCAGCACCGGGTAAGGATGGGGGCCGGCTACGGTACCGATGATATAAAACGTTGAATCGACATGTGTCACCCAGTCCCGTAACGCTTCATTCAATGCATCCTTCAGTGTCTTTGAGCCGGAATGAACGGGCACAACCTTAGCACCTAAAAGACGCATACGATATACATTGGGCGCCTGGCGATGTATATCTTGCTCGCCCATATACACTACACACTCGAGACCAAGACGCGCGGCCACCGTAGCACTGGCCACACCGTGCTGGCCGGCACCGGTTTCAGCAATAATGCGGGTCTTGCCCATGCGTTTGGCCAGCAGAGCCTGGCCTACGGTATTATTGATCTTGTGTGCACCGGTGTGGTTGAGGTCTTCGCGTTTCAAATAGATCTGGGCACCTGCATACTTCTGACTCAGGCGCTGCGCGTAATACAATGGACTGGGCCGACCTACATAGTGGCTCAGGTCGGATTCGAGTTCAGCCAGAAACCCGGGGTCATCCCTGAATTGCCGATACGCCTGCTCAAGCTGCACAAGCGGCTCAATCAGGGTTTCCGCCACATAGCGACCGCCATACTCGCCAAACATTCCATTTCTGTCCGGAACCTGTGTGCAAATCGTTTGCGAGGGCAGATCAGGTGCATTCCCGGCCATATCTGGTTTCCTTGATAAATTGTTCCATTTTACCTGCATCCTTGATACCTTGAGTAGTCTCGATACCACTGCTTACATCCACAGCATACGGCCTGACTTCGCGCACCGCCTGCGCTACGTTTTCCGGCGTGAGTCCACCCGCAAGCACAACGGGCCTGTCAAGGGATTGCGGAATTCTGTGCCATGCAAAGGTTTTCCCGGTGCCTCCCATCTGACCGGTTGAATGACTGTCCAGTACAAATCCCGAGGCCGATGGAAAATCTGCACAAAAGCTCGCAACTGAATCTGTGCTGTCCACAGGAACAGCCTTTATATAAGGCATTTTAAATTGTCGGCAAAATTTCTCATTCTCACTGCCATGAAACTGCAACAGATTTAATCCCGTATGGCGGATGATGTCTTCAATATCGCCGGGTTCGGCATCCATAAAAAGGCCCACTGCCACCACAAATGGCGGCACCTGTTCGATCAGCTTCCGGGCCTGCCCGATCGTCAGATAGCGGACACTCTGTTTCACAAACACAAACCCCAAAGCATCCACCCCCAGATCGATGGCGCGTCGCACATCCTCAGTGCGGGTCATTCCGCAAAATTTAATCCGGGTTAACATGCCCCTGCTCCCCAGCATTTCGTAAAAAATCAATCCCAATGGCTGGCCATTGTACTGCAGGATTCAACCCATACCTGTCATCATACTGCACTTTTACCAGATATAAGCCCGCTGCGGGGGCTGTTACACCTCCCAATGTACGGTCACAACGCTCCAGTACTGTTTCCGCCCAAGTGACCTCCTGCTCCCCTTTACCTATGGCAATGAGTACACCGGCTATATTCCGTACCATGTGATGTAAAAATCCATCGGCATGGACATCCAAAAATATAAACTCACCCTGTCGGTATACCGTAAGTTGATGTACCGTTCGAACCGGACTTTTCGCCTGACAGGCCAATGCACGATACGATGAGAAGTCATGCGTTCCTTTCAGAGACAATGCGGCATACCGCATGCTGACACTGTCAAGTGCCCGATGCACCCAGGTCACCTGCTTGCCTAGTATGGCAGGACGCATCGGACGATTCAGGATTACATAACGATAATGTCGCGAGATCGCTGAATGGCGCGCATGGAAATTTTCATGCACTGCCTTGGCCCACAAGACTGAAACTGAATCGGGCAAATATGTATTCACTCCCATCACCCAAGCCCTGGTGTCACGTTGTGTACTGCAATCAAAATGAATAATCTGTTCGGTAGCATGTACACCCGTATCGGTACGACCTGCAGCATGGATGCGAACGGATGTATCGGCAACTCTGGAGATTGCCTGCTCTAACGTTTGCTGTACCGTGTTTGCATCCGTCTGTCGCTGCCAGCCAAAAAAATGGCTGCCATTATATTCGATGCCAAGAGCAATGCGCATAATGAAGGCTTTTAAAACAGACAGAATCAAATAACACGTATGCAATCATACAGGACAGGCAGATCATGCGGCAGTGGGAAACGCCGTGCCGTGCCGCGTGGGGTGTGGAGGTCGTCGATCATCACTTATTGGGATGGAGGTTCCCCTGAACTATCTCGCTGACGCAGGAACCTGAGCGCCCGCTACCGGGCATGGTTTGAGGGAACTTTGCATCGTTCAGGGATGGACCGTTCCGCAATTTCGTCGAAATCTGCATCAATTGGCGTTATGCAGCATTGGCAGTCGCTGCCGGGCTGTTCCTGCTGGCGGTGGGTTTGGTTGCAGGCGGGCGGGTCGGGTTCACTTTCTTTCCGTCGCCAGAATCCGATATGGTTTTCGCCAATGTAAAAATGGTGTCAGGAACACCACGTACAAAAACCCTAGCAATGCTCGATGAAATGGACCGCGCACTCCATGTGGTCGCACAAAAGTTTGAAGACGAGTCAGTCGACCTTATCCGCATGTCCGTGATCAAGGTCGGAACGTCGGTCGGGCAAGACCGTGCAGCGGCTGCAAACAACTCGTCGGCTAACAGCGTTGGCGGCCTGATAGTCGAGCTTCGCACTGCCGATAAGCGTAATATCCGTACACAGGCCTTGCGTCCTCCATGAAACGGGATACGTGTCCACGCCACTGTATTTGCAAGTGAGATGCCTGACCCTTTGAAGCAAACGGAGAATCAGATATATTCCTTTATCAAAATCTCCGCGATCTGGATGCTGTTCAAAGCAGCCCCTTTTCTCAGATTGTCACTCACCACCCACATATTGAGTCCGCACGGATGTGAAATATCCTCACGAATACGGCCTACATACACCGCATCCTTCCCCTCCGCTTCAGTGGCTGCCGTGGGATATCCGCCATCCTGATGGCTGTCCACTACCTGAATACCTGGTGCAGCCGCCAGAAGTTGTTTTGCCTGCTTGGCTGACAAGGGTTCCTTCAGTTCAAGATGTACGGCCTCGGAATGCCCGTTTACCACCGGGATGCGTACCGTGGTGGGATTTACCAGAATGGAGTCATCTTCCATGATCTTCTGGGTCTCCCACACCATTTTCATTTCCTCCTTGGTATAGCCGTTATCCAGGAACGCATCAATATGTGGCAGGGCGTTAAAGGCGATCTGTTTCGGATACACATTGCAGGTAACGGGTTCGCCACTGATAATCTTCCTGGTTTGCTGGTCCAGTTCATCAACGGCCTCTTTCCCGGTGCCGGACACCGCCTGATAGGTCGCCACGTTAACGCGTGCAATACCGACTGCGTCATGAATGGGTTTCAGGGCCACTACCATCTGGATGGTTGAACAATTCGGATTGGCGATAATCCCACGGGTTGTATAGTGGGCAACCTGGTGGACATTGACTTCCGGGATGACCAGGGGGATATCCTCTTCATACCGGAATTGCGAGGTGTTATCAACCACCACACATCCCTGTCCGGCTGCCTTCGGCGCATACTTTTTTGAAATACTTGCGCCTGGTGAAAAAAGCCCGATTTGCGTGTTCGAAAAATCAAAGTCCGCTAGGTCCTGCACCTCGATTTCCCGATCCCCAAAGCGAACCTTCTTGCCGGCCGATCGAGCGCTCGCCAATGCATCGACACGATCAACCGGGAATTTTCTTTGTGCGAGGATGGCAAGTATCTGCTCACCTACCGCACCGGTAGCGCCTGCCACCGCAACATTATATTTTTCCATAGTGCGTTTTGTATTTTTCGAGTTTAGTGTGGAGCCTGAAGCAATGCACGAATTACAGCATTACCCATTTCGTTTGTCCCGATAGACTGCTGCCCTGAATGTACAATATCTGCAGTTCGTAATCCTTCAGCAATCACCTGCTGTACAGCCTGCTCAACCAGGTCTGCAAGCCGGGATTCATGTAAACTATAGCGCAGCATCATCGCCACCGACAGGATAGTAGCCAACGGATTGGCAGCATCCTTGCCGGAAATATCCGGAGCCGAGCCATGCACAGGCTCATACATTCCCTGATCTTTGCTGTTTAATGAAGCCGAAGGCAGCATGCCAATGGAACCGGTTAACATGGCGGCAACATCAGAAAGAATATCGCCAAACATATTGCCAGTTAAGACTACATCAAACTGGTTCGGATTTTTAACCAGTTGCATGGCGGCATTATCTACATACATGTGACTCAAGGATACATCCGGATACTTTTGATGCACTGTATCCACTACATCACGCCACAACTCCGAAACTTCCAGCACATTAGCTTTATCGACCGAACATAACCGATGATTTCGTTTTTGTGCAATGCGGAATGCAACATGCGCAATACGCGCGATTTCGTTTTCATCGTACACCAGCGTGTTGAATCCCTGCCGAACATCACCTTCCAGAGTACGTATGCCTCTTGGCTCACCGAAGTAAATCCCTCCTGTTAATTCACGGACGATCATGATATCCAGGTCAGTCACTTGCTCCGGCTTTAACGAGGATGCTGAAACCAGGGCCGGATACAAAATGGCCGGGCGCAAATTTGCGAACAAATCAAGCTCTGCACGCAAACGTAACAGGCCTTTTTCCGGACGCAATTCACGGTCTACATGATCAAATTGAGGACCGCCTACGGCCCCCAGCACAACTGCATCAGCGGATTGTGCAAGCCTCAGTGTCTCTTCCGGCAACGGGTTCTTGTAACGGTCATGGGCACTGCCGCCCACATGTGCTTCCTCGCATTCAAGTGCAAGGCCGTGTTCTCCAGTCAGACAGACCAGCACCTTTTTAGCCTGTGCAACCACTTCCGGCCCGATGCCATCACCCGGTAATAACAAAACCTTGTGCATAAGTGGATAAAGTCCGGCGAGTATTATTGAATTATCCGTTAAATAGCCAGGGACAAGACTGCTTTAACCGGGTTTCGTACGATTTGATTTCATCTGCATGTTGCAATGTAAGATCAATTTCATCATAACCATTCAATAAACAGTGTTTGCGAAACTCATTGATCTCAAATGAAAATATCCTGTCGTTCACATCGAGGAGGGTTTGTTTTTCCAGGTCCGCCGTACAGGTAAATGCAGAATCTTTTGCAACCTGTTTAAACAGGTAATCAACTTCTGCTGCCTGCAGTGTAATGGGTAATAACCCGTTCTTGTAACTGTTGCTGCAAAAAATATCCGCAAAGCTTGGCGCAATCACGGCCTCAAAGCCATAATCCAGAATTGACCACACTGCATGTTCACGCGAAGACCCGCAACCAAAATTTTCCCGTGCCAGTAATATCTTCGCATCCTTGTAGGCAGCCTGGTTCAACACAAAATCAGGGTCGGTGCGGCGTTGACGAGGGTCCTGTCCGAGCACTCCTGAATCACGGTACCGCCAATTATCAAACAAGTGAACGCCAAAGCCGGTGCGTTTCACTGACTTCAGATATTGCTGCGGAATAATCGCATCCGTATCCACATTACTGCGATCCAATGGTAACAGGGTAGCTTTGATTCTGGTAAATGACTTCATTGCATCCACTTCCTTACATCTACGAAATGTCCATGTAATGCAGCAGCCACTGCCATGACCGGGCTCACCAGGTGGGTACGTCCGCCCTTGCCCTGACGACCTTCAAAATTTCGATTGGAGGTGGAAGCACAACGTTCACCCGCCCCAAGCTGATCAGCATTCATACCCAAGCACATTGAACATCCCGGCTCACGCCATTCAAATCCGGCAGACTTGAAAACCTTATCCAGACCTTCCTGTTCAGCCTGCTGCTTGACCAGACCTGAACCCGGTACCACCATCGCCAGTTTGATATTCGCTGCAAGCGTACGATCCTGTATCAGGTTTGCTGCAGCACGCAGGTCCTCAATACGGGAATTGGTACATGAGCCGATAAACACCTTGTCAATATGAATGGCTTCTATCGGTGTCCCGGGGTGCAGGCCCATATACTGCAGGGCATGCCGGTAACCCTGGTTTGTATCATCTGGAACGACTCCATCAACGTCCACTACCATCTCCGGTGATGTCCCCCAGGTGACCTGCGGCTTGAGGCAACTGGCATCCAGTTGTACGACTGCGTCAAACTGCGCATCGGAATCACTGTGAAGTGTACGCCAGTTTGCTACGGCTTGATCCCACAATGTACCTCTAGGTGCAAAGGGGCGATTGGCAACATATTCCAGGGTCATATCGTCCACGGCAATCATCCCGGCACGGGCCCCCGCCTCAATCGACATGTTGCATATCGTCATGCGTCCTTCTATGGAAAGTGAGCGAATTGCAGCCCCCGCATATTCCGCAGTATACCCGGTGGCCCCTGCCGTACCCAGCCTGCCAATGATGGCAAGAATAATATCCTTGGAAGTCACCCCGGGGGGCAGACTGCCGTCTACCTGAATCAGCATGTTTTTTGACTTCTTCATCAACAAGCATTGCGTAGCCAGTACATGCTCTACCTCAGAGGTGCCGATACCAAACGCCAGCGCCCCCAGCGCACCATGGGTAGAGGTATGTGAATCACCGCAGACGATCGTCATGCCCGGCAGCGATGCCCCCTGCTCAGGGCCGATGACATGCACGATTCCCTGCCGGATATCCAGCATTGGAAATTGCGTAAGCGAAAAGTGCCTGCAGTTTTTATCAAGGGTATCAACCTGCAGCCTGGAGATGGGATCTTCAATGCCTGCACTGCGGTCTGTCGTCGGCACATTATGATCGGCTGTGGCAAGTATGGAGTCCTTGCGCCATGGAACCCTGTCGGCCAGACGCAAGCCTTCGAAGGCTTGCGGTGAAGTCACTTCATGAATCAGGTGCCTGTCTATGTACAACAGCACCATGCCGTCATCACGCTCATGCACAACATGACTTTTCCAGACTTTACCAAATAAAGTGCTACTTCCCATAAATGTTGTACCACATCGTTGTGTTCTTAATTAGCTTGTGCCCAAACGGGGTTTGGCCAGCCATACATATTGAATGAATGCCAGGGCAGCGACACCCATCGCCAACATATATGCTTCGGAAGAACCGACCGTATTCCAAGTATACCCGCTCATGAGGCTGCCAAGCGAGGCACCCAGACCAAAGCTGATACTGGAATAAAGTGCCAGACCCTGGCCCTGAAGACTGCCTGAGAAATACCGGTCGATCAGATAAATAGCCGACGCATGAAACAGTCCATATGATGCAGCATGCAGCAACTGTGCGAGCAGCAATACAGGCAGGCTGCCTGCATACATGGCAATCAGCCACCATCTCAGGGCAGTCAGAAACATGGCCAGTGCCAGTAAATACTTGGCACCGAACCTCGGCAATAACCTGTACGCCACAAAAAACAGCATGATCTCGGCAATGACGCCCAGCGACCAGAGCTGTCCAACGGTGGTACGTGCATAACCGTGTTCTTCCAGGTAGATGCTGAAGAAGGTGTAATACGGTCCATGACTCACCTGCATCAGAAAAGCTGCCAGCAACAAGGCAAACACCGAAGGATCAAGACAGGTCTTCAACAATGAAATGTTTTTGATATGAGCAGTATTGCCTGGCTGGTCCTGCACAAACAGGGCATTGATCCAGATGCAGAGCAAGATAATCAGAATTGCCCAGGGCAAAAGCCCGATGCCCTGGCTTTGCAACAAGGGTGCCAGTGCTGATACTGCCACAATAAATCCCACCGAACCCCATAACCGGACGCGGCTGTACAGGTATTTGTTTTCACCCAGATGATTCATGGTGGTCGCTTCAAACTGGGGCAATGCAGCATTCCAGAAAAAACCAAACCCTGCCAGCACCAGGAACAACGCCCAGTACTCACGCACCAGCAGAACCATAGCAAAAATACTCATCCCCGCAAATAAAGCAATGCGGGTTGCCCGCATCCGCTGGCCGGTACGGTCCGCAATGTGAGCCCATATAGTAGGCGCAATGATCTTGGTCGCCAACAGAACCGCCGAAAGTTCACCAATCTGACTTGCGGTAAAATCAAGATGTTTAAGATACAAACCCCAGTACGGGAGCAACGCACCCACCGTTGCAAAGTAGAAAAAATAGATTGCTGCAAGCCTGCCATATCCTGCAGGCTGTCTCTGTATGGCCAACATGCTGATCTAGGATAAAACAGTTACAGGCTTGTATGCGGCCCGGCCCTTATGATACAGAAGATGGAATATCTGGAGTGGCACAGCTTACATCCAGGTTTTGTGCCCGATGGCGCATCACATGATCCATGACCACTAGGGCCAGCATGGCCTCGGCAATCGGCACGCCGCGTATTCCCACACAAGGGTCGTGCCGTCCAGTGGTCACAATTTCTGCAGGGTCGCCATGCACATCAGCCGTTTTTCCGGGAATACGGATACTTGAGGTCGGCTTGAATGCAATGCTGACCAGCAGGTCCTGACCTGTTGAAATTCCACCCAAAGTACCTCCAGCATGATTGGCCAGGAATCCGTCGGGAGTGATTTCATCACGGCACTGGCTACCGGTGTAGGCTACACAACCAAAGCCTGTGCCAAGCTCTACACCCTTGACGGCATTTATACTCATCATTGCATGGGCAATATCGGCATCCAGACGATCAAACACGGGTTCGCCCAGACCCGGCGGCATGCCATTTGCCACAACCGTCACCCGTGCACCGGTTGAATCACCCTGTTTGCGTAATTGGTCCATAAAACTCTCAAGTTCTGCGACTTTTTCTGCATCCGGACAAAAAAAGGGATTGGACTCCACCGTCTCCCAGTCCTTATGCTTGATTTCAATTGAACCCAACTGTGAAAGGTAGCCACGAATAACGATGCCTGACTTTTCCTTGAGGTATTTTTTGGCAATTGCACCTGCAGCCACCCGCATCGCTGTTTCGCGTGCCGAAGAGCGACCTCCACCGCGATAGTCCCGCAATCCATATTTTTTCAGATAAGTATAGTCCGCATGACCGGGGCGAAACTTCTCCTTTATACGGCTATAGTCCTTGGAGCGGGCGTCCTTGTTGTAGACAATCAAACCGATCGGGGTGCCTATGGTTTTACCTTCGAACGTGCCCGACAGAATCTCTACTTTATCCGGTTCACGCCGTTGTGTAGTATGACGCGACTTGCCCGGGCGGCGGCGCTCCAGTTCGGCCTGAAGATCTGTACTGTCAAGTTCCAGGGCAGGTGGACAACCATCGACAATACACCCTATGGCGGTTCCGTGACTCTCGCCAAATGAAGTGACCGTGAACAGTTTTCCCAAAGAATTCCCTGACATCCTGTAATTGTAGCATTTTCAGGGTTAAAACTGTCTGTTCTGCCACCCGTGTTTTTAAAATGGCTATACAATAATACGGTCATGCAACCGGTTTCAGAAAACTCCAAAAAAAAACAAATCGCGCGCCGCGACATTTTTATGTTGCTTGGTATCGCAGGTTTCACAATTTGCATCACGTTGTATTATTTTGTGCTGTCACAAACGAATACCGGCCTGGATAATCTGAAAAGTGCTACCTCATTGCATACCCATCCGCGTTCATTTCCGGATTTCAGTCTGACAGACCACCGCGGACAAGAGTTTTCCGGTCAGCACCTGAAAAATGTCTGGAGCTTTGTTTTTTTCGGCTATACCCACTGTCCGGATATATGCCCTCTTGCACTCGGCGCGGTTAATCAGGTACTCAGTACTCTTGCAACCCGGGATGCTATACCTGCCCAGGGTATCTTCATTTCAGTCGATCCGAAACGTGACACAAAAAAACGGCTCAATGATTATGTACAGTATTTTGACCAGGACATCATTGGACTCACAGGCAACACGACAGAGCTCAAAAACCTGAGTCAAGCCCTCGGTGTGGTATATTCAGTGTCGGCAGACCATGAGAGTGAAGGCTATCTGGTGGATCACGGTTCACGGATTTTCCTGATTGCACCGGATGGAAACCTGATAGCCCTGTTCGGAACTCCTCATGAAAGCAAAGCTATCACCGATGATTTCAGGGTGTTGAACGCCTATTACAATACTCAACAGGGAAGCTGATGAATGCCATATGGAAGCATTGCAAAGGATTTTTATTTCGCTTGTTTCCTCATCATTTCATATCCCGAGTAACATTCTGGATCACACGCCTGCAAACGCCTTTAAAAAACCCTGCCATACGCGCATTCATATATGCGTTTAATGTAGACATGACTGAAGCCGGTCATCCAGACCCTGAAGGCTATGCAAGTTTTAACGAATTTTTCACGCGCAGGCTGATTCCGGGGGTTCGCCCCATCGCACCTGGGACAAACGTGATCGTCAGCCCTGCAGATGGTTATATCAGTCAGCTCTCGGGCTATACCGATCAACAGGCCATACAGGCCAAAGGCCGGTGGTTTTCCATGCAGCAATTGTTGGGCGGAGTCAATGAGTATGGCGGTTTGTGCGAACAGGGAAAGCTTGCAACGATCTACCTGTCTCCTGGAAACTATCACCGCGTACATATGCCTTTTGATGGCAAATTAATGGAAATGATTCATGTGCCTGGGCGACTGTTCAGTGTGGCACCCTATGCAGCAGAAGTCCTGACTAACCTGTATGCCCGCAATGAACGCATCGTTTCGATCTTCGAAACCAGTTTAGGTTACATGGCAGTGGTGATGGTCGGTGCGGTGAATGTCGCGGCTATTGAGATCGCCTGGGAAGGACTGGTCACACCACCACGAAGCAAGGCCATTCGCAGAAAAAAATACTCCAGCATGGAACTGAAAAAAGGTGAAGAGCTTGGCGTGTTTAATATGGGGTCTACCGCCATTATTGCTTTTGAGTCGGACTGCGTCGAGTGGGACCCAGGCCTTCAACTACAACAACCTGTAAAAATGGGACAATCGCTGGGTAGTGCCCGGTTCGTCAATCCGGACATGCCAGCAGTTCATTGATATCGGCTGCACCTGTGATGAGCATCAGCAAACGGTCCACGCCTAAGGCCACACCGGCACAGTCCGGCAATCCTGCCCTGAGGGCTGCAATCAATGATACATCCATCTCCAGCGGTTCTTTGCCTGCCTGTTTGCGCCTGCTGTTGTCCGCTGCAAAACGTCTCTGGTGCTCATCCGCATCGGTGAGTTCCTGATAGCCATTTGCAAGCTCCAGGTTTCCGGCATACAACTCAAAACGTTCTGCCCTGCCCTGATCACTGATTCTTGCCAGACATGCTTGCTGTACAGGAAAATCATAAATAAATATCAGGCGGTCTCTGGGCAGGCGAGCTGCGATCACCTGGTCAAGCAACAACGCCTGATACGCCTCTTCAGATAATTGTGTGACAGGAAAAAGGTCTGCCTGTGTGCATACAGCCCTGTAGTCCTCCTGTCTGGCGGACCAGGGATCAAGACCACAGTATTGCTGAAAAATATCCTGATAACGGATGAATTCAGATTCACGCAGGGCAGCACTCCCATGCAGCAGACCTCTTACCAGACGATCCACTTCCGCCATTAAATCCTGGTAGGTCCAGCCCACCCGGTACCATTCAAGCATGGTAAATTCCGTATGGTGAAATTTGCCTGATTCCCCGGCCCTGAATACCTTGCAAAGCTGATAGATATCGCGCCCAAAGGATGCAAGCAGTCTTTTCATTGCATACTCAGGCGAGGTATGCAGAAACTGCCGCTGGTCGTTACAGGTGACCTCAATGCTATCGATATGCGGGTCTGTCACGGTGTAGCGATTGATAATCGGTGTCTCTACTTCCAGCACATCCCGGGCTGTAAAAAATTCGCGCACCTGTGTGTACAGCCGGGCGCGTGCCTGCTGGACCTGTCGGGCGCAAAGGGGGCTGCTGTGATTGTGGGTGTGGTTCAAGCAGGAAGCCAGATCATCCGTGGTCTCGGCATACGGCTTTCCGAATCGTGATTCTGCATTACTCTTTTACACGCGAAACATACTCTGCGGTTCGCGTATCAATTCGCAGCACTTCACCTTCCTCGATAAAAAGCGGTACCTTGACCACTGCACCCGTTTCCATGGTAGCGGGTTTTACACCGCCTGCTGCAGTATCCCCACGCACCCCGGGGTCAGTCTGGGTAATCTGTAACTCGACAAAATTGGGAGCAGCCACACTTAAAGGCTCTCCATCAAGCAAGGTCACGCAACAGGTTTCCTGGCCCTTTAACCATTGTGCAGCCTCATCTACAACGGCTCTGGACGCGGCATATTGCTCATAGGAATCAGGCTCCATGAAATGCCATTGAGTGCCATCGTTATACAGATACTGCATATCCCTATCGACCACATCCGCACCTTCAACCGACTCCCCTGACTTGAAGGTACGATCAATCACCCGCCCTGTCTTCAGGTTGCGCAATTTAACACGGTTGAAGGCCTGTCCCTTGCCGGGCTTGACAAACTCGTTCTCAATAACGGCATATGGGGCACCGTCCAGAATAAGTTTCAGGCCGGAACGAAATTCATTGGTATGATAAGCAGCCATGTAATAATCGCCTTTAAAAATATGCAGTCCATCAGCTTATCAAGTCTAGCACGAGTCGATTCGGGCCCAGAAACAAATTGGCAACAGCAATACAAAGACTCCATTACAGAAATTGAAACACTGTGCGATGCACTGGGCCTGCAGCCCGACCAGCTTCCGATCAGCACCTCTGCCAACCGTCAATTCCCGCTGCGGGTACCGTGGAGTTATGTGCAGCGCATGCAAAAATCCACCCCGCATGATCCTCTGCTTTTGCAGGTCCTGCCGCATGCCCGCGAGGAACATGAATCCATTGACTTTGGCATGGACCCGGTTGGTGACTTGAAAAGTATCAAAAGCCCAGGGTTATTAAAAAAATATCACGGACGCGCCCTGCTACTGGCTACCAGTCGCTGTGCGGTTCATTGTCGTTTCTGTTTTCGGCGACACTTTCCCTATTCATCACAAAACCCTCGCAACGATGCCTGGCATACTGCCCTGAATGCAATCACCGATGACACCAGTATCAACGAGGTAATATTAAGCGGCGGGGACCCCCTGGTACTCCGTGACAAGGAACTTGCCCATCTGGCCAGACAACTACAATCCATACCGCATGTTAAACGACTGCGAATACACACACGATTACCTGTAGTCATCCCGGCACGTATCGACACGGAATTGCTGGAATGGATGAACAACTCCAGTTTAAAAATTGTGACCGTATTGCATATCAACCATCCGCAGGAACTGGATCACGGGCTGCAGAAAAAACTCAGGGAGTTATCGAATGCACAGGGCTGTCTGTTGAATCAAAGCACGCTGCTTCGAAATATCAATGACCACCCGGACACCCTGATCACGCTCAGCGAGAAACTGTTTGAGTCAGGTGTATTGCCCTACTACCTGCATCTGCTGGACAAGGTGCAAAACGCCATGCACTTTGATGTCGGTGAGGCTGAGGCCTGCAGTATCATGAAAAAGGTGTCGGCCAGACTGCCTGGTTATCTTGTCCCCAGGCTTGTAAAAGAGCAATCGGGACAGCCTTGCAAGACGCCCATAATTTTCTAACTGGTAATCTGGGTCCGGTTTAGCCTTATCCAGATCCAGACCATGCCTCACTGAGCCTGTTGCAGGGCAGCAATCCTTTCACTGATAGGCGGGTGAGACATAAGCAGTTTTTGCAACCCGCTTTTAACGCCACCCGATATTCCAAATGCTGCAAGCTGTCCGGGAAGTGCTTCAGGCTCATACTGTGTCTGCAAACGTTGTAATGCGGCGATCATTTTTTCACGGCCTGCAAACCGGGCACCTCCGGCATCGGCACGAAATTCCCTTCGTCTCGAAAACCAGCTTGCAATGATTGCAGCCAGAATGCCCAGAATAACCTCAGCAATAAGGCTGGCAATAAAATAACCAGGCCCGATACCCCGCTGCACCTTGAATATGGCTTTATCAACGATCAGCCCAACTACACGCGATATGAATATCACAAAGGTATTCAGCACGCCCTGCAACAATCCCATGGTGATCATGTCGCCGTTGGCAACATGACTGACCTCATGACCCAGTACTGCCTCAACCTCATCCTGACCCATCACTTCAAGCAGGCCCGTGCTTACAGCGACCAGTGCATGATTACGACTCATTCCGGTCGCAAATGCATTTAGCTGAGATGAATTGAAAATCCCTACCTCAGGCATCCCGATCCTGGCCTGTGCGGCTTGCTTCCTGACTGTCTCAACCAGCCATTGCTCAGACGAATTGGCAGGCTGTTCAATCACCCTGACGCCCATGCTGCGTTTGGCCATCCACTTGGAAATGGCCAAGGAAATAAATGAACCCCCAAATCCAAACGCCAATGACATCAACAACAGCCCGTTCAGCTGTCCAACCAGTCCGTTTTGCGCCAGCCAGTGGTCCAGTCCGAATATCCGGGCACTGATACTCAGAACAAAAACGACAGAAAAGTTTGTGACCAAAAACAAAAGGACGCGCATACCCATCTAACGAACCCTCATGAGTTCAACAGAAAAACAATTATGATACCTGTCCACATATCTGCTATTGGCCCCGTTAAAACATTCAGATCAGCACCTGCCTTCAGGGCACCTGTCCCGCTTTATTTGCACCATGCACTTGAATCGCATCAATACTGCGGTAGCCCCGGGAAAGCCTTGAACCCCGCTGAGCACGCTCACCCAAATAGGTACCGACTTCACGGGCACTCATTTTCTTGATGCGCCCCCCTGAGTGCAGAATAATCGACTCTCCGTCCTGAACGAGCGCCGCGGCACACATTGACTCTTCACCACTGGCTACTTTCCTGCCAGGTATATTGATGATCCTGTTGCCTTTGCCCTTGGACAATATCGGCAACTCCCTGACAGGAATCACCAGCATGTGTCCTTCAGAGCCTACTGCAACAATCCGGTCCTGTTCAATATCACGTACTTTTACAGGCGCCAGGGCCGTTGCACCTTTTGGTACGGACAGCACTGTCTTGCCTGCCCGGTTGCGGGTGATCATATCCTCAAGTTTGCAGACAAATCCATATCCTGCACTGCTTGCAATCAGGAAGTAATCATCCTGCTTACCCATCATCATGCCTGCAAACTGCACTCCGTCTGTGGTCTTCAGACGCCCGCTCAGAGGCTCACCCTGACTGCGCGCTGAAGGCAAACTGTGTGCCGCCAAGGCATAGCACCGACCCTGCGAATCCAGAAACAATACCGGCTGATTGGATTTTCCGGTGACATGCACCTGGTAGGCATCGCCCAGTTTGTAGTTCAGGGCACGAACATCAACATCCACACCTTTAGCCGCACGTGCCCAGCCTCTTTGTGACAGCACTACGGTAACCAGTTCGGCAGGCACCAGTTCAGATTCATCCATGGCACTGGATGCGCTTCGTTCAATCAGTACACAACGCCGTGGGTCACCAAATTCCTCTGCATCCTGCTGCAATTCCTTTTTAACAAGTGTCTTCAGCCGCCCGGCAGACTTCAGGGTTAATTGAAGCTTCTTGCGTTCCTCAGCAAGTGTCTGCTGTTCGGTTTTTATTTTTGCCTCTTCCAGTTTTGCCAAGTTACGCAAGCGTACATTCAGGATTGCTTCGGCCTGCTCTTCACTGAGTCGGAATACCTTGATCAGCTTTGCTTTGGGATCCTCCTCCTTGCGTATAATTCTGATCACTTCATCAAGATCCAGATACACGAGCAGAAGGCCTTCCAGGATATGCAGACGGATACTGACTTTATCCAGACGCCACTGCAACCGGCTCTTTACGGTTTTGACCCTGAACGTGAGCCACTCTTTTAACAGGTCGCGCAGGCTCTTGACCTGCGGTCGGCCGTCCATTCCAATCACGTTCAGATTCACGCGATACGTGCGTTCCAGGTCAGTGGTGGCAAACAAATGTGACATCAATGCTTTGGTATCTGTGCGGCTACTGCCAGGAGTAATCACAATTCTTACAGGATTTTCATAATCTGATTCATCGCGCAGATTCTGCACCATGGGCAATTTCCTGGCCTGTATCTGCTGTGCAACTTGCTCCAGGACCTTCGCACCTGAAACCTGGTATGGTAATGCGGTAATCACCAGACTCCCTTCCTCGATGTCATAACGTGCACGCATTCGGATGGAGCCGGAACCTGTCGCATACACGTCCTGTATTTCTTTTTGCGAAGAGGTAATTTCTGCATCAGTTGGATAATCCGGACCTTTTATATGCTGGCAAAGGTCTTGTAAGGTTGCCTTGGGGTGGTCCAGCAGGTGTACACAAGCATCCACGACTTCATTCAGGTTATGTGCCGGAATATCCGTTGACATCCCTACAGCAATTCCGGTCACGCCGTTAAGCAGCACATTGGGTAAGCGTGCCGGAAGTACGGCAGGTTCAGACAGTGTAGCGTCAAAATTTGCCAGCCACTGTGACGTGCCCTGGTCCAGCTCCTGTAGCAGCGCCTTCGCATATCGGGTCAACCGGGATTCGGTATAGCGCATGGCAGCAAAGGATTTTGGGTCATCCGTTGAGCCCCAGTTGCCTTGACCATCTATAAGGGGGTAGCGATAGGAGAAGTCCTGCGCCATTAATACCATGGCCTCATAACATGCGCTGTCGCCATGCGGATGATATTTACCAATTACATCACCTACCGTGCGTGCAGATTTTTTAGGCTTGGAGATCGAAGACAAGCCGAGCTCAGACATTGCATAGATAATGCGACGCTGTACCGGTTTTAACCCATCACCAATATTTGGCAGAGCCCGGTCCAGAATAGCGTACATGGAATATTCCAGATAGGCCTTCTCAGCAAACTCCTGTATGAGCAGCTTCGAACCGCTACCAAGGTCCATTTCCAGATTCTTATCCATGAGCGATACTAGACCTCACTCAGGATCTGCCCCGGGTAATCGCGTATGCTTTGATCCTTGACCAGGCTGCCTTTTTGTTCCAGCCAGTCACGACGGTCGGCCGCACGTTTTTTTGCCAGCAACATATCCATTGACTGGAACGCTTTGTCCGGATTGGCAAGAGAAAGCTGTATCAGACGCCTGCTGTCGACTGCCATGGTAGACTCACGCAACTGCATGGGATTCATTTCCCCCAGACCCTTGAAGCGTGTAATCGTAACCTTGCCTGTTTTCTTTTCAGCCTTGAGCTGGTCCAGCACTCCTTGGCGTTCTTCATGATCCAGTACATAAAAGACCTCCTTACCTGCATCGATGCGATACAGGGGGGGCATGGCAATGTAGACATGGCCGGCTTCAACAAGTGTGCGGAAATGCTGCAGGAACAATGCACACAACAGGGTGGCAATATGCAACCCGTCCGGGTCGGCATCGGCAAGCACGCAAATCTTCCCGTAACGCAAGCCGCGAATATCCTGGCTGGCAGGTTCAACCCCTATTGCAATTGAAATATCGTGAATCTCCTGTGAAGCCAGCACCTGCTCGGAGGCCACCTCCCAGGTATTCAATATTTTTCCGCGCAGCGGCATTACAGCCTGAAAAACCCGATCTCTTGCCTGCTTGGCTGAACCTCCCGCTGAATCACCTTCAACCAGAAACAGCTCGGTACACGACAAGTCCTCTGAGCTGCAATCGATCAGTTTTCCAGGCAGTGTGGGACCGGCTGTTACTTTTTTACGTACAATTTTTTTACTGCGTTTTAAACGTAATTCAGCATGACTGATCGCGAGGCGTGCGATCTGTTCGCCTGCAGTGGCATTCTGGCTCAACCACTGACTGAATGAATCCTTGGCAACCCCGGCAACAAACAAAGTAGTTTCACGTGAACTCAAACGCTCTTTGGTCTGCCCTGCAAATTGAGGCTCCCGGATTCGTACCGAAAGGACATAACAGAGTTTTTCCCATACATCGTCTGGCGACAGCCTGATCCCTCTTGGCAATAACTTTCTGAATTCGCAAAACTCTCGCAGGGCTTCGGTCAAACCGGTACGCAGACCCGACACATGGGTGCCACCCTGCAGGGTAGGCACCAGATTAGCATAACTTTCCTGCAAGCCTTCTCTCTCACCAGGCATCCATACCAGTGCCCATTCGGCAGCCTGCTGTCCACCTTCAAAACTCCCGCAAAATGCTTCGGTCGGGATACACTCAGATCCTTTCACGGAGTCCAGCAGATAGTCCTTGAGTCCCTCCGTATAGCACCATTCATGTTTTTCCCTGTTTTGCCTGTCATCAAACCGGAGCTTCAAACCGGGGAAAAGCACTGCCTTGGCGCGCATCACATGCAGCAGTCTGGGAACAGAGAATTTGCTGTTTTCAAAATATTTTGCATCCGGCCAGAAACGTATGGTAGTGCCGGTATTTTTTTTGCCTACCGTCCCCGTGATCTCCAGATTTGAAACTTTCGCACCTCCCTTGAAGGCCATGTTGTATTCCTTGCCCTGTCTTCGTACCCAAACCTCAAGGTGTTCGGACAATGCATTTACGACGGACACCCCTACACCGTGCAGCCCGCCGGAAAAGGTATAGTTTTTATTGGAAAACTTGCCTCCTGCATGCAAGGTACAAAGAACGACTTCAACTCCAGACAACCTTAACTCCGGATGCCTGTCCACAGGCATGCCGCGTCCATCATCGGAAACTTCCAGAGACCCGTCTTCATACAATGTAATATCTATATTTTTTGCATAACCGGAGATGGCTTCATCCACACTGTTGTCGATCAGCTCATGAGCCAGATGATTAGGCCGTGTGATATCCGTGTACATCCCTGGGTGCTTGCGCACAGGATCCAGGCCCCTCAGCACCTCAATACCGGATGCATCGTATTGCGCAGTCATGAGTCCACCCCACCGATCATCATTTCTGCAGTCAATGGCTGGAAAATGTTGGCCACAAAACTTTTCATAAAGCGGTACACGCCAGCACGTGCCCCATGCAGGTTCCTATTGCTCATGTGTATGCTGAAACTGCTGTTAAACGATGCAGAGCTGCCTTCAAAATCCGGCCTCCACTTGGAAAACCACTGAAGAGTTCAAACAGACAGGGTTGCAAAAGCCTGTACGGTATTGCACATCAGGAAAAATACGATTGGTGTGCGGCCTTACCTGCTGTAAGGCCCAAGTATTGCAGCATAAAAACAAACGACCGGTTCAAGGTGCCGAGTTCCCCCCTTCAGCCCTTGAGTCCAGGGTAGCCGCGAGTTCTTTTGCTGGCCGGTACCCCTGTATCAGGGTACCGTCTTCCATAAACATGGCAGGTGTGCCGGTCACACCCATTTGCTGTCCCGACAGCCATTGTGACTGCACGGGATGGTCGCAAATCGCCTCCGGCACTTGCTCACCTGCCTTGGCCCGGGTCAAGGCAGTCAATGGATCTGCGGCACACCATACATTCGCCGCTTTCTCGTAGGAAGGCGTATCTATCCCACTGCGCGGGAACATCATGTACCGCACTGCAATTCCATAACTGTTCAGCTGATTCATTTCAGCATGCAGTTTTTGACAGTACCTGCAATCTATATCCGTAAATACAGTGAGTGCATAGCGTGGTTTCTCTGGCGAAAACACAATCATCTGTGATTCATCCAGATCTTCCAGTTGCTTTTTGCGAAAACCCCTACGCGCAGACTCGGTAAGATTTTCAACGGCTTCCAGATCCATCAGGTCACCCTGCAAGCCATAGCGCCCATCCCCCGTAATGTACAACACCTCTGCCCCGTACATGACTTCATAGAACCCCTGCACGGCAGCGGGCTGGATAGATGACGGTTCCGTGGCGGGAATCAGCTTGCCCAGGCGCTCCCTGATGGTGGCAATGTCCTCGGCCTGACCATCTGCCCAGCCAGGACCCACGCAAAAAGCCAACAACAAAATACACGCAATCAGGTTACGCAAGATGACTCCCTGTTACTGTTTTCAAAGGTCTGCATAATACTACACATAAGACCGTATCCGGCAAAATTAATTCCACTTTCAGGATGGGTCTGCATCAACCGCGCGGGTGATGTTTGCGATGCAATTCCTGAAGCCTGGCCTGGGCAACGTGCGTGTATATCTGGGTGGTGGACAGGTCACTGTGCCCCAGCAACATCTGTACAACACGCAAATCCGCACCGTGATTCAGCAGGTGTGTTGCAAAAGCATGACGCAGGGTATGGGGGGAAAGGTGTTTGGTAATGCCGACACGCTTTGCGTGTTTTTTAACCAGGTGCCAGAATGCCTGTCGCGTCATGGCCGTACCACGATTGGTGACAAACAGGGCATCGCATTGCTGGCCGGGTTTCAGTAAATCGGCCCGGGCACTGCTTACAAATGTCGATATCCACTCATAGGCCTGCTCCCCAAACGGTATCAAACGTTCCTTGCTGCCCTTGCCCATGACACGGATTACACCCTGATTGAGATTGACCTGATATAAAGTCAGCCCTACCAGTTCGCTGACACGCAGTCCGCATGCATACAATACCTCCAGCATGGCACGGTCCCGAACGCCATGGGCTTTCTGTACATCGGGCGCGCCCAGCAACTGTTCAATTTCTTCTTCAGTCAGGGTTCCCGGCAAAGGACGGCCCAGTTTGGGGAATTCAATCTGGGCGGAGGGGTCTTTTTGCACTGTACCTTGTCTCACCAGATAACGATAGAAGCGCCGGATGCTGGATAGAAGTCTGGCTGAAGTCCGCGGCATACTGCCCTGTTGCACGCGATAGGAAAGATAATCCAGCACATGATCCTGATGCGCATCCGTAATACTCGTTGCAGTACGTGACAGCCAGCGCGACAGACCCAGTAAATCATTGCGGTAGGCACGCAGGGTGTTTTCACTCAGTCCATATTCCACCCACATGCTATCCAAAAATGCCTCAATGACAGACTGGTCTGCAGCAACTGCATAGGTAGAGTCGTTCATGGTCTACGGTGCACCCGCCCGGATACGTGCAATCTGCGGGTGATCAGAGGGTAATAAATGTAAAGCTGTGTTGCAGGAACGTATAAAACAGAGAGCATATGTGAGACCATTTTCAGAGCTTGAGGCTACCTGGCTTTAATCATAATCTGTTCCTGTTATTTTTGTTATTTTTATTACTTCAAACCCCTTCATACCTGTCCGGCTGTTAGAACATCAGTGTATGAATTTCACATGGTAAAATCAACTTGTGCATATTTTCAATATCCCCATGAACAAGGATCATTCATTGAGCTATCAACCTGTTTCCCTGATGCGCCGTCTCGCTGCGATGCTGTATGATTTTCTGTTACTGGTCACTCTCCTATTTTTTGCATCGTTCATTATCGTGATCCCGCTCAATATTCACCCTGGACATCCCTTGTTCATCGTCTACCAGGGATACCTGATCATGCTTTCATTCATTTTCTATGCATGGTGCTGGACGCATGGCGGTCAGACGCTTGGAATGAAGACCTGGAAATTCAAGATTACCTGTGTGGATGGTTCTGCAGTAAGCTGGGAAGCAGCATTGATACGCTTCATGGTTGCCATTGTCTCCTGGGTGCCATGCGGCCTGGGGTACCTCTGGGCAGTGTTCGATTCAGAATATCGCGCCTGGCACGACATGGCTTCCGGAACCAGGCTGACCCGTATTTAGATCCAGGCCATTTTCCGGTACGCTATCAAGGCAATACCAACCACCAGCAAGACAGGAGCGAATGCCCCCAGGAGTGGCGGCACGCCGTACACAACACTGACATTGCCCAGCATTCGGCTCAAAAGATTAAATACCACCGCAATGCCTATGCCCAGTGCCATGCGCTGGCCCAGCCCCCCGATTCGCACTGGACGAAACACAAATGGAACCGCCAGCAACAGCATGGCAAGTCCTGACAGCGGCACAGCAAACCGATTGAAATATGCAAGCTGATAGCGTTGCGAATTAAGTCCGTTGGCATTCAGGTAATCAATGTATACCCTGAGCTTTCTGGCTGACATATGCTCCGGCTTTACACTGACCACATTAAAAAGCTCGGGCGTAATCAGGTGCTGCCAGTACTCCTCAGCTGCATCAGCGGTCTGCACACCATGCTCTGTAATCAGGCTGTGCCGGACCTGCGACAACTTCCAGATTCCATTTTCATAAACCGCTGTTTTGGCAAAACTGACCCGTTTTAACCGGTAGTGCTCATCCATCTCATATACCCAGACGTCTGTCATGCGGTAGTCCGTAAAAATCTGTTTTACATTGACGAAACGATTGCCATCACGTGCCCACAAACCGTGGCGGGATCGTATGGAAATTTTATGCATGTCACCGGTCTTGTCTAAACTGCGCATATACCCTTCAGTTGTGGGTGCCACAGACTCCCCTACCCCCATGCTGATCATGACAAGTACCGCCCCGACTGCCAGCACGGACCAGAGAATTCGTAATCTGCTGATTCCTACTGAACGAAGTGCCTCCAGCTCATTGCGGGCAGCCAGATTGCCAAGACCCATCAATGTACCTAACAGCAAGGCTGTGGGCATCAGGTCATACAGGCGCTGCGGCATCCCCAGCAGCAACTTCAGCATGACATGTCGAACGGTAAAACCACGTTTGCCGATGGATTCCAGATCATTGATTAAATCAATGGTTGAATCGACTGAGAAAAGGATGGCAAAGGCCAGCAGCGTGCTGATAAAAACAGTTCTGGCCAGATACCAGTCGAACTGTTTGATCCGGTTCATGACTTATACTGCCAGACGCTGTTTCAAAAACAGGATACCTATCAAAGCAGCAAGCACCGCATGAACAGCAAACAAACCGGGTACAACAGGCAACCTGCTGTCTGTCACCCATATCTCGGCCAGTATCAGTAAATTTGAGTAAACAAGGTAGATCACAATTGCCAGACCCAGCTTGGCAAATCGCCCCTGACGCGGCCGGACTACACTCAATGGAAACGCCAGCAAAACCAGCAGCACTGCAGCAACCGGCGTGGACAGGCGCCATTGCAATTCGGCATAGTCCATGGTTCTGCCTGATCGAATCAAATCAAAGGCGGTCATAAATTCAGGTTTGTATCTGTCCATAGCAACATCCAGTTCAGGTATACGTACTGCATGCTGGTCAAATGACAATACCGTAAACCCGCCTTCTCCCGGCAGTCCTTCGTAGCGCTGACCCTGGCTCAGAATCAGGGATTTTCCTCCAAGTTCAGGTAAATTAGCCTGTTGTACGGTGTGTGCGGTTTCGATTGCGACTTTTCCCTTGCGCCGGTCATAGATAAAGATATTGTTTGCACTAGCGGATTTCCGGTTTGTACCTTCAACGAAGACTACCCAGTCTCCTTGCCGGGCTTCGATAAACTGGCCGGGTACTAGTCCAAAAACACTGGCTTGTTCCCTGGCCTCAAGCTTGATGGTTGCCATCTGCTGCACCAGGCTGGGCGCCAAAAATATTGACGCATAACATAATACGGCAATAACCGGCAGGACAAACAGGGCTGCATACCTTAGCAGTTCCGGCAGGCTTATGCCGTTGGCTTTAATCGCATAGATCTCACTGTCCCGATATAAACGACCCATCACCAGCATGACCGTAATGAATAATGCAAAAGGAACCAGTAGCACCGCAGAATTCAGGACCCCCAGACCCAGCATTGACAGGACCGCGTCTGATGGCAGCTTTCCGTCCATCACTTTTGTCAGCAAGGAAATAAATGATTTGCTGACAATCACTGTGAGCAAAATGGTGCTTACCGCAACAAAAGTCAGGGCAAGTTCTCGGGAAAAATAACGATTCAGTGCTGAAAACACGTATTTGCCCTGAATTCAGGAATATCCGATATGCAGGTTACAATCCGCATGGTTTTAGTAATAATGAGATAAACACCTACCCAAGTATAAGGGAGATCCATGGATTACATCGTTAAAACTGCACCTATAGAGAAAGAAACGGCCGATTGCGTCATTGTAGGGGTGTTCAAGCCCAGACAACTCAGCGACTCAGCAAAAAAACTTGACACACTCTACCAGGGCACTCTCACAAAGGCCTGCCAGCGTGGCGCCGTAGACGCAAACCTGGGCCGAGTCACGACCTTGCATGATTCAAGTCGCAGCAGGCATGCACACATTATCGTTGCAGGCTGTGGAGAACAGGATCACTTCACAATCAATGCCTTTCAGCGCGTCCTGTCTGCTGCTGTGTCAGAGGCAAAAAAATGCAATGCCGGAAGCGTGATCAATAGCCTGATCGGGATGCCAGTAAAAAATGCAGATTTGCTGATTCGGGTACAGGCAAGTGTAGTTGCTACAGAAGGGTCCTTTTACCGCTATACGCAAACCAAGCCCAAGGCTGCTAAAAGCAGTGACTCTGTGAAAAAAATGAAGTTTCTGGCCAAGCAGGCGGGTGAAGCCCGCGAAATCAGAAAAGGCAAGAAATTTGGCAAGGCCATCGCAGGCGGCATGGGACTTGCCAGAGACCTGGGCAACCTTCCTGGAAACATCTGTACACCAGCCTATCTCGCCGAGCAGGCCAAAGCCATGAAAAAAGAGCATCCGGGACTACGGGTCACGGTAGCGGAAGAGGCACAAATGAGAAAACTGGGCATGGGTGCCCTGCTTTCGGTAACCAGTGGAAGCGTACAGCCAGCAAAACTGGTGAGCCTGGAATACAAAGGCGGCAAACCCGGTCAGCGCCCGGTGGTACTGGTGGGCAAAGGCATCACATTTGATACAGGTGGAATTTCACTGAAGCCCGGCAGCGCTATGGATGAAATGAAATTTGATATGTGCGGAGCGGGCAGTGTGCTGGGAACAATCAAGGCATGTTGCATGCTGGATATCCCATTGAATGTAGTGGGGGTCATTGCATGTGCTGAAAACATGCCAGGCGGCAGGGCCACCCGGCCGGGCGATGTAGTAACCACAATGTCCGGGCAGACAGTAGAAATCCTGAATACGGATGCCGAGGGCCGTCTGGTACTGTGCGATGCGCTCACTTATGCCGAAAAATTCAAGCCGGATGCCGTGATTGACATTGCAACCTTGACCGGAGCCTGCGTGGTGGCGCTGGGCCATGTTCCATCAGGTCTCATGTCCAATGATGAGCCTCTGGTCAGCGATTTGCTTGAAGCAGGCAAGCGTACCGGAGACCGCACCTGGCAACTGCCGCTGTGGGAAGATTATCAATCCCAGCTGGACAGTAACTTTGCCGATATGGCCAATATCGGAGGGCGCTGGGCAGGCACGATTACCGCTGCGTGCTTTCTTTCCAAGTTCACTGAAAAATATCGCTGGGCGCACCTGGATATTGCAGGGGTCGCCTGGCACAGCCAGGGAAAACAAAAAGGAGCCACTGGCAGGCCGGTACCCCTGCTGACACAGTTCTTACTGCAACAGGCCTTCGGGTCTTAGCGCTGAGGCCCAGTGCCGGTCTTCCGGTTATGCAGATGAATGACCGGCAATACTGTCCGGTCACTGCCTGATACTACAGACCATGGGACCTGGGACCGGGTACAGTCTGGGCGGCACTGCACAGAGCTTGCATGTGCCTGCTGGATCACTGCATCATACGCGCCCATGGAATTTCCATTGAGAATTTGGCATCCAGAAACAAAAACCCTGTCATGAAAAAAACCTACCAGCCCGCAGACATTGAACAAAAATGGTATCAGTACTGGAAAAGCAATCATCATTTTGCCCCCTGCGGAACAGGCAATCCTCCCTACTGCATCATGATCCCCCCGCCCAATGTAACCGGTACCCTGCACATGGGACATGCCTTTAACAACACCCTGATGGATTGCCTGACACGCTACCATCGCATGTCAGGTTTTAACACACTCTGGCAACCGGGGACAGATCATGCCGGCATTGCTACACAAATGGTGGTAGAGCGGCAACTTAATGCACAGGGGCATACGCGTCATGATCTGGGCAGAGAAAAATTTGTCGAGAAGATCTGGGATTGGAAAGAGCACTCCGGGAGAACCATCTGCCGCCAGCTGGAGCGTATAGGCTCGTCTTTAGACTGGTCACGCGAACGGTTCACCATGGATGAAAGCCTGTCGGAAGCCGTGAAACAGGTATTTGTGCGCCTGTACGATGAAGGTCTCATTTATCGCGGCAAACGCCTGGTCAACTGGGATCCTGAATTACACACTGCCGTTTCTGATCTGGAAGTCATCTCTGAAGAGGAAAACGGGCACATGTGGCACATACGTTATCCCTATGCACAGGGCGAGGGCCATGTAATCGTTGCAACCACCCGACCGGAAACCCTGCTGGGGGACACTGCAGTGGCCGTACACCCGGAAGATGAACGTTATCAGGCCATCATCGGTAAAACGGTAAACCTGCCTCTGACAGATCGGGAAATTCCAGTGATTGCGGATGAATATGTTGACCCCGGGTTTGGTTCCGGTTGCGTCAAAATTACCCCTGCACATGATTTCAACGACTATGAAATGGGACTGCGTCATGGCCTTGAGCAGATCAATATTTTCACCGCAGATGCAAGAATCAATCACAATGCCCCCGATACGTATCAAGGTATGGACCGTTTTAAGGCACGCGAGAAAATCATTGAGGATCTGGAGGCGCAGGGGCTGCTTGAGGCGATCCAAAAACACAAGCTGGTGATACCCCGTGGCGACCGTTCCGGCGCTATTGTCGAGCCCTATCTCACGAGCCAATGGTACGTAAGGATTCAGCCCCTGGCAGAGCCTGCTATCAAGGCCGTCGAAAACGGTAGCGTCCAGTTTGTTCCAAAGAACTGGAGCAAGACCTACTTTGAATGGATGCACAACATCCAGGACTGGTGCATCAGCCGCCAGCTGTGGTGGGGACATCGCATTCCTGCCTGGTATGACCCCGAAGGGAATATTTATGTTGCTAAGGACGAAGCCGCTGCACGCAAAAAATATAATCTTGATACTGACGTGACCCTTACTCAGGATGAAGATGTGCTGGACACCTGGTTTTCTTCTGCATTGTGGCCCTTTTCAACACTGGGCTGGCCCGAACAGACCGATGCGTTAAAAACCTTTTACCCGACCTCAGTTTTAATTACAGGTTTTGACATCATTTTTTTCTGGGTAGCACGCATGATCATGATGGGTTTGAAGTTCATGGACGATGTTCCATTTCACAAAGTGTATGTCCACGGCCTGGTGCGTGATGTCAATGGCCAGAAAATGTCAAAATCCAAAGGCAATGTTCTGGACCCCATCGATATTATCGACGGGATCGGTCTTGAGGAACTGATACAAAAACGCACCACCGGACTCATGCAACCGGAAATGGCACCCGAAATTGAAAAAGCTACTCGCAAGGAGTACCCGAACGGCATCAAGGCCTATGGCACCGATGCCTTGCGGTTTTCCTTCGCTGCACAGGCCACATTCGGGCGCGATATCAAGTTCCACTTGAATCGCATCGAAGGGTACCGCAATTTTTGCAACAAGCTGTGGAATGCAGCGCGCTTTGTACTCATGATTACGGAAGAAAAAACCATTGCCACGCAGATTGATACACAGCAGCTCACCCTGGCAGACCGCTGGATTCTTCATCTGCAGCAACAAGTGATTGATCACACTCACAGGCATCTGAAAAATTACCGCTTTGATCTGGCTGCACAAGCCTTGTACAACTTTGTCTGGCATGAGTTTTGCGACTGGTATATAGAACTGTGCAAACCGGTTTTGTTTAGGGAGGATACCGGTCAACGCATCAAGCAGAATACACGCCGTACCCTGCTGGAAGTTCTGGACACGTCATTACGGTTACTGCATCCAGTTATTCCTTTTATCACCGAAGAAATATGGCAACTCATTATCCACCGGATGCAAATCACGGGAGAAAGCATCTCGTTACAACCCTTCCCGCGCAGCAACCCCGACTATGCAGACACTGAAAGCCTGCAAAAAATGGAGTGGTCCAAAGAGTTTATCAATGGTGTACGCAAGGTTCGTGCCGACATGGATATCTCTCCGGGTAAGCTATTGCCTGTGCTGATTCAAAACTGGTCTGTACAGGATCAGGAGTATTTTAAAAACAGCCGTCTGTATATTTACGAACTTGCTGCACTGGAAAATGTCCAGTGGATGGAAGATGAAACTGTGCCGGAGTCTGCCATGGCATTGGCAGGAAAAATGAAAATTCTCATTCCACTTGCAGGACTGATTGATAAAGATGCGGAATGTGCAAGACTGCAAAAAGAAATCAAAAAACTGGAATTGGGTCTGGAAAAAATCCAGACCAGACTGGATAATCCGGATTTCAGAAATAAAGCACCCAAGGAGATTGTAGACCGGGAGATCACGCATCTTGGTACCACGCATGCTGCTCTGCAACAACTGAAAGAACAGTTGGTAAAAGTCCAAGGTGTCTGAGATTTTCAAATGATCATGGAGATATGCGGACAGTCTCCCACCGTCAGCAATAAAAGGGTTGCACGGGTTTTTGACACCAAGAACCCATTCAGTGCGTCATAGGCCTATTGGAAGCGAATTCCCTGTAATTTCAGAGCATGTTGAACAGGCACAGAATGTCCTCCCAGACTTTTTGGAGTACGAATAAGTGGATAGTCTAAGCTGTTCTGGGAAGATCGATTCGAGGAAATGCCGGCAGCATGAACACCAACTGAAATATACCTCAAATAAGCCACCAACCCGTTACCGAAGTTAGAACTTCCAGACAAACAATGCCTGCACAGCATTTTCATCCGTATCTCGATCACCAAGCTTGTTCATCCAGTACTGGTATTCAATTCCCAGGGAAACCCGATTGTTCGGATTCCAGCGAAATTGGGGTTGGGCAAGAATCCATGACTCGACTCTCTCCCCAAACTCGTTGTCCCGTTCGCCGATATATTCTATGTGACCTTCGATGCTGAAATCGGATTCACCAATCTTGAAAGGCCGCGCAAAATTGAAGTCCACCATGAACGAGTCGTCCTCTTTCGGCGCGCCGGAGGAGGACACGCCTTTGCTGTCGTCAACATAAGCAGTAATATCGAGATTTGCGAATGCAAAACCGCCAATATCCAGGGACAGCCGTATGCCCGGAAGGTACTTTTTCACATCGGCGTCGCGAGCCCAGTTGAAGCCCAGAATAAAACCGATGTCCGAAATAATTCCGGCACCGATTTTTTACCCGTGACTTTGCCGAGACTGAAATTCGAGTACCACTCGCCATACAAATCAAAATCCTGAAAGCCTGAACCCCGGGCATCGAGCACATCGATAAAGAAAAAGTTATCACCGTACTTCCATCCACTGGCATGTTGCAATGTATAGATAAGATGGTCCGAATCACCTCCGCCGGCGAAAGTCGGCACATCCAGGTTGCCCCAACAAGAATAACAGCAGTACCAGCCCATGGCAGAAACATTTGAAATTTTTCATTTGAGGATCATAGCCCCCAAGATAAAAAAGGTATTTGGCCAGAGTCCAAGGCTCTACACATCCTGTCGCGCAGACTCAAGTAATACTGTTCCCCGATCCACAGTTCCAGCACACATTAAACTGCCCTTCGATTCTTTCTCCGCATTCTGTACAAACCCAATCCTGCAAACGGGTTTTTGTAGACTGAATAAACTCATGTACAATTTTTTTGGCAGCTTTCTCATCTTCTTTTTGTACAATCCATAGTTCAGGCCACACCTCAGTAGGCGGCAGTTGTCCTGCACCACCGATAAGAAACTCATTTTTGATAATAGTCACCATACCTTTTTCCTCAAGGATATCCTTGAGGCGATAAATAAAGATGGGACTGGGTTCGCTGTATATGCGTTCCATACATGCATTGTAGCAAAACCGGGTCCAGGGAGTTCAGACGTAGATGTCCCCAGAGGTCAAACCGCTTTACCCTGACCCGAAGTCCCCTGCCTGCCGGGGACCCTGCCTGGAAAATTGGTACTGTCTTTAAAAGACGGTTTTTCGTTTTGGCTTTTTCGCCACATCATCCCGCACATAGACGGGGACGGCTTCTGTGGCAGAAACCGTTTCTCCGTGATCAAAATAATATTCAGCCAGTATCGCCACGTATTCTGCCTGTGGTGTTGCAGCGGCATCGAAGACAATATCCTTGCCACAGCGTTTCAGCAATACTTCTGCATATACCTTCCACCCTGAGCCACACCCCACACAATGCTCTTCAATTTCCACGTCAATCAAACTAGGTTTGCTGACCTGTTCTTCACCAAGTACCTGCATGATTTTATTTTCGTCCAATTGATACAAGGCAAAATATATTTCCTGCATACGTGCATCAATACAGGGTAAAACCTGTGACGCCTTTTGACTGGAATATGCAGCTTGTGCCAATGCCGCCAGAGACGATACCGGGACTACGGGTAAATCCTGCGCCAAGGCAATCCCTTGGGTCACGCTGGCTGCCAGACGTACTCCGGTAAATGCACCCGGACCCCGTCCGAAGGCAATGCCATCCAGTTGAGCAAGACTGATCTGGGCCTGTGCCAAAATCCGCTCACACATCGGTAATACAATTTCATTGTGTCGATGTGGCGCTACTTCACTTTCACTGATGACCTCACCATCAATAAACAATGCAACAGAACAACACTCCGTAGCTGTCTCAATAGCAAGGTACTTCATGCCTGGATTCATGTTGTTGCAGAAAATGGATGACCTCATCAAGACTGGAGGTACGAGGCATATTTGGCAGACTGTCAATAAACGATTTCCCGTATGGCCTGGTAGTCAGCCTTGGGTCACAAATCGTTACCACACCATAATCATTTTCATCACGAATCAGTCTTCCTACACCCTGTTTCAGTGCGAGCACTGCCTGTGGCAGTTGATAGAGCATAAACGGATTTATACCAAGCTGGCGCAGTGCCTGCAGACGACCGGCGAGTACCGGGTCATCGGGTGCTGCAAAAGGCAGCTTGTCAATGACAACACAGCTCAACGCACTTCCCCGAATATCGACCCCTTCCCAAAAACTGCTGGTGCCCAACAGTACGGCATGTTCTGTTTTAACAAACCGGCCCAGTAATTCCCGGCGAGGTGCTTCACCCTGTACCAGCAAATTGAAATCATTCCTCTTCTGTAAAAATCCAGCCGCGCTACGCAACGCCCGATGACTGCTGAATAATAAAAACGCACGCCCCTGATTGACTTCCAGTACAGGTAATACAGCATCTACCACAAGCCGGGTATAATTGTCATGGCCCGGGTCGGCATTGATAGCAGGCAAAAACAGGCGTGTATTCGTTTCATAATCATACGGGCTGTCCAGCATGATCGTTTCAGCGTCAACAAACCCCAGTTGTTGCTGAAAATGATCAAACCTTGCGTTCATGGTCAATGTTGCAGAAGTAAAAATCCAGCTGCATTGATAGCCCTGTATCAGAGTCTGAAACAAATCTGCTACCACCAATGGTGTGCTGTGTAACTTAAAACCTTTTTCAAAGCTTTCCACCCAACTCACCGTACCGTCTTCTTTTTCCGAAAAGTGCTGCAGATGTCGCCTGAGCCTTTCGCAACGCTCTGCGCAGCATGCCAGTGCCTTGCCACGATCACTCAAGCCTGCCAGTTCCTCAGACAACACATCAATGGACGTGGATAGCTGGGCAAACCGGTCCTCAACGGCCGCCAGCCTAGCTGCTTCATGCCACAACATGCGCCCGGTGCTGTTCACCAGTGCCAATTGAAAATCTGCAATCGTTTTCTGAATGGAACTTATGAGGTCTCGCACGCTATCTGATTCAGGAGCCTCTTCAAGTTGCGCGGCAATGATGTCATCGCCCAGACCTTTCAACTGGCGACTGCTGGTCGTAGTGGCCAGAAAAGTACTGGCAAGCTCGGGCAATTGATGAGCTTCATCAAGAATGAATGCATCCACCTCCGGTAACAGATCACCAAATCCTTCCTGCTTCAGAGCTAAATCAGAAAAGAACAGATGGTGATTGATTATCACGACATCCGCTTTCTGGGCTCTTCGCCTGGCCTTGACGACATGACATTTCTGATAACTCGGACATTCGGATCCAAGACAGTTTTCTACGGTTGAGGTAACACCAGGCCACACCGGATCGTCTTCACCAATTGAATTGATCTCAGCAATTTCTCCTGTTTTGGTAACCCGGGACCAGTCCTGGATAATCTGGATTTTTTTTGCATTCTGACGGATATTGGCCTGGATGCGCGGTGCGTGATGCTCCAGACGATGCACACAAAGATAGTTGGCCCGGCCTTTGAGTAATGCTGTAGATACAGGTGTCTTTACTATATCCAGAATGGCAGGTAGATCCTTGAAATACAGTTGGTCCTGCAAATGCCGGGTGCCAGTGGAAATGACCACTTTCTGCCTGGACAATAATGCGGGAACCAAGTACGCAAAGGTTTTACCAACCCCTGTACTGGCTTCAATGATGAGTTGGCTGTGATCCTCAAGTGCTGCTTCCACCACCGCACTCATATGCTGCTGCTGAGGCCGGTAACGAAAGTTGTCTAGATGTTCCGACAACAGCCCGTCCGGGCTGAAAATTTTTTCACTCCGCGACATCCTGTCAGTTTTTATGAGCCAGAAGGCGAGTGCTGCAATAACAGGACAGCCGCGTACGCGGCCACACCTTCACCCCTGCCAATAAAACCCATGCCTTCATTGGTAGTCGCTTTAATATTGACTTGACCGGCAGATATTTTCAAAAGCCTGCTTATATTGGTTTTCATGGTATGAATATACCCGGCCAGTTTAGGTTGCTCCAGAACAACTGTACAGTCTATATTTCCAACCACGTATACGTTTTCAATTTTACGCATCACATTTTGCAGCAAAAGCGTGCTCTCAATATCCTTGTATTCGCTTTCCCTGTCCGGGAAATGCTGGCCAATATCACCTAGACCTGCCGCTCCCAGCAGAGCATCACAAATCGCATGCAACAATACATCTCCATCTGAATGTGCATCGATGCCCTGGCTGAACAGGATTTTTTCACCGCCCAGTACAATATGATCGCCTTCACAGAAGCGGTGCACATCATAGCCAAAACCGGTTCTTACAGTCATGGTACTTGCAAATCCAGACCCTTGATTACATTGGGTCTTGCATGAGGGGAAAGTCCAATTTTTTCAATCCATTACGTGCACATTCAAGTCTGGGGAGATTTGCAGATGGACTGCAGTATTAACTCAGCCAGCTGAATATCTTCTGGCCGGGTTATTTTAATATTGTCACTTCGACCCTCAATTATTTTTATACGAAGTCCAATTGCTTCAACTGCCGATGCGTCATCGGTAACCTCCTGACTGTTTTCATAACAGACCTGCAAGGCCTTGTACAGCACCCCGATGCGAAACATCTGCGGAGTCAACGCCTTCCACAAATGGGTCCGGTCTAGGGTCTGATCCACTTCCCAGCCGTCATCGGATGTCCGGGTCTGCTTGATCGTATCACAAACGGGAGTAGCCAGGATTGCACCGACTTCATCGGTAAGCCCCTTGCAAATAAGTCGATCCAGGTCTGCATAACTCAGGCATGGGCGCGCAGCGTCGTGGACCAGTACAAAATCGTTTGCACCAGCCATGCCCCGTATCCTGTCCAATGCATTACTGACAGACTGGGCTCGGCAGTGACCTCCTACCACGGTATGGATTGACCTGTCAGAAGAGATTTTTAGCCCGGGCCATTCGCGGTCATGCGCGGATAACGCCACAACCACACCTGCAACCTGCGGATGATGCAAAAAACAGGACAGACTTTCCTCCAGAACGGTCGAATTTTTCAAGGGGAGGTATTGCTTGGGGGTATCCATCCCCATGCGAAGACTTGACCCTGCAGCACAAACAATGGCCCAGCAGTGCTGATGATCATTCTCTGGCGATGTCTTCAGGCTGACTCTCCAGGATCTGGATAAAGATTTCATCTTTCTTGACCATGCCCAGTTCATTTCTTGCGCGCTCTTCAACCGATTCAAGCCCGGTTTTAAGCTCTGCAACTTTTGCCCCAAGTACATTATTGCGCTGGCTGGCCTGATCGTTTTTCAGTTCTTGTGCGGCAGTTGACCGGCGCAACTCCAGTCCCTCACGAATACTCCCTTCGCCGAACCAGAGTTTATACTGCATTAACAGCAATAAAATGGCCATCACTACTATGATCGTTTTCAATGAATTAAGCCAACTTGAAGTTATAGGCCTCAACACCTGGATAATGACACTCTGACCCCAGCTCTTCCTCAATGCGTATCAGCTGATTATATTTGGCAGTACGGTCCGACCTGGACAATGACCCTGTCTTGATTTGACCGGCATGGGTGGCCACAGCCAAGTCTGCAATCGTAACGTCTTCGGTTTCGCCAGAGCGATGTGATATGACGGTTGTGTAGTTTGCATCATGTGCCATGCTAATGGCGGCCAGCGTTTCACTCAAGGTGCCAATCTGATTGACCTTGATCAGGATTGAATTGGCAACCCCTGATTCAATACCCTTTCTCAGTATTTCCGTATGGGTAACAAACAAATCGTCACCCACCAGTTGGACTCTGTCGCCAACTTTTTCAGTCAGGAACTTCCAGCCATCCCAGTCATTCTCCGCCACACCATCCTCAATGGTGATAATCGGATACTGGTCGACCCAGTCCACCAGGTATTCTACAAACTGTCCTGAATCAAATGACTTCCCCTCAGAGTGCAATTCATACTTGCCATTTTTATAAAACTCCGTACTGGCAACGTCCAGCCCAAGATACACATCTGCTCCTGCTTCGAAGCCAGCCTGCCCAATGGCTTTCAGAATAATTTCCACAGCCTCCTGGTTGGACCTGAGATCAGGGGCGAACCCTCCTTCATCCCCTACCGTGGTGCTGAGTCCCTGTTGGTGCAATGTGCTTTTAAGTGCATGAAAAATTTCCGCGCCAATACGTATGGCCTCACTCATTGATGCAGCACCTGTAGGCACTATCATGAATTCCTGCATATCCACACTATTATCTGCGTGCTCACCACCGTTGATGATATTCATCATGGGTACCGGCATTCTGAAGACTCCGCCATGATGCAGATAGCGGTACAGCGGAACCTGCTTTTCCAGCGAAGCCGCCCTAGCCACGGCCAGTGACACAGATAACAATGCGTTGGCCCCCAAGCGTCCCTTGTTGGACGTGCCATCCAGTTCAATCATGCACTGATCAATAGCTTCCTGCGAAAAACAGGACATGCCTGTCAACACCTGCTGAATCTCGGAATTGACATTTCCGACTGCCTCTTGAACCCCTTTGCCGGCATAGCGGTGCGGATTCCTGTCTCTTAATTCAACTGCCTCCAATGTACCCGTCGATGCACCTGAAGGCACGGCAGCGCGGCCAACCACTCCCGAAACCAGCAAAACGTCGGCCTCTACGGTCGGGTTGCCCCGGGAGTCAATGATTTCACGCGCATGGATGGACTTAATCTCGGACATTGGAAAAATTTCCCTTGTTTATTTCCTTTAATTCCTGTCAGGGTATTTATTCAATAAAGCCGCGTTGCTTTACCGTTTGATCAATTGCCTGAAGCCCGCACAAAAGCGCTTTCATTTCCCCCAGGGGCCACGAATTTGGCCCATCACTTTTTGCTGCGTCAGGATCGGGGTGGGTTTCCATAAATACACCTGAAATCCCGCATGCCATGGCTGCACGTGCCAGCAGCGGAACAAACTCACGCTGGCCCTCTGACCGGCCAGCACCAGCACCTGGCAATTGTACTGAATGTGTTGCATCAAATACCACCGGGCAACCGGTTTCGCGCAGGATCGCTAGAGAACGCATATCAGATACCAGATTGTTATAACCAAACGACACACCGCGTTCACATACCAGAATATCCTGATTACCCTGTGCTTTAGCCTTTTCAACTACATACTGCATTTCCGCGGGAGACAAAAACTGGCCTTTTTTGATGTTCACTGGACGCCCACATGCTGCAACACGCTGAATGAAATTCGTTTGACGACATAAAAAAGCGGGGGTTTGCAAAACATCCACAACATCCGAGACTTCCTGCAAAGGAGTATCTTCATGTACATCCGTCAACACGGATATGCCCAGCTCTTCTTTTACCTGTGCGAGGATTTGCAGGCCCTTTTCCAGCCCCAGGCCCCGAAAACTGTCTGCAGAAGATCGGTTGGCCTTGTCAAAAGAGGACTTATAGATAAACGGGATGTTCAACTCAGCAGTAATCTCCTTTAGTTTCCCTGCTGTATCCCGTGCCAGTTCCAGACTTTCAACCACACATGGTCCTGCAATCAGAAAAAAAGGCTGATCCAGCCCTACTTCGACGCCACAAAGCTTCATGGGCGTATAATTTATTGCCCTTGGGTGTGTGCAGGCAGATCGGCAAAAGCGGCCTGCTTTTGGGCAAAATCTTTTTTGCCGGCATTGATTTGCTGACTGTGAAATGCACGCGCGGCCTGTATAAAACCGGTGAATAATGGATGCCCGACGCGAGGCGTAGAGGTAAATTCCGGATGAAACTGACACCCTATAAACCAGGGATGACTGCTTATCTCTATAACTTCAGCCAGCGCATCATCTGCAGAGGTGCCTGTAAAAGAAAGCCCGGCATCCTGCAGACTGGCCATAAATGTACTGTTAAATTCGTAACGGTGGCGATGCCGTTCCGCTATGGACTCCCTGCCATATAACTCCTGCACCAGGGATCCCGGGTGCAGCTTGCATTCCTGTTCCCCCAAGCGCATTGAGCCACCCAGATCAGAAATTTTGCTGCGCCGCTCAATGCTCCCGGCACGGTCCTGCCATTCAGTAATCAATGCAATCACTGGACTCCTGGCATCCTGTTTGAACTCAGTGCTGTGGGCATCTTCAAGGCCTGCAACATGGCGGGCATAGTCAATCACAGCGACCTGCATACCCAGACAAATACCGAGGTAAGGCACGTTATGCTCTCGTGCATAACGTGAGGCTGTAATTTTCCCTTCTATGCCCCGCTTGCCAAATCCCCCAGGAATAAGGATTGCGTCCAGACCCTCAAGCATGGCCACACCGCTTGTTTCTATACTTTCCGAATCAATGTACTGGATATTCACCTTGGTACGGGTATGAATACCGGCATGGGTGAGTGCTTCATTCAATGATTTGTAGGACTCGGTAAGGCCGACATATTTGCCTACCATCCCCACCGTGACTTCAGTCTCTGGAAACTCAATGGCATGTACTACCTCTTTCCAGTCTTTCAACTGTGTAGCAGGCAGATCAAGCTGAAATTTTTCTGCAATAATCGTATCCAGACCTTGTGAATGCAGCCAGAGTGGCAGCTTGTAGATTGTGCTCACATCCACTGTAGAGATAACTGCCTTTTCCTCAACGTTTGTAAACAGGGCAATTTTCTTACGCTGCTCTTCCGGCAAAGCACGATCTGAACGACACAAAAGTATGTCAGGCTGAATACCAATAGACCTGAGTTCCTTGACTGAATGCTGTGTCGGTTTTGTTTTCATCTCGCCCGAGGCCTGGATATACGGCACCAGAGTCAGATGAATATACAGGGTACTCCTGCGCCCCAGTTCCACACCCAATTGGCGTATTGCCTCCAGAAAAGGAAGTGATTCAATATCGCCTACAGTACCGCCAATCTCCACCAGTGCAACATCAGCCCCTCGTGTGCTTTCCTGCACACACCGGTTAATCTCGTTGGTAATATGCGGGATCACCTGTACCGTACCGCCGAGATAGTCTCCCCGGCGTTCTTTACGAATTACATTTTCATAAATCTGTCCAGTGGTGAAGTTATTGTTTTTACTGGAACGAAAGTTTACAAATCGCTCATAATGGCCCAAGTCCAGGTCGGTCTCAGCACCGTCTGCGGTTACAAACACCTCACCATGCTGAAAAGGGCTCATGGTGCCTGGGTCTACATTGATGTACGGATCCAGCTTCATGAGACTCACTTTAAGTCCGCGAGCTTCCAGAATTGCACCCAAGGAGGCCGATGCGATGCCTTTGCCAAGTGAAGAAACCACACCGCCTGTGATGAATATATAACGCGTCATTGGGCCATCATATGCATCCACACCTGCACAGCTAAAAATAATGCCGGAAAGAAAGTGTATTCAAGACGGGATTGAAGCCTAGCAAAACTGCGCAAGATTTTCCAGTCGCAGACCAGGATATCTACAGCCTGACATTATTTAAGACAGCTTCACCAGAGGGCTGCATTCCAGTACCCCAGTACGGAAATCAGTTGGCCATTGTAGTATAGCAATGGAATATGGTCCCTCTCCCAAGGCGGAATACCCCCTTCCTGAAAGAGATTTTTCAATGACCTGTGATGCTTTTCTCCAAATAGTCTGATGCGCTCCCCACCCCTTCGAAATTGTACCGTAAGCTCTTGTACCCCTTCAGGCACTGCAACACCAAGCTGTTGCAGGTCCGAGAAGTAAAGGGTCCGGTTGAGGCTTTCGATCACCAGAGGCCTGTCCACCCTCCATTGAAATATCTGACTGGAATCATGCAGCGATACAGGGCGCAGCAAATACAGGTGATCACGGTAGCGGCGTATTTCTCCATCTGCCCAAGCTTGCACAGGTGCAGATTCCAAGTCCTGTATATACACAATATCCTCGGCAATACCGTCCAGTAATTTTTTGCTAGGCGCCCGCATGGCATGCGCTTTTATCCAGCCACGCAGTGCATTTTTCAGTCTGGCAATCCCCAGACGCTGCAAACCCTTGATATTCAGTATATGGGCATGTTCCGTTGCGGCAGCCTGTACATCCAGGCTTGCAAGCTCATGCAGGCACTGCACGGCATCACCCTGTAAACCGGCTGTACGGGAAAGTGTCTGCACGGCCCCCGGCCAGCGCCGAACAAGTTCGGGCATGACCTTAGCGCGCAGGTAATTGCGATCGAAGTCCAATGACTTATTGGCAGGATCCTCTACCCAGACCAGGGAATTCTGTCGTGCATACTCATTCAATTCTGCCCGTGAGAAACCAAGTAACGGGCGTAGATGCCTGCCATGTACAAGTGTCTGGTCCATGCACATAGCAGCCAGCCCGGCAGGACCGGCACCACGCAAAAGTTGCAGCAACAGGGTTTCGGCCTGATCATCCTTATGATGTGCAGTCACCAGTGCATCCTGCGGACCAACCTGCTCAAATAACAATCCGTACCTTGCCTGGCGCGCATTTTCCTCAATGCTTTGCTGCGGCAATTTTTCCACCTTTGCATGGGTCAGCGTATATGCAATCTCCCATTGCCTGCATATTGCATGGCAATGTTCTTGCCATTGCTCACACTCCTGTTGCAAGTGATGATTGACATGCACGGCACGCAAGGGCAACCCGAGTCTTTTCATGCCATGCAGCAACACAGTCGAATCCATACCACCGCTGAAGGCGATGATATAACGGGAAACAAACTGGAGTTGCCCAAAGAAGTGTTGCAAAAAAGAATCAATCGACTGCATGGAACAGGTTGCCTTTTTGCATGCAAACGTCAGCGAGACAAATTACTTGAATGTTCCGTATTGAGTAAGGCGTTTATAACGGGCTGCAAGCAAATCATCGATGCTCATGGAATTCATTCTTCTCAGGGTACTGGTGAGTGCTTTACGCACGTTTTCACATGTGGTCTCAGTATCCCGGTGTGCACCTCCCAGCGGCTCCTCAATAATCTCATCAATCAGTTTTAACTCTTTCAAGCGTTGTGCGGTAATGCCAAGCGCAATCGCAGCATCCTCAGCCTTGCCGGCATCTTTCCAGAGAATTGATGCACATCCTTCCGGAGAAATCACCGAATAAGTGCTGTAACTCAACATCGACAAATAATCACATACGCCAATTGCAAGCGCTCCACCAGAGCCGCCCTCGCCAATGATCGTACATAAAATGGGTGTTCGCAATTCAGACATGCGCTGCAAATTCAATGCAATAGCCTGACTCTGACCCCGCTCCTCTGCACCAATGCCCGGATAGGCCCCGGGTGTATCGACAAAAGTCAATACCGGTAACCTGAAGCGCTCAGCCAGTTCCATAATTCTTAATGCCTTGCGATATCCTTCAGGTCGCGGCATGCCAAAATTACGTTGTATGTTTTCATTGGTATTACGTCCTTTCTGATGACCGATTATCGCCACAGACTGTTTATCGAATTTGGCGATGCCTGCGATAATTGCAGCATCATCTGCGTACATACGATCACCATGCAATTCGGTGAAGCCTGTAAACAGCTGGCCAATGTAATCCAGGGTATAGGGCCGCTTGGGGTGGCGGGCAAGCTGTGCGACCTGCCACGGACTGAGGTTGCGAAAGATCGATTCAATCAGGCTTTGGGATTTGGTTTGCAATCGGATAATCTCTTCATTGAGATTAAATTCATTGGCACCTTCAACCAGCCTCAATTCATCGATCTTGGCCTCCAACTCTGCAATGGGTTGTTCAAAATCAAGGTAGTCAGGGTTCATCCTAAAACTCAGTTGAAACACTTTTTATCATGTGAAGTGACGATCTGTAATCATGCATTAGTCACCGGCTTCTTGTATACAACATTTGCGCTCAGAACCTCAGATATTCCTCTCAGATGCCGTAGCAATTTTTCATCAAGGGAAACATTCCAGTCTTCCGGAAATTCCAGTCGTGCCGCCACTGAGTTACTTTCATATTCAACAAGAATAGAGCAGTTGCCATCTTTAAAGGGAAGCAGATGCTGCTGCAGGTCCTGCACCCAGGAAGATGATGTTCCACTGGTCTTAACCTTTATATTCAACGAGGTGCCATAGTGTTTCACGTACTCATCAAAATTCCATATTTCATTGGCACGAACACGTACTCGCTCTGTAAACTCATCCCACCCCAGACTGCCCTTGATGATCAGTATGGCATCCTTGACCAGTAAATGGTTAAACCTTGCATAGTCATTGGCAAATACAGCCACATCAATTCTTCCGGTATTATCATCCAGCGTCAGAAATGCGAGGCGGCCCTTGGCGCTGTTGCGCAGTCTTATCTGATCCAGCAATCCTGCAACCAGAACTTCCTTGCCGGTTTCCTCACGAGCCGACCGTGGCTGTCTGGCGTAATGCCCATTGTTCAACAGTTCCCCAACCGTGTTATTGGTAATTTTTTTCAATTCACCCTGATACCGCTTGATCGGATGGCCGGTCAGGTAAAGCCCTAGTGTCTGGCGCTCCCCGGATAACTTCCTTTCATCGTCCCATTCTGCAATGACCTGCACCTTGTCCGCTTTCATGTTTGTCTCAACATAAGCAAACATATCATTTTGCCCGGCATCGCTGTCACGCTGGCACTGATCGGCATGACGCAATGCTTTATCAAGATGCTCAAACAGGCTAGCACGGGTATGGCCAAAGCAGTCCATTGCACCAGCACGTATCAAGGCCTCAATACAACGTCTGTTGACTTTTTGTGAGCCCAGGCACAGACAGAAGTCATCCAGACTTTTGTACGCGCCCTGCTGGTTGCGCACTTCTACAATCTGCTGGACCGCAGCCTGTCCCACCCCTTTGATGGCACCCAGACCATACAGGATATTTTTATCATCCGGCACAGTAAAGTCATAGTGGGAGCTGTTGATATCCGGTGACAGTACTCCAAGACCCAACCCTCGACACTCATCAATAAGATTGACTACCTTGTCGGTATTGTCAATATCAGAAGACATCACCGACGACATAAACTCAGCAGGAAAATGTGTTTTCAGCCAGACCGTCTGGTATGCCAGCAACGCATACGCTACCGAGTGAGATTTATTAAACCCGTACCCCGCAAACTTTTCCATTAGATCAAAAATGTGGTTCGCTTTTTCTTTATGCACACCACGCTGTACAGCACCTGATACAAAAACTGTTCTTTGCTGTGCCATTTCTTCAAGCTTTTTCTTACCCATGGCACGCCGTAAAATATCCGCGCCACCCAAAGTATATCCAGCGAGTATTTGTGCAATCTGCATCACTTGCTCCTGATACAGGATCACCCCATAGGTTTGCTTGAGGACCGGCTCTAGAGCGGGGTGAAAATAATCTACCCGTGCACCGTGCTTACGTAAAATAAAATCTTCTACCATACCCGATTGCAGTGGACCAGGACGGTACAATGCCACCAAGGCGACAATGTCGCTAAAGCTGTCCGGCTTGAGTCTTTTGATGATGTCCTTGATACCACTGGATTCAAGCTGAAACACTGCAGTGGTTTGCCAGCGTTTCAGCGTCTCATATGCCGCCTTGTCATCAAGTGGTATTTCATCGATATGGATACGTGGCCGGCCCTGCTGGTTGAGTTTTTCATTAGCGATGCGAACGGTGTTATCAATAATGGTAAGTGTGCGCAACCCCAGGAAATCAAATTTAACCAAACCAATGGTCTCAACATCATCCTTATCCAGCTGTGTAACCACATTGGTGCCACCCGCCTCACAATACAAAGGGGTAAACTCGGTGAGTTCAGAAGGTGCGATCACTACTCCACCGGCGTGCTTGCCTGCATTACGCACGAGACCCTCAAGGCTTTTGGCCATGTCCATGACCGTGCGTATATCCTGTTCGCTCTCATACTGTTCCTGCAGTGCAGGCTCACGCTCCAGTGCCTTGTTCAAGGTCATACCGACTTCAAACGGAATTAGCTTGGCAATGCGGTCGATAAACCCGTAAGGATATCCAAGCACGCGACCGACATCGCGTACCACTGCACGTGCGGCCATACTGCCATAGGTAATAATCTGGCTGACATGGGTCTGTCCATAGCGTTGCGCTACGTATTCAATCACACGATCACGGTTCGCCATGCAAAAATCAATATCAAAGTCGGGCATGGACACACGTTCGGGGTTTAAAAAGCGTTCAAACAGCAAGTCGTACTGCAATGGATCAATATCGGTAATGCCCAGCGAATAGGAAACCAGAGACCCGGCACCCGAACCCCGACCGGGCCCCACTGGTATGGCATTTTCTTTTGCCCATCTTATAAAGTCAGCCACAATGAGAAAATACCCTGCATACCCCATTGCGTTTATGACTTCCAATTCGCTATGCAGCCGCGCCGAATACTCTTTCATTGCAGATGAACCTTTGATGCCTTTTTTCTCCAGGCGTCGCGACAACCCTTTTTCGGCTTCAGAAAGCATATATTCCTGTGGCTCAAGTGAATCCGGTATTGGAAATTTTGGCAATACACTGTCACCAAAGTTCAGGGTGACATTGCAGCGTTTGGCAATTTCGATGCTATTGGTGATGGCTTCTGGAATATCCGCAAACAGCTCTGCCATATCTTCGCTGCTGCGAAGATATTGCTGCCTGGAATAGAGGCGTGGTCGGCGCGGATCATTCAATACACAGCCTGTCTGGATGCAGACACGTGCTTCATGTGCCTCAAAATCCTGGCTGTATAAAAATCGCACATTGTTGCTCGCCACCACCGGCAGGGAAAATTTTACGGCCAGCTCCAGTGCCTCACAGATGTACTGTTCCTCTTCATCACGACCAGTACGCTGCAGTTCAATGTAGTAATTATCGATAAAATGCGAGCACCAGAATTCGATATATGCACTGGCCAGACTCTCGTCCCCTGCAACAATTGCCTTGCCGACATCTCCATCTTCTGCCCCTGACAATACAATCAGGTCCTGTCCTGAGCCGACCAGCCAGTTGCGTTGCAAAACTGGACCGCTGACGTCCTGGTTTTCAAGATAAGCCCGCGTAACCAGTTTGGTCAGCATTTTATATCCCTTCTCATTCCTGCACAGGAAAACAATTCTGGAATCCGGCTCTTCAGGCGACAAACCCGATACCCGAGCTTCAAGGCCAATAATGGGCTTCACTCCATGACGAATTGCAGCCTGATAGAACTTTACTAACGCAAATAAATTATTCACATCTGTAAGGGCTACTGAAGCCATCCCCTGCCTGCTCACGGATTCCATGAGTTTAGGCACACGTACAATACTGTCTATGAGTGAGTATTCAGTGTGTAGATGCAGATGTACAAATTGTCTCATCGCTTGCCTGATAACTGTTATTTGAATGCACAATCAACCGCTTTGCTTTTTAGCCCTGGAGTTCGACCTACCGGTCTGCAAATGCAGCACATCCCTGACAGGGCGGTAGCTTTTACGGTGCAGATCAGAGGGACCGTGTTCCTGCAGGGCGGCAATATGCTGTGCGGTCGGATACCCCTTGTGCCGGTCGAAACCATATTGCGAGTAGGTATTATGGTATTTGAGCATTTCTTCATCACGCGTAACTTTGGCCAGTATGGAGGCAGCACTAATGACCGGGACAGACTGGTCGCCTTTTACAATGGCCGTACAGGGTGTCGCCAGTTCAGGGCAGTACAAACCATCCACCAGAACACGCACAACTTCGAATGGCACCGCATTCCAGGCGCGCTGCATTGCAAGTAATGTTGCATTATGGACATTTAGCTTGTCTATTTCGACAGCCGTAGCCCGTCCCACTGCCCAGCAAACGGCCTTGGATCTGATCTCCTCAAAAAGCTGCCTGCGTCTCTTGGAGGAAAGCTTTTTAGAATCCTTCAAACCTCCTACAGGCTGGTCCGGATGCAAAATCACGGCAGCAGCAACCACCGGCCCGGCCAGCGAGCCACGACCGGCCTCATCGATCCCGGCCACCTGTGCAAACGAGTATATATTGTCTTCTATCAACAGCAATTGATCAAAAACTAACCAGCTTGCGTAATGTAAGGGTTAGTGGTCAGCACACAAACTTGTATACTGCACATTTGTTTGAAGGATACTGGAAATAAAGTGTCAGAGATACAAACAGCTGTGATCGGTGCGGGCCATTTAGGCAAGTTTCATGCACAAAAATTTTATCAGCTGGAAAACAGTACATTAATTGCTGTTGCAGACAAGGACTTTGGAAAGGCACAGGAGGTGGCGGCAGCAACTTCATGTACCCCCGTCGCTGACTATCACGAACTCCTTGGGCAGGTGGATGCAGTCAGTATTGTCGTGCCTACGGATCTGCACTTTGATGTGGCACAGAAATTTCTTTGTAATCAATCTCATGTTCTGGTTGAGAAACCGATAACCACTACACTGGATCAGGCCGATACACTGATTGCCTTGGCCAGGCAGCATGACAAGATTTTACAGGTGGGACATCTGGAGCGCTTCAATCCTGCAATCATAGCACTGGAAGAGGAACTGACCGAGGCCAGATTCATAGAATCCCATCGCATGGCACCATACAAACCACGCGGTACAGAGGTCAACGTGATCCTTGACCTGATGATCCATGATATCGATATCATTCTCGATATCGTAAAATCAGATGTAGAGAAGATTGATGCCAGAGGCACATCGGTACTGTCTAACGATATTGATATCGCGAATGCTCGTATTGTTTTTAAAAACGGATGTGTTGCAAATATTACTGCCAGCCGGGTAAGTACTGCAACAGCTCGTAAAATGCGCATTTTCCAAAATGAAGCCTATCTCTCTGTCGATTTTCAAAACCGTGAACTGGCAGTTTATCGAAAAGGAAAACAGGAAATGTACCCCGGTGTACCTAATATTGACGTACAGAAAACCTGTTGTGGTACATTCGATGCACTGTTAACTGAAATTGACAGCTTTTTAAACTGCATTGCAAACGGATCTCTGCCCAAGGTTACCGGGCAAGACGGCAAGCGTGCCCTGCAAACTGCTATTTCAATCAGTGAGCAACTGACCTAGCCCCCTCAACTCACCCGGAATACACCGTCAATGATTCCAATGCTGGACCTGAAATTGCAATATGTACTGTTGCAACAGGAAATCGACGCTGCTATTGCGGAGGTACTTTCTAGCACACAATTCATACAGGGTCCAAATGTCAAACAGTTTGAGATAGAAGCGGCTAGATATCTGGATGTAAGACACGCCATTTCATGCAATTCCGGGAGCGATGCACTGCACCTGGCATTGCGTGCTTGCGAGATCGGGAACAATGATGAGGTCATCACGACACCCTTCAGCTTTGCAGCTACCGCCGAGGCAATTGGTCATGTGGGGGCTACTGCAGTGTTCGTCGATATTGACCCGGTCACATTCAGCATCACTGCCGAATCGATCGAACCGGCGATAAATTCCAGAACCCGCGTCATCCTGCCTGTACACATATTTGGCCAAGCGGCAGACATGCATGCTATTTGCAAACTGGCACAGCAGCATGATTTGCTGGTTATTGAAGATTGTGCACAGTCATTCGGGGCCCGAGTTGCGCAAAAACATACAGGTTCCCTGGGCCATGCAGGCTGTTTCAGTTTTTTTCCCAGTAAAAACCTAGGCAGCTGTGGGGATGGTGGCCTGTTTACTACAGACTCTGATGAACTGGCAGAACAGTTTACCTTATTGAAAAATCACGGCAGCAAAACCCGCAACCAGCATCAGATCATCGGGTGGAACAGTCGTCTCGATGAGTTACAGGCAGCTATATTAAGAGTTAAACTTAAATATCTAGACAGGTTTACTCAGCAACGAATCCATGCCGCCAAACACTACAGCGATATGCTTGACCCATTACCCATACAGGTACCGTACCAAACGGACGGCCTGTCGCACGTATTTCATCAATATACAATACTTAGCCAGGCGAGGGCCGCCATAATCGGTCAGTTGCAGAATGAACAGATCGGGCATGCCGTATACTATCCTATGCCCCTGCCAGACCAGAAAGCTTTTTCCAGCATTGCAAGGTCCTTTGATCTGCCCAACACAAATACCGTATGCAAACAATGTCTCTCGCTACCCATATTCCCGGAAATATCCGAGGCCCAGATCGAAACCGTTGTGAACACGATCAGACAGGTATATGTCGGCTAAGTGCCTGGCGCCGCGCCTGATGATCGTTGCGGGAGAGGCTTCCGGAGATTTGCATGGTGCCAAGCTGATCCTTGAGTTGAAGAAAATTCTGCCGGATGTGACCTGTTATGGCCTTGGAGGCAGCCACATGCGCAGGGCCGGAGTCAATACCATTGTCGATGCATCAGAGCTATCCGTGATCGGCTTGATCGAGGTGCTCAGACATTATCCTCGCCTGCGCAAAATTCTAAACAGAATGAGAAATGAACTGCAGCGTAATCGACCGGATGTACTGGTACTGATTGACTCACCGGATTTTAATTTACGTCTGGCAAAGGAGGCCAAGCGCCGTGGCATAAAAGTCATGTATTACATTAGTCCACAAATCTGGGCGTGGCGCTCATCACGCATGCGGGTTATAAAAAAATATGTGACCATGATGGCCACAGTTTTTCCATTTGAGGAACAGCTCTACAGGGATGCAGGAGTTCCTGTGGAGTATGTAGGGCACCCGTTATTAGAAGATGCGCGCATTACCACTGACAAAAATATTTTTTTTAAGGATCATAAATTAAATACGGACAAAAAACTTGTAGGTATTTTTCCGGGGAGTCGAACAAGTGAAATCGAGCATAATTTCCCTACCTTGACCCAAGCTGCCACCGCTCTCTCGCAACAACGTCCTGATGTTCAGTTTATAGTACCCGTTGCACCGACCTTATCTTCGGATTTGATGGTAAAATTTACTCGCAATATACCTGTTGACATCACTACTACCACTGCAAATATCTACGATGTTATTCATGCCTGTGATGCAATTGCAGCAGTCTCAGGTACAGTGACCCTGCAAGTAACACTCATGCAAACCCCCATGCTGATCATCTACAAGGTCTCACCAATTACCTATCAAATCCTAAGCCAGCTGGTGGATTTTACGTACGCCGGAATTGCCAATGTCATCGCTGGCAAGGAGATATGCCGGGAGTTCATCCAGCATGAAGCAACACCCGAAAATATTGCAGGGGAACTGGAGAGGCTGCTTTCAGACCATCCTTATACAGCCAGAATGAAAAGTGAAATGAGCATGATCCGAAACACTTTGGGTGAAAAAAACGGCTCCGCTGAGGCCGCGAGACTTGCAGCACAACTGATTGCATCCGGTTGACACTGGGTCTACTGTACGACTCCTCTTTTGCTTGCCAGAATGAAGTCCAGAAAATTCCGGACTTCGGGGTGTTTTTTTGCAAGTTCCTCTACCTGCAAAATATTCTCGCTTCTGGAACCTTTGCTTCGAATAAGCAACCTGTAGGATTGATGCAGAACCCTGATACATTCTTCCGAAAATCCGCGACGCTGCAGGCCCTCCTTATTAAGTCCGTGGGTCGTTGCAAAATTTCCTGACGCCATAACATAAGGGGGCAGATCTTTATTCAGGGCGGTACCCATTGCACAAAATGAATGTGCCCCAATGCGACAAAACTGGTGTACCAGCGTAAACCCACCAAGTGTAGCAAACTCATCAACCACTACATGGCCTGCCAAGGTTGCACCATTTGCAAATACCGTGTCATCACCCAGCGTGCAATCATGGGCAATGTGAACATAGGCCATAATCCAGTTGCGATCTCCTATTTTGGTATACCCCTGACCATGTTCCGTACCGGAATTGATGGTTACGTATTCCCTGATCATGTTGTTATCCCCGATAATCAGTTCGCTGTGCTCGCCATGATATTTCTTGTCTTGCGGAATCTCTCCAATCGATGAGAACTGAAAAATCCGGTTTTCTATTCCTATGGTGGTAGCACCTGTAATTACCACGTGCGGCCCAATCCACGTATTTCTGCCGATACTTACCTGCGGTCCGATAATAGAATAAGGGCCAACTGATACATTGGTGTCCAGCCGGGCTTCAGGATCAACGATTGCAGTTGCATGAATCTGACTCCTTTCACGAACCCTTACCGAAGACATGGTCTACCTCACTTGGTTTCCACACTCTTGAAAACGCACATCAACTCCGCGGTGGCTGCAATCTCTTCACCAACGGACGCCTTGACACTAAATACACCATAGTCACGCTTATGCCTGATCAGCTGTACATCCAGGATAAGCTGATCACCTGGACTTACTTGTCGCTTGAAACGTGCCTTATCAATACCGACGAACAAATACAGACTGTCATCATCCGGGCGCCATTCGGGATTGCTCAATGCAAGCAGACCTGCAGTCTGTGCAAGCGCCTCAAGAATCAATACCCCCGGCATGACCGGCGCACCCGGAAAATGTCCCTGGAAATAGGACTCGTTATAGCTGACATTTTTCAGTGCCAGAATGGACTCGCCCGTCTTGCATTCTAGCACCCGGTCTACCAGTAAAAACGGATACCGGTGAGGCAGGTACTTTAAAATTTCATGAACGCTCATCTCAGTCATGGTCAGCTTGGCCTTTTTGTTCTTCCAGTTTCTTAATTCGACCTGCCAGTTCCTCAAGTTTATTGAACAACGCTGAACTGCGCAGCCATTTCCTGTATGGCTGGACTGGAGTCCCGGAGACATAGACGCCTGCCTTTTTGATGGAGCACGCCATCCGTGTCATACCACCAAGGGTGACATGATCAGCAATCTGAAGATGCCCGGCGATTCCAACACCGCCGCCAATACTGCAAAATTTACCAATAGTTGTGCTGCCTGATATACCGGTACATCCGGCAATGGCAGTGTGGGCACCAATTTTAACGTTATGTGCAACCTGAATCTGATTATCAAGCTTGACTCCTTCTTCCAGGATGGTATCCCCTAATGTGCCGCGATCAATGGTAGTATTGGCACCGATTTCCACATCATTCCCAATCTGAACCCTGCCCAGTTGCGGAATTTTGAACCATTTGGTGTCTTCCTTAGCAAGACCAAACCCATCACTGCCAATAACAGCCCCTGGATGAATGATCACGCGCAGTCCCAATACTGTTTTCTCGCACAAGGTGACCTGGCTGACAAGGCGACAACCTTCTCCTATCACACAGGCTTTGTGTATGCTGCAGTTTGAGCCTATATAGGTGTTATTCCCGATCACACAGTCATCATCAATAACTGTACAGGGACCAATGGTACAGCCCTCGCCTACCGTTGCGTTATCTGAAACAACTGCTGCGGGATGAATGCCCGACTCATGCGAAGGCAAGGGATTCAGCAAACCGGCAATTTTGGCAAAAATCAGATACGGGTTATCAGTGATCAAGGCATGCGCCGGACAACCCTCCAGAAATGCCTCTTCCAGAATTACTGCCGAAGCATGTGTATGCTTCAACTCCCGTTTGAATTTCGGGCTCGCAAAAAATGTAATAGCACCGGCACCGGCATGCTGAAGGCTGTCTACACGATCAATTTCACAGTCCGGGTCACCTACTACCGTTGTCGCAGTAAATTCGGACAATTTTGCAAGAGTAAACGACACTACGCATTATCAACTATTGAACTTTCCGCAACTCCTCTAGCACACGCTTTGTCATATCAATGCGGTCACTTGCGAAAAGTACAGGCTGCGTAACCACCAGGTCGTAGTTTTCATTTTCGGCGAGACTGGTTACAACCTCATTGACACTCTTTTGCAGGTTACCGATTTCCTGATTACGCCTGATATTAAAATCTTCCTTGAGTTCGTCCTGCTGCCGACTGTATTCCCTTTTCTTGTTAAGTATTTCCTTCTCGAGCTCGGTGCGTCGGGTATCAGTCATTACGGCACCGTCATTTTTCAGCGTTTCTTCAAATTTCAGAATCTCGTCACGTGCAGTAGTAAGCTTTTCATTCCGATACGAAAATTCTTTTTCCAGTGTTTTGCGAGCTGCATCTGCCTGAGGTGACTTCTCAAGTATTTCGGCCAGATTGATGTACCCTATTTTAGTCTCTGCAGCTACAACAACCGGCAATAACAGAGCTACCGTATAAATAATATTCCTGAGTAATTTAAATTCCATTATTCCTAGTTTCCCCCAAACGCTAAAAACTTGTTCCTAAATTAAACTGAAATGATTCCGTATCATCTTCTGACTCATCATTGAAGGGTGCCGCAAGTACCGCACTGATACCACCAAAACCTGTTATTATATTGATACCAAGTCCAACTGAACCCCGCAGGTCACCGGCTTCAAAATCATCAAACTCCTCAAAAACATTCCCGGCATCGACAAACAAGCTCACTCGGGCACTGCCCGGGGCGATCAGTGGTAATGGGGGCGGAGGAAACAGCAACTCGCTTCTTAAGGTTGTCAGAAGGTTCCCGCCAAATGGCTCACCAAGTGAATCCTTGGGACCCAAACTGTTATTCTCATACCCACGCACGGTTCTGAAGCCACCGGCATGAAACCTTTCGAAAAATGGCAAATCCTCATCACCCGTGTACACATCACCATACCCGAATTCACTTCCCAGCGACAGGGTGAAAGTCTCGCTCAAGGGAAAATAAAATGAACTACTGTAGGTTACCTTGTAAAACTCCAGGTCACTACCGGGCACAGTAAACTCCAGTCCTGCACGCTGCCTGTTTCCGATGTTGGGAAACAGTCTGCGATCCCGTGTATCGTGCACAAAACTGGAAGATAATGTAAGGTTGGTATACTCATCGTCATTATTGCCAATAAAATCTACTATTTCCTGTGCCGTATTACTGCCTATGGATACTTCAGTCCTGTTTATCTGTGCAAAGGCATTGACACGATCAACCTCTGTCAAGGGTATTCCGTAACTCATGCTTACACCAAATTGGTCCGTATCAAAATCAGAAATATCTGCCTCATCAGCTTCGGTAGACACATAATTAAAACCAAACCCCCTGCTTACACCATCAATTGTGTAGTAGGGATCCACATAATTCAAAGCATAAACGGTGTTGACCTTGCTCGTATTGATTGAAAACGACACGGTTTTGCCGGAACCCAAGAAATTTTCCTGACTTACGCTTGAAGAAAAAACAGCGCCCTGGCTGTCTGAATAGCCAGCACCAATGTTAAAACTACCTGCTAGCCTTTCCTTGACTTCGATATCTAGATCGACCAGATCACCAACTCCGGGTACCGGCCGGGTTTCTACTTCAACGGATTCTACATACGTCAGCCTCTGGATCCTGCGTCTTGAGTTCTCAACGGCTGTCCGCGAATACCATCCCCCTTCCATTTGTCTCAGCTCTCTCCGGTAAACATCATCATGTGTGATCTTGTGGCCACGAAAATTTATTCTGCGTACATAGGCGCGCTTGCCTGGACTTACAAAAAGGGTGACTTTTACGGTCTTGTCTTCTTCATTAAGCTCAGGGACGGGATTAACATTGGGAAATGCATATCCCCTGTCACCAAGCTTGCGCAGGATTGCTTCAGTAGACAGAACTACTCTTGTACGTGAAAAAATTTCTCCTGGAGTAAAATGAATCAAAGGCATGAGTTCTTCTTCCGGAAAAACCAGATCTCCTGCAAGCTTGATTTCCTCCAGTGTGTACTGATCGCCTTCTTCAATGTTGATGGTAATGAAAATGTCTTCCTTGTTAGGGCTGAGCGAAACCTGCGTAGACTTGATATTAAACTTTAAATAGCCGTGATTGAGGTAGTGTGATCGCAATATCTCAAGGTCACCCTGAAGTTTTTGCTTGGCGTAGCGATCACGTGTACCAAAAAACTTATACCAGGGCTTCAGTCCAGACTCAAAACTTTCAGTCAGTTCCTCTTCGTCAAAACTTGTGTTACCTACAATTTTTACCTGCATGATTCTAGCCACATCGCCTTCAGCAATCTTTATGCTGATATCTACCCGGTTGCGCGGCAATTCATTTACCTGGGTATCAATTTTTACGTTGTATTTACCAAATGCAAAATACTGTTGTAACAATTCATTTTCCAACCGCTCAAGCACCGAGCGATTAAAAACATGACCGCTTGCAATACCAATACCTACCAGCCCCTTGGCCAACTGTTCATCGTCGAGTATCTTGTTTCCATCGAAGGTTATGCTTGCAATGCCAGGCCTTTCCTGTACCACAACAACTAGTATATTCCCTTCACGGCGCAGCTTGATGTCCTTGAAAAGACCAGTTTTGTAAAGCTCGCGGACAATCCGTGCAGTCTGATCCTCATCTACCTGATCACCTACTTTTACAGGCAGGTAGGTAAACACCGTGCCTGCGTCAATACGCTCAAGGCCTTCGATCTGAATGTCCTGCAGACGAAAGACCCCGGCCTGAGCCGGTATGGATAAAATTCCAAGCAGGAAAAGAAGAATAACTCGTTTTAACAAACACATATGTTGTATTGTTGTTTTAATTGTAGCAGCCAAAATATAACGTTGTAAAAAGCCAGACACATTAACCCGACCAGCGCCATTATACCTAATCGCTGCCCGATACGATTCCCGCACAAAATGGCGGGCTTATTGCAACAGCCGATATATGTCGTTGTAAAAAGCCAGACACATTAACCCGACCAGCGCCATTATACCTAATCGCTGCCCAAAGGCTTCGACCTGTTCCGATACTGCACTCCCCTTTACGATCTCAATGAGATAATAGAACAGATGGCCACCATCCAGCATCGGGATCGGCAACAAATTAAGTATCCCAATACTTATACTGATGATTGCCATGGCGCCCACAAAGGCTGAAACCCCTATAGCTGCCGAAACCCCAGCATACTCAGCAATAGTCACAGGACCACTGATATTTTTCAATGAAGCTTCACCGCTCACCAGCTTCCACAACAGCTTCAGGGTTAAAATCGACACTTCCCATGTTTTAACCAGACTTCGGGGTACGGCCTCAAACGGGTTATAGCGGACTACGACTTTCTGCCGCTCAAGCTGTGCCTGATCCACAAATGGATAGGCTCCCACACGACCTATGGTTTTCCCATCCCTGTTATCAGGTTCAGGTATTAATTCAAACTCCAGACGCTGATGATCCCGCTCCACAACCATATTGATAGGAACTGCGGCACGGGCCTGAATATATTGGACCAGGTCACGCCAGCTCTGTACTTGTGAACCATCAACACTGATTACCCTGTCCCCTGCTTGAATTCCGGCAGTTTTGGCAACACCGGACTTGATCTCACCAAAGACTGGTTCATACATATACCTCCAAGGCGTAGTCCCCAGCTTTTCCAGCAAATTACCTTCTGACAATAATTGCCTGGTATCTCTTAGGTCCAGTGTTACGACCTTCAGTCTGGAATCCTCACTTTGCAGGGTTGCAGTAACCATACCGGATTCGAGCGCCCGGTTTAACAATTGGATTGAAGTTTGCTGCCAAGTATGGACAGGCACATTTTCTACTGAAACGAACGTGTCATTAGCTCTGATTTCCGCCTGCCAGGCGATGCTCTGTGGCAACACCTCACCAACCGTAGGCCTGACCCCTTCAACACCTACAACAAACGCCAGCCAGTATGCAAACACTGCAAAAATAAAATTGAATATTGGGCCTGCTGATACAATCGCAAATCTTTTCCAGACCGACTGACGGTTAAAGGCACGGTGCGCTTCACGTTCACAAACCTCACCTTCACGTTCATTAAGCATCTTCACATAACCGCCCAGCGGGATGCTAGCCAGAACGTATTCAGTTTCTCCCACCGATTTGGTTAAAAGAGGTTTCCCAAAGCCTATTGAGAACCGCAATACCTTTACACCAAGCTTTTTGGCAACCCAGCAATGACCAAATTCATGGACAGTGATAACAATGCCCACCACAACCACAAAAGCAAATACATAGTTCAGTATCTGTATCATGAATGCCTCAATATTGACTGCTCAATAAACCTCTTTGCATACAAACGGGTCTGCTTATCCTTTGTCAGAATCATTTCCAGTTCCTGCACATTTTCATGCTCGACATGCTGCAATGCTGCATCAATTATGACAGGAATCTCTGTAAAACGTATTTCAGCTTTCAGGAAGCTTCCCACAGCCACCTCATTTGCAGCATTCAGGATAATCGCAGCGCTTCCGGCAGGCTCCTCCAGTACCTGATAGGCCAGCTGCAAACAGGGAAACCGGTTTCGGTCGGGCGCAGTGAACTCTAGAGGGCCGAGTTGTGCCAGATCAATGCTGCTGATACCTGAACGTATGCGTTGCGGCCAAGCCAGGGCATGCGCGATAGGTACCCGCATATCTGGATAAGCCAGATGTGCCAATATGGAACCGTCCACATACGCTACCAGTGAATGGATGATCGACTGGGGATGTATCACAACTTCAATATCGTTTGCATTTTTCTCAAACAACATGCAAGCCTCAATGACTTCTAATCCTTTATTCATCATGGTTGCAGAATCTACAGATATCTTTTTACCCATTTCCCAGTTGGGGTGTGCACAGGCCCGCTGAGGGGTAACCTCTGCAAATTCATCCAAGGGCAGTTTTAAAAACGGACCGCCCGAGGCTGTCAGGATAATCTTTTCAACTTCACATTCATTACTGCCGGATAGACACTGAAATACAGCATTATGTTCACTATCAATGGGTAGTAACTTTGCTGCATGCCGATTCGCCATATCCATTAGCAGGCCACCCGACATTACCAGGGCCTCTTTATTGGCAAGTAATATGCGTTTACCTGCCTGCGCCGCCGCAAGGGTTGCAGGCAGCCCTGCTGCCCCTACAATTGCAGCCATCACAAAATCAACTTCATCCAGACTTGCAGCAAGTTCCAGTCCATGATTGCCTGCATGGATGTCGGGCTTATACTCATTTCCAGAAAACCTGGCACTAAACTGATCCACCAGTTTTTCATTAGCCACCACTGCAAGCCCAGGCCGGAACTTTAGGCACTGCTCATATAAAAGATCGATATTATTGTTGGCTGTGAGTGCGGTGACAGAAAATCTCGTGGCATGCTGCTCGATCACCTTCAGGGTATTGACGCCTACTGAGCCAGTAGCGCCCAGTATTGACACATGAGTTACATTACCTGGTACAGGTTTGGGGTCCGCTTCCGGTTCATTCATAGACCCAGTGTACTCCGAGCATAAAACTGGGGGCTGCAGCAGTCAAGCTATCGATCCTATCCAGCACTCCCCCGTGGCCTGGTAAAATCGTACCGCTATCCTTGACTCCAGCCCTGCGCTTTAACAGACTTTCATATAAATCCCCAACCAGTGCAATCAACACGGTAATCAGACACAGGCATACAAAATATAGCCAAACAGCCTTGTCCAGCCCAAGCACATACATGCCGGAAATTGCAAACACCAAAGAAGCCGCCAAGGCACTCCACAATCCTTCGCGGGATTTCCCAGGACTCAGACTGGGTGCAAGTTTATTTTTCCCGAACCGTCTGCCTGCAAAATATGCAGAAATATCCGAAACACAGACCAGTATCAGCAGGAAGACCAGTAAAGCCGGGTAGTGCTTATGTAAAAAAACCAGACTCAGCCAGGCAGGCCCCAGTACCACAAAACCTGAAAGTCCCAGTAGCCACTGCAGCCAGCCGGTATGAAGCCAACTGGACTCATATGCAGCAAGCATAATGACGACCCCTATCCACCATAGTGCTGCAGCCAGAAAAACAGTATTCGCATAATCAGGACGGACCCATGCTGCGACAAGCATAACAACCATTGAAGCAGCATACATGACTTTCCAGAGAGGACCAGGCAAGGAAATCAATCCGGCCCACTCCCAGGCAGCAAACAGTGTGATCAAAGCGAAAATGAATGCCAGCCAGTGGTTCGGCAAAAACAGAACGGCAGAAAAAATACCTGTCCCCAGAGCTACTGCTGTGATAATGCGCTGTTTCAGCATTGCGCAATCACGCAAGCTGCTCTTGCGTAAGACCAAATCTTCTTTGCCTTATACGGTAGCTTTCAAACGCTTTTTCCAGTTCATGTGGGCCGAAATCCGGCCAGAGCGTGTCACTGAAGTACAGTTCCGTATAAGCCAGTTGCCACAATAGAAAATTGCTGATGCGCTGCTCTCCGCCGGTACGAATAAACAGGTCAGGTGCAGGCATGTTTCCTGTAGCCAGCTTTTTCTCCAAAAATTCCTCATCAATATCATCCAGTGCCAACTCATTGTGCAACACATTCTGAATAATATTTCTTACTGCCTGAAGAATATCCCACCTGCCCCCATAGCCCACCGCAATATTCAGAAATAATTTTTCATTTTTACAGGTAAGCTCCTCGGCCTGCTGGATTTGCTGATAGAGTCCATTGGAAAAAGCATGCCTATGTCCCAAAAACTTCAGACACACACCTTTTTCAGCCAGACTCTGTACTTCACTATGCAGTGACTCCGTAAGCAGGTCCATCAAAACAGAGACCTCCGTCTCTGGCCTTTTCCAGTTCTCACTGCTGAAGGCAAATAAAGTCAAATACTTGATTCCAGCCTGTTCGCTGGCTTCTATGATTTCCCGGATAACCTTTATGCCCTGCTTGTGACCGGCAGTACGCGGCAGTTTACGTTGCTTTGCCCATCTTCCGTTGCCGTCCATAATGATTGCAACATGAGCTAGGTCGGGCTTGTTTGACATTTAATTAAATATCTGCACCTGAGAAAAGGTGCTTCTAAACGGTCATCAGATCTTTTTCTTTCCGTTCCAAGATCAAATCAATCTTTTTGACAAACTGGTCTGTAAGTTTCTGAATTTCATTCAGGGCCTGATGTTTTTCATCTTCTGAAATTTCTTTTGCTTTCAACAACTCCTTGAAATCTGCATTGGCATCACGACGAATATTACGTATTGCCACGCGGGATTTTTCTGCCTCACTTTCTACAGTACGCATTAGGCTCTTGCGTCTTTCCTCAGTCAGGGGAGGTATGATGACCCGGACTACTGTGCCCGCAGTTGTAGGGTTCAAGCCAAGACCTGAACTCATAATCGCTTTCTCAATGGCTGGCACAAGAGAGTTTTCCCAAGGTGTGATGGTAATCGTACGCACATCCTCAACAGCAACGGTAGCAGCCTGATTAATAGGAACTTCATTGCCATAATACTTAACCATTACATGATCCAGTAAATTTGGATTGGCACGCCCGGTACGCACCTTTGACAACTCACTGGACAATGAGTCAATACTTTTGTGCATACGCTGCTGTGCAGCCTGTTGTATTTCATTAATCACTGCTACACCCCACCCCAGTTCCTGCGTACCAACACATCCATCCTGCAGAATTTTTGTCAGGCCTCCCTTCGCTGCGATACGATCTACTTATCCTGACCACCTTTATGCTCACTCTGTTTGACTTGTCCCATGACCTCGTCAGCAAAGTTTTCAGATTTTTTCTCTATCCCTTCACCTACTTCAAATCGGATAAATCTGGCGACTTCTGCATTTGCACTTTCTAGTAGTTTGCCAACCGACTGATCAGGGTCTTTTACGAAAGGCTGTCCCAGCAAGGTAACTCCCTTCAAATACTTCTTCAGCCTGCCCTGTACTATTTTTTTGACAATTTCTGCTGGCTTGCCACTTGATTCAGCCTGCGCCATAAAAATCTGCCGCTCGTTAGCGAGCACATCCTCAGCCACATCTTCCTCACAGACACAGGCAGGATCACTTGCTGCAATATGCATGGCTACATCTTTGCCCAATGCTGCGTCCCCACCGGAATAATCAACCAGTACCCCGATACGATTGCCATGCAGATACCCTGCAACAGTATTTTCACTGCTCATGCTTTGAAAACGGCGTATCCGGATATTCTCACCAATTTTGGTTACCAGTTCTAAACGGGTCTGTTCGACACTGAGGCCGGACTCCAGTGTGGCAGCATTCAATGCCTCAACTGTTTCAATATCGCTGCCTAATACGAGGTTAGCCAGTTGCCTTGAGTATGCCTGGAACTGATCATCCTTGGCGACAAAATCCGTTTCACAGTTCACCTCCACAATTGAAGCCTGTTTTCCATCCGCCGAAGTTGCCAAAACAATCACTCCATCCGCTGCAATGCGTCCGGCTTTTTTATCGGCCTTGGCTTGCCCAAACTTGCGCATTTGTTCAATAGCCACTTGTATATTACCGCTGCTTTCCACCAACGCTTTTTTACATTCCATCATGCCTGCGCCAGTCCGCTCGCGCAGTTCCTTCACCATTGTTGCTGTTATTTGCATCGTTATTCCTAAAATTCCCTAGTCATTTTATATATAAAAATAATCTTGATTTAATCAGCCACCTGGTTTGTATTGCCGGATCCGGCAGATTCGGATTCAATGCTTTCGCTACCCCCGGCCTCTACCGTTTCAGCTTCTGCTGCCGTTTCAGCTTCTGCTGCCGTTTCAGCTTCTGCTGCCGTTTCAGCTTCTGCTGCCGTTTCAGCTTCTGCTGCCGTTTCAGCTTCTGCTGCCGTTTCAGCTTCTGCTGCCGTTTCAGCTTCTGCTGCCGTTTCAGCTTCTGCTGCCGTTTCAGCTTCTGCTGCCGTTTCAGCTTCTGCTGCCGTTTCAGCTTCTGCTGCCGTTTCAGCTTCTGCTGCATCCTCAACTTTCCCGATATTTTTAGTGCCTGCTTTTATTTTGACTGTAACCTTCTGTTTGGGCCCAGGCTTTTCTTTCTTGCCTATTTCAGCAACCTTGCCTGTGTCGTCAATTTCTACAAAATCATCCTCATCTCCGCTCATCACCTGCAGACTTTCCTTACCTTCTATGATGGCATCTGCGATATGAGTAGAAAATAACCTGATTGCACGGATCGCATCGTCATTGCCAGGAATCACATAATCCACACCGTCGACCTTATTATTGCTATCCACTACCGCAACCACTGGAATACCCAGCTTGTTGGCTTCACTGACTGCAATAGCCTCATACCCTACATCAATAACAAAAAGTACATCAGGCAGGCTCACCATATTCTTGATACCGCCCAGACTACGTTCCAGCTTGAACAACTCACGCTTCAACAGCAGCAGTTCTTTTTTGTTCAGCCTTTCAATGCCATCACCGCCGACAACCTGTTCAAGCCCCTGCAGACGTTGAATAGACTTATTGACAGTGTTAAAATTTGTAAGCATGCCACCTAGCCAGCGATGATTGACATAGGGCATACCACAGCGGACTGCCTCTTCACGTATCGCATCACGTGCCGAACGTTTTGTACCAACAAATAAGATAGTCCCTTTGTTTGCCGCCATCTTGCCAAGAAATGCAGCTGCATCAAGAAACATGGGTAATGTTTTCTCAAGATCAATGATGTGGATTTTATTGCGTTCCCCGAAAATATAAGGACTCATTTTCGGATTCCAGTAGCGGGTCTGGTGCCCAAAGTGTACACCAGCTTCCAGCATTTGACGCATTGTGACATTCGTCATGTTATGTAATGCTCCTATGGGTTAACCTCCACGCATCCCATGCGGAAACCCAACTATGGGCACCCAGCCACATGTGACGATACGTGTGTGGATTTAAATGTGTTTGTGCAAAATGCGGACTCTTTATACCATGACTGCCTGTTTGGGACAATTACCTGGATACTGCTCATAATATTCCATAATCTGTATCAATGATGGACGTATATATAAAATCCCCTGAAGAAATCGAAAAAATGAAAATTGCGGGCAAACTGGCCGCAGAGGTACTGGAAATGATAGGACCTCATGTCGTTGCAGGTGTGAGCACACTGGAACTCGATCGCATTTGCCATGCCTATATCGTAGATGTACAAAAAGCCATCCCGGCACCTCTGAATTATCGCGGCTTCCCGAAATCAATATGCACCTCGGTTAACCATCAGGTATGTCACGGGATTCCAGGCGAGCGCACCCTTAAAAATGGGGATATCGTCAATATTGACATTACCGTGATTAAAAATGGATTTCATGGAGATACCAGCAAGATGTTTATCCTAGACAAACCCACTGTGCTGGCCAAGCGGCTCGTGGACCTTACCTACGAGGCATTGAAAATAGGGATACACCAGGTAAGACCGGGGACAAAACTGGGAGACATCGGATATGCCATTCAAAGTTTTGTCGAAAACAACTACTGCTCAGTTGTTCGGGAATACTGCGGACACGGAATTGGACGCATGTTTCATGAAGACCCCCAGGTCCTGCATTACGGGAAACCCAATACCGGGATCAAACTTCAGACAGGCATGACTTTTACGATCGAACCCATGGTCAATGCCGGCAAGCGCAATGTTCGACTCCTTCCAGATGGCTGGACGGTCGTAACCAAAGACCACAGCCTGTCTGCACAGTGGGAGCATACGGTTCTGGTGACTGACAGGGGATATGAAGTGCTAACCCTGCGTGATGAAGAAGACCTGTAAGCCAATCAAACCTGACAAGCAAACAAAACCCCGGGCCAGCCATACCCCCAACACCCTGACCAAATGCTAGACGTAAACCTATCCGAGGTACTCAAACAGGGCCCATTGCCTGTGCAGCTTTCTGATATCCAGGCGCGCCAACCCCTGACCGTTGTGCAATACAAGAAATTTGCCAAAGAGGTATCCCGGGTGCAGCAGGAACGTTTTGACACCCAGGCAGACATCTACGGTCTTATCGCATTGAACACATTCATTGCAGATGAACTACTGAAAAACATATGGCAACAATACCAGGTGCCGGATCACGCAGCCGCGCTGGTTGCCGTAGGCGGCTATGGACGCCGTGAGATTTTTCCAGGGTCGGACATTGATCTCATGGTCATACTTGATGAGGCATGCGATGAACAAACAAAACTGAAAGTGAAAACATTCCTGACTCTGCTTTGGGACATCAATTTTCCGGTCGCCCAGTCCGTAAGGACCATAAAAGAGTGTTTGCGCGAGGCAAAAAGCGACATCACTGTCATGACTAGTCTGATGGAACATCACTACCTGACAGGAAACAGGGAATTATTTGATAAATTTGTAACTTTAATAGACGGTAAGAAACTCTGGCCGAGTAAAAAGTTTTTCGAGAAAAAAACTGAAGAACTGAATAACCGCCATCACAAGTATGGGGATACCGCCAATCACCTCGAGCCCAACGTAAAGGAAAATCCCGGGAGCCTGCGGGATCTGCACACCCTTCGATGGCTGACCAATCGCCATTTTAAAACAGGCTGTTTCGAAGAACTGGTTCATGAAAATTTTCTGACAGACCATGAACTCCTGTCCCTGCAGAAAGCCTATATAACACTTGCCAAGGTTCGATTTGCCCTGCACCTGCATACAGGGCGAGGCGAAGACCGCCTGCTGTTCGACTATCAACACGATGTAGCATCACTCTTAGGCTTTGAAAATGCCCAGCGCAATCTTCAGGTTGAGGCGTTCATGCAGGTCTTTTACCGAACCACCAATCAGGTATCGACCCTGGTGGAAATCATTATCAAACGCCTGCATTCAAATATCTTTCCATCCCTGCTCAGGCGCAGGGCAAAAACTGTCGATGCATGCTTTCAGATACGCGGCAATCAGCTGGAAGCAAGGCATTCAGAAATATTCGTGCAAACCCCCTCTGCCATCCTGGAGTTATTCAGGCTGTTGCAGCAGCACAGTCATTTGACGGGCCCGAGCGACGGACTCATCCAGCTGTTGCTGGATCATCTGGGTTTAATTGACGAAGCATTCAGGAGTGATACGTACAACCGTAACTTGTTTGTTTCGATACTTAACCATCCGGACACTAACAGCCGCGAGGTCCGACGCATGGCACAACTCGGCGTGCTCGGCAAATACTGGCCAAGTTTCGATGCGGTCACTGGAAGAATGCAGTTTGATTTGTACCACATCTATACCGTAGAGGAACACACGCTTCGTGTTTTTGAAAATGCCTGTCAATTCAGTACCTCCGCATCTGCTAATGAACTTGCACCCTATCACGATGTGTTCACACAAACACCGAAAGCCCTGATACTGTATCTTGCAGCACTCTTTCATGATATTGCCAAAGGCCGGAACGGGAACCACTCTGAACTAGGTGCAGAAGAAGCCAGAGCCTTTTGTTTAAACCACGATCTCAGTTCGTTTGATGCAAACCTGGTAAGTTGGCTGGTCAAAAACCATCTGGTAATGTCCATGACTGCACAGCATCATGACATCAGTGATCCAGGGGTATTGAAAAAATTTGCAGAAAATGTAGGCAGTCTTGCGCGCCTGCATTATCTGTACCTGCTAACTATTGCGGACATACGAGGAACCAATCCCAAACTCTGGGACAGCTGGCGAAGCACCTTGCTGGCAGACCTCTACCAGAATACCTCAAAATATCTGCACCACGGACTGGATTCACCGATTGAGCCTAAGGAGCTTATCCGCGAAGTAAAGGAATCAGCACTTTATAACCTCGACAGGCTTGGCTTTGACACAAACAGCTGCCTTGCTTTCTGGCAGGAGCTTGAAGAAGACTATTTTTTACGCCACTCCGACGATGAAATCGTACGCCAAGCGAGTGCCATATTCAACCGCCAGTCCAAAGAGGATGTAGTGGTTAACATACACCAGTACAGTGCCAGAGGAGCAACAGAAATATTTATCTACTGCAATGATCGCAACTATCTGTTCGCACATATCACCTCCACCTTATCAAAACTTGGACTTACCCCTATGCACGCAAGAATCATTACCTCCAAAAAAGGCCATGCACTGGATACATTTCTGGTATTGAGTGAAAACGGAGGCCCCATTAGTGATAAAAACCAGTGTGCACTGGTAGCAAATGAACTTGCCGAGACATTGCGAACCCCCCACAGGATTTCAATCTCACCCGGCCAGAAGCTACCAAGAAAAATTCGGGAACTGCGGGTTCCGGTAAGAACTCAGTTCGAACACAACCCAAACCATACCTACACCACCATGGAGTTGGGGGCCCCTGATTTTCCCGGACTGCTGGTCAGTTTGGGCAGTGCCTTTGTAGATTGCAGTATCTCCATACACAATGCCCAAATTTCAAAACTGGGCGAGCGTGCACATAATATCTTCCAGATCAGCACGCTGGATAATCAGCCCCTGGGTACGCCGCAACAACAGGAGCTTGAACAAACCATCAAACAATATCTGCAATAGCCAGGACATATGCCTGCTGCATTGCACATGCTTTAAAAAATTTCCCCAAGAAATATGAATCCTCACTTGCCAAAACTGCAAATGTACCCGTTTGAAAAACTGGACCGGCTGATTCATCAGCAGCAACACAGCGGCTCATTGCAGCCTATTTCACTGGCCATAGGTGAACCCAAACATGCCACCCCTGAAAATATATTGAACGCATTTACCGAGAGTTTGCCCCAGTTAAACAAATACCCTACCACCCGTGGCTCGCAGACATTACGTGCAGTCTGTGCAAACTGGCTGACTGTACGGTTTGAGTTGCCCGGACATGTTATTCATGAAAACGACAATGTGTTACCGGTCAACGGTACACGAGAGGCTCTGTTTGCATGTGCACAATGTGTAGTCGACCCGGGCCGAAACCCGGTCGTTTTAATACCCAATCCTTTTTATCAGACTTATGAAGGTGCAGCATTGCTGGCCGGTGCAGAACCGGTCTATTACAATGGTGAGGTCGTGGATGGAGATATCCCTGCATTGTGGGAGTTGGAAGAAAAGGTGTGGAAACGCTGCCAGCTTGTCTACATCTGTACACCCGGGAATCCAACCGGACAGCCTGCTCCGCAGGCAACTCTGCAAAAGCTGATCGAATTTTCAAAACAGTATAACTTCACCATTGCATCAGATGAGTGCTACTCGGAAATTTATCCGCCCGCCAGCCGCCCCCCCATGGGGCTATTACACTGCTGCCAGAAATCAGGGGGCGATACCTTGCAAAACTGTCTCGCGTTTTACAGTCTTTCCAAACGCTCCAATGCACCGGGAATGCGTTCGGGCTTTGTAGCCGGAGACACACACCTGATCAAACAGTTCCTGCAGTATCGAACCTATCATGGCTGTGCCATGTCATTGCCTGTACAGGCTGCAAGCATTGCTGCATGGTCGGACGAAAGCCATGTCATCCACAACCGGGAACTGTACCAAGAGAAGTTCGATGCGGTACAGGAAGTCCTCAATGACACCTTGCCCTGTGAGTTACCGGATGCTGGCTTTTATCTGTGGCCCAAGCTGTCCATGGATGATCAGGAATTCGCACGATCACTTTTTATAACAAAAAATGTTTTAACATTACCCGGCAGTTATCTGGCGCGTACAGTTGCCGGGGTCAACCCAGGCAGACAACGTGTACGGCTGGCACTGGTTGCAACAAAACAGGAATGCTTGCATGCTGCTACCCGAATTCGGGAATTTTTACAAGCAACAGGATAACTGAAGGAGAAAAAATGAGTAATCCCGGCCAAGAGGTCATAGAACAGGCATTTGAGAAGTGCTCTGAAGTCACTCCTTCATCAGTCGATGCAACGACCAGAGAAGCTGTTGCCTACACACTCAAACAACTTGACTGCGGGGAATTACGGGTAGCCGAAAAGCAGGGCGGTATCTGGGTGGTACATGAATGGCTCAAAAAAGCAGTATTGCTTTCGTTTCGAATCAATGAAAACCAGGTCATTGATGCAGGGTTCACGAAATATTATGACAAGGTCGCCAGCAAGTATTCACAGATGGATGACGCTGCCATCAGGCAACAGGGTGCCCGTATTGTTCCGCCGGCCATGGCAAGACACGGGGCATACATTGCCCCCGATGTGGTACTCATGCCAAGCTACGTCAATATAGGGGCTTATGTGGGTTCCGGGACCATGGTAGATACATGGGCAACGGTAGGGTCATGTGCACAAATAGGTAAAAACGTACATCTGTCAGGGGGTGTGGGTATTGGTGGCGTGCTTGAACCCCTGCAGGCCGCACCAACAATTATTGAAGATGACTGTTTTGTTGGTGCACGCTCTGAGGTGGTAGAGGGTGTAATTGTCGAAAAAGGTTCTGTCATATCCATGGGCGTCTATATTGGCAAAAGCACCCGAATCTATAACCGTGAGACCGACGAGGTAAGTTACGGACGCATCCCCGCAGGGTCGGTGGTAGTCTCGGGAAACCTTCCTTCCAAAGATGGAAAATACAGCCTGTACTGTGCGGTTATCGTAAAACAGGTCGATGAAAAAACACGCAGCAAAGTAGGTATCAACGAGTTATTACGTGCAGTTGACTGATGTATATTGACTGTACCGATGCCTGGTTGTGCACAGCCACAAGACAGCAAATTATTTCCACAGACAATGTCTGCGACACTTGAACTGGCAAAAGAACTTATCCGACAGCCTTCGGTGACCCCCGAAGACTGTGGCTGTCAGCCGCTCATCAGCAACCGCCTGGAGGCTTTTGGCTTTCGCGCCGAAGCCATGAACTTTGGCAAGGTCAGCAATACCTGGTTACGCCGTGGCAACCAGACCCCCCTGCTGGCTTTTGCCGGGCATACCGATGTAGTGCCTCCCGGGCCCGTAGCGCACTGGTCATCCGCGCCGTTCGAGCCTGCAATTCGTGACCGCTGCCTCTATGGACGCGGTGCTGCAGATATGAAATCCAGTATTGCTGCAATGACCGTTGCCTGTGAAAACTTTGTTCGGTTACACCCGAACCACGCGGGTTCAATTGCCCTGCTGCTCACCAGCGATGAAGAAGGCCCTGCAATCAATGGTACCGTGAAAGTCATTGAACAGTTGCAGGCCCGCAACGAAAACATCGACTGGTGCATCATTGGTGAACCCACCAGTTCAGAAACAGTAGGCGATACCCTGAAAGTAGGTCGACGTGGCTCATTGTCTGCAACCCTGAACATATCAGGAATACAGGGTCATGTTGCCTACCCCCAGACCGCACGAAACCCCATTCATGAATTTGCACCTGCCCTGGCCGAGCTTGTTTCCATCCGCTGGGATCCCGGTAATGAGCATTTCCCTGCAACCTGCCTTCAGATTTCCAATGTACATGCAGGGACAGGAGCTACAAACGTAATTCCAGGAGAACTGGGCATTGAATTTAACGTGCGGTTTTCAACTGAAACCACCTCCAATGAGATCAAAGCCAGAATACAACAGGTTCTGGACCGGCACACGCTGGACTATACGCTCCGCTGGCACCTTTCAGGAAACCCGTTTTACTGCAAGCCTGGTGAACTCGTACAGGTCTGTGAACAGGCCATCCATGATACGGTTCAAATCAGACCTGAATTATCTACCAGCGGCGGCACATCGGATGGAAGATTTATTTCGCCTACCGGCGCACAGGTTGTAGAACTTGGACCTGTAAACAAAAGTATCCACAAAGTGGATGAACATATCGATATCTCTGAACTTGAACAGTTGACGGATATTTATGAAAAGGTGCTGCAGGGGCTTTTAACCTGAAGTCCACTGCTGAAGAAAATCGGCAAAGTGAGGTTTTTCTGCTTCCCCTAAACAGGCTTTGACCTGTTCGATTTTTCGCTCATATACGCCTGCAGAAAGTTTCCCACGCATCTTTTCAAAACACAGATATACCAAGTACGTGTTTAATGCATCCGTTTCACAGTAATTACGAATAGACTCCAGTTCACCAGCTAGCCAAGCCTCGCACACCTTGCTTCCATCCATACCCTGCTTGCCTGGAAAACCCAGCATGGTCGCTATGTGATCCAGTTTTGCAAATGCACGGGGCTGATACGCGGCCAGTACATCCATCAAATCAATATGTCGCCAATGGAACCGGCCAAGATAGTTGTTATAACGAAAACTTGTATCCTCATCACCTGTTTGCCAGTAGTGGTGCGCATCCACACCATGCAGTAATGAACGAAACTGGATGACGGGCAAGTCAAAACCACTTCCATTCCATGAAACCAGCGTTGGGTTATATTTTTCCAGACCCGAAAAAAAACGTTCCAGTAATTCTTTTTCATCCGAGACTGAAGAGCCCAAAGACCATACCCTGAAAGTGTCAGTACCGCTCAGTACAACCGACATTGCAACGATGCGGTGCAGATAATGCGGCATGAACGTACTTCCCGTTTGTTGACTGCGCAGATGTTCAATGGCCCTGATTACGTCCTGGTCCGGCAAGCCCTGCAGATCATATATTCTTTTTCCGGACTCAATATCCGGTACTGTCTCAATATCAAAGACAAAAACATTCATATAAAAAGAATTTCCCTATTCAGCTGAAAAAAGACCCGTAGACAAGTAACGGTCACCCCGATCGCAGATTATGGTCACGATCACCGCATCCTGTACCTGTTCAGAAACCCTCAGTGCTGCTGCAATCGCCCCGCCAGACGAAACCCCGCAAAATATTCCTTCCTCCTTGCCCAACCTTCTCATCATCTCTTCGGCCTCCTGTTGTGTCACATCGATCATGTGATCCACAGCGCTGGCATCAAATATTTCGGGTATATAGGCCTCAGGCCATTTGCGAATACCCGGTATTTTAGAACCCTCTGAAGGCTCCACTCCGATGATCTGGATATCGGCATTCATTTCCTTCAGATATTTTGATGTACCCATGACGGTCCCGGTAGTCCCCATGGAACTCACGAAGTGGGTAACACACCCTTCAGTATCACGCCAGATTTCCGGACCGGTCGTTTGATAGTGCGAGAGCGGGTTATCCGGATTGGCAAACTGGTCCAGCACCTTGCCTTTTCCGTCTGCCTGCAACTGCAAGGCTAGATCACGAGCTCCTTCCATGCCTTCCTCTGCCGTTACCAGTATCAGTTCTGCTCCGAATGCCTGCATGGACGCGCGCCGCTCCAGACTCATGTTCTCCGGCATGATCAGTTTTAACTGATACCCCTTCATCGCTGCCACCATAGCCAGGGCAATCCCGGTATTACCGCTCGTGGCTTCAATCAAATGGTCTCCTGGCTTGATTTCACCACGCAACTCGGCCTCAACAATCATGCCAAGTGCCGGCCTGTCTTTCACAGAACCCGCCGGGTTATTGCCTTCCAGTTTGCCCAAGATCTGATTTGAAGTGGGTCCGGGTAATCGTTGCAAACGCACCAACGGGGTATTGCCGACGAATTCTTCAATAGTAGGTATTTTCATAAACTTTTATCAAAAGCAATAGCATAAGCAATCGTATAGTGTTTTTCATGGGAAATACTGATGGACACTTCCAGCTCACCAATTCCAATCTGGTCTTGCAGGGATTTTTCAAAATTTGCAACCGGCTTGCCTAAAGAATCATGCGTAACATATATATTCTTCCACGACATTTGTCCCCGCATACCCAAACCAAATGCCTTGGCAATGGCCTCCTTGACTGAAAAGCGACTTGTCAGATATCGGGTTTTATCATTTTTTTCAGGAAACTCTGCCAGTTCGATCGTGTGTAGAATCCTCTGCGCAAATGACTTTGAGTACTGGGTATATATTCTATGTATACGCCGACTGTCCACAATATCAACACCTGTGCCTATCAACTTCATTTCAAATGCCTGCGTACATGGCTGTTTTCATTCTTTTGATTGCTTCTCCCAAGCCCATAAACAAAGCATCGGCAACAATCGAGTGGCCAATATTCAACTCATACATATCCTCGATACAGGCAATCGCCAAAACATTTTCACAATGCAATCCATGTCCTGCATTCACGACCAACCCTAACGATGTTGCATGTCTGGTTGCAACCTTGATTCTTTGCAATTCGTTTCTTTGCACATCCCCTTTGGCACCTGCATAGGTACCGGTATGTAATTCAATCACCGGGGCACCTGCCTGGGCAGCTGCATCGACCATTTTTTCACTAGGCTCAATAAAAAGGGACACGGCAATATTCGCTTCACGTAATGCGCTGACAAGATCCTTGATCCTCGCTTGGTGAGTGATGACATCCAGACCCCCCTCCGTAGTCAATTCCATTCGCTTTTCCGGAACAATGCAACAGTTTTGCGGCCCTACGTCCAAAGCAATATCACGCATCTCATCGGTCGTCGCCATCTCCAGGTTCATACTGGTCCGGATGACACGTCTGGCAAGATATATGTCTTCGTCCTGGATGTGACGACGGTCTTCCCGCAAATGCATCGTAATACCGTCTGCACCGGCACGCTCTGCTGTGACAATGGCCTGTTGCAAATCAGGATAAGCTGTACACCGCGCCTGACGGATAGTCATGACATGGTCAATATTAACACCTAGTCGTACTTTGGATTCAACAGGCATGACAAAGTTACCGTCCGTTAAGGTTTATCTGACTATGGTGCTTGTATGAACCGTAAAATTTCCCGGCTGCGCAGAGGTCGGTTGTCAAGATGATAGCTAATCACGCCGCGCATGAACTGTTTTGTCTCACTTAGACATGCAGGGTCCATCGTCAAGGGAGACTGAAGCGCAATTAATGTTTCCCCTTTTACAACGTTCCATGCAGAGCTTGCCCGCTCGACTCTGACCGGCCCTGAATCCACATCGTAACGATAGATACCATCTTGCTGTATTTCAGTCTCATGGTCTACCTCTTTGTCCAACGAAAGACCATGCCCTGTTAACTCAAGCAGTTCAACCTCAAACAGGCGCAACAGTCTTGCACATTTTTTTTTATTTTCACCTAATGCAACAACAACACTCTGATACAGATTAAAAATTTCTTTACTGGGACTGGATTTTGGAGTCAGTTGCAGAATTAATTCATTTAGATACATCCCGATAATGCTGGTGCCAGGTAAGTCGATATGTCTGGTTCCCTCGGATTCGATATGTGTCAAAGTAAACAATTCCCCTCTTCCGCTCCACGAAATTAACAAAGGTGTAAACAGCACCTTTGCAGAATTGCTCTTTTTCCTTGAACCCCGATGCACACAAGAAATCAGGCCATACGCAGGCGTCAACATTTCCACAATCTGGCTGGATTCACGATAGGACCTGGCGTGCATGCAATAGGCCGGCTGTAGTTGCACTTTCATTACCAACTGTATCGCTTTTTATTGTTTGAATTGAGAAACGATCCTTGGCTGATCCTGCCAGTCCTGTTTGACCTTGACCCATGTGCTGAGCATTACTTTCCTGTTGAAAACCTTCTCAAGCCTCAGACGTGCCTGCTCACCGATCGCTTTTAATTTTGACCCTTTTTTCCCAATCACAATAGATTTCTGACTGTCTTTTTCAACCCAGATAATTACTGCAATCGTTACCAGATCTTCACTAAATTCCAACCTTTCGACTTCCGTATACAGAACATAAGGAAGCTCTTTTTGCAACTGCACCATTGCCACCCCGTGCACTATTTCCGAGACCACGAAAGTATCATCGCGGTCCCATTTTACATCCTTAGGAAACAAAAACTCTGAATAAGGACAAAATGTACATAACTCTTTCATCAGGCCGGTTACATTTTTATCGTACAAGGCAGAAAGTGGAATAATGCCATTGAAAGTATAGCGCGACCTTAATCCGTCAATAACAGGCAGAATCGCGGACTTGTCTTTAACCTTGTCCACTTTATTAACCACCAACACAACCGGACAATCAACCTGACGGATCTGCTTTAACAGATATTCATCTTCATGATTCCAAACGTACGGCTCTATCAGCATCAGGATTACATCAACTTCCTGTAAGGAAGATAATGCATTGCTTAACAGTACCCTGTTCATCAACCGTCGATTTCCCAACTGAACCCCCGGGGTATCGATTATAATTAACTGACATCGCTCCAGACTCAAAATACCTCTAATGTTATGCCGTGTGGTGTGTGGCTTGTGCGTAGCTACCGATAACTGGTCACCCAGTAATTTATTGAATAAAGTTGATTTGCCAACGTTGGCACGACCCACAATACTTACAAACCCACACTTCAAATCACTTGACATGCGAGTCCTTCAGGCACCCTGACTGGATATATATGTGAAGGCCAGTTCTGCTGCATCCTGCTCGGCACGACGGCGACTCTTGCCTGTTACTACAAACTGTTCCCGGCAACCTTGGACAATGCATTCAACCGTAAAGAGTTCGCCACCTGATTTTCTGGCCTGTTCCCGCAAGGCATACTGAGGAAGGCTCAGACCTTTTGACTGCAATAGTTCCTGCAGCTTGGTCTTGGCATCCTTGACCTGATCAACTGAAGGGATTTTGTCGAGTCTTGTTTGATACAAATCCATCACCAGCTTTCTGGCCTGATCAAGCCCTTCCGACAGATACATTGCACCAATCAGGGCCTCCAGCGCATCAGCCAAAATCGAGACACGCTGGGCTCCGCCTGTCTTTAACTCCCCGGCTCCCAGGGATAGATGCCTGCCAAGATCAAATTCACGTGCAATGTCTGCAAGTGCATCTCTCCTGACCAGATGGGCACGAAGCCGTGTGAGATCTCCTTCGGAATATTCCGGATAGCGGCTAAACAACCACTCTGCAATGAAAAACCCTAACAGTGAATCACCCAGATATTCCAGCCTTTCATTGTTATCGGCTCCTGCACTTCGGTGCGTAAGCGCCTGATGAAAATAATCTGAGCTTTGAAAAGGCTCGTCGAGAAGATCCGTAATGTGCAATCTACTTGCTATCTATCGTATAGGAGTGATTGAACATGACTACTGCACCTGAACTGGAACCTCATTACACAATCTCTTACCGACTTTATGCCGCAATCCTCTGTACTGTACAGCATATAATCTTATACCAACCATGACAGGAAACCAATTTGGGACACTGAACTGCCCGGAAAACAAAGGAGGCATCGCATCTTTTTTAGATAACCATGTCCGCTAGATGATTTTTCCCCCAATGCGGTTGAAATTAAACTTCTTCCCGGTGAAATCCCAATTCATCCATACCAGAAAAGCCTGACCAACCAGATTTTTCTCCGGTACAAACCCCCAGCTTCGACTGTCGCTGCTGTGATCACGATTATCACCCATCACAAAATAGTGATTCTCAGGGACATATTCCACAATTGGTACATTGTATTTCGGATACCTGATTAAAATATCATGCTCCACTTCTCCCAGGTTCTCCCTGTATACAGGTATCCCATTCATAGTACCGTTCGCACCGGTCCCATGATACACGCCATTTTTTTCCTGTGGCATAGGCTGGCCATTAATAAATACCGCTTTACCCCTGTATTCAATACGATCACCAGGCAGACCAATGATGCGCTTAATGTAGTCATCAGAGGGATTTCTAGGGAATCGGAACACTGCAACGTCCCCACGTTGCGGTGTTCCGGTGTCCAGTACTTTAGCATGCAAAACAGGTAACCTGATGCCGTAGGTAAATTTGTTTACCAGAATAAAATCACCATGCAGCAGGGTTGGCATCATGGAACCCGATGGAATTCGAAAAGGTTCTGCTACAAACGATCGAAGCACTAGCACGATCAGTAAAATAGGGAAAAATGATTTACAGATTTCTATATACCAAGGCGGCTCCCGGTCACCCTTGTCTGCATGAGATAAATTTTCCAGTACACTCGCATCGCGCCTGTTCCTTAAAAAGAGTTTATCGAGTAACCAGACAAAACCCGTTACTAATGTCCCAACAAGCAAGAGCAGTTCTAGATCCAAGTGAATATTTAATGACATTTGTACGAAATATTGCCTCTACATCCGACGGGCCCCATTGAGCCCCGGATTCAGTAAACGTTTGTGTGAATGGCTAACTATAGCAGGATATGAGATCACCTGATCGCTGACACAGGAACTGAAATCCGGTAAGCGGCCACACCCGGTTATGTGCAACACTTCCCAACTGTGACCCCCGGAACTTGGCCTGACGATACAGGGTTAAGCAACCAGCGTTGACTCAAATGTATTCCATAAGGTGTTTTTCCTTTCAAGCCGGTGTGGGGTCGGTGGTAATCGCAAACCGCTTCCCACTCGGCCAACTGACATTCTAAATTGCAGTCTCCCGCATAATTCAGATATTGATAAAACGCCTGTTTGCCCGTCAGATGGGAGTGTCCCACTTTGCCATTCAAATGTAGACTAGCCGGTTCAATATATCGATAAATAATGCCACAACTGTCAGTATGCTGATGAAGTTTAGACTGGAATTCACGCCTGCATAGGTGGGTATATTCTGACTTCTGCGGTTTGAATCGCCAAGTAACCAAATTCAAATGCGTAGGCTTCTTCGATCAGAATGAGAACAGGGCGGAGACTGTCGGGGATCACCCTTTCGCTCCAAAAATGCTACCCATGTCCCCGGTACGGACCCGGACCGGCCTGGTCGGGGTGAGAGGATTTGAACCTCCGACCACCGCAACCCCATTGCGGTGCGCTACCAGGCTGCGCTACACCCCGATACTAGCCAGGTACACCTCAGAAAAATTACAGCGGGAACACTTAACGTTTTAAAACCTGTAACAAATCTTCAAGCTCAACCCGCATCTGATGGACAAGTTGCTGGCTTTGATTTGTATCCTCTTTGGCAGATGAGCCCGACAGCTTCTGTCTGGCTCCACCTATGGTATAACCCTGCTCATAGAGCAAGTTGCGAATCTGGCGAATTAAAATCACATCGTGTCGCTGATAATAACGTCGGTTGCCACGACGCTTGACGGGTCTCAGGGATGGAAATTCCTGTTCCCAATAACGCAATACATGGGATTTCACCCTGCATAGCTCGCTGACTTCACCAATCGTAAAGTAGCGTTTCCCCGGAATCGCTGGTAATTCATTATTACTGCTGATTTCCAGCATATGCCTCAACTCTCGCTTTCAGCTTCTGTCCAGGACGGAATGTAACTACGCGTCTGGCAGAAATCGGAATTTCTTCACCCGTTTTCGGGTTACGCCCAGGGCGTTGATTTTTGTCCCGTAAAATAAAGTTACCAAAACCGGATAATTTGACTTCATGGTTTTGCTCCAAAGCGATTCGAACTTCTTCAAAAAAAACTTCAACGAGTTCTTTGGCCTCGCGCTTGTTGAGGCCTAACTCCTCAAACAAGTTCTCTGCCATTTCAGCTTTGGTTAGCGCCATTGCACTCAGCTTTTTATTTCCGCTCCAACTTTATTTTCAAGTTGAGAAATAATTAATACGATGCTTTGTTCTATTTCTTTATCTGTAAGGGTGCGTGAAAACTCTTGCAAAATCAAGCCTAAAGAAATGCTTTTCTTACCCTCAGGAATACCTTTACCAACATAAACACTAAAAACCTCCACACGTTGCAAGTGAGTTATTTGCATTTGTTCAATGTTTGAACAAATTTCTGCCGCTTGCAGAGTCTCATCTACAATGAGCGTGATATCCCGACGAATCGAAGGGTATTTTGACAAGGGCCGAAAGACCTTCCTGGAGGGCTGTTGTACAAATTCGTTTAACTGCAATTCAAACAAAAAAATATCCTGGTCAATATCCAGGGCAGTCTGTATATGCGGGTGCAAGGTGCCCAATCGAGCCAGCATTTTATTCCTGAATACAATTTTTGCCGCCTGCCCAGGATGCAGGGCGGGATCTTCCAAGGGTTCAAAGCTCATTTTATCACAAGGCAACGCTGCAATATCTAAGAGCTGTTCTACATCACCTTTTACATCATAAAAATCTGTTTTTCTCGAACGAATTCCCCATTGCTGGGGTTCACAATTTCCTGAAATAAGTCCAGACAACACCGGCAGTTGCATAAGCCCTTCCGTTGTCTGGCAAAATTGCAGTCCCTGCTCAAACATCCGGATGTGCATTTGCTGGCGGTTGAAATTATAGCGTGCCGCTTGGATCAGGCCTGGCCAAATGCTGCTGCGCATAACAGACAGGTCCTGTGAAATCGGGTTTGCCAGTTCTTTTGCATCATGTTCCGGGTTGAACAATTTTTCCATGTGCTGGCTCACAAAGCTGAACGAAATAATTTCATTATACCCACGCAGCACCAAGGCCTGCTTCATCTGTTCAAGTGCACTCACACGGGACCCGGAATCGGTTACACTCAGGAGAATTGTCTCTGCATTATTGGTAGATGGTATATTTTCATAACCTGTCAGGCGTGCAATTTCCTCAATCAGATCTGCTTCTATGGAAAGGTCGGTACGAAACCCCGGTGGAATGACACGCAGAATATGGCCATCCATGCTTACCTTGCAATACAAGCGCTCCAGGAGCGCCCGTATTGCAGCCGTTGATATTTCTATTCCCAACAAGGCTTCAGCCCTAGACGGCTCAAGCTCAATCTGCACAGCTTGAGGCAGGCAGGAGACCTTTTCTTCACAGATAACAGGACCTGAATCACCACCCGCTGTCGCAAGGATTAACTGGGTCGCTCGTTGCATCGCCTGATGTGCCAGATCCGGGTCCACACCACGTTCGAAACGGTGCGATGCATCTGTGTGCAACCCGTATTTTCGTGCCTTCCCGGCAATTGTTTCAGGCTTGAACCAGGCACATTCCAGAAAAACAGCCTTAGTATGATCCCCAACTGCTGATCGACGCCCTCCCATAATGCCAGCCAGGGCAACCGGATTTTCTGCATCTGCAATAACCAGTTCATCACCAGATAACGCCACCTCCTGGCCATTGAGCAGCTGCAGAGATTCTGATGGTCTGGCAAAACGCACTACAATACCGGACTGCAGTTTATCAAGGTCAAATGCATGCATCGGCTGGCCGAGTTCAAGCATCACGTAATTCACAATATCGATAATGGCATTTACAGAGCGGACCCCGGAACGACGCAATTTTTCCCGAATCCACAACGGACTCGGTACATTCCCTGATACACCCGTAATCACCCTGCCTACATAACGCGGACAATCTTCGGACGCCTCGACTGAGACCGGGAAAACCGTTTCGACCGAATGGCCCGCCTCAATGACCAGTGGTCTTTTAATGGAGGTCCCCAGCAGTGCAGATATTTCCCGTGCAAGGCCCTGAATGCTGAGGCAATCAGAGCGGTTAGGTGTTAAGTCGATATCGATCACAGTGTCATTCAGGTTCAGATATTCATACACATCGACGCCCAGCTCACATGCATCAGGTAACTCCATAATCCCCTGAGACGATTCTTCCAACCCCAATTCAGCACAGGAACATAACATCCCCGATGATTCCACCCCGCGCAGTGTTTTTGCTTCAATGGAGAGATTCCCAGGCAGTTGCGCGCCAACTTTTGCAAACGCCGTCGTTAACCCGGTACGTACGTTGCCTGCACCGCAGACCGCTGTTGTCAGTCGACCTGAGCCATCATCCATGCCGCATACATGGAGTTTTCCGGCATCAGGATGCGCGGAGAGCTCTACTATCTTTGCAACCACTACACCTGAAAACACAGGTGCGGCAGGACTGGTACTGTCGACTTCCAGTCCAGCCATGGTTAATGTGTCAGCCAGCTGCTGGGTGCTGACAGCCGGATCCACCCATTCACGCAACCAGATTTCACTTACCTGCATTACTTATCTCTCATGCAAACTGCTGCAAAAAACGCAAATCATTTTCAAAAAATAGTCTTAGATCATCAATCTGATAACGCAACATGGCAAGACGCTCAACCCCCATGCCAAATGCGTATCCGCGGTACCGGTTCACGTCAATTCCGACCTTTTCAAAAACCCTGGGATGTACCATTCCACACCCTATAACTTCCAACCACTTGGTGCCCTCCAATTCAGAGCCGGCCATTGCCACGTCAACTTCAGCGGAAGGCTCGGTAAACGGGAAATACGATGGCCGAAACCGTATCGGCAGGCTTTCATCTTCAAAAAATACTTGCAGGAATTTGATCAGCATGCTTTTCAGGTCGGCAAAGGATGCCTGTTCATCTACCAGCAGACCTTCCACCTGATGAAACATTGGGCTGTGTGTCGGATCTGAGTCACACCGATAGACACGGCCCGGTGCAATGACACGTATGGGAGGAGCCTGTCGCTGCATCAGGCGAATTTGTACAGACGACGTATGCGTACGCAATAACATCTTGTCCTTGAAATAGAAGGTATCATGCATGGCGCGAGCCGGATGATGCGCAGGTATATTCAAAGCTTCAAAATTATGAAATTCGTCTTCAATCTCCGGGCCTTTTTCTACCGTAAATCCATACTTCAGGAAATACTCCCTGATACGAGTCAGCGTATGCGTAACAGGATGCAGGCTGCCCAGGTTCTGCTTGCGCCCTGGCAAAGTGATATCCAGAGTTTCGCGGCTCAGCCTGTTGCCTATGGCAGATTTTTGTAACTGGGATTTTTTCTCGTCTATCGCCTGCTGAAGGCGCGATTTAATCTGGTTTATTTTTTGCCCGGCACTGGGGCGCAAATCACTGGGAAGATTGCCTAATGCCTTGAGTTGCTCAGTAAGGGTCCCTTTTTTACCTAAAAGCTGAATACGCAGCGATTCCAGGGCATTTGCATCACAGGCAGATTGAATCTCAGCAAGTGCCTCGATTTCTAACGAATTAAGATCAGTCATTTGTTTAACCAAGGTCCATTATTTAAACAAAAAAGGGAAAGGCGAAGCCTTTCCCTTTTTACCAAGCATTAACTATGTAACTGTGCAACAAGCAACCTGATCTACATTACGCTACAAGCTTGCCTTCGCTCTTTCAGCTATCTTGCCAAACGTATCTATATCATGAACGGCCAAGTCCGCCAAAACCTTACGGTCAATCTCTACAGAGGCCTTGTTAAGCCCATCCATCAATCTGCTGTACGACAACCCGAATTGTCTTGCTGCAGCGTTGATCCGTACAATCCATAAGGAACGAAACTGACGCTTGCGTTGCCGCCGGTCACGATATGCGTACTGACCAGCCTTAATGACCGCTTGTTTGGCAACACGAAAGGTACTCTTACGGGCACCATAATATCCCTTGGCTTTGGCAAGTATCTTCTTGTGTCGGGCGCGTGCAACTACAGACCTCTTGGCTCTTGGCATTAATTCTCTCCGGGTTCCTTAAATATGTTCCTTTACGCGTAGGGCAGCATCTGCCGTACAGCTTTAACGTCCTGATCTGCGATGGATGCACCGGCACGCAACTGCCTTTTTCTTTTCGTACTCTTCTTGGTCAGAATATGTCTGCCATGAGACTGGATGCGCTTGAAACCACCTCCTGCAGTTTTTTTAAAGCGCTTTGCTGCACCACGATTTGTTTTTAATTTAGGCATATGTTCACTAACCTGTATTATTTCTTTCGTAATGGTGTAAACACCATCACCAGTTGACGTCCCTCTAGTTTTGGCCTTTGCTCAACTTCGCCATAATCCTTTAAATCATTTTCTATCCGATCCAGCAATACACCGCCAAGCTCCTGGTGCATCATCTCCCGACCTCTGAACCGAACGGTTACTTTTGTTTTATCACCATTCGCTAAAAATTCGGTTATCTTTCTTAACTTAACCTGATAATCACCTTCTTCTGTACTGGGCCGAAACTTTATTTCCTTGACGTGGATCAGCTTTTGCTTTTTTCTTGCAACCTGAGCTTTTTTGCTTTGCTGAAATTTAAACTTGCCGTAGTCCATCACCCGGCACACAGGTGGCTTGGCATTCGGAGAAATTTCTACTAAATCAAGGTCCGCATCCTGCGCGATCTGCTGAGCTTTACTGATCTCGACCACACCCACATTCTTGCCATCCAGTCCAATCAGGCGAACTTCATCACCAGTAATTTCCTCATTCAAGCGGTTCACTTTCGCTACACTAATATTCTAATCCTCCAAAAAAATTAAAAGCCGCGACGCGCACTTTGCTCAGTGAACCTGTGCACGATAGCCTTGACGCCCACCGAGCCCAAGTCTTCACCACTACGCGTACGAACGGCTAACTGATTTGCAGCCACTTCACGGTCGCCTGCCACTAGCATATAAGGAATATGGGCAAGCGTATGCTCACGGAGCTTAAAGCCAATCTTTTCATTTCTCAAGTCAGAAATGACTCTGAAACCTTGATTTTTAAGCATTTCCCGCACAGAACCGACATAATCCGCCTGTCGGTCTGTAATATTCAGCAATACTGCCTGGACCGGAGCCAGCCAAAAAGGCAGGTCACCCGCATAATTCTCTATCAATATCCCAATAAACCGTTCCAGTGAACCCAGTATCGCCCGATGAATCATAACCGGAACCTGGCGGGAACCATTTTTAGCCACATAGGAAGCATCCAACCGCCCCGGCATGGAAAAATCAACCTGGATCGTGCCACACTGCCATGCCCGGCCAATACTGTCCCGCAGCGTAAATTCGATCTTGGGGCCATAAAATGCACCCTCACCCGGTTGCAGGCGGTACTCCAAGCCCTGGTTATCCAACGTTACTTGTAGCGCTTCTTCGGCCTCATCCCATAGACTGTCTTCCCCCACTCGCTGCTGCGGACGAGTCGATAAAACCAGCTCAATCTGTTCAAAACCAAAATCATTATACACGTCAAACGTCAGCTGAATCAGTTCCGCCACTTCATGTTGCAGCTGTTCCCGAGTGCAAAAGATATGCGCATCATCCTGGACAAAACGTCTTCCTCGCATCAGACCATGCAGGGTTCCAGAAGGCTCATTGCGGTGCACTAACCCAAACTCAGAGAGCTTGAACGGCAAATCCCGATAGCTTTTGAGGCCCTGATTATAAATCTGTACATGCCCGGGACAATTCATGGGTTTAATCGCATATTCACGATTTTCAGATTGCGTTGAGAAAATCATATCGCCGAATTTATCCCAGTGACCCGACTTTTCCCATAACTTGCGATCAAGTATCTGGGGGGTTAGGACTTCCTGGTAACCCTGTGTACGAATCTTGTCACGAATATAGGATTCAACCAGCTGGTAAAGCATAAAACCGCGGTCATGCCAGAAAACCATGCCGGGCGCTTCATCCTGAAAATGAAATAAATCCATTTGCTTGCCAAGCTTGCGATGGTCACGCTTCTGGGCTTCCTCAAGTTGCGTCAGATAGTTTTTAAGTTGCTTTTTATCTGCCCATGCAGTGCCGTAAATACGTTGCAACATTTTATTATTGGAGTCACCACGCCAGTAAGAACCTGCCAGCTTGGTAAGCTTGAATGCCCTCAGATGCCGTGTATTCGGCACATGGGGTCCACGACACATGTCGGTGTATTCCTGATGATGGTACAGCGCAATGATTTCATTATCTGGAATTCCAGATGCAATTTCGACTTTGTAGCCTTCATCGCGACCTCTGAACGTATCAACTGCCTTGGCTTTGCTGACTACTTCCCGGATAACATCGTAATCCTGCGTAACCAACTCGCCCATACGTTTTTCAATAGCCTCCAGGTCTTCCGGCGTGAAAGAACGCTCATAGTCAATGTCGTAGTAAAATCCGTTTTCAATAACCGGACCAATCGCCATTTTCGCGGTAGGATAAAGTTGCTTGATTGCATGCCCCATCAGGTGCGCAAAGGAATGACGAATCACATCAATCCCATCCGGGTCTTTACTGGTAACAATCTCGACGCTGGCATCCTCAGTAATACTGACACAGGCATCAGCAAGCTGCCCGTTGATGCGCCCAGCGATGGCTGCCCTAGCCAGCCCAGGGCCAATGGATTCCGCCACTTGCCGGATGGTTACAGGATGTGTGAATTCTTTTTGCGCGCCATCAGGCAGGGTGATTGTTGGCATGTACCTTCTCCAGTGGTGACCTATACCAGGGGCCACATGTCTGCAAAATGCATCTTTATTTGAGATTCGACATTATATTAAATTTTGGTAGGCGCGATTGGATTCGAACCAACGACCCCCACCATGTCAAGGTGATGCTCTAACCAACTGAGCTACGCGCCTAATACGGATAGGCAAACTAACACAGAACAGGATAATTCGATACCTTGCCATAGTGGATCTGGCCAAATTTGCCAAACTATCTGTTCAAAAAGAATCGGATAAGGTTTTACCCGGCTTTCTTCTGCGGTTTTCCCAAAATACTATCTTTCATGTGAACAATTTCATCCCGAATCCTTGCGGCTTCCTCAAATTCCAGATTCCTGGCATGCCTATACATTCTTTGTTCAAGTTGTTTGACTTTTTTCATGCCCTGTTCAGGGTTCAGATACAAATATTGCATGCTGTCCTCAGTCTCTTTGGAGAGTGTCCTCCCTGCGCCATGTTCATAGGGCGATTTACGCACTCCTTCCATGATATCTGACACTTTCTTTTTAATGCCTGTTGGTGTAACACCATGTTCTGTATTGAAAGCCATTTGTTTGATACGGCGGCGATTGGTTTCATCTATGGCACGCCGCATTGATCCGGTCAGTTCATCGGCATACATAATGGCTTTGCCGTGAATGTGTCGTGCTGCCCGACCCACAGTTTGTATCAATGATCGCTCGGAACGTAAAAAACCTTCTTTATCTGCATCAAGAATTGCCACCAGCGATACTTCGGGAATATCCAGACCTTCACGTAATAAATTTATTCCTACCAGAACATCAAAATCCGCTTTGCGTAATCCGCGTATAATTTCAACGCGTTCCACCGTATCAATATCAGAATGCAAATAACGCACCCGAACTCCATGCTCTGCCAGATACTCGGTCAGGTCCTCAGCCATTCGCTTTGTTAACGTGGTGATTAACACGCGTTCACCTTTCTCAGCGCACCGGTTAATTTCTGATAGCACGTCATCTACCTGGGATGCCACCGGACGAACATCGATATCAGGGTCTACCAATCCTGTAGGCCGGACAACCTGCTCCGCAACTGCAGCAGACTTTTCCATCTCATAGGGGCCCGGGGTAGCAGAAACATAGATCATTTGTGGTGCCAGTACTGCGAACTCCTCAAACTTGAGCGGGCGGTTATCCAGAGCAGAAGGCAGTCGAAAGCCATATTCAACCAATGTTTCTTTACGAGAACGGTCGCCACGATACATGCCACCAAACTGTGGAACCGACACATGGCTCTCATCCATCACCATAAGTGCATTATCGGGTAGATAATCCAGCAAACAGGGAGGCGGCTCTCCTGCTGCCCGACCCGAGAGATAACGCGAATAGTTTTCGATTCCCGAGCAATACCCTATTTCCTGAATCATCTCCAGATCAAAACGTGTACGCTGCTCGAGACGTTGTGCTTCAACCAAACGATTTGCATGGTTTAATTCTTTCAGGTGTTCCTTAAGTTCTTCTTTAATCTGCTCAACTGCATTCAATAGAATTTCTCTTGGCGTCACATAATGCGTTTTTGGGTAGATGGTTAAACGGGGTACCCTGTGAATAATCTCACCCGTAAGAGGATCAAAGTAGCTCAGATTTTCAATTTCATCATCAAAAAGCTCGATACGGATCCCTTCCCGCTCCGACTCTGCAGGGTGCACATCGATAACTTCACCATGCACTCGAAAAGTACCACGTCGAAGTTCAAAATCATTACGCGAATACTGAAGTTCGGCCAAACGACGCAGCAGCTTGCGCTGATCGATGCGATCACCACGGTCAAGGTGCATGACCATGTTTAAATAAGCCTTGGGGTCACCCAGCCCGTAAATTGCAGATACGGTCGCTACAATGATGGTATCGGGTCGCTCGAATAACGCCTTGGTTGCAGAAAGACGCATTTGCTCAATATGCTCATTGATGGATGCATCTTTCTCGATATAGGTATCACTTGCGGGCACATAGGCCTCGGGCTGATAATAGTCATAGTACGAAACAAAATATTCTACGGCATGCTGAGGAAAAAATTCTTTCATCTCCCCGTAGAGTTGCGCGGCCAGGGTTTTATTAGGTGCCAGAATAATCGTAGCCCGTTGCACCTGTTCGATCACGTTGGCAATGGTGAAGGTCTTGCCTGAACCGGTAACGCCCAGCAAGGTTTGATGGGCCAAACCGTCGTTCAACCCTTCAACCAGAACCTTGATTGCGTCTGGCTGATCTCCAGCTGGCGCAAACTCAGTGTCTATCCGAAATGGCTTGTGCATATTTTTCTCTTCGGGGCTTATCTCTTTTTGAAAGTCCCGTATACTTTACCCGGTGCTGGTGAAGCACGCTGTTTAAGATAACCAGACCCCACAAGGAGGCATCTTTGCAATATTCACTCGCCGATCGCGTATCGAGGATTCAACCTTCTGCAACTTTAGCCATAACTGCACGAGCAAATCAAATTCGTGCCAAAGGCGGAGACATATTGAATTTGGCCGCCGGCGAGCCTGACTTCGATACACCTGAACACATTAAAGAGGCTGCCATTTCTGCAATACGGGAGGGCAAGACCAAATACACTGCAGTTGCCGGAATAATGTCACTCAGGGAAGCTGTAATCAACAAGTTACAGCGTGACAACCAGCTTGGCTATACTTTAAATGAAGTCATGATTTCTACCGGTGCCAAGCAGGTACTTTATAATTTATGCCAGGCACTTCTGAATGAAGGCGATGAAGTGCTCATACCTGCACCCTACTGGGTTTCATATCCGGATATAGTGCTTTTAGCAGGTGGCAACCCCGTCATTATTCCCAGTCAGGACGAAAACCGTTGCAAAATTACTGCTCAAGATCTGGAAAGCAAAATTACAGACAAGACAAAACTGCTTGTCATTAACAGCCCTTCCAATCCAACAGGTACTGCCTACACCCAGGACGAACTAAGCGCTATAGGCAAGATCTTGGAAAAACATGAGCAGATATTTGTGGTGAGCGATGATATTTATGAACACATCATGTTTCGCGGACAGAAATTTTCAAACATTTTAAATGCGACGCCTTCACTGGCAGATCGCACCCTGGTTTTAAACGGTGTTTCCAAAGCCTATGCGATGACGGGATGGCGTATCGGCTATGTAGCCGGACCGGAAGCGGTTATAAAGTCCATGACAAAAATTCAGTCACAAAGTACCTCTAACCCAAGCTCCATCTCACAAGCTGCAGCAGAAGCTGCACTGGTTGGCGATCAAGGTTTTGTTGCAAACATGCGCGATGCGTTCGAGAAACGTCACGATTTCATTGTAGATGCCTTGAATAAAATCGATGGCATAAACTGTCCGCTCAGTGACGGAACATTTTATTGTTTTCCAAACATAGAAGGCCTGATCGAAAGAACTGCAGGCGTCACTGACGATGTAGGTTTTGCAGAATATTTGCTCAATCAAGCAGGTGCCGCTGTAGTACCTGGCACTGCATTTGGATCACCTGGGTATATGCGTATCTCATATGCTACAAGCATGGATGTTCTGGAAAAAGTGGTTACTCGCCTCAAGACACTTTGAGCCGGATGCAGCAGAGTAATCTGACCCATGGTTAAAGTCAAAACACCATACAATCAGCGATATTACGATCCGGCGTTGACCTGTGTATAGTGGATCGTTACCATTTCCTGTTTATTTTCCCCGGTAGCTCAGTTGGTAGAGCGGGTGACTGTTAATCACTAGGTCGGCGGTTCGAGCCCGTCCCGGGGAGCCAATAAATACAACAAGTTATGATATATAACCTCAGAAAGTTAATACTCATATAGGCACTATATAGGCATTTAGCCATTAGATGCACTACTTTATACAGCTGTTAAGAGCTTATTAACTCACGTTACCCATACCTTCAAATATCCATTTTAGACCAAATAAAGTCGGCAAAAAATAGTTTGTTACAAACAGTCTGACCATGACATCTAGATTGTCCGTCAATTGTTAGGTGCTAAGGTGCTACTACCAATTCGAGAGAAGCAACGGTCTTCGATGGGAAAGAAATCACCGAGTGTAGGGCTTAGGCAAGCCCAAGTACTGTGTACGATGGACCACAAGCAGCGGCTTGCATATATAGCCGAAGGGCTTCCCATAATTCTCAGTAGTGCCGAAGGTTACTGGGACGCGGCGTGCCGATTGAAGGATATGCCGCGCGAAGCTGAGGTGCTGCAAGGCCATGCTACGGAGGAAGCTGCAAAGATCCTCATTCTCATGGATGCCGTACGGTGTCCTGAGAAACTTGTTGCGTCAAAGATGGGAACAATTGTTCGATCATTCTACAATCATCTGGCCCGGATCATCTACGCCGAAACGGTGTATCGGAAACCGATTAATTTAGAACGATTGCGAGAATATGTTGATTCAAAACGGGCATCACATTATGTTGAGAGTGATCTTGGCGGGGATATTTTTCCGAATTGGAGCCTCTTCACTCGTGAGTATCCTCTTTATGCAGACATCATGTGTGGAGACTATGGAGAGCCTGGCTGGAATACACCCAGTGACGATGGTATGGGATTTTCTTTAAATCTACCCCCGGTCCTCGAATTGGCAAGAGCTATGTCTGCCGTTGGTCTGTTTACGCTAGAAGGCTTAGAAGCAACATCAGAGATTTGGGATCAGATGACGTTCACTGAGTTAGAGTCACACACCGATACCGAACGCCTCACAACGCAACTTCTTCAAAGGTTAGATGATGAACGTCTCCTAACCGCAGCAGCTAAGCAATCACACTTCAAAGTACTGTTAAATACTTGGCAAATGCCCATGTACGACTTTGACTTCAGTCTCATCAATGTTTCCAAAGAGAAACTCAAAGATATCCAGGATGGATTATATGCAGCAGAAGTCGGATACGATTTTTAGCATTACAGACTTGAATGTCTAATAATCCTAGTTATAGGACATTTGAATGAGCAGCGCTGGTAATTAACAGGTCTGAATTACAAGGCAAGTGAGAGGAGTGCAGATGCTATGACGTGGATGCCAGAGGATGAGGGAGAGGGGGTACGCCTAATGCTCGATTTGGCAGACCCCCCCACCCCACCTTTGCATGACACCCCGCATACCCCTGTATTAACAAGTAGACATATATTTCAGAAAAATTTTGCCCACGTTCTGATCAAGTTGGATTTCATAACATTTCCATGACATCTCAACTTGAAATTGATTTAGTATTTTTGAAGAGAACATCTATGAAACGGTAGGGTGTTATCTATCTAATCTCTGTTGTTGTACTTCACCCACCTGCGTTACGCTAGGAGGGGGTATGGCAATAAAACCCTTTCTATATTTTCTGACCCGTGATGGAGAAGACAAGGAGGACCTGCACTTCACTAGGGTTCGTGGGGGTAAGGTTCCCAGTCAACCAAATGTTTGGGCAATGCATATGGACATTGAAGACCCTGCGAATTTAGGATCTTTTATCTAGGCTATGCCAAACGGAGGCTCGGACTGTTGCGGAACCTGCTGGTTCAACCGAACTAACCAGGGCAAGCGTGACTGGCTAAAACATGCTGACAAGTCGGTGCCGCCCTATTGCGAAATCAGGAACCTGGCCATCGAGGATCCCTTCTACACCTACTGCGCCAACCATCCACACCGACGGCCCGATCGCGACCCCATACCGATTGGCCCGGTGATGTGCCATGGTGGCTGGAAGGGCCCTTTAGACGAGCACCCGCGGACCGTGTGGAAGCGCTCGCCGGATTCCGAAGAGATCCGTCAACACCTGCTCAACCTGCTGCAGTCCCTGCCCGAACTGATAAGCAAAGACTGGTACCCGATTGGGACTGGGTTGGTATTAACGATTCTGTGGCAACTTGGTGAGTTCGGAGAGCAACGGGCAGTTGGGGATCTTGAATGGATTTGTGAGAACAGTGAAGGGTCTTTGCACGAGGCTGCGAACGAAGCACTCGCGAAAATCCGGGGAATGCATGACGAACGTTCCTGAAGTCTGCTCCGGAACATGACGCTCTGGCAGGTCGGTCAGGGCAACGAGGTCATCTCTGGACCGCGTCCCGGCCCTTCGAGCTAGACACCTGCAGCCATGAGGCCGACTGGATAGCCATTGTCTACTCCGCGCATGGATTCCGGTTCCCTGTACTGGTGGATCCACATGTAATTTCGCACCGTGCTTCATTCATTGAATAAAAGGCCTCCGCATTCAGCACTTCATACTGGAGTGCCATTTAATCTGACCGTCATCACGCTTCTTGCCGTCATGCTGACTCGCTTATTATACTTTTTTTGTCATTCTATAAGCGGTGCTCGGTTTGATAGTGCCTGGAAACATTCGGAAGAAGTATTCAAAAGTTTGACACTACAACTTTCAATATGCCTTTCCACTTCATCAAATGCCCAAATACTGTCTTTTATTTCCTTTCTGTCAAACAAAACCCTATTTATATAGCATCTTTTTCTAATAAAGTCTTGAAACTGTATGGGTTCAGTACCTATGGCACTGTGGGATCAGGCGGCCTCCAGGGTGACAAGGTACTCGTTGGGCGTTTTCCAGTCGAGTGCTGCGTGGGGGCGTTCATAGTTGTAGAAGAACTCATAGCCGGCGAGGGCGGCCTGCACCGGGTCGATGCTCAGGGGGCCATCGTAGCGTCCCCAGAACTCGATGCGGGCAGCGCGGTTGGCGCGTTCCACACAGCCGTTGTACTGGGGATGCTTGGGCGGCAACACATGCAGCGGGATGTGCAGCGCTTCACAGGACGCCTCGAAGCCGGCCATGAACTCGCTGCCGCCGTCGACCTGGATGGAGACGAGCGGGAACGGCAGGGCCGCCAGCAGTTCGTGCAGGAAGCGGCGGGCGTGCCCGGCAGTGGCCCGTGAGCAGGCGCGCGTGACCATGAACTTCGACACCGGGCACACGGCGCGGAACTCCTTGACGGTGTCGCCGTCTCGCACATAGGTCATGTGGTCGATCTGCATCAGCTCGCCCGGGGTACGCGCCTTCGCGCCGTACTTCCAGCGCCGTGCCCAGCGGGCGAAGCGGCGCGGGCGCTTCGGCGCATGCCTGCCTTCGCAGAACGCGGCGGGCCGGATCACACCGCGGGCCAGCGCCCGGCTGAGGATGCGCCCGACGCTCGACACACTCAGTGCCACGCCCTCGCGCCCCAGCAGGACCTGCAGGCGCGCCTTGCCCATAAACGGGTACTTGCGGCGCAGGGCCAGCACCGCCCTCACGTCCTGCGGCGTATAGGCCGGACACCGGTGCCGCCGCGGGCGGCTCGAATGCGGCGCCAGGGCGTGCACACCGCCTGCGGCCAGGACGGCCTTCCAGCGGTACAGGGTGCGCCGGCTGATCTCCAGCTGCTCCAGGGCGCCGGCCTCGCTGCAGCCCGCCGCACGCAAGCGCTGGTACGCCTGCAACCTGCGGTAGCGCTCACCCGCCGCCTCGGGTACGTGTTCGTCGACCTTGAAGCTCTTGTATGATCGAATACGAAGGGATTTAATGTCCATGCTCGGGTCTCCTGTTCCAGTGGCTGTGGTTGGTTCACTGGAGGATACCCGATCCGGTGCAGAGAGAGGCCACGCCTCCCTCTGCACCCCCTCATTCAGATCCCTTGCTCACGATCACTGAAAAGTGCCATAGGTGTCTGAACCTTTACAGAAACTGTTCATCCGGATATTGCTTGGATAAATCTTCATTAAATTCTTCAATATCTTTTGGACGTAAAATTGGAACCATGTATTCGAAGTAATGATGAGGAGCAACGTCATACATTTCTATTCTTGGTTCCATCCGGTGGATTTTTAAATGTCGGTACTTTTGGATGCGCTTAAAGTCTTCTCCCTCTAATTTTTTTAATGATGCCAAAAAAACATCTTGATTTTTTATGGTTATCCCAAATTTTACCGGGAATTCGAGGCGATCAATAATTTGCGAATAATCTAATACTTCATCTCTATATTCTGGATTGAATGGACAATAGTAAGCCCAAACCATTAATGCGAGCTTATCTTGGCATGAATCGATTTTTGTAATGCAGTTATCTGCAAAGTATGACACATGAAAATTTGCATGGGTTGGCTGTGAATTAGGGTTAACTTTATCCTTATAATACTTAGCATAGGCTTTCATCCAACAATAGCCATACACAATCTCTTTGCATAATGAATTAACATTAAATGCCCAGTTGACAGCATTAAATCTAGGATCAAAGGGTAATGCATTTCTACGGATTGCTTGGTTAATCCGGTCAAATGATTTTACGAATTGCTTCCAATCTTGGGTTGCAACAAAATTTTCTTCCTCTTTAACAAAGTAGCTTTCCACTGTAGGAAGAGATGATTTTGAATCTGAACTTTCTTTCATTTTGATAAGCTGATTCCTCCATTAATTAGCCTAAAAGTGTATTAAATGGATAACTGGGTTGCACTGTCTCTCTTACTTGATTCAGGTTCGGGTGTAAAACTCTCATAACGGCTTTGTATCAGGGGATCATCATGAGCTAACGATTCAGTGAATCGGAGATCGCTAACCTGTTACAAGCCATTGAGGCCAAGATCAGTGAAGGTGTGGGGATTGTAAAGAGGTTCTGTATACTTGCGATCAGTACAAGATCTACTATAGGAGGCACTCAGGCAAATCAATGGCCGCTGGATGCAATGAGGAAAGGGTACGCCTAATGCTCGATCACGCATGACCTCCCATCCCCCCATGAGTGACATCCTTCGTACCTCTGTGTTAACGAGTAGACATATATTTCAGGAAAATAGGCTTTGTATTTTTGGGGAAGTGACACAAATAGAAGGTTAACCCCTATGCTTGGATCAGTTTTTGAGGATAACATCAGAGGCTACCAATTTAGGTTTTGTATAAAAACTTAGAAAGAAATTCGGGAAAATTCTCACCGTTACTCAAGCCTTTAGCAGGCAAAATTCTGTCAGCTACTTGGTGTCGTCTAGACTGCAATTGATCCTTAACCAGATTACCATCGAAGTACTTTAGAATCGTGAAAAACAGGTAGCTGCATCCATTTTGGAGTTATGAGAAGTTCTTTGCCGTAATGTCGCTGATTTGCAGTATAGCGTAAGGAGTAAGGACGAATATTTGCCCACGTATGATACATCGCACGAATTTTCGGACAGTCGTCATAAGTTAAAATCCAAGCCTTGCGGGCCATAAATCTTAGTTTATTTGCTAATGTATGGTGATACTTCTTATCAAGAGTATCCATGTATAGTGTTGCTCCTTTTTCAAAGTGGTCTTCTCCCCGATAACTGATCCGGGCATAGTGCGAAAAATCTCGTTAATGGAGGTCACCCATTTTTAGTACCAGACCGAATGCGAATCTGGCGGGTTATGCGGCCTTTAAAACCGCGTACTGACTGGGCGACAGATCATTGAGAGCCCTGTGAGGTCGACTCTCATTATACTCCTGCCTCCAGGCCTCTATCTTCTCCTTTGCTTCCTCCAATGACAAGAACCAATGCCGGTTCAAACACTCGTCCCGAAAACTGCGGTTAAACGATTCGATGTACGCATTGTCGGTCGGCCTGACAGGTCGACTGAACATCAAGGTGACTTGGTGCTGATACGCCCACAGGCCCGTAAGCCGACCGGAAAACTCGCTGCCGTTATCACAGTACATCCGTTTCGGAACCCCTCTCTGGCACCGGATCTGTTCCAAGGCCTTTACGACCTCGACCGCACCCATCCTGAACGCGGAGGCTGCCGCCAGACACTCGCGCGTATACACGTCGATCACCGTCAGTACCCGCAGCCTGGAGCCCCCATGCAGCCGATCCGCCACAAAATCCATCGCCCAGGACTCATTCCGCCTGGTGGCCCGAACCGGCGGCTTGTGACGGTGTGCCGCACTCACATGCCGGCGAGGCCGTTTGCGGTACAGCTGCAGCCTCTCCAGGCAATACAGCCGGTATACCCGCTTGTGGTTCACCCGCATCCCCTCACGCCTGAGCAGCACATGAATCCGTTTATACCCGTAGCGCACCCGTGCGTGGGACAACTCCCGGATCCGCTGGCGTAATGCACCCTGACCTGGCTTGCAGCTCACATACCGGCAGGTCCCCCGGGACAACCGTAATACCCGACAGGCATGCCGCTCACTGACCCGGTACGCCCCCTGAAGATCGCGCGCCGCTTGCCTGCGCTGCGCCGCGCTCACCACTTTCGACGCGTGATGTCCTGCAACATCGCCTTGTCCAGACTTAAATCCGCCACCAGCTTCTTCAGACGCTCGTTCTCCTCCCGCAACTGCTTGAGCTCCCTCACCTGGTCCGGCTCAAGCCCGCCGTAATCCTTCTTCCAGCGGTAAAAGGTCGCTTCCGAAATCCCCAACTTGCGGCAAATACCCCCTATCGATGTACCGCCTTCTTGCGCCTTGACCGCGGCCACAATCTGCTCAACTGAATAACGCTTGCGTGCCATGATGCCTCCTCCCCATTCCAGGAATCAATCATGCCAGTTTTTCGCACTCGCTCTGGACTAAATTATAGGGTGAACACCAGGTGAACACCAGGTGAACACCAAAATTATTGTTTTCCTTTATGAGGACATTGATGCTTCGACATTTCTTCAAATTCTGCAAGTTACTCGTCCGTGAGTATCTCTTTGAGTTGAGCGTGTGCTTTGGCACGCTGCGCTTGATGGAAGCTTTTCATCTGTTCACGCCTGGCCTTCATGATTTCTCGAAATTGCGCTTCCTGCTCAGTAGTGAGTTGAAGTTTTTCGACTACACGATCCATGTGTCCACCATGCCCAGCTGATACAGAGGCCGCTCCTGCACCAAGTACAATTGCTATAAGTAAACTCAGTATTAATTTTTTCATGAAGTTGTTCTTCAATTTAATACTTAACTGTAATCACTAACCCATTTGATGAGCTAATTTGTCTCTTAAATCAGGTAACACTTGGTCCAAGAGGTTTTGATGACGTACAGTCTGCAGCATGAATTTAAAAACCATACTATGTTTTGTCAGCATCTCCTTAGCATTTACAGGACTGCCTGGTATGTTTGAAGATCTTTAAACATAGAGGACAGTATGGTTGGAAGACTGGGAGCAGAATTTCATATTAGTTGGAATATGGATTGGATTATTTGCTTACAGCATGTCTGGTCTATGAGGTTGAGTTTTCTTGCCAGAGAAGAATACAAAAGCACCCCGAAAAGCCAAAAGCTGGAATATTGGGAACATAGTCAAGGAGTTTATCCAAGAAATTAATGACACTCTTAAGGTAATAATCAAATGGTATACTGGTTTAGCGGAATCAAAAGAACCTTTGCAAATTATGTTTTTCATCATGACCCTGCCTGTAGTTTTTTCATATTTATGCTGCTCGCAATGAGCCCTTTTCTCTTGTTTCTGTTCTGGATTGGAATCTGACAATGAAATTTTGGTTTTATATGTTCTTAATAGGTAGCGCATTTTTCGCTTCACTAGGATCGATGGCAGTCCTGCTAACTCTATTGCCATCCATAGGGATAACTTCAGTGTCCGATGGGATTCAGGCAAGCTTATTATTCGGCGTAATTGGCGGTGCGATAGTATGGACGGGAAGCGTAATAATTCTAGCGATTAGGGATTATTTAAGCAGGAGGAGATAAAAGCCGCCAATATCCATAGGTAAATACATATGCCTTGAAGAGGCACGGCAAAAGGTCAAGCTGGAACGCTTTGCCAAGGAACACCCGTCCGAAGCGGACGAGGTTCGGGCGGGCCTCCTTGGTACTGATGCTCGCGGCATACTCGTTCCCTTTGAAAGGTTCAGGACTCAACCACCGATCAGGGATTTACTGTGCATTTTCCAAATCCTGCAATTCTTTTCCAATTTCAGAAAGACGTTAAAGACTTGCTATTTTGCAAATCCTCCAAGCGTGCCAAATAAAAAACCAAAGTTTAGTCAAGTATATTTTAACTAACGATTGAGAACTTCTAACCAGATGGTGTTCACCCCAACAGCCAAGCCAAACTTTATGTGAAGTTCTGACTTAATCGGCCCTGTTTTTCTGCCTGCTTGCGGTGGATGTAGATACGATTACTCCCTGTACTCGATCAGGTAAATAGCCAAACCCAAGCCGATCAGGGCTATTTCAATCGCACTTATGCATAGCAGCATAAACGTAATCCTTCTGGCAGCAGGCTTCATAGGTTGCCATACTTGCTGTTTGTAATAACGCCAAGGGCTGAACCATGCCCATCGCTGCCACTGCAGCAGGTAGTGTTGAAGCTCCTCTGCCCATTTTGTCAGGCTTCTATCAACCTCGTGCAACCGGTGGAGGCGCTCAGGCCTGGACACACCTTCGTATTTTTCTTCAATGACAAGTGTTGAACCTCCTGGCAAGGCTCCAACTGAGAAACGTGTACTGGACTTCAGGCCTTGGGCATAGCGAATTTCAAGACCATCCGAGACGGGTTGTACGGTCACCTCGGTATCGATCTCGAATGCAGGAGTTTGGCTGTAATTAACAGCATGCAGGCGGTATTGCCAGTCAGTAATTCTTTCCCATCTTTTGAACACCAGATAAGGATTGATACGGAATAAACGCTCTACATCTTGGCAAAATTCCAGTAAGGCAACCTGGTCCAGGGGGGTCCTGAATTCCACCCAGGCCTTGTCTTCATGAACCCGCTCCCGGTCATCGTCAGCCACGGGGATGGGGCACGACAAGTTGCGGAGTTTTTAATTGACGAACGACATGCCGGGTTGCCATGCGCGAGCGCAAACCAGAAAACCCCCTTGGCCGGGGCGAGCCCATTACAACCAAATCAAATGCCGATTGTTCGCAAGCATCTACCAGGCATCGGTCTGGCCTGCCCAAGACGACCTCATGGGTCGTGTCTGCACCCGACTTCACCAGCCGATCCTGCACCCGCTGGATATGTCCGTATGCCTCGTCACTCAATTCCGTTTCAAGATAGTGCTCGAACCGCTTGCGTGTCGAAATGTTATTGAGCCAGTCATCCCCCAGCATGTCTTTCCAGAATTCAGGCACTACCAGCAGGTGAGTGACGTGGACACCTTTTGTACACATGTCCAACACTTTTTTCTCCGCTGCTTGTGCCCCTTCGGTTCCATGGCTGGCAAGCAAGATATGTTTCATGACTGGCCGGCCAAAGTACGAAAGAATTCGAACTAGTAGGCAAGGTATACAAAAAGGGTGATCACCAAGGCAAGGATCAGCGCCATGAAATCTTCTCTTCGATCACTATTAAAGATAGATAACGGTGTTCCACGATCAAATTCATTTTCATTTTCATTTTCGCTCATGAGGGCTCCTGAATGATTTTTCACCTAGATGGTTTCCGAAATGAACAGTATGACGACGACAAGTGACAAGACGGCCTTGATCGATCCTACAATGCCACCGATCATGGCAGGCTGTCCGCCCGCCTGGCGCATTGACGATACCGTGATTTGCATACCAAGCCCGACCAGGCCGAAGGCGAACAGCCAGGTGATCCAATTGCGAAAGGCTTTTATTTTTTTTGCAGTGTGGCGTACGGCCTTGTGCGCTTTCTTGAGAATGCTGTTGGCCTCCTTTGAAACCACTCTCGCATTTACGATGCCGCGTAAAACATCGTCATCCTCGATGTTCATTACCTTGCCGTTGTCGATGAGTCGCTGTAAGGCCTGTTTTCGATCTTGTCTTTGCACCTTGGTGAATTCCTCTTTCAGCCGTGCTGCTTGATCGAACGTCAGCAGATTTTCCACTTTAAAACCCGATGCAGCCGTGTTTCCGAAATACTTGCCTTTGTAGTGATTGGCTGGAGCAAAGACACCTGTAGTCGACAATGCAAATAACAGGATAAAGCCCAAGACAAAGATTGGAAATTTCTCGAAGATCACTTTGCCAACATTCACTTGCGTGGATACCCGATCTTCGCGTTTGACATACCAAACAGCAAGCCATAAAACGATGATGGGTAGAACCAGCACCCGGGTGATGTTGAAGATCTCTGCTACCTTGAGTGTTTCGATACCGTCTGGCTGATAGGCAAGTGCCGCTCCTGCGACCTGAGCAGAATTCAAGATGCCCGTGCCTGCCCAGGCACCAAATTGCACATGCGACATATCGAGTAGATGACCTACAATAGGAAAGACGAACATACAGCCCACACCCCATAGCAAAATGGTACCGATGGTGTAGGCAATCTCTACCGACTTCGCTTGCACGACGGGGGCCGCCGCCACCGTAGCTGAAACACCGCAGACGCCCAGGCCCGCAGACAGCACTCCGCCCATGGAATTGGGGATTTTCATGCGTGCACCCAGCCACAATACGAGCCCGACCGAACCCAGAACGAAAAAGCCAATCATGACTATGGACAGGCCGCCTAGATTTTTTAATTCTGCAGCACTATATAGCGTACCGAGCAGGATAACGCCTGTCTTCAAACCAAGGCGCGAAAGCCGCACTCCGTTTTCAGCCCAACCAGGGACCCTGAAGACATTGACTATGATTATTCCGGTTACTATACCCAGCACAACATAGTTCAGTCCCAGTATGGTGTGCAGATATTTGCCGGTATTGCCGATCTTACCAAACGATTCACTGATGGCAGCAATTTCGGGAGCCAGAAACCAGCGCACCAGCATCGTGATCAGCAATATAAACATGGCCCCTGCGGCAGTAGACAGGTAATAATCAAAACTGCCCTTTTTATGCGTTCCAAACCATTGCCAGGCACCCAGTACGACCGAAAATATCCCAAAGTACAAGGGAACCGTGACAATCTCATCAGCATACTTGTATCGAGTACCGCCCAGGTGCCCGATATAGCTTGATAGAATGCCAGCCTCAACCAAATACCAAATGGCCAGCATGATGAGACCCATCATGAACAGCGCAGGTGATTTTCGGGTATAGATCATTGAGCGCCTGCCTTTTTCGAGTCTTTACCGGGTGATGAAACCTCGCGGCGAATGGTTGCGATGTGAAACCAATGCCGTAATTCGCCTATGCCGACATCTGTTTATAAACTCTACCAATGCTGGTCAAAAACAACAAGTTATGGCTCGCAAGGTCAGTGTTTCACTTTGAAATTCAACAGAAGTTTATTCCAATCTAAATCATCAACCCCATGGTCATTGCAGAGAAACTCCGCGTCGGACCTTCTGCCAGGTACAAAGCTCTGCAACGTTTTCCTGCATAAGGCAGCCATGTCACAACACTTCAGGCGGACACCAAGGCATCATTATTTTGCTCGCAGTGAGGTCACATACCTGGCCAGATAATCCCTAAAGGCTTTACCGATAAACGGGTGCTCAGCAGCAAGCTCAACAGTTGCCTCCAGATAACCCAGCTTGCTTCCGCAATCCTAACGTTTACCTTTGATCTGGTACGCAAGTACTTTCTCCAATTGGACCTGGGTCGATAGTGCATCGGTTAGCTGAATCTCACCAGCCGCCCCGGACCGGGTACTTTTCAAAAGCCCAAATATAGATGATTCCAGAATATATCGGCCCGCTATAACTACATTAGAAGGTGCATCATCTGGATTGGGCTTTTCAACAAATGAATCCACTTCCCACAAGCCATCCCGAACACGGGTACCGGAATTAACACCATGACTTTTAACCTCTTCCCTCTGCACTTCCTGCACCCCTACTACACCTGCAATGGTTCTCATCATAACCGTTTACCATTTGTGCCAGACATCCCTGCTGCTCATGACAAAACAGGGCATTTGCCAAAATTACTGCAAAAGGATCTTTCCCAACCACAGGCTCTGCACATAACGCAGCATGGCCCAGACCCAATGGCTCGGCCTGACGAATATAAATACAGTTCACATGAGCGGGTATCACGTTTTGAACAAGCTCAAGCATTTCAAACTTCTGTTTCGCCTTAAGCTCTGACTCCAGTTCCGCAAGCCTTGTCAAAATGATCTTCTATGAAACGTTTATTACGACCCGTGATAAAGATCAGCGTATCCATCCCTGCCGAGATGGCTTCTTCGGCAGCATACTGTATTAATGGTTTATCTATGATGGGTAACATTTCCTTTGAATTGGCCTTGGTTGCCGGAAGGAAACGGGTACCCATCCCTGCGATGGGAAATACTGCTTTGCGTACCTTTGCCATAAATGCCTTGATGAATTTTCCTGGAAATTGAAATTATACCAGCAGACTTGCATCTTGCCTGCTCAGGATGTCCGAACCGTTCCGTGAACCAGGCCCTGATTTCAGTAGTATCCCTTAAATTTTTTCTATTTGAACCAGCCTGCAAGGCATTGGTCTGTTGCCAAAAACGAACCCTCAGCCCAGGTAAGGTCGCCCTGCGACAACATAATCGGCTCCATGGTGGCAGACCCTGAACGGCTTTGCAGTTCTGTTTTGATCATGCTTTTTTACCTGCCTGTTAATCCAGACTTGGTACCACCGGGATAACGGTGCCCCAGTAATGACAACTTGGGCACTGCCAATAGAGCCTTTTGCCATGGAACCCGCATTGCTTACACTGGTGAGAGCTGTGTCCACAAATAAAGTTTTCAACGCTTGTCTGAATTTTGTCTACACTCGATTTGCCAAGAGATTCTTTCTGCAACTGCAGATTCTTTAAAAATGCATTAATCTCCAAAAGTGATAATTCCGGTTTTTTCAGCAACAATTCCAGAATTTCATTTTTTTCTGCATCGTTATCAGCCAACTCCGTTAACAGGGCAGACAGTAAAATTCCACTTAATTTCGAATCCTTGATTTTAAACAAAAACTGTCTGAATCCTTCATAGTCGTTTTGCTGCAAAAATGCTTCACGCAATTTTATAAATATTTCTGGCAGATACTCCGGGTTCTGTTTTGACACGCTGATGTAATGCCTGACAGCAACCCTGTAATTCTTCTCATGCATGGCATAATTTCCGAGCAGCACACTTGCCCGCGCACAATTTTTATCATAAGAAAGTGCCTTTTTAGCCAGCTTTTTAGCGGCAGTACCCTCATCCGCGTGTTTATGAAATTCGAGTTCACTCAGCTCACAATAGTAATGAGCTACAGTCTGACTCATATCAACATCGCCTACTTTTCCCAGCTCTTTTGCAGTTTCAATGGCCTTTTGCCACTCCTTTTCCTGCTCATAAAGGCTCAGTAACAAGGGGTAGGCCTCACCTGCCTGCAATCCAATCCCGATAACGTCTGCAAACAATGACTCGGCACGGTCCAGCAGGCCAGCTTTAAGATAGTCTTTTGCAAGTTCCAACAGTGCAGTCGATCGATGGGCTGATCCCAGAACGGGGCGCGCGATCAGATTCTGATGGATGCGGATGGCCCGGTCTACTTCGCCTCTGCGTCGAAACATATTGCCAAGCACCAGATGCGTTTCAACAGTCTCGGTATCCACATCAACCAGATCAATAAATACCTCCAGTGCCTTATCAGGTTGCTCATTCAGCAGATAGTTAAGACCTTTAAGGTATTCCCCAGGTATTTTTGGCTTTGATTTGGACTGATAGAAAATATATGCAAGGTACCAGCCAGCAACCCCTGCCAATAGCAGCAGCAACCAGTACACTTCAGGCATCAGTGAGGACTCTTGATAGGCAATTGCCGCAAATTAGCGATTTCCTGTTCGACAACCGCAACTTTTTTGGCCAGCGACTTGGCACGACTTTTATTCTTTACAACCAGGCCAGCACTAAACAGAACTCCAACCAAAGCGCCTGTACCCAAACAGAACAACAGCGTTACACCAAGTGGCGCCTGCAAACTTTGTGTAAAAAAATGAATCGTGACAGGGTCGAGATTTTCTAAAGTAAAAACAGATATGAGTATGGCGATGAAAATGAAAACCAGAAGGAATAAAAAACGAAGCATTGAATGGCAGCCTGCAAATAAAGCTCCCGTACCCCAGCTATATTTTCAGTCGGCCAGGGACCGGTTCACGCGTTCGCGCAGCTCTTTCCCGGGCTTGAAATGCGGCACATGTTTCCCCGGCAAAGATACGGCATCCCCAGTCTTGGGGTTACGTCCAATTCGAGGTGGCCTGAAATGCAATGAGAAACTCCCAAACCCCCTGATTTCAATACGCTCGCCTTTTGCAAGCGAAGTACTCATTTGTTCAATAATACTTTTAATCGAAAGTTCAATATCTTTATATGCGAGATGGTTTTGCTTCGCTGCGATGTTTTCGATAAGCTCTGACTTTGTGATCATGCTTCTATGATCTTCAGCACTCATGACACTCTCCTGGTGAGCCTTACTGTTATTCTTTAGAGCTATCTTTATTTTCTTCGATGGATTCTTTAAGAATATCACCCAGATTCGTTGCAGCAGATTCATTGCTGCTGTAGTCCTGAACAGCTGCCGCTTCCTCCTGGGATTCTTTGGCCTTGATTGAAAGCGTAATCATTCTGGACTTTTTGTCCACACCCATAAATTTCGCTTCTATCTGCGTGCCTTCCTTGAGCACAGTGCGTATATCCTCGACTCGGTCACGGGCGATTTCGGATGCCTTGAGAGTACCCTCAACCCCATCAGCAAGTATAACTGTTGCAGCCTTGGCATCCATCTCACTAACGGTTCCTATCACAATACTGCCCTTGGGGTTTTCTGCAATCCAGGCCGACAACGGATTTTGTACCAGTTGCTTGACGCCTAATGAAATTCTTTCACGCTCTGCATCTACCGACAGCACCATGGCCCGCAATTCATCGCCTTTCTTGTAAGCTCGCACAGCTTCTTCACCTGGCAGGTTCCAGGCCAGATCAGATAAATGCACCAGCCCGTCAATCCCACCCTCCAGGCCGACAAATATACCAAAGTCAGTAATCGATTTGATAATTCCTGTGGCTTCACTGCCTCGGCCATGACTGCTGGCAAAATCAGCCCATGGATTGGGTTGACACTGCTTCATGCCCAAAGAGATTCTGCGACGTTCTTCATCTATATCAAGAATCATTACTTCGACTTCATCACCCAGCGAAGCGATCTTCGCCGGACTTACGTTCTTGTTGGTCCAGTCCATTTCAGAAACATGCACCAAGCCCTCGATGCCCTCTTCAACTTCCACAAAACAACCATAATCAGCAATATTGGTAACCTTGCCGAAGACGCGTGTACCCTCGGGATAACGACGGTCAATACCGCCCCAAGGGTCATCATTCAGTTGTTTCAGACCAAGTGATACACGTGTTTTTTCTTTGTCAAACTTTAATACACGTACGTTAATCTCATCACCAATCGATACAATTTCGGATGGATGTTTGACGCGCTTCCAGGCCATGTCAGTAATGTGCAGCAAGCCATCAATACCGCCCAGGTCCAGAAATGCCCCGTAATCAGTCAGATTTTTCACGATGCCTTTAACCACGGCACCTTCTTTCAAGGTATTGATTAATTCTTCACGTTCAGCGCTGTATTCCGATTCGACTACGGCGCGACGCGAAACCACAATATTATTGCGTTTGGTATCGATTTTTACGAGCTTGAATTCCAACTCCCTGCCTTCCAGATAGGTGGTATCCCGAACCGGGCGAATATCGACCAGAGAGCTGGGCAAAAATGCCCGAAGGTCGCGTAATTCAACTGTAAACCCACCTTTAACCTTGCCCGTGATAATCCCGGTAACCGACTCACCTGCCTCATGAATCCGTTCCAATTCCGTCCACGCGCGGGCACGCCTGGCTTTTTCACGTGAAAGTTTAGTCTCTCCATACCCATCCTCAAGGGCATCCAGAGCAACCTCGACCTCATCCCCCACCTCAACTTCAAGCTGGCCGTTATCAGTCTGAAACTGCTCGATCGGGATCATGCCTTCAGACTTGAGTCCTGCATTGACAACCACGGTATCCTTGCCAATATCAACGACCGTGCCAAAAATGATCGCCCCCGGCTGGGTATTTATATTATCTTCGCTCTCTTCGAGAAGCTGGGCAAAACTTTCAACCATATGAACTACTGCCATTTCCTTTTATGTAAATTTTTCATCGCTGCACCAACGCAGCAATACGTTGCACCACCTGAGCTATCGATAAATCCGTTGAATCTACCCGTACAGCGTCAGCAGCAGGTCTCAGCGGCGAGATGGAACGCTGCTTATCACGGGTATCGCGCGCCTCGATCTCTGCCAAAAGACGGTCAAGGCTAGCACTAATCCCTTGTTTCTTCAACTGTTTCTGTCGCCTGTGTGCACGCTCACTGGAACTGGCTGTGAGGTAAATCTTGTGTTGGGCATCCGGGAAAACCACAGTGCCCATATCCCTGCCCTCAGCTACAAGTCCTGGTGTAACGCGAAATCCATGCTGTTTTTTCAGCAGAGCGAGGCGGACCTCAGGGCAGGTGGCAAGCCGGGAGGCACTCCTGGCACATTCTTCAGTACGTAACTGGTCAGAAATGTCCTTGTCATCCAGTAGTACCCGTACATTTCCATCTTCACCGAAGGCTTCGAAACAGATGCGCATGTTTTCGCACGTATCCAGTACCGCCTGCAGGTTATCGGCCTCAATCTGATGTTGCAGGCTGTACAGAGCAAGAATCCGATACAGGGTTCCGCTGCCTAGGTAATGATAACCCAGTATCCCTGCCAGTTTAACGGCAATGGTTCCCTTGCCCGAACCAGCAGGCCCATCAATGGTAACGACTGGAATAGCTGTCTCTGACATTTGTAAAGCCCATTATCTGAATTGAAGACCCAGTTGTGTAGCGCATTCAGCAAAATCAGGAAACGAGGTAGCGACATTATCCGTATTGACTACCGTGATCACACCTGAAGAGGCCAGCGAAGCCATGGTAAAAGCCATGGCCACGCGGTGATCACCACCGCTTTCAACCTCACCGCCTGTGAATTTCCCACCCGTAATCGTCAGACCATCGGGTTTTTCCCTGGCATCTATACCAAGTTTTTGTAGGCCTACCGCCATAGTATGGATACGATCAGATTCCTTCACACGTAATTCTTCAGCGCCACTCAACTCTGTGGTCCCCTGCGCACAGGCCGCTGCAATAAACAGGATTGGGAATTCATCAATGGTGCCTGCAATCAGATCCTGTGGAATTTCTATACCATGCAATGTGCTGCTGTAGACCACGAGGTCCGCTACGGACTCTTCACCATAGTTTCTTTTATTCATGATATCAATCCTGGCACCCATTCGACGCAGGATTTCGATCACTCCGCTGCGGGTTGGATTGATCCCCACATTTTTTACAGTAAGCTGTGATGACTTGGAAATCAGCGTACCTACAATAAAAAAAGCTGCCGAAGACAAGTCTCCTGGAATTTCAATATTGGTGGCTGTCAGCCTGTCGCCACCACAAAGACAAGCCCTGTTGTCCTGAACTTCTACAGGATAAGAAAAGGCCTGGAGCAATTTTTCCGTATGATCGCGACAGCGAGCAGCATCTCCAACACAGGTCATGCCCTCAGCATATAATCCTGCAAACAGAACACACGATTTCACCTGGGCACTTGCAACCGGCAACAGGTAATCAATGCCTTGCAGGACATGAGACGGCTGAATCCTCAATGGCGGAGTCCCTGCCTGACTCATGGTGATATTGGCACCCATTTCCTGTAATGGCTCCAGAATGCGTCGCATCGGTCGACGGGCAAGGGATGCATCACCGGTTAATGTCGTTGCAAATCTTTGCCCGCACAGGATGCCTGCCAGAATTCGCATCGCCGTACCTGAATTTCCCATATCCAGTACTTGGCCCGGTGCATGCAGGCCTTTAAGTCCAACTCCATGAATTTGAATCCGGTCGGAAGTCAACCACTGCGCCTGCACACCCATACTCTGAAAAGCCTCAAGGGTTGCCTGACAGTCTGTCGATGGCAAGAGTCCCTGCACTTCGCTCGTACCTACTGCCAAGGAGGCCAGCATGATGGCGCGATGCGAAATGGACTTGTCCCCCGGAGCGTACAACAGACCACCGCATTGATCATGCGGCTGTAATTGGAAACACGCATTCGCCATGATTGAATGGTCGTAATGAAGCTCTACTTCTTCACAGGATTGCTGTCCCGTAAATGTTTGGCCTGACCCAGAAAAGTATATAACGCCTGCTCGTCCTGGTCAGAAATAATTGAACGCAATTCCTGTAACAGGCTGCTAAAACCATCAATGGACCCAAGCAGTCCATCCCTGTTGGCCATGCAGATATCTGTCCACATCGCAGGACTGCTGGAGGCGATACGCGTAAAATCATGAAACCCTGCTGCTGCATAGTTAAAGATACGGTCTGCATCGGGCCTGGCACCCAGATAGCTCACCAAGGCATACGCTACCATGTGTGGCAAGTGGCTGGTCGCTGACAAAATCAGGTCATGTTGCTCGGCCGTTAATTCATCCACCACCGCGCCAGTGGCCTGCCACATCTTCCTGATGCGTTGCAGTGCCTGCGCATCCGTATTTTCAGCAGGTGTGAGGATCACCTTTCGATCCCGGAACAGGTTTTCCTGCGCGTACTCGTATCCGCTTTGTTCGCTGCCGGCAATCGGATGCCCGGGTACAAATCTTGTCGGCAGCTCACCAAAAACCTCCCGGGCGGCCCGAATGACGCTGCATTTGGTACTTCCCACATCAGTCAACAGGGCATTGGCATTGAAACTGGATTTGATCGAAGCCAATGAATCCGCCATTTTTGCCACAGGTACACCAATGACAATGGCGTCTGCATCCGAGACATCGGCATCCTGCAGCAGGCAGTATTCGTCAATAATCCCCAAGGATCGGGCTCCTGCCAGACGCTGCCTGTTCCTGCCTATGCCAACGATCACCTTTGCCAGGTTCTGGCTTTTCAGATCTTTGGCAAGAGAGCCATTTATCAGTCCAACACCGATCAGATAAACTTTATTGAACATAAGGTCGCATCGCGGAACGCCTTAAAGTACTGCCTTGGGGTAGGATCCAAGGACTTTGAGCAAGCCAGCCTCTGCCTGCAGCGCTTCAAGTGAGTTTTTGATAGGCGGGTTCTCTATATGACCATCCAGATCCAGGAAAAAGACATATTCCCAGTTCACACAATGCGAGGGTCTTGATTCGATACGCGTCATGCTCACGTTATTTTCAGCAAGCGGTTGCAGCAGGCTGTAGAGGGCACCCGGTTTATTGTGTGCTGAAACCAGTAAAGTGGTTTTGTCCTCCCCGGTCTGTCCAATCTCCTGCTTGCCGATGATTAAAAAACGCGTTGTATTGTCAGGGGCGTCCTGAATATTTTTTTTAAGGATAGCAAGCTGATACTTCTGCGCCGCATCACCGCCGGCAATGGCTGCGGCATGCGGCTCATCACAGGCTCGTCTGGCGGCATCCGCATTACTGTTCACCGGTATATGTGTGACCCCTGGAAGGTTCACCTCTAACCATCTTTTGCATTGCGCCAGTGACTGCTGATGGGAATATAGCATTTTTATTTCGGACAACTGTGCAACGTTACTGAGCAAATGCTGACAAATGCGCAGTTCGACTTCACCGACTATTTTGAGGCTCGACTCCAGAAACATGTCGAGCGTACTATTGACAATCCCTTGCATTGAATTTTCTATGGGCACGATGCCATAGTCAGCATTTTCAGACTCGACCTCCCGAAACACATCATCTATGGAATCCGCCGAAAGCGTGTGGATGGATTTACCAAAATGCTTGTGTGCAGCTTCTTCTGTGAAGGTGCCAGAGGGTCCCAGAAAAGCAATTTGCAGGGGTTGCTCCAGTGCCAGACAGGCGGACATGATCTCACGGATCAGACGGGCCATTTCTTCATCGGACAATGGACCCTGATTATGTTTGAGCGCACTTTTGAGTACATTAGCCTCTCTGTCGGGCCTGTAATAGGTCCCGGTTTTGCCTGAATCTGCCTTTACCTGGGCAATCTGCAGCGCCAGTTTTGCCCGGTCGTTGATCAAATCCAGCAATGCGAGGTCAACCGAGTCAATCTGTTGACGTAAATTTTCAAGTTCGTCACTCATTTGGGGGCAGCATAGGAACAGTGAGTTAAATGCCTTTAAAGCTGAAAATCAATACTCATCGAAAATGTAAGGGCTAAAAAGGTAGAATCTTAACAAGATTAATCGACAAGGGTAAAGTTCTTTTAATTCAATTATTTATAGCTTCTATTCGTGCTGTTACCCCAGAGTTACCCCAGTGGGTATATAATGCTCAGGCCTTTTGCTTCGCACACCACTATAACCAAAATCTAGGCTTCAAATGACCATGACTAAATCCCTGTATATGCGAAACACACTCGCATTACTAGCTTTATCGTCTATATTGTTTGGTTGTTTAGCAACAACTGCAATCATAGTTGACCTTTCCCCAAGCAAGGCAATCGTTGCTTCTAGCACAGCAAAAGACGATGAGGAGGGCACTATTTTGAAAAAAGCTCAAGAATCTTGCACCATAAGCAACCCAGGTTCAACCGCAATACCTTTAAGTTATCGATGCGCTGTGGGGGCTACATCGTCTTCATGTACTTCATGGATATGCTGTGACGAGTTTCACCACCTATTTGCTTGCAAAGCCAACTAGTTACATCACATCCAACCCGTGGATGCTCATATTTCTGAAGGGTTAACTTGAAAAACTGCTGCCGAAACTGCCACTTTCTTGCACGTAGACATGTCACGCGTGATGATGCAGTCAGAGAATTTGTATGGACCCAAGATCAAAGAAATACATTGGAGGTACATGATGCGTATTCACCATATTGCAAACAGGGTGTATGGGATACTGGTATGAGTCCCAACTTGAAAGGCTCTCTCGAAGAGATAATCATAAAAAATAGACGCAACACCTGTTTTTTTAGGCAATATGAGGACGGAATGTCATTTGAAGCGGCAGAAACCCTGCAAAAGAGGGAAGATGAAAATAAACAGCTAAAAAGAAGTCATTTACTAACACAGGTAGGTCTATATATCTCTGCCGCTGGCGTGCTAGGTGGACTTGTGTATGCGATTGTTAAGGATTTCCTTCTTCGGACTTGAGTAAAAACTATGAGTGATAATGATACATGCGCGATCTGGGACACACCCATTTTAGGGACTGCCGTCAAAAAAGAAGACGGATTTCTTGTTAATTCCCCACGTGCAGGCGGTAAGTACATTATATTTGATGGCTTTGAAACATGGATAAGCAATTGCGATGAAAGTGAAAAGTTACGTCTTACAAATTGGCTAGGGCGTGTTAACACTAATGGGCACAGTTATGGTATCCTCCAAGGATGGAACTGACCCAAGCCCAATACGAACGCATCGCGCTACATCTCCCGGTGCAGCGCGGCAACGTCAGCCTTTCGAACCGCCAAGTACTCAACGCCATACTGTATGTCGCCGAACAGGGCTGCAAATGGCGAGGGTTACCTACACGGTTTGGCAACTGGCACACCATCTATACCCGAATGAACCGTTGGTCGAAGAACGGAGTGCTCGACCGAGTATTCGAGCATCTGCAGCGAGAACAGATCGTGCGCATCAAACTCGAGGCGATGTCGATGGACAGCACTATTGTGAAGGTGCATCCCGATGGGACGGGGGCGCTAAAAAAAACGGCCCCCAATCCATCGGCCGCTCTCGCGGCGGCTGGACCACCAAGATTCATATGGTTGCCGCAGATGCTCGAACCGCCATCACGTTCTCGCTCTCGCCGGGACAAGCCCACGATGCCCCGGAAGGGCGTAAGTTGCTGAATCGCCTTGGTCAGCAGCACGATACTCCCTCACTGATCATGGACCGCGCGTACGAAGGCAACGAGACTCGACAACTGGCCTTGGCGCTGGGGTATGAGCCAGTGGTACCGCCATTGCGAACGCGGGTCGAGCCTTGGGAATACGACCGTGAGATGTACAAGCGGCGCAATGAAATCGAGCGGTTATTCCGTCGATTGAAGGGGTTCCGTCGTGTCTTCTCGCGATTCGAGAAACTCGACGTGGTATTCCTCGGATTCATTGTCTTCGCGCTCATCGTCGATGCGTTACGTTAGTGTTAACACGCCCTAGTCAAACAAAGGCACCTTGGAAACCCATTACCAGTTATCACTAAAGATACGATTTTAGAAGTGGAGCAGTTAAAAGGTACAAAGATTTCTGAGCGTGTGGATTTAATTCTCAAATATCTAGAGGGGAAGTCGGAAAGGCCTGGAGCGCAAATAACCTTTTATCTTTCTCATGGCATGTACGAAAATGTACAAGTTGAAGATCCTGATATCGTCTATTTAGAGCTTCTTGCTTATTCTGGATGTGCTGGTAATGATAATCTTATTTATTTTATGACTGAATTAAATAAGGCTGGCTTGATCCAGTACCAAAACAGACTCGGCGGTCAAATGCAAGGATGTACTTTAACTATGGAGGCCCATAAAAAACTAGCAGAACTAGAAAATACCTCTACGGCATCCTCAAGAGCCTTTGTCGCCATGTGGTTTCATGATTCTATGGATGACGTTTGGGAACGAGGATTTAAAAAAGCAATTGAAGATGCAGGGTATGAGCCAGTGCGAATCGATAAGCAGGAACATTTAAACAAGATTGATGATGAAATCATTTCCGAGATACGCAAGGCCCGTTTTGTTGTGGCTGATTTTACACATGGTAGTGACGGGGCTCGTGGTGGCGTCTACTATGAGGCAGGATTTGCCCACGGCCTGAGTATCCCAGTCATATTCACATGCCGCCAAAAAATACTTGATAACGATGAGATTCATTTTGACACGCGCCAATACAACCACATAGGATGGACTGAACCCACGGAACTTCACATAGCTTTAAAAAACCGCATTACCGCAGTACTTGGAGAAGGCCAAATTCATAACAAATAGCCTTGCACACCCTTGAATCGGGGCTATGTGCAGGCCGCTGCCCCTGCCGAACTGTACGCCACAGGACAAAGTGCACTCTGATAGGCTTCAGTCTTTTTGCTTATCTGGCAGTTGCACTTCCCTGCCGTTCGTCGGCAAGAAAACGACTGCTTTTCGCGTGCTGAGTTCCACAGCTTTGGTCGGAAATTCGCCAAGCCAATGTTGGCTTAACCATTGCATCGAACGCCAGTGGCTGTTTAACAAGAATCCTCCAAACAAGCCTGAAAAATCTCTGAAATTTGCTGTGGCCCTGGATGTGCAGCTCCCAGAACAGACATTCATGATATACAACAGGCAGCTTGCTGCTGTTCAGGCCTAGCTTGTTTTGAACAAGATTTCAGGAATAGACTGTTTCCCATGCCTTTTTTACTCCATTCGCTCCTGTTTGAACAGGTCACAAAACAACCTGAAAAAATTGCGCTTGAATATCGGGGGGAAAAAATTTCATACCGCAGACTGGGCGCCGAGTGTGAGTGCTTTGCAGGTGGCTGCATCCGTGCCGGCCTTGCCCGGGAGGCGCGTGTTGGAGTCTATCTACCCAGATGTACAGAGGCAGTCATTGCTTTTTTTGGCACCCTGTACTCCGGTGCATGTCTTGTACCTGTAAACCCTGTTTTAAAAAGCCAGCAGGTGGGTCATATACTGAGCGATTGTAAGGTTGAGCTTCTGGTAACCACATCGAATCGACTCAGGTCCCTGCAGGAGGTTCTGAAACACTGTGACCATGTACGCAATATCGTTTTAATCGATCATGATCATTCAAAACACCCACACCCCTCTCTGACCATTGAAAGCTGGCAGGTATTTTGTGCGCAACACAGCTCAGCAAATACCGGTCTGGCAGAAACTGATCTGGCAGAAACTGATCTGGCAGCGATTTTTTACACCTCTGGAAGTACCGGTAAACCGAAAGGCGTCGTATTCACCCATAAAAATATGTGCGTAGGGGCAGAAAGTGTAGCCACTTACCTTAACAACACTCCGAAGGATCGGATCCTGTCCGTACTGCCATTCAGCTTTGATTATGGATTCAGTCAGTTAACCACTGCATTCAGTGTGGGTGCCACCGTGGTTGTGCTCGATTATCTTTTGCCAAGAGATATCATAAAGGCATTGGGAAAAAACAGTATATCCGGGCTTGCTGCGGTGCCATCTTTATGGCAGCAGATTTGTCAGCTTGAGTGGCCAGAAAATATTTGCCGGAAGCTTCGCTACATTACTAGTTCCGGCGATGTATTGCCTGCGGCAACCGTCAAAATGCTTGCACAGAAACTTCCCACTACCGATATTTACCTGATGTATGGCTTAACCGAGGCATTCAGGTCGACATATCTGCCTCCAGATGAAATTCATCAGCGACCTACATCGATCGGCAAGGCCATTCCCAATGCAGAAGTTCTGGTGGTACACCCGGATGGTTCACAATGCCAGCCTGATGAAGTGGGAGAACTGATACACCGAGGACCTCTTGTCGCCCAAGGCTACTGGGACAATCCCCTAAAAACCGCAAAGCAATTCAGGCCATTAAAGACTGAATCCTGCAACAACGGGAACAAGGATGAGATTGCAGTATGGTCCGGCGATCTCGTGACAAGAGATCAGGATGGTTACCTTTATTTTGTAGGGCGCAAGGATGAAATGATCAAGACATCAGGCTATCGTGTAAGTCCGGGCGAGATTGAGGAGCCGGCCAATCAGCACTGTGCCGTCAAGGAAGCCGTGGCCTTTGGGGTGACACATCCTGAACGGGGGCAAGCCATATTCCTGGTGTTTACAACAGACCAGGACCCCGAAAAAACAGAAAAAGAGCTGGACCAGCATTTAAGGAATGTATTGCCTCGGTATATGGTGCCAGCAAAATACATCTGGATGAATACCATTCCGCGTAACAGCAACGGCAAGTTTGATCGCAAGAGCCTGTCTGTCCACCATCAGTCTGCATTACTATAAAAGTGATAAAATGAGTACCTCGACTCTTCAGCATTACAGCCCGCAAATGCTCTTTGATACCGACGGCCCGCATCTGGTGGTTGGAGGCCGGAAGCTGGTAGATATCGTCGAGCACTTTGGCTATTCACCACTGTATGTGTACAGCAAGGATGTCATTCAGAATCGCATTGAGGGTCTCAAAAGCATATTACCGCCACAAATTCGTCTGCACTATGCAATCAAGGCAAATCCAATGCAGGAAGTGGTCAACCATGTTGCCAGGCAGGTGGATGGACTGGACGTTGCATCGGGGAATGAATTAAAAGCTGCTTTGCAAAGCAGTATACAGGCAACGAACATAAGCTTTGCAGGACCCGGAAAATCGGAGTGGGAACTAACAGAGGCGATTGCAGCAGGCATTACACTTAACGTCGAGTCGGAAGTGGAATTTGCCCGTATTGTGAAAATCAGCCATGCAATCAATCGCACTGCAAAAGTAGCACTGCGAATAAACCCTGATTTCGAACTCAGAGCCTCAGGCATAAAAGCGTCTGGCGGATCACAACCTTTTGGAGTGGATGCAGAGACCGCACCGGACTTACTGAGGAAAATTGCTGCATCGCATGCAGAATTTGTTGGCTTCCATATTTTCAGCGGATCACAGTCCCTCAGGGCTGAGGCACTCATCGAGTCACAGACAAAAACTTTTGCACTGGCAAAAAAACTTGCAGAATGCGCAAACTTGCCTATTCGAAAACTGAACATAGGTGGAGGGCTCGGTATCCCTTATTTCCCGGGTGATACGCCTCTGGAAATTATCCCTGTTATCGAAAATTTAAAAACTCTGCTTACAGAATATCAGAAGGGTTTTGCTGCAACAGAAATAATCATCGAACTTGGACGCTATCTGGTGGGCGAGGCAGGTTTATATGTGACTCGTATCACTGACAGGAAAGTATCCAGAGGTACCACGTACCTGATTACCGACGGTGGATTGCATCACCATCTTGCTGCCAGTGGAAATTTTGGTCAGGCAGTCCGCAGGAACTACCCCATTACCATTGGCAACCGACTTGGGGAATACACCGAGAAGGTATCGGTCGTCGGGCCCTTGTGTACGCCTCTGGATATCCTGGCAAAAAATATGAATTTGCCCAAAGCGGGTATAGGCGACTTAGTCGTGGTATTTCAATCCGGTGCATATGGATACAGTGCCAGTCCACTTAACTTCCTGAGTCATCCCGAACCGAAAGAAATTCTAATTTGACTCAGAATCAGTTCAATCCGGTACAGGACACCACAGTCAACAGTTTTTCTGTTTCCAGGTGAACACTCTTGATTGTACTTCTCGAAAAGTTACCAGGGTGCTCCACTTCCAAGGATTCACTTCAGTGTCGGAGCAATTGCGAATGAACCGCTTTACGAATATATTTCCCTTCCATTTATTTGATCAAGAACAAAAGATCACAATCCAGTCGACAGTCAGGTTTGATTTTCTATTTTCGATGCAATCAAATCCCGCAATGTACCGACGGTTTCAAAAGCCTGGGCGTCCAGATCATTGGCATCAAAAACGATACTAAAGCATTTCTCCATGCCTGCAATAATGCCTGCAATTGCCATTGAATCCAGCTCTGGGATGGCACCAAGCAGTGGCGCATGTTCTCCCATCTTGTAAGTACCTTCTGGTATGGGCAATGACTCTGCCAACACCTCCAGCACCTGTTCTATTGCTAACATATACTTAATAACCTCGTCCTTGACCGCCTAATACACGAAACAGACCGAGCGTCTGGTTCTTTTATCGCACCTGATCCGGGTCATGGTACAACAAGCCGGGAGGGTAATGAACTTCAGATATACCTTCATTCTGCTCATCATACAGACAGAACCCGATTCATCAGACATGCAGGGGCAGATTGCGTACACCCCATGAATTACACTGCCGGGCACACCGGTAATCCTCTGCAGAAATAGGAGCACTGGTAGAAAACATGGATTACAGACCTGCCACAGCCATGGAGATAGGTATCCAGAATTTTATCGACTGATATCGCGATTTTATAAAGTCTGAACGGGATTTGCGAGCTGTTATCTCCACATTCACTCTGACGTCTGTTTAGGCAAATGCCTGGCCTCAAAATCGCACATAAACTCCGCCAGGTGCTCAACACCCGCACCTGGCATTGCGTTATACAGACTTGCACGAATACCACCTGCACTTTTGTGGCCACGCAAACCATATAATCTATTTTGCTCCGCCTCATGTAAAAAACATTCCTGCAATCCTGCATCCCGAATCTCGAATGGAATATTAATCTTTGAACGAAATACATTTGCCACCCTGTTTTTATACAGTTGGCTCGCATCAAGCACCTGATACAGGAGTGCTGAATGCTCCTGACTTCTTTCATACATTGCGCCGACTCCACCTTGACTTTTGACCCAGCGCAACAATACCTGTAGAGCATAGATAGCAAAAACAGGCGGAGTATTCACCATCGAATTCTCTTCTGCACAACGCCTGTAATCATACAAACAGGGTATCTGCCCATTCGTGCTGTTTAATAGATTCTTTCTGATAATGACGATGCAAAGACCGGCTATACCTAGGTTTTTCTGTGTGCTGGCGTAGATGACTCCGAATTTATTCACTTCAATGGGGCGCATGAGAATGGATGAGGTCATATCACATACAAGTGAGCCCTGATGAACATCGGGTATCTGAGGAAATGCGATCCCGTTAATGGTTTCATTATCACAAAAATACAGATAGGTGGCTTGCGGATTCAGTTTCCATTTGTGCTGTGGCGCAATGGATAGATTGGTGCCTGTACACAATGCATTGATTTCACTGATTTCAGCAAACCGTTTTGCCTCACTGCTGGCTTTCAAAGACCAGTACCCTGTACACACATAATCGGCACACCGGCCCGGGCCAAGAAAATTCAGTGGCAGCATCGAGAACTGGCTGGTAGCACCCCCGTGCATAAACAACACCGCATAGTCATCCGGTATCCGCAGCAGTCCCCGCAGCAAAGCTTCTGCATTTTCCCTGATTTCAAGAAATGCATCGCCCCGATGCGGGAGTTCAGTGACAGAAAGTCCGGTGCCTTTATAGTTCAGGAACTCCTGCTGGATTTTTTGCAGTACAGGCCCGGGTAAAGCTGCAGGACCGGCACCAAAATAAAATATTTCCTGCATGTGTTGTGTAAGGACTTCAAAAAATCTGATGGCCCGATGATCCCGGGTCTAAAAATCCGGACATAAAATGTTGACAGACACCAGGTCCACGTGCCTTCAGTCAGATTCACCCAGGTTCTCAATCCTTTCAACCTCTACAAGCTTTTCTTCCTCTGAAAGGCGAATCAGCCTTACGCCCTGGGTATTACGACCCGTTTTCGATACGCCTGCAACCGGTGTCCTGACCAGGGTTCCGCTGTTGGTAATCAACATAATTTCATCATCGGACGACACCGGCATGGCACCCACCACTTTCCCATTGCGCATTCCGGTCTGGATGGTGATTACACCTTTACCGGCACGACTTTGTACTCGATAATCCTCGATTCGGGTGCGTTTGCCGTACCCGTTTTCAGTGGCAACCAGAATATCGGTTGCATTCATGTGTGGCTTTATGGTGAGCAAGCCGATGACTTTTTGTCCTTCGGCAAGCCTGATCCCGCGTACACCCCTGCTGTTACGCCCGGTGGTGGTGACACCTTTCTCACTAAAACGAATCGCCTTGCCTGCATCACTGACCATCAGGAGATCAGTATCCCCATGCGTCAGTGCAACATCTATGAGATGATCATTGTCACGTAAATTCACTGCAATGATACCGCCTGCACGGGGTCTGGAAAATGCTGTAAGACGGGTCTTCTTGATTGTGCCACTGCTCGCTGCCATGACAACATAAGCATCCTCCCGGTATTCCTTGACAGGCAGGACAGCGTTAATACGTTCACCTTCCTGAAGCGGCAGAAGATTAACGATAGGCTTGCCGCGTGCAGTGCGACCTGCCTGCGGCAACTCGTAGACTTTAAGCCAGTACACCTTGCCACGGCTGGAGAAGCACAGAATCGTGTCATGCGTATTGGCAACAAATAACTGATCTACAAAATCCTCCGCTTTTACTGAAGTGGCGGCTTTCCCCTTGCCTCCACGACGCTGGGGATTGTAGGTGTCCAATGGCTGTGACTTTGCATAACCACCATGCGACAGGGTCACTACCACACCTTCATCCTGAATGAGGTCCTCCATGGTGAGGTCAACATGCTCCTCAGAGATTTCTGTACGCCGGGCATCTCCGTATTGCTCACGAATGGCTTCCAGTTCTTCGCGAATGACCTGCATGAGTCGTTCCGGATCCTGCAAAATATCAAGCAGGTCGATGATTTTGCCAAGCAACTCGCTATAATCCTTAACAATCTTGTCCTGCTCCAGACTGGTAAGACGATGAAGACGCAAATCAAGTATGGCCTGTGCCTGCGCCGGTGAAAGGCGGTATTCACCTGCCTGCATTCCATATTCAGCGCCCAGACCTTCAGGGTGCGAAACATCTGCACCGGAACGCTCCAACATTCCGGTAACGATTCCGGGCTGCCATGATCTTGCGATCAGTTCATCTTTTGCAACGGCAGGGCTGGCGGATTTTTTGATCAATGCAATGATTCCATCAATGTTTGTCAGTGCTACGGCCTGACCCTCAAGGATATGTGCCCGTTCACGTGCTTTACGCAATTCAAATATTGTGCGACGTGTGACCACATCACGCCGGTGCCGAATAAAGACCTGCAATATCTGCTTCAGGTTCAGTAGCCGCGGTTGCCCATCGACCAGAGCCACCGCATTCATACTGAACACACTTTGCATAGGCGTGTGTTTGTACAGGTTATTCAAAATAACGCCACTGACTTCATCACGGCGTAATTCGATGACAATGCGCATGCCCTCTTTATCCGATTCATCACGCAAGCCATTGGCAGCAATCCCTTCCAGGCGTTTTTCTTTTACCAGGTCGGCAATTTTGATGATCAGATTGGCCTTGTTGACCTGGTACGGCAACTCAGTGACTACGATACGATCACGCCCGCTCTTGGCATCCTGTTCAATATGGGTACGTGCACGCATATGTATGCGCCCACGCCCTGTACGATAGGCTTCGACGATGCCTTCCCTGCCATTGATAATGGCAGCAGTTGGAAAATCAGGTCCCGGCAAATGCTGCATCAGGTCCTGATAATCGAGCCTGGGATTTTCAATCAATGCGATGACTGCGTTGATAACCTCTGTCAGATTATGTGGCGGAATATTGGTCGCCATGCCCACGGCAATGCCTGATGAACCATTGACCAGCAGATTTGGAACACGGGTAGGAAGGACGGTAGGTTCGGTTTCGGAGTTATCATAATTGGGTGCAAAATCGACGGTTTCCTTATCCAGATCGGCAAGAATCTCATGGGTGATTTTTGCCATGCGCACTTCGGTATAGCGCATGGCAGCCGGCGCATCACCGTCAACAGAGCCAAAATTGCCCTGCCCGTCGATCAACATATAACGCATGGAAAATGACTGCGCCATACGTACGATGGTGTCGTATACGGCCGACTCTCCATGCGGATGATATTTGCCGATTACATCACCCACTACGCGGGCAGATTTTTTATACGGCTTGTTCCAGTCATTACCGAGATCATTCATGGCATGCAGGGCACGACGATGCACCGGTTTCAGGCCATCCCGCACATCCGGCAAGGCGCGCCCCACGATCACGCTCATGGCATAATCCAGATAGGACTGGCGCATCTCGTCTTCGAGATTTACAGAAAGGACTTCTTTGGCGATGACAGCCATTAGCGTGATGCTGGAAAAGGCTCAATATTCATTTTAAGGCCTTAAAGTGTAACACAAGCCCCGAATAGTGGCATGATAAAAAAGGCATCTAAAATTAAATTGAAGGCCCTGAAAATTAAATTTATCGTTCTGCAGGGTTACTTTTTTTCATGGCCAGGAGAATAAAGCCTATGCGTTACGTTTGCATCAGGATCCTGATTTTGTCCGCTGTAGGGTGCCTGATTACACCTTTTTCCGTAACCAGGGCTGTCACAAGCCCTGCAGGTGTGATGTCAAACACCGGGTTCCAGACCTGGGCATCGGCCGGGGCAAAGGTGTGATCCCGATATTCAGTCACCTCACGATATGAGCGCTCCTCAATCTCAATCTGGGCTCCACAACTGACCTCCATGTCAATGGTGCTGGTGGGTGCCGCTACCATAAACCCGACTCCATGCTGTCTGGCTATCACTGCCAGAGAATACGTGCCTATTTTATTGGCCACATCTCCATTGCGTGCGACACGGTCCGCCCCCACGATGACCCAGGCCAGTTTCTTTTGTCGCATCAGACTTGCAGCCGCACTGTCACAAATCAGCGTGACCGGAATATTGTCCTGCAATAACTCCCAGGTTGTCAGCCGGGTGCCTTGAAACCAGGGTCGGGTTTCACCGGCATAAATGGTCTTGATCTTGTTTTGTGCATGAGCACTGCGAATTACACCCAGGGCCGTTCCATAACCACCGGTTGCCAGTGCCCCTGCATTGCAGTGGGTCAATACCACCGCCTCAGTCTCCAGAAGTGCAGCGCCATGGGCCCCAAGTACCTGGTTCGCCCGTACATCCTCTTCATGAATCTGTTTTGCAGCCCGCAGTAATCGAGCCTCAGGGTTGTCGCAGCCAGTCTGTGCAATAATGACACGCATACGGGTAACTACCCATTTCAGATTCACTGCAGTGGGGCGTGCCCGAAGTAATGCCAGCAAGCCCTCCTCGATACTTTCTTTCCAGTTGCCGGGTGAAGCTGCGAAATGCTGTCTTGCCGCCAGTACAACCCCGTACGCTGCACTCACACCGATAGCTGGCGCACCGCGCACAACCATATCCTGTATGGCAGTAGCTGCCTCCTCCACCGAGACACATTCCACGAACTGAATTTCATTGGGCAATTTCCGCTGATCGAGTAACACCAGCCGGTCATCACACCAGCGAACCGCTTGATCAGCTAATGAACTCATACGCTTTGAAAATGAAAGTCATACATTTTTTTATTGTACAGCTGCAATACAGTCCTGCCCCGAATTGTATTGCCTGCACTGCAAACGCCATAGCATAATGCATCCCAACCTACCTGATGAATGATAGCCTGCACTGCAGGACGCTCAATGAAACACGTACATACCCTCATCCATGGAAAACATATCATTCCCGTAGATCGCAAAGCGCGGGTTCTGGCTGATTTCAGTATTGCAGTACAGGACGGTCGCATTCTCGATATATTGCCGAGTTCTGAGGCCGCCGATCGCTACTCATGCGATACACGTTATGCGTATGATCATCACATTATCATACCCGGGCTTATCAATACGCATACCCATGCAGGGATGTCCCTGTTTCGTGGGCTGGCCAGTGACCTGCCTCTGATGGAATGGCTGAACAACCATATATGGCCTGCAGAACAGAAATGGATGAGTGAAGATTTCGCAAGGCTCGGCACACGACTGGCCATAGCAGAGATGATACGTGGCGGGGTCACCTGTTTTAACGATATGTATTTTTTTGCCGAGATCGCAGCAGAAGAAGTTATACAGGCTGGCATGCGGGCACATCTGGGCATGATCCTGCTTGACTTTGCTACCCCCTATGCCAGGTGCGCGGATGAATACCTTGAGAAGGGACTGGCGCTGCACAGTCAGTATGCATCTCATCCGCTGGTGCAATGCACGCTTGCTCCGCATGCCCCCTACACCGTATCCGATGGCCCCCTGGAACGTGTAGCAGGTCTGGCCAATGAGCTAGAACTGCCTGTACATATACACCTGCACGAAACAGAAAAAGAAATCTCAATGAGCCTGGAGCAGTATAAGATGCGGCCCTTGCAACGCCTGGACGAGCTCGGGCTGGTCAACGATAGGCTGATCGCCGTACACATGACACAACTGCAGGACGAGGAAATTGAGTTGCTGGCCGATGCCGGGGTCAACATCGTGCACTGTCCACAGTCCAACTTAAAGCTGGCCAGTGGATTTTGCCCGATTCAGAAACTGCATGACAAAAAAATCAACGTGACATTGGGCACTGACAGCTGTGCAAGCAACGACGACCTGGATGTGTTGGGTGAGATGCATACTGCAGCCCTGCTGGCAAAAGGCGTCGCTCAGGATACAGCGGCAATGCCGGCCTATGAGTCCTTGCGATGCGCCACGATCAATGCAGCGACGGCATTGGGCATAGCACATAAGACCGGCTCCCTGGAAATTGGAAAAGCTGCTGATATGGCCATCATTGATATCGAACAGATTGAGGCCCAACCTGTATATGATCCAGTTGGACATACTGTGTATGCCACGCAACGTTCACAAGTATCCGATGTCTGGGTGGAGGGCAGGCTGTTACTGCACAATAGACAACTGCAAACTCTCGACCAGAACGAAATATTGTCCAACACCCGGGAATGGAATGAAAAAATATTGAACAGGTGAAATATCAGCTAGCCCTCTGGTTAAAATGCACGCTATCCTTGTCCCATTACCGGATACCTGCAATTCAGATTATTTTATAAGACACGCTCATGCCACCTTCAAACCCGAATATTGATAAAAGTGAGTTAGCGAAATTTGAAGCGCTCGCACAACGCTGGTGGGACAAAGAAGGTGAGTTCAGGTCCCTTCACGACATTAACCCCTTACGCTTGAATTTTATTGATGAACGCGCAGGGCTTGCAGGCAAGAAAGTTCTTGATATTGGCTGCGGTGGTGGCCTCCTGGCTGAGGCCATGGCACATCAGGGAGCTCAGGTAAAAGGCATTGACCTGGGAGAAGCCTCTCTGGCTGTAGCCAGAATTCATGCAAACGAACAGGACCTTGAAATCGGATACCAGTCGATTTCAGCCGAAGAGCTGGCCACCCTGGAGCCCGCATCGTTTGACGTTGTAACCTGTCTGGAAATGCTGGAGCATGTCCCGGACCCGGCTGCCATTGTCGATGCCAGTGCCCGGCTGGTTAAACCGCAGGGTCATGTGTTTTTCTCCACAATCAATCGAAATTACAAGGCCTTTCTGCTTTTAATTATAGGGGCAGAGTATATCCTCAGGCTGCTGCCCAAAGGCACGCATGAATATGAGAAGTTGATACGCCCGGGCGAACTCGACCGCTGGATTCGCCATGCCAGAATGCATACGCGTGAAATCATGGGCATGAGCTACAATCCACTCAGCAAGGCCTACCGTTTATCTACTGATATAAGTGCAAACTATTTCATCCACGCTGCAAAACAATAGTACGGATTTTTTTAACATGTGCAGCACACCTCAAGTCCGGGCAGTTCTTTTTGATCTGGATGGAACCCTGGCCGATACGGCACCGGACATGACCGATGCCTTGAATGAATTACTGGTCCGGCACGGCAAAGACCGGCTGGATTATGAGCAGACTCGCAAGCATACCTCGCGAGGCAGTATCGCATTGATAAAGCTGGGCTACAGCGGATCTCTGGACGAAAACAAGACCCTGCGGCTTCGCGATGAATTCATGCAGATTTATGCACGCATGCTGGATAACAAAACCCGGTTATTTCCGGGTGTACCGCTACTGCTGGACTTTCTGGACCGGGCTGGCCTACCCTGGGGGATTGTGACCAATAAACCGGGGCGACTGACTGAGCCATTAATACAAAAACTCGGCCTCGCACCCCGCACAGGTTGTACCATCAGCGGCGATTCGTTTCCCGAAAGAAAGCCAAGCCCGGAGCCGCTTGCACGGGCCGCAGACCTGCTGGGTGTAGATCAGACCGATTGCCTCTATATGGGCGACGACCCGCGTGATGTACAGGCCGGCAAGGCCGCCCGTATGAAAACTGCCGTGGCGGCCTATGGCTACATTCAGGACTACCAGGACCCGCATACCTGGGGGGCCAATGTGGTGCTTGAAAATGCCCTTGAGCTAAAGGATTGGCTTTTTACGCACAGCTGATCAAGAATGCCACAATGCTCCATGCTGAACTACAAAGTGTCTGGCAGCTTGTTGTGCTTGGTACCTGCCTGTGCCTGCTCAGTGGCGCACTGGGCGCATGGGCCATGCATCATCGAAGACGCAAACAGTGCAGACAGTCGGAAGCGGAGATACAACAGCTGTCCTTGCAGCTTGGACTCGAAAAAGAGCGCCATACTGAAAAGGCAGACAGCATCAAAGAGGTAAGCAGTCAACTGCAGCAAACCTTCCTGGGTTTGTCACAGCAGGCATTACAGTCCAATAACGAGAATTTCCTGAAGCTGGCAAGGGAAAAACTCTCGCAATACCAGATCCAGGCCGAAGCTAGTCTTGAAAAAAAAGAAAAAGCCATCGAAACGCTGCTGCACCCCATCAATGAGGCCCTGAAACAGACTGAATCACAAATCAGGGAGATTGAAAAAGAGCGCAAGGAATCGTATGGCTCATTAACTCAACACCTGAAGCTGATTAATGAATCCCAGACTGATCTGCGAGCGGAAACCCAAAACCTTGTGCAGGCATTGCGTCGTCCCGAGGTACGTGGTCAATGGGGTGAGTTGACACTGAAAAGAATCGCCGAGCTTGCCGGTATGGTCAATTACTGCGACTTCTATGAGCAACAAACCGGTAATGATGAAGACAGCCGTATGCGACCGGATATGGTCGTACGCATGCCCGATCAGAGAGAACTGATCGTGGATGCAAAAACCCCTCTGGATGCCTACCTGAACGCTGCCCAAGCCCAGGATGAAACGACCCGTGCAGAGTTGTTGCACAAACATGCACGTAATTTGCGCGAGCGCATGCGTGAACTTGCAAGCAAGGCATACTGGAACCAGTTCAGGGATTCACCCGACTTTGTCGTGCTGTTTATCCCGGGTGAGCAATTTCTCTCCGCTGCACTGGAACAGGATCCCCAACTCCTGGAGGACGCATTGAAAAACAAGGTCATCCTGGCTACACCTACCAGCATTGTTGCGTTGCTTCGTGCTGTCGCTTTCGGGTGGCGCCAGCAGTCCGTTGCCAGGAACGCTGAAAAAATCAGGGAACTGGGCGAGGCCCTCTATCACCGTCTGGCAACCTTTGTGGAGCATCTGCAAAAACTGGGCAAAAACCTGGATGCCAGTGTTGAACAGTTTAACAAGGCAACCGGCTCACTAGATCGCCAGGTTTTACCTGGCGCAAGAAAATTCGGTGAACTGGGGATTGAAAAGAAAAAAGACATACCCGAACTAAAAATGGTCGAATCGTCCACACGTACCGGGAGTAAGGCCGGTCATATTTAGCTTGTTTTGAGTTTACATCTTAACGATTATTGCATGCCCCGGAACCTGCTTGAGGGGCGCCTGGTACTAATTACCGGTACCACAGACGGTATCGGAAAAGCCCTCGCATTCGCATGTGCTGCACATGGGGCCAGACTTCTTCTGGTATCCAGGAATAAACAGAAACTGGACCTTCTTTTGCAAGAGCTGACCCAGGATTCCAAACCGATACACCAGTGCTATCCAATGGATCTGGCAAGTGCGGGCGAGGTGGATTACCTCAGGTTTGCTGAATTTCTTGGCGCCCAGGATGTACCTGTTGACTCACTGGTGGTCAATGCCGGGTACATCGGCGCATTACAGGGCTTAAGGAATTACCCGCTGGATACCTGGTTGCGCACCATTACGGTCAATCAACATGCAGCTTTTATGCTGATCCGCTACTGCATTCCAGTCCTAGAATTATCGCAGGATCCCAGCATTGTGTTTTCCACCCACAATTGTACAAAAGCATATTGGGGGGCCTATGCCGTAGCCAAGTCTGCCCAACGGGGTCTGATGGAAATGCTTGCACATGAACTCGATGGCGACAAACCTATTCGCGTAAATGGTGTAGACCCTGCACCGGTACGAACCAAACTCAGAACTGCGCACTTCCCTGGCATCAATCCGCAATCCTTCCCCGCACCGGAAAATGTCATCGCACCCTATTTGTATTTTATTGGACCGGATAGCCGGGGTACGACAGGTGTTAATTACAAGCTGAATCCCGATTTTTGTGGGTAACGTTGGTCCTTAATTGGCCCTTATAAGATTGGCACGTTGTATTCAGAAAACAGGACCTGCATTTCGGTTCAGGCTGGCATACATATTTACCGTGTTGCACAATCAGGGCATGGAATTCAGCAAATACCCGGGGTCGACTTACAAGCTGCTGTTCAAATACAGCACGGATTTCATCATAGGGTTCATCGCCCCTGATTCGCCCAAGGCGGGCAAAGATTCTGCGTGTATAGGCGTCAATGACGAACACGGGTCGATTGAAGGCATACAACAGAATATCGTCAGCGGTTTCAGGACCCACGCCGTGCACGCCTAGCAATGCCAGACGCAAGCTGGCTGTAGACCAGTAACGCAACTTTCGATACTCTCCCTGGCCTGCATACCATTCACAAAAACACCTGAGTCGTTTTGCCTTGACATTGAAATAGCCGGACGGCCTGATGAGTTCCGCAAGAAAGCCCTGTTCTGCGTGCACGATCGCATCGACACAAAGCATGTTGGCAGCCTTCAGATTTGCAATCGCCTTTTCAACATTTGCCCAAGCCGTATTCTGAGTAAGGATGGCCCCCACCATTACTTCAAATTTACCCTCAGCCGGCCACCACCAGCCCTGCGCGCCATGCTGGTCCAGAAGCGCTCCATATGCCCGGCTCGCCCATTGATTTCCGGAATGCCGGGGACGGTTCAAGGCTCCTATTCCTTGCGTAGCCAACCGCTTCAACTGACGGCCTTGTATAACTGCCCGATCTGACTCGCTGACAACTCGGCCAACTCACCCGGGCACAACGCCGCCGGCAGGGTGAGTGGACCATAACGTGTGCGGACCAGACGGTTTACCTCCAAGCCCTGTGACTCCCATAGTCTGCGCACGATACGGTTTCGGCCTTCCCTCAATACTACCCGGCACCAGGTATTCGTACCTGCAGATTCCTGCATGTCCAGGACAGTCAGCCTGGCTACACCGTCTTCCAGTTGTACGCCCTGCTGCAGGCGAGACACCATTTCGCAGGTAATTCTACCGTGAACACGTACCCGGTATTCCCGCTCAAGTTCACTTCCAGGGTGCATTAACGCATTGGCGAGCATACCGTCCGTAGTCAATAACAACATGCCCGAGGTATTGAGGTCCAGACGCCCCACCGACACCCAGCGACCAGATTTCAGACCTGGCAGTTGGTCAAAAACTGTAGTGCGCTGCTGCAGGTCTCCTCTGGAGACAATCTCTCCGACAGGCTTATGGTAAAGAAGAACCCTGGTTGGCACACAAACCTGCAGATCAACAGGTGTACCGCATACTGAAACGCTCTCATCACCTTGGATACGCTGCCCAAGGGCACAGCATTCACCATTTACCAGAACATCCCCTGACTCAATCCAGCATTCAATCTGCCGGCGCGAGGCGATACCCAAGTGAGCTAACAGCTTTTGAATCCGTTGTGACATATGTAGCAATACAAAAGTAGCAGCTTAAGGGCCACCTATTCACAGATCGATACAATGCGACTGAAGTCAGTGACGGGTCTCGTCAGCATTTACCAGTTCTCCGGAATCTGCAACAACACGCAACGGGGCTTTTTTGTCCTCTTGCGGACTCGGAAGATCCAGTTCTGGATGTGCCAGGTCCAGATCTTTCAACTCCGCAAGACTGGGCAAATCACTGAGTGATCTCAGATTAAAATAATCAAGAAACTGCCGGGTACTTCCATACAAAGCTGGCCGACCAGGCACTTCTTTATGTCCCACGACACGCACCCATTCGCGCTCAAGCAAGGTCTTGATGATATTGCTGCTCACGCTTACCCCGCGAACCTCCTCGATTTCACCACGTGTAATCGGCTGACGATACACAATCAGCGATAACGTCTCGAGCAAGGCGCGTGAATAGCGCGGGGGTTTTTCCTGCCACAGACGTGCTACCCAAGGCTGCACATCAGTACGGGTCTGGTAACGCCAGCCACTGGCCACTTTTCGAAGTTCGACCCCTCTGCCCTCACATTCCTGCTGCAAGGCGGTAATGGCTTTTTTGACCTGCTCGCAGGTGGGCTTTTCTGTATCCATCTCAAACAGTTGCGCCAGCCGGTCCACGCTCAATGCCACATCGGCTGCCATCAGGGAAGCCTCAACAATCCGTTTAACTTCTGCGTCGTTCATGAATGTTCAGTCTCCACCGCTCCCTTGACAGCAGGCTTGACATAGATGGGTGCAAAGGGTTTGGACTGCACCAGTTCAATGACGTGATTTTTAAGCAGTTCCAACAATGCAAGAAAAGTAACAATAACACCACCGCGCCCTTCCTCTACAACAAACAATGTTTGAAAGTCCACAAAATCCTCAACCTTCAACACGCCCAGTATGCGGGACATTCGTTCTCTCACCGACAGCTGTTCATACTGGATGCGGTGGCTGGCAAACATCCGGGCACGTTGCGTGATCTCACTAAAGGCAAACAGCAACTCTTTCAGGCCCACACTTGGACGAGGCCTCTCATACTGATATTCAGACTGCATGACTGAAGCCCCAAAGGTATCCCGATACATGCGCGGTAACTCATCAATCTGCTCTGATACTTTCTTGAACCTTTCATATTCCTGAAGCCTGCGGATCAGTTCCGAACGCGGGTCTTCTTCGTCTTCCTCGGCGATGGGCTGCGGTAACAACATACGCGATTTTATTTCCGCCAACATAGCCGCCATGACCAGATACTCTGCTGCAAGTTCAAGTCGCAATCCCTTCATCAACCCTATGTACTCCATGTACTGCTGTGTAATCTGAAGAATAGGCAGTGCCAGAATATCCAGATTCTGACGCTTGATTAAATACAGCAACAAGTCAAGCGGGCCTTCAAAGGCATCAAGAAAAATTTCCAGAGCGTCAGGCGGGATATACAAGTCTTCTGGCGGAACCGTCATAGGCTCCCCTTTCACCACTGCAAAGGGCAATTCCGCTTGCAGACGCTCCGGTGATGGGGGGTCAGTTTTTACCACGACTATACCTACCGGCAGGACAGTCCGATTGCTTTTTTGACATCATCCAGGGTATCACGGGCTACATCACGCGCTACATCACAACCTTCCTTGATGATGCTGTGCACTGTAGACTCATCTTTCAGGTACTCCCCTGCACGTTCACGAATCGGCTTGAGTTCACGTTCCACGGCATCAATAACTGGTTGCTTGCACTGAATACAACCGATCCCGGCACTGCGACAACCCTCCTGCACCCATAATCTGACTTCATCCGGGGAATAAATTTTATGAAGTTGCCACACCGGACATTTTTCCGGATCACCGGGGTCGGTACGCTTTACCCGGGCCGGATCCGTTGGCATGGTGCGTATTTTCCCCTCAACGACCGAGGTTTCTTCACGCAGGGAAATAGTGTTGCGATATGACTTTGACATCTTTTGCCCATCCAGACCAGACATCTTCAAGGTCTTGGTCAACAAGGGTTGTGGCTCTGGTAAAATGGTTTTCCCTTCACCCTGCAAATAGCCATACAAGCGCTCTTTATCACCGACCGATATATTTTGCTGGGTCTCCAGCAGAGCATGTGCTATTTCCAAAGACTCCAGATCCCCCTGCTCTTGATAACGCTTGCGATGCTGACGGTAAAGCTTGGCACTCTTTTTGCCAATTTTTGAAATAGCCAGTTTTGCCTTCTCTTCAAAACCCGGCTCTTTACCATATAAAAAATTAAACCTTCGGGCCACCTCACGGGTAAGCTCCACATGCGCAACCTGATCTTCACCAACGGGTACATGGCCTGCTCTATATATCAGAATATCAGCACTCTGTAAAAGCGGGTAACCCAAAAATCCATAGGTTGCTAGATCTTTTTCCTTTAATTTTTCCTGCTGATCCTTATAGGTAGGCACCCGTTCCAGCCAGCCTAGCGGTGTGATCATCGACAGCAACAGATGCAATTCCGCATGTTCCGGTATATGTGACTGGATAAAAAGGGTTGCCGCACTTGGATTGACACCTACCGCAAGCCAGTCAATAACCATATCCGTTACACTTCTGGAAATGACCGAGGTATTGTCATACTCGGTAGTTAATGCATGCCAGTCCGCTGCAAAGAAAAAACATTCATGCGTGTATTGCAACTTGAGCCAGTTATGCAACACCCCGTGCAAATGGCCAAGATGCAACGGGCCGGTAGGCCGCATACCTGAAAGTACACGCTTGTTTTGTGATGGACTGGTACTCATTGGCTTCAAACGGGAATTCCAAACAACCTGCCAATCATGGATGATAAAAACCTGAGGGGTGGATGCAATATAAACGTCAACCCCCCCATCGCCAACAACCCGAACATGACAAGCATTCCGACAGATTCAACTTTTACAAGGGCACTGGTAAAACATGCCGGGGCCAATCCCACCAGAATTCTGCCGCCGTCCAGAGGAGGAATGGGAATCAGATTCAGCAGGAGGAGTACCAGATTTATAATAATGCCAGCTTGACCTGCAAGAATCAGGGGGGTAGCCACCCATTCAGACTGGCCCGGAATTAAAAGCCCTACCTTCATGACCATGGCCCATGCCAGGGCCATGATCAGGTTGGCAGCCGGACCGGCTGCAGCTACCCAGATCATATCCCGTTTTGGATTGCGCAACTGATTGAAATTAACAGGTACAGGTTTGGCCCACCCGAAAGCAAAACCCACAAAAACAATCAGTACTGCCGGCACCAGAATCGTCCCCAGAGGATCGATGTGCCTAACCGGATTCAGGCTTAGTCTGCCCAGCATAGCTGCCGTGGGGTCGCCACACTGTTTGGCTACCCAGCCATGAGCCACCTCATGCAGAGTGATGGCAAACAGGATCGGTATAGCCCAGATGGCAATGGTTTGCATGACGTTCATCAACAGTGCCTATTATACGCAGCATTGCAGCCAGGTTGCATTAGCCTGCGCTCACAAGCCAGTCGGTATCGCCCTTGCCCTGCCGTAAAACCGTGGGGCTTTCTCTGGTCAGATCGATGACCGTCGTGGCCTGAACACCGCAATACCCACCATCGATCACTAGGTCGACATCATGCTCCAGAAGTTCACGCATTGCCTGCGGATCAGACAATGGCTCTGGGTCATCGGGCAAAATCAATGTGCTGCTCATTAAAGGCCCACCTAGTCCTTCACACAACTGCAAGGCAACAGGATGCCCGGGGACTCTTAAGCCGATGGTCCGGCGCCTTGGTGTCAACAGGCGACGCGGCACTTCATGGGTCGCCTTCAGCAAAAAAGTATAGGGTCCGGGAGTGCAACGCTTCATAAGTCGGTAGGCACTGTTATCCACCACTGCATAATTCGACAACTCAGACAAATCCCGACATACCAAGGTAAAGTGGTGTTTTTCATCGACTTGGCGAATCCTGCGTATCCTTTGCATGGCATGCTTGTCTCCAATATGGCAACCCAGGGCATAACAGGAATCCGTCGGATATACGATCAGGCCACCTTGATCAATGATTTGTGCAGCTTGCTGGATCAGGCGTCTTTGTGCCGTTTCCGGATGAATCACAAAATACTGGGACATAGGACAACATGAATAATTGGTCTGGAATCCATTATACGCTGATCAGAAAACCTTCTTTTCAGACCTGCCCGTCTCATCATGAATACGCAAGCAGATAAATCTGCCTGGGTGCGTTGCAAATTATCTGCTATGCTTGGCCTCATCATTGTGCTTGTATCGTCACACCCCTTTGAGACACATGCCGGTCAATAACCTGTAGTCTAAATTACCATGCTGTACGCCATCATCAGTCAGGATGTCGAAAACAGTCTGTCTAAACGCAAGTCTGCCCGGGATTCGCATATCACACGCCTGGATCAACTGAAAAACCAGGGTCGTCTTGTGCTGGCCGGCCCCCACCCTGCAGTAGACAGCCCTGACCCGGGTGACGCAGGCTTCACCGGGAGCCTGATCATTGCCGAATTTGAATCCCTGCAGGCTGCTCAGAAATGGGCCGATACAGACCCTTACATTGCTGCCGGCGTATACGAGAAAGTTATCGTCAAACCTTTTAAGCGCGTCTTGCCCTGACCGCTAGCTGAATGCCCCAAGGGCTAAAGACCAGAAGTTCCTTACGACGGCTGTCGGATTAATTCCATAAATTCCGAACGTGACCGGGAGTCCTCCCTGAAAGCACCCAGCATGGAACTAGTAACCGTCTTGCTGTTTTGCTTCTGCACACCGCGCATGACCATGCAAAAATGACTCGCCTCAAGCACCACTGCAACACCATGTGCACCCAGCACATCCAGTAAGCCACTAGCTATTTGTGTAGTAAGCCTTTCCTGTACCTGCAGACGTCTCGCGAATACATCCACCACACGGGCAATTTTGCTCAGACCAATAACCCGGTCTTTCGGCAAATAACCAATGTGGGCACGGCCATAGAATGGCAGAATATGATGTTCACACAGGGAATAAAATTCCACATCCTTCACAATCACCATCTCCTCGCAGCGTTCTTCAAACAGTGCACCGCTCACGACATCCTTGACACTGAGTTCATAACCACTGGTCAGGAAATGCAGGGCATTGGAAACCCGTTTTGGTGTATCGACTAATCCTTCGCGCCCGGGATTTTCTCCGATCAGTTGCAACATCTTGCGTACCTGGGCCTCGAGCTTGAGATCACGCGCATCGGCATCAACAGTCCGATTCTCTTCCAGGTAGCGCCCTCCAGCAAGCATTTCAAACGCTTTTCTGTTCATGCATAAACTCCAGACATTTGTGTATCCATGGTACAACCTTTCTGACTGTGATTATAACAGCTTATTGTCTGGCAGTTAAAATCCTGCCCTTGCAGCTTTTCTACCCCGTGCACGGGCTTGTCGCTCCCGGCCAATCCGTTTATCCGTCCCGGCCAATCCGTTTATCCGTAGTTAACAGACAACAATTTATGCATCCTCGTGCCAATAATGCTACAGTTCAATACAAGCTACAGGGTGACAAGCCCCGTCCAGACATGACAAGCTCAAAAGCGAGGTCACAACAATGAACGACACTGTTCCAACAGATTCCGTGCTTCGACGCCACTACGAAGCTGCCCGCAAAGCCGCGCAAGGGGAAAGCCCCGCGACCAGGGAACAGGAACCTGCACAGAAGAATCCCGTACAAGATAGCGGCGGTTTTGTTGGCTGGCTAAAAAAGGTCTTTTGCGGCTAGGTACTAGCCCTGGCCTTGAACGTATCGCAACAGAGCATACGTAAAACGGCCATCTCCGGTAATATACGTACTTGACGTGGAATCTTTGTAAACTGGCTGGATGCGCACGCCATCCGCAAGAGGCGTTATCGCATAAATATCTGCAAGGCCTAGTTTTGTAGTTCCCTGTTCAGATACGTAATAAATATTCTGGTCTGTAATAGTCAGGCTCCCTTGTGCCTGGACCTCAACTATCCGTTCCCTGTACCGTGATTTCCTGAACAGATTATTCAGGATTGATTGCAGCAGGGACCACTTGCTGTGTTCAACATGCCTTTTTTGCCCGACTTCACGAACTCCCTCAAACATCCAGATCAATGATTCTGTACTTTCCATATTCATTTTATCCTGTGCAACCGGGAAAGATTTTGAAGGTACCCGGCCTTGCTGAATGCATGCAAGATGTTCAATATTGGAGAGCCTTAGAAACAGGTAGGGCGTCACATCCCTGTCTTCAAGACCTAGTGATTTGGCAATATCAAGCAGGGTATTCGCGTATTCAGGATTGAGCGATTTGCTCTTGACAAGACGGGTAGCTTGCTCTTGCCAGACACGTCTGGTTAGCGTCTCAAATAGATTCAGAGAAAATGCCGAAGACGGGCGACAGGCATAAATAGCCTCTTTGATCCTGCTCTGCCCTATGGCTGATTTTACAGCGTCTGAAAAAGTCTGCTGAAGACACTGTATCGCATCTTCATAGACCGGATAACATGCCTTGTGCAAGGAATAGAAAGGCCCTGCAGACTTATTGCAGACAACACATTTACCCACAGGGTCACTGCATGAAAATGCTACTTGTCTTCCAGGCCTTCATACAACTCATCGTCAAGTGGGCCCCTGCCGTCCTGGACCAGAAATTCACGGTGATCCAGATAGGCATCGCGAATAAACACGTAACGGTCACGACTGAGTTCTTCCGTCTTTTCCTCGAGTTTCATTAATTTCCCACGGTCACTGACGACATTCAGGGCAAATAATCCTATTTGCTCTGAATCCGTGGTATCCGGCAGGCTGGCTGACCACACCACCATATCAACCACCTTGCCTGGGCCATCACGTAAATTGCTCGGCCCAAAAAACGGTAGAACTACATACGGCCCGCTACCTACACCCCAATGTCCCAGTGTCTGCCCAAAATCCTCATCATGTTTTTTCAGGCCCATCTGGCTGGCGACATCAAACAGCCCCAGTATACCCACTGTTGAGTTTACAAGAACACGGCCTATATCAGAACTCGCATCTGCAAACTTGAACTGCAACAGGTTATTCAGGGCAGTTCCTATATCCCCTATATTTGAAAAGAAATTGTTGACCCCTGCTTCAACAAATTCCGGTGCAACAGCCTGATAGCCGGTTGTCACGGGAATCACGAATGCATGGTCCAGGGCATCATTGAAGCTGTACACCTTGCGATTAAACCCTTCCCAAGGGTCATCAGGATGACTGGACGAGTCCTGGGCACTAGCACAAACACTCAACATTAAGCCGATTAAAAGCAATAAAAAAACGCGCCAAGACATGACCTGTTCCCTTGTTTTGACCAATAAGTAAGTACTGTTTTAAGACTGTGCCAATGACGATTTTGCCACAATTCGCATGCGCAAGGCATTTAATTTTATAAAACCTTCTGCATCCTGCTGATTATATGCACCTTTATCATCCTCAAAAGTGGCAATTTCGGGGTCGAACAGACTGTTTGCCTCTGATTTTCGGCCCACAATACGTATATTGCCCTTGAACAGCTTCACCCGTACCGTGCCGGTCACCTCTGCCTGGGTGGCATCAATCAGTTTTTGCAACGCCCGTCGTTCAGGACTCCACCAGTACCCGTTATAGACAAGTGCGGCATAACGAGGCATCAACTCATCTTTCAGATGCGTGACTTCCCGATCCAGGGTAATGGATTCCATGGCACGATGGGCCTTGTGCAAGACGGTCCCTCCCGGGGTTTCATAACACCCGCGAGATTTCATGCCGACGTAACGATTTTCCACAATGTCCTGCCTGCCGACTCCATGCACACCGGCAACAGTATTGAGTTCTTTCAGCAAGCATGCAGGCGTATGTGTCTCACCGTCCAGACTGACCGGATCACCCTGTTCAAACCCGATTTCCATGTACTGCGGTTGATCCGGGGCCTGCTCAGGTGAAGAGGTCAGCTGCCACATTTCCTCCTCGGGTTCCAGCCAGGGGTCCTCCAATGCACCCCCTTCATACGAAATATGCAGTAAATTGGCGTCCATGGAATACGGTGATTGCTGACCACGCTTTTGCTCAATGGCAATATTGTGCTTGCTGGCATAATTCAGTAGCTTTTTACGCGAATTGAGATCCCATTCCCGCCACGGCGCAATGATTTTTATATCCGGGTTCAGCGCATAGGCGCCAAGCTCAAACCGTACCTGATCGTTGCCCTTCCCTGTGGCACCATGGGCAATCGCATCGGCACCGACCTTGCTGGCGACTTCCACCAGGTGTTTTGCTATCAACGGGCGGGCAATAGATGTGCCCAGCAGATATTCTCCTTCATAAACAGCATTGGCACGCAGCATAGGGTATACAAAATCGCCTACAAATTCCTCAGCCAGGTCTTCGATATATATCTCCTTCACACCCAGGGCCTCGGCCTTGGCACGCGCAGGCTCAACCTCCTCACCCTGACCAATATCCGCAGTAAACGTCACAACTTCACATTGATAGGTTTCTGCCAACCACCTGAGAATTACTGAAGTATCCAAACCGCCCGAATAGGCGAGTACAACTTTTCGAACTGATGACATACTATGCGCTTAAATGCTTGATGAATGACCGGGTAACTTCGCGCCCGATTATAGCCCAAAGCTGGACCTTAATTTGACAAATAGTTTATGAGCCCCGCAGAACAACAGGATTTCCTTCCACTCGGCAATCGATTTCGTGGTTTTTGCCCGGTAGTCGTTGACGTGGAAACCGGCGGTTTCAACGCCAGCACCGATGCACTGCTTGAGGTGGCAGCCGTATTGATTGGCATGAACAAGGAAAGACAGTTTTTCTGTCAACAGACCGTTGCTACGCATGTCCGTCCCTTTGACGGGGCTAACCTTGATCCCGCCTCACTGGAAGTGAATAAAATTGACCCTTTCCATCCCCTGAGAATTGCGTTGCCCGAAAAAGAGGCCTTACAGAAAATATTTGCGCCTGTCCACAAGCAAGTCAGACAAAACCAGTGTACCCGGGCGATTCTGGTTGGACACAATGCCTTTTTTGACTTGGGTTTCATCAAGGCTGCGGTTAAACGCACCGGCCTCAAAAACAACCCCTTCCATCCCTTCAGCAACCTCGACACGGTCACACTCGGCGCGCTGGCCTATGGCCAGACTGTCTTATCAAGAATCGCAGTGGCAGCCAATCTCGAATGGGAAGCCAGCAGTGCCCATTCTGCAATCTATGATGCCGAAAAGACTGCCGCCATATTTTGTGACGTGATGAATAAATGGGACATGCAGGCCTGAAATCAAGAACACCTTTAGCAAAGGTCTGCTAGCTGCTGCCCAGAGCCGCCGTCACCATCTTTTGCAACTCACCTTTTTCGTGCAGGTCCAGGGTAATATCGCACCCCCCGACCAGTTCACCCTTTATGTAAAGCTGAGGGAACGTGGGCCAGTCGGCATAGTTAGGCAGATTTTCAAATACCTCCGGATCCATCAGGACATTGACGTAGGCAAACTCATGGCCACAAGACTTGAGCGCCTCCGCCGTGCGGCTTGAAAAACCACATTGAGGCATTTGCGGCGTGCCTTTCATATACAGTATTACCGGATTGGACTCCACCTGTTCTTTGATTCGTTCCAATACGTCCATTGCCATGCTCTCCTGAAGTGTCTAAAAATGGATTTCTATTGTACTGTGAGGCGACTAGCTGACAAGGCATCTATCCACATTGCGCTGCAACCATAGCTCCAACAGAGCCAGATGCCATAATTTGCTGCCCTTAAGTGGCGTCATATGCCGCTCAGGGTCTGCCAGTAATGTATTGACATAGCCGCGCCGAAACAGGTTGCGCCGCATACAGGCATCCGAATGCAGCACGGCGCGCATGAATTCCATAAACTCACCCCGCACGTATTTCAGGGCTGGCACAGGGAAATAGCCTTTTTCACGGTCAATGACCTTGGGCGGCAACAAACCCCGGGCTATTTTTTTCAATATGTATTTTCCACCGTGAGCCAGTTTGTACCGGGTTGGCATCTGCATCGCCAGTTCAACCAGTTCATGATCCAAAAACGGCACCCGTGCCTCCAGACCATGGGCCATGGTCATGTTATCGACACGCTTCACAGGGTCATCCACCATCAATGTCGTGACATCCATATGTAGCACCGCATGAATAAACTCATCCGTATTTGCCTGTCGCAACCACTGCATGACCCTGTCCGAAGTAAAATCATTGCCCACCAAGTCCTGGTGCAATGTGTTTTGCATCTCAGCGTGACTTCGATCAAAATAATGCTTGGCAAAACTCTCTACACAGAATGATGGTTCAGCCTGCATTCTGGGGTACCAGAAGTATCCGCCAAATACTTCATCTGCACCCTGGCCGGACTGTACAACCGATATGTGCTGACTGACCTGCTCGGCCAGCAGATAAAATGCAATCGCATCCTGACCCACCATCGGCTCAGCCATATGCCCCACAGCCTCAGGCAGACGCTTGAGCACCTCACGGTTATCAATGTAGAACTTGTGGTGGCGAGTGGCAAAGTGCCCGGCTACCGCATCCGAATATTCAAATTCATTTCCACATTCTTCGGGTTGATCCTCAAACCCTGCAGAATAAGTTTGTATATTCTGTACTCCGGCCTGATCCAGCAGGCCCACCAGCAGACTTGAATCCAGACCTCCCGATAACAGCACCCCTACCGGTACATCGGCAATATGCAGTCTCCTTTCGACCGCCAAGCGTAACGCCGTTTGAATATCATGCTGCCATTCCTGTTCGCTTTTGCCGGTATCGATCCGGTCTGCACGCAATTGCCAGTAGCGTTCAACAGAACAACCCCCTGTTGCCTGAACTCGCATGGTATGACCGGGAGAGAGCTTTTTTAGCCCCCGCAAAATCGTGTCGGGTGCAGGCACTACGCCATGCAGACTCAGATAATGGTGCAGGCCAACCCTGTCCATTTCGGTGTTCACACCTCCTGCACTGAGCAATGCCTGTGAAGTCGAGGCAAAGCGGAAAAAGTTTGCGCCTTGAGTGTAATAGAGAGGTTTGATCCCCAATCGGTCACGGGCCAGAAACAATTCCTGTTTGTCAGCGTCCCAGATAGCAAAGGCAAACATCCCGGTCAGTTTTTCAACACTTGAACGTCCCCATTGTGCGTAGGCCTTGAGTATGACTTCCGTATCCCCTGTTGAATGAAACGAATGGCCCAACCTGATCAATTGCTGGCGCAACTGTGGATAATTGTAAATCGTGCCGTTGAACACAATAGCGAGTCCGGTGCCCGCATCCACCATTGGCTGATTGGCCTGTGCCGAAAGGTCGATGACCGACAGGCGCCGGTGACCCAATCCAATTGCCCCGGAAAAGTAACTTCCTTCATGATCGGGCCCGCGACGGCGTAACACCCGCAACATGCCTTTGATCGTTTCCAGACCCGAGGTATTCCCGTCCAGGCGTAGTTCACCGCAGATTCCACACATCAGAATTTATGCTGGACTGCCCCAACCACCCCCACCCGGTGATTCGATACGAAGACAATCTCCCGCATAAGCATCTCGCTGTACCTTCCCGGGTATCCGTTCACCGTTCAGAAAATTTGCACCCGTCTGACCCTCACCACCGCCGTTCAGCCCCCAGGGGCTACGGATGCGGCGTTCAGATAGAATGGTAAACGTTGCATTGTCGAGAAATTCAAGCTCCCGGATCAGCCCATTGCCACCGTTATGCCCCCCTGATCCACCTGAACCATTGCGTATCGCGTAGCGTTTGACCCGCAACGGGTAACTGATCTCCAGAACCTCAACCGGGGTATTTTGCGTGTTTGTCATATGGGTTTGTACTGCAGACATACCCGATACATTTTTCGAACCCCCCATGCCGCCGGCAATGGTTTCATAGTAGCCCCATGTTTTTCCTGCTGAACTGCCAAGCGCAAGATTATTCATGGTGCCTTGGCTGCAGGCGGGAATCACATCGGGGAGCGCCGGACTCAAGGCTCCCAGCACGGCGTCCACAATGCGTGAACTGGTCTCCACATTTCCAGCAGCAACGGCGGCCGGATAATCTGCATTCAATAAGGATGCTGCCGGCACTCTGAGTCTGAAAGCGGAAAAGCTGCCGGCACAGGCAGGGGTCTCTTTTGGCATCAGGCATCTGAATACATAAAATACGGCAGCCGCCGTTACCGACAGGGGGCAGTTAATATTGCCGGGCACCTGCATTGCAGTACCGGTAAAATCAACCTCTATACACTCATTGTATACCTGCAGAGAAACTGAAATTGCCAAATCAGTGCCACCCTGCCCATCATCGTCCATATAATCTGTAAACATATAGGTACCGTTCGGGATCTTTGCAATCATGGAACGTGCAATATGTCTGCCATAGTCATTCAGTGCATGCAGTGAACTTGAAAACTGCTTCCTGTCCGAACTCCTTACCAGCTCCGTCAGTCGTTGAATGCCCCGCTGATTCGCACTGCATTGTGCTGCCATATCGCCTAGGGTATCACGCAGGTTTCTCGCATTTTCAAACAGCTCTGTAATGATCTGCTGGTCAATTACGCCATCACGGCCAATACAGGTAGGGGGGATCACCACCCCTTCCTGTGACAGGTTTGTCGAAATCGGCATGGAACCTGGCGTTTCTGCACCGATGTCTGCATGATGCGCACGATTGACAACGAAGCCGATCAATTCATCCTGGATAAACACAGGACAAATAACAGTCACATCGGGTAAATGGGTCCCACCCAGATAGGGATCATTCAGGGCGATAAAGTCCCCGGGTGTCCAGACCTGCCTCGTTACGATCTGCTGCATGGCGAATGCCATGCTGCCCAAGTGCACCGGTATATGCGCAGCTTGGGCGCACAGGCCGCCCTGAGGATCAAACACTGCACAAGAAAAATCAAGTCGATCCCGGATATTGGGCGAAAATGCTGCAAACTGCAGTTGTGCCCCCATTTCTTCACAAACGGCATCAATCCTGCGTGCAAAAATGCTGAGTTCGATAGGATTCATGTACCTGCAATTAAGTGGTTAAGTTTACCGGGCAGATTCGTTATAATCATCTGTACACAATAAGTCAAAACGGCAATTCCAAATAATCAGTTGAAAACGTATTTTAAGAGGAGTACTTCATGAACCCGTTAAACTCAATTCTCGGCACTATCGTTGCTGGCGTAATCGTTGCAATTTTGATTGGGCTTGGTTTTACTCCCCCAGTCAGTCTGATTGGATGGTCACTGGCAGTATGGCTGCACGTCTTCGCAGGCATTATCTGGATTGGGCTGTTGTACTACTTTAATTTTGTACAGGTCCCTGCCATGGGTGAGGCTGCAGCAGATGAAGGCGGGCCTGGACCTGCAGCAATCGGTAAATATGTGGCCCCCCGTGCGCTCGTCTGGTTTCGCTGGAGTGCCGTAGCTACCTGGCTGACTGGAGCTTGGGCACTTGAGTATGTAGGAGGATTTGCCGCGAACTTTTTTGCCACCGGCGGGGTTACAGCGATTGGCGTCGGCGCATGGCTGGGCACTATCATGCTATTCAACGTCTGGGTATTGATCTGGCCCAATCAGAAAAAGGTGTTAGGCCTGGTGCAGGCCGGCGATGACGAAAAAGCGAAAGCCAAAAAAGTAGCTTTCATGGCCTCACGTACGAATACACTTCTTTCTATCCCCATGCTGGCCTGCATGGTTGCAGCAGGACATGGTTTCTTTATCTGAAAAGTAACAGGTAACAAGTAGAATCTGGCCCACAGTCCAGATTCTACTTTGGCTTGTTGTCCAGGCAATAAAGTATAATTGTGCTTTCCCGGCGGCCAGGCGGCTGCCGTTTTTATTTGTATGAACAGTGTATGACAATGGACAATAAACATTTAATGGGCACCTATGCACGTAAGCCGGTTACTTTTGAACAGGGTGAAGGCGTGTGGCTCTATTCCGGTACGGGAAAAGAAAACCGGTATCTTGATGCATTGTCGGGGCTTGCAGTGTGTGGCCTGGGCCACTCTCATCCTGCTATCGTGGCCGCCATTTCCGAGCAATGTGCGCGACTCACACATACTTCTAATATATACAGAATAGCGCTACAGGAAGAACTTGCTGCCAAACTGTGTCAGCTGTCGGGACTGGATGCAGCATTTTTCTGTAACTCCGGGGCAGAAGCCAATGAAACGGCCATCAAGCTGGCCAGGCTATTCGCACGCCATAAAAATGAGCGGTCTCCGGTAATCATTGTCACCGAAAACAGTTTCCATGGACGCACCTTGGCGACCCTGACGGCAACAGGAAACCAGACAGCGCAGGCCGGATTCGAACCTCTTGTACCCGGGTTTATACGTGTGCCCTACGACGATGTGGGTGCCGTACAAGCTGTGCTGGATGAAAACCCCGGGGTTGTTGCCATCCTGGTAGAGCCGATTCAATGTGAAGGCGGGATCAATATTCCTGATCCGGGGTATTTGGCTGGGCTGCGCGAATTGTGTGACCGTCATGAAGCCCTGCTCATGCTTGATGAGGTGCAGACAGGAAATGGCCGGACGGGAAAGTGGTTTTGCTTTCAGCACGAAAAAGTTCAGCCTGACATTGTAGTAACTGCAAAAGGGCTGGGAAACGGTGTGCCAATCGGGGTGTGTCTGGCTAAGCAACCGGTTGCTACGTTATTCACACCCGGTTCACATGGTTCCACTTTTGGTGGCAACCCTCTGGCATGCCGTGCTGCACTCGCTACACTGGAAACCATTGAGACACAAAATTTGCATGCAAACGCTGCCTGGCTTGGTAAATATATGGTTACCGGCCTTCAGGAAAAACTTTCAGGCCTTGCCTGCGTAAAAGAAGTCCGTGGCAAAGGATTGATCATCGGGATTGAAATGACACTGCCCTGCTGCCAGTTGGCAGACCTGTGTCTGGAAAATAAACTGCTGGTCAATGTTACTGCGGATCGCGTCATCCGGCTGCTGCCGCCATTGATCATGGAAAAAACCCATGCAGACACTATCATGGACATCGTCGTTGGCTGCATCCACAGTTTTGCAAAATCACAAAACCAGAAAACCGTGTTTCCGACATGAGTACCTGCCACTTCCTGAGCCTGCTTGATTTTTCTCCTGACACGCTCAAAGAGCTGCTCGCACGTGCCATCGAGATCAAGAAACGCCTGAAAGAGGGCAGCCCCCATACACCATTGACCAACAAAACCCTGGCAATGATATTTGATAAATCATCCACCCGTACACGGGTATCTTTTGAGACTGGCATGATTCAACTGGGGGGTCAGGCATTATTCCTGTCACCCCGCGATACCCAGTTTGGCCGCGGCGAGCCAATCGAAGACAGTGCGCGAGTACTATCCCGGATGGTGGACGCAGTCATGATCCGAACCTATGAACATACCAAGATAGAAACGTTCGCGGCACATTCCTCTGTACCCGTAATCAATGGGCTTACCGATCTATATCATCCATGCCAGTTGTTGGCCGATATGCAGACTTGGCTTGAACACCGTGGAGAAATCAGGGGGGCTACGGTGGCCTGGGTGGGAGACGGTAACAACATGTGTCATTCCTACATCAACGCAGCACGTCAGTTTGGCTTTAAATTAAACATTGCCTGCCCCGAGAAATACTTCCCCAAAGCGTCCGTCGTAAATCCGGCCGGTGATCAAGTAAGCCTGATGACCGAGGCAGCCGCCGCTGTCAAACAGGCCGACCTGGTCGTCACCGATGTATGGGCAAGTATGGGACAGGAAAAGGAATTCGATGAAAGACTGGGCGTGTTCAAGGCTTTCCAGGTCAATGAATCATTACTGAAGCTTGCCAGCAAAGACGCGTTATTCATGCACTGTCTGCCTGCACATCGAAACGAGGAGGTCACGGACGGAGTCCTGAATGGCCCGCAAAGTGTCGTTTGGGATGAAGCCGAAAACAGGCTTCATGCACAAAAAGCCTTGCTGGAAATCCTGATAACCTGATTTGAATATCCAGTCATTCACCCACCAGCCTCAAACCATGGGCTTCGCCAGCACCAGTGAGAAATATTCGTTGCTGGGCACATAATGCATCTGCTCGAACAGACCGCTTTCTGACAGCAGGTGCTGTATAGAGGAGCGGGTATACTTACGACTGATTTCTGTAAGTATTCGCTCACCCGCCTGCATGTGTATCGTTTCATTGAGTCCGGATAATTCGACCCCCTGGGCCTGCCTGGCGACTAGATACATCTCTATTTGCTCCCTGATATCGTGGTATATGGCACAATGGGAAAACTCATCGAGCCTGAAATTCGCTCCCAAGCGGGTGTTCAACACTTTTAATACGTTCAAATTGAATTGTGCGGTAACTCCTTCCGAATCATTATAGGCCCGCTCCAGAATGCCTTTGTCTTTGACCCGATCCAGGCCCAGCAAAAAATAATCATCGGGGGCCATTTTCTCCGCAACCCGGCTTAACAGTTCGATTGATTCCAGATCAGCAAAGTTACCGATTGAACTGCCAATGAAGATATACAACACCGGCCCTTTGAGCCTTGGCAAAGCTTCAATGGCAACAGGGTATTCACCTGCCAGGGATTCAATTCTTAATTGAGGATAGATAGGCAACAAACGTTTGGCAGACTCAACAAGTGCTTCTTCACATACATCAATCGTGATATACGTGACCGGACCAGAACGGGCAGTTAGCTCGGAAAGCAGAATTTCTGTTTTAACAGAGGCTCCGGCACCCAGTTCAACACATGTCTGTGGCCGGGCAGTCGCAATGATTTCATCCACATGCTGTTCCAGCAATGCAGACTCGGTGCGGGTCAGGTAATAGTCCTGTGTCTGACAGATTGCATCGAAGAGTCGGGAGCCCGCCTCATCGTAGAAATATTTGGGCAGCAGACTGCGTGGTGCGTGCACCAAGCCTTCACGCGCATCCTGCTTTAGTACTTTCAGCGTATCCTGACCGGATAGCACTTTTATCCGAAACCGGCTACCGGGCAAACCCAAATCCATTAGATATATTCCCGGTTTCAGAGTAGCATTGCAAGCAGCAGCTATCTGATAAGCTAGGCTGTGTTGTGTTTGCAATAAAAATAAATAATCGACCCGCTTGGCTTGGTTTGATTACGAGAAACAGACATCCTTTCCAATACACCTGCCAAGCCAATTATTACTTTCAGCAGGGGGAGCAATGGAAGCACTACATTCAATTCTAAGTCACCTGAGCAGTTTTATCTGGGGTCCTGTTATGTTGACGATGCTTTTAGGAGTCGGCATCTATCTCACACTCGGATTAAAACTGATTCCATGGCGAAAAATCGGTCTTGGATTCTCACTGCTTGTATCCGGCAAAGCCGACAAGGACCAGGGGGAGATCAGTCCCTTTCAGGCATTGATGACGGCTTTGTCTGCAACGATCGGTACGGGAAACATAGCAGGTGTAGCTACGGCCATTTTCCTTGGCGGGCCTGGTGCCATATTCTGGATGTGGGTAACCGCACTGTTTGGCATGGCCACCAAGTATGGTGAAGCCGTACTGGCTGTTAAATACAGGGAAGTGGATGCACAGGGCAGGCGGGTCGGCGGACCAATGTACTACATCAAAAACGGTTTGGGAGAAAACTGGAAATGGCTGGGTTTTCTGTTTGCACTGTTTGGAACAATTGCTGCATTTGGAATCGGCAATATGGTGCAATCCAATTCAGTCTCCGATGCACTGCACTCCAACTTTGGAGTCAGCCCAACCATAACAGGCATCGTACTGGCCATACTGGTCGGTCTGGTGCTTTTGGGGGGGGTCAAGCGAATTGGTGAGGTTGCAGGAAAACTCGTTCCGATCATGGCTATTGCCTACATACTAGGCTCACTCATTGTCATTTTCGCAAATTTCGGGCAGGTCGGCGAAGCGATCAAACTGATTTTTTCCAGTGCCTTCAGCGGTACAGCTGCAACCGGTGGTTTTGCAGGCGCAGCCGTCTGGGCGGCGATCCGTTTTGGTGTTGCACGAGGAGTGTTTTCAAATGAAGCAGGGCTCGGCAGTGCCCCAATTGCACATGCAGCGGCACAAACAGATGACCCGGTACGCCAAGGCATGATCGGCATGCTTGGCACCTTCATCGACACGATTATTGTCTGCACAATGACCGCACTGGTCATTCTGCTAACCGGTGCGTGGACCAGTGGTGAGACAGGTGCATCGCTGTCTACCCTGGCCTATGGCCAGGGTATCACCGGCGGAAATTACATCATCACATTCGGTCTGGTTATATTTGCCTTTACCACCTTGCTGGGCTGGAGCTATTACGGTGAACGCTGTGCCGAATTTATCTTTGGTCCGCGTGTCATTACGCCTTACAGAATCCTGTGGATCATTGCAATTTTGACCGGAGCACTCATCAAACTTGACCTGGTCTGGCTGCTTGCCGATGTCATGAACGGGTTTATGGCAATACCCAACCTGATTGCCCTGGCACTGCTGAGTCCTGTCATCTTCAGAGTCACCAGGGAGTATTTGTACAAGTAACACCTTGGCGCGTGGCAGGGAAGTTATGAGATGAACTCAACTGTTCACAGCAGGGACGCACTGGAGGGCATCCAGCGTGCAGTACTCATCGCCCTTGAAGAAGACATCGGAAAGGGCGATGTGACTGCATCATTATTCAATAACGGAAAAACAGCCAAGGCCAAAGTAGTTTGCCGGGACCAGGCAGTTTTATGCGGTCAACACTGGTTCAACGAGGCCTTGCATCAACTCAATGCAAACATGAGAATTGACTGGCAGGTTGAAGATGGCGATCTCATGGGAAAAGACGCGACTGTCTGCACTGTACAGGGCATGGCGAAAGCCATCCTCAGCGCTGAACGTACTGCATTAAATTTCCTGCAGACCTTGTCTGCTACCGCAACGTGCACCCGAAAGTATGTAGAACGTATCTCAGGGACTTCTGCACAAATTCTGGATACACGTAAAACCCTGCCCGGCATGCGCTATGCGCAAAAATACGCCGTGAAATGCGGCGGCGGGGCGAACCATCGAATGGGCCTGTACGATGCCATACTCATCAAGGAGAATCATATTGCAACTGCAGGTTCAATTCACAAGGCAGTGTCCATGGCCAAACAAAATTTTCCTGCCCTGAAACTTGAAATTGAAGTGGAAAGTAAACAACAACTCAAAGAAGCGCTTAAGACTGAAGCCGATATAATTTTACTTGACAATTTCTCCTTGTCTGAACTGCAAGCGGCAGTACATCTAAACAAGAACAGAAAAAAACTGGAGGCTTCAGGTAACATTGATCTGGACAATATTCGTGAAGTTGCTAAAACCGGTGTGCATTATATTTCAATAGGCGCAATTACCAAAAACATTCAGGCGGTAGACTTTTCTGTACGCTTCGAATAATGCAATAACGCATTGAATCAGTCATTCAGGCTCCATTTTAGCCTCTTCCCAGGCCTGCTGCATTTCTTCCATTGAGCAATCCCCAAGGCTCTTTCCCTGCAGAGCCATCTTCTTTTCCATATATCGAAAACGCCGGACAAATTTTCTGTTACTCCTGCGAAGCGCCTCTTCTGCATCGATATTCAAATGTCGACCCAGATTGACTGCCGAAAAAAGCAGGTCCCCTAATTCTTCTTCCAGCCTGTTTTGCGCTTCATTTGCTGCAAGCACTTCTTCAAGCTCACTGAGTTCTTCATCAATCTTCCGCAGCACCGACTTGGCCTCTTGCCAGTCAAATCCGACTGATGCCGCACGTTTTTGTATTTTTTGGGAACGCAATAATTGTGGTAGGGCATCAGGAATATCGTCCAGTAGGCTGTTTGAGTCATGCTTGCTTTTTGCCTTGCGTTCTGCCTCTTTGATTTCGTCCCAGGTGGCTGCTTCGAATTCTGCTTCCCCGTCGAAAATGTATGGGTGGCGACGCACAAGCTTGTCACTGATACTTTTTGCTACATCGTCAAAATCAAACAGATTCTGCTCTCTTGCCATTTGTGCGTAATAAATGATTTGCAGCAGCAGATCTCCCAACTCATCCTTTAACTGCAAAAAATCCTGCTTGTCGATGGCTGCGACCACCTCATAAACCTCTTCAATGGTGCAGGGGACGATGGAAGCAAAAGTTTGACGTTGATCCCAGGGGCAACCGCGTTCCGGGTCACGCAGCATCTGCATAATGTTTATCAATCGATACAGGTTATCCATAAGTACACTGCCTTTTTGTATGGCTGATGAGGAGTTTCTTATATTATTCGCATGGCTTTCAATGAAAATTGGATGACATTACCTGATAAAAACAAGTCCCGGGATATACAAAACCCTGTATTCAGAAGTGCTGCCCAACCACAGTCAACGACAACTATGTGAAACGCAGCCCAAAGCGCATTGCCCTGGTTGACGGGGCAGCAGTGATTTACCTAGTCTGAAAGACCCTTAATGCGTCTGTGAGGCAAAGTACACCTGTTGCTCTAGAAAAAACAGAAGGATTGATGCGTAATTTTGATTGCCTCATGTCTCTTTAGGGGTAGAAATCTGGAAAAGCCACGGGTAAAACTTTATTTAAGGCTTATATCTTTACATTCACTATGTATAATCAGGCATTCTGGCTTTTCTTACTCGGTCATACATAATAGATATTAACCGAGTCACATAACTTTCATTTAATAAACAGGGAATTTAGAAATGACGACGAAAAATGATGCCCTTGCAAAGTGGGTAGATGAAGTAGCGGCATGTACAAAACCAGACAAGGTTGTCTGGTGTGACGGCAGTAAGGCTGAATTTGATGCCATGATAGACCAGATGCTTGCAACCGGCACATTGACAAAGCTGAATGAAGAAACCAATCCCGACTGTTACCTGCATCGCTCCGACCCCTCTGATGTGGCACGCGTGGAGCACCTGACCTTTGTATGTTCCAAAGAAAAGGAAGATGCAGGCCCGAATAACAACTGGATGGACCCGGATGAGGCACATGCAAAAGTAGATGCCCTGTTTGAGGACTGCATGCAGGACCGAACCATGTATGTGATTCCATATTGCATGGGCCCAATCGACTCCCCCTTGTCACGCAACGGGGTAGAAATTACCGACAGCCCCTATGTAGTAGCCAATATGAGAATCATGGCACGCATCGGAGCCCCTGCACTGGAACGAATCGAAAAAGACGGAACCTTTGTAAGAGGATTGCATTCCACTGGAGATTTGGATCCTGAAAGACGTTTTATCATGCATTTCCCCGAAGAGCTTTACATCAAAAGTATTGGCTCAGGCTATGGTGGTAATGCGCTGCTTGGCAAAAAATGCCATGCATTGCGTATCGCAAGCTGGCAGGCTCGCACTGAAGGCTGGCTGGCAGAACATATGCTGATCGTGGGTCTGGAAAGCCCGCAGGGAGAAACCCATTACATTGCATGTGCGTTCCCCTCTGCATGCGGCAAAACCAACCTCGCCATGTTAATACCACCTGAACAATACAAGGGCTGGAAAGTAACCACAGTTGGCGATGATATATGCTGGTTACATTTACGAGAGGATGGGCGTCTTTGGGCAATTAATCCTGAATCCGGCTATTTTGGAGTTGTACCCGGTACCAATGAATGGTCTAACAAAAATGCGTATGACACCTTGAAGAAGGATGCTATCTTTACTAATGTCGGTGTCACTGCAAATAACGAACCATGGTGGGAAGAAAAGGATGACGGCAAAGAACCGGCGTTCGACTGGAAAGGCGATCCTTACGATGCTGAAGCAGGCCCTGCTGCCCATCCCAATTCACGTTTCACAGTATCTGCCAAAAACAATCCTGTCTATTCTCCCATGGCGGATAGTCCAGACGGTGTACCTATTTCTGCTTTGGTATTCGGAGGCCGACGAAAGGAGTTGGCACCGCTTGTATACGAAGCAAAAGACTGGGCCCATGGAGTACTTGTAGGTGCATCCTGCGCATCAGAGATGACTGCTGCGGCAATTGGTGGTGCAGGACAGATACGACGTGATCCTATGGCAATGAAACCGTTCTGCGGATACAACTTCGCAGACTATTTTGCACATTGGCTCAGCTTTGAAGGAAAGTCAGACAAACTGCCCAAAATCTTTCATGTAAACTGGTTCCGCCGTGACCAAGATGGCAAGTTTATGTGGCCAGGATTTGGGGAAAACATGCGTGTTTTGGCTTGGATTGTTGACCGCTGTGAGGGCAAGGCCGATGCAAAAGAAACTCCTATCGGTTTCCTGCCAAATGCTGAAGACATCGATACCGATGGCATTGATGTTTCCAGAGAAACCTTGCAGGCATTGCTGTCCGTTGACCCGGCACAGTGGGAACAGGAGGCACTAGCGATCGGTGAATATTTTGCCGAGTTTGGTGAGCGTATGCCACAAGCCATGCTAAACGAACTAAGCAAAATATCTTCTGCCCTACAAAGCAAAGCTGCCTGACACAAAGCTTTTGTATGAAGCCCCATGAGCGAATGCTTATGGGGCTTTTTATTTCCCCCCTCCAACCTGCTCCACTTCAACAGGGCCTCATTTTAGCTTGTGCTTATGTGAACAGCACATACATAGAACGATAAAAAGGAAGCAGCCTACCTCGCTTCTTTACGAAATACATCTGGCAACTTCTGATCAAACGTTATTTCCTGGAAAAAATCATATCTGGCGGGCAAACGGGTGTTGACCGGGCCGCACTGGATGCTGCGCTCGACAACCACTTCCCGTGTGGTGGTCATTGCCCAAAAGGCCGCAAGGCAGAAGATGGAGTCATTCATGCCCGATACCCGCTGCAGGAGCACACCTACAAAAGTCATGCAGAACGCACACTTGCAAATATCTTGCTGAGTGATGGCACTCTGATCATTTATACGCAGGATTTGAAAGGAGGTACTGCACTTACAGCATACTATTGTACACAGCATGATAAACCGTTTATTTTGATCGATGCACAACTGTATACTGCCGAACAAGCAACAAAGAAGGCTTTAAAGTTCGTTCAGGAATTCAAGGTCAGATCGTTAAATGTTGCAGGGCCCCGCAACAGCCAATGGGGCAACGGATACCCGTACACATACCAGTGTATTGATTGCAGCATCAAGGCTCGTTTGTAACCGGGTACTCTTTTGTCCGTTGCCTTACTTGAAAATTTCTGTGGAAAATTCACGTAGCATGCCGACCGTATTGCAAGGCTGGTAAGTTGAATTTACTCCAAACTCACTGGCTGACGTGACGTTGCTGGTCAATACTCGGGCAATAAATGGATTTGGAAGTCTCATTTTCAATTTCTTTACTTAAATTTTGCAAATAATATAGTATGGATTTCAGGGAAAATAGGGAGGCACCTGGGTATATTCAGGAAAGGTTCAATACTGATCCTGGCTTGCCGCTAACCTTTAAATACCGGTTAACAGTTGCAACTAAACACTACAAAATACTGTCCGAGAACTTGGCTTTATTAAAAAACCAGGGAGCAGGCTTGTTCCATATTCAATACATACCCATCAACACAGGAGATTACTACTCATGAACAAACAAACAATAATTAAATCTACCATGGCAGGAATTTTTGCAATCGGTGCCAGCGTAGCGGCCCAGAATGCAATGGCTGTACCCGATGCCCCCCAAAACTGGGAAAAATGTGCAGGTGTTGCCAAGACAGGCATGAATGATTGCGGTTCCTTAAATGGCACGCATCAGTGCGCAGGTCAGTCCACCGAAGATAATTCTGAACATGAATGGGTCTATGTGCCCGAAGGCACATGTACCAAAATCGGCGGGATGGTCAAAGCTGTCAAACCAGCCAAATAAACCAGATAAAACTCAAGGTATGGGAAGTGGTCCTTCTTTGGGTCCTGCGCGGCCATTCACTTCAGGAATTGGAGTGGGGCTTCGCTCACCCCATGTAAAAGAAATTTTGGCCACTCGGCCCAATGTAGATTTTTTTGAGCTTCTTACCGATAACCATCTCTGTGACGGCGGCTATGCCAGACAACAAGCCCGTCTGATTCGGCAGGACTATCCGGTAACCCTGCACAGCGTTGGCATGTCATTGGGCGGAACTGACCCAATCGACTTTACCTACCTGGGCAAAATCAAAAAACTTGCAAAAGAACTGGAACCTGTATGCATCTCGGACCATTTGTGCTGGACTTCTTTTGAAAAACAGCATGCACATGACCTGCTGCCGCTGCCTTACACTGAAGAAGCTGTATGTTATGTAAGTGAACGTATCAGACAAATACAGGATTTCCTGGAGACCACCCTGGTCGTTGAAAATGTCTCCAGTTATTTGAGCTATGAATGCTCCACCCTGATCGAATGGGAATTCCTGACCGCCGTCGCCAAGGCGTCAGACTGCAGGATCCTGCTTGACCTGAATAACATCTATGTCAGCCAGTATAACAATGCAATGGATGCAGAAGAATATATCAGGAATATTCCACTTGATCTGGTTGCCGAGATTCATCTGGCAGGATTTGAACACAAAGGCTCTTACTTACTGGATGCGCACAATCACGAAGTTTCCGCACCTGTGTGGGAACTGTATCAGGAAGTCATGAAAAACAATGTTTCAATTCCCACCCTGATCGAATGGGACAATGACCTGCCTCCATTTTCAACACTGTTGCAGGAAGCCGAGAAGGCACGACAGTACGGCAATGTGTCGCTACAGAGAATATAAATTGAATACATCATGAATCAACTGCATACCATTCAGCACCAGTTCTGGAGTAGCCTGAGAAGCCGTGAGGCGAATTCTGAATGCCCTCAGTTATTCTCTGGGGATGGGAAAATCACACGGGAAAAAAGGTTTGATATTTACCGCAACACGATGCGTACAGCACATACTAGGGCCCTGTCTAATACCTATTCGTGCTGTGAAAAAATTCTTGGAACAGGATATTTCAAACAAATGACAAATGAGTACTTTTACGAGTATCCAGCAACCCACCAGGATTTAAATCTGTATGGAGAATCCTTCCCGCTATTTCTGCAAAACTGGGTCCAGGGTCACGCCGAATTGACGGATTATCAATATCTGTCTGATCTGGCAAAGCTCGAGTTGGCCTATGAACAGGCATACTATGCCAAAGGAGATCCGGTATTTGATTTCAAACTGCTTGCAACCCTCGATGAGGACAGCTATCGGAATATCTACTTTAAATTAGGCGCATCACTGTCGGTGCTAAAATCCACCTATCCCGTTTATGAAATCTGGACTGCCAACCAGAAGCAGAAAGGTACCAAAGAAGTCAATGCAATACATGAACCCCAGTATCTATGCATTGCCAGAGAAAACTTCAACCCAGCCATCCACAAGATCAATCGAGCATGCTGGTGGGTGATGGAAAAAATCCAGAATAATTTTTCTTTTGGTGAACTTGAAATTTTGGCCCAGCAAGGAGAAATGAATTTCGAGTTACAAGCAATCATTCCTGAATTAGTCCACAAAAAATGGATCTGTGAATACCAGATAAAAACATAAGCAGGATTTGGCAAAGCAGACTTTCGTTTGCTGATTCCAGATGCAGCCATTTTTATTAGACCTGATTGAAGATTCTGCTACACTTGATACACACAATTTTGAACCAGAGAGTAGAATGCCAAAATACACCTTGATCCGCTTGTTCCTTGCAGGCCTGCTATTGACTCTCTGCATGCAGGTCACCCATGCCAGTGAAGTCAGCACTCAGGCACTGGTGAATGCTGCTGCAGAATCTGTCGATACGTTCTCTATTGACCCGGATATGAAGTGGTTTCGGGAAAATATACATAAAGCCAAGGGCGTTTTTATCGTGCCTCAATTAATTAAAGGTGGTTTTATCTTTGGCGGCTCTGGAGGCAGCGGAGTGCTACTTGCCAAAGGAGAAAGTAATGTCTGGAGTAACCCTGCGTTCTATACGATGGGTTCAGGGACAATAGGATTGCAGGCAGGGGTTGAAATCGCAGAAATTATTTTAATGATTATGACGGACAAAGGTGTCGATGGATTGCTTACCTCTGCATTTAAACTGGGCGGGGACATCAGTATTGCAACCGGACCCATTGGTGCAGGCGCTAAAGCTCAATCTGCAGATATCCTGGCCTTCTCAAGAGCTAAAGGAATATATGGTGGCATTAATATTGAGGGTGCAGTAATTAAAGTTCGCGAGGATCTGAACAACGCTTATTACGGCAATGAAATAAGCAGCCCCCGCTCCATACTGATTGAACTTTCTGCTACGAACCCACAGGCCGATGAGCTACGTGCTGCTGTTTCCCGACTTGCAATAAGCGGCACCTCAGGCAAGTAGAAGGAGCATCGAAATTTCCCTAGTGGCGTGGGAGCTACCGAAAAGCAATCATAGCTATATGATTAATTTATAATTATTATCTCACAATTAGCAGGGATGCCCCATAGTTGCCCCCATTTACCAACAGTCAGCTATCAATTAACAACTAAATCTGGTCAATCATCCAACTGTCCCGATAGTCACTAGTGTCATGAATTATGTCAATGGTGATTTGGCAAAACAGCATTATCACATCCCCCTACATTAGCGCAATGCTGCTGCTAAGCTTTGATGACTAAGACGCCTCGTACAGTTAAGTGGTAGCAGGTGTACTGGTAATTACAACAATGGCACACTATCGATATGAAATACACGATGAAGCAGAAGATCGGCGTGGACATGGAAGGTTATCGCATTTTCAGCATCTGCAGCCAGAACATGGGCGTGAAGCCATCGGGTTAAAGCCTCTGATGCTGCTCTGCAATGTTATTCTGCGGGTCCTTAATGGAGAGACTGAAATCAGTGCCATCGGTCCGGTTGCGTCCATGGCGGCGGTGGAGAGCAAAGATCTGCCCGAGGGCACTGGGAAAATACGTGAAATGCTCAGGCAAGCGGTCGATGTTGCTTGACAGTAAGGCCTAAGGAAACAGTTGAGTGACCCTCAAGCGTCGGCAGTTCCTTACTTTGTTGGCCACCTTGCCTAGCCTGCCGATTGCAACGGTGGCTTGGGCGCAAAGCCGCGATATCTGGTCCGTACAGCAGGCACACGCAGCGCTACTGGAAGATCAGATAAGGTTGCTGGATATCCGATCACAGGGCGAATGGCGCGAAACTGGCGTCGCACGTGGCGCTTGGCCGGTCAGCATGCATGACAGACGGTTTCCCGAACGTCTGTTTGCCGCCCGCGAACTGGCGGAAAATCGCCCCATAGCTTTGATCTGTGCGATAGGCGGTCGATCCGGATCGCTCATGCGTGCCTTGCGACGAGCCGACTACGATGGCTTCATCGACGTCTCTGAGGGCATGCTTGGTTCGCGCCTCGGTCCGGGATGGATCAAGGCTGGCCTGCCAATTGTTTCAATCGACGACGCGCTGGCCACCTTGCCCGATGCGCTCGTCTGAAGCCTTACGCAAGGAAGATATGCTGAAACGTCGAACATTCCTGTGCGGACTTGCGGTCAGTTCCGATTTCCAGTCTTTCCCTTCACTGTCATCCGGGAAAATAGCGCCCAAACCCTTTTCATGTTGCCCATCCAGTACGCGGTGTTGAAGGCCGCATGACCCGCCAGATTCGCAATCGGTGTGGTACTAGAAATGAGTGACCTTCAGATGGTAGACAAGCGCACTAGACTTCGGGTTTGGGAACGGGCTAGGACTTTTCCAAGCTATTCACCTAAAGTATAGAGAAGGGATACGCATGGATTTCGCATCGGTCGGCGTGGCGCGACCGTGCCGCGGAAAAGAACTGGGGTCTGCTGGCATGGGAAGACCCAGAGGGCGACACTATCTTCGCCTTCTTCGCCGGCGCGCACATTGAGGGGCGGCGCCTCAACGGCAGCGTGCTGATCCTGGTTCACGCCTTCCTGAAGCGCCAACCGTACATCGTACGCCCGTAAAAGTTGAACCACTTCCTCGCTTCGGAATCCTGAAACGGATAGTCTGCTCCGATCTGCTTCGCCGTAACAAGGCCGGTCACGAAACAGGTCTCCTGGCTGTTGATCAGAGTATGGGCGCCACAGTGCCACGTTCGCCTCCTGCCCTGAACGAAGCGAAAAATATGGATTAGAAGGACCACGTGACGCACGTCGTGCACGATGTGCTGAAACCACCACTTCTTGACGATCTTGCCTTCATCGATACGACTGATCGGATTGTAGGTCACCAAGCATGGCTTGTCCGATCGATTCGCCCAAGGCTGCTGATTGTGCATGATGTAGGTGATTTCGTAGTTGTCAGGTCTGACACCGTACTGCTCGATGTGGTTGCTCCGGGTGGCGAGTGGCTTGACAGCGTTGTCCGGAAGAACCGAGGCGTCCGAATGCACGACCGTATGGTTGTGCAGTTCGCTCTCATAACGGATCGAAGAAAGAAGCCAGCTCTCCAGAAAGGTCGGCTTGTCCAGGATCATCAGCGTTTGATTCGCGTTGCACGCGAAAACCACATCGTCAAACGTCTCTGTCTTTCCGTTTTCGTCCTCTACGACGACATCGGATGGACGCCGGTGCACTTTTCGAACCGGTCGGTCAAGGTATATCTTGTCCTGAAAATCAGCCGACAATTTTTTATAGATACGCCGAGTGCCCTGGTCCCAGGTTTGCATCGGCGTTGCGGTTTCAATATCGAAGAACTCCAAGTACCGGGAAAACAGGGACGCGGGCATGTCGAACACGTTCGTGGCCAGCAGGAAGTTGACAAACATGGGCTTCAGTATCTTGTACCGGAAATCCCCGGAGAACCTGCCCAGGCTGAGAACCGCACCCATACTGACGTAGTTGAACGGGTTGAAAGCATTGAGCAATCTGGACCTGGATCGGTTGAGTCGGCCAAACCATTTTAGACGTCTCAGGAGCTTCTGGAATTTCTCGATTTCCGGTTGCAACTGTCGCCTGATGTCGGAGTCGAAATCGTGAGCGTAGATGCCTCCACGATACTTCACGCTGTAGCTGAAACTGGTATCGATCAGCTCGATACCGTGTTGCTGCATAAACAGAAGAATATGATGGTATACCGAGGGAATGCACGCGGTGACGGAAATATCGAACGGGATTGAGGTTCCATCGTCTTGCGGCATGTTGGCCGTAATGGCGTTGCCGCCGATCTGAGACTGCGCTTCGAATAGCCGAAAATCGAATCGATCGGGATGGTGATGCAGCGCCCAGGCCACTCCCAGTCCCGAGACCCCCGCACCGATAATGGCAACTTTCCTTGGCATGGCCGCATCCCGCTTCACACGTGGCTCCTACTTTACTACCGTCCGCAATCTCCCCCAACGAAATTCCATACCCGGCCAAACATATATTGTAAGGGGAGTATATACAATAGTATCCAAACAACTGTAATCCGCTATTTTGGACGCTTACGAAAACGTATTTTCACAGGCTGCATGATGGTCCGCACCAAATCTTTGAGTTACACGACAACAGGATAACTATTAACCCAGATGAGTATGTTACACATAAATGGGATCCAGATAATCATGCCTGCGTGTTGATGAATATGCCCTGCGTGTAGCCCAGGCACGTAAGGCAAAGCGGCGGGTTGCTGCACAGGCGACTAAGTTGCCTGCACTGGAACCAACTGATGAAAGCAGCCCGCTTGTGCGCCGCATGTTGGAAATCGCAGAGCGTCCCCGCTGGGAGTAGCCTGAAACGATGAAAGGGATTTATGGGTCATAAGGTCACGATAAAATCACGATTTTATCCGATTTACTCACACTTCGCTCACATAATATAGGCTATAATTTGGCTCAAGTTTTAATATTCTTGCACACGGACACGGCGCGTTAGCACGGTAAGTTATTTGGAGCGGTGATGTCAAACAATTTCCGTGGGGTGGATCGGGAGATGTTGTATCTGTTGCCGCCGTTGTTACAGGATTGGCTGCCGGAGAATCATCTGGCGCGGTTTGTGGTGGAGTTGGTGCACCGGTCGGACCTGGGTGTGTTGGAGAATGGTATGTACTTGAAAAATCCACGCATCCTGAAGCAAATCATGTCTCTTCTGATACCGATGATACCGAATTCAGATTCGACATCCTTGGGACTGTGTGTGATCGCATTCCGCCATGTGGCCGATCAGACAGGCTCCTAAATGACCTCAGGATTGAGCACATCTGCAGACTCATTGACGCCGCCCGTTCTCGTTACCGGCTCGGCCGGGCATGTGGGCGCCAATCTCGTGCGCCGACTGGTCGACGACGGCGCTCGGGTCCGGGTGTTGCTGAGACACGAGGACAACAACGAAGCACTGGAAAATCTTGAGGTTGAACGCTCGTTTGGTGACATTCGAGATCTGAATACCGCCAAGCAAGCGATTGCAGGCTGTCAAGGCGTCTATCACTGCGCAGCCAAGATCTCAACCATCGAAGGCAATCGCGTCTATCGCCGGGAAGTGTACGAGTGCAACGTTCTCGGTACCCGCAACGTGCTGCAAGCAGCGCGGGAGGCGGGGGCCGGCCGGGTGGTGGTGACGGGCTCTTTCAGTGCGGTCGGTTACGATTTAGATGATCCGTCCGCTCCCAGTGATGAGACGATGCAGTTCTATCCCATGGAGCGCACGATGCCCTACGAGCGCAGCAAGGCACTCGTCGAGCACGAGTGCTGGCGTGCCGCGGCGATGGGACAAGATGTCGTGGTTGCAACATGTTGTGCAGTGGTCGGAGGCAGCGATTTTTTTCCTTCGCGACTGGGAAGGACCTTGTGCGACTACACCAACGGCAAGCTCCATGCATACGTTGATGGCGGTTTCGAGTTTGTTGCGGCACGGGACATTGTAGAAGGACATCTGTTGTGTATGCGCCAAGGACGCTCGGGCGAAAAGTACATCTTCCGCAGCGAGTACAAAACCATCTCCGATATCCTAGATCTGTTCGAGGAGGTCTCAGGCATTCCGAGACCACGCCGGCGGATTCCGACCCGCATGATGCTCGTCTTTTCGGAGGTGGCAAGCTTTTATCTGAGTCGGTTTCACCCGAGTTTCCCCCAGCGTTTCACGCCTGGCGCCATCCGCCTGTTACAAAAGCGCCGTCACGCCGACATCGGCAAAGCGCGACGGGAGCTCGGCTATCAGCCAACCAGTATCCGCGCTGCGGTTCATGAGGCCTACGCATTTCACTACCACCGCAACGCGATCACGAATCCGCTCGCGAAATCCCCGTGCGTGAATGGCACGGGACAAGTGAAAAATCTAATGACGAGCCAAGACATACCGATAACTCCCGACGGAGGCTCGATGTGAGTCCGGCGCCGAATACGCCGCCTGGCTTCGAGGAAGCCCGCAACTTGCGTCAGAAAGTGCGCGCCGTGGGTATGGACCCGGATTATTGGTACGCGGTTGAAGAAGCGCGCCGAGTCAAACCGGGAACAGTGGTCGAGATCATTTTCTGGAAACGCTCCATTGCGCTATTTCGGGGAACAGATGGCTCGTTTCACGCGGTTGAGAATCGCTGTGCGCATCGCCAGATCAAACTCTCCCTGGGCGAGGTGCAAGGCTGTCGGCTCGTGTGCGCCTACCATGGCTGGCAGTATGATGAAAACGGGCGCCGAGTCGATATCCTCCATGACCACTCCGGACGAGATCTCCCGAAGCCCTCGCTCAGAGCCTATCCCGTGAAGGTTCGTTACGGTCTGATCTGGTTGTTCCCCGGGAAACCGGAGCAAGCGCAGCTGTGCCAGATCCCGGACATCCCTGAGCTCGAGGGACCTGCACGGTGGGCCTGCGTACCGCTAAGTTTCACCTGGTCGGCCCACCACTCGATGGTGATCGACAACGTGAGCGACTTTACCCACGCCCATCTGCACCGCCAATACCGTCCTTTCGAAGACGCCACCCTCACCCGTTGCGAGACCGTCGGTGACAACGTGCACCTCGCCTACGATACGCGGGTCGGACGCGGGCGCATCTCCAGAATGTTTGTCGATCACAACCGGCTCGACACCAATCACATGGAGCTTTGCTTTCAATACCCCTACCAGTGGTCGAACACCGATGACGCGATAAAACACTGGCTTTTTGTACTGCCAATCGATGAGCGTACCACCCGGGTGTTCTTCTTGTTCTACTTCAAGTCGCTAAAGATACCTTTACTGCCGGTACGTATTCCCCGTTTCGCCATGACCACGGTTTTGAAGATCTCGAACCGTCTGCTCATCGGCCCTTTACTTACCCAAGATAGATTTGCGGTCGAAGCGGAGCAGCAGGGTTACGAGAGACATTGGGACGCCCCTCCCATCGAGTTCAATCCGGCGGTACGGGCTTTTCAAAACGTAACTGTGCGTAAGTGGCGGGAGTATTTGGCACGCGAGACGGAGGACGGCGATGCTGGCGTCTGAGCCGCATTTCTTGTTGTCCACGCTCTCGGGCAGCACCGTGCTCGAGGCGGCAGCCATGATGTTGGTATTTCTCGGCGCTTTGTTTCTGGGTTCTGTGCTCCTGCCCGGACGTCAGATAGCAGGACCGGATCTCAAGGGAAAATTACATGGCTACAAGCTCAACGGACTCGCCTTGTTCCTGATTACTGTGATTGTGGCAGGTCTCGCCCAAGTCTTCGGCTGGTTCTCTCTTTCAGTACTGTATACCCACTTCGCCGCTTTGTTCGTGGTGGCAAATGCATTTGCATTCGCGCTTTCCGGCTGGCTGTATTGCCGAGCTGCCCGGACCCAGGATGCATCACCGGGAATTTTACGAGGTTTCTTCTTTGGTCTGGAGTTCAATCCGACCTGGCTCGGGGTGGATTTGAAGCTTTTCAGCTACCGCCCTTCCCTCATCGGCCTGGCGCTGTTCAACGCATCGTTTGCCGTAGTGCAGTATGAAACCTACGGTGGGCTGACCCTGACAATGGCACTCTATCAGATCTTCACCTTCTTGTACGTGCTCAACTACTTCCAGTTCGAATACGGAATGACCCACACCTGGGACATGGTCAGCGAGCGCTTCGGATGGATGTTGATTTGGGGAGACTATGTGTTGGTGCCATTTTTCTATTGCCTCGCGGGCGGGTGGCTGATCCACGCATCAGGACCGCTATCTATCATCGCCGCCGCTGCGATCATCTTGTTGTTTGCCGTCGGCTTCTGGCTTTTCCGCGGCGCCAACGAGCAAAAGCACCGCTTCAAGCGTGACCCTGGTGTCACGATTTGGGGACAACCCGCCCGGTCCTTGGACAGGCGCCTGCTGGTCTCAGGATTTTGGGGCATTGGACGACATCTCAACTATACCGGCGAGATCTGTGTCTACCTCGCGTTCGCCCTTACCACGGGGTTCGAATCCTGGGTGCCCTACCTGTTACCCGCGTGGCTGGCGGGCCTGTTGTTGCATCGCTCGAGACGTGATGAACACCGCTGCCGCGCCAAGTATGGCGAGCTGTGGGGACGCTATACGCAGCGGGTCCGATATTCGATGCTGCCGTTTGTCTATTAGGAGCGGGAGTGGCACAGCGGTCTCACAGTGTGACAACCCTGCGTTCGGCGAAGCCCTCGCAACGGGCGGCAAAAGCCGTTCCTGAGCTTGCGGGCAGGTGGCCGTTGATCGGTCATCTGCCGGATTTTCTAAAGGATCCGGTCTCGATGTTGAGCCGCGGCTGGCGCGAGCAGGGTGAACTCGTCCAGTTCAGGATTGGTCCCCGCGATTTTGTTCTCTTCACCGGACCCGAAGCCCACGACTTTTACTTCAGAGCGCCCGAAGATCAGCTGAACGCCAAAGCTGTTTATCAGTTCACGGTACCCATCTTCGGACGCGGCGTGGCTTACGACGTCTCTCCCGAACTCATGGCCGAGCAGCTAGGGTTTCTGTATCCGGCGTTGCGCGAATCTGCAATGCGCAAGTTTGCCCACATCATGTTCGAGGAGACGCGGCAGTTTGCTGACACCCTCGGCGAGGCCGGGAAAATCGATCTGCCGCACGCGATGAACGAACTCACCGTCAATATCGCCAGTCGCTGCCTCATTGGAGAGGAAGTCCGGGAACAGGTGGACGCGGGTTTTGCCGATGCTTATCACAATCTGCAAAATGGTATCAACACCCTGGGATTTTTTCTCCCCAGGCTGCCTACCGCAGCACATCGAATCCGCGACCGGGCCCGACAAAAAGTGGCCGAGATCTTCAGCCGGATCATGACGGAACGCCGGCTTTCCGGGGCTCGGCCCGACGATTTCATGCAGACACTCATGCACGCCCGATACAAGGATGGCCGCGCTTTGAGCGACGACGAGATTACCGGCATTCTGCTGACGGTGTTGTTCGCGGGCCAACACACGAGCGCAGTGCTCGCAACCTGGACCGCTCTAGAGCTCCTGAGGGCACCCTCATACCTGACGCGGGTAAGAGATGAGATGCAAGACGTCTACCGCGAAGATGGAGCCATGAGTCTCGCGAGTCTCAAACGACAGGTGGCGCTGGAACATGCCGTACGTGAGTGTGAGCGGCTGCACCCGCCACTGATCATGCTGATCCGCAAGGTACTCAAACCCTTGCATTACGGGGACTATATCGTGCCTGCCGGCACCCTAGCCATAGTGTCGCCGGCGGTCTCTCACCGGTTGCCGCACATATTTGCCGACCCGGAGCGGTTCTCTCCAGAGCGGTTTGATCCTCCCGCTTGCGAAGACAAACAACACCACTTCGCCTTGATCGGTTTTGGCGGCGGCAAACACCAGTGTATGGGAAAACATTTTGCTATCCTGCAGTTGAAAGCGATCTGGACCGTGCTGCTCGATCACTTCGATTTTCATCTCGACACTGCGTTTCCTGCCCCGAACTACGGTAGCTGGGTGACCGGTCCCGTGGAACCCTGCCGGCTCCGCTACTGCCGCCGCTCACAAGCAAGCATTTTCCAATGAGCGACGACACGGCTCGGCGCTACGACGTAGCCATCGTTGGTGCGGGTCCGATAGGCAGCTTGTGCGCGATCGCGCATGCGCGAAAAGGCGCCCGAGTGGTGCTGCTCGAAGCGAATCCCAAGGCTTCCCTGCGACTGGCGGGCGAATGGCTGCATCCGCCTGCCGTGCGGATATTGCGCGATGTCGGGATCGGGCTTGATACGCAGCTCCGCGACCCCACGGGTAAAGGATTTGCGGTGTTCCCGGAAGACGGCACAGAGCCGATCGTGTTTCCTTATCCGGAAGGGTCTCGCGGATTGACATGTGAGCATGCCTCGCTTGTCTCGAGTCTGCGTGAAGCCGTCAAGAACGAACCGGATATCAACTTTATTCTGCACGCACGGGCACGTGCAGTCGAAGACGAGTGCGTCACTTTTACCCATGACGGCGCCACCAAATCCGTGACTGCCGCGCGCATTGTCGGCGCTGACGGCCAGGCTTCAATCGTCCGTCAATCGTTGGGTTTATCGACAAACCCGATGATCTGCTCGCAGACGGTGGGGGTCATCGTAAAAGGGGTGAAGTTACCGCTGGAGGGTTATGGACATGTGCTGCTTGGTGGGCCGGGTCCAATTCTCATATACCGTCTGGGAGAGCAGTGTGTCCGCTTAATCGTCGATGTCCCGCTGGACCACACAACACCCCAGGATCGGATTGGCTTTTTGTCGGACTCGTATGCCGGTTTGTTGCCGGAATCACTCAGGCCTGCATTTGTCGAAGCGCTGCGGGATGGGCAATTTCACGTTGCGGCCAATAAGTTGAGGCCACGCGTCACATACGGAAGTCCACATCGAGTGCTTATTGGCGATGCGGCCGGACACTACCATCCGATGACGGCAATGGGAATGACCTTCGGTTTCGGCGATGCGGTCGCGCTGGCCGAGGGCGAGAACTTTCACGACTTTACCACCAAGCGTTTCCGGGCGACCCGCGCTTCGGCCTTCCTCGCCATGGGGCTCTACGAGGTTTTTGCCGATTATCGGGCCGAGGCGGTAGCGCTCAGGCGCACGATTTACCGAAGTGCCCGAGCAAATTCTGCGTTCCGCGACGGGACTGTACGTTTACTCGCCTGTGAAGACACATCGACAGCCCGCCTGGGCCTCGCTTTTTTCACGACGGTGGCGCGGGCGGTTGCCGAACAAATTCCGCGATCCTACGACCAACTCGCTTGGTGCCGGGCTCGCGACATCATTCATGCGATTGCAGTTCGTCTCGGCTGGCTCCTGCGCAGCGTTTCGCAGTTGAGCAAGGCGAGAAGCGCGGGAGGAGAAATAGACGAGCGAACCTGGGACACCCTGGCCGACGTGTTTCTGATCTCCATGCCATCGAAAGTCCGTGCCTCCCAACCCATCCGGCTGAGGCAGGTTGCGCCACTCGATGCGGGTCCGGCATTGAGGAGCGCGACCGCACGCTTGTTAAATCTCCAGAGTGAGGATGGCGCCTGGGAAGGTGAGATGGTTTGGTGTCCCATGCTCACCGCACAATATGTGCTGCTGCACCACATTATAGGGCTGCCGCTCGAGCCCGGCCGGTGCCGGCGTGTGCTGCGCTCCTTCGAACAGACCCGTCTCGAAGGAGGCTCGTGGGGTTTACACGAACACTCACCCCCCCACCTGTTTGTCACCACCCTGGTGTACGTCGCGGCGAGATTACTCGGTATCAAGCGAGATGATCCGTTAATCGAGCCGGCCCGGCAGTTCCTGCAAGCAGAGGGAGTTGTCGGTATCCCGAGCTGGGGAAAGTTCTGGCTGGCGCTCCTCAATCTCTACGACTGGCGCGGGGTCCATGCCATTCTACCGGAGCTGTGGAGCTTACCGCGCTGGATCGCGTTACATCCCTCGAATTGGTACTGCCATACCCGGCTCATTTACATGGCGATGGCGGCAGTTTACCCGCATCGGCACCAAGTACCGGTCACGTCCACGATCGCGTCGTTACGAGAGGAGCTGTTTCCCCAAGGGTTTGCCAACGTCGATTTTTCCGCGGGCCGCAATCGCTTGCGAGACGCCGATCTCTACGCGCGACCCGGTGTGTGGCTTCGAGCTGGATATGGGTTTGCGAGGTTATTCGAACGATTCCACGGGACACGGCTGCGCACCCGATGTATGGATGCGATCATCCGGCACATCAAATGGGAGCTGCAAACCACCAACCATACGAGCATCTCACCGGTCAGCGGTCTCCTCAACATCCTGGCCTTATGGCTGCGCGATGCAAACGACCCCGACTTCCAGCAGGCGCTCACACAGCTGGATGGCTGGATCTGGGAAGACGAGAAGCATGGGGCGCGAGTTACCGGAGCGAGAAGCGCCTCGTGGGATACCGGATTCTCTTTGCAGGCACTTGCGATAGTGCCAGAGCTTAGCGGGGTTCGAAACGCTCTTCGAGCCGGAGCTGACTTCCTGTACCGGCAACAAATCGGTGCCAGCTTCGACGGGTTTCGCGAGGCTTATCGAAACGACCCCAAAGGCGGCTGGTGTTTTGCAGGAGGATGGCATGGCTGGCCTGTGACTGACTGCACTGCGGAAGCAGTGCTCGGGATTATCGCCGCTCAGCGCGAGGCCACGAACACGACAGTGCTCGTCGATGCGATTCGCTTCATGTTGCGTGGTCAGAACCGTGATGGTGGTTTTGGCAGCTATGAGGCACAACGCTCCGTGGTGGGTCTCGAGTGGTTGAATCCGGCCGAGATGTTTGGCGACTCGATGACCGAGCATTCCTATGTCGAGTGCACCGCATCTTGTCTCGCAGCGCTTGCCACTTGCAAGGAGCACTTCCCGCAAATCACGGATCGAGTGGTGATGAGCGCAATCTCACGGGCTGACGCCTGGCTTCGCCGGGCTCAGGCAATCGATGGGTCGTGGCGCGGCATATGGGGCGTTCAGTTCATCTATGGCACCTTTTTCGGGGTCAGGGGTCTGCTTGCCGCCGGGGCCCAGCCGGGTGACCCGGCGCTGCGTTTGGCCTGCCGGTGGCTGCTGGACCGCCAGCACAGAGACGGTGGATGGGGTGAGCACCACAGCGGTTGCCTGACTGGTCGATACGTCGCACATGAGAAAAGTCAGGTCATCCAAACCGCGTGGGCATTGATTGCGCTCCTCGAGGCGGGCGATTCGAGTTGGAACGCGATTTCGTGGGGCGCCCGGTATTTGCTCAATACCCAGGACGCTGATGGAACATGGCCCAGACAAGACATGGCCGGGGTCTTTTTCCGTACGGCTCTGTTGGATTATGTCCTGTATCGACAGTATTTTCCCCTACACGCGCTCGGTCTCTACGAGCAGCGACGCCGGGCCCGGCTGGAACTGACAACCCCCGTCAAGCGTACCGCCGCCGCAGCTGGCTGAAGCAGGATTTTCTTCTAAGCCCTATACGAGCAGCATGGTGTCTTTGATGTCTGCTGTACCTTTGTGCTTTTTGGGATAGCGCTCTAGCGGCAGATCGAGATGGGAATGGGCGATTCTGCGGAGGATCTCGGGGTCAAAAAAACATACTTCATTCAGTCTCCAGAGTGCCGGGGTTTACGGGCCAGGAAGAAAAACATCGGAGTAAAAATACCAGACTTGCCACCTTCGATCAGCGCGTCCGCCGCCCTATTCAACAGCGTGCTGACCATGGTGGTGCCCTCTGGAAACACCCGCAACCTCTCGCCAGCCCTTAACGCTAAATTGGTCAAGGAGCGCCCAATAGGTGTGCGTGGAATACTCGTAAGACTGAGATCGCGGCCCTGCAAAGCGCGGTACCAAGGCATTTCCGGATGCGATTCAGGGGCGAGGTCGCGGGCTTCCAGGAGCTCGAATCCGGCCATGCGAAACGCGGTGCAAACCACCGACGTGACGGCGATATCCGGTAACCCATCCCCTGTCTCAATATCTTTCTTGATCCGCAGGTGCTCTGCATTCTGCGGATCGAAATTCTCAGTGAGACACCACTCGTAGCCCGCAAAACAAGCCCCCGGACGCAGGACGCGGAAGACCTCCTGGAACGCCGCTGTTTTGTTCGGTGCGTGGGCGTGGGCCTCGATGGCGATGGCGCCATCGTAGCAGTCGTCACCTTCGGGAATCTGCATGTAATCGCCGTGGATGAAACGGCACAACGACTGGATATCTCGGGTGTGCACTTTCGCGCGCTCGATCTGGTAAGCGTTATTGTTGATACCGACAAAGCTAGCCCCAGAATAGCGGGCCAGAGTACCCATCGGACCCCCTACCCCGCACCCCACATCGAGTACTTGCATCCCCGGTTTTAGGGACAGCCGATCAGCAAGAAAATGCTCGTGCCTGAGCAGCGACGCCTTGAAGCTCTCACCCCGCCGTCGGGGGGCAAAGTGAAAGGACCGACCCCAGCCGAACTCGTAGAAATCGGTCACTAGGTCGTAGTAGTGATTGACGAGCAACTGATAATGCTCTTTTTTATGCTCCAGGCCGGCATCATGGAGCCCGGTGTATTGATCGACCACGGATTTCACTTCACCTGGGGCGAGATCCGCAAGGGAACGAGAACTCGATCGTTCGTTGGGCGTACGACGGGCCACTCGATTATTTTGACGGGTTCACACGATTTCTCCAGGAGTAGTACATTGCGAGAATAAATCAGCAGAAATGTGAGAATCGGTTACGGGCCGCCTCGAGGCTGGCGCCCGTGCTCCGGATGTGTCTCGGGACTCTTTGGGCCGCATGTCCCGCTATCTCCACCAGATTGGTCTCGCACAGCACATCAACGGTACATGGCTAGTGTGACAAAATCAACCCTCTGTATGGGTTCAGTACCTATGGCACTGTGGGATCAGGCGGCCTCCAGGGTGACAAGGTACTCGTTGGGCGTTTTCCAGTCGAGTGCTGCGTGGGGGCGTTCATAGTTGTAGAAGAACTCATAGCCGGCGAGGGCGGCCTGCACCGGGTCGATGCTCAGGGGGCCATCGTAGCGTCCCCAGAACTCGATGCGGGCAGCGCGGTTGGCGCGTTCCACACAGCCGTTGTACTGGGGATGCTTGGGCGGCAACACATGCAGCGGGATGTGCAGCGCTTCACAGGACGCCTCGAAGCCGGCCATGAACTCGCTGCCGCCGTCGACCTGGATGGAGACGAGCGGGAACGGCAGGGCCGCCAGCAGTTCGTGCAGGAAGCGCCGGGCGTGCCCGGCAGTGGCCCGTGAGCAGGCGCGCGTGACCATGAACTTCGACACCGGGCACACGGCGCGGAACTCCTTGACGGTGTCGCCGTCTCGCACATAGGTCATGTGGTCGATCTGCATCAGCTCGCCCGGGGTACGCGCCTTCGCGCCGTACTTCCAGCGCCGTACTTCCAGCGCCGTGCCCAGCGGGCGAAGCGGCGCGGGCGCTTCGGCGCATGCCTGCCTTCGCAGAACGCGGCGGGCCGGATCACACCGCGGGCCAGCGCCCGGCTGAGGATGCGCCCGACGCTCGACACACTCAGTGCCACGCCCTCGCGCCCCAGCAGGACCTGCAGGCGCGCCTTGCCCATAAACGGGTACTTGCGGCGCAGGGCCAGCACCGCCCTCACGTCCTGCGGCGTATAGGCCGGACACCGGTGCCGCCGCGGGCGGCTCGAATGCGGCGCCAGGGCGTGCACACCGCCTGCGGCCAGGACGGCCTTCCAGCGGTACAGGGTGCGCCGGCTGATCTCCAGCTGCTCCAGGGCGCCGGCCTCGCTGCAGCCCGCCGCACGCAAGCGCTGGTACGCCTGCAACCTGCGGTAGCGCTCACCCGCCGCCTCGGGTACGTGTTCGTCGACCCTGAAGCTCTTGTATGATCGAATACGAAGGGATTTAATGTCCATGCTCGGGTCTCCTGTTCCAGTGGCTGTGGTTGGTTCACTGGAGGATACCCGATCCGGTGCAGAGAGAGGCCACGCCTCCCTCTGCACCCCCTCATTCAGATCCCTTGCTCACGATCACTGAAAAGTGCCATAGGTATCTGAACCTTTACACCTCAGGGTAGGCTGTGTCACTAGCATATGATCTGTCCGTTTAGTAGCACACGAGTTGTTCGGTTAGATGCCTCGATAAGGAGGTGTCGCGATGACCCGAACGGCATGGCTGCAGTAACGTAGGATGGAGAAGTTTGAGGATCTGCTGGAACGCTTTGAGGCGAAGCGTCTTTCGGCGATGGATGCGGCAGAACTGCTCCTACACCACGCTTGGGGACACAACCAGCCCCCATTTCAATCAGATAAGGTTTTCAGAAGGGAAAGGCAGTACAATAGGAGAACCGCGACGTTGAACTACCCATGAGGATCAGGATACATACCCGAATTCCGTGCCTACTGAGCGCTTCCCGAACAAGATGCAGACCAGACCCCGCCTGACGATACCAACTGGACTGTTCGTGGCGCTGATCGTCGCGATCCTTACACTTCTCGGCATCAGTACGCGCTACTACGCTCATGGGGATCTGAACGTCATCTATTCCCTTTTGAGTCTGTTCTTCTCGATCAATCTACTGATCTGCTATTGGGAGGTGTGTCTATTCCTCCGACGGGACTATATCGAGACGCGCACCGAATATTGGCGTGAGCGGCGGCGTGAAACCGGCCGGACACCAGTCCCTGAATTCCTTGTCACAAAGGTCCCATTAACACAGATATTGTCACCGACGCTCTGGGCCGATGTCTGGGCGACCTACTCCCAGTACGATGGCTCCTATGCGGATCGCCGGACGTTCGGTTACAGTGCAGATATTGCCAATGGCTTTGTAACACTGGTTCCGACACTAATCCTGTACGCGGCTTATACGGTCGATCTCCTACCCGCTCTCTTTGCAGGAATTCTCGGGGTCATGCTGTTCTGGCAATGGACCTACGTGACGTCGGTCTACTGGGTCAGCTTCTTCGTAGCTAAACGGCAAACCCAGATCAGCCGACGCGAAATGTACACCTACATCCTTGCGATCAATTCCTTTTGGGTGCTGTGCGCGCTGCTAGGGTTGTACGTCTCCATTCACCTGATTGTGGACGGCAACTACAGCGTTCTGGGATACTGAACAGGGGTATTTCTGGGTTTCTGGCGATCGAGCCAACGAATTCGTCCTATCCGATACCGATGTTCCGCGCTGAGTTCCACACACGCTATTGGCACCTGCCAGACTATTGCTCCCCGAAGTTGGATGCATAGTCGGGCACAGCGCCTGATCTCAAGCCCAGTATGGGGTTGGAATGACTGTCGCACGCCTTGAACAAAGCTTTTTCTTCATCCGTACCCAGTCTTCGATCCCGGCCTTTCCCTGGGGTGGGTTTGCGGATATTTGCCACCGGATGCGCACCGCTTCACGTACCTGGCTGTGCAGGGACTCGATCGCATTGGTGGTATACATCATTTTACGCACGGGTGGGCGAAGGCAAAAAACGGAATGACCCGTTCCCATTTGCGCCGCTAGGCCCAGGCAATCATCGGGTATTTCTCGCCCCAGGGACCCCGCTCGAAAGCCTCCAGGCATTCAGCGGCGTGTTCTACCGTCTCAGCCTGATCAACCGGCTTCAGGGCCTGGGCCACCGCCTTCCTTTCCTTCCATTGATCTTTCCCCCGTAACCCGATCCACTTTATGTGAGGGATTTTCCTATAATTTGAACCTTAGGAGGTCCCAAGATGAAAGGCAAACGATTTACCGACGAGCAGATCATTTCGATCCTGAAAGAGCATGAGGCCGGCGCCAAAATGCCAGACCTGGTACGTAAGCACAATGTAAGTGAACAGAGCATCTACCGCTGGAAGTCGAAGTACGCTGGTATGGAAGTCTCTGAGGCCAAACGCCTGAAGGAACTGGAGAGCGAGAACACTAAACTCAAACGTCTACTGGCGGATACGATGCTGGATAATGCGGCATTAAAGGAACTGGTCGGAAAAAAATTTTAACGCCCGCTGCCCGTCGCCGGGGTGTTGAGCATCTGGTGACGGCCAACCTTGCCAGTCAGCGGCGGGCGTGTCGATTGGTGGGCTTATCTCGCTCAGTCATGCAGTATCGACCGAGACCTAAGCACGATAAAGTCCTGTGCCAACGACTGAAAGAGCTGGCCACGCAGTATCCGCGTTATGGCTACCTGATACTGCATGGACTATTGGCAGCGGAAGGTCTGGTTATCAATCGCAAGCGCACCTACCGACTGTATTGTGAGGCGAATCTACAGGTGAGAACACGACGACGGAAGAAGCTGATACGTCCCAGGATACCAATGATGATACCGGATGGGCCGGGGCAACGTTGGTCACTCGACTTTGTCTCTGACCAGTTGGCTTCAAGTCGGCGCTTTCGGGTGTTAAACATCATCGATGACTACAGCCGGGAATGTATTGGACAGATTGTAGATACCTCAATATCCGGTCTTCGATTGGCAGGGTTTCTGGAAGAGATCGGAACGCTTCGTTCCTTACCAAAAACTATTGTGTGCGACAACGGTAGCGAACTGACCAGCAAGGCGATGTTCTTCTGGTCACAACAAAGCGGTGTGAAACTGCATTTTATTCAACCGGGCAAACCCACTCAGAATGCGTTCGTGGAATCGTTCAATGCCCGCTTTCGAGATACCTGTCTCAATCAACATTGGTTTCGCAATCTGCCTGATGCACGATGCATCATCAATGACTGGCGACGCCACTATAACTATATACGACCACACAGCTCACTTGGCTACGTACCACCGGCTGTATTCGCACAACAAGCAGCATGATATGATAATTTTTCCCTCACCAGGAATGGATCTAATTCAGGGGAAAGATCACCATGAAGCAAACTGCATCGAGTAGCGAATCAGGTGTACGATGCAAGTCTGAACCTCGGTCTGGGAAAACCCTTTCAGGCCATCGACCATGGCTATCAGGACATCCCGGGTGCCGCGGTTCCTGAGTTCCGTCATCACCCGTAACCAGAACCTGGCCCCTCCGATTGTTCGACCCAAAGCCCCAAAATCTCCCTGTGGCCCGAACAGCGTATGCCAATGGCCAGATACACCGCCTTGTTGCACACTGCCCCCTCGTCACGAATCTTCACCCGCAATGCATCGAAAAGTACCAGTGCATACGTCGACTCCAGCGGCCGCGACTGCCAGGCGCTGACTTCTTCATGCACCGCATCCGTTACCGCTGATACTGGTCTTCTCCCCATGAGCTGATCCGTACTGGTTCAAATTATAGGGTAAACACCATCCGGGTGCGCGGACCCACCGCGCACCCGGTCATGCGTTCAGCCTGCAACTACCAATTGTAGCGGGCGCGGGCGTAGTAGAACCCGCCCGAGAATCCCATCGGCGAGGATTCAGGATACTGAGAACCAAGCACATCGGCGAACTCGTTCCTGTCCGGGAAGTTGTCGAAGATATTCTCCGCCCCGATGCTCAGTTCAAATCCTTCCACCAGACGGTAGCTCACCTCGGCGTCCAACGTGAGCTCCCCGTCCGGCTCAATGAAGAAATCCGGGCTGTCTGCGTGGAACTCCTCGTAGCTGCCGAAGAAATTCAAACGCGCGAAACCGCTCCACCGTTCCTTGTCATGCCGCAGCGTCACATTGAAACGTAGGTTCGGCAGCGCATCCTCAAGCTGCTTGATACGCTGTTCGCCTATGAACTCCGGATTGTGGCTGGTGACTTCGGTGTCGTTGTAGTTGCCCACAAATGCAAGCTCCGTCTTGCCGCCCTGAAGTAGCGGCAGCTTGTCCGTCATATCGAAGCTCACGACCAGATCGATCCCGCGGGTTCGCGTATCGAAACCGTTGCCGAAGTAGCGGAAATTGCTTACGTCGGTGGCAGGGAAGCACCCGTTCTTGCCAATCGCCGCTTTCTGCGCAGCGGTCAGCGTCTTGTCCGCGGACAGGCCGAGACGGTCATCCACTTCTATGTTGTATGCATCTACGGTGAACGAGACGGAGTTCATCTCCAGACCGATGCCCGCCGTATACATGACAGACTCTTCGGCGTCGAGTTTCTCCGCTCCTACCGCCGCGGCTTCCGGACATTTCGAGGGGATCGTGCCCCGCTGCGTCAACTGATTTCTGCCTTGCGAATCAAGGATAAATCCTGTGGCTACGTTTGCGACATTCTCCTGCCCCACAGTCGGGACGCGGAAACCGGTGCTAACCGAGCCACGCAAACTGACATTGTCCGTGGCCCTGAGAATCGCACCAATCTTGAAATCTTCGGTCGTGTCGTAATCTTCGTGGTCCTCGATGCGGCCCATCACGGCCAGGGTGAGCGCATCCGTGAAGTCCGCCTCGAACTCGACATACGCGGCGACGTTGGAACGGTCCCACCTGCCCGCGGCGGCAACCGGGGAGAATCCCGAGAATCCGTTGGCGCCGACACCAGCACCCGGAATCTGTCCGTCAACCCATGAAGCCTCTTCGCCCGCGTTAACCTCGAACTCCTCTTCACGCCATTCAACCCCGAACGCGGCATACAGTGGCGATGCAAGGGACGCCATCTCGATCGGATGGGTCATGTCCAGGCTCAGAGTCTGCTCGGTCTGCGTGTACTTACCGAGACTGAATTCCGTAGGCGTCGCCAGACCCAGGCTCGCATTGATGGTGTTGCGAATGGTGAATTCAGCCTCACTCTCGCCGATCGAGTAGCTGGCGTCATAGGTCAGACCCGAATCAAACTCCCCGCGAAGACCTGCCACGCCCGAAGCGTCGCTGACTTCGGCGCCGAACTTGGGCGTGAATCCGCCCGGGAAACGCTCGTTGAAGAAGCACCCCGGATTCGGTGTCCAGTCAAACAGTTTGTTGGCATCCGTCACGCGGATGCGCCCTGACGGATTATCATGCCCTGGGCAGCCAGGGGCCAGGGGCCAGGGGCAGACGATAGTTTCCCTGATCATCTTCCACAACGAACACGCCGCTGCGGGTATTCGGATTGCGGAAGAAGAACCCGCCCTCGGTCTCGCGCTCCGAGGCGTTGCCGAAGGCGTAGAGTTCGGCCTGCTCGCTGATCTCCACTGCGGAATTCAGGAAAACGGTGTAGTCGTCATCGATGTCAGGCTGTCCCCAGACCTGAGTGTACGGCCGACGAACGAAGGAGTTACCGTTATCGATCAGGCCCTGCGCGTCGCCGCGCTGCACGCTGCGGACCGTCGGCCACATCTCGTGCCACTGGGCGCTGATGTTGGCGAAGCCGTTGGCGCCGAGCGGTATGCCCAGATTGCCGGCGACCCGATATTCGTCGCCGTCACCGGTGTAGGTCTGACCCCACTGGGCCTCGACAGTGCCGCCTTCCGGATGGTCCTTGAGCACAAAGTTGATCACGCCCGCGATGGCGTCGGAACCGTACTGTGCAGAGGCGGTGTCACGCAGCACCTCGATCCGCTTCAGGGCGATCGCCGGAATGACGCTGATGTCGGGCCCCTGGGCGCCTTCCGAGACACCGTTGCCGGGCCACGAGATAACCGCTGCGCGATGGCGCCGCTTGCCATTAACCAGCACCAGCGTCTGGTCGGAGGCGAGGCCGCGCAGGTTGGCCGGATGGATGAAGGTCGCGGCGTCGCTGATCGGCTGGGTGCCGACGTTGTAAGACGGCACCAACTTGCGCATCAGTTCGGGCACCCGGGTCGTTCCCTGGTTATTCAGATCCTCCGTACTGATGATGTCCACCGCTGAGGGCGTGTCCACCGCAGCGCGGACCGGCCGTCTAGTGCCAATCACGCTGATCTCGCGAAGCTCGACGGATTTCTCTGCATGCTCCTCGGCCTGTAGGTCGGCCGGCGTGTACAGCAACGCCGCGAGCAGGGCTCCCCCCGCACAGGACAGGATGAAAGTGGTCGGTTTAGAGTTCATATCGGTCACCTCCCTATCAATTGCGTGAATACTGAGGGGGTCAACTCTATATAATCTACCCATGAGTATCGCAGACTGTTCCATGCGATTGTAGTCTGCCTCAACCTGGGGTAGTGGCTCAGTTTGAGATTCTTTTTTTTGTATTGATATATAGAAATAAAAAAGCCGTCATAGGACGGCTTTGGATTTAATGTTGGTGGCTATGGTTGGACTTGAACCAACGACCCCAGCATTATGAATGCTGTGCTCTAACCAACTGAGCTACATAGCCACATTCAGGTAAAGTTGTGAACGGTACAAAAATGTCCCCAGAGCTGTCAACCATGCCTAAACATTAAAGCGAAAATGCATGACATCCCCTTCCTGTATTACATAATTTTTTCCTTCCAAGCGCCATTTTCCCTGCTCCTTAGCACCTTGTTCACCCTTTGCATCCACATAGTCCTGATAACTGATTACTTCAGCACGGATAAAGCCTTTTTCAAAATCAGTATGGATTTTACCGGCAGCCTGTGGTGCCGTGACGCCGCTCTGTGCTGTCCAAGCCCGGGCCTCTTTGGGACCAGCTGTGAAAAACGTCTGCAACTTCAACAACTCATACCCTGCACGAATCACCCGGTTTAATCCCGGTTCACCCAGACCGAGTCCAGCTAAATACTCCTGCCGGTCCTCATTATCCAATTGCGCGAGTTCAGCCTCAATTTTCGCACACACTGGAATAGCCTGCACGGATTGCTGTTTTGCAAATTTTTGCAAACGGGCCAGATGCGGATTATTCTCAAACCCGTCTTCAGCAACATTGGCAATGTAGAATGCCGGCTTGTTCGTAAGCAAATGCAGTGCCCCAAAAAAATGTGCCTGCCCATCACCCACCTCAAAGTTATGCGCAAGATGTTCCGCCTCTAAATGCTCCTTAAGGCTTTTATACACGCACACCTGAACAGCCGCATCTTTATTGCCAGACTTTGCGGTACGTTCCGTTTTAGAAATAGCTTTTTCTACTGTTTCGAGGTCTGCCAAAATCAATTCAATTGTAATCGTCTCCAGATCCGAGAGCGGATCAATTCTTTCATTCGCATGAATAATATTTTCATCGTCAAAACACCTCACCACATGTGCTATAGCATCTGTTTCCCGAATGTGTCCGAGGAATTGATTACCGAGGCCCTCTCCTTTCGATGCACCTGCTACCAAACCTGCAATATCTACAAATTCAATCGTGGTCGGGATGATTTTCTCTGAATTTGCAATCTGTGCAAGTGCATTCAATCTTGGATCGGGTACGGATACGACCCCTACGTTCGGATCGATTGTGCAAAACGGATAGTTTTCTGCAGCAATCTGGGCGACGGTAAGTGCATTGAACAAGGTTGACTTGCCCACATTGGGCAAGCCGACGATTCCACATTTAAACCCCATACTGATCCCTGGTGTGAAGTTTTTTCATGGCAAGCTCCGTGTCACCCTTGAACAGGTCATCAAGCACTCCCATGGCTTGATCAATCGCGTAATCAATCTCCAGATGTTCCTGTTTGTCCGGCTTGTTCAGTACATAGCCTGTCACATCTTCTTTCCACCCCGGATGCCCAACCCCAAGACGTAATCGCAAAAAGTTTGGACCCATATGCGTAAAGGTGCTTCGCAATCCATTATGCCCACCATGACCTCCCGCCCACTTTAATTTCGCAGAGCCGTTTGGCAAGTCTATCTCATCATGAACGACCAGCATTTGCTGCGAAGGTATCTTGTAAAATTCAGTAAACGCACGCAACGATACGCCACTTTCGTTCATATACGTAATTGGTTTCAGCAACCAGATTTTTTTGCCTGCAAAGATGAACTGCGAAACCTTGCCCTTGAACATCGCCTGATATCTGAAAACCACATCCTGTTTTTTTGCAACGGCATCCAAAAACCAAAACCCGGCGTTATGCCGGGTTTTTAGATGTTTTTCATCTGGATTACCTAAGCCGGCGATCAGCCGTATGCCGCTATGCGTAGACACAATGCACTAGAAATCATGGAGCATTAATTTCCTGTGGAATCATTGTCTTCTCCATCCTTGGCTTCGGTGTCCACAACATCTTCCTGACCTTCTTCTTCCTCCTCCTCAGGCTTTTCTACAGCCCGCTTGGCAACTGACACTACGGTATGATCATGCCCTTCTCCATGTGCCAGTTCCACGATGGTAACCCCTGCAGGTACTTTGATACCGCTTAAATGAATCGACTCATTCAGTTTAAGATCCTGAATATCGATTTCAATAAATTCGGGCAGATCTTTGGGCAAACAGGTGACTTCCAGTTCCACAAAGTTATGACTGATCCCACCCCCTTCAAGCTTGACGCCGTGACAGGTATCTTCATTAATAAAGTGCAGTGGAACATGCACATTAATTTGCGTGTCTTCACGTACGCGCAACAGGTCCAGATGTAAAATGGTAGGTTTATATGGATGACGCTGTAGTTCACGTAAGATCGCATTTTGGGGTTTTCCGTCCACATCAATCTTCAGAACATGCGAATAGAATGCCTCGTTTTCCAGATTATGCATCAAGGCATCATGCTTAAAGGTCACCGCAGCAGGGGCCTCCCCGCCTCCATAAATCACTCCAGGTACTTCGCCTGCTGCACGCAGTCTTCTGCTTGCATTTTTACCGCGTTCACTGCGAGGCTTGGCTGTTAATTTAAAATCTAAACTCATTATTTTCTCCAACTGTCTTTAAGACATTACTCTTGCCATCAGGTTACAGTACCTTTCTAGTCCATGTAGAGAGTGCTGACTGACTCTTCCTGATTGATCCGCCGCATCGACTCGGCAATCAGTGCCGAGACTCCCAACTGGCGTATCCGGGCACTGGCCCTGGCGTCTTCGCGCAGCGCGATTGTATCAGTTACAACCAGTTCATCTAACTCGGAGCACCCTATATTTTTAATTGCATTGCCAGAAAGAACCGGATGGGTAGCATAAGCCCGAACTGTCTTGGCCCCATGTTCCTTGAGGGCACTTGCCGCTTGACACAATGTGCCCGCAGTATCTACCAGATCGTCAATGATAATACAATCCTTACCTTCCACCTCACCGATAATGTGCATCACCTTGGCTTGGTTTGCTTGAGGTCGACGCTTGTCAATAATGGCCAGATCAGAATCATCCAGCCGTTTAGCCAAGGCCCTGGCGCGCACCACACCGCCAACATCAGGGGACACGACAATCAAATTGGGATGCTTACGCTTGTAGATATCCCCTAGCAACACGGGTGAAGCATACACATTATCTACCGGTATATCGAAAAACCCCTGAATCTGATCGGCATGCAAATCAACCGTAAGAACACGACTTGCTCCTACACTTGAAAGCAGGTTGGCAACCACTTTGGCAGATATCGGAACCCGTATTGAGCGAACACGCCGATCCTGGCGTGAATAGCCAAAATAAGGGATCACTGCGGTAATACGTTCTGCCGAAGAACGTCTCAAGGCATCCACAATAATCAGCAGCTCCATAATATGGTCATTGGTCGGCATGCTTGTTGGCTGTACAATAAAAACATCCCTGCCACGTACATTTTCCTGTATTTCCACCTGTACCTCACCATCACTGAAACGACTGATCAGCGCCTTTCCCAAAGGGATGTTCAAATAGTCGACCACATCCTGTGCAAGCTTTGGATGCGCATTCCCGGAAAACACCATTAAATCGCTGTCTGCCGGTGAACCTCTTTCACGAATCATGTTTGTATGATGCCTTAGTGCTTAAATAAAAATGCAATTGGCTGGGCCGGCAGGATTCGAACCTGCGAATGCCGAGATCAAAACCCGGTGCCTTACCGCTTGGCGACGGCCCAAATATTTCGTACCGAACTATACTTGATTATACCCGCATAGCGAACATGCGGGTGAACGATTCATGCTTTTTGCCACAAAAACAGTGAAATCCACCGGACAATCTGCAGCAATGGTTTTGGCCTGTTGCCGAGACTTGCAGGGGGCAAACAGGCAGCTTCCTGACCCCGTGAGCCTGACATGTGAATACTGGCTTAACCATTGCCAGGCATGCTCCACTTCTGCTCGCTGGCGGGCAATCGGCTCAAATACGTTTTGTGTCTGCTGCAGCACAGAGTTGCAGGTCTGGATGGGTGTGCAATTCCGTACCAGGTCTGGGTCCGCAAACATTTGTCTGGTGTCCAGATGCACATGTGGAAACACTACAACATACCAAATTTCGGGAAAAATCATTGCTTGCAGCTGTTCGCCGATCCCTCCAACCCAACTGGCTTCGCCCCGTACAAAAACCGGCACATCGGCACCAAGCTGTGCGCCCAGTATTTCGAGATCCTCTGTGCTCAGGTCACAACCCCAGATATGATTGAGTGCCAGCAATGTCGTGGCAGCATCTGAGCTGCCTCCACCGAGGCCTGCACCTGTCGGAATAATCTTTTTCAGATGGATATCAATGCCGTTTTGTATTGAACATTTGTGTTGCAAAAGCCTAGCGGCATGCACGGTCAGATCATCATAGTAGGAAATAGCGCGGTCGGTATTGACGCATCTGATCTGGCCATCGCTGCTAACCTTGAAGCTCAACTCATCACAAATATCGATAAACTGAATTGCACTTTGCAACAGATGGTAACCGTCTTGCCGACGACCAACGATGTGTAAAAAAAGATTAAGCTTTGCAGGGGCAAGCCACTTTCTAATGGCTCGACCCGCATCATGACTGGTATTCAATATTGGCCTCTCAATCCGGCTTGACTTAACTGATCAAGGCGAAGCAGCATCGAGAAACCATCTATCAATAATGATTTTTACATTCAACGTTGAGCTTGAAATTACAATAAATGCGGGCAAGGCAGGCTTGCCTTCATGGTACCGATCATAATCAATGCTCCATCCTGCCTGCCTGAGATGTTTCAGGCGACCCCAAGCATCCAGTTCCAGCAATGCGTAGACTTGTCCTGGGTCCGGTACACCCCGTACCCAGTAACGCAAACCATTTACAGGTAATGCATACCCAAACAGATCCTGCATCAGGGCTTCAGAATCTCGCGCAAAATAATGCTCCCCTCTGGAAGTATTTACTTGTACATCGCCTTCCTTCCCGGAAATAACGGCTGTTTTTCTACCCAAAGGGCCGTACAAATCGATATTGAATACCTGCTGTTGCTGTTGCCAGCGCACTCCTGCACGGAATCCCTCGTTATTCGATTTTCCGGCAATCCGACCTTTCAAGCTCCACGTTTGAATCGTATCCAGATGTACACGATGGGTTGCCCATGCAGCCAGACTGGCTGTCTTTGAAAGGGGTGCGGGGGGACGTTCATGAACCGTTGTGCATGCAGTCAGGGCAAACAGGATAATACAGAGAATACCAGACTGCCGCATACGAGAATGCACCTCACTGCTGGAATTTTCGTTGCAGTTCCAGCAGATACTCTTCATCCGGAAAACGTTCCAGTACCTCCTGCATCATCTGTTGTGCTCCCTGGTAATTTCCCCGAGCCCAAAACAACTCCACTAGGTGTCCGCCAATTTCAGCATCCTCAAGCAGCCGATACGCCTTGCGCAGATACAATTCCGCCTGTTCATAATTGCCCAGGCGAAACTGTACCCAGCCCATGCTATCGATGACTGCAGGGTCATCCGGGCGAATTTCAAGGGCACGTTTAATATATTGCAGAGCTTCATCAATTCTGGAGTTACGGTCAGCCAGAGTGTATCCCAAGGCATTTAAAGCCGAGGCATTATCCGGGTCTTCAGAAAGGATTGCCTTCAGATCAGACTCCAGCAAATCAATACGATCTATTTCTTCAGCCAGTAATGCCCGTGCATACAATAAGTCACTATGGCCGGGAAACTTCCGCAAGCCTTCGCTGTAAAGATCCATTGCCACGGTATAGAGCTTCTGATCGTACAGCAACTGTCCTTCAATTAAATACACTTCAACGATATCTTCTGGAGAGTCCAAATGACTGCGCAGTTCCCCTAAATACCGCTGTGCCTTTTCCAGGCCGCCAAGCTCAACATATATGGATGCAATCCGGGCCTTGGCATCCAGGTAATACTGCCTTTTTTCAACTTTTTCAAATTCGGAAACGGCAGTCTGAAAGTCTTTCTGTTCCTCGGCCACCCGCCCTAGGTAATAATGCCCTTCGTCTTTACGCTGATTGTGCTGAACCAGGCGGCTAAAGTTAATTTTGGCGGCATCGTATTGTTCCTGCTGCAAATGTAAAAGCCCAAGGGTATAGATCAAGTCACTGTCGTTGGGGGTTTCTGCATACAGTAACTCGAATTCGGCCTCGGCCTCCTCATATCTTTGTGCAGTGAGCAGCATGCGTGCATACGACATGCGCATTTCACGATTCCCGGGGGCTTTCTCGATGATAAGCTTCATCTCCTGAAGGGCTCTATCGGTTTCCTCAAGCTCCATTAAAGCCTGAGCACGCATAACGCGCGCTTCTATCAGGTCCGGCTTAAACTGCAGGGCAAGCTCACTTTCATTGATTGTGCGCGGATAATCTCTGGCCTGAAATGCAAGACCTGCCAGAGTAAGGTGTCCATATGGATTTTCAAAATACTTATTTACCAGTTTCTCAAGCAGCAATATAGCCGATTCGGAATCAGGTTCACGGGTAAGTACTGCACCGATGATGCTGTAACCTTTTGCCGGAGAATCTTCTGCAGCCAGCATGATTTTTTCAAAATGCGGTACAGCCCTGTCAATATTGCCATTACGCAACTCAAGTACACCAAGAATTTGGCTTAACTGCAGAGTGTCGCCTGTCAGTTCAGACCAGCGGTTCGCAGCCCGCAGGCCCGCCTCCCAGTCCTTGGCCACCATAGCAATGCGGGTAGCCCGTTCAGCCACTTCTGGGTCATTGCTGAGGTGGGCTGCACGAACGTAGTGCTCCAGTGCCTGATTGATGTCGTCGAACTGCCCCGACAACTCACCCAGCAGGATTTCATACACCAGGTCAGAGTGGGCACTGTACTCGAATGCAGATACCTGACTGATAGCCAGTGATTGGTTCGGGTCTGCCAACCTCTTTGCCTCTATGCTGCCAGAAGGCAGGGAGGTGCAGCCAGACAGCTTGAAACCAGCCATGAGTACCAGCAGTAAACAAAGAGCCTGCAGAATTGTGAGATTAATCTTCAATATACTGCGTTGAGCTAATAGCTCAATTAGACTATACCTAATATTACCATATCAACGCAGCACTTCACGCGAACGTGTTGTTCCAGAAAAATGTGGATTACATCGTGCACGATGGACAAATTATCATTGTCGACTGTATCCCGTCAAAGAACATGAGGCCAAACTAAGCTAAATAACAAGAGAGACTTCTGTTAATTTAACGATACCCAACAGGAATCTGAGCATGAGTAAATACGATTCAGAGAAGGTCGTCAAAGATATTCGTCGTAACCCCCGCAGGAAGTATTCCGCTGAAGAGAAAATCCGTATTGTTTTAGATGGTCTTCGAGGGGAAGACAGCATCGCCGAACTGTGCCGTCGGGAAGGGATTAATCAAAACGTGTATTACCGCTGGAGCAAGGAGTTCCTGGAAGCCGGGAAACAACGCCTGGCCGATGATACCAAACGGGATGCCACCGTCACGGAAGTCATCGCCTCGAGTTTGATGCGCACGATCTGTTCTCGCTGCAGATGCTCGAATACTCGGTCGAGCACTCCGTTCTTCGACCAACGGTTCATTCGGGTATAGATGGTGTGCCAGTTGCCAAACCGTGTAGGTAACCCTGAACCATTTGCAGCCCTGTTCGGCGACATACAGTATGGCGTTGAGTACTTGGCTCGAAAGGCTGACGTTGCCGCGCTGCACCGGGAGATGTAGCGCGATGCGTTCGTATTGGGCTTGGGTCAGTTCCATCCTTGGAGGATACCATAACTGTGCCCATTAGTGTTAACACGCCCTAATCAAAACGTGTATTACCGCTGGAGCAAGGAGTTCCTGGAAGCCGGGAAACAACGCCTGGCCGATGATACCAAACGGGATGCCACCGTCACGGAAGTCACTGGCCTTAGAAAAGAGAACGACCCGTTGAAGCGCCTGCTGGCTGAGTTGATGCTGAAGAATAACGTGCTTGAAAAAAGTGTACTTGGCTCGGACTCGACCTGGGAAGACGAATGAGTTTGTCTGCTGGTGAGAAACTGGAAATCATTCGTATAGTGGAAGAATCCGAACTCTCGGTGCGCCGGACATTACGTGAAGATGATCAAGCAAGCAACATTACAACAGCGGAGGAAGGAAAATCTGGCAATGACTGTCTGTCATTAAACAGATGCTATAATTGGAATGTCTCGCTTAACTTTTAGAGCACTTTGTCCCAAATCTTTTGACGACTTACAGACCTACTACACCATGTCTGCCCTCCGACCTGCCCGACCCATATTTGCAATGTATACTGCCTATCTTCATGTCCTTACTTACACTCGGCATTAACCATACCACCGCACCTGTTCAGGTGCGGGAACTTGTAGCCATCAGTAACGAGAATCTGGAGACAGCACTGCAAAAACTGATCGCGGTTCCACAAGTGGACGAAGCCCTTATCATCTCGACCTGTAACAGAACCGAGTTGTATTGCAAGGTGACCCACATCCAAGAAGGCAGGAAGGGGATCCTGAACTGGTTAAATACCTTTCATAATTTGAGTTCCAATCATACAGCATCGTACCTGTATGACTATTATGACCAATCCGCAGTACACCATATATTTCGCGTGGCATGCGGGCTGGACTCAATGGTGCTTGGCGAGCCACAGATTCTGGGGCAATTGAAATCTGCCTACCAGGATGCCTCTAGGGCAGGCACGCTCGGCAGAAATCTTAACCAGCTTTTTCAACATGCCTTTAGCGTCGCCAAAAAAGTTCGCACGAATACAAAAATTGGAGCAAACCCTATATCGGTGGCATCGGCTGCAGTTTCATTATCGAAAAAAATATTTGGGGAATTAATACACCATTCTGCATTGCTGATTGGTGCCGGTGAGACTATTGAGCTTGCTGCTGAGCATCTAAAGGCAACCGGGATACACAAAATTACCGTTGCAAATCGCAGTATTGAACGTGCACAGAGCATTGCCGACCGGGTGGGCGGACGTGGAGTAGGACTGGACTCAGTAAATGATGTCCTGCCTGAATCTGAAATTGTAATTACTGCTACGGCCAGCACACTGCCTATACTCGGCAAGGGACTTGTGGAACGTGCCTTGAAAACACGTAAACACAAACCCATTTTTATGGTCGACCTTGCTGTGCCCAGAGATATCGAACCGGAAGTGGCCGAGCTTCCCGATATTTATCTGTATACCGTCGACGATCTGCACGACGTCATTGAACACAACCTGCACTCCCGCAAAAAAGCGGTCACGATAGCTGAAAAAATAATCGCAAGAGAGGTGGAAAAATTTTTCCTATGGCAACATGGACAGAGTGCTGTAGATACGGTACGTGCATTTCGCAACAAGGCCGAACTACAACGTGACGATGTACTGGGAAAGGCAAAAAAAATGCTGGAACAGGGGAAGTCGATAGACGAGACTCTGCATTATCTGGCGTATACATTAACCAACAAATTTACACATGACCCTACTGAGGCCCTGAATCTGGCGGCCAAGCAGGAAAAAAATGAGTTGATCGATGCGGCACGAATACTGTTAAATATCCCGTCCGAGGACACAAATGACTTCTAAGCCAGCCTTGCATAGCCCACGCAGTATTGACGAGATGCAGCCCGTACAGTTTCACTGGCTTTAACAAGTACCAATAAGGTACCTGCCCTCTTTGGGCCGGGTGCAGCCGTCAATTTTCATACACTCACCCTATATCATGAAAGATTCAATTGTTCATAAGCTCGAGACCACTAGGGAGCGGTATGAAGAAATTTCTACGGAGCTTTCTAGTATAGAGGTCACCAGCAATCAGGGTAAGTTTACAGCACTTTCAAAGGAGTATGCGCAACTGGAACCTATTGTAAAAAAATTCAATGCATACCAGAGCGTCATCAAGGACCACGCTTCTGCGCGGAAGCTTTTAGGCGATCAGGATGAGAATCTGAGAACGATGGCCCTAGAGGAAATTGAAACCACTGAACAGCGCATCAAGCAACTCGAAGGTGAACTGCAAACGTTACTGTTACCTAAAGACCCGCATGATCAAAACAATGTGTTTCTTGAGATTCGTGCCGGCACTGGGGGAGATGAGGCAGCGATTTTTGCCGGTGACCTGTTTCGCATGTATTCCCGTTATGCAGAAGGTAAAAAATGGAAAATGGAAGTGATCAATAAAAGTGAAGGTGATCACGGAGGGTACAAGGAAATCGTTGCTAAAATTTCAGGTGCTGATGCATATTCGAATTTGAAGTTTGAATCAGGTGCACATCGAGTACAACGTGTTCCCGCAACTGAATCACAGGGACGTATACATACCTCTGCGGCCACGATTGCGGTCATGCCGGAGGTGAGCGAAATCGATGACGTGAAAATTGATACTGCAGACTTGCGTGTCGATGTATTTCGGGCCTCTGGCGCGGGAGGACAACATGTTAACAAGACAGACTCCGCCGTCCGCATTACACACCTGCCCACCGGTATTGTCGTGGAATGCCAAGATGAACGGTCACAACACAAGAATCGCGCACGTGCCATGTCATTACTCAGTGCCCGGCTGCTGGATCAGGAGCGAAAAAAACAATTCGACGAACAGGCTGAAACCCGTCGCAGTCTGGTTGGAAGCGGTGACCGCTCAGAACGCATTCGCACCTATAATTTCCCGCAAGGTCGCATCACTGATCACCGGATCAATTTAACCCTGTATAAGCTGGATGAAATGATGCAAGGCAGTATAGACCAGATCATCCAGCCTTTGCGTAATGAATATCAGGCTGATTTGCTCGTCTCCATGAGTGAGCAGTAACCGGTACCTTTAAAGATGACACTTCAGCAGGCAGTTGATTATGCAGCGACAAAACTTGTCCTGGTCAGCGATAACCCAAGACTTGATGCACAGCTTCTTGTCTGTCATGCATGCGGCATTGAACAAACCAGACTGTTTGCCCATCCCGATGTCAAGTTATCCTGCAAGGAAGAAACAGTATTCAAATGCTGTTTTTCCAGCAGGCTACAGGGTGAACCCTTTGCATACATTACCGGCACAAAGGAATTCTGGTCACTGGATTTTATTGTCAACAAACATGTACTGATCCCCCGCCCCGAAACCGAACTGCTTGTTGAAGTTGTATTACGCTCGATCCCTGACCAAAAGGGACTGCAGGTACTGGACCTGGGAACCGGATCAGGGGCCATTGCCGTGGCTATTGCCAAGGAACGAAGCCATTGCAGGGTGGTGGCGACTGATATATCTGAAGCCGCTTTAGAGGTGGCAAAACTGAATGCAGCCCGGCATGGCGTTGAAATTGTTTTTATCCACAGCGACTGGTATGGGAACCTGGGCTGCGACAGGTACGATGCAATTGTTTCTAATCCTCCCTATATCGCAGAAGGTGACCCAAACCTTGATGATTGCGTCATCCAGCATGAGCCGCATCAGGCACTGATAAGCGGGAGGAACGGACTACAGGATATAGAGTTGATTGTAAGCCAGGCTGGCCAATACCTGAACCGGCAGGGATGTGTGATGATTGAACACGGCTTTCAGCAGGGAACAGATACCCGACAATTATTCCAACAAAACAAATTCATACAGATACAGACCCACCAGGATTTATCGGGTCAGGACCGTGTTAGCTGTGCACGTTTAACCGGTGACTGAATATTCAGAAAATGGTGGACGTTACTTCAACTTTTGTTTTAGCAGGCTGTTCACCTGTTGCGGGTTGGCCTTGCCTTTGGAAAGCTTCATAACCTGCCCTACAAAAAAGCCGAATACCTTGTCCTTGCCTGATTTGAACTGCTCCACCTGAACAGGATTGTTGCATATGACCTGATCGACCAGTGTTTCAATCTCCAGGCTGTCTGTAATCTGCCTAAGACCTTTGGATTCAATAATCGAATCTACATCACCCTCTCCTGCCCACATGGACCGGAAAACATCCTTGGCAATCTTGCCCGAGATCGTGCCGTCTTCTATCCGGTTCAACAGCCCTGCAAGCATTAAACTTGAAACAGGACTTTCAGTAATTTCGAGATTGTCTTGATTCAGGGCAGCACTGAGTTCACCCGATACCCAGTTGGCAACCTGCTTTGCCCCGGCATTCGTATTTTCCACAGTCAGTTCAAAATACCCTGCAACCTCCTTGTTCATGACAAGATTTTCTGCATCATGGGCATTCAAGTCATACTCCTGCCTGAAACGTGAAGCTTTTTCAGCAGGCAATTCAGGGAGTTTCTGTCTGATTTCTTCCAGGATCTCCGGCTCGATCACTACAGGTAACAAATCAGGATCAGGGAAGTAACGATAATCGTTGGCTTGTTCCTTGCTGCGCATGGAACGTGTTTCGTCTTTACCGGCATCATACAATCGCGTTTCCTGAACCACTTCACCGCCGTCCTCAAGCACATCAATCTGACGTTTGATTTCAAAATCAATTGCACGTTCTACAAATCGAAATGAATTCAGATTCTTTGTTTCTGTGCGCGTGCCAAATTCTTCCTGGCCTACAGGGCGTATCGAGACATTTGCATCACATCGAAATGAACCCTCCTGCATATTGCCGTCGGAAATTTCCAAGTACCGTACAATCGAATGTATCTTTTTCATGTACGAAACGGCCTCTTTTGCAGAACGCATGTCAGGCTCCGATACAATCTCGATCAGCGGCGTACCGGCACGATTCAAATCAATTCCGGTAAAATCAGCAAACTCTTCGTGTAATGATTTTCCAGCATCCTCTTCCAAGTGAGCACGTGTTATACCGATGATCTTCTGTTCGCCGTCGCTTGAAGCTATCTCCAGTTGACCACGCCCTACAATGGGTAATTCATACTGGCTGATTTGATAGCCTTTGGGTAAATCAGGATAGAAATAATTTTTTCGTGCGAAAATGCAACGCTGCGCAATTGTGGCATTTACAGCCAGGCCAAACATAACCGCCATGTGTACGGCTTCGTAATTGAGCACCGGCAAAACACCTGGCAGACCAAGGTCCACTGCACAGGCCTGGGTATTGGGCTCAGCACCAAAAGCCGTGGAAGCTGCAGAAAAAATCTTGCTTTGTGTGGCAAGCTGCACATGAATCTCCAACCCTATTATTGCCTCCCACTGTGTCATCAGCAGCCTGCACCTTCTCTATTGAAACCGGGGCGGGCATTGTTGATGCCAGTCGGTAGCCAGTTGATATTGATGTGCAAAATTCAGCAGCTTGTCTTCTGCAAAATAATTGCCTATTAACTGCATGCCTACAGGCAGCCCATCGTGTCTCCCACAAGGGATTGAGATAGCAGGCAACCCAGCCAGATTAATTGAGATCGTATAAATATCCGACAGATACATGGTAACAGGATCATTTGTTTTTTCACCAATCTTGAAAGCAGGCTCTGGTGTGGTCGGCCCCAGAATGAAATCCACATGCTGAAATGCCTTGTTAAAATCTACACTGATCAGGCGACGAATCTTTTGTGCCTTTAGATAATAGGCATCGTAATAACCCGCTGACAACGCATAGGTCCCAATCATAATACGGCGCTTGACTTCAGTGCCAAAACCCTCACTGCGACTACGGTCATACAAATCGTGCAAATCTTTGGGATTTTTACAGCGATGTCCAAAACGGACCCCGTCAAAGCGCGATAAATTCGAAGAGCATTCTGCTGTTGCAATAACGTAATAGGCAGGGATGGCCAGTTCCGTATTCGGTAGATTTATATTTTCGATGATACAGCCCTGCTCTTCGGCCCAGTCTATTGCACGGGTGATGGTTTCCCGTATCCCTGACCCCAGGCCTGCACTGAAATACTCATCAGGGATACCAATCACCTTGCCTTGCAGCGGGCAGTTCAACGCCTGCATATATGCGGGCACCGGCTCATCCATGCTGGTTGAATCCTTTTCATCAAAACCCGCCATCGCCTGCAGTAAATATGCACAGTCTTGTGCAGATTTGCCAAAGGGGCCAGCCTGGTCCAGGCTTGAAGCATAGGCCACAATACCGTAACGCGATATACGCCCATAGGTTGGTTTGAGCCCTGTAATTCCGCAAAATGCAGCTGGCTGTCGAATCGACCCGCCGGTATCGGTTCCGGTGGCCAAGGGTACCAGACGTGCCGCCACAGCAGCCGCAGACCCACCCGATGAACCGCCGGGCACACACCCGGTATTCCATGGATTCCTAACCGGCCCGAAGTAACTCCTCTCATTGGATGAGCCCATCGCAAACTCATCCATATTGGTTTTACCCAAAGTTACGCATCCAGCCTGCTCCAGTTTTTGCACAACAGTTGCGTGGTAGGGCGCAATAAAGTTGTCCAGCATTTTTGATCCACATGACGTCTTGACGCCGTGCATGCAAAATATATCTTTATGCGCAAGAGGTATCCCGGTTAGTGGGCCATGTTTTTTCCCCTGGATGAGTTTGTCTGCATGACTCGCCTGCAAAACTGCACGCTCACCCATCTCTGTAATGAAGGCATTGAGTTCCTTGTGCACCTGCATGCGGTGCAAAAAATGCCGGGTAAGCTCAACACTGGAGAACTGTCTGCTGCTCAAGCCGACCGCAAGCTGTGAGACAGAAAGCTCTTCCATAAAAGAAATACTCAATCCTGAAAATATCTGGATTTCTAAAACGCCTGGCCGAAAGATTACTCGATCACTTTGGGCACTAGGTACAGACCCTTTTCGGTACGTGGCGCAATGGCTTGGAATTCTTCACGTTGGTCCGTTTCTGTGACCTTGTCTTCCCGCAGGCGCTGACTGACATCCAGGGGATGAGCCATGGGCTCAACCCCCTGGGTATCCACTTTGTCCATCTGTTGTACCCATGCAAGAATGCTCGACAGGTCTGAAGCATATTGCCCTGCTTTCTCTGCATCAATATGCAGCCTCGCCAAATGGCTGATTTTCAGAACTTCCTCAAGTGAAATGGACATTATAAACTTTGTATATAACAGGGTCCCTCTGTAATCACGAACCTACTGGGTTATGTTGAGGGATTCAACATAAAAACCTATGCCACCCGAGTGCCTGACCCCGGCCTCACTAAAGGCACAGGTAGCAAATTACAGACAGCACAAATTATCATACTTAATATGGTCTTGCTCAAAATTTTAGCCACTGATAGAGTACCCCTTCGCTTCAATTAGGTATCAACCCACTATTTAATCCATGTTCAAACGTATCCTGAGTATCTTCTCCAAAGACCTGTCTATCGATTTGGGCACAGCCAACACGCTGATTTACATGCGTGACAAGGGAATTGTATTGAATGAGCCATCCGTGGTAGCAATTCGCAGTAACCTGGATGGAGGCCCCCGAACCATTGAGGCAGTCGGTACAGCAGCCAAGGGCATGCTGGGCCGTACTCCTGCCAATATCGAAGTCATTCGGCCACTAAAAGACGGGGTGATTGCTGATTTCACCACTACGGAAAAAATGTTGCAACACTTTATCCGCAAGGTGCACAAGAGTCGCCTGTTCAGACCCAGCCCCAGGGTTCTGGTGTGCGTCCCATGTGGTGCAACACAGGTAGAGCGCCGTGCCATTCGTGAATCTGCGTTAGGTGCAGGGGCACTCAAGACCTACCTGATTGAAGAGCCGCTGGCCGCTGCAATGGGCGCCGACCTGCCTATCAAGGAAGCATTTGGCTCAATGGTACTGGATATAGGGGGCGGCACCTCGGAAGTGGCCGTACTCTCTTTAAATGGTATTGTGTATTCTTCATCCGTACGGATTGGCGGGGACAAGTTCAGTGATTCCATTGTTAACTACGTCCGTCGAAATTATGGCGTATTGATTGGTGAATCCACTGCCGAACGTATCAAACATGGAATTGGTTCAGCCTATCCAGGCCAGGAGATGCTGGAGATCGAGGTAAAAGGCAGAAATTTGTCTGAAGGCATACCCAAAAGCTTTTCTCTGAACAGCAATGAAATTCTTGAGGCATTGCAGGAACCCTTGCAGGGGATCATCAGCTCAGTGAGAATAGCATTGGAACAAACCCCACCAGAGCTTGCGGCCGATGTAGCTGAACGAGGCATCGTCATTACCGGTGGCGGGGCTTTGTTGCGCGACCTGGACCGTCTGATCATGGAAGAGACCGGAATACCTGTTGTGATTGCAGATGACCCCCTCACCTCTGTTGCACGTGGTGGCGGACGTGTTCTTGAACTTATGGATGAAATGGGTACTGAGTTACTGGCTAGAGACTAGCTTTACCGGTCAGCACGGTTTGCTGAAGGAGGTACGTCAGTATCTGCGATGGTCAGCTTTCGGGTCTAGACGGGTTTATCATTAAGGAGAATTTGCCATTAAACCGCTATTTATCCTTAACCCATCTGCATTTGTAAAACTGACCCTCCTGGCCATGCTGTCCATTGGCATGATGATCGTCGACCATCACTACAATCATTTGAACACCTTGCGCTCGGGAATAAGTGTGGTGATGTACCCCATTGAGCAGCTAGCCTGGTTCCCTTCGAAAATATATAACTTCGCTACGGAATCACTTTCTGCACGTAAAAAATTACTGGCAGAAAATGCCAGATTACGCGCTGAACAGATTCTTCTTGAATCACAACTGCAAAAACTCAATACCCTGAAATATGAAAATACCCGGCTGCGCAAGCTTTTTTCTTCCACCAAATTTTTTAAAAAAGAACAGGTTATCATTGCAGAACTGCTTTCCATAGATCTGGACCCGTATCGTCAGCGTATTGTCCTAAACAAGGGAACACGGGACGGTGTATATGAAGGGCAGCCTCTACTGGGTGCTGACGGTATCATTGGTCAGGTAGATAAGGTGGGACCCCTCAGCTCAATTGCTATTTTGATTTCAGACCCTAATCACGCCCTTTTGGGTGTGATTGCACGCAGCGGCCAACGAAGCCTGATTGTTGGCACAGGAAGTACCGACAAACTGGAGCTTCAACACATTATAAGTACGGCAGACATACAGATTGGTGATCTGGTAATGACCTCAGGTCTGGACGGTCGTTACCCTCCCGATTACCCGGTAGCAGAAATTGTAAATGTTCAGAAAATCGCAGGGGAAGCCTTTGTAAAAGTCGAAGCCAAGCCCTTGATGGACCTCAATGCAATTCGGGAAATTCTGTTGATGCGAACCGATAATGAGCAGCCTGCCCAGACAACAGAAAGTGACACAGAGCTTCAATGAGTATCCAGTACTCATCAAGACCCCTCATCATCGGCATCACATTCCTGGCGGCCATGATACTGATGCTGATACCGTTACCGGACTGGGCACGACCCTGGCGACCGGAATGGCTGGCTGTAATGCTGATCTACTGGAGTATGAACCTGCCTAAAAATGTAGACGTTGGCATTGCGTGGATGCTGGGTCTTTGTATAGATGTCATATACGGCACCCTGCTGGGACAGCATGCACTCGGCTTTGCAATCATTTCCTATATTACGATTCGTTTTCACACTCAAGCCCAAGATTATCCGTTATATCAGCAGGCCCTATTTGTAGGGATTGTCCTGCTGCCTTACATGAGTGTTTCATTATGGATTCTGGGTATCCTCGGAGAAAGCCCCCAATCATGGCTGTATTGGACTCCGGTACTTACCAGTATACTGGTCTGGCCAGGTATTCACCTGCTATTACGTGCCACCATAAAAGCAAGTTGATCTATTTGTTTCCCCTGTAAATGCCACTTGACACAAAGCAGCATGGGTAATTTTTTATTATTTAATACCCCTTTGCTGCAGGCTTTCCAGTTGTTTCCTGAACTGTATGCAGGGATCCCGGCGGGTATGGCTGGGCGTGAAATATAAAATATCAAATGCATCAGGGACACCTTCAAGGTAGTCCTCAGGACTGAGTGCTCCCAGGCGTACAGGGACCAATGCAACGGACAGAAAAGAATAGTGCCGGAATGTATTCAGCAACTGCATTGGCACCGCATAATCGTTACGCACATGGCCACTCCCAGCAATGAGCACTACAGGTGGTTTACTGTTCACCAGAGCTGACGTAATGACGCGGTCTCTTTGCAATTGTGCACGTACCATAAACTGAACAAAACCGGCATCGGCATACCCACAATGAGATTTGGCAATATCATGTTCCAGCTGTCGAAGACTGTGGGCAGTAATCGAGTATTGCGCAATCATCTTCCGAGGCCAGCCGAACCCGATTTTATGAGCCCCTGCATGCAGGCCCCTACTTTTTATGTTGCCGGCTACCAGTTCAAGACTATTTTGCACTACCCCTTGTAAAACAGGTATATACAGCTCCCATGGCCAGCCAGCGTTGCGTGCTTTGGCCTGCTGTTGTAACCACTCGGCATCTGCCCAGAAAGCCGGCTGGTCCTGCCAGGCTTCCTGGGCCAACATTTCCATGACTACAGTGGGTTTCTCTCCAGCCGCCACAAGCTGATTCAATATATGTGCCTGCAACAGGTGATGATCCGGATTGTTATGGGTTTCCCCTAGCAATATGTATTCGTACTCCAGCAATTCGGTATACAATCGCTCATCTGTAATCCAGGCACTTTTCCCTGTATCCCAGATTTTCCCAACTAACGTATGATCCTGATAAAAAGGTGACTGCCAGTCTCGGGCGAAAACAGTATTCATTGACAATGCCAGACTGCACGCCAGTAGCAACCACAATGATGAAGAATATTTTAAACAGCGAATTATCACTAAGCTATCAGTAATGGAAGTCGAAATCATAACTAAGGCAGAGCAACTGGCAGCCTTTTGTATGCAGGCAACCAGCCAGGACTGGCTGTCCATCGACACCGAGTTTATGCGTGAAGATACGTACTACCCTAAGTTATGTTTAATACAAATTGCTACGGATAGCAAAATTGTTTGCATTGATACGCTCATCATAGGCAACTTGTCGGCACTGAATAAACTTCTTGGCTTGCAAACAATCACGAAAGTATTTCATGCTTCCCGTCAGGATCTGGAAATATTCTTCAAGCTCAATGGCACAATTCCTAACCCTGTTTTTGACACCCAGATTGCTGCGAGTGCGCTGGGGTATGGTGATCAGATCAGCTATGCTCATCTGGTCAGTGCACTATGCGGAGTATGCTTGGACAAATCCTTGTCACGCACAACATGGACACAAAGACCCTTGTCTGACAGGGCACTCCAATATGCAGCCAACGATGTAAGATATCTGTCGCAGGTATACCAGCATCTGAAACAGGAACTTGCCGACAAAGGACGAACTCATTGGGTCGAAAGTGAATGTCAGCACCTGAGCAATGTGGATAAGTACAAAACTGATTCAGATAATTTATGGAAATCGGTCAAGGGTGCCAGAAAACTGCCATCAGAACAGTTAATTGTGCTCAAATGGCTTGCAAGCTGGCGGGACCAGCAGGCAATACAGCAAAACAGGCCGCGACAATGGATCATACGTGATGAAACACTGTGTGAACTGGCGGTTAAACAGCCTGCCAGTATCCCATCATTTTCACAGATTGAATCACTTACCCGGAAACAGCGGAGCCGGTACGCAGATGCGCTACTTGATTGTATGACCAAAGCCCGGCAAACGCCTGAACAGAACTGGCCCAGAACGATGGAAAAACCGCTGACTCGTCAACAGCGCAAAATGTTCAAACGGGCAAGACAGTTCATCCATGAGCGTGCTGAACAACTCAGCATCACTCCCAACTTTCTGGCTACCCGCAGCATGCTGGAAAAACTGATTTGTGAACCAGAGGGATCGCAGGGCCTGCGGGGCTGGCGGGAGAATCTGATCGGCAAAGACTTGGAGCAACTCCTAAAAGAAGAATAATGAAAACTGAGCACACAACCGGGTATAATCCCCGGGCACAGTACAGATTTTTGTACAAAACCAGTTTTATATATGGCCCGTTATCGTTATGCTTGTAGATGAAATCAAGGCTCTTATTGAAAGAGGTGTCCCAAACTCAGAGGCTATCGTCAATGGCGATGGAGGAAAGTATGAGGCGACCGTAATCAGCGAGTGCTTTGAAGGCATGAGCATGGTAAAGGAGCACCAGCTCGTCTACTCAGCCGTCAAGTCACAAATTGCCAGCGGTGCACTTCATGCCCTGAGTATCAAGACCTTTACTCCTTTTGAATGGGAGCAGCAACCTGCAAATTAATCGGGATTTCATTTGTGCCTGTGCAGCATAGTTGTAATTTCCAAACCCTTTTAATCAGGATGAGGGGTTCGACGTGTTCCGTATATCCTATTTACCAGGACCGAGTACAGCCATGATAAACCTCCCCAAACTTTTCAGGATCATTGTGAAACTTGGCATGGTCTCCGGTGACCGGAGATGCCTTGTCGTTTTTTTAAGGAAAATAATTCATGAAAATTGAAACACTCGCAATACATAGTGGTTATTCACCCGACCCGACAACCAAAGCGGTTGCTGTTCCTATCTATCAAACTACCGCTTATGCATTTGATGATACACAGCACGGTGCAGACCTGTTTGATTTGAAAGTCGAAGGTAACATTTATACACGTATCATGAACCCGACCAGTGCAGTACTGGAGCAACGTGTAGCAGCAATGGAGGGTGGCATAGGCGCTTTGGCCTTAGCATCAGGAATGGCTGCAATTTCTCAGGCAATTTTTGCAATTGCTGAACAAGGAGACAATATTGTTTCGGTCACCACTTTATATGGAGGCACGTACAACCTGTTTGCCCATACCCTGCCAAAGCTCGGTATTGATGTGCGGTTTGTAGATTACCGCGATATAAATGCCATCTCGGCAGCCATCGATGAAAACACAAAAGCTGTTTTTTGTGAATCACTGGGTAATCCTGCCGGCAATATCATTGATCTGGAAAAAACAGTAGAGGCCGCTCATGAAAAAGGGGTTCCGGTCATGGTGGATAATACCGTACCGAGCCCATATCTGTGCCAGCCGTTTAGATTTGGAGCGGATATTGTCATACATTCGTTGACAAAATACATGACCGGTCATGGCACGTCGATTGGAGGCATCATCGTTGACTCAGGAAATTTCCCATGGGAAGAACATAAACAACGCTTCCCAATGCTCAATGAACCGGACCCTTCCTATCATGGAGTAGTCTATACCGAGGCCATGGGCAAAGCCGCTTACATTGGCCGTGTTCGGGTTGTTCCGTTACGTAATATGGGTCCTGCAATTTCACCCTTGAACAGTTTCCTGATTTTACAAGGTATAGAAAGCCTGCCAGTACGCATGGACCGTCACTGTGAAAATGCGCTGGCAGTTGCTGAATATCTGCAACAGCACCCTAATGTAACCTGGGTAAGTTATGCCGGGCTGCCTACCCATGAAGACCATCACCTGGTAAAAAAATATTGTAGCGGCCGTGCATCAGGCATTTTAAGTTTTGGTATCAAGGGCGGACTTGAGGCGTGCGTGAAATTTATCGATGCACTGAACCTGGTAGTCAGACTGGTAAACATTGGTGATGCAAAATCATTAGCCTGCCATCCTGCCACCACCACACATCGACAATTGTCCAAAAAGGAACAGGCTGTTGCCGGGGTAAGCGAAGATCTGGTGCGACTGTCTATTGGGATAGAACATATCGACGATATACTGGAAGATATCGGTCAGGCCCTTGAAAAAACCGGTTAGCTCTTAACGGGTTCGCTTGATCCAGTCCATTTCATAAACCCTGACACCTGGATAGCGCCGCATGAAACGTGCACTTCAGTTGCCGGTTGCGTCGTGCAGTGAGCATGCTGGCCCTGCGAGGGGTCAGGGTCATTCAAACCTTTTCAATCGTTGCTCCCTGTACGACAGAAGCGCTGGCCGCACCCCGATTTCCAGATATTCTGGCATTTCCGGTAATCTCAAGCCTGCTCCTGAAACCGGTACCCCTGACACCGGCGAAGATCAAAAAGCCCTTATCCGGCATGGTTACAGGTACGGAATCTTTGTTTTGCAGTTTGCGTCTCCCGACACTTTCTGTTGAACAGACCGGTATACCCGATCAGTACGCTGCAAATAGGCCAGAAATGCAATAGCCCCACTGATTTGTGTACCTTCCCTTCCCCCAAGGTATCCCGAGAACCTTATTCCTGCTCCAACTGCTCCCAGCCACTCAGGTCTTCAGGGGCACTGTGTTCTTCTAGCTGGTCCCAGACAATATAACCGGAATCCTGTTCATACACAGCTTTGGCAGCCTCTTCAGGCGTAGGAAAGGTAAGCGTGGGCATGCCGTCGACCCACAGGTCCCATAGCCCTAGAGGTTCTTTCCGAATTATGAATTCAGATACGTCTGTTTCTAATTTATACTTCACAAGGCGAATTGTAACGTATCATAATCCTTACGTGGGCAAAGCAACTTTCTTTTTTCATGGTTTGTTTCCAGATCATATCGAGCCTGATGAAGGAACCGGCAGACAGGTCTGCAAAGTATTGTTCGATGTCCAGTTTGATGGGAAATTACACTCTCACCTGTTAGCCGATATCTGGCCCGTTGAAGAAAAAGACGGAGTACCCGTCTTTGAGGTATGTTATGACCTGCCCTTTGAGTGCGCCAGCTTCTCACGGGCAGTGGTCAGCTACTACCAACAGGTAATGGGCCCCCAGTCTGCGACGATCAGTCATAGCGGACCCAAAGGGCCCATTCCAAACAGGAATGTCTATCGTGTGCAGTGGGAAATTTCTTTGGATGCCGACTACAAAACTTCAGATCCCCGTCTTTCAAGGGAGTAACCGAAACAAAACCGGTGACATACCGCAGATCGGCCCAAGCTGCGGGCACATCCAAAACCGGCTTGATTGCCCTAAAAAGTTGCACTCACGGAGGTATTTTTGATAAAAGTCCTTGCGCTGGCACACCCGAGTGTCAGCCATTTTATTTAAATAGCCCGATAAAGATGATTCGCCAGTGATTTGGCACAAAAACAGGTAATTACTATGAGCACAGAAAACTTGATCCGCCGTGACCAAGATACCGGCTACATTATTGCGTGGAGATATAAAAGTGATTTTGGAACCGGCAAGTTCAAGGATAAGACGATGACCTACGGAGAGGCACGCAAAAAATGTGAAAACCTGAACTCAGAAAATCAGGACAAAACGTACTGGCCGGAAAAAATGAAGCAGGACCAAGAATGGCACCTCGTTTATGAATAAAAACTTAGCAAGCAGTCCCGGACTCAACCTAGACATAATGACTTGCCGTGCTGAAGGAGGCAGGCCCTTATGTTTAGGGAGAAAGTCTTTCCAACTTCCATTCTCCTGCCGGGACCAGCGAGTAGCGTAAACGATCATGCAGTCGATTCGGACGCCCTTGCCAGAACTCAAATACACCAGGTATTACACGGTATCCCCCCCAATGTTCTGGACAGGGTATTTCCTGACCTCGATAGGATTGCTCCAAACGCTGATAGGCCTTTTCCAATACTGAATAGTCTTTTATCACCTTGCTTTGCTGGGAGGCCATGGCACCCAGTTGACTCCCTCTGGGGCGTGAACGAAAATATTCAGCCGATTCAGCAGCAGATATTTTTTCAACCTGGCCTGATATTCGTACCTGACGATATAACGTGTCCCACCAGAAGCAAAGTGCAGCCGTCCGGGTAGACTGCAAATCCTGTGCTTTGGCGCTGTTGTAATTGGTAAAAAAAACAAACCCCGTTTCATCAAAGGCTTTTAACAGCACCATGCGGGAAGAGATTTCACCCATGCTGCTGACTGTAGCCAGATTCATTGCGTTGGGTTCAGCAAATTCCAAGGTAAGCACCTCATCAAACCATAGCCGGAACTGGTCAAAAGGATTCCTTTTGGCTTTTTGTTTATCCAACATTACAGTTCGATAATTTTTTCGTAACCTTTGTATATCATTCTTTTTGCACATTGGATTTTTCAATGCACGGTCAGTTCAAGGCAATTCCTGTGCCTCCCAGCCCGCAATAGCCATTCGGGTTTTTAGCCAGATATTGCTGATGATAATCCTCCGCATAATAAAATTGCGGCGCCGCAACGATTTCAGTTGTAATGGATGCATAGCCTTTTTGGCTTAATGCCTGTTGATACTGCTGCCTGGTTTGCTCTGCAATGCTTTTCTGCTCTTCGTTATATACATAAATCCCTGAACGGTACTGGGTACCTATATCATTCCCCTGGCGCATGCCCTGTGTAGGGTCATGCGACTCCCAGAACAACTCTACCAGACTCGTATAGCTGATAAGACCGGGAGCAAATACAACACGGACAACCTCATTATGCCCTGTCATGCCCGTACAGACTTCCTGGTAGGTCGGATTAGGGGTAAAGCCTCCCGAATAACCAACAGAAGTCGAGTACACACCCGGAAGCTGCCAGAACTTTTTTTCCGCACCCCAGAAACAGCCCAGACCAAACATTGCCAGCGCCATGCCTTCAGGAAAAGGCGGAGACAACAGATTGCCATTTACATAATGCCTGTTCGTTACTGGCATCGTTTCATCCCGGCCTGTCAGGGCCTGATCGCTTGTTACACGCTGTATTTTTTTATTCACTATCACAATTCTCCAGATACAGGTTTGCAGGTGTGCCTGACAGGCACTTCATACCCCGGGGCATCCGTTTGATTGCGGCTGTGAGGCAGTTTGATGAACTGCATGACCGCAGAGAATCCAGAATGAAAATCTAGTCTTCCACATCAGATTCGATAAAACACCAGGCAATACCCGGCAATTCCTTTTTGATTCTCAACTCCAGCATATTGACCTTTTCAACGGCCGCCTTCACAGACATTGAATCCGGTAGCCTGATTTTTGCAGCGAGCATAATTGAAGAACCAAACTGAATGGTAATGACATTGAATAACTGTGTAACGTTTTCATCCTGCATGATGATCTGATGAATCTTTTCACGGATCTCCGGTTCTGCTGCGGTACCAATGATCAGGGTTTTGATCCTTGATGCGACAAAAAGTGATACGACAATCAGCACAATGCCAATACATACGGATCCTATGGCATCATAAACCGGATTTCCGGTCACAGCACTTAGTGCAACAAAAACAAACGCAACCACCAGCCCCAAAATGGCAGCGCTGTCTTCTCCCAATACACAACGAGTTCTGCGTTACCCGTGGTACCCAGCCATTGCCGGATCGATTTACGACCTTTGACATCATGGATTGCATTCAGGCAGCCGAACAGACTCACCATTTCCAAAGCAATCGCCGCACCCAGTATCACCAGGGCTACCCATACCTGATGCAATGCCTCGGGATGCTGTAACTTGTGCAAGCCTTCATAGATGGAAAATACACCGCCCAGGGTGAATAGCAACACGGCCACCACAAAGCTCCAGAAATAACTGTTTTTCCCATAGCCCAGCGGGTGTTTTTCATCGGGCGGCTTTTGTGACTGCTTCAGACCGAAGAAAAGTAAAACCTGGTTTCCTGTATCGGCATACGAATGAACCGCCTCGGCCAGCATGCTTCCTGAGGCAGTATAGATTGCACCTGCCGTCTTCGTCAGTGCGATCGCCAGATTACCAAAGGCAAAAAAAATGGCCCGGAGCGATGCCGAATGTCCGCTGACACTCATGTATTGTTATACTGCATTGACAAACCTTGCAGGCGCATATCGACTGTACAGTGACAGTATGCAGGTATTCCCGGCTATGTCCCCTGACGGGCTTTCGCTTCTGAGTCCCTGAATTCCCAGGCCTTTTCCTGCAAGCCCTTTTCGATTGCAAGCGGTATCTCATCAATACCCTGTTGCGCCGCATAGTCACGCACATCCTGTGTAATTTTCATCGAACAGAAATGTGGACCGCACATGGAACAGAAATGTGCAACTTTTGCAGAATCCCTTGGCAGGGTTTCATCATGCAGTGAGCGCGCATGGTGCGGGTCCAGACTCAGATTAAACTGGTCTTCCCAGCGGAACTCAAAACGCGCCTTGGATAATGCATTATCGCGAATCTGCGCACCAGGGTGCCCCTTGCCCAAATCAGCGGCATGGGCTGCAATCTTATAGGCAATAATCCCGTCACGAACATCCTGTTTATTTGGCAAACCCAGGTGCTCTTTAGGTGTGACATAACAAAGCATCGCAGTTCCATACCAGCCTATATTTGCTGCCCCGATAGCAGAGGTAATATGATCATAGCCTGGTGCAATATCGGTCACCAGCGGGCCTAGCGTGTAGAAAGGCGCTTCCAGACAATCTTTCAGTTCCCTGTCTACATTTTCCCTGACCATCTGAATTGGAATATGGCCAGGCCCTTCAATCATCACCTGCACATCATGATCCCAGGCAATTCTGGTCAATTCGCCTAATGTTTCCAGTTCGGCAAACTGCGCCTCATCATTCGCATCAGCAATGGAGCCGGGGCGCAGACCATCGCCCAGTGAAAAAGAAACGTCATACGCCTGCATTATTTCGCAAATCTCCTCAAAATGTGTGTAGAGGAAATTTTCCTGATGATGTGACAGACACCATTTCGCCATAATCGAACCACCACGTGAAACAATACCTGTGATGCGCTTTACGGTCATCGGCACATACGCTAACCGCACACCAGCATGAACCGTAAAATAATCCACACCCTGTTCGGCCTGTTCAACAAGTGTATCCCTGTATATGTCCCATGTGAGTTCCTCTGCCTTGCCATGTACTTTTTCAAGCGCCTGATAGATGGGAACTGTACCAATGGGTACAGGTGAGTTGCGTATGATCCATTCACGCGTTTCATGGATGTGTTTCCCGGTCGATAAATCCATTACCGTATCGCTGCCCCAGTGCACCGCCCACACCATTTTTTCCACTTCTTCCTCAATAGAAGAAGCAATGGCAGAGTTACCCAGATTGGTATTGATTTTTACCAGAAAATTTCTGCCTATAATCATCGGCTCTGATTCAGGGTGATTGATGTTGTTCGGAATAATGGCTCGCCCGCAGGCTACTTCGTTGCGTACAAACTCCGGTGTAATTTCCTCAGGTAAGTTTGCACCGAAGCGCTGGCCCGCATGTTGCAGCAATAATTTTTTGTAACCCGGGTCCTTGCGGTGTTCCTGCAGCCGCATATCCTCACGTAGCGCAACATACTCCATCTCAGGGGTAATGATTCCGCGGCGCGCATAGTGCATTTGTGTAACCGCACGACCTGGCCTGGCGCGGCGCGGCGGATGGTAGTGTGCGAAACGTAAATGTGCAGTGCGCGGATCACTTTGCCGGGCACAACCATACTCTGAAGACGGCTGGGCAAGCTGTAGCGTATCGTTGCGCTGTTCAATCCAGTTCGACCGTACCGGCAACAAGCCTTGTAACAGATTCACCTCCGTATCTGGATTGGAATATGGACCCGAGGTGTCATAAATCGTTATGGGCAGATTTTCATCTTCACCAAAACTGGGGGCGGTGGCCGAACAGTGCACTTCACGCATCCCGACTTTCAAATCTTCACGGGACCCTTGAACATATATTTTGCGTGAACCCGGAAAAGGCTGCCTGATGTCTGCGGATAGCTGTGCAGACTTATCCCGCATTGAACTGGCAATTGCACTCATAACGTCTACTCCTTACTACGGTGATGATATTGCAACAGAGTGAAAATACATGCCGAAAGAACTCCGGCATAGCAGCTTCCCTCCGCCAGCATTATCTGGTTCAGGTTCCAAGAGTAACTCTCAACCCGGCATCAACAGTCGGGCACCCCTAGCTTTATGACCTCTTATACTAAAGGATAACGCTTTTTTTGTGTATATAAAAAAATACACTGCCCCCGACAAAGCTTGCTCAAACGGGCCACTGCCCGTACGCTGCTGTCTGGCAAACTTTATTGTACCTGTATACATGTCATTCAACATTGCCATCGTTGGACCCGCCCGAAGCAGACAGGGCACCGGCCCTTATGTAGCCAGGGTCTTTCACCAGCTAGGGGCAAACATCCACGCAGTGGTAAGCAGTTCCCTGCAGTCGGCAGAAAAAACCGCAACCAGCCTGCAAAAAGACTACGGAATTGATTGCCTGGCTTTTGCAAGTATGGAAGAGATGCTTGGCGGTACTTCGATTGACATCGTAGCGATCTGTTCTCCTGCTACAGCACATTATCAGTATTTACATGCTGCTGCTGAGGCCGGTTGTCACATATTTTGTGAGAAACCGCTCTGGTGGCCTAGAAAGGGAGTAAAAACCACCACAGATGTACAGCGTGTCACCTCTGATACCATCCGCCTGGTCCAGTGCTGCAACAGAAAAAACATCACCCTGCAACTGAATACGCAATGGGCATTTACATTGCCAGGCTACTATGAGCTGTACCCGCAGCAAAACCAGCCTACACAGGCAATGGAAACATTTTCCATGTGGCTGTCTCCACAAAGCACAGGGAAAGACATGATCATCGATGCGGTGCCACATTTGCTCAGCATGCTGTATGCATTGCTCGGGGCGGGCCGTATACACGATATCCATTACAGCTGCCCGACCCGCAGCCCGGACCAGGAGCTGCATATCAAATTCAATTATCTACATGCCATGGGCGACTGCAGGGTTGCCTTGTTTTTAAGTCGGACAGACGCCGTGCCCAAGCCTGCCGCCTATGCAATCGACAACCAGCGCATAGATAGACATGTCGATCTTCCGAATTACCTGATATCATTACGATCACCCAACAAGCAATTGCCGATTGCAGACCCCTTGGTGCGCTCAATCAAGAACTTTATAGGCTCCATACATTCCAGATCCACCTCAGATGAGATGGCATTGATCGAAGGGATGGAGCATTTGTTACAAATTTATCAGACTGTAAACTTAAATCAGGACTATGGAAAAAATTCATTCTGAAAGCGGTGAAGTGCTGATCAAGGTTTCGCCTCTGATCAACTTCAGCAAGTTTGACTCAGGGCCAAGCCAGAATACCCCTGTGCGGCCCCTGCACGTAAAAGCCATAGCCCGTCAGGTTGAAAAACAGACTGAACTTTCTCCTTTACATGACTTTATGGGCAAACTTCTCCAGCCTGAGATACTTGGAGGCCTGAAAGAATATGTGCGCTGGCAGGTACAATGGCGAGAGGGTTACGCTGCAGATACCATGACCTTTGAACAGGCGTTAAAAAACGCACCTGCACAGGCGCCTGTTTCTATTAATCTGGACGTTACCACAGCGTGCAATTATCGTTGTGATCACTGTGTGGATATGGATATTCTGAACAAGAATATCAACTATGAGCATGAATTTCTTAAAGACTCCCTGACATACCTGGTGGAAAACGGCCTGCGTTCCGTAATCATCATTGGTGGTGGTGAGCCAACTGCCTACAAGGGTTTTGAAGACATAGTACGTCACCTGAAAGCCATGGATACACAAATCGGTGTAGTCACCAATGGCAGTATGATGAAAAAAATTGAAGCCGTTGCCGATGTATTGCAGAAACGGGACTGGGTGCGCCTGTCGCTGGATTCCGGCACCAACGAAACATTTCGCGCCATGCACAAACCGGGCAGCAAAAAATGCACACTGGAATGGATTTGTGAACACATTCCCGCTATCAAGAAATCAAATTCCAAATTTATGATTGGCTTCAGTTTTATTATCGTATGGAAAAACTGTGAAACCAATGATACTGAAATCATTGAAAACATTGATGAAATGGTTGCCGCCGCACAGCTGGCCAAAAAGCATCAGTTTGATTACATTTCCTATAAACCGTTTCTCACCCGTTCCGAGTCGAACAACGCTGAAGTCGTTGGTATTGACAAAAAACAGGAACATGTAGCCTCCACCATGACCAAGATTTGCAACGCCATCCATCAGGCCAGGGAACTTGAAGATGAAAGCTTTGCGGTAGTCGAAAGTACAAATCTGCGTGTACTGGAAAACGGCACCTACATGAACTACAGTGAGCAACCTCACAATTGTCACATGCAGTATTTCAGGCAGGTACTAAGCCCGCTGGGTGTGTTCAACTGCCCCGTATATCGCCATGTCCCCCAAGCTTTGCTGGGAGAAAAGCATGCCTATGCAACCCAAAGCGGGCTGCAGGCTACACAAAGGAATACCCTAAGGCTGATTGAGACATTTGATGCCACTGAGGAATGCAAGGATGTAACCTGTTTATACAATCATGCCAACTGGTTTATCGAGGATTTAATCAATCATCCGGAAAAACTGGACCGGCTTGATTCCAGTTTTGACCGCGCTGATTATTTTCTCTAGACAGAAGTACTGCCCAGTAATTCCCTTGCACTTTCGTATACCCTGCTTACGGCAAGATTACGGAGACAATTGTAATGTCCATACGGACATTGTTTTTTCCAGCAAGGACTGCAATCCAGATTCAGATACTGGGTTTTTGCAACATTGGACAACGGCGGGGTGTACTCAGGTGTGATGGATCCGTAAATGACCACTACGGGCCGGCCTACTGCAGTAGCAATGTGCATCAGCCCGGAATCATTGGTAATGGCAATTTTTACCAGTGAAAGCAAGTCGACAGCCTCCTCCAGACTGGTCTGCCCGCATAAATTTTTAGCGCTGCCATTGGATACGTTCACAACCTCCTGTCCAATGGCATGATCTTTGGAAGAACCGAAAACGTATACATTAAAGCCTTCCTTCTCAAACAGGGAAGCCAGTTCACCAAAATATCTTGCCGGCCAGCGTTTAGATGGGCCAAACTCTGCGCCAGGCATTAATGCAATACATGGAGCGGCCTCGTCTACCCCCAGTCTGGCTGCCGTTTTGTGACGCTTATCTTCATGCACCTGCAATTTGGGGAAACGGATTTCAGGAAGTTGCCCAGACTGTGACCGGTCAGCCCCCAGATTTACATAGCGTTCCACAGCTTTATAGGTAATACCCTTGTCAAGCACCCGTATATCGTTCACGATCCGGTAACGCATTTCTCCACGATAGGCAGTGCGTTTTGGGATACCTGCAAAATAGGGAATCAGTGCAGACTTGAAAGACCTGGGTAAAATAATGGATTGGTCGTACCTGCCCCGAAGTGCCCGGCCCATACGCAGTCGCTTTAAAAGTCCCAATTCACCGTGGCTCAAGTCCACTTCAATAATATTTCTCACTTCCGGCATTCGAGCAAGCACTGGAGCAGACCAACCTGGTGCTGCCACGTCAATAATATTTCCCTGATCTTGATGTTTTAGGGCCTTAAACAGACTTTGTACCATCACCATGTCGCCCACCCAAGCCGGGCCTATAATGAGTATTTTCCTGGCTTTCAAAAGTGTTTACTGCGCTGCATCTGATTCGTGGGAAGCCATGGCTTTTGAGTATATATTGCCGTAAAGCTGCCGGGCTATAGCTCTTGCATATATAATACTGATATAGCATTGTAAATGCCTGCACTGGCAATATAACAGACAAAAGTACAAATCGGCTGATGGATGTCGAGCAAGCACGGTTCAATATGATTGAACAACAGATACGCCCTTGGGGAGTTCTGGATACGGGTGTATTGAAAGTGATTGAACAAACACCACGTGAACTATTTGTACCGGATCAATACCGGAAACTGGCGTTTTCTGATCTGGAGGTCCCTTTGCCAAACGGGCAGTTCATGATGACCCCGAAACTTGAAGCACGCATGCTGCAGGCTTTGCAGATAAAGCCGGATGACAGGATTCTGGAGATTGGAACAGGCAGTGGATTTGTCACCGCCTGTCTGGCTAGACAGGGTATTCATGTGGATACCATCGAATGGTTCGAAATCCTGGCGAATCAGGCGCAGAGAAATATGGAGCAACTGGGGATTGAAAATGTCAGATTTATACAGGCAGATGCCCTGGCCCTAAGTGACGCACAAGATGTCAAACGATACGATATCATTGCTGTCACTGCCTCAATGCCTGTGTATCAGGATGTGTTTGAAAAACTCCTGGTCGAGGGCGGACGTATGTTTGTGGTAACCGGTAAGGCTCCAGTGATGCAGGCACAACTGCTTACCCGGGCTGATGCACAGGAACTGCATTGCTTAACGTTACTTGAAACCAGCTTGTCTCCTTTGATCGGCTTTGATGAGCCACAGGCTTTCCAGCTATAATGTTCAAGGAATACAGCCCGCAAGAGCTTAAAAACTACCTGGAACTGGCAGCTACCAGGCCAGTCTTGCTGGATGTCAGGGAGCCATGGGAATATGAACGCTGCCACCTCCCCAAAACTACACTTGTACCCATGAAACAGATCCCGGGTGTATTGCATGATTTTGATCCGAACCAGGAAATTGTCGTCATCTGCCACCACGGCATACGCAGCCGCGCCGTTGCCGGTTATCTGGCAAAACATAATTTTACCAGGGTGATCAATCTTTCAACCGGAATTGATGGATGGGCGAAGCAGGTCGACCCGTCCATGTCGGTTTACTAGCATCAGGAAGTTGTATTTTATAAGGTTCAATAAGAAGTCATGCATCTGAAACCAAAAACAGACTTTCTTCTTTTTTCCTTGCTTATGACATTCTTTGCAGTGGCAGCGGAGCCTGCCACTGCAAAGAGCCTGCTTGATATCTATTCCATGGCCAAACAGCATGATGTCGATATTCAAATAGCCGAATCAAGATATGAAGCCCAGGCCCAGGCAAGACCGCTTGCCCGTGCAAGTCTTCTGCCGCATGCCAGCATGAGCGCAAATACCAGCGATACCCGCCATAAGACCGACGGTCAAGTATTCGGGATATCGGGCAAGACTGTGAATTTCAACTCTCATGGCTACAACCTGAATATCAGTCAGGCACTCTATCATCGGGATTTTTATGTGCAGCTGCGCCAGGCAAAAAACTCTGTTGCCAAAGCCAAAGTGGACCTGGATGCTGCACATCAGGATCTAATCATGCGTACGGCAGATGTCTATTTTAATGTACTGGCAGCACACGACGCCGTCACGTTTCAAACGTCTGAAAAAAAGGCCATCGCACGCCAGCTCGAACAGGCTGAAGAGCATTTTGAAGTAGGCCTGATTGCAATTACGGATGTACATGAAGCCCAGGCCTCCTACGATCTTGTTGCGGTAAAGGAAATTGAAGCGCTTAATGCGCTGGAAATTTCCAAAGGTGCACTGGAAGTCATTGTTGCAGAACATCTGGATCATCTGCACCCTCTTTCAGGCCGCATGCAGCTTGTTTTGCCAACACCGGATAATGCCGAGGACTGGGTAGCCAAGGCTCTGCAGCATAACCTGACCCTATTGTCGAGTGAGTACGCGAGCAAGATTTCCCACCAGGAAATCAGATTACAGCAATCGCGTCATCTCCCCACGCTTGATCTCGTTGCCTCACATTCCGAGGCAGATACCGGCGGGCTGACGGGTTCGCGCACAACTGAAGACACCCTTATAGGCCTGCAACTGAATATCCCGATCGTTGAGGGAGGTAGAATATATTACAGCACCAGACAGGCACGCCATAATGCCGCACTTGCACAAAATGAGTACGAAAAAGTACGGCGCAAGACCATTCAGGATACACGTAACGCCTACCTGAATGTGATCTCGGAGATCAGTCGGGTCAAGGCTCTAGCTACCGCCCTGAAATCCACCAAAGCGGCAGCCCGTGCTGCTGAAGCCGGATTTCAGGCTGGGACACGTACCTCCGCAGACGTATTGCTTGCTGTACAGGAAACCTTTCTTGCCAAACGGAATCACTCACGTGCACGGTATGACTACCTTCTGAATACGCTTCGACTCAAACAGGCCACAGGGACTCTGTCGGTGGATGATTTGCTGAAGATTGATGATTGGCTGAATTAGCCTGCATGCCAAAATCGTTACGGCGCACCTCCTTGCGGTACAAGGCACTGTTATTCCTGCTGGCCCCTGCAGCACTTGGATACACTGCATATCGATCTGTCAAGGACGGGGGCTGGCGTTATTTCTCCCAGCGTCTCGGGTTCAACTATCCGCTTTCAAAAATACCCTCAATACTGATTCATTGCGCCTCTGTAGGTGAATTCAGTGCCGCCAAACCGTTAATTTTCAAACTGTGCAGCCAGTATCCAGATCACCACCTCGTCATCTCCACTAATACCCCTGCTGCTGCAAAGCTGGTGTCTGGACTGCTGCATGAAAGGATCACGCATGTCTATATGCCACTTGATTACTCATTTTCAGTAAACAAGCTGTTAACACGTATCGGTCCTGCCAGCGTGTTGATTCTGGAAACAGAAATCTGGCCGACACTATTTTTTCAAACCGCAAAAAAAAATATTTCCATCGCCATTATCAATGGAAGACTATCCAGCAAGACATTACGTGCAACCCGGGTTTTAAAAAATGAATATCAATCTTCACTTAAAAACCTGACTCTGGTACTCACACGCTCGGATGAGGATCGTTCGAAGTTCCTGAATTTAGGTGCCGAGGATCATACAACTCACACTGTAGGTAACCTGAAATATGCGGCTGCCTGGATCAATAAGAATCCGTGCTGCACTGAAATCAAACGCCCGTTTCTTCTGGCAGTGTCCACACATGAAGACGAGGAACTGCACCTGGCCCAGCATTTGCCTTTGCTGAAACAAAAAAATTATCTTCTCATTATTGCACCGAGATACCCGGGCCGAGGCAATCTTTTGCATCGTCAACTGCAACAGAAAAATTTCACTGTAGCTGTGCGCAGCCGGCAAGACAGTATTACAGACCGTACAGACATTTATATAGTGGATACCCTGGGAGAGCTGGACGGATATTTAAACGAGGCTACGCTGGTGTTTGTGGGAGGTTCACTGATACTCCGGGGCGGCCATAATATTCTTGAACCTGCCGGCTTTGGCAAATGCACGCTCGTGGGTCCACACATGGATAACTTTTCACTGGAGACAAAAGAGCTGTTGAAAGCGGATGGAATCATCCAGGTCTCTGACAATCAGGATCTGGGTATGCAGCTGGCACGCTTGCTCAATGATGAGTATACGCGAACCCAATACGGGATAAACGCGCAGCAGTTTATCAGACAGAAAGCCTTGGTATTAGGCAATTATATAGAATACCTGCAACCGATGCTGCAGCAGCACTAACCTGAGTTATAGCCTTCCACCAGCGATTTGAAATCCTGATCAGAATAATTAAATGAGGACTCCATATTTTTCAGCTTGAGCAATGAACGCTGCAGCCTTGCAATGTTATTTTTCTGTGATGCACTTGTGTTTCTGCCAATAACCGCTTTATCAAAATCGATCAGAAACACCCTCTCTTTTTCATCAAGCAGAATATTGTGTGCATTAAGATCGGCATGATTGCAGTTTTTATCATGAAACTGTCTGATCACCATGCCAATTTTGCGCCAAGTTTCAACCGGAAGCTGATTTTCAGTCAACCTCGAACTCAGTGATTGTGCCCTCGGGATGAGCCGGGTGATGATGTCTGCCCTGTATATCAAGCCTCTTCTTCGCACATGTGCAGCAACAGGGGCCGGCACGGGCAAATTCAGACGCTGAAGGACAAGCAAGGCCTGGAGTTCGCCCATGGCTCTGGTCTTATGCAAGCTGCGCCACAGATAGGCATCATTAATGAATTTAGCCACTGTACCGCCACGGTAGTAATGACGTAACACCAGGGACTGGTCATGATATGTAAACAAATGCAACCCTCCACGACCTTTTATATCAGCTGACAACAGCCGTTTATAGCGCAGGGAAGGATCTGAAGAGAGGAATTCAGGACTAAACAAGTCAATCGGGAATTCTGAAAACAGGCTTTTGTTATAGGCAACAATATCGTTACCATAGTGGTTGAACTCAACAGAATCCATTGATACTGCTTTTGCGGTTATACATCAGTTTACAATTCACTCAACATGGGCAATCCACCAAAATCCATATGTCTTGTACGGCTCTCTGCAATTGGCGATGTAACACATATGGTCCCGGTAGTGCGTACGGTTCAAAAATACTGGCCCGAAACTGAACTGACCTGGATCATTGGAAAAAATGAAGCCAAGCTGGTTCATGACATTCCCGGCATTGAGTTTATCAAGTTTGATAAAGCAAATGCGATAAGCAGTTATCGCTCCATCGCCCGGAAAACCGGGCACCGGAAATTTGATGTACTGCTTTGTGCCCAAGTCTCACTGCGAGCAAACCTGATCGGTGCACTGATTCATGCAGATCTGAAGCTCGGCTATGACAGGGCACGCTCCAAGGATCTGCACTCTTTTTTTATCCGCCAGCGTATCAAACCTGCATTGCAACAGCATGTCCTGGACAGCTTTTTCAGTTTCATCGAGCATATCGGCCTGCCCTATCGTGATATGCGCTGGGATTACAACATCCCGGACGATGCCCATCAATTTGCCAAAAAGCACCTGGCAAGTGACCGTTTCAAGGTGATCATCAGCCCCTGTTCCAGCCACCTCCTTAGAAACTGGAGCGCAGAACGCTATGCGGCCGTTGCTGATTATGCAACCCAGTCACTGGGTGCCCAAGTCATACTCTGCGGCGGAAACTCTTCGACGGAACTCCAGATGGGACAGGAAATTGAAAGCCGCATGCAAACGAAACCCCTGAACCTGATTGGCAAGGATACCTTAAAGAAATTTCTTGCATTGTTACAAGGCGCAGACGTTATCATTTCGCCAGACTCCGGTCCTGCACATATAGCTACTGGGCTCGACATCCCTGTAATCGGACTCTATGCTGCAAGCAACCCCAGGCGCAGCGGCCCCTATTTCAGTCAGCGATGGTGCGTAGATAAATACGGGGTTGCCGCACAAACTTTCAAAAACAAATCTGAAAATGAATTAAAATGGGGTACGAAACTGGAATACCAGGGCGTCATGAACCTGATTACAGTAGACGATGTGATCTCCAAATTAGACACCCTTGACAACAATCAATAAATCATCAATACCCGAACCCGGCAATGGAAAATATAAGTGTACCTGTCTCGCCTGGAGAATTACTGGACAAAATCACCATACTGGAAATCAAGGCAGAGCAGATCACTGATACTGAAAAATTACGAAACGTAAAGACGGAACTGCATCTGTTGACTCAGGTGTGGAAACAGTCCTCCGTAGATAACGACAGAGTTCAGCTACTCAAGCAGGCACTCAAGGTAGTCAATCAGAGCTTATGGAAGATAGAGGATAAAATTCGTATCAAGGAATCCCGAAAAGAATTTGATCAGGAATTCATAGAGCTGGCACGTTCTGTGTACTTGCAAAATGACAAGCGTGCAGCAACCAAAAAAGAAATCAATGCACTGCTCGGCTCCAGGATAATGGAAGAAAAATCATACGCCCAGTACCAGTCAGCCCCAAGCTGACATCCGGTTTCTGTACCAGATCGACACTACGTAAAGCATGATAAACAATGCCAGCAGGCTTTCTTTGACCTCACCTGCCGGAACATCCAACACAGCAGGCACATCAACACCCAAACCCCGGTATATTTTTTCATGCCAGCTTACCAAAAGTGAGAACAGGGCAGCTGGCAAACACACATACGTGGGCCACAACCAGTATTGCAATGACCGGCTGTCTGGATATCGCCTAGTGATAGCACAATAAAGAGGTGCTAGGACGCCCCCAATCAATGCTGCAACCGATACCAGTGTTCTTGGAATCTGGTCAAACAACGCGCCTGTATTATGCAAATTTGTTTCACCCTGATCATTGACATGCAGCAAGCTTGCGGGTGTTTTCCAATCAAAAATATGCTGCCCCCAACTCATTTCCTCTCCGGCAAAGTATACGCAACCAAGCATCATCAAGAGCATCCACCACCGAGACCAGCCATGACCAGGGGTCTTGCCTGACACCAGAAAAGTCAAGCCAAAGAGGATTGCAATGAGCAAGAAAACCACAGTCGATACTTCTATCCAGCTATTTTCCCCGTATAAATATGAATCAGCATCCGCTGCGCTAAAGCGCAAAATGTAAGGCAAGAGAAAAACAACCATCGGCAGCACTAACCAGAGCAACCTGTGCAAATCCTTTTTCATACTTTTCGATTCTTGGCAACAAACAGATGTTGCTGCTTACCTCTTCGTTCCTGGTTTCCAAGATTCCTGTAATCGCTATGATGCGACTCGCTGCGTAACCCCGCTTTTCATGCCAAATGCAACGGGCGGAAGGGCCTTACAGGCTGTAGCCACAGGCTACAGCCATAACGCTTGGGCACCCGGACACCTTCCCTTCCGGTTACTATAATATATCCTGCGCGAATGCCCATAATCATGGACCCCGTGTGTTCAAGGACCAAACCATATATCCGGAACCGCCGTCGGCGACACCTATTGCAAACTGTGCTGCGCAAGTCATTGCCTTGCTTGCGGTCTCAATGCTTTATGCTTTGTACAGTTTTTAATGAATACAACGTCTTTGGATAGAAATTACCCGTATCAGGTATTTAATATGGAACCAATGATAGTTGTGGTCGAACAGCCTTCTATATAGGGCGATATAACTACGTCGCCTCCGTAACTACTGACCAGTTCAGACTCAGCAAGTTTTTCTTTTTCATAATCCCCGCCTTTGATATATATATCAGGTTGTAATTCCGTTATCAATGCCAGTGGAGTATCCTCAGAGAAAGGTATAATCCAGTCGATACAACTCAATTCCTCCAGTACAGCGATACGATTTTGCAAGCTGCATACAGGACGACCGTCACCTTTCAGATGGCGAACCGATGTGTCGTCATTGATAGCAACAATCAAACAGTCTCCCCTGGATTTGGCGTCACGAAGACAAGCAATGTGGCCACGGTGAATCAGATCAAAACATCCATTAGTAAAAACAATTTTTTCATTGTTGCTTTTTAAAGCAGACAGGGACTGCTTTAATTCGTCAATATCCGTTACCCTTTTGCTCCGGCCAGCAGGAACGTGTACATTAAACTCTAACTCTTCCATGGTTACAGAAACGGTGCCGAGTTTGCTCACCGCAACCCCTGCTCCCAGGTTTGCAATTTTTACAGAATCTGCAAGCGAATAATTTGCGGATATCGCAGACGCAAACAAACCGACAACTGTATCCCCTGCACCTGTGACATCGTAAACCTCTTTGGCCTGTGTAGGAAAATGCCTTGCCTGCTGGCCCTGTGCATACAAAGACATGCCACGCTCACTGCGCGTAATCAATAATGCGTCAAGATTCAGCTCCCCGCACATCCTGACAGCTTTATCCTCAAGCTCGGCTTCATCCGAACATGGGCCTACAACCTGCATGAACTCCTGATAGTTTGGCGTAATGATGTTTGCATTTTTATACTTGTCAAAGTTGGCCCCTTTTGGATCCACAATGACCTGTTTATTTTCTTTGCGCGCAGCTCTTATAATTTTCTCAATCCGTGTAACTGCCCCTTTGTCATAATCAGATATCACTATAGTCTCGTAATCGGGAATCCGCTTCTGGCAAGCCTCGATTACTTCAGTGTTATCCACTTCTTCATCACCACTTTCGTAGTCCAGTCTAAGCAGCTGCTGATTTCGGCTGATTACACGCAGTTTGGTGGGCGTTTTGAAATTTTTCTTGCAAACAATTTCCGTATTGATGGCCGTACGACCCAGCAAATCCAGTAACCTGTTCCCATTCTCATCGCTACCAACCATTCCAATCAAAGTAACAGTGGCGCCCAAGCTGCTGGCATTCATGGCTACATTTGCAGCGCCCCCCAATCGATTTTCCATGTTTTCGATATTGACAATCGGAGCAGGTGCCTCAGGAGATATACGGGTGGTTTCACCAAGCCAGTACTGGTCCAGTATGACATCACCAATCACCAGGACTTTTGCATTACTAAGGTTGCTCAAATTCATGGAGATAAAATCCGTCACAGACAACTATAGACTCATGTTGCCGACCCATGCCTGTATACAAGTATTGCAGACAAATCACTGAGCAAGCCGCATCAAACCGCACGCGATACGTAAGACAGCCAGGAATCATGCAGGTTGCTTTTCCCATGTGCCATATCAAAATACATCGTTTGCAGTTTTTGGGTAACAGGACCTGGCATACCCTGCCCTATGACGCGGTTATCAAGTTCGCGTATTGGCGTGACTTCAGCCGCTGTACCTGTAAAAAAAACCTCATCCGCTATATATACCTCATCACGTGTTATTCGTTTTTCAACCAGAGGGATATTAATCGAGCTTGCCAGCGCAATCACGGTATTGCGCGTGATGCCGTCGAGCCCAGAAGTCAGTTCCGGAGTAAAAAGCGTTTCTCCCTTAACGACAAAAATATTTTCACCACTTCCTTCCGCCACAAAACCGTCTACATCCAGCAACAGCGCTTCATCATAACCATCCTGTAAGGCTTCATTTAATGCAAGCATCGAATTAACGTAATTACCGTTAAGCTTGGCTCTACACATTGCAACATTTACATGATGACGCGAATAGGATGAAGTTTTAACACGGATCCCGCTTCTCATTTTCTCTTCACCGAAATAGGAACCCCACTCCCACGCCGCAACGATACAATGGACTTTTAAATTGTCAGCCCTCAGACCCATACCTTCCGCACCATAAAAACACATTGGCCGTATATAGCCGGAAGACAAATTATTTTTACTGACAACATCAAGTTGCGCCTGATTAATTTGCTGAGGGCTGAACGGCAGCGGCATACCAATGATTTTTGCAGAATTGAACAATCTGCTGGTGTGATCATGAAGCCGGAAAATCGCTGTCCCTTGATCGGTTTGGTACGCACGCACCCCCTCAAATACCCCAGCACCATAATGCAGAGTATGAGTGAGCACATGTGTGTTTGCTTCCCGCCATGGCACAAACTCATTGTTGTACCAGATGAAACCATCCCTATCGGCCATCGACATTTCTAGTTGACTCCTTAGAACAGTCATGCAGCTGTCGTAACGGTTTAGTGTAACAGACTTGCCCAGTAATTTTGTATGACAGATCGCTCCTCAGCAAACCTGTCCGTTGCTACTGTTTCCGGCAACAATTGCAGGCTCAGCTTGTGAAGGTGTTTGCGATACGCAATATAAATCGCCTTGAGTTCCTGTGCCGCTTCCTGCTTGATCAGACCGGCATCAGAACATGCATCCAGAATTCTCACGTTGTCTGTATGCACGCAGATCTCATTGTGCCGGCTTGCATGGCTCAGCACGTAGAACTGGACAATAAATTCTATATCTATAATTCCACCCTTGTCTTTTTTAAGGCTGAGTTGTGCCCCGTCCCTGGCGCTACGCCCCCCCATCAGGATTTTTTCCCGCATCTCAATCACCGATGCCCGTACTTCTTCAATATTACGTGCCTGACAAAGGATGTCCTTTCTCAGTTCCAGAAAAGTATCCGCCAGACTCCGGCTTGCCGTTACAGGTCGAGCACGAATCAGGGCTTGATGCTCCCACAGCCATGCCTTGTTTCTCAAATAATCCTCATACGCCGCCAAGGAACAGACCATGGGCCCTGATTCACCATACGGCCTGAGCCTTGTATCAATATCAAAAACCTTCCCTGACGGGGTCAAGGTTGTCAGCAGGTGTATGGCACGCTGCACAACCCGGGTAAAAAAGACATCATTATGCAGCCTGTCCTTACCCTCCGTTTCACCGGATACATCCAGACTGTTATGCACAAAAACGACATCCAGATCAGATCCGTACCCCAGTTCCAGCCCGCCCAGTTTCCCATATTCAATGATCAGCAATTCCGGAGTCATGACTTCTCCATCCACTATACATTTCGGCTCGCCATGCCTGTTGACCAGATCGTGATAGGCCTTGTGCACGGCACTCTTAATACAAGTCTCACCCAGCCACGACAAATGATCGCTGACGCGCATGATCGGGTAGTCCGTAACAATATCTGCGGCCGCAATCCGCAAGACCTGCGCATGCTTGAATTCACGCAGACGCTCCATATACACCTCCAGGTTATCTCCAGATGCATCTACAAGCATCTGTAGCTGCTCAAGCACCTGTAACTGATACTGCATCTCTTCCAGGTCTGGTGGGTCACAACTGTCCGGATGCAGCAGTTCATCCAGTAAGAGCGGATGCATGGCAATGTATTGCGCCACCCATTGGCTGGCCTCGATGAGCTTGAGCAGTTTTGCAAGATTGCTCTGATTTTCGGTCAGCAGGGAAATATAGGTGGAACGCTGCACTATTTTACCCAGAATCCCCAAAAAACGGGTCAGTATCAAGACCGGCTGCGAGTTACAAGAAAGATTTTGCAAAAGGAGAGGAACAAACCTTTCGAGTCTTTGTTTTGCTATCGGCTCAATCTGCTGCACCGACCCCGCAAATCCCTGCAAACGCTGGTAGATATCACTGGCATCATCTTCAAAGTATCTCGCCAGGATATCCATGCACAATGGCTTGTCCTGGATCTGTTGCCACACAAGCACAAAATTGTCCCTGTCTTCTGTCGGCTCGTCATCGCCTGCCTGATCGGTTTGCAACAGGGCCTGGAATATATTACTGACGTTTGAGGTATGGGACAGATATTCAGCATACATTGCATCCCAGGATTCAGCTCCCATTGCATGGGCGTACTGCAACCGGTCCGAATCCCTGGCCGGCAGACTGTAAACCTGCTGGTCGTCTCGCATCTGCAAACCATTTTCCGCTTTCCTCAAAAACAGATAAGCGCGGCGCAGAGCAGAAACGCTTTCGTCAGACAACCTTCCCGATCCACCCAGATATTGCAATGCCTCAAGGGTTGAGCGCATACGCAGGTCGGGGTCACGGCCACCGTAGATAAGCTGGAACATCTGTGCAACAAATTCAACCTCACGAATGCCTCCCCGCCCGATTTTCAGATTTTCCCGGTTTGTGGTCTGATTCGCCTTTTGGTCCACCATGGCCTTCATCTCACGTAATGACTGCATCACGCCATAATCATGATAACGGCGATACACAAAGGGACTGACATCCTTGAGAAACCGTTCACCGGTATCCACGTCCCCGGCGATCGCGCGAGCCCTGACCCAGGCATAACGTTCCCAGTCGCGGCCGGTCGTTTGAAAATACTGATCGATCGCTGTAAGGCTGGGCACCAACGCACCGGAATTGCCAAAAGGTCTCAGCCTTGTATCGACTCTGAAAACAAACCCATCCTGAGTCTGTTGTGCAAGCACCTTGATCAATAACTGTACAAGTTTCAGGTAGAAGCTGCTGGCTTTGGCGTGCTGGTCCTGTGTGTGAGTTGTGTCTCCCGTATAGGCAAATACAAGATCCACATCCGATGAAAAATTAAGCTCATGGCCTCCGAGTTTGCCAAGTGCAAAAACCACGATATTGTTTGGTAAAGACTGCTCAAACTGGCGGGTATGGGAACGTGACCTCAACCACTCGAAACACCACGACAGTGACTGGTCAATACAAATTTGCGCATACGTACTAAGCTCGGTTAACGTCTGCTGGACACTTGCGTATTGTTGAAGGTCGCGCCATGCAATTCGCGCATAGACACAGGACCGCGATTGCCGTAATGATTGCTGCAAGGCCTCGACACCCGTCGCCTGGGAAACGGCGGATTCCAGCTGCTCCACATACTGCCCGGCGTCGTAATCAGCATGCAGCCCCCCTTGCGTGAGCAATTCCTGCAACCATTGCGGCTGTGAGAGACAAACACGCCTGACAAAAGGACTCGCATACCATATGGCCAGAATTTCATCCTGGTGCTTTGTGAAAGACGCATCCTCAATACATCCAAGCAACGTCTGGAAATCCTGCTCAAGTTTGGGAGGAAGCTGGGTAGGCAGAAATCGGAGCATGGCTGCAAAATAAACAAGTATAGATGAAATGGCGTGATTTTATAGTCGACCTGCACAATTGAGATATTCTAAATGCTAATAAGAATAGCTACTATTACTATTTTGAAACTGCACAGTAATTATGCTAATTTCAAAAGGAGTTTCCTCTTAACATGAAAATTCAGAATTTGCATAAAGTTCAATTGGGGCTTGTATTGTGCCTATGTCTGTCCGGTTCGCTCCTGAATGCTGCAGAAGTAAACGTTTATTCGGCCAGAAAAGAAAATCTTATCAAACCGCTGTTACTTCAATTTGCAGAACATACAGGCATCCATGTCAATCTGATCACAGGAAAGGCCGATGCCCTGCTACAGCGTATCGTCAGCGAAGGCAAACACAGTCCTGCAGATGTTCTCATTACTACCGATGCGGGACGTCTGTACAGGGCCCAGCAGGCAAAAATCCTACAGCCTGTCGCAGATTCCGCGATTCTCAGGGATGCGGTTCCAAAACAGTATAGAGACCCACAAGGATACTGGTTCGCACTGTCGCTGAGGGTCCGCCCTGTCATGTATGCCGTAGGTCGCGTCAGACCGGAGGAACTTTCCACCTATGAAGCTTTGAGTAATCCTGCCTGGCATCAGAAAATCTGCATCCGGTCATCTGACAACATTTATAACCAGTCCCTGATGGCATCCTTACTTGTGCATCTGGGCGAGGAGGACGCCCTTGCCTGGGCCAAAGGCCTAGTAAGCAATTTTGCGCGCCCTCCACAAGGGGGTGATCGTGACCAGATCAAGGCCGTCGCAGCCGGCCAATGTGATGTGGCAATAGCCAACAGCTACTACTTGGGGAAGATGCTCGCTTCCAAAGACCTTTCCCAACGGGAAGCCGCTGAAAAAGTAAACATATTCTGGCCCAACCAAGAAGACCGGGGAGTGCATGTAAATATCAGCGGCGGCGCTGTAACCAGGTCTTCAAAAAACAGGGCATCGGCCATCGCGTTACTGGAATTCCTGGTAAGTGATGCCGCACAACAATGGTATGCAGAAACCAATTTTGAATACCCGGTTAAACCCGGCATACCACCCAGCAAAATGCTGGAGAACTGGGGTAAATTCAAAGCTGACCCCCTGAGCCTGCATCTGCTTGGCGAGTTCAATGCAAAAGCTGTGATGGTCATGGATCATGCCAAATGGAAATGAGCACAGACAAAAATGGCCATGAGCATAAGGAATGAAGCCCTTGCACAACCGGGTTTTATCCAGAGGTCCTGGCAACAGAAAAGTAATCTGGGCTGGTTATTATGTACAGTATGCGCGGCATTATTGCTGAGCGTTCCCATAGTCACGGTACTGTATTCGATCGTATTGCCCAGGAGTGAGGTCTGGTTACACCTTCGGTCTACCGTTCTCTCTGACTACCTATTCAATTCTTTTGTGCTGGCATCAGGTGTCTGCCTCGGTACATCTCTTATCGGAATCACTACCGCCTGGTTGTGCAGTGTCTGCAACTTCCCGGGTCGAAAGATATTCAGTTGGGCATTGCTTTTGCCGCTCGCATTTCCACCCTACATCATTGCCTACACCTATACAGGCATGCTTGATTTCGCGGGTCCGGTACAGACTTTAATGCGCAATCTTTTCAACTGGGGATACGGTGATTACTGGTTTCCGGAGATCCGCTCCATTACCGGGGCAATCGTTATGATTTCCCTAGTGTTATACCCCTATGTTTATTTACTCATGAGAACCGCTTTTTCCGAGCAATCTGTCAGTTTTCGTGAGGCAAGTCATGTATTTGGTGTGGGGTCATACAAAACTTTCTTTACGATTACCCTGCCTTTGGCACGACCCGCCATCGCTGCAGGATTGACTCTGGTCGTCATGGAAACACTTGCTGACTATGGAACTGTTCACTACTTTGGCGTGACAACCTTCACCACGGGTATTTTCCGCACCTGGTTCGGACTGGGCGATCGAATTGCCGCCACGCAACTGGCCAGTATCCTGCTGCTTTGTGTTTTCGCCGTGATCCTGGCAGAACGCTACTCAAGGAAAACGGTGCGCTATCAAAATCCTACAAGAACACAAAAAAACTGGCACTACCCATTATCGGGAACCAAAGCCATCCTGGCGGCAGGCATCTGCTGCTTACCTATCTTGCTCGGGTTCATAGTCCCCACATTTCAATTGGGCGTATGGGCTGTGCAAACCGCACCCGAAATGATCAATTTGTCTTTCCTTGCATTGACTTTCAATACTGTGCTGCTCGCTGTCATAGTGACCCTGATTATCCTGGCAACGGCCACTTTACTGGCTTATGGCAAACGTGTCGGTACACACTTTTTTATCCCGTACACCGTAAACATAAGTGCAACAGGCTATGCAGTGCCCGGGATTATTATTGCAGTAGGTGTACTGCTGCCATTCGCATGGCTGGATAACGCTCTTGACACCTGGGTACAACAAAAATTCGGGTTTTCCTCCGGCCTGATTCTGACCGGCACTTTAGCTTCCCTGGTCTTTGCCCATGTTGTACGTTTTATGGCAATCGGGCTTAACTCGGTTGATGCCAGTCTGGCAAAAATTCACCGCAGCATTGATGATGCCGCGCAGTTACTGGGACACAAGACCTTTGACCGCTTTGCCAATATCCATTTTCCGATGATCCGAAGCGGCATACTCACTGCTGCATTGCTCGTGTTCGTCGAAGTAACAAAAGAACTGCCGGCCACCCTGGTGTTACGCCCGTTTAACTTCAATACCCTTGCCGTACGTACTTATGAACTTGCTTCCGATGAACGTCTGGCGGATGCGGCATGCAGCGCATTATTGATTGTAGCCATCAGCATCTTGCCAATCTTGATATTGAATCGCTCAATTGCAAAAAGCGGAGCCACACATGGCGCCTAGGCTTGATGTGCGCAACGTTAGCGTAAAATTGCAAAACAAAAGCATTGTACAAAATGCTTCCCTGCGACTGGAAACGGGCTGCATTGCCTCCATTTTAGGTCCAAGTGGCTGCGGCAAGACTACATTGCTACGCGCACTTGCAGGATTTCAGCCTATTTCCAGTGGCGAAATTCATGTGCACGAAAAACTGTTCAGCAAAATACAATTCACACTGGCTCCGGAAAAGCGACGCATCAGCATGATGTTCCAGGACCTGGCGCTGTTCCCGCATCTTACCGTCAGGCAAAACATTTGTTTTGGTCTTAAATCGCTGAGCAACCGCGATAAGCGTACCCGCACTCGTCAGGTTCTCGAGCTGACAGAACTTGACCACCAGGGAGAAAAATACCCGCACCAGTTGTCATCCGGACAACAACAGCGTGTCGCGTTGGCACGTGCCCTGGCACCAAAACCCGAAATCCTTTTGCTGGACGAGCCCTTCTCAAGTCTTGACCCTGACTTGCGTGAACAGGTTGCAACAGGAGTACGTAACATCCTCAAACATGAAAAAGTAACCGCGATACTTGTTACTCATGATCAACACGAAGCCTTTGCCATGGCCGATGAGATTGGTGTCATGGTGGATGGCAGGGTGGAACAATGGGGCAGTGCCTACAATATATACCACAAGCCCAAAACACGCTTCGTCGCTGACTTTGTAGGCCTGGGAAGCATGGTACCGGCAAAAGTGCTTGATGCCTGCACACTCGACACTGAATTTGGTCAGATCAGGGGTGATTTTGATCCGGCTTTTACATCCGGCCAGAAAGTTGATTTGCTGGTCCGGCCTGATGACATTCCCCATGATGACAGCAGTCCCATCACTGCGCTGGTGGAAGAAAAACGCTTTCGTGGGGCCGAGTTCCTGTACAAGCTTCGCCTGCGAAGCGGTAATTTCGTTCTTTGCTATGCCCCCAGTCATCATAATCACCAAATTGGAGAACCCATAGGTATAAAGCTGGATCTTGAGCATCTGGTAGTCTTTGCGCACAAGCAGTCGATACCGTTTGGCAACCGGCATTAAAAAAGCTCACCTGAACAACCCTTCCTGCAGGCGGGCAGGCACAGTCCTGTAGATCAGCATGCAATCGACTCTATACGCAAAATTTTGCAATCCAGACACATAACAGATATAAAAAGCCGTCTGGAAACTACATGCCCAGAATAATAATCGAGTTGATATATGAAATTCCTTTCCTTTACACCATGCGCCTAATGATCATTCACAGCCGGTAACCGACTTGGCCAGCCATAAGCAGACACAAAACTATTCCTCTTCCATCGTCGACGGGGTTGAACGTGCACCCAGTCGTGCCATGTTACGGGCTGTCGGTTTCAAGGATGACGATTTTACAAAGACCCAGATTGGTATCGCATCGACCTGGAGCATGGTCACCCCATGCAACATGCATATTGACACACTTGCCAATGAGGCAGCCAAAGGTGCTAATCAGGCTGGTGGGAAAGCTGTTATATTCAATACCATCACAGTTTCTGACGGCATTTCCATGGGCACCGAGGGCATGAAGTATTCTCTGGTCTCACGAGAAGTCATTGCCGACTCCATTGAAACTGTAGTGGGCTGTGAAGGATTTGATGGTGTGGTAGCCATCGGCGGCTGTGACAAAAACATGCCCGGATGCCTGATCGCGATGGCACGCCTCAACCGCCCATCGATATTCGTCTATGGTGGCACCATCATGCCAGGCCGGTATAAAAATACAAATGTGGATGTAGTATCGGTATTTGAAGCAGTGGGGCAACATGCCAGGCACCAATTGTCAGATCACGAACTTAAGCAGATTGAATTATCTGCCATACCGGGCCCGGGATCTTGTGGTGGCATGTATACGGCAAACACGATGGCTTGCGCCATTGAGGCACTGGGTATGAGTCTGCCGAACAGTTCAGCACAAAATGCAATCTCGCAAGACAAGCAGCAGGATTGTATTGCCGCAGGTGAAGCGGTCATGAACCTGGTGAGAAAAAATATTTGTCCCAAAAACATCATGACAAGAAAGGCATTCCTGAATGCAATCACTGTGGTGACTGCATTGGGTGGGTCAACCAATGCAGTGCTACACCTGCTTGCAATGGCACATGCCGCAGGTGTGAAACTAACTCTGGATGACTTTACACGTGTCGGCAAAAAAGTGCCTGTGCTTGCTGATTTGCGGCCCAGTGGCCGATACATGATGTCAGAGTTGATTGAAATCGGTGGTATCCAGCCCCTGATGCGCATGCTGTTAGACAAGGGCCTGCTGCAGGGAGACTGTCTTACGGTTACAGGCAAAACACTGAAGCAAAATCTGCGTGGCGTAAAACCCTATCCGAAATCCCAGGATATTGTACGAAATTTGACTAACCCGATTAAAAAAGATGGTCACCTGGTGATCCTGTATGGAAATCTTGCACCTGAAGGTGCAGTGGCGAAAATTTCTGGTAAAGAGGGCCTATGCTTCACAGGCAAGGCACGTGTCTTCCCTTCGGAAGAGAAGGCATTGTCAAAAATACTGGATGGTGGAGTCAGGAAAGGCGACGTCGTGGTCATACGTTATGAGGGTCCGAAAGGGGGCCCCGGTATGCGCGAGATGCTGTCCCCTACTGCCGCCATAATGGGTAAAGGGCTAGGCAAGAATGTCGCCCTGATTACTGATGGCCGCTTCTCGGGCGGCAGTCATGGCTTTGTGGTCGGCCACATCACCCCGGAAGCTGCAACGGGGGGGCCTCTGGCACTGTTGAAAAATGGCGATCAAATCACCATTGATGCTCAAAAGCGCGAAATCAACGTCAAGCTGTCCAAAAAAGAACTCGCGCAAAGAAAAAAGGGCTGGCGTCCTCCGAAACCCCGTTATACAAGGGGCGTATTGGCCAAATATGCGCAACAGGTGCGCTCGGCGTCAAATGGGGCTATCACTGACTAGGAATCCTGAATTGTCAGACATGCAGTAAATCCTTTAGGATTGCCTTGTCGATTACACATCATGTACCAAGTATTATGAAACTATTTTCCAGGAGTTGCGATGGCCACATTACTATCCCCCGAAGAACTTGAAGCCGTAATGGAACGCAAAAATGCGATGCGTCGTGAAGCCTATGACCGTCGTAATGCACAAGAAAATAAAGATGAAATCAGTACAGGGGCCTGCCAGAAATTCATGGGCCTGCCAGAATACCAGCGTGCAAAAATAGCCATGTGGTACATTGACTGTCGCTCCGAGACCCGCACTAAAACACAATTGCTGGAAGAAGTTGCCCGAGGCGAAAAGAAAATAATCGTGCCCTACTGTACTGAAGACGAGAATGGTGAAAACAAACTGGGCCTGTGGTGGATGGAAAGTCTGGAAGAAATGGTCGTAGGTAAGTGGAATATTCTGGAACCGCCCAAGGAAATGTGGGGAAACCCTGAAAAGGAGGTGGAGCCGGAAGACCTGGACATCATTATGGTACCGGGCGTGGGTTTTGACAGAAAAGGAGGCCGGATGGGAAATGGACAGGGCTACTATGACCGCCTGCTCGAAAAAGCCCGCCCGGATTGCCCACTGGTCGCACTGTGTTATGAATCACAGCTGTTCGATGAGATCCTAGTAGCACCTCATGATGTTTACATGGACAAGGTTATCACTGAGGATGTGGTCTACGAAGGTATCGGGCGGGGTTAGCCATGGCAGCAAAAATCGATGATACCTACGCAGAAGCATTCAGAAGTCTGTACACTGAATTCCTGATTACTGCACGCGATCGAAGATGGCTGGATCATGCCGTTCATGCCGCTACCGGCAATGCCTCAAGCTCCATATTATGTGACTGCGAGGCGGGTATGGACCGTTATGTGGGGCCTGGTGGCGATGAGAGTTTTGCTACCCCGGATGGTCGTCCGGGTGCCATTGTGCAACTGCATATCCCGCGTTTTCGTAAAGATCGGGTCAAGGCCCTGGAACGTTCGGCGCTGGTGCGAATCAGCCAGAATGTGCTCACTTGCCCGACGGCTGCATGCTTTAATCTGGTCGATTCAGAAGACTACTACCATATGGGCCGCAAGGTGGCCTACTTTGGCAACGGTCACCAAAAACGTATTGAACGTTTTGGACGTAAAATGTGGTGGATACCGATCCTGGGAGGCGAGTTTGTCCTGGACCGTCGACTTGGGTACGCGGACGGCCTGATGGGAGGCAATTTATGGTTTTTTGGAGACAGCACAGACTCAGCACTCGAGGCGGCTGAAAAAGGGGTGGAGGCCATTCGGCCCATACCTGGCGTTATCACTACTTTCCCAGGTGGAATAGCAAGCAGCGGCTCCAAGGCCGGCAGCGATTATGATTTCACCATTGCCAGCACGTATGAGAAATTCTGCCCGTTGTTACAGGATGACCCGGATATCGAGGCAGGCTTGCCGCAAGGCGTACATTCAGTAATGGAAATTATAATGAATGGTCAAGGCATGCCGCCAATTATTGATGCCACGCAGGCTGCAATCAAGGCCTCTGTAAACACACCGGGATTGGTCATGATCTCCGCCGGCAACTACGGCGGACGCCTGGGCAAAAGCTTTATTTTCTTGCACCCCGAAAAACAGATCTGATGATCGCACGGGAATTCACTTATAGGCCCATGGGCAAAATAACCAGAGATTCCAGTTTTATCCTCATGTACCCCTATTGATTTCAGATCACCCAGAATATAGCCCGTCGTGATTGCCCAAACTGCTTGAGTCAAGCATAGTGCTTGTGGCATGATGCGGGGTTTTTCGTACAGTGACTATCTGTCCGCATAAACAGCTGCTCTAACTGCAGGAACAACAATCGAGGCGCGTTCGTTTTACTAAACACCAAAACAAGGATTCTTAATCATGCCTAGCGAAAAATTATCATTTCCTGGAAGAAATTACTTATTTGCACCAGGCCCGACTCATATACCCCAGGCTGTGCAAAATGCCATGATCGTCCCACAAGAGGATCACCGGGCGCCTGACTTTCCAGAACTCGTCAAACCCCTGCTCCGTGACTGCAAAAAAATATTCAAAACTACCCGAGGTACATGCTTTCTGTTTCCTGCTACAGGGACCGCGGGCTGGGAAGTGGCGCTGGCCAATACCTTGTCACCCGGAGACAAAATCCTGACCACACGCTTCGGTCAGTTCAGTCACCTGTGGTATGACCTTGCATGCCGAATTGGCCTGGAGGTCGAACTGGTTGAAACCCCTTGGGGAGAAGGTGTCCCGATAAGTAAATTCAGACGCATCCTGGCTGCGGACAAGGAGCACCGGATCAAGGCGATAGTGGTTTGTCATAACGAAACTGCAACGGGCGTGGCCAGCGATATAGGCGGATTGCGCCAAGCGATAAACGCCGTTAAACACCCAGCTCTGCTTATGGTAGATGGGGTAAGCTCGATTGCAAGTATTGATTTTCGCATGGATCAATGGGGGGTAGATGTGGCCGTAAGTGGATCGCAAAAAGGATTCATGCTGCCAGCAGGCATGGCCATCGTCGCTTTCAGTCCGAAGGCGTTGAAGGCACGCAAAAAAGCCCGATGCGCACGCTGTTTCCTGGATATTCAGGATCATATCAATACCAACAAAGACGGCTTTTTTCCCTATACCCCCTCGGTACCTATGCTGCGTGGCCTGCGTGCTTCAATAGACCTGCTCATGGATGAAGGTCTGGAGAACGTATTCAAGCGCCACCATCGACTGGCCGAGGGCGTACGTAAAGCGGTCAGGGCCTGGGGGCTAAAGCCTTGTGCAAAATCACCCAAGTGGTATTCCGATACTGTAACTGCAATAGAGGTGCCCCCGAATATCAATGCAGCAGAAGTGATCCATATTGCCTATCATCGCTACAATGTATCGTTGGGCGCAGGCCTGTCCAAAGTTGCCGGTAAGGTATTCCGGATCGGACATCTAGGGGACAATAACGAAGCGCGAATGATGGCGGTTCTGGGCACTGCAGAAATGGCAATGCGGGATGCGGGCATGCGTGTGAAACCTGGCAGCGGAGTTGCAGCAGCAGGTGAGTACTATCGAAAAACTGCAAAAACGATCAAAAAGTTCGGCCCAACCAGCACTCCTCGCAAGGCAAGAACTGCAGTTAAAAAGAAAAAACCCATAAAGAAATAAACCATAAGGACCTGAAAAATGAGCTTTACTCAATACAAACCTGCACAGCAACGTTTACAACGCTGTGAACTGGCTGTACCCGGATCCAATCCCAGAATGCTAGAAAAAGCAGTTACCTGTGCGGCAGATTATGTGTTTCTTGATCTGGAAGATGCCGTGGCACCCGATGACAAGGTGCAGGCGCGCAAAAATGTAATTGCTGCGCTAAACGAACACGACTGGAAAGGCCATGGAAAAACCGTTTCTGTACGCATTAACGGGTTGGATACCCACTACATGTATCGTGACGTAGTGGATGTGGTAGAACAGGCGGGCAGTAAACTTGATACCCTCCTCATTCCAAAAGTGGGCACCACCGGTGATGTGTACATGGTGGATGCCATGGTGACCCAGATTGAAGAAGCCAAAGGGTTCGAAAACAGAATTGGTCTTGAAGCCCTGATTGAGACGGCTTTGGGGATGACAAATGTGGAAGCCATTGCTACCTCCAGTGCCCGTATGGAAGCCATGCACTTTGGAGTAGCCGATTATGCTGCGAGTAATCGTGCCCGCACCGTCAACATTGGTGGCTTGAATCCGGATTATCCAGGCGATCAGTGGCATGCTGCTATTTCGCGCATGACCGCTGCATGCCGAGCCTATGGATTGCGCCCGATCGATGGCCCGTTCGGTGACTTTGACGATCCCGATGGATACCGGTTGGCAGCGCGCCGTGCTGCAGCTTTGGGATGCGAGGGCAAATGGGCAATTCATCCCAAGCAGATTGAGCTGGCAAACGAGGTTTTTACACCACCCGAAGCTGAAACCACCAAGGCCAAAAGAATTCTTGAAGAACTGGAAAAGGCCGCCAAGGAGGGTAAAGGGGCTGCCTCACTGGATGGTAAAATGATCGATGCTGCTTCAGCACGCATGGCTGAAAATATTGTACGTGCTGCCGAGGCAATTGCCGCCAAGTCTTGAAAACTCGTGTAGTATTTGGCTGCTACCTGCTCCAGACCCTGGCTGTTTTGCTTAAATTTCAGGCAACTATCCAACAATGGGATTTGTTGAAGAATCGCTGAATAGGCTATAAACAGTATCGGATCAGATACAGTTGCCTTCGACTGACACGACAGGGAAACGAATCATTATTCTCGGGAGGGAATGCAAGTGGATATTCATGAATATCAAGCTAAAGAATTGTTATCAGAATTTGGTGTAGGTATTTCGCCAGGCGGGCTCGCATACAGCCCTGAGCAGGCCATCTACCGTGCCAAGGAAATTGGTGGCCACCAATGGGTGGTCAAGGCGCAGATCCATTCTGGTGCGCGTGGCAAGGCCGGCGGAATTAAAGTTTGCTCAAATGATGAAGAAATATGGAATGCAGCTGAAGAATTACTCGGTAAACGTCTGGTCACCCACCAGACCGGGCCGGGCGGGAAAGTAGTGTATCGCCTCTATATCGAACAGGTTTCAGATATTGAACGCGAAATTTATCTCGCTTTGGTGCTGGATCGAAACAAACAGCGAGTAGTCATTATCACGTCCTCCGAAGGGGGCATGGATATAGAAGAAGTGGCTGCCACAAAACCGGAGTCCATACACAGGCTGGAAGTTGAACCTGCAGTGGGTTTGCGAGACTTCCAGGCACGTGAGCTTGCTTTTGCACTCAATATCCACCCCGAATTGGTCAGCCAGGCAGTCCATTGTATCGAAGGGGCCTACCGCGCCTTTCGCGACCTTGACGCCACCTTGGTAGAAATCAACCCTCTGGTGATTACCAAGGACAATCATGTCGTGGCCCTGGATTCCAAAATGAGCTTTGATGACAATGCTCTGTTTCGACGACCAAAGATCTCTGAACTGCGCGACAAATCCCAGGAAGACTCACGTGAGACCGCTGCTTCAGACCGGGGCCTGAGTTATGTGGGCCTGGATGGAGATATAGGCTGCATGATCAACGGTGCGGGGCTGGCAATGGCTACCATGGATATGATCAAACACAAAGGTGGTGAACCTGCTAACTTTCTGGATATTGGGGGTGGGGCTTCTCCAGACCGTGTCACTAAAGCATTCAAACTGGTACTGGATGATGAAAATGTCAAGGCAATGCTGGTCAATATTTTTGCAGGCATCAACCGTTGCGACTGGATTGCTGAAGGCGTAATACAGGCGTTTGGCAAACTGGAGGTAAAAACCCCCATCATAGTACGTCTCTCTGGAACAAATGTAGAAAAAGGCATGCAAATGCTCAAAGACAGTGGCTACCCGGTGATTACTGCAGATACGTTATCTGAAGCTGCAGAAAAAGTTGTAGCCGAGCGCAACCGCGCCGTCCAAGCCACATAAAGATTTAGGAGAGACACACATGAGTATAATGATTGATAACAAGACCAAGGTACTGGTTCAGGGGTTTACAGGCAAAATTGGTACCTTTCACGCCAAGGAAATGCTCGAATACGGCACCCAAGTGGTAGGTGGCGTTACACCAGGTAAAGGGGGGCAAACCCATCTTGGGCTACCTGTGTTTAATACGATGAAGGATGCCGTATCGGAAACGGGTGCAGAGGCCAGTGTGGTATTCGTACCTGCTTCATTCGCTGCTGATTCAATTATGGAGGCTGCGGATGCGGGCATCAAAACCTGTGTTGCGATCACTGACGGTATTCCTGCGCAGGACATGATGCTTGTAAAACGTTACATGTACCGCTACAAAAAAGAAGATCGAATGCGCCTTACCGGCCCAAACTGTGCCGGCACTATCAGCCCAGGTAAGTGTCTGCTTGGTATCATGCCAGGACACATTTACATACCCGGTAATATAGGCATTGTTGCCCGTTCGGGCACACTCGGCTATGAAGCAGCATCTCAAATGAAAGCACGTGGAATCGGAATCACGACCAGCGTTGGTATAGGTGGTGATCCTATCAATGGTAGTTCACACCGTGACATTCTTGAACTGTTTGAAGCCGACCCTGAAACCAAGGCTATCATGCTGATCGGTGAAATCGGTGGACCCCAAGAGGCAGACGCTGCGGAATATTTTAAGCATCACATGAACAAGCCATTAGTGGCCTACATTGCCGGGCTTACTGCACCTAAAGGTCGTCGTATGGGTCATGCCGGCGCTATTGTATCCGGTAAAGGTGAAAGTGCAGCTGAAAAAGTAGAACTGTTGCAAGAAGCAGGAGTCACGGTTGCGCCAGACCCATCAGAGCTTGGCTCAACCATGGAAAAAGTCTTGAAAGAGGTTGCCTAGGAGAAAGGTAAAATGAGTAAATTAAAAGTCATCGTCACACGCGCCTGGCCGGCAGAAGTGGAAGCAACATTAAAAGAAAGATATGACGTACAGTTGAATGAGATCGACGTTGCAATGACTAAAGACGAAATGAAGAAGGCATTGGGCGATTGCGATGCTTTCCTGCCTACTGTCACAGATCCTGTCGATGCAGAAGTACTGAGTGCAGAACCGCTACGCGCAAAGTTTATCGGCAATTTTGGCGTGGGATTCAACCACATTGACCTGGATGCAGCCAAGGCACGCGGGCTTACCGTCACCAATACACCTGAAGTGCTTACCGACTGTACTGCCGATATTGCCATGACACTGTTGTTGACCGCAGCACGGCGCACAAGTGAAGGTGAGCGCCACTTACGTGCAAAAGCCTGGACAGGTTGGCGGCCTACTCACATGCTGGCTACCAAGGTAGCCGGCAAAACACTGGGTATGATCGGTATGGGACGTATCGCACAGGCTATGGCCAAGCGGGCACACCATGGCTTTGGAATGAAGATTATCTTTGTAGACCCCTACCCGCCTTCCGATGAAGTGGTCAAGAAATTTAATGCATCCCAGTGTGAATCGATCAATGAAGTCCTTGCAAACTCGGATTTTGTGTCGATTCACTGCCCGGGTGGCAAGGATACGTATCATTTGCTGGGCAAGGAAAACCTTGCCAGAATGAAACCTGGCGCATTTTTAATCAATTCAGCACGCGGTGATGTAGTGGATAATGATGCATTAATTGAAGCATTGAAAAATGGCACGATTGCAGGTGCAGGCTTGGATGTTTTCGAAGGCGAGCCCAATCTGGATGAACGTTTTCTTGAATTGGAAAATGTTGTGCTGCTGCCTCATTTGGGCAGCGCTTCGACTGAGACACGTATTGCAATGGGCAACCGTGTGCTGAAAAATCTGGCTGCATTTGAAGCAGGCGAGACACCGAAAGACAAGCTGGTTTAAATTCATATACACCCTTCACCCTTCCAGATACAGCACGTGCCTTCCATGTTGGAGGCCCTTGGGCATGTGGTTGTATTGTGCGCACTTGTTTAATTTTATACTCACAGTATGAGTGATGTCTCCCCGCTTTCCTGGACCCAACTGACCAAGGTGGCCACAGGCTGCACCATCATTGACCCGGCTGCAAGTTATGAAGACAAGCTGGTAGACCTGCTATACAAGCAGCTACTGAGTGTGTTACGTACCCGGCAACCTGATATAGCAGCCTTCATTGAAGGCCAGAAAGATATTCGTGACAGTACGGACTCACAGATTTTATATATCTTGGAAACCTATGGTATCTGGTTTCAGTTACTCAGTATCGCTGAACAAAATGCAACGGTGCAACAGCGTCGGCAGATTGAAAAAGAATACGGCCGTGACCGCGTTCCAGGAACTTTTGCCTATACATTTTCAACGGCAGCCCAGCACGATGTTCCTGTAGAGGAAATCCAGAAAGTTCTGAATAACAGTTTTATCTGCCCGGTGATCACCGCACACCCTACTGAAGCCAAGCGCGTGACGGTGCTGGAAATTCACCGACGTATTTATATATTGCTGAAACAGTTGGAACTGACACGCTGGACACCTCGGGAACGTGACGACCTGATTCATGAATTACGCAACGAAATTGATCTGTTATGGCTAACCGGTGAGATTCGTCTGGAAAAACCCACTGTTGCCCAGGAAGTCACCTGGGGATTACATTTTTTCACAGAATCCGTGTTCGATGGCGTAATGAAATTTTACGTCGAACTAGATCGTGCATTAAGACAGGTGTACCCACACTTTGAATTTGAGGTGTCGCCGTTATTCCGTTTCGGTTCATGGATAGGTGGAGACCGAGACGGAAATCCAAATGTAAATACCGAAGTCACGGCATTCGCCATTCATGAAAATGCTAGGACCTGTTTAAAACGATATCGCCAGGATTTATCCGCGCTTGGATCAAAACTGAGCATTGCCAGTCATTCCGTAAAGATTCCTGAGCATTTTATTGAGGCCCTTAAACAAAAACTGGAAATGCTGGGAGAAACGGAATCCTTTTCAAAACGAAACCCGGGCGAGGTTTTTCGACAGTACGTAAGTTGTATGCTGCGCAATATTGATGCGACCCTGGATAATATCGACGACCCAAGTAAATCAAGTATTGCCTATCATCGTGCAGCCGATCTGGCAGCCGACCTGCAAACACTTGAACAAGGCCTGAACGATGCGAGATGCGAGCACCTGAGTACATCGAATGTATGTCCCCTGCGCCATATGGTCAATACCTTCGGATTTCGTACAACCAGCCTGGACCTTCGTGAAAATACAGCCGTTACCAACGGCGTCCTTGCAGAAATCTGGCAGGCCCTGCATCAAAAAACACATTTTGATGTTCCGGATTTCAAATCTGATGAATGGAAGGAATGGATTGTAAGTGAACTCATGCAGCCCTTACGCGTGATACCACACATTGATTTTCTCTCCAAGCAGGCACAAGCCACATTGGCCATGTTTGAACAGGTCAAACATTATCAACGCAAACTGGACCCCGAAGCATTTGGTGTTTTCATACTCAGCATGACACAAACCTCAACGGATGTACTGGGAGTTTATCTTTTGGCAAAGTATGTCGGTTTGTTTACGGATGTTGATGGTCTGGAGGCCTGTCGAATTCTGGTAGTGCCCTTACTGGAAACCATTGAGGACCTGAAAAAAGGGCCCGCTATATTGAATGAATTACTGGAACATGGATTTATCAGGCGCACGATTCGCAAACATGGAGACTCACAAGAGGTCATGGTGGGATACTCCGATTCAAATAAAGACGGTGGATTTCTTACCTCAAACTGGATTATCAGCAAAGCACAGACACTCATACGGGAGGCAGGAAACAAGCATAAAATACCTGCTTCATTTTTTCACGGTCGTGGAGGCTCTGTAAGTCGAGGTGGCGCACCTAGCGGACGTGCCATTGCCGCACAACCTGCTGGTACGATTGATGGACGCATGCGAGTCACCGAACAGGGCGAAGTCGTATCGTACAAATACGCAAACCGTGGATTTGCAGAGGAGCAAATGGAAATTCTTGCCTCCAGTGCACTTACACACACACTCATGTCAGGCAGAGACCCTGCCTATCAAACCAATGCCGAACTGGATGAAGTCATGGAAGCGCTTTCGGGCACCTCATATGTCACGTATCGCAAATTCATTGAAACTCCCGGTCTAGTAGAGTTCTATCAGCAGGCAAGTCCCGTTGAGGAATTGACACTCATGAAAATCGGATCAAGGCCTTCACGCAGATTTGGTGCCGCAACCCTGGAGGACCTGCGCGCAATTCCTTGGGTATTCGCCTGGACACAAAACCGTATTCTGGTTCCGGGTTGGTATGGGGTTGGCAGCAGTTTTGAACAGCTTATCAGCATACGTGGGGAACTCGGAAAAGAATTGTTGCAGGAATTATATAACAAGCACTCATTATTCAGACTCATACTGGATAGTGTCGAAAAAACATTATTGCTGGTCGACATGGAGGTGGCTGAAAAATACTCCGAACTGGTCACAAATACCCACTATAGCAGAGTGATTTTTTCAGACATAAAATCTGAATACGAACGAACCATGAAAATGGTTTTACAGATTACAGGGGAAGACCAGCTATGCGATCGCTTTCCGAATTTTAAACGGCACTTTTACCGGCGTCTTGAATCCCTGACTCAGGTAGGTATCGAACAGGCTGAGTTAGTCAAGAAGTTTCGCAATGATGCATCTGGAACTCAGGACAGACAAGATGTACTGGTTCCCCTGCTTTTGTCTATTAACTGTGTGGCAGCAGGCATTGGCAGCACAGGCTAACCCGCCATTCATAATGGTACAATTTTTTGTTCAGAACCATGAAAAAGCTCTTATATCATTTTGATACCGATCTCATCCCAAGTGTATTTGATTCTGTAGTCGCATATGATGGGGGTGCGGACCACGTGACACAGCTTGGAGATGTTAATGAAAATAATTGTGCAAACCTTGTTGAGGGCGCCATATATACGCGTGCACCCAAACATAAAAAAAATACTGCAATCTTTGTAAGCGGCAGCAATCTTATTGCAGGGCAATCTTTATTCGAGGCCGTACAAAGCCGGTTTTTTCAAAATTTTCGCGTATCAGTGATGCTTGACAGCAACGGCTGTAACACGACCGCCGCCGCCGGTGTCGCCCTGTTAAATCGGGCCACATCATTACAAGACAAAATTGCGGTGGTTCTGGCCGGTACCGGACCAGTCGGTCAGCGTGCTGCGGTGATGCTGGCAAAAAGCGGTGCCCGGGTCCGCCTTACTTCGCGCAAACAAAAACGCTCTGCACAGGCATGCGACGAGATAGCAAAACAATTCGGGGTCACACTTACATCTGTAGAAGCCAGTGATGCCGATTCTACCAGCGATGCCCTGGAAGGCGCACACATTGTGTTTGGTGCAGGCAAGGCAGGTATCCGGTTACTTGACGCAAGTCAATGGCAACAGCATGATACCATCGAAATTTTAGCCGACGTCAGTACTGCCGAGCCGCTTGGTTTTGCAGGCATCAGCATGATGGACAGAAACACCGAGAAATTTGGCAAGAAAATATTTGGCGGCCTAGGCATTGGTGCATTAAAACTTAAACTCCATCGCACGTGCATTGAAAAACTGTTCACATCCAATGATCAGGTACTGGATGCCGATGCAATCTATGAAATTGCCCAACAAATGACGCGTTCCACATAGCATGAAACCTTCCCCTACACTGCTTGAAATGATCGGGCAATTGGTTGCAATCCCTTCTGTCAGCAGCACCCAGGCACAATTTGACACCAGCAATAAACCTATTATCAATTGCCTGGCAAACTGGCTGGATGATCTGGGTTTTCAAATAGAAATTATTCCATCCTCCAGTGATAAGGCCAATCTGGTGGCATGGATTGGAGAGGGAGAAGATGGCCTTGTGTTATCTGGCCACACCGATACTGTAAATTATGATCAAACAGGCTGGAATACCGACCCGTTCCAGATACAGCAGGCTGACGACCGCCTTTACGGCCTGGGCACAGCAGATATGAAGTCGTTTCTGGCAATTGCAATTGAGGCGGCGAAAGATTTCGTAGGGAAAGATCTCAAGCAACGTCTGACCATTATCGCCACAGCTGACGAGGAAAGCACGATGCAGGGCGTTCGTACACTGGTGGAAAAAAACAAAAAACCGGGACGGTTTTGCATCATTGGCGAGCCCACAGACCTGACTCCTGTACATCAGCATAAAGGAGTCTTTATGGAATCGATTACCCTTTATGGAAAGGCAGGCCATGCAAGTAACCCAGCACTCGGAAACAATGCATTGGATGGGATGCGTGCCGTACTGAATGAGTTAGACCGATTCAAACAGGAGCTTGCTGAAAAATACGTCAATCACAACTTTATCGTGCCGATTCCAACTCTGAATCTTGGCCACATCCACGGTGGCGATAATCCAAACCGAATCTGTGCAGAATGTGAACTGCATATTGATATACGCCTATTGCCGGGTATGCAGATTGGTACTCTGCGGGATGAGTTGCATGAACGTGTCACTAAAATAACAGATGAACTGGGCCTTACCTGCAAATTCGAAGCGCTGTTCGATGGCGTTCCTGCCTTTGAAACACCAGATGACTCAAGGATTATTCAGCTGACAACCCAGCATACCCGTAAAAATCCAAAATCCGTGACCTTTGCAACAGAAGCTCCGTTTTTCAATTCCATGGAAATGGAAGCAGTAGTGTTGGGCCCCGGCTCAATAGACCAGGCCCATCAGCCAAATGAATTCATTGCACTTCCAATGCTGGACCCCACGACTGAATTACTACAAAAAATGATACATTCAATATGCATGCAGTCATGACGGGCCTGCTCAGGCTCAGCCCCTTTTCTGAATAATTTTCCTTCAGACTTCATTGGTAGGCTGTTTCATGACGTACACATCATTTTCCAGAAGATTATTTGCCAATCCGTCTGCTTCGACACTGATTTTATCGGACATCCTCTTCATGGATTCCACAATAGTAAATTCCAAGGGCATCCCAACATTTCTGGACATGGCAATGTGCACAATATTGGATTCAAGGCGCTCGATATCCCGAATTGATGGATTATAATGACCAACATCCCGGTTACACATTTCCAGGATGTTCCCATGTATCACTCTTTCTTCATTTAGAAAGTTTTTAGTAAGCGCATCTTGCATGCCTTTCGGATTGCTCCCGTAATCATCCTCGCATCCTGTGAAAGGGCGCGCATAACACATGACCAGCGCTATTTTCAGTGCCAGTTTAATGGTCAGACTCAATTGCGCATATGCCTCAGCACCATTCTCCAATATATAGTCTGCAAAATGCGAAAAAAGCCGCATGTCGACCTTGACAAGATAGGCTCTGTATAACTCAGGCGAATCTTTCAGACTCATGGCTAATAAATTTTATCAACATGGCAATTGCATAATCTACCACCCTGTCCATGTTATTCATACAAAACAGTCAGGGCTACCAGGGGTATTGATCACCAATGCAGGAAGTGGAATAACAGAAAACCAAAAACCTCAGGTAACAAAAAAGCCATGGCTTTTTTGTCACTGCTGACAGTGAGTCCTGTCTGGCGCCCGCATGACATCAACCACCTTCTATCTAGGAGGTCCTGTAACAATCAAAAAAACGGCACGTAATGCTGTTTTTTGATTGCCAGCCCGGCTCACTGTTTTTTGTTCTTGAGAAAACGCTTAAAACGTAATTTATATATGTTCCCCTGCGGTACTGCATCACCTTCTACAAAGCCCTTCGCCGACCCTTCCTCTTCGCGAGTAGATAACACACGTGCCACATCAGTGTCCTGGCAGGCAACAGGGCCGTAGTCATGATTGTGATAATCCTGTGATGTACACGGGCGGAAACCAGGAAAAATTTTTGATTCGTAAATAGTAATTGTCTTCGTTTTTACTGTTTGCAGTGACGGATCCGCTTTTTCTGCAGGCGGCGCATCCAGAACAATTTCCGGTGGTTTGCTAACTTCCGTACCTTCTTCAGCCAGCAAAGCGCCTGCCCAAAGCATTGCCACTAGACCTATACAACTTATTCTGATCATAGCCCAGCCTCCCTGATATCTATAACTTCGCATGTTCTCGCCTCGAGATTTCTTCATCAATGCTCATAATTACATTCTTGAGCTCATCTATAGAATAAATATCTTGAAGAAGATGCTTGTTGCGCTCAACCTTGGCATAGGACTCAGCCAGTTCCTTTCGGTACCTGCCAATCGGTGTATCCGGGTTTCGCATGTCGGCAACCATCCGTTTTTGAAATTCCGAGTTCTCGCTAAATTTAAACATCATGGACATATAGACCGCAGAAAATCGAAAATCATACGATTTATAATCATCCAGTGTATGTACATGCTTGCGAGCATTTCTGATTTCTACATCAAATGTATTACTGTACCCCAACAGCGCATCACGAAATTCCCCTTCTATTTGATAGTCATCAATCATCACAGGGATCACCTTTACTATTTGCAGCCGCTTGTCATCATGCTCAAAAATGATTTTGAGAAGTTTTTGTCTGGCAGCATCCGGAGCATCACTCGCCTGTTTAATAACAGTGAGATCCTGTACGCGTACAGCCTTTTCTGCCTCCAGTTCCTCCAGAGTCAGTTTTTCCAGATTACCAGGAACAGAATAGACCACACTCGCACGGTCAAGAATAGGAGACTTGACCGTTTCGCCACCGGCCAAGCCCAGTAAGCTGATGAGCATCAGCACCGGGGCACTCAGGATGTTCCCACACAGCAAAACTTTTCGCATTCTTTGTTCCTTATATATTAAGATACGATCAGTCAATTCAATAATACTGCCTTCGGCAAAACTTGGTTTACCCATTATAAGGCTCAAGCCAAGTCTGAGATAGCACAAAAGACCTACTGGAATAATCCTGTATTATTTCATAGGCTTATCCTTGGTTTATCAAGCCGCAATATACATACATCTGGTCACAATAAGAAAATGAGCAGTAATTCCCCGTTTCAACCCGAAGCTTTTCGCCAAGCTACCCACTATATCCATACCCATCGCGGCAAGGTCTTTGTGGTCTACATAAGTGGTGAGATCCTGTCGACAAAAAACAGCCTTGCAGCACTCACCCATGATTTGGCATTGATGCATACACTGGGTGTCAGGCTTGTACTGGTACCGGGCCTGAGGGGACTTATTCCTCAAAAAACAGGGGCACAGACCGAAAATACATCACATGATGGTGAACACATTACAGACCGTGCCGGCCTTCAACAGGTCAAGAAAATTGCTGAAGACACCTGTGCAAATGTAAAAGCTCTTTTTTCTGCTGGCTTGATCAATACTCCGATGTCCGGGACAAAACTGAACATTGCTTCTGGCGATTTCGTGCATATAAACCCTGCAGCGATACGCAGCAAGATGGACAATCCGCTCAGCACAGAGTACAGCATTGCCAAAAGAGCGATACAGCAGAAGCTGGATAAGAACAGCATTGTATTAATCACGCCACTGGGTCATTCAGCAGCTGGAGATATACTTCTTTTTACAGGAGCAGAGGTTGCAATGCATACAGCGCGTGCATTGCAAAGCGAAAAACTCATATTAATACTGGGTAAATTCAGGCTTCAGAACGAAAAAGAGCAAAGCGAATATCACTACAGTATTCGTGAAGCCCGTGAACTTGTGGAAAAATTACCCAGGCACAAACAATATGCCAAACGTTACCTGGATATTGCGATTCAGGCATGTTCAGAGAACGTCAGGTACGCTCATTTGGTCAATGCGGAAAAACCGGGTACACTACTGAAAGAACTTTACAGTCTGGACGGTGCAGCCACACTGGTTACGGCGCAAACGTATGACAATATCCGGCCTGCTACCTTAAATGACATAGACGGCATCACGAAACTCATACAGCCCTTTATAGAAAAAGGTGCATTGGTGTCTCGTTCCCGTAAGCAGTTAGAGCTCGAAATTGACCGCTTTGACGTCATAGAACGTGACGGAGTATTGCTAACCTGCGGAACTTTATACACTTTTCCAGAAGAAAATGCTGCCGAGGTTGGCTGTCTAGCGGTACACCCTGAATATCAGTCCATTGGGCGTGGCAGTAAAATGTTGAGGCACCTGGAAAAAAAGGCTTATAAAGCCGGTCTCAGCAAACTTTTTGTACTCACGACGCAAACTGAACACTGGTTTCAGGAGCACGGATTCAAACCTGCAGAAATCGAAGATCTGCCAATGAAAAAACGGGTATTTTATAACTATTTGCGCAACCCAAAAGTGTATAGCAAAACGATCCAATAACCTGGATGGAAGGTATTATTTGCACCGCAGCAACCCATTACATTCAATAATCAATACCCAACCTAAACACCCAAAACTCAGGAGAAATAAACGTGTCATGAAAAGCAGTTCCACCCTATTGATAAGCCTCGGTGTCGTGGTCGGTATAGCACTTGCCGTCCTCACTGATGGCGATACCGCCCTATTATTGATCGCTGGGGGCTTGGTAATTGCACCTATAGTAATTGTGCCCATACTGATTAACCTGGCCCGCGGTGTCGGCGCAAAAAGCCCGGGCAGTACCAAACCGAGAGTTACTTCCAAGCAGTCTAAAGGTACTGTGAAGTGGTTTAATTACAAAAAAGGTTTCGGGTTTATTGAACAGGAAAACGGCGAAGATGTGTTTGTGCACCATAATTCGATTATCAACAGTAGGCACAAATCATTACGCGAAGGCCAAAAAGTTTCCATGGATATCGTACAGAGTGAAAAAGGCCCCCAGGCAGAAAATGTAAGCCTGCTGTAGAGGAATTACGGAATTCAGGTTTTCCTGCTGTTATCCACGCTCAAACAACATGCCTGATGTAATGGTTACCAGCCGTGGCACGTAACAAGAGTATCTTGTCCCTGTATCAGGCAACTTTGCCATGAACTGGCAGCGGTCCATCCGCCCGGATATGTAAAAATGAGTCCAGACTCGCGTCTTGCTCGACTGCATGAGTGGATAAAAGAAATAACCGGAGACGCTCCCTATACACTCAAGCCAGCTTCCGGAGATGCAAGCTTCAGGCGCTACTTTCGTCTCCAGTCAGAATATGGACAATATATCGCCGTCGATGCCCCTCCTGAAAAAGAAGCGAATGCAGCCTTTATCAAGGTAACTCATTTACTGGAAGCAGAAGGGCTTCCTGTGCCGCATGTCCACTACAGCTTGCTGGATTCCGGTTATTTTCTTCTGGATGATTTCGGCGACACCTTGCTTCTGGATATATTGAATGCTGAAAATGCTGATACCCTGTACAACAATGCATTGGAGGCACTGACAATCCTTCAGCAAATTCCTGCAGGTAGTCTGCCTGATTACAACCAGGAGCTTTTATTACAGGAAATGGAATTATTTCGACAGTGGTTTTTAAACCGGCTGCTTGCTGTTGAACTTTCAAATTCCAGACATCAGTCATTAAATGAAGTATTTACTCACCTGAAAAATAATGCCCTGGATCAGCCACAGGTGTTTGTGCACCGTGATTATCATTCACGCAACCTGATGCAAATTGATGCAAGCTGGCCTGGCATCATAGATTACCAAGATGCCGTTTGTGGTCCGCTTACTTATGATGCAGTCTCTTTGCTCCGTGATTGCTATATCGAATGGCCATCCGCCCAAGTGCAGACATGGGCGCTGGGTTATAAAAACAAACTCCTGAAAAAAGATATGATTACCCCTATTGAAGATGAAACTTTTCTGAAGTGGTTTGACTTAATGGGTATTCAGCGACATTTAAAAGCCATTGGTATATTTGCACGCCTGAACTTGCGTGATAACAAGCCTGCTTACCTGCAGGATATTCCACGCACTCTAGATTACATAAAAACCATTGCGCCCAGATATCCTGAGACGCGCGGACTTGCTGATTTTATAAACGAAAAAGTTTTTTACAGACCATAATGAAGTGCATGTTACTGTCAGCAGGCTTGGGAAAGCGATTGAGGCCTTTAACCTGCCATACCCCCAAACCTCTTATCAAGCTTGCAGGCAAATCTTTAATTGAGCACCATCTGGAAAAATTAAAATCTGCAGGCTATGAAAAAATCGTTATCAATCTTTCCTACCTGGGAGATATGATTCAGCAAAAACTTGGCGATGGTCTACGCTATGGAGTACACATTGAATATTCCCACGAAGGTGAACACCCCTTGGGAACAGCTGGCGGAATTATTCATGCCCTACCCCTGCTGGGCAGCAAGCCGTTTTTGGTGATGAATAGTGATATCTGGTGTGACCACTCCCTTTCATTTCCTGATCTTGCGCATGACATGGCGCACCTGGTACTTGTAGATAATCCAGCGCATCACCCTGATGGTGACTTTGTCTATGAATCTGGCAAGGTTTACAACACAGGAAAAAGTTACCTTACCTTTAGCGGTATAGGGGTCTATCTACCTAAACTGTTTGAAAACCGGTCAGCCGGAAAACCGGCTTTGGCTCATGTTCTGCGCACTGCGATCAATCAGGGGCAGGTAAGTGCAGAATATCATGCCGGCAAATGGTTTGACATTGGAAGTCCTGAGCGACTTGAGCAGGCTGAAGATTATCTCTCTGAAGTTGTAGGCAGCCCCTGACACGACGGAATGTGTGCCTGATAAAACCCTAGACCATGCCAGGTAGTGGTTATCCCTGATCAGGGCCTTTGATTAAAAAGAACTTAGCGCCCATAAGCCTGAATATCTGCATGATAAGAAGAGCGCACCAAGGGGCCACTTGCGACATGATCAAAGCCTAGGTCCTCTCCCATGCAGCGTAATCTGTCAAATTCTGCCGGGTCAAGATAGCGTTGCACCGGCAAGTGATGACGACTCGGCTGCAGATATTGCCCTAGGGTAAGCCGGTCTACATCATGTGCACGCAAATCTTTCATCACCTGAATAACCTCGTTTGTTCGCTCCCCTAAGCCCAGCATTAAGCCTGACTTTGTGGGGACCTGTGCGATTTGTTGCTTATGCTGGCGCAACAGATTCAGTGAATGCTGATAATCAGCACCAGGGCGGGCATGAGGATACAAGCGCGGTACAGTTTCCAAATTATGGTTGAACACATCGGCGGGTTGCTGACACAGGATCTGTAAAGCTCGGTCCAGCCGCCCGCGAAAGTCAGGGACGAGGATCTCAATTTTTGTATCTGCACAACATTCACGTATCCGCTGCATACACTTTATGAAGTGACTGGCACCCCCATCTTGCAAATCATCGCGATCGACTGAAGTAATCACCACATAACGCAGCTCCATTCGCTTGATAGCCTCCACCAGATGGTCTGGTTCCTGTTCATCCAATGGCAATGGCCTGCCATGTGCAACATCACAAAACGGACAGCGACGTGTACAGACATCACCCATAATCATGAATGTAGCCGTGCCATGAATAAAACACTCGGTCAGATTTGGGCAGGAGGCCTCTTCGCACACGGTGTGCAGTTTCTGCTCTCTTAACAGACTTTTTAAAGCTTTCACCTTGGCGGTAGGTGCTTGCACGCGAAGCCATGCAGGTTTCGGGATGTGCGGTGCTGAACTTTCCAGTTTAACCGGAATGCGCGCAACCTTTTCCCTGCCACGCTGTTTAACGCCAAGCTTTGCAAGATGTGATTTACTGGCCAATAGTTTCTATATCCGTTGCTTTATAGCTAAGCTGTTTACACAGCTGCATCGTTAATTCTGTATGGACCTGTTGGCAGTCAGACCCAATCCCATGATCTCTCAACTGCGTGACAGCCAGCCCTGGAAATCCACAGGGGTCCATAAGTGAAAACGGGGTCAAGTCCATGTCAACATTTAATGCCACACCATGGTAACAACATCCACCACTGACTCTCAAACCGAGTGAGGCAACTTTTGCATCTTCAATGTACACCCCATGGGCATCGGTGTGTGCCAGAGCACTGACCTGGTAACTGTCCAGCAGATCGACTACGGCCTGTTCCATGTGCTGTACAAGCTGCCTGATGCCCATGGCTTTTCGCCGCAGATCTATCAACAAATAGGTAATTACCTGCCCGGGCGCATGGTAGGTGACCTGTCCGCCGCGATCCGTATGTATCACCGGAATATTCAGCCCTGAATGAATATGTCCGCTGCTGGCATGTGCGCCCAATGTAACGACCGGTGGATGCTGCAAGCACCAGAATTCATCTGCAGTGGTGGTATTTCGCCCGGCATTGAACTCCTGCATTTTTGCATAAACCGGGCGATACTCCTGTCTGCCCAGATACCGAATCTTGAGTCGACACATTTTATAAGTGCCTCACAGTGCCGTGATTGAATAATAACAGGCTGTCAAAAAATCCATACCGGCATGTACGGTTAAACTGTAGTAATTTTTTGCCTATTTTCTACTTGTTTAAGCTTGGCTCTGAACTTTCCGTTGCTGGTACAGGGCATAGACATCCTTCCAGAACCTCCCTGGCATACCCTCCCCTACAACATGCTGATTAATTTTGGTGGCTGGCAGGATCTCCTTGGCTGAGCTTGTGATCCAAAGCTCATCAGCCAGATACAACCATTTTTCAGGAATCGCCTGTTCACGGTATTTCAGGCCCAGCTCATTTAGTAATTCCAGTACAAAATCACGTGTGACGCCAGGCAGTACTAAGTTATCTTTGGGATGTGTATAGATCTCCCCGTCACGTACCACAAACAGATTACTGGCAGCACCCTCCAACGCAAAGCCATCACGAACCATGATGACCTCAGCAGCACAGGCTTGTAATGCATCCTGTTTGGCCAAGACATTAGCCAGCAGCCCGGTTACTTTTATGTCGCAGCGTTGCCAGCGAATATCCTCTGCTGTAACCAGTGCAATTCCTTTTTGCAGGAGTTCATCCTCAATATTCATTAAAGGATTTGCCATTGCAAACACGGTTGGAGGTGTATTTTCGGGAAATACGTGATCACGTACGGCAACCCCCCGGGTAATCTGGATATAAATGGCCAGCTGAGAGCTATCCGACCGCTGAATCAGGTTTTCAATGATAGTTTCCCATTGTGCCTGGGTATAAGGATTATGAATACGAACCTGTCCAATACTGCGCGCAAGCCTCGTCAGGTGCTGCTGCAGACAAAAAGCCTTGCGGTGATAGACAGGGATCAGTTCATATACACCATCGCCAAACATAAAACCACGATCCAGGGGTGAAATACGGCATGCCTCAAGAGGCATGTATTCACCATTTAAAAAGGCTGGAACTTGTATCACGATCAGTATGGGAAGTACTAAAGCCGCATAAAGAAATCAACAAGGCGTCGCGAAAGGTTCCCTTGTGGATTTGTATGCAAGGCTATCAGCGGCTTTTCCACAATATCCTCACCTTTAAAGGTTATTTTAACGGTGCCAAACTGATCACCTTGGGAAATGGGTGCCACCATATCCAGCTTGATACTGGTAGTAGCTTTCAGTTTATTGAACTGGCCACGCGGTATGGCTACAAAAAGATCTTCATTCAGCCCCAGTTGAGTCAACTTTGATTCTCCTTTCCATACGCGCTGTTCGGTCAAGGCTTCGCCTACCTGATATAATTTGTGTGACTCGTAGTACCTGAACCCATAATTGAGCAATGCCTGACTGTTGACCATACGGGAACGCGGACTGTCTGCACCCATCACCACTGAAATCAAACGCATGTCACCGCGTGCAGCCGAAGTTGCCAAACAATAGCGTGCAGCTTTAGTATATCCGGTTTTAATACCGTCCACGGTATCGTCACGCCACAACAGGCGATTGCGATTATATTGCTTGATATTGTTAAAAGTGAATTCTTTTTTTGCGTAACGTTTGTATTCTTGTGGAAATTCCTGAATCATCGCACGTGACAGCAAGGCCATATCATAGGCTGTTGTATAGTGCCTAGTATCCGACAGGCCTGTCGAATTGATAAAGTTGCTATCCTCAAGGCCCAGCCGCACTGCCTCCGCATTCATCATGCTTGCAAAGCTCTCTTCGGTTCCGGCAATATGCTCGGCAAGCGCGATACTGGCATCATTACCAGACTGAATGACCATTCCTCGTAGCAAATCGGCAAGGGAAACCCTGTCCCCTATCTCAACAAACATCCTTGAACCGATACTGCGCCACGCCATCTCACTGATAAGTACCGGATCATCCAGATGTACACTACCTTCTGCCAAGACCTTATACACTACGTATGCAGTCATTATTTTTGTAATACTTGCAGGGTCGACACGTTCCCTCGAATTGTACTCAGCAAGAACGGTCCCACTTGCAAAATCCATCAACACATAACTGGAAGCTACAAATTTAGGTACTGCAGGAATGGGTAATGATTCTGCATATGCGGATGTGCAGACAAGTATTAACCCCAGAATCAAGGTAGCCGTTTTAAACTTCATTCGCATCTAGCTCCATAGTAACTTTTCACATGCAATGATCACTCTATTATTACCCGGTGCTCTCTCATACCCATGTCACTGAGCCTGGAAAAAGTATCATCGGCAGACTGAACGGTAGGTAGTGGTCCAATGCGCACCCGATGCAGTCTCTCTGCATCTATGATTATTGAGGATATTGAAATAGCCCCAAGATTGAGCTCACGAAGTTGATTTAACAGCTGGTCTGCACCGGCACGCTCACTGAATGCACCCACCTGCACAAATACCCTGGGTCTGCTATCACCCATCTGCTGATCGCCCTTGTAGACCTGGCCAGCACTTTGTGCGGGGGTTTTTCCAGGTTTTTTCGAAAGCCGGTAGTGTAATGGATCAAGGGCGCGAATTTCTACCAGACCCGTTCCTTGTGTAACGATATCAAGTTTGCTCGCGGCAGAATAGGACAAATCAATCACCCTGTTTGGATGAAAAGGTCCACGGTCATTTACACGCACCACGACTTGCTTGCCATTCTCAAGATTTGTTACCTGAACATAGGTAGGCAAGGGCAGCCGGGTATGTGCTGCCGTCATGGCATACATATCATAGGTTTCGCCACTGGAAGTACGCCGACCATGAAATTTTTTCCCATACCAGGAAGCAATGCCCCTTTCCGCAAAACCGCGACTGCTGGAAAGTGTGTAATAGCGCTTGCCGGACACTGCATAGGATGCCGGATTACCATAGCGGCTGCGGGGTTCGACTCGGGGTACCGGGTCGGGCGGCAGCCCACGTGGAGGGGCCTTCATCACAGGCGGGATGACCGGAGTCACCTCTGCGTGCTTTTTTGATGTACACGCGACCAGTCCTGACACTAGCAGAACAAAAACCCATGCATGGATGAAATAGACAGTAGTCCTAAAAGCTTCTGTTTTGAGCAACGTAGTCTTTGATATCCTGTTTGACCTGCTGACTTAATTGGTATACGGCCATCGCATACATATGACTGTGATTATAACGCGTGATAACATAAAAATTGTTCAAGCCTGCCCAGTATTCAGTCGAATTGTCCTTTTTAAACTCAAGCAGTGCCACCTTTCCTTCTTCTGCAGGCAGTTCACTACTTGGCTTGACACCGTATTGGGCCAGCTCGGAAATTGAAACGGCAGGCTTTAACCCTTTTCCCAAAAGCGCCTTGTAGCGACCCCCTTGGGCGATTACCGGAAAAGTCACAGGCTGACCTGTCTGCCAGCCATGTTCCTTGAAATAATTGGCCACACTGCCAATAACATCTGCGTTACTCTCCCATAAATCACGCTTGCCGTTCCCGTCAAAGTCAATCGCATATCTTCGGTAGCTGCTGGAAATAAACTGGCTTTTACCCATCGCTCCGGCATACGAACCCCTGATGATAGAGGGGTCAAGTGCCTCTTCCCGTACCAACAAGAGAAAATGTTCCAGTTCATCACGAAAAAACTTCTTTCGCGGTTCATACTCAAATCCCAGCGTCACCAGCGAATCCAGAACAGGGAATTTGCCTTTATATCTCCCGTAAAATGATTCGACACCAATAATTGCAACAATGATTTCAGGGGGTATGCCGAAGCGCTGTTCAGCGGCTTCCAGTATCTGCACATTCTCAGTCCAGAACTGCAAACCTTCATTGATCCGTTTTGGGGTAACAAATATCTTTCTGTACTCTTGCCAGTTTTTTTTCTTCTCGGCAGGGCGTTGTATGGCATCCAACACCCGAGTCTGTTTTTTCACATTCCCCATAAGGGTGATTAATGAAGATTTTGCGTATTGATGACGTTCTGAAAAATCGTCTATGAAGCTTTGAACTTCTGCACGATCCAGATAGCTTTCACTCGCAACACTTTCATCGGCTATGAAGATATTCAGGAAAAGTACAGTGACTAATATTTTTTTCATGCGTTTTTAAGATGAAAACATTTTCTGGCTTGAATGAATTGACATCAATATTCCAAATACCGCCAGAATTGTCACGATTGAGGTTCCTCCGTAACTGATCAGCGGCAAAGGAACCCCCACAACTGGCAACAAACCGCTCACCATACCAATATTCACTATAAAATAAACAAAAAAGGATAAACTCAAGCCGCCTGCAAGTAATCTAGAGTAAGTATCCTCTGCACAAGATGCAATACTCAGACCCCGCATTACGATAAAACCATAGACACATAATAATAATATAGCTCCAAAAAAACCAAACTCTTCACCGAGCACCGCAAAGATAAAATCGGTGGAACGTTCAGGTATAAAATCGAGTTGAGACTGAGTTCCATTCAGCCAGCCTTTGCCATAAATACCGCCTGAGCCAATCGCAATCTTGGACTGAATAATATGGTAACCGGCGCCAAGCGGGTCACTCTCGGGACTTAACAGGGTAAGAATTCGCTGTCGCTGATAATCATGTAAATAAAACCAGAAAACGGGTACGCTGACCAGAACCAAGCCACTGAAAGCTGCGAGCAGCCGCCAGGTGATACCTGCCAGGAAAATAACAAAAAAACCAGTACTCAACACCAGTAACGCAGTTCCCAGATCGGGCTGAACAAAAATAAGCCAGACAGGAACTACAATCATGAGCAATGCCATGATGATCTGCCCCAAGGAAGGGGGCATATGCTTGTCGCTAAGGTACCAGGCTACCATCATGGGAAGGAGTATCTTCATGAACTCGGATGGCTGAAAGCGAATAATGCCCAGATCCAGCCAGCGCTGTGCACCTTTGCCACTATACCCTATCATCAGTACAACAATCAGTAAAACCAGACCCGCCAGATAAAGCCAGGGTGACCATTTGGATAACTGTTTGCTCGGAACCTGTGCCAGAAAAAGTAAAGCTATAAAACCGATCGCAAAATGAGCGGACTGGCGAAGGATGACATCTATCTCATTGTTTACTGCACTGTAAAGCACTATCAGTCCCAACCCACAAAGCACAACCAGCGCACCCATCAGGGCAGGGTCAAGGTTAAGCAGCTGTCCTCCCTGTTTTTTTATGGTTACCCCATACAAACGGAAGTCAATCATAATGCAGCCTGCAGATCATGATCTGCTCCCAACAGATAGTGATCCATAACGGCTTTCGCCACCGGTGCGGCTGCCGCACTGCCACTGCCTCCATTCTCTACAATGACTGCAATGGCTATTCTAGGCTCATCCACAGGAGCGAATGCGATAAACAGGCCATGATCGCGAAGCCTTTCTGCAACGTTTTCCTCTTGATATTTCGTGTATACCCCATCTTTCTCCAAACTGAATAGCTGCGAGGTTCCGGTCTTTCCGGCAATCTGATACTTGGCATCCTTTCCGATACGATACGCCGTTCCATTAGGCTTGTGCACAACATCCACCATCGCTTCAACGACCTGATCCCAGTGAAATTTATTGATTACATCAACCGAATACATAACCGCCGCAGGTACCCTCTCCTCCACATCGCCAAGCTTGTGCATAGCACGTAAAATTCTTGGCCGCACGCCTTGCCCGCGGGTCGCCAAAACACTTGCTGCCAAGGCAAGCTGCAGCGGAGTAACCAACATATACCCCTGGCCGATGCCGGTGATGATGGTTTCACCCAGATACCAAGATTGCCCGTGTGTCTTGCGTTTCCATTCCTGCGAGGGCAGGATTCCCTTCGCCTCTCCCCGGATATCCAGTCCAGTCTTGCTGCCAAAATTAAAATGTGCAAGAAACTCAGACATCCTATCTATGCCAAGGTTATAGGCCAACGTGTAAAAATACACATCACTGGACTGAGTGATTGCTTTAGACATGCCGACCCGGCCATGTCCTTCTTTTTTCCAGTCGCGATACTTGCGCTTATGGCCCGGTAGTTGATAATACGGCCCAGCCCAGATGGTTTCTTCTGCCCGGGTCACACCATAATGCAACCCTGCAAGGGCTACCATCGGTTTAATCGTTGAGCCAGGAGGATACTGGCCCGCCAAAGCACGATTGAATAACGGTTGATCCGGGTCATCGCGTAACCGCGCATAGTGCTTGCTGCTGATACCATTTACAAACAGGTTGGGGTCATACGTTGGCGCACTTACAAAAGCCAGTATCTCGCCGGTTGCCGGCTCCATGGCTACAACAGAGCCCCTGCGCTCGCCCAGGGCCTGCAGCGCTACTTCCTGCAACCGCGCATCCAGCGTCAACACGATGTCTGCACCCGGTACCGGGGGGACGCTCTTCAATGCCCGTATCTTGCGCCCCTGCGCATTGATTTCGATATGTTGGTAGCCTACCTTGCCATGCAGGACGTCCTCGTAGAATTTTTCCACACCCAGTTTCCCGACATAGGTAGTCCCGCTGTAATCCTGCTTATCCAGTTTTTGTACTTCTTCCGTATTGATGCGCCCGACATAACCCAGGGCATGGGCATTCACTCCGGTCATCGGGTAATGGCGACTGGCATGTGCGATAACTTCTACACCAGGGAACCGATGACGATTTACCGAAAAACGTGCCACCTCATCTTCACTTAGATTTATTTTTAGCGGAACAGGTTCAAATGACTGTTTGCGTTTCATATCCTCATAAAATTTTTTGAGGTGATGCTGTTCAAGCCCAATGAACTGGCCCAGTTGTGAAATAACCTGTTCAATATCGTCCACCTGTGCAGGCGTAATACTGATTTGATAGCTGGATTTATTGGCTGCCAGCAGATTCAGGTTTCGATCATAGATCAGCCCCCTTGTGGGCGGTACCGGCACAATTTTTATTCGGTTTTCCTGGGACAGGGTTGTGTAATAATCACGACTTTGAACCTGCAGGAAAAACAGTCGCAACCCAAGCACCAGCAAACAAAGCAGCACAAGCAGGACAACAATAGAAATTCGTATGCTGAAATAGCGCGCTTCCCGCCCAGGATCTTTAAGGAAATCGCTGTCGGCCAATTTTAGTTATACTGCCCAGTTGATAAAGGGATGATGGTATCAAATATACGTCCCCCTGACTTAAGGGATACATTTTTAGCGGGAACCGGTACCGGGTGCTTCAGTATTTCATTAGAAACTATGGGTTTTATCGCGTATATAATGCACGCGACCGTATGCTGGTGGAAGCCTGCAATCAAGTGCAAGGCCCTGTCGCCAGCCCGTATGGATTGATATTCATTCAGCAGGATACGATCGACTCGTTAAAACCGGAAGCGACAAAATTGCCACCTCTATAGGGAGAAATATTCATGACTATTCATCATCTGCCCGTTATCTTGGGTGCTCTGGGTCTTATCATTGCATTCTTGATATACCGGTCGATACTGCGCCACCCCGAAGGCAGCGACAAAGTCGTCGAAATATCCGGTGCCATCCATACCGGTGCCATGACCTTCATGCACCGTGAATATTCAATCCTGTTTGTGTTTGCAGCACTTGTCACACTTGCCATCTGGGTTTCGGACCTGGGCCAGAATACTGCAATCGCATTTATAGTAGGTGCACTGTGTTCCTCGGCAGCAGGCTACATCGGTATGTATACGGCCACCCGCGCCAATGTTCGAACTACAGTAGCCGCACATGAGAAAGGCAGGGATGCTGCACTCGATATTGCCTTTATGGGTGGCTCCATCATGGGACTTACCGTAGCTGCAATGGGCCTGCTGGGACTGGGTGCCCTGTATCTGGCTTTCGGGCGCGACCCGGCTACTGCAAATGTCATTCATGGCTTTGGGATGGGCGCATCGTTAGTGGCCCTGTTTTCACGGGTAGGTGGAGGTATCTTCACCAAGAGTGCAGATGTGGGAGCAGACCTGGTGGGCAAAATCGAAGCTGGAATCCCCGAAGATGACCCGCGTAACCCGGGCGTCATTGCCGACAATGTTGGAGACAATGTCGGGGATGTGGCAGGCATGGGCTCAGATATCTTTGAGTCCTACTGTGGCTCGATCATTGCCACCATTGCAATTTCTGCCACGCTGGGCCCGACTGTAATTGAACAACTGGGTGAAAAACAGGCCCTGATGTTTTTACCTTTAGGTCTGGCTTCAGCCGGTATTGTCTGTTCTATCCTCGGCATTCTTCTGGTTAAAACAGCCGTTCGCAAATCGCCTGCCACAGCCTTGCGAATAGGGACCTTTTCGGCAGCGGTGCTTTTTATTGCTGCCGCCTATCTGGTGATCCATGCACTGGGGGTAAGTACCGGTGTCTGGGTCTCCGTGCTGGCCGGTGCAATCGGTGGAATCATTATCGGCCTGGTCACTGAATACTATACGGGCGGCAAACCGGTAAGAAAGATTGCCAGCAGTGGTGAAACCGGTCCTGCAACGGTAATTATTGCCGGTCTGGCAGCAGGCACACAATCTGTTGTAATACCCATCCTGAGTCTTGCTGCAATCATTTTCTTTGCAAATTATTTTGCAGATTTATACGGGGTAGGCATTGCAGCGGTTGGCATGCTGGCAACAGTAGGCATCACCATGGCCATAGATGCCTATGGGCCGGTAGCGGATAATGCTGGCGGCATTGCGGAGATGGCAGAGCTTGGAGATGACGTGCGCAAGATCACCGATGAATTGGACGAGGTGGGCAATACAACCGCTGCCATTGGCAAGGGATTTGCAATCGGTGCAGCAACCCTGGCGGCTTTGGCAATTATCACTGCATTCCTTTCTGAAGTGAGTCACGGCAAGGAGCCCATAGTCCTGGACTTGAGTGACCCCAGGGTTTTAATTGGATTGTTCATCGGTGGGGTGTTTCCCTTCATCGTAGCTTCCCTGACCATCACCGCAGTCGGCGATGCGGCCTTTGACATGATTAAGGAAATTCGCAGGCAGTTCAGGGAGATCCCCGGATTGCTTGAGGGCAATGCCAAACCGGACACAGTTCGCTGTGTGGATATTGCAACCACCGCCGCATTAAAACGCATGGTTGCACCAGGCCTGCTGGCAGTTATCGCACCGGTTATTGTCGGCTTTGGTTTCGGCGCCGAGACACTGGGTGGGATGCTGGGGGGTGCGCTTCTGGGCTGCGTCCTGCTTGCATTGACGATGACCACTGCAGGGGGGGCCTGGGACAATGCAAAAAAATATGTCGAGAAAGGAAATCTTGGCGGCAAGGGCTCCGATGTTCACAAGGCCGTGGTGGTCGGGGATACAGTAGGTGACCCGCTTAAGGATACTTCAGGCCCATCCATGAACATCCTCATCAATGTCATGGCCATCGTGAGCCTCGTTATTGCACCACTACTGTAAGGTATCTCGGCACAGTACGATGACGACCGGATTCCAGCAATGCATCGGCAAGAGTTGCTGCCAGGGCAACCTGTGCCGGTGCTGCGGGTGTAGTGGTATTCCACCCATCACTTGCCTTAAAAAATGCTACACTGCTCATGCCGTTATTAAACTTTCACGCCGTACTTAAACCACTCATGTCGAAGAAACTCCTGATCAAGCTAGGCGTGTCTGTTTTGGGGTTTATCTGTCACGCCGCGCTGGCGGCTGACCCGCCCCACTCCCTGCCTGAAAGTCAGGCAACTCCTCTGAAAAACCAGAATGCCGCACACCTGACCTGTCAGACAGGACCGGCCGCCAAGGCAGCCCCTCCTGTACAGCCCGATACGCCTGCACAGCTTAGCTCAGACAGTATCGAACGTGATGAAACGGGTGCGCTCATATTACGGGGTAAGGTACACATAACACGTGGGCCCCAGGTGGTGGATGCGGACCTCCTGCGCTACCATGAAAATGAAAGGAAAGTGTATGCCAGCGGTCATGTACGCATTGAAAACGACCAACTGGTAGTAGAAAGTCCAGAGGCGCAACTGGATCTCGATACCGGTTACTTTAAATCCGGTTCAACTGCCTATCAATACAAGCCATTGCATGCGCGCGGCAAGGCCGACAGCGTTGAACGGACATCAAAAGATGTGGTTCACCTTGAAAATACAACCTACACCACCTGCGAAAAAGGAGATGACTCCTGGGAGCTTGCGGCAGGTAAACTTGAACTGAATAAAGCATCAGGAGACGGAATCGGAAAAGGTGTAACACTGAGGGTTAAAGGTGTACCTGTCTTTTATATTCCGTGGATACGGTTTCCGATTGACGATGCCCGCAAATCCGGCTTTTTAACGCCTGCACTCAGCAACTCCAGTAATTCTGGCCTTGAATTTGAAATACCGTGGTACTGGAGCATTGCACCAAACCGGGATGCTGTTTTTGCGCCCCGTCTGCTTGCTGATCGTGGATTACAGCTGAAATCAAGCTTTCGCTCCCTGAGCCGGAAAGGGTTAAGTCAGGTTGGAGTGGAGTATCTGGATGACCATGAATTCAATGATGACCGTTATCTGGCAATGGTTAAGCACAAAGGTTTCCTGACCCCGAAAATAGAGCTGGACCTCCTGTATAACCGGGTTTCAGATGAAAGCTATTTCGAGGACCTTGGTGATGCACTGGGTTTTAGCAGCACCCAGTATATCGAGCAACACGGCCGTCTGGGGTATCAGGGCAAACACTGGGAATTTACGGCACGTATGCAGGGTTTCCAAGTGGTCGACCGAAGTTCACTGAATGAAGATGAGCCTTTTAAACGCCTTCCGCAGTTCAAGCTGAGCGGGAACTACCCGGCTGTGGCAGGTGGATTTGATTTCAGTTCTGAAAGTGAATGGGTACGTTTCCAGCATGATGACAAAATCGACGGAGAGCGGCTTCATCTGGGGGTAAAAGTTGAGAGGCCCTTTGAAGGTACAGCCTATTTTGTCCGGCCCGGTGTGCGTCTGACCCACACCCGGTATGATTTGCATCGCAAAGACGGACTTGATGATGAACCTACCCGAAGCCTGCCCAGTATATACCTAGACACCGGGCTGACCTTTGAAAGGGAACTGAAGAAATCCGGGAACATTCAAACCCTTGAGCCCCGAATGTATTACCTGCATACCCCGTTTCGCGATCAGACCGATATCCCGGTCTTCGACACCACAGAGTACGAATTTGGATTTGAGCAGCTTTTCCGCAACAGCCGTTTCAGCGGCAACGATCGTATGGATGAAGCCGATCACCTGAGTGTTGGAGTGACCTCACGTATCCTGAACCCGGAAAATGGCAAGGAGAAACTGCAAGCCAGTTTGGGGCGCATTTTTTATTTCAGGGATCGAAAAACCGGATTGCCGGGTCAGCCGGTTGAACGCGATCAATCCTCAGAGGTGGCTGCAGAGCTGAAAATAGGATTGGGCGATCGTTGGAAAGCGATTGCCTCCACCTTGCTGGATACTCATAATGATCATACAGAAAGAAATTCTGTACGCCTTCAATATCGCAACGAACGTAATCTGGTTCTGAACATTGCCTATCGCTACCGACGCAGGGATCTGGAGTTGGCCGACCCAACAGGCCAGAGACACAGCCTAGAACAATCCGATGTGTCTATGGTACTGCCAGTGAATAACAAATGGCGTGCCGTAATGCGCTGGAATTATGACTTGCAAAGAAAACGTAATCTGGAACTTCTTGCAGGACTTGAGTATGACACCTGCTGCTGGAAGCTGCGTCTGGCGGGACGGCGTTATACTCAGAACACGGATGAGGACTATAACAACAGCATAGAACTGCAACTGGTCCTGAAAGGCTTGGGACAGGTCGGCTCGCCCCTGGGTGAAGTGCTCGAACGCGGAATACGGGGATACGATGACACGGACGATGAATATTTTGCTGACAAATTACACTCACCCTAAACCAGCGACACCTGGATGAAGCGTATTCTATACATGCTTGCAGCCGTGCTGTTTGTCACCGGCACCAGTGCAAGTGTGCTTGATAGTATCGTGGCGGTCGTCGAAGACGACGTCATCATGGAAAGTGAGTTGAAGCAACGCATACAGGTCCTGGTGCGACAATTCGACAAAAACCGCAATGCCTTGCCTCCCGAGGACGTACTCATCGAGCAGGTGCTTCAGCGTTTAATTGTAGAGCGCCTGCAACTGCAGCTTGCTGAACACCGGGGAATTCAAATTGATGTCCTGAGTCTTGATCAGGCCATGCGCAATCTGGCTAAACACAATAATATGGATCTCGAACAGTTTCGCAATGCGCTGCTGCAACAGGGACTGGATTATATAGTCTTCAGAAATCAGGTACGGGATGAGATGATAATAGGGCAACTGCGCCAGCGTACGATTGATCAGAACATTCAGGTTTCAGAAAGTGAAGTCGAGGAACTGGTTACCCGATCAGATGAAGGATTATTAAAAAAAGAATATGAGTACCATATTGCACACATATTGGTTGCAGTACCGGAAGGTCCAAGCCCGGAACAAATCAAAGATTCTGCAGCCCATTCCTCTGTGGTATACGAGCGTGCCATCTCCGGAAGTAATTTTACCCAGCTGGCAATCGCTGCTTCGGATGCTCAGGACGCCTTGCAAGGCGGTGATTTGGGTTGGCGTGACAGGGCACAATTGCCGCGGATTTTTTTACAGCAAATCGACCAGATGGCTCCCGGTGATATAAGCAAAATTGTCCAGAGTCCTGCGGGTTTTCATATTTTCAAGCTCATAGACAAACGCGGAGTACAAGATACCATGGTCAATCAGGTGTTAGTGCGACATATTCTGATTCGAACCAATGCGCTGCTGTCTGATGAGGCCGCGGAAACAAGGTTACAAGGCATCAAGTCAAGAATAGAAGGTGGTGAAGATTTTGGCGGGCTGGCAAAAGAATATTCCGAAGACCATGGCAGCACTGCAAATGGCGGTCAACTCGAATGGGCTGTTTCAAGCAGTTATGTACCGAAATTCAAAAAAGTTGTAGACAGTCTGAAGGTAAAACAGATCAGTGAACCATTCCCTACCCAGTATGGCTGGCACATTGTGCAGCTGCTCGATGTCCGAAGGCATGATAATACCCAAGAAGCCATGCGCGCCGAAGCACGTGAGCAAATCAGACAAAGAAAAATAGAGGAAGAAACCGAACTTTGGTTAAGACAGCTTCGCGATGAAAGCTATATAGAAAATCGACTGCACTCTATTGACTGACTCCGGCTTTCAGGCCCTCAACTAGCTGCCTCCATGCAACCTCCTATCCGAATCGCTGTTACCCCTGGCGAACCTGCTGGAATTGGTCCGGAACTAGTGCTAAAACTTGCACAGCAAACCCTTTCATTCGAGATTGTAGCAATTGCCAGCAAACAACTACTGAGCGATCTTGCACGGCAATTACACATTGATATTGCAATTAGCAGCTTTGATTCAGGCGATACCCCTGCATCCCATGACTCCGGGCAACTCAAGGTAATCGATATCCCGACTCCGAATCAGGTCGTCCCAGGAAAGCTGGACGCTGAAAATTCCAGCTACGTTATTGAAACCCTGAACACTGCAATCGACCTGGTGCAAGGTGGCATCTGTCAGGCATTTACAACCGGACCCGTACAAAAAAGCATTATTAATGAGGCAGGTATTCCCTTTTCCGGGCATACAGAATTTATCTCTGAAAAAACCGGCGGTGTCCCGGTCATGCTACTAAGCAATGAGATGGACAAAAGAGATACAGCCCATACACTCCGGGTAGCCTTCGTGACTACGCATTTGGCAGTCGCAAATATTCCAGCCCAGATTACAACACAACGCATTGAAGGCGTACTGAGGGTTTTGCAACAGGGCCTGATCGAGTGCTTCGGTATCGAAGAACCCTGTATAAGTGTATGTGGCTTAAATCCACATGCGGGAGAAAACGGGTATCTGGGATCAGAAGAAAAGGAAATTATCAGTCCATTACTTGAAAAGCTGCGCAAGCAAGGGATGCAACTGGAGGGACCGATATCGGCCGACACCGCCTTTATCCGGGAGAAACTCCACACCAAGGATGCAGTGGTCGCAATGTATCACGATCAAGGGCTGCCCGTTATAAAACACAACGACTTTGGAAATATCGTTAATGTGACACTTGGCTTGCCTGTCATACGTACCTCTGTAGACCATGGCACCGCCCTGGATATTGCTGGGCAGGGTATTGCAGATGCCGGCAGCCTTCATGCAGCGGCAAAACTGGCGGCAAAACTGGCAGGCAGTCGTTCTCAGGTATATTCAAGTAAATAAAGAGATGGCAAGCGTGAATCGATGGCAAACTCCGCACTGGCCACACTTCAGACCTGGCAGAACTGCACTGACTTCAAGCATAAAAAGGATGTTTTACGGTACAGACTGTTTGATTTTAATATAGGCAAATGAATCACAAAAAAGCATATTTATTGGTTACGGCTTTACTGGTGTGGTGCTGCGCTTCGGTTGCACATGCTGCTGACCTGAACCGTGTTATTACCATTTCAAGTAATGAAAAATTTGAGTTGCTCCATGGAAAGAACATTACATTCAAATTCAAACCCCTTTCCGATCAAGCACGTGTCCTGGAAATTACAAAAAACGCATCCTCCCTGGGGGTCGCCTATCTGGGACAACTTCAGCTCAGAGAAACCACAACAGCATTGGCTGCATTGCGCACGATTGCAGACCAGATTGGGAAAAGTCTGGACCTGAGCTTCGGTGTAATAGCGGATTCAAATACATCAGAAGCCCTTAAGGCAAATACACTGCTCCTGCTTTACCACCCTGATGTTACCCTTACGCTGATCCTTGCAAAACCTATCGAGCAGGATCACTATGAAATAATCTGCACATATGTCTTACGGGAGATAAAACCTCGAAGACCTGACAACCCCGAAAACCCGGAATTAACACAGGTATCAACCAGCGCAGCTGCCGTACCCCCTGCCCCTGTACCGGACGAGAATAAACCCGATTAAAACCGGTTCGCCGTCACGCGTGGATACCGTACCCGATTCCACAGCTTGCAGCCTGAGCCAATTTCCCTCGCCAGCGCGCTTGAGTACTGCCAGGTCAATGGGAAGCGGAACACCGAATCATTCGTACAGGATTCAGTAGTGGCCAGAAAACTCAGTAAACGTCTTGGACAGCATTTACTGACAGACAAAAATACAATCTCTGCGATTGTACAGGCCATAGCCCCTGCCCCAGAGCAGAACATTTGCGAAATAGGCCCGGGGCTCGGTGCCATTACCCTGCCTGTTTTAAAAATTACCGGTGCAATGCATGCAGTTGAAATCGACCGGGGTCTATCCAAAGAATTACTTAAGCAGTGCGGCGGGGTCGGGACACTGACTTTACATCAAGGTGATGTTCTGGAATTTGACTTCAATCGTGTTGCCAAAACAACCCGTCCGGTCCGTTTAATTGGCAATTTACCCTACAACATCTCGACCCCCCTGTTATTTCATTTGTTACAGTTTTCCAGAATGATCGCTGATATGCATTTCATGCTGCAAAAAGAAGTCGTCGAGCGAATTACAGCAGCACCAGGAACCTCTGAATATAGTCGGCTTAGCGTAACCGTGCAGAGTTGTTACAGGGTAGAAAATTTATTCGAAATCATGCCAGACATGTTCTTACCACCGCCCAAAGTAACCTCCAGCTTCATGCGTTTGCAACCTGATCCCGATAACCTGGAAAAGATCCATGACCGGACACTGTTCAATAAACTGGTTGCGACTGCCTTTCAGCAACGACGCAAAACAATTAAAAACAGTTTGGCAAAAACGGTTACAGCGATGGAGTTGCAACAGGTTGCTATTGACCCGGGACAGCGCCCACAGGAAATTTCCATACAGCAGTATATAAATCTTGCTAACCTGCTCTCAGAGTGATATGTTTTTTTGAAATTAAACGGGTATGACAGCCATAAAAAACACTATGGGTAAGTCGGAAATCCATAATATTGATGTAAGTGTAGACAGCGCGTTTGTTGAGGCTGACGAAGGAAAAAATCGGTTCATTTTTGCGTACACAGTAACCATACACAATACAGGGCTTGTACCTGCCAGACTGGTAACACGTCATTGGATCATTACGGATTCCAATGGCAAAACCCAGGAAGTAAAAAGCGAAGGTGTCGTCGGCGAACAGCCATATCTGCGCCCGGGTGAAGCGTTTCAATACACCAGCGGTACCATGCTGGAAACACCTGTAGGCACCATGCGAGGCAGTTATCAAATGGTAACCGATGACGGCACGGAGTTTGATGCAGAAATTAATCCATTCACCTTGGCTGCACCTCGCGTTTTACACTAGGCCGGCCTTCATTCCCGATTCCTGCACCTGAAAATCACACAACTGAATCCTGTTGGTGTGATAGGGATTAGGGCGGTTTATTTATTTTCTGTCAGTCTTGTCCGGACAAAATCACCTGTTACACCGTACTTTAATATCGCAGATTAATTGAGTATGGCTATCTACGCTATTGGAGACGTGCAGGGTTGTTTTGATGAATTAACCGCGCTGGTTGAAAAAATTGCATTCAAGCCGGAGCTTGATCAACTATGGTTTGTTGGAGACTTGGTAAATCGGGGCCCCAAATCACTTGAAACCCTGCGCTGGGTAAAATCACTGGGTGGGGCAGCCATCACTGTATTGGGCAACCATGATCTTCATCTGCTTGCAGCTTATGCGAAGGTAAAACCGGTTGCAAAATCCAGCAGTCTTGCCCCGACCCTTCGGGCCAGGGATGCAGAGGAGCTGGTTGACTGGTTAAGACACCGTCCTCTTATGCATTACGATTCCAGGCTTAACATTGCCATGGTCCACGCAGGCCTGGTTCCTCAATGGAACATTGCAAATGCCCTGGCCTGTGCAAAGGAAGTGGAAGAGATCCTGCGCTCCAAGAAATACATGGATTTCTTGAAAAACATGTATGGCGATACCCCAAATCAATGGGACAAGACCCTGACCGGATGGGCTCGATTACGTGTGATCACCCACTCGTTCACAAGGCTGCGTTATTGCGACCCTGGGGGTACGATGAACCTGACAGACAAGGGGCCACCCGGCACGCAAGGCCCAAGAATACAGCCCTGGTATAAAATAAGCTCACGAAAAAGTAAAAACACCACGATTGTATTTGGACACTGGTCCACATTGGGCTATCGGGATACACACAACGTTATTGCTACCGACACAGGATGCCTCTGGGGCGGCTCCCTCACTGCTGTAAGAATCGGTGGTGCCAAAAATAGAAAATACCAAATTGCATGTGAGGCCAAACGTGCTATTCCTGCAGGTTCGACCCTGTCCTCCCACAAGCCCCCCGAAAAACACTAAGCCCGGACAGACCTTGAACCGCATACAACCGCTGATACCGGTTAAATCAGGAGGCTGGCTTATCACCCGGCATCAGGGACTTTGTGCAACCGGTTATGCGCTGATACTGGATATATTCCATATCATATTGGTTGTTCCCATCTTTGGGGCGAAATTTCCTGTACACCTCCTTCCAGTGACTTTTATTCCATTCCGGAAAATAAGCGTCCCCTTCCAACTCTGCGTGTACGAGCGTGAGATACAGCTGCTGCGCGCGCGGCAATGCAAACTCATGGATGTCGGCTCCGCCGATTACAAATATTTTTTCTGATTCTGCAGTCAGGGTTTCCACCTCTTCCCAGCCTGTAACAATTTCACAGCGCCTCGCAAGGTAATCCTTGTTGCGTGTAAGCACAATATGCCGACGGCCCGGCAGTATCCCAGGTAATGACTCAAAGGTTTTGCGTCCCATCACGATGGGGTAACCCATTGTGATCTTTTTAAAGCGTTGTAAATCCGCAGGCAGGTGCCAGGGGATTTGGTTGTTCTTCCCAATGACACCCTGACGGGTCATGGCAACAATCACAATAATCTCCATGTCCGGCGCTACACTGCCACCGGAGCCGGGATATGTTCATGACATTGATAATTCTGTAACTCAAAATCTTCATATACAAAATTAAAGATGGATTTCACATCTGGATTAATGTGCATCTTCGGTAAGGCAAAAGGGGTGCGCTCGAGCTGCTGGCGAGCCTGTTGAACATGGTTGTTGTACAGGTGTACATCGCCAAAGGTATGTACAAATTCGCCAGTCTCATAGCCAGTTACCTGTGCAACCATCTGTAACAACAATGCATAGGAAGCGATGTTAAACGGCACCCCCAGAAAAACATCTGCACTGCGTTGGTAAAGCTGGCACGAGATACGATTCTGGGCGACATAAAATTGAAAAAATGCATGGCAGGGTGGAAGTGCCATGGCCCTTAATGCACCCACATTCCAGGCGCTGACAATATGCCTTCTTGACATAGGGTTATTTTTCAGGTTATCGATCAATGTGCCGATCTGATCAACCGTTCTGCCATCCGTACAATGCCAGCTACGCCATTGCGCACCATACACCGGACCTAGATCGCCATTTTCATCTGCCCACTGGTCCCAAATTGAAACGCCATTTTCACGCAAGTAGGAAATATTGGTCTCACCTCTCAAAAACCATAACAATTCATGAATAATTGATTTGAGATGAAGTTTTTTTGTGGTCAAAAGAGGAAAGCCGTCGGCCAGATTGAATCTCATCTGATAACCGAATACAGAAACCGTACCGGTGCCGGTGCGATCCCCTTTTTCTACACCATGCGTCATCACATGTTCCAGCAACTCCAGATATTGCTGCATGGTTCAGTATTCCCGAGTCACTATTCCGGATTTCCGGTATGCCAGATACATCATGACCAAGCCTGCCAGGATTATGGGCACTGTCAGAAGTTGTCCCATTGTCAGCCAGCCAAATGCGATAAAGCCCAGATTTGTATCCGGTTCACGTACGAACTCCACTGTAAACCGGAACATGCCATACAGCAGCAAAAATAAACCTGCCACTGCACCTGTGGGACGTGGTTTTTGTGCAAATAGCCAAAGTACTGCAAACATCACCAGACCTTCCAGAAAGGCCTGGTAAAGCTGCGAAGGATGTCTAGCCAGACCTCCTGCACCGGGGAATACCATAGCCCAGGGCACATCGGTTGCACGACCCCACAGCTCGCCATTGATAAAATTTCCAATCCGGCCTGCACCCAGGCCTACAGGCACTGCTGGTGCGACAAAATCACATAAGTGGAGAAAACCATAGCTTTTTGCCCGCTGACAGACCCATAGCGCTATGATGACGCCCATTAACCCACCGTGAAAGCTCATGCCGCCTTCCCAAACCCTGAATACATACAGCGGATTTTCCAGAAAATAGGAAAAATTATAAAATAGTACTGAGCCCAGTCGGCCACCGATCACTACCCCCAGCAGGCTATAAAAAAAAATATCGCCAACATCTGCAGGCTGTACTACGGTATGCTTTTTTTTTGCATGAATATTACCCAGCCACCAGAAAGCCAGAAAGCCAATGGCATACATCAGACCGTACCAATGCAGTTTCAGTGGGCCGACGGAAAAGATTACAGGGTCTATATTCGGAAAACTTAACATGCTAGTGGAGTGAACCCTTGGGAGTGGAATTCAGATTGCTTTTATTTGACCGCCCGTTCAGTTGCTCTTTGTTCAAATTCTTCCGGTGTCAAATAATTCAAGGCTGAATGAATTCGACGCCGATTGTAAATTTCATCGATAAACCGTGGTAAACGGTATTGGATGTCGTTCAGTGTTTCATAGTTTAGCGCATAGATTTCCTCATATTTAAGTGTTTTCATGAAGCTCTCCGCCTGTGGATTGTCCGTGGGGGTTGCCGGTCTGCTCATGGAGCCCGTTATGCCTGATTCACACAGCCTGTTCTGGTAGGCTTTGGCCAGATACTGGCTTCCGCGATCTGTGTGGTGAATCAAGCCAGTGCCAATCTCCCGATGGCGGATGGCCGCCTCTAAAGCGCAGAGCGTAAGTCTGACATCCATGGTCCTGGATGCAGCGTAACCGACCACTTTCCTGGACCAGGCATCCATCAACACGGCAAGGTATACAAAACCGCTTCGTATCCTGATATAGGTCAAATCACCTACCCACAGCTGATCGGGGCCGCAGGGTGCAAAGCCTTTGGCAAGGTTTGGACAGGGGACACCGCAAGCCCCGTGGGTTTTATTCCACTTGCGTTTTTCAGGCTTCATCGTAAGCTGATGTTCCCGCATAATGCGAGCCACACGCTTGTGGTTGACCACAATAGTGCGTCTTCGCAACTCAGCCGTCACACGTCGATAGCCATAACATGGCCAGTCGGAAATGACCTGCCGGATGGACTTCAGCAAGGCCTGATCGGACTGCGAGCGAAGTACTTGCGCAGCCGTGTTGGGCCGTTTGTAGTATGAGCTGGGAGAGATATTCATAGATCGGCATCCCTCCCTGACTGTGCAGCCTGCGGCCCGCAGACGATCGACAGCGGCTCGCCTTGCGGCAGTATCCGTTCTCTTTTTTTAAACAGGTCCAGTTCCATGACCCGTGGGCCAATTTTGCGTTCAAGCGCGCCAATCCTGGCTTCATACTCGCGTACTTTCCCGGAATCACTGACTGCTTCGCTGATCTCGCCTTTCTGATATTTTTCCACCCATATCATCAACAGAGCATGAGAAATGTCATGCTTCCTGGCAAGGGCCTTATACCTTCCTTCACCATTGAGGTAAGCCCGAATGAGTTCTAACTTGAAAACTGTGCTATGTCGCCTGTGTCGTGTTGCTCGCATGTAGTAACGCTCCCTGGCACGTTACAAGGGGCCAATTTAAAGGCTACACTGTTCCACTCCCAAGGGTTCACTCCACTACATCGTATACATTTGTATTCCCGTTACATGGCTGAAGAAACTGGGAAATTTATGTATAAAATAAACGAAACCAATGAGGCATCATAAACATGATTCAGAGTAAAAACCATCTTGCCGACCAGACCAGCCCTTATTTACTTCAACATGCGGATAACCCCGTAGAGTGGTATCCGTGGTGTAACGATGCACTGGAACGTGCCAGACAGGAGGACAAACCGATTTTATTATCCATCGGGTATTCTGCCTGCCACTGGTGCCATGTAATGGCACACGAGTCTTTTGAAGATGATGCCACAGCAAAATTAATGAATGAATTGTTCATTAACATCAAAATCGATCGTGAAGAGCGCCCGGACATCGATAAAATCTACCAGACTGCCCAGTACCTGCTTACGCAACGTACAGGCGGTTGGCCGTTAACCATGTTCTTGACCCCTGACGATCAAATTCCGTTCTTCGGGGGTACGTATTTCCCCAATGAAGCACGTCATGGACTGCCTGCATTCAAGGATCTACTCCGACATATTTCAGATGCCTATCAAAAACAGCGTGCACAGATCATGACGCAAAATCAATCCCTGCAACATGCATTGCAACAGGTCCATGAACCAGATTACGCAAGGACAGACCTGTCACCCGACCTTTTCAAAACCTGCAATCAACAGCTGGAGCAGGCGTTTGATGCTCAAGATGGCGGGTTTGGAGCAGCTCCCAAATTTCCTCACTCTACCCACATTGACCGGCTGCTACGCTATCATGCGCAATCAAAATCAGCACAGCAGGAAAGCTCCCGTTCGCTGCATGCAGCACTGTACACCTTGGAAAAAATGGCAGCAGGAGGCCTCTATGATCACTTGGGCGGAGGGTTTTGCCGCTATTCCGTAGACTCCCGCTGGATGATTCCTCACTTTGAAAAGATGCTGTACGACAATGGTCCATTGCTGGCTTTGTATGCACAGGGTTTCACCTTGACCGGCTCCGGGCAATTCAGAGATGTATGTGAAGGTACAGCGCAATGGGTGATACGCGAGATGCAATCACCGGAAGGCGGGTATTACTCTTCTCTGGATGCCGATTCTGAAGGCACGGAAGGAAAGTATTATGTCTGGGAGCGTAAACAGGTTGAACAGGCGCTTAGTCAGGAGGAATATGCGGTGTTCGCACCCCATTATGGCATCGACCGGCAGACCAATTTTGAAGGCAGTTACCACCTGCACACCTTTGCAGACAAGACTGAAGTATGCCGACAGACGTCGGTTACCACAGAAAAATTTGACAGCCTGCTCCATCAGGCCAAACAAAAGCTGTTTTCACTGCGCGAGCAACGTGTTCGACCTGGGCGTGATGAGAAGATTCTGGGCAGCTGGAATGCCTTGATGATACGTGGCATGGCCATTGCCAGCCGGGCATTGGGAAAACCCGAATACCTGCAATCAGCACAACGTGCTCTGGATTTTTTGCACCAGACGATGTGGACCCCCCAGGGCCTGACTGCAACGTACAAGGATGGCAAGGCTCACCTTGATGCCTACCTGGATGATTACGCATTTTTACTGGATGCCATTCTAGAGATGCTGCAGACTCGCTGGTGTACCCAGAACCTGACCTGGGCCTGTGAAATCGCCGATGTATTGCTGGAGCAATTTGAAGATAATTCCCTGGGCGGGTTTTACTTCACCTCAAAAAACCACGAACAACTTATCCAGCGGTCCAAGACCCTAGGTGATGAAACCATGCCTTCTGGAAATGGAATTGCTGCAATCGCCCTAGCACGTCTGGGTTATTTGCTGGGTAAGACAGAATACCTAGATGCAACAGAACGTGTACTGCAATTTGCAGGCCAGGCGATCGCCCGTGCACCTATGGGGCATACAAGCCTGATCAATGCCTATGAAGAACAGCACTGTTCACCGCAAATCATTATTTTACGCGGGCAAAAAAATGAACTTGAAAAATGGCATCAGCAATGTATGCCAGGTTATGCTCCACGACGACTGGTATTTGCGATCGAAGCGAATGAAAAAAATCTGCCTGACGCACTGGCAGAAAAGAAATTCAAGGAATCAAGCCCTGAAGGTGTAGTAGCCTATATGTGTGAAGGCATGCAGTGTAGAGCTCCCATTGAAAGCCTGGCTGAATTACAGAGTATCGTATCTGACACCTGCGTCCAGCAATAAAATCATGCGTTGGTATGTGAGTTTAATTCAATGAATACAGTCAGAGGGATATTTCGTTTACTCCACCTGCTTGCCCATATCCTCAAAGGCATTTTCCTGTGCTATACCGTCTTGCGGAGCATGCAAAATAATGACCTGACAGAAAAGCAGCACAGGATTGTCCAGGCCTGGCTGTACCAGGCAGCAAAAATCATGGGTCTTGACCTCAAAGTGCATGGTGAGCCACAAAAATCACCGGCCTTTGTCGTCGCTAACCATATTTCGTGGCTGGATATCGTGATTATTGCCTCTGTGCTACCGGTTTCATTTCTATCCAAGGCAGAGGTGCGTAAATGGCCCGTAGTGGGTACCCTTGCAACCAAGGCTGGCACGCTCTTTATTCATCGTGGATCCAAAACCGGTGCGGTAGAAGCCATCAACCTGATGCGGGCAAGACTCGGTTTAGGACATAGTGTTGCATCGTTCCCTGAGGCTAAAACCACGGACGGAACTTTTGTACACGCATTCCACCCACGCCTGTTCGCTGCTGCAATTGAAACAAAATCCATGATTCAACCGGTAGCGCTTCGTTACCCGCATACCCACGGCGTGAACCCGATTGTGCCCTTTGTCAACAACCACAATCTGGTGAAACATGCTTTTCGTATTATGTCTGTCAGGCGCACCGTTGCTGAGGTGACCCTGTGTAAGCCCATACCCAGTAGCGATCAATTGAGAAAACAGCTTGCACAGCGGGCAAGAAGCGAAATTGTTGAAGTAGTTGGAGATATTCCCTAGAACAATCAGCCGAGTGCCTGTATGGCCGCTTTATAATCCGGTTCGTGGGCAATTTCACCAACGAGCTCTGTATGAATGATCGAATTATCCTGATCCAGTACTACTACTGCGCGTGCTGTAATCCCTTCCAGCGGCCCACTTTCAATCAGTACACCATAATCCTTGGAAAAATCCTGTGAACGCATTACAGAAAGCGGAGTAACATGCTCCAGATTTTCAGCCAGACAAAATCGGGACATCGCAAAAGGCAGATCTGCGGAAATAACCAGCACTACAGTATCGTCATACTCTTTCGCACAATCATTGAATTTCTTTGCTGACATTGCACAAACCGGAGTGTCCAGACTCGGAACGATATTGAGTATTTTTCTTTTGCCCGGAAACGTGGAAAGAGATACATTTTTCAGGTCTTTGTTGACCAGAGCAAAATCGGGCGCACTTGAACCGATTTCCGGCAGATTCCCACTGGTATGAATTTCATTCCCTTGCAGAGTAATTTTTGCCATTTTTATTTCTCCAATTGTAGGTCTTATTATATTTGTCTAGCAAAAACTCTGAATGCCGTCCCGCCGCAGACGGCTATCAAGGTATACAGTACGTTAACCTGCAGGGGTAACTATACGCCCTGATCAGGTGGCTATATAAGTTTCATATTGGCTTGCATCAAGCAGGCTGTCAATTGCTGTTTTGTCCAATAGTTCTATTTTGCAGATCCAGCCATTTTCATACGGTGATTCATTGATTATTTCGGGTAAGTCCAGTAAATCCCTATTAATTTCAATTACTTTTCCATTTACAGGCATGTGAACATCACTGGCTGTTTTGACCGACTCCACCACAGCATAAACCTGCCCAACCTGGTATTCGCTGCCTAAATCGGGTAGTTCAATATAAACAATATCGCCCAATTCAGACTGGGCGAACTCTGTAATTCCGGTCGTCGCAGTAGTATCGCTTTGCATTTGCAGCCAAGTATGCTGTTGCGAATAGACACGATCATCGAATGCAGTACTCATCAGTGATTCCTCCAACCCGGATCATTATTGTTCTTCGAATACTGTTTGACATATCGCTATGCAAGCTTATTTTATACTATGGAGCAACAGTCAATAAAGTAATTACTTTGATGTATAGGTTAATCGTTGTATTGTCTTGCCTGTTGGCTGCATCCTGTGTACAAGAGCAGCAAAAACCAGTCACTGTACAGAATGCCTGGATTCGCGAGGCTCCACCGAATGCCTTTTCCATGGCTGGGTATTTGACATTTCATAACAATACCTTGCAGGACTGCACGCTTACCTGCGCAAAAAGCAAACACTTTAAAAACATCGAGTTTCATCGCACTATAATTCAAGACGGTGTGGCCAAAATGCGCCATCACGATACGCTGACCATACCGCCGTCCAGCTCACTGGTATTCCAACCCGGTGATTTTCACTTAATGCTGATGGGACCCCAAAGCGGTTTCAGGGCAGGGGATGAACTGATGATAACGCTATGCGTTGCGCACGATAATAGACAGGAAGAATTTGATATCATCATGCCGGTAAAAAAACCCAGACCCAATTAGGTCGACCCCCTCCCCTGACCTGTACTATCATTCAGGGATAAAATCACTTTTTTACCCAACTGGCCACACTGGCTTATGCAATCCCGGTATAGCTGATCCAAAACAGTTCGCCTGAAACCACCATGTAACCAATATACCAAACGGTATCCGTCTTGAACGATTTTTCACAAGCTTTTTTAAAAGCCATACAACTGATTGTACAACTCGATGAGAGTTTAATAGAGATTGTAGCGTTATCTTTGCAGGTGAGCCTGACTGCAGTTTTCATAGCCAGTATAATCAGTTTGCCGCTGGGGGCTGCATTGGCCCTGTATAGATTTTATGGGCGTGGCCTGATCATTGCGTTACTCAATACTTTTATGGGGTTGCCGCCTGTAGTGGTTGGTCTGGTGGTATACCTGATTCTTTCCCGTTCAGGCCCGCTTGGTGCCCTGGGTTTGCTGTTTACCCCCACTGCCATGATCATTGCACAAGTATGTTTGGTTACACCGATTATTGCTGCCCTTACCCGTCAAACCATACTAGATGCCAATGACGAGTACCATGAGCAGCTACGTGCGCTTGGAGCCAAGCCCTCAGGCATGATGAAAACCCTTTTATGGGAAACCAGGTACAGTTTAATGACGAATGTATTTGCCGGATTTGGTCGGGCGATTGCCGAAGTGGGCGCGGTATTAATTGTTGGCGGAAACATCAATCACAACACCCGCATGATGACCACTGCCATTGCGCTCGAAACCAGCAAAGGTGCTATTGAGCTTGCACTGGCATTAGGGATGATACTGATTGTTCTTTCGTTAATCGTTACCTCGGCGGTCATGAGCACACGGCATGCCGCCTATAGAATATATAGCTAGATACCATGCAGCCGACAACCGCTCTGCCGTTAAATATTCAGCATCTAAGCGTTGCCAGACAAGGCAAGCCCTTGCTGAATAATGTGAATATCACGATTGAATCGGCGGGTATAACAATTATTCTTGGCCCCAATGGGGCTGGGAAAAGTCTGCTGTTACGCATTGCGCATGGTCTGGATATGCCAGACTATGGCTCATTGAAATGGAATTCACATATGCCGCAGCCTCAAGAGCCGTGGCGCGCATTTATACTTCAAAAACCCGTTTTTTTACAGCGTAGCGTACGCGCAAATCTTGAATATGTACTTTTTTTACATAAAATAGCCAAAACCAAGCATAACCCACTTATCCAGGAAGCCTTGCAACATACAGGGCTTGCAGAGCTTGCCACACGTAGTGCGCGCACCTTGTCCGGTGGCGAACAACAACGTTTGAATATTGCACGTGCCTGGATACTCAAACCCAGGGTGATGCTGCTGGATGAACCCACAGCGGAACTGGACCCCTCGGGCGTTGCAACCATTGAGACACTTATCAAGACAATTGCACAGCAAAGCACTAAAATAATCATGACTACCCACAATCTGGGCCAGGCAAAAAGACTGGCACACGATATTTTATTCCTGCACCAGGGTAAATTGATTGAACACACCCTGGCGCAAGTATTTTTTACTCAACCCAGGACCAGGCTTGCTGAAGATTTTGTTGCCGGAAAGTTGCTAAACAGAAATTAAGACAAGAAATGAAACACTGGCTGATCAAAATCATTGCGGTGATGTTTTGTGTGGCATGGACGCCTGCGCAAGCAGAAAAATCACCTTTTATCACATTATCCTCGACTACCTCGACGGAAAATTCCGGATTACTGGAATTTTTAATTCCAAGATTTCGAAACAGGACCGGCATTGATGTGCGGGTGGTGGCAGTGGGTACCGGCCGTGCACTGAAGCTGGGCGAGATGGGTGATGCTGACCTGATACTGGTGCACCACAGAGCCTCTGAAGAAGAATTTATAGCCAGGGGGTTTGGCGTTGAACGCCGCGAAATCATGTATAACGACTTCATAATTGTCGGACCCGAACAGGATCCTGCCAACATTAAAAGCGAAGACAGTGTCGCAAGTGCACTCACCCTCATTTACAAACACAAAATACCATTTATATCGCGCGGTGATGACAGCGGCACACACAAAAAAGAAATGGAGTTATGGTCTTTGGCTGGAGTTGATGTTCAGCAATACAGTGGTATCTGGTACTATGAAGCAGGGGCCGGTATGGGCGCCGCACTGAACATTGCCAATGGCATGAGTGCCTACACGCTCACCGACCGTAGCACCTGGTTATCGTTTAAAAACCGTGACGGCATGGCTTTGCTGTTTGAAAATGACCCGCCATTGTTCAACCAGTACAGCATCATCCTGATCAATCCCGAGCTTCACCCACATATAAAATTCAAGGAGGCCGAACTGTTCTCCAACTGGCTGATCTCCAGCGAAGGCCAGCAAATGATTGCCAACTTCACTTTAAAAGGGCAGCAATTGTTTTTCCCTAACGCAAAACAGAAAGTAGCCACTCTGGGCATGTAGCATGCCGTAATATCGAATACGCACAATCGGCATAAAGAGTACTTTACCTGGCAAAACCCGGCCGGTCCCTGTTCAGCCCCATTGCATGCCTCATAAAAAACCTTTTCAGGGGCAGGATGTGCTCAGCTGTATTCAGCGCAATACTGCGTGCAGCAACGACAGGGCTGGAGGTTGAACCAAATGCAGCCGCAAATGCAGTCATGGCATATTGCATGATCTGTATCTCTGCTGTCCGGGCACGTTCATATTTACGCAATATCCGATAACTGCCTATATCCCGTTTTGTACCAATCAGTATATCCGCCAACACTGCCGCATCCGTAAAACCCAGATTGGCTCCCTGACCGGCCAGCGGATGTATGGTATGGGCAGCATCGCCAATCAATGCAATACGCGGCTTGACCATGTTTTCGGCCTGACCGGATACCAGTGGAAAACTGGCACGTTCTGATTCCAATGCGATGTTCCCCAGTTGCAGGGCGCTGGCCTTCGTAACCGCTTGGCCAAATTCATGCTCGTTCATCTGCATAAGCCGGGTTGCATATTCGTGATCTGCCGACCAGACGATAGAGCATTCATGATGTTCCGGTTCATTTTCAACAGGCAGCAAAGCCAGAGGCCCGGTTTTGAGAAAACGCTGCCATGCAGTACGTTGATGTGGCAATTCTGTCTGCACGCTTGCCACGATGCCCTGTTGCTGATAAGACGTTTCGGCATAGGAAATTCCAGCAAGGTCGCGCACAAACGACCGGCTTCCATCTGCACCCACAAGCAATTTTGCTTTCAGAACCTGATTGCTCTTTAAGGTGGCTTCAATTTCATCACCACGATAGGCTACACGGGCCGCGCCCTCCGGCACATGCCATTGAATACCCGAAGCATCATGAAGAGATTCATGCAGGCTCGACCGGATCACCTTGTTCTCAACAATATAACCCAGGTTGGGATGACGGATATCCTGCGCGTTAAAATGTATTCTGGCAGGGCTGGCCTCGTCCCAAACTACCATTGCATCAAATTCACTCACCCTTTTTTCCCGCATGCCTGACCAGGCACCAATATATTCGAAAATTGCCTTGGAGCCTGGACTAACCGCTGTCACGCGCACATCGAAAGGCTTTGAAGCGCTAAATTCAGATGGCAGGGTACCGCAGTCAACAATGGCCAGTGACTTGCCTTGTTTGACCAGCAAATTGGCTAGCGTGAGACCCGCCATACCCGCTCCGACAATAATGACATCAACCTGTACTGCTTCTGCAGTCATGAAGGTTGCAAGGCTCGGCCCTGCAAAAGATTCGCGGTAGAACTGAGTGCACCTGAACTTCGTTGCATGATGCGATTTTCCAAGACGGGGATAGCCCCTGATAGCGCAAGACCGATCCCCCGTGTACGGGATAACACCGGGTTGTCTGTGGTAAACAGAAAATTGAGGCGGTTCGTAAGGCGTACAGTATGTTCCATATCTGAATGACGTCTGGATTCGTATGCAGAGAGTTTCCCGTTGATATCATCGAGTGCACCTTGACTGGTACACAGGGTCTCACTGAGCTCTGCAATATCGCGCAAAGCAAGATTCAACCCCTGAGCGGCTATCGGGTGCAATGTTTGAGCTGCATTGCCCACCAGTACTGCACGCCGCTGTACACGCCGTTGACTCACCAGCAATGACAAAGGATAGGCAAAACGTTTGCCTGGCCTGGAGAAATAGCCCAGGCGATAACCAAAGGCCCGTTGCAGCCGGAGTAAAAAATCTTCATCAGACAGTGCTAAATGCTCCTGTGCCACATCGTCCGGATTCATCCAGATAAACCCGCAATAATTGCCTTCACGTGGCAACAGTGCCAAAGGACCCTGCCTGGTAAATCGTTCATATGCGGTGTACCGGTGATGATCATCGAGCCTGATATTGCCAACGATGGCAGTTTGCCGATATTGCTTTTCATCGACAGGAATGCTCAGTTTATTACGAATGAAAGAATGCGCACCATCCGCTGCAATCAGCAGTTTTGCCTGTATAGGCTCTCCCGCTCCATGCAAAGTGATTTTATCCGTACAATTCTCAATGCCTGACACCCTGTAGGGCTGGATGTGCTGGATGTGCTCATGCAGTCGCAGGTGCTTTTGTAGAGCAAGTGTGAGTTTTTCAGCGGGGACCAGATAACCAAAACTTTCTGTTCCATGATGCCGGCAATCCAGACGCATGACACCAAAACGACCCTGATCCGAGACATGAATTTTTTTAATGGGTGTCGAGTACACATCAAGCAGTTCCCACACCCCCAGAGTATCAAGCATTCTTTTGGAAGCCAGATTCAGGGCAATACTGCGTTCGTCCCGTTTTACAGCTGTGCCGTTTGTTGCAGGAACAGGCTGACTTTCAACCAATGCAATCCTGTAGGAAGCAGCCGCCAGGGCACATGCCAAGGTGCGGCCAACAAAACCGCCCCCTACAATTGCAATATCATACTGACACGGCATAACGTACAGAACTAATGCACGGACGCCGCCATCAGCGCTTCAATTTTATCCGGGTTGCGGGTGAGTTTTTCAGTAAGCACTTGACTGCCGTCTTTGGTAACCAGCACATCGTCCTCGATGCGAATGCCAATACCCCAGAAACATTTGGGCACACCTTTTGCCTGGGGGATATACAAACCCGGCTCTACCGTCAATGTCATGCCCGGCTCAAGCAGGCGCCACTCCTCGTCAAAACGATAGTCCCCCACATCGTGCACATCCAGACCTAGCCAGTGACCGGTACGATGCATATAAAATTGCTTGTACTCTTCATCCTTGACCAGTCTGGCAGGCTTGCCTTTCAACAAACCCAGACTCACCAAGCCTCGGGTAAGTACCTTGACGGCTTCCTGATGCGGGTCATTCCAGTGGTTACCGGGTTTTACTTTTTTGATTGCAGCAGTTTGGGCTTCCAGCACCAACTCGTATACTTCACGCTGGACTTTTGAAAATGCGCCATTCACTGGAAAGGTACGCGTAATATCACTGGCATAACCCTGATATTCTGCACCCGCATCAATGAGCAATAAATCACCATCATTGAGCACCTGATCATTTTCAATGTAGTGCAGGATGCAGCCATTATTTCCACCTCCGACAATACAAGGATAAGCTGGAACACATCCTGCTTTTTTAAATTCATACAGCAGTTCGGCTTCTATTTCATACTCATGCTTTCCCGGCTCACAGGCCTGCATGGCGCGGATATGACCAGCAATGGAAACTTTTGCAGCCTGGCGCATCAGACTCAGTTCACTGCGTGACTTGTACAGGCGCATGTCATGTAAAAGGTAATCCAGCGAAAGCAGTTCATGCAGAATATGTCTTGCCGCATGAAAGGAGCCGCGCGATTGATTAATCCAGCTGATTATTTTGCGATCAAAATCTACATCACGGCCCATAGGATAAAAAATACGTTCACGGTCCGATAGCAGACGCGGGAGGATTTCATCAAGCTGGCTGATTGCATAGGCCCTGTCAGCAGAATAGTTCTCTTTTGCACCCTCCAGTCCTGCACGTCTTCCATTCCATATCTCCTGCTCTGCATTGTGCTCCCGACAAAATAAAATGTATTGGCCGCCCCCTTGATCTGGCAGGAGCACTGCCAGTGCGTCAGGCTCATCAAAACCGGTCAGGTATAGAAAATCACTGTCCTGGCGAAAGGTATAATCCACATCCCGACTTCGGGGAACCGGTTTTGCAGAAGGAATGATAGCGATACCGTTATGGCCTATCATGCGCATCAGCATCTTGCGTCGCTTAAGCAGTTCTTTTTTATCCATCCTAAATTGAGGTGCAAAATCCTGTGGAACGCTCCAGGTGATTTATAGGCCGAGTTGCTTTCTTTGACCGCAAAGTGTTCATATTAGTACATTCAGCAATATCGGAGTATGCCTTTTATATTCGTCCTCTACCCCTGCTTGCAAGACCTTTTGTATCAGGCACCTTGCCCTGGAAGCCTTCCCTGATATGGAATATTCAGGGCCCCTTTGGCAGGTCTGCAGATATTTTGTAAATTTAAGTTGACGATAAAGTTGCTTCATCCTACCATTTTGCAATGGAGAATACAGACTCAGGCATGCTTGATGAGCAGGAGTTAAAGCGACTTGAAATTCGTGTAAGCAACCTCATTCAGACATGCGAAGAGCTCAAAAAAGAAAACACCCTTTTAAAGGCGCAACAGGAATCTTACACATCTGAACGGGCCAGCCTGATTGATAAAAATGAACAGGCGCGCAAACGGGTGGAAGCAATGATTACTCGCCTCAAGTCAATGGAAGTCAGTACATGAGTACCCCCACCAACTCCCCTGTAGTAGTGAGCATCCTGAACAAGGAGTACCCCGTTTTATGCACAAAGGGTGAAGAAGAATCCTTGCAGGCATCTGCGCGCCTTTTGAACACACGCATACAGGAGGTCCGGGATGGTGGTAAAGTCATAGGTGCAGACCGCATAGCGGTCATGGCAGCACTGAATCTGGCTCATGACCTGCTCACGCTAACAAGCGAACAGGAACACTCAAGCAGAAATTTATATACCCGCATTCGTAACCTTCAAGATCGAATCGACACCACTTTGAAAAATACCTAGCGGATTGCACTCCGAAAATCTGTTAAACTTCAATTGAAGTCGGGTACCTCTGCGGTACAAGTGAGCGACCGGATGCATACCTTGAGCCTATTTTTTTACTCAGGGACCAACTGTAAAAATGTTGTTGTGCACGTCCAGTAGATGGGAAGCCTGATGCATTTTCGGTTCTCCCACTTGAACCTCTGGTTCAAGGTCAACGGTAGCCACGGTATCCGTGGAGTGTATCCGCATTGCTGTACTTCTCGAACTTTAATTTAATCTGCACGTAACCAAATCTCACAGGTTGAACTGTCATGCAATACTGGCTAATGAAAAGCGAACCCGGTGAATACAGTATTGATGACTTAAAACGTGACAAAGTGGAACCCTGGGATGGGGTACGCAATTATCAGGCCCGCAATATGATGCGTGATGCTATGAAAAAAGGTGATTTAGCCTTTATGTATCACTCTAATTGCGAGGAAATTGGAATTGTAGGGATTATGACTATCGTGCGTGAAGGTTACGCAGATTACACTGCCTTCGATAAGAAAGACAAACACTACGACCCCAAAAGTGACCCCGATAATCCGCGCTGGTTCATGGTAGATGTGCGCTATAAACGAAAATTAAAGCGCACCCTTACACTTGCAGAACTCAGACAACATAAAAAACTGGATGGCTTACAACTTTTAAAACGTGGAAACCGACTTTCAGTGATGCCGGTAAGCAAAAAACATTGGGATCTTGTCTTATCTTTGGAGTAAATCGGGAAAACAATAATTTAAGTTTTGCACGCCCGAAACTTGTGTGAAAATTTTCCAAACCAGATTAAGCAGACGCAAGGCTTATGTTGTTATGTTAAACGTTTTGCTGTTAATTTTTTAACGCACAAAATTGCAAATTAAAAAATACTAAAGTTTAGAAACATTACAAAAAAACTAGTATTTATGTATTAAACGTATATACTTTAGCGCGTCTATAACTCAACGTTTATTGTTTGGGGGGGAGTATTAATGGCCATCAACAAACGTAAGGCTGCCGCCAAGCGCAAGACCGCTAAAACTGCCAAACGTAAAGTCGCTAAAAAGGCTGTCAAACGTAAGACCGCTAAAACTGCCAAACGTAAAGTCGCTAAAAAGGCTGTCAAACGTAAGACCGCTAAAACTGCCAAACGTAAAGTCGCTAAAAAGGCTGTCAAACGTAAGACCGCTAAAACTGCCAAACGTAAAGTCGCTAAAAAGGCTGTCAAACGTAAGACCGCTAAAACTGCCAAACGTAAAGTCGCTAAAAAGGCTGTCAAACGTAAGGCCGTTAAACGAAAAAGATGACGTAAGAGAACAACCACTATCTATTTGAAAAGGCTCTGAAAAGAGCCTTTTTTGTGCGTCTAAAGCGAACAGGCAAAGTCTCTACTATGTTTTGTCTGTACCAGGTCTCAAATGCAAGGACTGCACTCAAGAAAACAGTCTGTGCACTCTGTCTTGGGCAACAACCTGTATATCAACTCAGCCTAGAAATAACTTATACACCGGATTACCGGTTTCCTCCCAGCAGCGGTACCCTAATTTAGCCAGAAACCGATCAAAGCGCTGTCGGTTTTCTGCCGGGACCTGTATCCCAGCCAGTACACGCCCATAAGCTGCACCATGATTACGATAGTGAAACAGACTGATATTCCATTCCTGACCTATCATTTCAAAGAAATTCAGCAATGCACCAGGTCTTTCCGGAAACTCAAAGCGGAACAAAATCTCACCTTCCAGTGCCGGACAACGTCCACCTACCATATGCCGCAAATGAAGAATCGCCACTTCATTATTGGAAATATCAAGCGCCGGATATCCCGATGCCTCAAGTTTCTGCAGTAACTGGTTCTTTTCAGCACCCGCATCCTCGACATTCACACCTAGAAATATTTGTGCTTCCCTGGTACCTGCAAAACGGTAGTTAAACTCTGTAACCCCCCTTGTTCCAAGTAGCCTGCAAAAGGTCAGAAAACTGCCTGGCCGCTCCGGGATTGTCACCGCAAACAGGCATTCTTGCCGTTCACCAAGTTCCGCACGCTCTGCTACATGACGCAACCGATCAAAATTGATATTGGCACCGCTATTCACTGCAATCAGCAATTTATCCTTGATTTTTTCGCGGGCAATGTATTGCTTGATGCCAGCCAGGGCCAAAGCTCCAGCAGGCTCAAACAATGTGCGCGTTTCATCAAAGAGATCCTTGATGGCAGCACACATCTCATCCGTACTCACCAGCAGCACTTCATCAATAAGGTGTTTGGCGATTTCATACGTTTTTTCACCGACGCATCGCACGGCCACTCCATCAGCAAAAATCCCTACGTCATCCAGTTGCACTCTTTTTCTGGCTTGCAGTGCCGCATGCATGGTTGGCGCATCCTGTGGCTCTACACCAATCACTTTTATATCAGGTCGGTAATGCTTGATATAGGACGCCATCCCGGCAATAAGCCCACCACCGCCAATCGGAATAAATACCGCATCAATGCCATCAGGTATCTGCTGCAGGATTTCTACGGCTATCGTACCCTGACCTGCGATAACGTCCTCATCATCATACGGATGCACATAAGACAGTCCCTGCTTTTCTGCAAGCTCTCGGGAATGCATGTAGGCTTCATCATAAGTATCACCATGTAAAATGGCATTTGCCCCCATACCGATAACCGATTGCACCTTGATGGACGGGGTCGTGCAGGGCATTACGATCGTGGCCTGAATCGCAAGCTTTTGCGCCGCCAAGGCCACGCCCTGAGCGTGATTTCCGGCCGATGCGGCAATTACACCACGTTTTCTTTTTGATTCGGACAGGCGCGTAATTTTGTTATACGCACCTCTAAGCTTGAAAGAGAATATGCACTGCTGGTCTTCTCTCTTTAGATAAACCTGGTTGGAAAAGCGTTGGGACAAGGTCTGCGCAAAATCAAGCGCAGATTTGACAGCCACATCATAAACCCTGGCATTTTCTATTTTATTTACAAGTTCCTTATTTGACATACTCTGAAATTGCAATCCATTATGCTTTGGCGGTTACTATGGGTATCATTTATAAAATTCAAACCGTATTCATACAATGTCAACTGAAAAAAAGAAACAAATCGCTGCTGAAGGTGCCTTGGATTATATACAAGTCGGTGACGTAATCGGTATTGGGACAGGCTCTACTACAAATTATTTCATTGATGCACTGGCCCGTATCAAAGGTAAAATTGATGGTACCGTAGCAAGCTCGGAGGCTTCAGCGCAACGATTGAGACATCATGGTATACTGGTGCTGAATCTGAACAGCGTATCAAGCCTGCCAATATACGTTGATGGCGCTGATGAAGCGACCCGCCACAGGCATTTAATCAAAGGGGGCGGTGGCGCATTGACACGCGAAAAAATTGTTGCTGGCGTCAGTGAAAAGTTCGTGTGCATTGCAGATGATACCAAACTGGTAGACACCCTGGGCACGTTTCCCTTGCCGATCGAAGTCATTCCCATGGCAAGAAGTCACGTAGCCAGGCAACTGGTCAAACAAGGCGGGGCTCCCGAGTTAAGGGAAGGGTTTACAACCGATAACAGCAATCCCATTCTCGATGTACACAATCTGGAAATTTTAAATCCTGTAGAGAAGGAGCGGGAGATAAACAATATTGCAGGCGTGGTCACAGTTGGGATATTTGCATTACGGCCTGCAGATGTGCTGATCCTCGGCAAGGAATCTGGCCTCGAAATTATCCAGTAGGCATCCCTTGCTGGAGATTAAGCTTCGACTGAATGCCGGAAGTTCCATAGCTTTACAAGTCATGGCATTGAGCTACTGTAAAACTCTTAAAATCATTCTCACATCAGGCTGATGGGAAGATGCCAGTGAGGTCGTCTAGGATTTTATTTTGTCTAGCCAGATTTTGACAGATCCTTCCGTACAAATCCGGCACAGGGCAAATACCTCGGAAACTGCAACCACACAAAAGGCAATGGTTCAGCGTTTGGAATATTGCTCTTTCTTGCGGGCTTTACGCAGACCAACTTTTTTGCGCTCCACTTCACGCGCATCACGTGTAAGAAATCCGTTTTTACGCAGCTGCGGACGTAAATCCTGATTGTATTCCAGCAGTGCACGTGCAATACCCAGCTGCACAGCACCTGCCTGACCATTTGAACCACCGCCCTTAACCTTGATATCAATATCAAAAGTATCGACCAATTCAGTAAGTTCGAGTGGCTGGCGAATAATCATACAGGACGTCTCGCGACCAAAATACTGATCAAAGGCACGCATGTTGATCGTGATTTTCCCTGAACCAGGGCGCAGGTAGACCCGTGCAGTTGAACTCTTTCTTCGCCCGGTTCCATAAAACTGTTCTTGTGGCATGACGTGACTAAAGCTCCAGCAGTTGAGGCTGCTGTGCAGCATGCCTGTGTTCTGATCCTGCGTACACTTTTAATTTTCGAAACATTGCCCGGCCTAATGGGTTTTTCGGCAACATCCCTTTGACTGCTTTTTCAATAACACGCTCAGGATGCTTCACATGCATCTCTCTGAGATTCATGGACTTGAGATTGCCAACATAACCTGTATAACGATGATATATTTTATCTTCCATTTTATTGCCGGTAACGCGTACCTTTTCAGCATTGATTACAACAATATAATCACCCGTGTCCACATGTGGTGTATAGATGGGCTTGTGCTTGCCTTTTAATCTTCCTGCAATTTCACTCGCCATGCGGCCCAGAGTCTTATCTGTAGCATCCACGAGATACCAGTCTCGCTGCACTTGTGCAGGTTTAGCAGTGGCTGTAGTCACGAGGTACGCCTATCCCTTTATCATTCCGAAAACGGGGAATAGTACCGGACATCATATTTTCTGACAAGAAGAAATCTCTTCTTATATGAAATAACTCAAAGGGGACTGTTACTTTGAGAGCAAAGCCGACCTGCTTATTTGAGTATTGGGATATACTGGGAATCTCTGTTTTCAGACAAAAAAAGCGCAGGCTTTTGCTGCCTGCGCTTACAAACTACCTAGGAGGTAGATGGGGGAGTTTATAGTTTGCATTCAAACTATTACAATATTTGAATTTTCTAATATTTGTATATTATTGTCAACTGATTTTTATAAAATTTCACAAAATAGTGCCCTACCCCCCTAGTATGGGTATATAAAACAAGGGTTAGATTTTTAGACGGTCAACGACCACACCTGCTATCAGGTGCTTGGCAATGATTTCATCCAGGTCACTTTCATCTTTATAGGTGTACCACACTGCATCCGGATAGACCACGGCTACAGGCCCTTCATCACAACGGTCAAGGCAGCCTGCCTGATTCACGCGTACCCCGCCCTGCTTTGCAATGCCTAATTCTTTAACTCTGTTTTTGGCATAAGCACGCAGTTCAGCGGCGCCATGATTCTGGCAACAGTTCCTGTCTTCTCGGTGATTCACACACATGAAAAGATGGCGTTTATAAAAAGACATCGCTTACTCCTGTTGCAAATTACCCATGACCACTTTTAATTATATACTGCTATCAAGGCTTAATACTTCCCGCCTGTTGCCTGTCTGGCTACATTATAAGCAGCACACAACAGGACCTATGGTATAGTTTTCGTCTCGCAAGGTGCTCCCATTAGCCTGACGTGCGGTTTTAGATGATGCAAGAATCATCGTCTATCTATTCGGGTATCGGAGAATACCGCGTCACCAGTATAGCCAGCTACTCGGCAATTGAAACTTTACTCCATACGATATATGCCGCTTTTGCCAGACCCCCACATTCATGATCAAGGGTGCATACTAAACCCGGCTGAGCATCTGGCCTCGAAGCAGTACCGTTCGAGTACGGTTCTTGAGTACGATGCGACATCCAGGAGGCTCGCGTGCTTTTTCTCAAGCGATGGCCATGTATCCCTGGACCATTTTTTGATATACAAACGACACATAAGTACAGATGTTGCCAACCGGATTTAGCAAAAGAGATATTATTGCCGCAACCGATGAATGCGTCATGTGTGGGCTGTGTTTGCCTCACTGTCCCACTTACTCTGTTGCAAAAAATGAAGCCGAGTCGCCACGCGGCCGCATCGCTATGGTTCGGGCTTTACATGAAAACAAATTACTGCCCGGTCCAGCCATGGCGAATCATCTTGATCAATGCCTGACATGCATGAATTGCGCGGCAGTTTGTCCTGCCAAGGTAGACTACGGAAAAATCCTTGATGCAGGCCGTGACATCACAAAGAATCAGCACACATTCCTGTACCGGCTGAAACAGTCACTGTTATTAGCCATATTAAGCAAAACCGGAGTACGCAGATTCGCAAAATATTTTCTGTATATCTACCATGGTCTGAAAATAAATCTTTTGTTGACAGGATTATCTGCACGATTTCCGTATGCGTTGCGTATATTTGCATTAATCCCTCACCAGCATAAAACAGATTTTGTCAGGCAACCGTCTGTCCTCTGTACACAAAAAACCCGGGTGGCACTGGTGAATTCATGTGCCGGTGATATTTTTTCCGACCCTGCAATTTCAGCGGCCGAGGTTATTTTACAGGCTTTACACTGTGAAACAGTGCGTCTTCCCCAAACCCATTGTTGCGGCGCCTTGCATCAACACAGTGGCAACACCCGAACAGCAAGGAAAGTAATCCGGGAATTCTGCAACTTGTTTGAAAATCGGAACTTTGATGTACTGGTTTCCCTGGCTACCGGATGTGCAGCACAAATCAATCGATACCCGGAACTGCTGAACAGCTCCCTTGCAGCCGAACTGGCAAACAGCCACATGGAGATCAATTCTTTTGCCGTAAAACAACTGGAAATGCACAATCTGAATTTCAAACCGCTGCCACAAAAAGTATTTATCCATAAGCCCTGTACACAAAAACAGGTCAGCGACGATAGGTATACGGTTGAAAAGCTGCTTGGACGGATACCTGAGGTTCAACTTGAAATCTTTCGCGATGATTCAGCATGTTGCGGAGCAGGGGGTATGAATGTGTTCACCCAGGCTAAACTGGCTGATTGCCTGATTCAGGATAAAATAACCGAATTAACGTCCGGTCAGGCTGCATATCTGGTGACTTCCAACATCGGTTGCGCCCTGCACTTCCAGGCACAATTATCAAAAGTCAATGCAACCGTCAGGGTCTGTCATCCGATACAATTATTGGCTCAGCAACTGCTATACTCCTAGCATGCGTGACTACAGTGCTTTTGATCATTTTTTATCTCATACCGAGCGTGGCTTTCGGGCTGCATTTGCCGGACTCGGCATGGGCGCTGACCCCTCTCTGGACGACAGCGTGGACACCGAGGACAGGCTGCAGGCATCCGACAAACAGGTATCGGCACGACTGATGCGTGTGAACCACGCCGGGGAAGTTGCAGCACAAGGTCTCTATCACGGACAGGCATGCACTGCACGGAACAAGGAAGTGAAGCAGCAGATGAAAAACTGTGCACAAGAAGAGCAGGCCCATCTTGGCTGGTGCGATAAAAGACTTGCAGAACTTGATGATCGTCCAAGCGCTCTGACACCGGTATGGTATCTAGGCTCATATGCCATAGGGGCCGCAGTCGGATTACTGGGCGACAAGTGGAGCCTGGGCTTCATTTCAGAAACGGAAAAGCAAGTGGTACAACATCTTGACAGGCACCTCTCACGTTTGCCGGAAGATGACAAAAAGAGTCGGGAAATTTTGTTAAAGATACGTGAAGATGAGGCAAGGCATGATAAAAATGCCCGGGATGCCGGGATTTACAGGGCACCCAAGCCCGCCCGCCGCGCCATGCGTGCCGCATCCAGGGTTATGACCACAACCGCCTACTGGATTTGATTATTCAGGAGAATTTATACCGTAGAAAATCTCACTCATCTCTTCTTTAAGCTGCCGTTCTATAGCCTGCAGCTCATCTCCCTGGAATCTGTGCGCACTCCCTTCGAACAAATAATCGTCCAGCCTGAAATCAAGCAACTTCATTCTGGTATGAAATGTATTTCCCTGCTCTGCATTCATATCGGTCATTTGGTACTGATGCCTTGTCTTTTCGGATAAAAAGTCCTGGATGGATGTGATTTCATGATCAATGTAATGTTTTTGACCCAAGATGTCCCGGGTAAATCCACGTACGCGATAATCAAGGATAATAATGTCTTCATCAAAACTGTCGATCAGATAATTCAGGGCCTCAAGCGGAGATACCTGACCACAGGTAGAAACATCCATGTCTACACGAAAAGTATTGATTCCATGGTCGGGATAGCACTCAGGATACGTATGCGCAGTTACATGGCTTTTATCCAGGTGTACAACGGCGGATTGCTTCAAAGCCATCCTTTGATCCCCTGCATGCAGGCTGGAAGCCACCACCGCGGGTGACACGGGTTTCTCTGCAATCAGACAGGTGACACTGGACCCGTGTGGCTCATAGTCGTAGGCTGACATATTTAAAACGTTTGCACCGATGATTTCGGCCACTTCGCAAAGTACTTGTTGCAGGCGCTTTGTATTGTAGACCTCATCAATATAGCGCAGGTACTCCCGTTGATGCGCAGGAGTATGCGCGTAGCAAATATCGTAAAAATTAAAACTCAGGGTTTTGGTGAGATTGTTAAACCCGTAGAGCTTGATTTTTGAATGATCGATATCCATGCAGTGCTTTAGTGCAGACTATTTAACCGGGCAAGGCCCCTTCTGTAAGTACTTCATAGTCATACGTGATGTCCACGCTGCCACGCAGCATCATGACCACTGAGCAATATTTGTCTACGGATAACTCCACTGCACGCTTGACTCGCCTGGCATCCAGGCCAGACCCGGAAAGAATAAAATGCAAATGTATTTTGGTAAATACGGCAGGAACGGTGTCTGCCCGCTCTGCATCCACCTCAACCTGACAGCCTTCGACAGGTTGCCTGGCCTTGTTGAGGGTCCGCACGACATCAAAGGCACTGCATCCGCCCATACCCACCAGTATCATTTCCATGGGACGTGCTGCCAAATTGCGACCGCCATGGTCAGGAGGGCCATCCATGACAACCGAGTGCCCGCTGCCTGTTTCAGCTACAAAGCTCATGTGACCGGTCCACTTTACTTGTGCCTTCATTTTTACGGCCTGACTGTGTTTCTCATCTGGACCTGACCAATCCTCTGCAGGACCCTGCCACCCGGTGCAGTATTGCACGCGGCAGGATATAACCCGTGCTGTGTAACCGTAAGGGCTTCTGGATATCACAATGGGCACCCGGTCTACTGGTTCATGATTTGCTGAAACAACCTTTGATAGGATTCCTGCACTTTCCCCCCGAACAGCGGGTCTTCTGCCTGGGCCAGGTAATTATCCATTGCCTGCCAATCCTTTTCGTTGAGGTTCGCATTCAGGGCGGGGTACACCTGCACCTCTTCCTGGCTCATATGTTTTCTCTGTACAGAAATGTATTCTCTCAAGACTGTACAAAGCTCTTCTCTTTCTTGGGCAACGCCCGTCAATGCATTTTGTAACGCCTCAAGAAGCTTTTCAGTAAGTACGGGCATAGCGTCATGTTCATGAAGAAGCTCGTTTATGTTTTCACGCTCCTGTCCGTAATGCTCCAGGAAATATTTGAAAACAATATTCTCCAGCGGGTGATGAATATAATCGGGATATTCCTTCATATACCTGATTGCATCCAGGGTTGCGCCAAGGTTTGATAACTCACAATCTTCCAGCAAACGAAGCTGTTCTTCCAAAAACGTCAGAAGCTTACTGAAATTAGTATGATCGTTGTGCAGTTTTTCAAGTATGGTTTCCATAACACTTATACATTGCCAGCATGCCAGAGCACGCATCATGCCGGTACGCCCCGGAACCTGCATAAAAGCCAGGTCCAGTCCGTTTTGCCCTCCTGTATCACCGGCAATCCCTATCCGAGGCCACTCCCATTACGCTCACCCATCGTGCGCTGCCCAGCGTTGCACCGGATATAAAGAAGTCCGGATAACAGTTTACAACAAATTCATTTTTTAAACCCGCAATACAGCGGCACCCTTCAGTCTTCCATGGCGTAAATCCTCAAGTGCCTGATTGGCGTCAGCCAAAGAGTATTGATGGATGTGTGTGCGCACAGGCATCTGCCTGACCGTTTCAAAAAACTCTACGCCATCCTGTCGGGTCAGGTTGGCAACCGAGGCAATTTGCCGTTCGCCCCAAAGAATTGCATAGGGGAATGACGGGATATCACTCATATGGATGCCCCCGCATACCACCGCACCCCCCTTGCGCACACTGCGCAAGGCTTGAGGAACCAGGCTTCCTGCGGGTGCAAAAATGATGGCACAATCCAGCATGTCGGGTGGCAACCGGTCCGAATCCCCTGCCCAGGCTGCACCTAACTGGCAGGCAAATTGCTGCGCATCCTGGTCATCCGGTCGGGTAAATGCATAAAAGTCCCTGCCCCGGTTCACAATGATTTGCGCAAGAATATGTGCGGCAGCCCCAAAACCAAACAGGCCGATTTTTTCATTATGTTGACATAATGTATCCGCAATTTTCAGACATCTATAACCAATAAGTCCCGCACACAGCAGAGGCGCCAGTTCTGCAGCATTGCTTTCACTGTCTATCGGAATGCAGTACCGGTAATCAGCAATCGTATATTCACAATATCCGCCATCCAGCTGATACCCGGTGAACTTTGCATTTTCACACAGGTTTTCCTTGTCGATCTGACAAAACCCGCAATCCCCACACGTCCAGCCCAGCCATGGAATACCCACCCGCATACCGGGTTTTAATGATGCACCGGTTCCAGCACTGACGACTTCCCCAACGACCTCGTGTCCGGGAATAACCGGTGTACGAATGTCCGGCAATTCGCCGTCTACCAAATGCAGGTCTGTTCTGCAGACACCGCAGGCCAGAACTTTTACCAGCACCTCTTTTTCTCCAGGCTGGGGCACAGGTAGTTCAACCGGTTCAAGGGGTTGTCCAGCTGCATTCAGAATCATGGCTCGCATAGTTGTCCTTTCTCAGATACAGACCCTGTACGCCATTGTACCGGGTCACAAGTCCGCTTTGATAATGGAAACAAACCACTTTACCGGTTGAGGCGATAAAAAGGTATTGCGGCGGTTGACCTCAATACAGGAATGGAGAATGAATCGCCCCGGGTTTACCGGAGACTGTTTAGTTTGAGTCATGCTGCTTGAGCCGACTCGGTTAGTTGATAATACATCATTTCGTATTCAGCAGGTGGTACATCGCCAATCGGTTGGAGCAATCGCCGATGATTGAACCAGTCCACCCAGGTCAAGGTGGCCTGTTCCACGGCCTCCAGGCCCCGCCAGGGACCCGCTTTGTAGATCACTTCCGTTTTGTACAGGCCGTTGATGGTTTCAGCCAAGGCATTGTCGTAAGCATCACCAACCCTTCCAACCGATGCGTTGAACCCCGCCTCATCCAGTCGCTCGGTGTAACGAATCGAGAGGTACTGGCTGCCACGATCACTGTGATGTATGACCCCTCGTGGCTTTCCCCGGGCCCACAGCGCTTGTTCCAGCGCATCCAGAACCAACGCTGTCTGCATTGATTTCAGAACACGCCAACCCACGATAAAACGTGAGAACACATCCACCACAAACGCCACATACACAAACCCGGATCGGGTCCTCACATACGTGATATCGGCCACCCAAAGCTGATTCGGTCGCGCTGCGACAAACTGACGATTCACCCGGTCCAAAGGGTGATCGGCCAAGTCTGCCGGAAGGGTCGTCTTGCAGCGTCGACCGCGCCTGATCCCTGCCAAGCTCAGTTTCCTCATCAACCGCTCCACGGTGCAGCGCGCAGCCACAATCGACTCTCGCTTGAGTTGCTTCCAAACCTTACGCGCACCCTAAACACATCGGTTTTCATGCCCGACACGGCTGATCTCGATTTCCAGCACCGCGTCTGTGCGAGCACGGGCTGAGCGTCGCTGCGGATACGATTCCAGTTGTTTGACGCGATAATACGTCGACGGTGCGACCGGCAATACGGCGCAGATCGACTCGACACCGTGGTCGTCTCGATAGTGATCAATAAATGACACCATTACCTCGGTCGGCGGTCGAACTCCGCCTGGGCGAAAAAAGCCGCTGCCTTTCGCAAGATCTCATTCGCCCGCTTCAGTTCGCGTACTTCACGTTCCAGTTCCTTGAATTTCTGAGCGTGATCCGTCGTGAGACCAGACCTCCCTCCCTGATCAATCTCCACTTGTCGAATCCACTTTCTCAGTGTTTCCGGCGTACAGCCGATCTTTCCAGCAACCGATTGCGTTGCAGACCAACGCGATGAATGTTCATGTTCGCTGGTGAATACCAATCGAACCGCTCGTTCCCGTACTTCCGGGGCATAGACAGGTTGTGTTTTCATAGGCTAATCCTCTCAAAGGTTTTAGCCTCCAACAATACCGGGGCGGTTCAGAATGGACGGGAATTGCATGGCCACAGAATCAGGTCTAGAATCCATCGTTTTCATCCCGATCAAAAACGTTACGAACCCGGCCGATACAATTCAGACCCGCCCTCCAAACCGGAACTGCAATGCAAAAACTGAGCGAAAGTACAAAAGCAAAATTAAAGGAAACAGAACATCTGTTTTGGGAACATAAAGACAAGATTACCCATCGTATGTACGCGATCATGTTTGAGGAATATCCCCAGACAAAAAAACTTTTCAAGGAGTTTCGGAAACATCAACCTGATGTGCTGGGCGCCGCACTGATGTGTCACCTGGTAAGCCTGGACGAGCCCGAAGTGCTGCAAAGCTTTCGCATATCCATATGTCGCAAACACGTTCTTGCGGAGGTTCAGGAAGAGCACTATTCAATGATGGCCGAAAGCCTGCTCAAGGCCATGCAGGAAATTCTTGAAGAAAAGGCTACCCGGGAAATGATTGACGCCTGGGAAAAATGGTTTTTCTTTATTTCCAATCTGTTGATCGAAAGAGAGCGTGACCACTACCAGAAAAAACGGTTACTGTTCCCTGCCGACAGCGACCAAGCTTAGGGAGCACCTGACTTTTTTTCTGCTGAATTTTTGAATGTCACCCGTTCAATACTAAAGATAAAGGGTCACTTTGGACCGGCCCACCATTCTGCATTTCTAGAAAAACAACTCCTTTAGCCTGGCACCCGGTTCTTCGGCAACCATAAAGGCTTCCCCTACAAGAAATGAGTTGACGCCCTTTTCTGTCATGATGGCAATATCTTCTTTTGTGTGAATGCCACTTTCAGTGACCACATGACAGGTATCCGGAATTTCAGGCAGTAGGCTCAGGGTGGTATTCAGGGTGGTCTCAAAACTGTGTAAATTGCGGTTGTTGATCCCCAGCAAAGTAGGCTCCAGTTCAAGTGCACGCCCCAGTTCTTCTTCATTGTGCACTTCGATCAACACATCCAGATGCAGTTCCCTGGCAAGGGCATTAAGTTCTACCATTTGCTCATCTTCCAGTGCCGCCGCGATCAACAGTACACAATCCGCATTGACTGCGCGCGTTTCATAAACCTGATAGGCATCAATAATGAAATCCTTGCGTAAAATAGGCAGAAAACAGGCTTTGCGGGATAACTCCAGTATTGTGCATGAACCTTTAAAAAACTGACTGTCTGTCAAAACTGAAATGCAGGCCGCGCCATTCATCTGATAACTGGCTGCAATCTGCATGGGATTGAAATTTTCTCTCAGAATTCCCCGGCTTGGGGACGCACGTTTGATTTCCGCAATGACGCCGGGGCGTTTTGCCTGCTGTGCATTTCGCAATGCCGATTCAAACCCTCTTGAAGCTGGGGCCTCCTTGGCCCATTCCTGCATCGTTTCCGGCGATATCTGCTGCTTGCGCTCGACCAGCTCGCTTTTTTTATGCGTGATTATTTTCGCAAGAATTTCAGGTTGATCAGGCATTCTCAAATATCATTGGTATATTCGATATACTGTTGGAACTTATTCTTGGCCGCTCCACTTGCTATCGTCGAGCCAGCCATTTCAACACCTTCTGCCAGGGTTGAAGCCTTGTTGCAGGCATATAATGCTGCACCGGCATTAAACTTTACAATTTCAGCCGCAGCATTCGTTTTGCCGCCAAAAGCAGCATTGACCATTGCCAGGCTCTGCTGTGCATCCTGTACAACAAGGTCATCAAGACTGTATCGCTCAATGCCAAATTGTTGAGGAGAAATCCGATAACAGGTAACCTCGCCTTCGTTTAATTCAGCGACCTCCGTTTCACTTCCGGTACTGATTTCATCCAGTCCGTCTTCGGCATGCACGACCAGGGCATGCCTGCTGCCGAGCAACTGCAAGACCTGTGCAAGAGGCTCAACCCAGTGGCTGCCAAATACACCTAACACCTGGTGCGGGGCGCCCGCGGGATTCGTTAACGGGCCTAACAGGTTAAACATGGTGCGTACACCCAGTTCCCTGCGCACACCGGCTGCATGTTTCATGGCACTGTGATGTGCCGGTGCAAACAAAAACCCGATGCCCAGCTCCTCAATACACTGTGCAACCTGTTCGGGCGTTAACTTCAGATTGACTCCTGCAACTTCCAGTACGTCTGCACTGCCGCTTGTACTCGATACTGAGCGATTACCATGTTTGGCCACCCTGCCCCCGGCGGCAGCCACTACAAATGCCGCAGCAGTAGAAATATTGAAGGTTCCCTTCGCATCGCCACCGGTCCCGCAGGTATCGACAAGGCAGTCTGTAGACACCTTGACCTTGGTTGAAAACTCACGCATGACGGATGCGGCAGCGGCAAGCTCCGCTACGGCCTCTCCCTTCATGCGCAGGGCCACCAGAAGACCGGCAATCTGTGCAGGCGTGGCATTACCCGACATGACCGTGCGCATCACCGCGGTCATCTGTTCCCCGGCAAGATTCTGCCCCTCAATTGCAGCCTGTATGGCTTGCTGAATGTCCGAAGCCTGTTCGCTCATTCCTGCCTGTTCTGGTGAATGAAATTCGTTAATAAATGATGCCCGAAATCAGTCAGGATCGATTCAGGATGAAACTGCACCCCTTCTACTGCAAACTGTTTATGCCGTACCCCCATGATCTCATCCATATCACCGGAATCCGTCTGCGTCCATGCAGTGATTTCCAGACATTCCGGCACGCTTGCTTTTTCAATCACCAGGGAATGGTACCGGGTCGCGGTAAACGGATTGTCGCATTGTTCAAAAACGTGCGTATTGCGATGGTATATTCTGGAAGTTTTCCCATGCATGACTTCATGCGCCCTGACGATATTCCCTCCATAAGCCTGTCCGATACTCTGGTGTCCAAGACAAACGCCTAAAATCGGGATCGCTTCGCCTAATGCAGAAATAACATCCAGTGAGATGCCCGCTTCATTGGGCGTGCATGGGCCTGGAGAAATGACGATGTACTCGGGCTGCAGCGTCTTGATTTCCTCAATACCGATTTGATCATTGCGCACGACCTTGACATCCTGGCTGATTTCACCCAGATACTGCACCAGGTTGTAGGTAAAGGAATCGTAATTGTCGATCATCAGCACCATGCAAAAGCTATCCTGTTGATTTCAAAAACTTCATAAATTGTTGTCTGGCATCTGTTCCTGCATACCTGCAATCTCAAGCAGAACACTGGAAGACAGTGAAAATCACCTGATGGCAGCTTATCGTAACTTGCTGTAACTCGCTCTATGTATGAGTGCTTATCAGAAGTCAGGATTACATGCAGCTGCAGAATGATGGGCTCAAACTATCGATCTTGCAAGCTGTACGGCTTTCATCAAGGCCCCGGCCTTGTTGTTCGTTTCATCCCACTCATTATCCGGAACAGAGTCGTGCACAATCCCTGCCCCAGCCTGGATGTAGAGCTTTTTATCCTTGATCACTGCTGTGCGGATCGCAATGGCAGTGTCCATGTTCCCGTCCCAAGAGATGTAACCTACGGCGCCTGAGTAGATACCCCTTTTCACGGGCTCGAACTCATTGATAATTTCCATGGCGCGGATTTTAGGCGCACCGCTCACTGTGCCGGCCGGGAAAACAGCCCTGATCACATCGATTGCATCCAACGGTTCTTTTAATTGACCGGTAACATTTGAAACGATATGCATGACATGCGAATAACGTTCGATAATCATTTTGTCCGTCAGGACGACCGATCCGGTATCAGCCACCCTGCCTACATCATTTCGCCCAAGATCAATCAACATCAAATGCTCGGCCAGTTCCTTGGGGTCCTGCAACAGCTCCTGCTCGACAAGCCGGTCATGACCCGGGTCTTTCCCTCTCGGCCGTGTTCCGGCAATGGGCCTGACCGTCACCTCACCTTCTTCGAGCCGCACCAGAACTTCCGGAGATGAGCCCACAATGTAGAAATCTCCCATATCCAGGTAATACATATAGGGTGAGGGGTTCACACTGCGCAACCCCCGATACAGATTGATCGGCGGGTCTTCAAACACGGCACTTTGTCGTTGTGACAATACGACCTGCATGACATCGCCGGCACGAATATATTCACGCGTGCGCTCCACTGCCTGTTTAAAGGCACTCTCAGAAAACTCTGAAGTAAAGTGTACAGGTGGACTTTTCGAGCAGGTTCCGGCCGGGCCGGGTACCGGTTGCTGTAAAATCTGTACGAGGTCATCCAGACGCTGCTGGCCATTTTGAAAAGCCTGCGCATCATTCGGGTCAACGTGTACGATTAAAAATATTTTACCCTTCAGATTATCAAATACGACCAGTTCCCTAGATACCATCAGAAAAATATCAGGCGTTTGCAGCACATCTGTTTTGACACTGCCTGCAAGCTTTGGCTCAATGTACTTTACGGTATCATAGCCAAAGTATCCTACCAGCCCGCCGGTAAAACGTGGCAACTCAGGGATATCCGGCACACGAAACTGCTGTTGAAATTTCCGTATCCAGACGAGCGGATCTTCAGTTTGCGTTGAGCATACCGTTTGTGTGCCCCGTTCATGCACAACCTTTTGGCCAAAAATCCGGATACGCTCCGCACAAGACAAACCAATGACAGAATAGCGCCCCCAGTTTTCTCCACCCTGAACGGATTCAAACAAATAGGTGTAAGGCTGATCGGCAAGCTTCAGATACGCGCTTAAAGGGGTATAGAGATCAGCAAGAACTTCCCTAAGCAGTGGGATATGGGTATATCCCTGTTTTTTCAGCGCGTCAAACTCGGTGAGTTGCACATCATCTCCATGTGTGTATAGCAGGGTGGTTACACTCAAGCGACCGTTTATTCCACACCCGCCAGCTGCTTGCGCATTTCTGAAATCGTGTGCACATAGTCCTGTGCCCCGAAAATTGCGGAGCCTGCAACAAACGTATCCGCACCGGCTGATTTGATGTCTGCAATATTATCCACCTTCACGCCTCCGTCCACTTCCAGACGAATCGAAAGGCCTGACTGGTCAATCAATTTTCTGGCTGTCCTGATTTTGTCCATCACCGCAGGAATGAATTTCTGCCCGCCAAAACCCGGGTTGACCGACATCAGTAACACCATATCGATTTTATCCAGCACATACTCAAGCGGGTCCAGGGACGTGGCCGGGTTGATTACCAGGCCCGCCTTGCATCCCTGATCGCCGATCAATTGCAGGCTGCGGTCGATATGTTCAGAGGCCTCGGGATGGAATGTAATATAGCTTGCCCCAGCGGCTGCAAAACCGGAAATCAGCGGATCCACGGGCTTTACCATCAAGTGCACATCAATCGGCGCCTGTATGCCATAGTCCCGCAGGGCCTTGCACACCACCGGACCAAATGTCAGACTCGGGACATAGTGATTGTCCATCACATCAAGGTGTATGATGTCTGCTCCTGCATCCAGCACGGCAGCTACTTCTTCACCGAGACGCGCAAGGTCGGCCGATAATATCGAAGGGGCAATCCAGTCAGTTTGCATAATTCAACAACGTCTGTTTGTGGGTACCGCACTTTAGCCTATAACCATGTAATTTGCAGCCCGGTTCCAGTAAACTCCACCTGTCCGGGTTCACCGATTGTTTCGCTCAGGTCATTGACAGCAAGGAGAGCGCTGAAATGGATATACAAGCCTATTATCTGCCTGCGGCTGCAGCCGCCCATTTGCTTGCGGCCATGATCTGGGTGGGGGGAATGTTTTTTGCCTACACAGCGCTTCGCCCGGCGGCTGCAAAACTTCTCGAGGCACCACAACGCCTGAAAGTATGGCGGAAATGCCTGGTAACCTTCTTTTTCTGGGTGTGGATCTGCATCATTGTCCTGCCTGCCACCGGCTACTGGATGATTTTCGCTCATTATGGAGGAATGGCCCGCGTCGGCTGGCATGTACATATCATGCAGGCCATCGGGGTTATCATGATCCTGCTGTTCCTGCATGTATTTTTTTCACCGTTCAGGCGTTTGCGCCAGGCGGTAAAGCAGGAAGACTTTCAGGCTGCAGCCGGTCATCTTGCACAAATCCGAAAATTTATAGGAATCACTCTGTCTCTGGGATTCATTGTGCTCATTGCAGCAGGCGGATTACGCTACCTGGCCCTGTAAATGAACCGGTTCCACCCCTGTAGCCCGGGACCAGGCCTCCGTGCTTAATTATATCTGGCTTGGTTTCTTTGTGGCTGCATTTGTCAGCTGCATTTATCAGGCCCTCGCACGGGATAACGGTGCAATCTTTGCACAAGTAATCCAGGCCACGTTCGACATGGCCGCATTAAGCGTCGAGATCGCATTGGGACTCATCGGTGTGCTTTGTCTCTGGTTAGGATTTTTTACCATTGCAGAGCGGGCCGGCTTTGTAGACTTCCTGGCAAAAATCTTCCGCCCATTGTTCAGACACCTCATGCCGGAAGTGCCCAGCAACCACCCCGCCATTGGCTCGATCACCATGAATATGGCTGCCAACATGCTGGGCCTCGACAATGCCGCCACCCCATTAGGGCTTAAAGCAATGCAGGATTTACAGGATCTCAATCCACAGAAAAATATTGCGAGCAATGCGCAGATCCTGTTTCTTGTCCTTAACACTTCATCCGTAACCTTGCTGCCTGTGACGATATTTCTGTTTCGCGCCCAGCAAGGGTCTGCCGACCCTGCGGCAGTCTTTATCCCGATCCTGCTGGCAACCTGTGCCTCCACACTGGCCGGTCTGCTGCTGGTTGCCTACATTCAGGGTCTGAAGCTGTTCAACAGGACTGTACTGACGTATCTGCTGGGACTCGGGGTTCTGATCGCATTATTGATGGGCTTCCTGATAACCGGAGGCCCCGGTGAGCTCACTGCGCGTTCAAGCCTGCTTGGGAACCTTTTGCTGCTGCTGGTCATCATGTCTTTCCTGATATTGGGCTTTGCGCGCAAAGTAAACGTATACGATGCGTTTATCGAGGGTGCCAAACAGGGGTTTGAGGTCGCCGTAAAAATCATTCCCTACCTTGTAGCGATGCTGGTTGCGATCGGAGTTTTACGGGCCAGCCTGATTCTGGATCACACACTGGAAATCGTTGCAAAAGTCCTAGCAACCCTTGGATTGAACACCGAATTTGTGGCGGCCCTGCCTACTGCGCTGATGCGACCGTTTTCTGGCAGTGGAGCCCGTGCGATGCTACTGGAAACCATGAGCACACACGGGGTGGATTCGTTTGCCGCCAATCTCGCGGCAACCATACAAGGCAGTACCGAAACAACCTTTTATGTACTGGCTGTTTATTTCGGGAGTGTGGGCATACAGCGCGTACGCCATGCCATCGGTTGCGGCCTGTTTGCAGACCTGGCCGGGATCACCGCGGCAATTGCAGTGGGCTACTGGTTCTTTGCCTGACAGCAGACCGGCTTCAGGTACCCCTACTCATTCAATATCTTCACCAGCACCCGACCCTGGATTTTATTGTTCAAAAGCCTTGCAAATACATCCGGCAACCCTTCCAGATCCGAGGTTTGCGTGTGAATCTCCGCAATGTGCTCAGGGTGGAGATCATCGCCCAGTCGTTGCCAGATCTGTTTGCGAAGACCCTGCGGGCAATTGGATGAACTCACTCCCAGCAAGTTCACCCCGCGAATGATAAACGGCATCGCTGACAGCTGAAACCCGATCCCTCCCGCAATACCCACACTCACCACATTGCCCCAGGGTTTTGTAGCACGTACCAGGTTGCTCAAGGTTTCACCGCCCACACTATCAATGGCACCGGCCCAGCAGGCCTTTTCCAGCAGGCCACCGCCAACCTTTATTTTTTCACGATCCACAACCTCGCCCGCCCCCAGTCCGTACAGGTAATCATGCGCCCCGGGGGTTCCTGTAACGGCCATGACTTCATAGCCCAGCTTGTGCAAAAGATCAACGGCAAAACTCCCTACCCCCCCGCTGGCCCCCGTCACTACAACAGGGCCGTCGCCTGTTTGCTGGTGATTCTGCTGCATCAGGTGAACACACAATGCAGCCGTAAACCCTGCAGTACCGATGATCATGGCCTGACTCAGGCTCAATCCGCCTGGAAGAGGGATGACCCAGTCTGCCGGAATACGCGCATATTCTGCATAGCCTCCATCATGGACCTCACTCAGACCGCTTCCATTGACCAGCACCGGGTCACCTGGGGAAAACAAGGCACTGGATGACTCCACAACCTCCCCGGCCAGGTCAATGCCCCCTACCAGCGGTGATCGTCTGAGAATTTTTGCCTGGCCCGTACCGGCCAGCGCATCCTTGTAGTTTACACTTGAATAATGTACGCGGATGACGACGTCACCTTCGGATAACTGTTCCAGAGCGAGTGGCTCGACTCCCGCATGAGCCACATTGCCGTCCATGTGAATACGAAATGCGGAAAACTTTTTCATGGAATGCGGGGTGGCTTCTGAGCGGGCTACAATTTTAGAAATAACCGCTCAGCCCGGACCCGGGTATCCTCGCCTGGTGGCGCAAGTACACAAAAATGTCCCATTTTCCTGCCTAGACGCGCCTGCTTCTTGCCATACAGATGCAGCTTCACATAGGGGTCCTGCATGATTTCATACCAGTGCGGTTCGCGTTGCTGCCAGAGGTCCCCCAATATATTCACCGTGGTGACGGCACTGTGCATCCCGGAACTCCCCAGCGATAAACCACAGACCGCCCGCACCTGTTGTTCGAACTGCGAGGTATAGCATGCATCGATCGTGTAATGTCCACTGTTATGCGTACGCGGTGCCATTTCATTAAAAAACAGATCATTGTTTTTATCTACAAAATACTCTGCTGCGAGCACGCCGCAATAATTCAGATCCTCCGCAATTTTTTGTGCATGGGACCGGGCCAGACGCTGGGTCTCTCCATCCACCCTTGCAGGCACCGTACTGGCAAACAATATGCCATCACGATGTTCATTTTCAGCGACCTGGAAAAAACTCAGTTCACCTGCAGATGACCGGGCCAGTACAGTTGAAATCTCAGTTTTCAAATCAATTTTCTGCTCCAGGATACATTCAACCCTGCCCAGATCCTGCCATGCCTGGACAGCCTGTTCGGTACTGTGCACTGCAGCCTGACCCTTGCCGTCATAACCCAGTCTGGCGGTTTTGAGAATCAGGTCCGAACCCAGGATTTCAAAAGCCTGTTTGACATCCTGTTCGCTGTCTACCGGCTGAAAGGGTGTGCAGGGTATACCGAGTGACTGTACGTATTGTTTTTCCCTGATTCTGCTTTGCGCAATTTTCATTGCATCCGCACCCGGATACACACAGCAGTCATTCTGAAGATGCACCAGGGTCCCGGCCGGTACATTTTCAAACTCCAGGGTAATTACTGAGCACTCCTGCGCCAGTCCGTCCAGTGCACGCGCATTATCATAGTTGGCCTGCACATGCAGATGGGCGATTTCGCCGGCCGGACTGGAGGGATCCGGATCCAGTACGATTACACGATAGCCCATGGCAGTCGCGGCCTGCACGAACATGCGTCCAAGCTGGCCCCCGCCCAGCATACCAAGCGTGGCACCGGGTAAAACCATTTCAGTCCGGCAACCGGGTGTCCAGCACCCTGGCGGTTTGCGCGGCACGAAATTCATCCAGCCTGGCTTTCAGATTCGCATCGGTGTTCGCCAGCATTGAGACCGCAAACAGCCCGGCATTGGTCGCGCCGGCCTCACCAATTGCAAACGTGGCGACCGGCACACCCTTCGGCATTTGCACGATTGAATACAATGAATCCTGTCCGGAAAGATGTTTGCCTGCAACGGGCACCCCCAGGACAGGTACCGGGGTCATTGCAGCCACCATCCCGGGTAAATGAGCGGCCCCGCCTGCGCCTGCAATAATGCATTGAATCCCGCGTGCGGCAGTGGATTGTGAGAACTCAGCCATTAACTCCGGTGTCCGGTGCGCAGAGATCACCCGCTTTTCGTACACTACGCCAAACTGATCAAGAATATCTGCGGCGGCGTGCATCACTGACCAGTCGCTACCGCTCCCCATGATAAGGCTTACTGTTGGATTGGCCATCAGGTTGCTCCCCCGGACAGATTGTGAGAAATAAACGCGCATTTTGGCTGAGACAGGTGAATAAAACCAGTGCACCCAAGAGAATTAACTGCTAAAAATACCCAAATGCTGTTTGAACCCGCGTTGAAATCCCTGAAAAAAGTATATCAGGGCAAAGTTCGAGATATTTACGAAGTGGATCACGAGCACTGGCTGATCGTGACCAGCGATCGTCTTTCCGCCTTTGATGTCATCCTGCCCGACCTCATCCCCAAAAAAGGCATTGTGCTCACCACCGTATCCAACTTCTGGTTTGATCGATTCGCAGACCGGGTAAGCAACCATCTTAGCGATATACCCCTTGAAGATGTCATCCAGGACAGGCAGCAACTGGAAATCCTTGCGCGCAGAAGCGTCATCGTACGCAAACTCAGGGCATTGCCTTTCGAGGCCATTGTACGGGGGTATATCATTGGGTCGGGCTGGAAGGAATATCAAAAGACAGGCATGATCTGCGGGGTGCCCTTACCGGAAAACCTGAAGCTCGCACAAAAACTCGAGGACCCGGTATTTACTCCATCAACCAAAGCCAGGGTGGGTGAACATGATGTCAATGTCCGCTTTGACGAAGTCGTACATCTGGTGGGTAAAGAGGTCGCAGAAAGCGTGCGCGAAATCAGTTTGCAGATGTATGAAAGTGCCGCTGAATATGCCCTGCAGCGTGGCATCATTATCGCTGACACGAAATTTGAATTTGGCCTGGATGAGCATGAAAACATTGTTTTGATAGATGAAGCCCTCACTCCGGACTCCTCACGCTTCTGGCCACAGGACGCCTATGTCCCGGGGCTGAACCCGAAAAGTCTCGACAAACAGTTCGTACGCGATTACCTGGAAACCCTGGACTGGAACAAACAGAAACCCGGGCCAAGGTTGCCCAGGGAAATTATAGAGAACACCAGTAAAAGATATCTGGAAGCCTGTGAGCAATTAACGGGAATCCGGGTCTGATCATTCTTCCCAATGATGCCACGCAAGGGAATATTCATTACCGGCACCGATACCGGTGCCGGTAAAACCTACGTAGGCACACAGATTGTAGCGGTATTGCATGACAACGGGGTCAATGCCGTACCGCGAAAACCGGTCGAATCCGGATGCACCCGCATGAACGGTGAACTGGTTCCACAAGACGCGCACCGATATTATGAAGCTGCCAACCGGAAATTTCCGCTTGCAGAGATCTGTCCGTTTCGTTTCGAGCCTGCCATCTCCCCGCAACGCGCCGCCCGTCTGGTCAACCGGCCCGTCTACCTGGAGGACATTGCGGCACAATGCCTACAGGGAACCGGCCGTGATGATTTTCTGGTGGTTGAGGGTGCAGGTGGATTTTATTCGCCCCTTTGCGAAGACGGTACGAATTCAGGTCTGGCAAAAAAACTGGGGCTCCCTGTTTTACTGGTCGCCAATGACAAACTTGGCTGCATCAATCATATCCTGCTGACAATCGAGGCGATTCACCATCAGGGCCTGCGTGTCTGTGCGGTCATCCTGAGCCAACAGGGTACAGACGATGATCATGCGATGAATAATCGTGAAGATTTGACTGCATTGCTTGAAGTACCGGTTTTTGTAATCTCCGGTGATGAAATGCTGAAGAAAGCAACGCACAAGTCCCTTGCGATCCTGCAGGCGATAAGGGGTCATTAAAAAAAAGCCCCGGACATCCGTTCCGGGGCTTTCTCATACTCAATCGCTGGAATTCCCGAATGTTACATGTTGTAGCCGGTCTCCTCATGCTGGGTAATATCCAGGCCTTCCGTTTCCTGCTGCTCGTCGACGCGTAATCCCACGATCACTTTTACGACCTGCAAAATGACGAAAGTAGCCCCTGCCGTCCAGACCAGTACCGCCAGGATGCCCTGAAGCTGAACCCATACCTGCTGGCCCATGGTCATACCCTCCGCCAGACCCGCACCGCCAAATTGCTCGGCGACCAGGATGCCACAGAGAAGTGTACCCAGTATTCCACCGATCCCGTGTACCGGAAATACATCCAGTGAATCATCGATTCGCAGTACACGTTTAATGAAGTTGGTCGCTGCAAAGCAGACAAGACCGGCTGCCGCACCGATCACAAGCGCACCCATGGGTCCGACAAAACCGGAAGCCGGCGTAATGCTGCCGAGGCCTGCCACCATTCCCGTAACAATTCCAAGCACACTGGGCTTGCCAAACCGGATCCATTCCGCAAACATCCATACCAGCGATGCGGTGGCCGCACTCAAATGCGTCACCAGCATGGCCATTCCTGCGTCCTGATTGGCGGCAATCGCACTCCCGGCATTAAAGCCAAACCAGCCTACCCACAACATCCCGGCACCGGTCACGGACATCGTCAGGTTATGCGGCGGCATTGCCGTTCTTGGAAATCCCTTCCTTTTGCCCAGCACCATTGCCGCGACGATCGCACCCGTACCTGCGGTTAAATGAACAACCAGACCGCCTGCAAAATCCAGCACACCCTTCTCACCCAGCCAGCCGCCGCCCCATACCCAGTGACACACCGGGAGATAGACGACAAGCAGCCACAATGCTGAAAACCACAGCATGGAAGAAAACTTCATGCGTTCGGCAAACCCGCCGACAACCAGGGCCGGGGTGATGATGGCAAACGTCAGCTGAAACATGATGAATACGGTTTCAGGGATCGTACCGCTCATCGAGGCCCGTGTTACATTCGATAAAAACGCATTGGAAAGGCCTCCCAGCCAGCTGTTTACCGTGCCCCCGTCACTGAAGGCAAGGCTGTAACCGAATACCAACCATAAAATTGAAATCAGGCAGGTGATCGCAAAACACTGCATCAGTACCGATAACACATTCTTGCTGCGCACCAGGCCTGCATGCATAGAAAAGTGACAATCCAGGAATCGTCATGAACAGCACCAGCGCAGTGGAAGTCAGTACCCATGCCGTATCCCCGGTATCCAGGCCCGACTCGGCCAGCCCGACACACGGAAGTACATAGAGTGAAATGGCAAACAGACAGAGGCTTTTGCAGCTTTTAGATACCGCTCTCATTTTATTTCCTGATAATCCCTACAGTGCATCTTCACCGGTTTCTCCGGTACGAATCCGTATTACCTGTTCGACATTGGTAACAAAGATCTTCCCGTCACCGATTTTCCCGGTATTTGCCGTTCGAATGATCGTCTCGATAACCGATTCAACACGATCTTCAACCACCCCGATCTCTATTTTTATTTTAGGTAAGAAGTCCACGACATATTCCGCCCCGCGATAGAGTTCGGCATGTCCCTTCTGACGCCCATAGCCTTTTACTTCACTCACGGTAAGACCCTGTATGCCTATTTCGGACAACGCCTCCCGCACATCATCAAGTTTGAACGGCTTAATGATGGCCGTGATCATTTTCATGGCAACACTCCTTCACATGTTATGGTTTCAATAATGTCCCGGTATGAACCGTTACCCGCAGTGACTGTGTACCCGAACCGGTCACCTGCGCTGGTTTTCAAAAGAATTATAAATAAATTAGTTTCCGGGTGCACTTCAGGCACACGGCATGAATTTGCCAACGGGCCACCTGCACACACCGGCACCCTGCTAGGCCGCCTGGCTTTCCATGGCATCGCTGTACGTACCAAGTGCCGCCGAACCATTACATCTGGCACGCCATAGCAGTGCCTGCTGGGCCTGGTGTACATTGGCGCTATCGCCATTCCAGACCCGCATCGCCGTTTGCTGCAAGGCCCGCCCGTAGGAAAACGTTAGCGTCCAGGGCAGCGGATGACCGGATGCATTCATGGTATTGAGATGCTCACTGGCTTCCTGGTCCGTTTGTCCGCCCGACAAAAACGCAATACCGGGTACGGCCGCAGGCACAGTGTTCAGCAAACAACGCACGGTCTGCTCGGCAACGGTTTTCGCATCCGCACGGGAACCGGCAGAAGCCCCTGAGATGACCATGCTGGGTTTAAGTATCATGCCTTCAAGCACCACACCCTGGTTTTTAAGCTGGTGAAAAACGATTCGCTGCGTAAGTTCTGTCACGGTATAGCAGCGTTCAATCGAATGATTGCCGTCCATGAGCACTTCCGGTTCAACGATCGGGACAATTCCGGCCTCCTGGCTTAAACGTGCATAACGGGCCAGCGCATGGGCATTGGCCTCAATGCAGGCCCAACTCGGAAGCGGAAGACCATCCCCGATCGTGATCACAGCACGCCATTTGGAAAACCGTGCCCCCAGTTCATAATACTCGGCGCATCGCTCCCGCAACCCGTCCAAGCCGTGAGTCACTTTTTCATTTTCATACCCGGCCAGGGGCTTGGCCCCGGCATCCACCTTGATACCGGGGATGATGCCATGGCTATTCAGATGGGCGGCAAAAGGTACATCGTCCAGGGTTTTCTGGCGGATGGTTTCATCAAATAAAATTGCACCGCTGATATAGTCGGACAAGCCGGGTGCCGTGACCAGCATATCGCGATAGGCCCGGCGCATCGGTTCTGTAGCAGGGATCCCCAGCTTCTCAAAGCGGCTGTTACAAGTGGGATGACTTTCATCCATGGCAAGAATCCCGCGCCCGGGTGCCGCCATGGCCCGTGCAATCTTGCTGAGTTCTTCTATATTCATACAGTTTCTCCTGATGCTCGTCGTATAGTATGCATTGGAAGCCGTTGACAGTTTTTGCATAACTCCTGAATGTCGGCAATTATTCCGGATCGATCAGATGCCCGACACGAACAATTTTCAATGCGTTCGTGCCCCCGTCTACTCCGATCAAATCCCCCTTGGTAATAATGACCAGATCATTTTCATGCACGACGCGGCACCGGAGCAATACATCGATAGCGTCCTTGTTGACTTCGGCGTGCGACCGGCTGACCGTGTCCATGGGGGCCGGATAGACACCTTTGTACAAGGTTACCCTGCGCAGGGTTTTTTCATGTCGGGTCAGCGCATAGATAGGAATCGCCGAACTGATCCGGGACATCCACAGTACCGTAGACCCGGACTCGGTCAACGCAGCAATGGCCGCGACATTCAAGTGATTTGCGGTATACATGGTCGACATGGCAATGGCTTCATCGACTCTTCCGAATCGCGAGTACATGCGGTGATCCGACACCGTATTCAGGATCCGCCGCTCCGACGCCAGACAGGTGCGGTGCATGGCCTTCACGGCCTGAACGGGGTATTCGCCAATGGCGGTCTCGCCCGACAGCATCACTGCATCGGTTCCGTCAAGCACTGCATTGGCGACATCCGATACTTCCGCACGGGTCGGAATGGGACTGTGTGTCATCGATTCCATCATTTGTGTGGCCGTGATGGCGGTACGGTTTTTGTCATGGGCCCGGTCAATCAACATCTTCTGGACACCCGGCACTTCCGCATCACCGATTTCAACGCCGAGGTCCCCCCGGCCAATCATGATGGCATCACACTCATCCAAGATTTCATCGATGGCATCCAGCGCCTCCGTACGCTCAATCTTGGCAATGATGCCTCCGCTGCCCCCTGCGCTGACGAACAACTCCCTGGCCAGCCTGATATCCTGCGCCGAGCGAGGGAACGAAACTGCCAGATAATCGATATCCAGCTTCACAGCATCACGAATATCCTGCCGGTCCTTGTCCGTCAAGGCGGCCGCAGCCAGACCTCCACCCTGACGATTGATCCCTTTGCTGCTGTCGAGTTCCCCTCCCATAATGATTTCGGTGTGTATCTTGCCCTGCGCAACTTCATTGACCTGCAACGCAATTCTTCCGTCATCGATCAGCAGTCTGTCACCGACCTTCACATCCTCTGCCAAATCCTTATAGGTGGTTCCCACTGCAGCGGGACTGCCCTGGTCCAGGGGCAGATTCATGTCGATACAAAATGCTGCACCCGCATCCAGATGAACGGACCCGCCCCTGAATGCCCCGATTCTGATCTTTGCACCCTGCAGGTCTCCGAGTATGCCGACCTCGTGATGTTTTTCCTTGCTCAGCCTGCGCAGGGTTTTCACGCGCCGTGCATTTTCTTCATAGGTACTGTGCGAGAAATTGAGACGCACGAGATCAATGCCGACATCAATCAGTTTTACCATGATCCGCTCGCTGTCCGTGGCAGGTCCCAGCGTTGCAATAATCTTGGTATGCCGGAAAACCGTTTTCTTTTTGTGGACTTTTGCAGGCGATCCCATTTTAGTACCTTGTACCGGACAGGGCGGCAGATGCTGGCATGACCAAATGGACTGGCTGAAAGGGCATAATGCTGGACATTGTATGGGCTAACTCTTCGCCCGTTGCTCTAAAATCCCAACGGCCGGCAGGACTTTTCCTTCCAGGTACTCCAAAAAGGCCCCGCCCCCGGTTGAGATATATGAAATCCGGTCTTCCAGACCGAACCGGTCTACTGCAGCCAGCGTGTCGCCCCCGCCGGCGATGGAAAATGCCGGACTGTCTGCAACGGCTCTGGCCACAGCCTCCGTACCCTGTGAAAAGGCCTCAAGCTCAAACACCCCGATCGGCCCGTTCCACACGATCGTGCCTGCCTCCGACAGGCAGGCGGCCAGTCTTTTTGACGAATCCGGGCCTATATCCAGAATCATGTCATCCTCCTCGACTTCTTCCACCCTTTTCAGGGTAGCCCTTGCGGTTTCCGAGACCCCGGTCGCACATACGACATCCGTTGGCAGCGGAATGTCCGTATTCCGACGCCGGCTTTCCTGCAACAAATCCCTTGCGGTATCCAGCAGGTCTTTTTCGTACAGTGACCTGCCAACCGGCTTGCCGGCTGCGGCCAGAAAAGTATTGGCGATGCCACCGCCCACGATCAACTGGTCCACTTTACCCAATAATGATTTCAGAACTGTTAACTTGGTCGAAACCTTGGCACCTCCGACGATTCCCACCATGGGCCGGGCCGGGTCCGTCAATGACCTGTCCAGCGCATCCAGCTCTTTTATCAGCAACGGGCCTGCACAGGCAACAGGTGCATACCTGGCCACGCCATGGGTTGAAGCCTGTGCACGGTGCGCTGTTCCGAATGCATCCATTACGTATATATCACACAATCCCGCTATTTTTTTTGCGAGCTGCTCATCGTTACTTTTTTCGCCCGCCTGAAACCGTACATTTTCACACATCACCATCTCGCCTGTCCTGACACTGATTCCGTCCAGCCAGTTTTTTTCAAACCGCACATCAAGACCGCAATGATCTTCAAGGTATTCAGCAACCGGCAACAGGGAAAGGGCCTCATCGTACCGGCCTTCAACCGGCCGCCCCCGATGGGAAAGCACAATCACCTTCGCACCCCGTTCCAGCGCCAGGCGGATCGTAGGCAATGCGGCCTCGATCCGTTTGGCACTGGTTACCTGGCCATTTTTTACAGGCACATTCAGGTCTTCCCGGATCAGCACACGCCGGTCGGCGAGATCAAGATCCGCCATGTTCAGCACAGACATGGCCTGATCGCTGTCCTGTCCACGGCACAGATAACGTTACCGGACCGGTTGCCCGTCACTTTGCATGCATCAGGGCAAGTGTCGTATCCAGCATGCGATTGGAAAAGCCCCACTCGTTGTCATACCAGGAGCACACTTTCACATTCCGGCCACCCATCACCTTGGTCAGGGATGCATCGAAGTTGGACGAATGGGAATCGTGATTGAAGTCCACCGATACCAGCGGGGCGTTTACATATTCCAGTACATGCCCGTCGGCCGCGTCCTGCATCACGGAATTCACTTCCTCGACACTCGTATCACGGGCGGCCATGAAGGTAAGATCGACCAGTGAAACATTGACGGTCGGCACACGAATCGCAAAACCGTCCAGCTTGCCATTCAGCTCGGGAAGCACCAGACCCACTGCGGAAGCCGCCCCCGTCTGGGTGGGAATCATCGACATGGTGGCCGAACGCGCACGGCGTAAATCCGTGTGATACACATCCGTCAGAACCTGGTCATTGGTATAGGCATGTATCGTAGTCATCACCCCGTTCTCAATACCGATTGCCTCGTGCAGCGGTTTTACCATCGGCGCCAGACAGTTGGTGGTGCATGAGGCGTTCGAAATGACCGTGTCCGTTGCACTCAAAATTTCATGATTGACCCCGTACACGATCGTGGCATCCACATCCTTGCCGCCCGGTGCGGAAATAATGACTTTCTTTGCACCCGCTGCCAGATGTGCCGATGCCTTTTCCTTGCTGGCAAAAAACCCGGTGCTCTCATGCACGACATCAATCCCCAGTTCACCCCAGGGGAGCCGGGCCGGGTCACGCTCGGCATACACGCGGATGCGGTCTCCATTGATCACCATATACTCGCCATCCACCTCGACGGTACCGTTGAATCTTCCATGTGCCGTATCGAACCGGGTCAGGTGCGCATTGGTATTGGCATCCCCCAGATCATTGATTGCAACCACCTGTATTTCCGTATTGCGGCCCGACTCATAGAGGGCGCGCATGATGTTCCTGCCGATTCGTCCATAACCATTAATTGCAAGTCGTATAGTCATTACTTTCTCCGTACTGCTCTCATAAACAAGGTATTCAGCTAGTCAAGCATCTCCAAGGCGCGCCTGACGATATGTTCACTGGTAAATCCGAAATGCTGCATCACGACATGACCCGGCGCAGACGCCCCGAAAGTGGAGATCCCCATTGCCTCCCCCTCAAGACCCACATATTTTAACCAGTAATCCGGCACCCCCGCCTCGATGGCCAGGCGTCTTTTGACGTTGCCGGGTAAAACAGAATTTTTGTAGGCATCGTCCTGGGCATCGAATACATCCGTACTGGGCATTGAAACCAGACGTACCTGCCTGCCCTGATCGTTCAACTCTTTTGCGGCCTGCAGGGCAATCCCCACTTCAGAACCCGTCGCAATCAGTATGAGTTCCGGGGGTGCGGTGCCGTCAAGCAGCACATAGCCACCCCTGGCAATCCGGGCAACCTGTTCTGCGCTGCGGGGTAGAAAAGGCAGGTTTTGACGTGAGAAAACCAGACAGGTCGGCCCGGTATCACGTTCGATGGCATGTTTCCACGCCACCGCCGATTCAACCGTGTCGGCAGCGCGCCACACCGACATGTTCGGAATATACCGAAGGGTCGCCAGCTGTTCGACCGCCTGGTGGGTAGGGCCGTCTTCGCCCAGACCCACCGAATCGTGGGTGTAAATAAAAATGTTCCTCAGGCCCATCAGGGCCGCCATGCGCAGGGCGTTACGCGCATACTCTGAAAAAACCAGAAAGGTGGCCCCGTAGGGGATAAGCCCTCCATGCAGGGCAATCCCGGAATTGATGGCCGACATGCCAAATTCCCGCACGCCGTAATAGATATAGTTCCCCGGGTCATTCGCCGCACTCACGGCAGCCGAACCTGACCACCAGGTGTTGTTGGAACCGGTCAGGTCTGCCGAGCCCCCGATAACCTCCGGAAGCAGGCTCGCGTACCCCTCCAGTGCCAGTTCCGAGGCCTTGCGCGTGGCAACCGTCTTTTCTTCCGCAACGGCCTTGCCGATCACTTCTGCAGATTCCGTATCCCAGTTCGAAGGCAAAGCCCCCTGCATCCTTCTTGAAAATTCGGCGGCGAGCTGCGGATGGCGCTGCCGGTATTGCTCGAATTTCTCATCCCACAGCGATTGCTGTGCACCCCCCCTCTTTGTGGCATCCCACTCCCCGTATACAGGTTCCGGTATGCAAAAAGGCTCATGCTGCCAGCCGATCTCGACACGCGCCTGTGCGATCTCCTCGTCACCAAGCGGGGCGCCATGGGTGGCCGCAGTACCCTGCTTGTTCGGTGCACCCCAGCCAATCACGGTCTTGCAGCATATCAGTGTGGGCCGGACCCGCTCATTCCGGGCCGCCTCAATGGCATGCTTGACTTGCACGGCGTCATGTCCGTCGATGTCCCCGATGACATGCCATCCATAGGACTGGAACCGCATCGGCGTATCATCGGTAAACCAGCCCTGGACCTCGCCGTCTATGGAGATCCCGTTGTCGTCATAAAACATGATCAGCTTGCCGAGGCCCAGGGTACCTGCCAGGGAACACGCCTCATGCGAGATGCCTTCCATCAGGCAGCCATCTCCTGCGAATACATAGGTGTAATGATCGATAATGTCCAGACCGTCCCGGTTGAATGTCGCTGCCAGGACCTTTTCAGCCAGCGCCATCCCGACGGCATTCGCCAGACCCTGCCCGAGCGGGCCGGTCGTCGTCTCGATGCCCGGGGTATCCCCATACTCCGGATGTCCCGGGGTTTTGGAATGCAATTGCCGGAAGTTCCGGATCTCTTCCATGGATACGTCATACCCCGTCAGATGCAATAACGAATACAGCAGCATGGAACCATGGCCGTTGGACATTACGAAGCGGTCGCGATCCGGCCATCGGGGATCTTTCGGGTTGTGCTTCAGGTAATCATTCCACAGCACTTCTGCAATGTCGGCCATGCCCATCGGCGCACCGGGATGACCGGAATTTGCGCGCTGCACAGCATCCATGCTCAGCGCACGGATTGCATTTGCACATTCTCGACGATTTCCCATGTAAAAGATCCCTGCCAGTACGGTCAGGTATTGTTCAAAACTGCCCTTGTTGTCGTATACGCCTCAAACAGAAAAGGCCCTGCTTGCCACAGAACCCTGTGATCCCACATCTCCGGGGGGCGCTATTGTGGAATAGTTGCCCCGGAAGGGCAACCATTACTTATTAACTGGGAACCTATTCGCAGGCAGGAAAACTGGAAACCATTGCCTGCACGATTCATGGAGAGCACCCTTAATGAGCCCTGAAATGGGAAATCCTCAATTACGAGAGTTTCCCATTTAAACGCAAACCAGGTCTAGAGAAACAAAACACCATGGTTCTGTTAGAACTTCATGCGTTTTGTTAGAATCCGTCAGGAAGGTAAGGGCAATGCGATTGACTGAAGAACTGATCCTGTTGATGCTCGACGAGCGAAGTGACTATCTGGAAATGGTGCCCGGTTGGGACTTCTCTTGTGCCCTGCTCCCTAAATTTGAATCGGTTTTCAATGTGGTGACTGAATTTAGGTTTTTCCTGATCTTACGTAAACTAGGTAACAGGCATGAATCATGAGATTTGCTGAAGAAATTCTCCTGTTGTTACTGAATGAGGAAACAGGCTATTTCATCCCTATCCCGGAGTGGAATATGTCTTGCGTATTTGCTGGCAGCGTACTGATCGACCTCTCGCTGGAGAATCGTATCGACTCGGACTTGGAAACGCTTATCTTGCTTGACCCGACGCCTACTGGTGATGAACTCTTGGACCCGGTGCTGAATGAAATTGTTCAGGACGCCCAAGTGCATACACCGCAATACTGGGTAGAACGAATTGCCCGGCACTCGGATGATATCAGCAATATGGCGCTGGACCGTCTGGTCAAGATAGGCATACTCACTGTAGATTCCGGCGGATTCTGGACCTTGTCCAGCAAAGTCGCCCGTTCAAGGCGCTATCCCACGATGGCAGGCAAGAGCGGAGAAGAAATCAAGAGCAGAATCATGCGGGCGTTGTTTCACGATGAGATTCCGGACCCCCGTGACCTGGCTACCATTGGGCTCATGAACAGTTGCGGTGGGATGCATGCCCTACTTGAACCCGAGGAATACGAGCTTGCCGAAGACCGGATCAAACTGTTCAGTGGAATGGACCTGATAGGACGGAGTATCGGGGCTGCGGTACAAAGTTCATATCGTCCTCCGGCAAGTATTCGCTCTGTGCAGCGTCCTTCATTACCGGCCTTAAGTGTATTTAAAATGCTTTCATCACGAACGTTTCGTTCCGGAAACTTGCCTAAATTCATGGCAGAAAAAAGCAAGGAATTAGGGTCGATTTTCCAGATCAGAGCCCCCGGTCGTCATATGGTGGTGTTTGCCAGTGCGGAGTTGAATCGTTGGGTCGGCCACAAGGGTAGGCTGTACTTGCGCACTCAGGATTATCTGAAGGACTTTCAAAGTGAGTGGGGAACTGCGCGATCCATTGCCAGCATGGACGGAGCGGATCACTACCGCATGCGCAAAGCGGTGCAGGCGGGCAACTCGCGAGCAGTGGTCGAGGACCGGCTGGATGAGGTATTGGCACTGGGCAGGCGTACATTCGCAAGCTGGGAAATCGGAAAGGCTGTATCCGGTGAGATGGGCTGTCAGCAACTGATAGGTGAACAGATCGCACAACTCAGCGTGAGTACTGAACCGAGTGACATACTTGATGACCTCCTCAAATTTGAATATCGGGCATTGCTGGTGCATGTGTATCGTATCCTGCCGCGTTTCATGCTTCGAACGCCAGCTATGAAGCGATACCACTCGCGCATTCTGGAACTGTATGCCCTGATCCACGCCACGCACACACCGGCACAACGGGAAGGCAAGCGGCGGGATCTAGTTGACGACCTGATGGCGTTACATCATGCAGACCCCCAATTCCTGCCAGAAACTGATCTGGGATTCGCATTTATCGCCCCGATCATCGCAGGACACTACCTAGGAAGCGCAATGGCTTTCGCAATCTATGAATTGCTAGCGAATCCCCATTTGCTGGAGCTGATTGCCGCCGAGGCTGATGCGCTCTTCGCTGACGGAGATCCGGCTGGTGCGAACCTAGACTCCTCAACAATCGATGTCACACGCAGGTTTGTCATGGAGACCTTACGTCTGCATCCAGTGATACCGATGCATGTACGTACCGCCATGAACACGTTTGAAGTCGAAGGGCAGGAGATACCGGCATACAGCAGGGTTCTGATCGCCTTCACGGCAGCTCATTTTGACGAGAGGTACTTCAAGGATCCCGAAACCTTTGATATTGAACGGTTCGCACCCTCACGGAACGAACATAAGCAAGCCAGCGGGGCTTACGTACCTTTTGGAATCGGAACACACATGTGCGGAGGAGCACGCTGGACCGAACTGCAAATGGCTGCCAACCTGCTCCTAATTGCCCGTCACCTAGAGTTGGAAATGGTTCCGGCAGATTACAAGCTGAAGATCAATCCGTTGCCTAAACTCAGTCCAAACAAAAAGTTCAAGTTCCGGGTGTTACGATATCGCCACCCTATCAATGCTGCTGCAACCGCTTAGGCCAAGTTTCGCGCACAGTTGCAACCCGGCGGCGACATACTCAGGCATGATAGTACACACTGAGACTGCCCCCGCATTATGAGTTCCAACGACACTCTCCATGGGGAACAGCCTGGACCCATCGCCTACATGGCAGGGAATGGCGTTGCCGCCAACCTGGTGATGCTAGCCATCATCGTCGCCGGACTTTTGTCACTGGCCAGCCTCGAACGGGAAGCATGGCCCACGATACCCTTCAACCATATCGAAGTATCCATAGCCTATCCAGGAGCTACCCCTGAGGAGGTGGAGAAGGCCATCGTTATCAAGGTCGAAGAGCAGGTCAGCGGTTTGCATGATGTAAAAGCAGTCAAGTCAGTAGCAGCTCCAGGAATGGCTTCTGTAAGAATTCAAATGAAATCGGGTACGGATATAGGCCAAGCGCTGGATTATATCCAATCTGCCGTTGACCGTATTCAGTCGTTTCCGGCCGGTGCTGAGCGGCCTGAGATCAGGGAGATGACCAACCGTCAGAGCACAATCCGCCTAATTGTCTATGGCGATGTCTCCGAGCGTTCGCTCAAGGAAATAGCGTACTTGATCGAGGATGAATTGACCGCTCTTGATAATGTATCTGATGTGAAAACCAGCGGTGTGCGGCACTATGAAATTTCCATTGAAGTGTCTCTGCAGCGACTTAGGTCCCTTGGACTCACGCTGGAGGATGTTGCAAATGCAATTCGCCGCGGCTCCCTTGATCTGTCAGCCGGTAGTATTGATACACGGGAATCCGAAGTGCGTGTGCGCACCCTCGGCCAAAGCTACGACCAACAGGATTTTGAGGAAATTGTCGTACTAAGCCACAGCGACGGTACCATCGTGCGCTTGCGTGATATTGCCACAGTGCATGATGGCTTTCGGGATACTGACCTGGTCATTCGTCATCAAAATCAACCAGCCGCCTTCGTCGAAGTCTACCGTTCTGAGGACGAGCGGGTGATGGATGTCTCCACAGCCGTGCGAGAACACATTGCAAACGTGGTGGCACCATCTCTTCCAGAGGGCGTGAAGGTCACCATCTGGAATGACGAATCTAAGATATATGCGGAACGCGCCAACCTTCTCATCAAAAATGGTATTCTGGGCCTGTTGCTTGTCTTGATCGCCTTGACCCTGTTTCTTGAGATTCGACTCGCTTTGTGGGTAGCCGTTGGCCTCGTCCTGTCGGGTATTGGCGCCTTGGCCGTAATGCATTTGTTCGATCTTTCGATCAGTTCCGTGTCCCTGTTCACGTTCGTCCTTGCCATTGGTATTGTTGTCGATGATGCTATTGTGGTAGCCGAACATATTCACTACGAACGCAAGCAGGGCACGCCGGGCATCGTCGCAGCAGTGCGCGGCGCACGGCGGATAAAGACACCGTTGATCTTCGCTGTGCTAACGTCGGTGGTGGCATTCACTCCTTTGCTGTTTATCCCAGGCGGTATTGGCGACGTAATGCGGCCCGTATCAATAGTGCTGATCGCAATGTTGATAATTTCCTTGATTGAATCGCTGCTAATCCTGCCGAATCACTTATCTCACTTGCATGGTACAGACTGGGTACCAACAAACGCTGCCGATCGATTCTTCACAAGCATCCAAAGCTATGTTAACCGTAGTCTGAACAGGTTTCTGGAAGGTCCATTGGATCGAGTGTTGCGGTTCGCGACGAACCAACCCATAGTGACGATTGCTGCAGCTATCGGCATATTTATCGTTTGTGTATCCCTGCTTCCGGCTGGGATCGTCAAGACTAGTTTCACCGAAGCAGTGGAAGGGGACTTTGTGACAGCCAGTCTTGAGATGCCCGATGGGACTACCGCACAGCGAACCTACGTAGTAGCAAGGGAACTGGAAGCCGGAGGGCTCCGAGTCATAAAACGACTCACGCTTGACCGGCCCGAGGATACGCCTCCTTTGCTATCTGGGGTGACTGTGACTGTAGGCATGCGTGCACGGGTTGAGGGAGGAGGGCTTGTTCCAGAGCCTACTCTCAATCCACCAGCCAATATCGCTACTATTCAGTTCAAGCTGTTGAGTGCGCAGCAACGCCGAATTACTACCGGAGAGATCGTGGAGGCATGGCGAGAAGAAGTAGGTATCCTGCCCTATGTACGCAGCCTCACCTTTAGCGGCAAGCTGATTGATCTGGGTAATCCTGTCGAGGTCGCACTATCGCACCCAGACCCGGAGCGTCTCAATCAAATCGCAAGTTCCTTGGTAAACAGCCTCCGCAGTTTGTCAGGCGTCTTCGACGTACGCTCTGATCACACCCCCGGCGTTAGGGAAATGCAGATCGAACTGCGACCGGAAGCACGGACTCTCGGTCTCACTCTTGACGAGCTGGCTAGGCAAACACGCGCTGCCTTCTTTGGCGATGAGGCCTTGCGGGTGCAACGAGGCCGTGAAGAGGTTCGGGTATATGTACGCCTGCCCGCCGATGAACGCAATGCCATCACCGACATTGAAAACTATCTGATCCAAACACCGGGCGGAACCGAGGTGCCCTTGAGTGCAATAGCTGAACTGAGCCAGGATATTTCGCCGCCCGCCATTCGACGCAAAGACGGTCATCGCGTAGTCACGGTAACAGCGGATGTTGCCCCAGCAGTAATTTCCGGAGGGGAAGCTAATAACATTTTGGAGAATTCGATGCTGGCGGAACTTACTGCAGCGAACCAAGGCTTGACGTATACGCTAGGAGGCGAACAGCAACAACAATACGAGTCATTCGATGCCTTGAATCGCGGTTTGATTCTTGCCCTGCTTGTAATTTACGGTCTGTTGGCGATTCCCCTGCGCTCCTATACCAAACCGTTTATTATCATGGCCGTCATCCCGTTCGGGCTGATAGGGGCCATATTGGGTCACTTGATTCTGGATATCCCTTTCAGTAGCACGTCCGCGTTTGGCTTCGTTGGCCTGAGCGGAGTTGTGGTGAACGATTCCTTAGTTATGATCGACTTCATCAATCAGCGACTCAGGGAGGGCGCTCCAGCGCGGACCGCGATCATTGATGGCGCCAAAGGGCGTTTTCGCCCAATTTTACTGACCTCAGTTACTACTTTCCTCGGCTTCACACCCCTTATTCTCGAGCGCTCCATTCACGCTAAGTTTCTTATCCCTTTTGCCGCATCGCTCGGTTTCGGGATTCTTTTTACCACGGCCATAATGATGGTGCTTGTACCTGCAATCACCACAATCCATCTCCATACAAAAATATCTCACGGTATTCCAGACACCTCTGAGCGCCAAATGCCACTCTAATCAACGGGGCTGTCGAGTTAGTTAACCGAAGAAGCGCATTATTTCATACGTGATGCAGAGCACAAGCGGTCCCCAGCCCAGGATAGATCCCACGATCAGAGTGATCAGTTGAACGCGGGGGGTTGGGCGACTACCAGTAATTAGTTCGCCGAAAGAAAGTATCACACCATTGCCGTCAACTATGGGGCCAGGTAAAAGGTTGATGATGCCTAGTGCAATGAAAAACACTGCAAATAGTTTCGCGTATTCGGAATTTCCCAGCTGGCTACCGTCTTCACCGAGTTGCAATAACTGAAGAGGACCGAAGAAATTAATAAAGCTCATGTCGCCGAAAATCATCTTAAATCCGGCTATTGTCATGGTGAGGCCTACAGTGAATGTCTCCACAACAGCGTCTATCGTGCGGCCGAACACGGATTTGGTTGAGGTGAACGTCCCGGCTGAAGCAGTATGGGCAATTCCAATGTCATCAAAGACCTTCATGGACCTTTTATCCGACTGCCAATCTTGGATCGGGATGCTGTAGTCATAGCGCTGACCGTCTCGCATTACATTTAATTCCAGGGTCCCCGTATCACCGATTCTACGCAGCAAACCAAAACCAATATCCTGCCAAGAGGTTGTTTCGACTCCATCGACGCCGACGATCTGATCACCGCTACGTAGGCCAGCGGTGTATGCCTTGGTATCCTGACCAATGACGTCAATAACAGGAGTACTTTGTGTGACGTTACCCAGTTGCAGGGTCAAGAAAATGATAAATGCCACCAGAAAATTCATACCGGAGCCGGCCAGTGTGGTAAACAGTTTACGGGCCGGCTTCGCTTCTTGAAACGATCGTTCCTTATTATCTTCCGTGATCTTGCTTCCATGACCGTCGAGTAGTTGGGTGAATCCGCCAAGTGGTATTAACTTCAGATTGAAAATCATACCCTTACTATCGGTGCGCTTCAAAATAGTCGGTCCAACACCTATATCGTAATGCTCTACCTGGATGCCGGCCAGCTTCGCGGCAATGCAATGTCCGTATTCATGCACTATTACTCCAAGAGATAAAGTGGCAATGATAGCAACAACGTATATTGTTACGATGTCCATGAAAACCTCCTACCAAGGATGAATTAAGGTGCGCCAACAAGCTCAAGCAAGCGACGATTCCTCATTGACCAGCAAAGTAGCAGTTTCAGGAAGGCAAATCAATTTTCACACCAGACCGTGAGTCGCTCACCACTTTCGACGGTTGATGTCCTGCAACATCGCTTTGTCCAAACTCAACTCCACCACCCGCTTCTTCAGTCGCCCGTTCTCCTCCCACAGCTGCTTGAGCTCTCTCGCCTGGTCCGATTCAAGGCCCCTGTAGTCCTTCTTCCAGCATAAAATTTTGCTTCCGCTATCCCCCAGTTTACGATCGATGTGCCGCTCTCATGTGCCTTGACCGCGGCCACAATCTGCTCAACCGAATAGCGCTTTCGTGCCATGATGCCTCCTCCCTATTCCAGGAATCAATCATGCCAGTTTTTCGTACTCGTTCCGGACCAAATCATAGGGTGAACACCACATCCCCTGGCGGTTCCGAACCGTGATGAATTACTGCGTCATCGACGAATACGAGGCGCCCGCCAAACCCCGGCTATTGATTTGCCAAACAGCCACACACTACATGGATGATCTGTTTAAGGATCTGCTGAAATTTGACATCAGTCGCTACCAGCCCGGGCGCCAGGAACATCTGACTCCATGTGCCTATGCCCCTATGGCTTGGGCACGCATGCCTGCCTAGGCATCGCTGGGTCGATTTGCAGATGATGATCAATCTCCTGCTCATTGCTTATCACGTAAGGCTGGAATTGAAGCCTGAAAACTACAAGTTAGGCATCAATCCCTTTCCCGCGGCGGCCCCGAACAAGAAAATGAAATTTAAGATTGCCGAGGTCAGAAATCCCGTGAACCTCCATTAAAATAACCAGCTGTCACAGGGGACAAGCTGTTTCTGTGAAAAATACAATTTGCCCGGACCTGACCCTTATGAAGGGTAGCGTGAAATCAGCTTATGGCAAATTCTTCGGTGTCAGGCTTCCCTTGAAAACTCGAGACCGTCAGCTGAAACCGTATGCGGCGGCTCCCGAATCGCTATGCTTGAACAAACTGCAGTTCACGCAGGCCCTGACTTCAATCCTGGCGATCCGGATAGAACTGCTTACAATAGCGTCGGTATGCCGCGATCTCGCCGTCGGACCGGCACAGTCGCGGGTGGGGTTGATACCGTTTCCGACTCCAGATCGCCACATCCTGCAAAACGTCACGCTTTTGCACCGACGCAAGAATTTTGCCCATGAGATGGGTGCGCAGGCTCACTGGAACAAAACGCATGCCAATGATCGGCCGTTTCGGTTTGCGCATTTCCCGCAACTGCCCGACTAGTACCAAGTCGATGAGCCTGCCATCAACGGGCGTTGCGAGCACCCACAACCTTGCATCCATGCCAATGGAATGCTCATGGGTCTGCACGAATGAGTACCCCAGCCCAAAGACATGGGTGACGGCGGAAACATCAAATACAAAACTCATGATTCCTGCAATGGACTGGGTTCGCCTGAAGTCAAAGCAACTTTCAAGACAGGCACCCTCCACCGATACCGAGGCTGTCCGGCTCACATTGCTGTAGCCATGCACGTAGCGCAGGTGGGCCAGGTCGACGGCGTTCTCAGTGGTTTCCTGGGGATGGCCAGGAAACTGCATGGGTCGGAATTCCAGTTTCCCCCAGTCAGTTCCAGTCGGCGGATCCTCGGGAAGGCTCCATTGAGGAGACCTTCCGTTATTCCCCCACCAAGCGAAAACAAGGCCAAGAAGTTCCCGTGTCTCGAACACCTTGAGTTTGGCGGACCTGGGTGCCGGGGCAAAGGGAGTGGCAACACACTGGCCGGTTGTATCGTACTGAAAGCCGTGAAACGGACAGACGAGGCAGCCATTACGCACCTGCCCCCCGGCCCCCGGCCCCAGTTCAGAGCCCATATGCGGACACACCGACTCGGCTACACAGATACGTCCTTTCTCGTCACACCAAGCGACAATCTGTTCGCCTAGCCAGGTCTTTTGAATCAGCTTTTTCTTGAGAATGGATTGACGACTGGCCACGAAGTACCAGCCCTCTGGAAACGGGAAAAGCAAGGAAAGGTCACTGCACTCGATTCGACTTGCCTGCATCATTCACCAAATGCTGTAGTTTAGCCGATACGGTTCCATCTAGGCCAAGTGGTCAGCGTCAGCAAAAACCAGGTACATGGTATCCGGGGGTATGATCCCTCACACTGTCTGCAGGCTCATTGTAACGAACCAGTTAATGATTTACTATTATTTAACGAGGTAATGGGTTCTATAGAAAATTGAATCTGGATGGACAATATTTTGGAAAACTGAGCTGTCCGTCGTGGCTGGAACAGGGAGTTGAGCGAACTTGAACTGTTCCAAATACTCGCAGCAAAGGCCTGCACAAGTTTAACACTCAGGTAGACCGCAATAGGGCAAGTTATCAAGCGAAAAAGCCAAGCTAGTTTAGCCCTTTCAGCTTTCCAACTATACTGCATCCACACTCATCGAAATGCCTGTCAAGCTCTCAGAACTTGGAAAACACTCAGGTAGACCGCAATAGGGCAAGTTATCAAGCGAAAAAGCCAAGCTAGTTTAGCCCTTTCAGCTTTCCAACTATACTGCATCCACACTCATCGAAATGCCTGTCAAGCTCTCAGAACTTTTCAAAGATGCGGGTGCCGACGACACGGTTGCTCCCGGCGTTAAGAAGTACGAACACCTCTACAGTGGTGAGGAGCGAGGAGGTTTGGACGAGAGGAAGAACGATTACAAGGACTTCGTCAACCTCTACTATGACCTGGTAACCGATCTTTTTGAGTATGGATGGGGACAGTCCTTCCACTTTGCGCCCCGTGCCCCCAGGGAGAGCTTTCCCGCCTCAATTGCCCGCCACGAACACTACATGGCCCATAGGCTCGGCCTGCGGCCCGGAATGAAAGCAGCCGATCTGGGCTGCGGCATTGGCGGTCCGTTGCGTGAAATCGCCCGTTTTTCGGGAGCCAAGATCATCGGCGTCAACAACAACGCATACCAGATCAAACAGGCACGCAAGCAAACTGAAGAAGCAGGTTTGAGTCATCTGGCGGAATATCTCAAGTGCGACTTCATGAATGTGGATGCCCCCGACAATTCATTTGACGCCGTCTTCGCGATTGAGGCCACTTGCTGTGCTCCGGACAAGATTGGTGTCTATGGCGAGGCGTTTCGCCTGCTCAGACCCGGAGCCTGCTTTGCTGCCTACGAGTATTGCCTGACGGATCGCTTCGATGCAGAGGATCCGCGTCACCTCCAGATCAAGACAGATTTAGAAGTCGGCGGCGGGCTGCAGGAAGTCGTCTATCCACACCAGGTCGATGACGCACTGCGGACAGTCGGGTTCGAGTTGCTGGAAACCCGGGACCTGGCCATACAGACCGGCCCGGCCATCCCCTGGTATCAGCCCCTGGTCGGTTCCGGCTTCTCTCTAGCCAGTTTCCGCAGCTCCAGATTAGGACGCTCGATGACACATGGCTCGCTGCGGGTGCTGGAAACACTCAGAATTGTGCCGCAGGGAACCTTCCATGTATCGCGAATACTGAACTCGGCCGCCATGGCACTTGCTGAAGCCGGGCGACTGGAAATTTTCACGCCGATGTATTTCTTCCTTGCCCGAAAACCTGAGTAGACCGATCCTACCTGCCTCGAGAAGACAGGTGCAAACGGAGAATACTTCAACGATTCATCGGCTTGTACCCCGATCCTGATCGTGTCGAAACTGAACACCAAGTGCGATTCCGGTTCCCGGCCGGGTTTGCCAGGATTCCGGATCATCCGGAAATGATCAAGTTTTCCCATCCGGAGCAGCACGATGAAGATACGCATGCATCCGATCCCGTAAGGAAAGATCCTAGGAGGAACTGAGCCTCTATTATCCAGAGTAGACTTTCATCATGTCCCCGATTGGCAATTGGTGAGAAACATACATGATGCGATTGCAGCAGGGGTCAGTCTGTAGTGTGAACGGGTGCTGTGGAAACAGGAACGTCCGCCTCACCACGTCGTATTCTTCTGTTCATATGGATCGCCATCAGTGCGGGCACAAGCATCATCAGTATAGCCGTGGTAATGAGCATGCCTAAACCGAGTGATGCGGCAAAAGGAACCAGAAACTATGCTTGAATGGCACGTTCGAGAATGAGAGGTGTGAAGCCGAGGAAGGTGGTCACGGAGACTTCGATGGTGTTGAAAGGCACCGTGGGCCATGATTCCCGCTCGAGACCGGTCAGCGCAACCAGACCTGCTGCCAGTATGGCGAACATGAACAGATTGGCAGCTACGCTGTTGCTCGCCATATAGGCGATCGGGCCGCCCGATTCTCCCAGATAACCTTGTTTCCGGCTCATTGCTGAGTAGCGTCCTGACTGTGTACCATCATGCCTTCGGTAGCGAACTGAATGCCGCCGATGACAACTGCCTGGCCGTCTTCAAGAGCACCGATCACAAAGACCTCATCGTCGCCACGCTGCAGGATATGTACCGGAACAAGACTCACCCTCTGATCATCACGTATCGCCCAAACCTCGTTACCCGGTTGCAGGGCCAAACGCGGTACCCTGAAATAGCTCTCCGGTGCAAGGCCCTGGATCTCGACCTCCACAAACTTGCCCACCAGGAGTGGGGCGGCGCCGTAATGACTCCCCCCATCCACCAATGTACCTGCGGAAAAGGGGTTGGGGACACGCACAATCACATCAATGGTTCGTGTCTGCTTGTCGAGCGATACCTCAGCCCGATCCATGTAGCCGTGCCAAGCGTAGCTTGCGTCTCCGTATCGTGCCGTCACACGGGCAGCCACCTGCCAGTTGGCGTCCCCCGCTTGCAGTTCCCACAGTCCCGGGATCAAGGCGGTGTTGGCATCGGATAGGGGCAAGACCACCTCGACGGCATCGGCGGCGAACAGCCGCCCAACGACTTGGCCGACCGTCAGAAATTGCCCCACATCCACTGACTCTTCGCGTACATAACCGTCAAAGGGGGCCTTCACCCGCGTCCTGGACAACGCCAGCTTGGCTTCAGCCACCCTGGCTTCTTCGCGTTTCAGTGCGGCTTGAGCCGCCTTCAGCTGAGGTTCCCGCAGAGCCAGGGGTCCTGCCTGGTTCACCACAGATCCTGCATCAAGTTTCCGCCCGGAATACTGCTCGTATTCGGCTCGGGCAACCGCCGCCTGTTCCTGGGCCTCGAGCAGCGCCACCTTCCGGTCTTCAAGATCGGCCGCTGCCTCGCGAAGGCGATACAGGTAGTCCGCCTGTTCAATACGGAAGATCGTCTCGCCAGCCTTGATGCGCCCACCGCTGTGAAAACTCGGATTCATCCAGTCGACCCTGCCACTGACTTGTGGAGTAATATCGATTTCCGCACTGGGCCGCACGGTTCCGGCACCGTACACGGGGATAGCCCCGACACCGGCCACAACCCGAGCCGACTGTACAAACGGAATCTGAGGGGGTTGCTCACGGCGCTCCGGTTCGGGTGCCAGCGATACAAGATAGACTGCCAGCGCCCCCGAGCCGGCGAGGATGACTATCGCTGCAAGGTAGCTCATTAGTCTGCTCATTAGTCTGCTCATACTGATTTACTCGGTGGATAAGGATGCGGCCTGCAGGCCCGCTGCCTGTGGAGAACTATCAATTTGTACAGCATCCGGCTCGGAGACAGTCCACACGCCACCCAGGGCGCGGTGCAGCGCAAGCCGTGTGAAACCCAGATCGCGCTCCGCCGCCACGAGCGAGGAATTCACGCTGGTGAGGGTTTCCGAGGCTGCCAGGAAGTCATCGTAGTCCCCCACTCCAGACCTGTACCGCCGTTCCTGAAAGGCTGCCTCGGCCCGTGCCTCCTCGACAGAGGAGCCCAGCAGGGCGTAACGACGGTGGCTGGTCTCCAGCTTGGACAGGACAGCCTCAACCTCATTGACTGCAGTTACGACGGAGCGCTTATATGTGGAAACAGCTTCTTTTAATCTGGTCTCGGCGAGAGTCACGTTATCGCGCAGCCGCGTGCCCTGGAATGCTGGCCCCAGCAGATTCAGGGTCAGATTCCGGAACCACTGAGCCGCATCGAACCACTGATGGGTATCCGAACCTTGCAGCCCGATGGAACCGGACAGGGACACGGATGGCAGAAGTTCCGCACGGCGGGCGCCGACCGCATAGCGGGCGGCTTCCATTCGCTGCCTTGCCGCGCCTACGTCTGGCCGTTGAACCAGGAGGTCAGCCGGTATACCCACCGGAACGGGATTGAATGTCGCGGATGGCGGCAAGGAATCGGGCAACATGCCAGCCAGGTCCGAACGGTAACCTCCCAGCAACACCCAGAGGTGCCCCTCCGCATCGGCCAGCTGCCCTTCAATTGCAGGCAGTTCGGCCTGTGCGTTCCACAGTTTCAGCCGTGCCGTGTAGAGGTCGCGCGCACTGTTCAGCCCGCGATTGTATCGGGTAGCGGTCAGCCTTTCACGTTCCAGCAAAATTCCCACGATCTCGTCAGACAACCCCAGTTGACGTCTGAGATAGGCGATTTCGAGGTAAGTGCGTACGGTTTCCGCGACGACCCCGATGCGGGCGGCATGATAGTCCCATTCTGAAGCCAGATGCCTGGCCCCGGCAGCGCGAGCGTCGTTGTTCTTGCGGCCCCAGAAATCGACTTCATAGGCGAAGCTCGCGCTTAAGGAATAAGTAGTCACAGCGAGCCGGTCGGGGGGAGCAATGCCGAATTCCTGTTCCAGCTCAGGGCTCACACCGAACTCCCCTATTTGCTTACCGACTCCCGCATTTGTAGGTGTATCGGTATCCTCGACGCCAGCAGATGGCTGAACCATGGGATACCTGACTGCATTCGTGATACGGGCCCGGGCCCGGGCCTGCTCGACCCGGGCAATCGCCTCCGCCAGATCAAAGTTCGAGGCAAGTACGGATTCAACGACCCGGTCGAGCGCCGGGTCATTGAATGTCTTCCACCACTCCAACGGTTCATGGGGATCAGCGACAACGTCGCCGGTGAACTTTTCGGGTACATGCGGTACCGGTTCGGAAACCGGCAGGATTGATTTTGATGAGCAAGCGGCAGTGAGGCAACCGACGATGACCGAAAACAACATCACCGACACGGAGTGCCATCGCGATCTTGTTAATCTCCCTGAGATAATTGCCATCACCATGCCGCATACCGCGTCGTGGGTGATTCAAGGAAATTCATAATCAATGCAGGGGGTTTCTGCATTCGGCGCAGGTGAGAGATTGTCAGCTCTCGAAACTCCTTGCAGAAGGTGACGAATTTGCATACGGATGCAATAGGACTTTCGCCTGCATGTACGAAGGCGACGGCACGTTTTCTCAGCTCCGTCGGCATCTTGTGATCCGACCTTCTCGCGTCGGTATTCATGATGCGACATCATATCAAAATCCACCGTTCATATGGCACAATCATTGAAGGATCAATTAAACTTGGTACGCGGGCTGGCTGGCGAGCATCTCCTTCCCTTCTGTGACCTCGGCATCTGTACCTCACCTCAGGTTAGCCCTGGGGCAATTTTTACGGATGGGCAGTCAAATCAGCTGCGGTATAGGCCCTCTGCAAATTGCATAATTGTTGAGCCGGATGATGCAGTGTACAGGTATTTTCAACCTGAGATTCTTGTTCAGCTGAACCCTTTCGGATTGCACCCGTTGTCAGAAGTCAGCAATTGGAAATTACAAAAAACTTTTTAAAAGAACTCTGGATTGTCCAGACTGACTTCAGTCCCTTGTCGAACGAGACGATGTCACCTTCCTGTACATTGACGGTGTCTCCACCTGAAATTGCAACCTGCAAATTGCCCTGTAGCACCTGGAATATTTCATCGCCGGGAAACTCATATTCAAACGTCATGGGCTCACAACGCCATAACCCCGAATAGGTTGGCTGACCATTCGAGTTGGTTTGGGTCAGCCAGTGAACCTCTCCCGCCTGTTTATCGCCCGCCATAAAGGGCTCGTAAGATTCTGTTGATATGGCTGATTTCATATATTTGACATTTTCACTCATGGGTCCCCTCCTAGGTGGGCTGAACGGCTGTAGCTATGGTACACAGTGAACCCTGACGATTCTCCATGCGTCCGATGTACGCATCACGTAAACGATGCACCCTCCGGGGAGGACATTGACCACCCAGGATTCTGCGCGGCGCTAACGCTTCCATTTTATATTGCACCCGACACTGGACTTTTGATCCGGATCGACGGACTGGCCCACCAGCAGGGAATCGAGTGCATGACGAAGGTCTTTCCCGGTCAAGGGTATGTCATTGCCGGGTCGTGAATCATCCAGTTGCCCCCGGTATACACATTTCAAGGCGTCGTCAAAGACATAGAAATCAGGCGTACAGGCGGCATCAAACAGCCTGGCAACCTGCTGGGTCTCGTCATACAGATACGGAAAGGTATAGCCAAGCGATTCGGCCAGGGACTTCATGTTTTCCGGCGAATCCTCGGGATACTGGACCGCGTCATTGGAACTGACGGCGATCAGAGCGACCCCGCGGGCGGGGTACTCCTGGCCCAGCCGGACCAGCTCACTCTGGACATGCTTCACAAAAGGGCAGTGGTTGCATATGAACATCAGGACGGTCGCCACCGCACCGCGTGCTTCTGGCAGGCACAACTCCTTTCCGGAAACCGTGTCCGGCAGGCAAAAATCCGGAGCCTGCGTGCCCAAAGGCATCATGTTGGAAGGAGTTAGTGTCATCTTGCCAGGAATGCGTGTTTTAATTTCTCTTGAATTGCGTAGAATAACGCGATTCAAGGGGCCTGTTAACCTTTTGACAGGATCTTAAACTGCATCAGGGAAAATCCAAATGCCTGCAACACGCGTATTTACCTCTGAGTCCGTATCAGAGGGCCATCCGGACAAAATGGCGGACCAGATCTCCGATGCCGTGCTGGATGCCCTGCTAAGGCAGGACCCCGGCGCACGCGTGGCCTGCGAGACGCTTGTCAAGACAGGCATGGTAGTGCTGGCCGGGGAAATTACCACAACGGCACAGATCGACCTTGAGCCCGTGGTACGGGCTACGGTCAACGATATTGGCTACGACCGCTCCGAGGTCGGTTTTGACGGGCACCATTGTGCAGTGATCAATGCACTGGGCAAACAGTCACCCGACATCGCACAAGGGGTTGACCGGGAAAACAAGGAAGACCAGGGCGCGGGCGATCAGGGCATGATGTTTGGCTATGCCAGCAACGAAACCGATGTGCTCATGCCGGCCCCCATCACCTATGCCCACCGCCTCGTGCAAAAACAATCCATGATCAGGAAAGCGGGCGACCTGCCCTGGTTGCGCCCGGATGCCAAAAGCCAAGTGACTTTTGTCTATGAAGACGGAAAACCAAGCCGCATCGACGCGGTGGTGCTGTCCACCCAGCATGGCCCGGAGGTCACACAAGCAGCCCTGCATGAAGCCGTCATGGAACTGATTATCAAACCGACCCTGCCTGAAAAGTGGCTGTCGGCCCATACGAAATTCCATATCAATCCTACCGGCCGGTTCGAGATTGGCGGGCCGGTGGGGGACTGCGGGCTTACCGGGCGCAAGATCATCGTCGATACCTATGGGGGCATGGCACGCCACGGTGGCGGGGCCTTTTCCGGAAAAGACCCTTCCAAGGTCGACCGCTCTGCGGCCTATGCGGGCCGTTATGTGGCCAAAAACGTGGTGGCTGCAGGCCTGGCGGAGTGCTGTGAAATCCAGATCTCCTATGCCATCGGCCTGGCACAACCAACGTCCGTGTCGATCGACACATTCGGTACCGGAATCATCGGCGATGACAAAATCGAGGCGATCGTACAGGAGCTGTTTGATTTGTCTCCCTACGGAATCCTGTCCATGCTGGATTTACTGCATCCGATCTACCAGGCGACGGCCGCCTACGGCCATTTTGGTCGCAATGAGGACAGTTTTCGCTGGGAACGTACGGACCGGGCCCGTGAACTGAAGGAACGGGCCGGGTAACATGCAATGGTATAATGCACGAAATTGCTGAAGGAACCCAACAGGATTATGAATATTCAATCTGCAGAGAAAGTCGAACCGGATTTCAAGGTTGCCGATCTGGCACTGGCAGACTGGGGACGCAAGGAAATCGCCATTGCCGAAACCGAAATGCCGGGCCTGATGGCCCTGCGCGAAAAATACGGAGCAGAAAAACCGTTGACCGGCGCGCGAATCACAGGGTGCCTGCACATGACGGTGCAGACGGCCGTATTGATTGAAACCCTGACTGAACTGGGCGCACAGGTGCGCTGGTCATCGTGCAATATATTTTCCACCCAGGATCATGCCGCCGCGGCAATAGCCGCCAGCGGCATTCCCGTATTTGCCTGGAAAGGTGAAACGGAACAGGAGTACACGTGGTGTATCGAACAGACGGTCAACGGACCCGGCGGCTGGCAGCCCAACATGCTTCTGGATGACGGCGGTGACCTGACCAAAATCATGCACGAAAAATTTCCCGAACGGCTTGGGAATGTAAAAGGACTGTCCGAAGAGACCACCACCGGCGTGCATCGCCTGCATGAAATGGAAAGAAGAGGCGAATTGAAAGTCCCGGCATTCAATGTGAATGATTCCGTAACCAAATCCAAGTTTGACAACCTGTATGGCTGCCGCGAATCACTGGTAGACGGCATCAAGCGCGCGACGGACGTCATGATTGCAGCCAAGACTGTGGTCGTCTTTGGCTTCGGTGATGTCGGCAAAGGCAGCGCACAGTCATTGCGCAGCCTGGGCGCAAATGTCCTGATCACGGAAATTGATCCCATTTGTGCATTGCAGGCCGCCATGGCGGGGTATCGTGTCGTCACGCTGCAAGAGGCCGTCGCTACGGCGGACATTTTCGTCACCGCCACCGGGAACTACAATGTCATTACCCACGACCATTTGCGGGCGATGAAGAATCAGGCGATCGTCTGCAACATCGGGCATTTCGATAACGAAATTGACGTGGCAAGCCTGAAACAGTACCGGTGGGAGAACATCAAGCCGCAGGTCGATCATGTCATCTTTCCGGATGGCAAACGCATCATTCTTCTGGCGGAAGGCCGTCTGGTCAATCTGGGCTGTGCCACCGGCCACCCGAGCTTCGTCATGTCGAATTCCTTCACGAACCAGGTACTGGCGCAAATGGAGCTGTGGAAAAACCCGGACCGGTACGAAAACAAGGTCTACGTGTTGCCGAAGACACTGGATGAAGAGGTCGCACGACTGCATCTGGACAAGATCGGTGTGAAGCTGACTGAACTGACCGCCGAGCAGGCTGAATATATCGGAGTGAGCGTGGGAGGCCCCTACAAGCCCGATTACTACCGGTACTAAGCACCACGAATCGCCACTCGATTTCACACCATGCGGGTTATTCGTCTGTACGTAAGCCGGAAACTTGCCGTACCTGACGAAATCAGGCTGGATGAGCGTACGCGTCATTACGCAACCCGCGTACTTTGCGTCAATAAAAATTTGTCCCTGGTGCTGTTTAACGGGGACGGCTACGATTACCCCGGCACCCTGACGGCTTGCCACAAAAAAGCGATCGTCGTCCGGATCACGGACCGCATCCATGCGGTCCGGGAACCCGCCCTGGAGACCCACCTGGTACTCGGCGTATCGAAAAGCTCACATATGGACTATGCCATCCAGAAGACCGTCGAGGCCGGGGTGACGGGCATTCATCCGATCATTACCGAACGCACGGTCACCCGGCTTTCGGACCGCACAAAGGCGAACAAACAGCAGCACTGGCAAAACATTATTATCAGTGCCTGTGAACAATGTGGACGGGCCACCTTGCCGGCTTTACATGAAACCACCGACCTGGACGGGTTGAGTCCTGTGCACGAAGATGCACGGGGGTTTGTCCTCGACGCCGGTTCGGACCGGACACTGACCCGGTACGGTCAGGAACCCCTGAAAAAAGCCTGGTTTGTCGTCGGCCCGGAAGGTGGCCTGACACGCTCCGAGACGGACCGGATCATTGAAAAAGGGTTTCGGGCCGTCACGCTGGGGCCCCGGATACTGCGTACCGAAACGGCCGCATTGTCTGCCATCATCGGTGCGCAAATGCTGTGGGGAGACCTGTCCGGCCCGCACAACCCCCGACCCGGCTAGCCTGCACGAACATCCGGCCAAATCCTGCCGGCCGGGGTGGTATCCTATAGGCAACCGGCACAGACGAGGCATACCTCCGGATGACCATAAAACTCGGTGTAATCATGGACCCCATAGCAGGTATCAATGTCCACAAGGACAGTACCTTTGCCATGCTGCTGGAAGCGCAACGCCGTGCTTGGCAAATTCACTATCTGCAACCGTCTGATCTTTTTTTGACGGACACCCGGGTCATGGGGTGCACCACCCGGATTTCAGTACGGGACGACCCCGCACACTGGGTTGAGCCGGGAGACTGTGCCGTCCAGGACCTGAATGGACTCGATGTGATCCTGATGCGCAAGGACCCGCCGTTTGACATGGAATACATCTACACAACCTTTCTGCTCGATCGCGTACAGGAGGCGGGGACACCGGTGGTCAATCCCCCTGCCAGCCTGCGTAATGCCAATGAAAAACTGTCTGCAACCCACTTTGCGCAATGCATCGCACCCTTTGTCGTGAGCAGGAACCGGCAGGCTCTCGGGCGCTTCATTGACGAGCACAGGGAAACCGTGGTCAAACCCCTGGACGGCATGGCAGGAGATTCCGTCTTTCGCGTCCGGCATGACGACCCGAACCGAAACGTCATTCTGGAAACCGTGACGCAGTGCGGCACACGAACCGTGATGGCACAAAAACTGATTGCCGAATACAAAAAAGGTGACAAACGAATCCTGCTCATTGGCGGCGAACCCGTCCCGTATGCCCTGGTACGTGTCCCGGCCAAAGGGGAACTGCGCGCCAACCTGGCCAAGGGCGGCACCCCGGAAAGTGCGCCCCTGACCGAACGGGACCGATGGATTTGCGAGCAGATCAGGCCGGCGTTAATGGTCATGAAGCTTGATTTCGCAGGGATTGATGTCATTGGTGATTTCCTGACGGAGATCAATATCACCAGCCCGACCGGAATCCGTGAACTGGATAAAATGTGTGGTTTGAATATCGCGGCAACGTTACTCGACACCCTTGAAAAACGGCTCGACCATGCGTCATGATCCCGATATGGCCGAAATAAGGGGCAAAAGTGTGCGAATATGACTCCCGGTACGCCATTTCCTGAAAAAATGAACCACGACTGCGGTATATTGGGGGTCATCCCTATTTGGCGGTTCCTGAAAAACAACCGGTTACGTACCCGATAAAGGCATGTCAGAAAATCTTACCAAACATCTGCTCATCGCCATGCCCACCCTGCGTGACCCGAATTTTTCACGCACGGTAACCCTTCTTTGCGAACACAGCCCGCATGGTGCCATGGGCATTGTCGTGAATCAGCCAATCACCCTGTGTGTGGAAGAGCTTATCAATAATTTTTGTACGGACGCTGACGAGGAAGCCGCATCCAACCGTAACCCGGTGTACGCCGGCGGACCGGTACATGTCAACCGGGGGTTCGTCCTGCATGACTCGGACCGGCAGTGGAAATCCACCTATATGATCGATAATGATCTGAAGCTGACCACTTCGGAAGATATTTTACTGGACATCGGCCGGGGCACCGGGCCGGAGAATTCCATTGTCGCTTTGGGGTATGCCGGCTGGGGACCCGGGCAACTGGAGCAGGAACTGGCAGAAAATGCCTGGTTGACGGTGCCCTATCAGGCCAAGATCCTGTTTGACACACCCGTGGAAAAACGCTGGCAGGCGGCAGCCGGCAACCTTGGCATAGACCTGCGTTTAATCTCAAATGAGGCTGGACATGCCTGACGATACATTCAAGAATATGCCTGCGGCCTTATGCCGCATACCGAATTTTTACCGATGTCCAGCGTAATTGGGTTTGATTATGGAGAATGCAGGATAGGGGTTGCAATTGGCATGCTCAATATCGGCACTGCAAATCCATTAACCACCCTGGTCGTCCCGGCATCCGGAACCCCGTGGAACCGGATCGATACCATCATCCGGCAATGGCATCCCCGCACCCTGATTGTGGGCTGCGTCGAACATGACACCCAGAATCAGGGCCGGATCAAGCAAAGAATCCGGAATTTCTGCAAGGCGCTGCACACCCGCTACCAGTTGCCTGTGGAAACCGTCGACGAGTCCTACTCTTCCGTCCAGGCGTATGAAACGCTCAAAATCCTGCGCAGCCAAGGTCGGCGCAGAAAGATCAACAAGGCAGATGTCGACAAGGCCTCAGCTGCCATCATTCTGCAGTCCTGGTTTGCAGGCCATGCAGACCGCAGCCCTACCGGAACTCCATGACGGTTCTCGACGCGCAACAACTGATTGACCAACTCGGTCATGATCTGGGTATTTTCATGCGCGAGCGGGACATCACCCGTCCCCTGTTTGTGGGCATTCGCACGGGCGGGGTGTGGGTAGCCGAACAGTTGCAGTCCATGCTGGGAAACCAGGATGAACTGGGTGTGCTCGATATCACCTTTTACCGGGACGACTTCAGCCGCGCCGGGATCCAGCCCACTGTGAAACCCTCGCATTTGCCGTTAAGCGTCACAAACCGGCACATCATCCTGATCGATGATGTACTGCATACCGGGCGCACCGTACGCGCCGCCTTGAATGAGATCTTTGATTATGGCCGCCCTGCATCCGTCAGTCTGGTCATACTGGTGGAAAGAAACGGTCGGGAGCTGCCGATTCAGGCGGATGTCGTGGGCCAGGCACTGCGTCTGGATGCAAAACAGCAGGTACAGCTCAGCGGCCCTGACCCGATCCTTCTGGAGATTGTTGATTGAACCTCATATGCGACATTTTCTGAACATCGGCAGGCTCAGTTGCGAAGAGCTTGTCCATATTCTCGATACTGCCAAATCATTTACCAGCGTAGATAGCCAGACCGTAAAGAAAGTGCCGTTGCTGCGCGGCAAGACCATTGTCAATCTGTTTTTCGAGCCCAGCACCCGGACCCGCACAACGTTCGAACTCGCAGCCAAACGCCTTTCAGCTGATGTCCTGAATATCAGTGTCGCAACCTCCGCCACCATCAAAGGCGAGAGTCTGCTGGATACCCTGTTCAGCCTTGAAGCGATGAATACGGATGTGTTTATCGTTCGCCACCCTGAAAGCGGCGCGGCGGATTTTATTGCAAAACACGTCGCCCCGCATGTAAGTATCATCAATGCCGGCGATGGCCGACACGCTCACCCGACCCAGGCCGTGCTGGACGTATTCACGATCCGCGAGCATCACCCGGATTTTTCCAGACTGAGGGTGGCCATCGTAGGCGATATCCTGCATTCGCGGGTTGCCCGTTCCCAGATTGAAGCCCTGAATATTCTGGGCACCCGGGAAATACGTGTGATCGCACCCCGGACCCTGTTGCCGGCGAATGTCGAGCAACTGGGGGTGCGCGTGTTCCAGAACTGCACGCAGGGACTGCACGATGTCGATGTGATCATCATGCTGCGCCTGCAAAAAGAGCGCATGCAGGGAGCCTTTATACCCAGTGAACATGAGTATTTTCAATTGTACGGCCTGACTCCGGAGCGCCTGGCCCTGGCCAGTCCGGACGCGATCGTAATGCACCCCGGCCCCATCAACCGTGGCGTGGAAATCAGTTCGGAAGTTGCGGATGGACCCCGCTCTGTGATCCTGCAGCAAGTGAAGTACGGTATCGCCGCTCGCATGGCCATTTTATCGATTGCCGTCAGCCCTGGAGTCCGCCATGAAGCTTGAGATTCTGAACGGCCACCTGGTCGACCCCGGAAATGAAATCGATCAGGTGGCCGATGTCTTTATCGCGGACAGAAAAGTGGTGGCCGTCAGCAAACCGCCTGCGGCCTGGCAGGCCGACCAGACCATCAATGCGGCAAACAAACTGGTTCTGCCCGGACTGGTTGAACTCTCGGCCAGCCTGCGCGAACCCGGACAGGAACACAAGGCCACCATCCGGAGCGAGACCCGCGCGGCCGCAGCCGCAGGCATCACCAGTCTGGCCTGCCTGCCCACCACGGACCCGGTCGTGGACTCCCCCGCACAGATCGAGCTGATCGAACAGCTCTCACAGGACAGCGGTCACTGCCAAGTACATGTGATCGGGGCCTTGACGAAAGGCCTGAAAGGGGAGAGCCTGAGTGAAATGGCCACCCTGAAAGCGGCGGGCTGCGCAGGCGTCACCAATGTCCTGCACCCCTTGAAAAGTTCCCTGGTATTGCGTCGTGCACTGGAATACGCATCCAGCCAGGCACTAACCGTGTTTACCTACCCCCAGGATCACGAACTTGCCAATAACGGCTGCGTACACGAAGGGCTCACCTGCTCACGTCTGGGTCTGCCGGGCATACCGGCTGCGGCAGAAACGGCCGCACTGGCGTTCCATCTGGCATTGATCGAGGACCTGAACGTGCACACGCATTTTTGCCGTATCTCAACGTTGCGTGCAGTCAACATGATTGCCCGTGCACAGGAGGACAATCTGCCGGTGACGGCCGACGCCAGCATCCTGCACCTGTTTCTGACCGACCAGGACATTCAGGATTTTGACGGCCTGTGTCATAACCTGCCGCCCTATCGCACACAACAAGACCGTGAAGGCCTGCGCAGGGGGGTACGCGATGGCACACTTTCGGCAATCTGTGCCGATCACCAGCCGCATGAGATTGAAGCCAAGCTGGCCCCTTTTCAATCCACCGAACCCGGCAGTTCCACGCTGGAAACCCTGTTGCCTCTGGTGCTTGAACTGGTGCACGAAAAGGTACTTGACCTGAGCGAGGCCGTCCGCCGTATCACCCAGCAGCCTGCGGAAATTCTCGGCATTGGTGCCGGAAACCTGTCGGTCGGGGGACGTGCGGATGCCTGTGTTGTGGACCCTGAGCTGGACTGGACCCTGAGCAGCGAAACCCTGCACAGTCGCGGCAAGAACACGCCCCTGCTGGGGCGTCGTCTCAAAGGCCGCGTGACGCATACGATTTTTGACGGCAAACCGGTTTTCCAGCTAGGGGCCGGCTGACCCCGGACAGGCAAACAGGGATCCTGCAGGCGTGAAGACAGGGCGTGACCCGATTTTCGAAGAATGTGCGGAGGTGATCCGTCATGAGGCCCTGGCGGCCCAGCAGTTTGTCATCCGGCTGAACGCGCCCGAATGTGCGCAGCATGCGGCACCCGGCAATTTCGTGCATCTTCAATGTGACCCGCAACTGGCCATGCGCCGCCCCTTCTCCATCATGCGCAGCGACCCGGACGCGGGCAGCATCGATGTCCTGTACAAGATAGTGGGACAGGGAAGCACCTATCTGGCCACGCGTAAAACCGGTGATACGCTGCAATGCCTGGGACCCATCGGAAACACCTTTGCCTTGCGCGAGCGCACAACACATCCATTGCTGCTTGGCGGCGGCGTGGGGATCCCGCCCATGATTTTTTTTGCAGAAACCCTCCGAAAAAAAACCGGACGGCACCCTTTCGTGATCATGGGTTCGGAAATTCCTTTCCCGTTTACAACCCGGCCTTCGAAAATACTGGTGCCGGACATTCCGGACGATGTCATTGCAGCGATGCCCCTGCTGGACGACTGGGGGATTGCTTCACGCCTGACCAGCCTGCAGGGGTATCAGGGTTGTCACAGGGGGTACGTGCACGAACTGGCCGAACACTGGTTTGCAAATCTGGGCCCGCAGACACGGCAAGGCGTGGAAGTGTTTGCCTGCGGACCCACCCGGATGCTCGAAGCCGTGGCAGGATTTTGCAGACGGTATTCGCTCCCCTGCCAGGTTTGCCTGGAAGAGTACATGGCGTGTGCCGTCGGCGGCTGTGCAGGCTGTGTCGTGCCCTACAAGGAAAACGGTACCGTCATGGCGATGAAACGGGTGTGTATAGACGGTCCGGTTTTTGATGCTGCCCATATTTTCTGACCGGATCCCGGATCCCCCGGCAACGGCATGGACCGCCCGATGCCCAAAAAATCCGGACGGGCGCATCGGTCGATGCGCCGTCATCCACGGTGCGCCGGACCATGCCGCATACTGAGGCGAAACAGCCTCCATGAATTCACAGGCAGGCAAGCGCCTCACTGAGGTGAAGGCGATGATCCATCAGCTGGAAACCCGGCACCGGCGCACGCCCGGCAGTGTGCGCCTGGTGGCCGCCAGCAAAAAGAAATCGGTCCACGAGATCATGGCTGCAATCCGTGCGGGCCAACGTGATTTCGGGGAGAGCTATCTGCAGGAAGCGCTGGAAAAGATCACTCAGCTGGAAGACCGGGATTTGTGCTGGCACTTCATCGGGCCAATACAGAAAAACAAGACCCGCCAGATTGCCGCGCATTTCAGCTGGGTGCACAGTATCGGGCGCCTGATTATTGCCGAACGCCTGGATGCCCAGCGACCGGCTCACTTGCCTCCCATACAGGCCTGCATCCAGGTCAATATCGACCAGGAGACCTCAAAATCCGGAGCGCAAACGGAACAGGTGCAGAATCTGGCAAACGCCTTGCGCAAGCTCCCCAACCTGAAACTGCGCGGCCTGATGGCCATCCCGCAGCCAAGTAGTGATATTATTCACCAACGCCTGCGTTTTGCACAACTTCGAAAACTGCTTGAACAGCTCAATCAATCGGGGTTCAGGCTCGACACATTATCGATGGGGATGAGCGGTGACCTGGAGGCAGCCATTGCCGAAGGTGCTACCATCGTCCGTATCGGCACTGCGATTTTTGGTAAACGGACACCTGGGTAAATGGATCAGATTTCAGACAACCTGAAGATTGTTTTTTTCGGCGGCGGCAACATGGGCCAGGCCCTGGTGGGAGGCTTGCTGGACAGCGGCTGGCCAGCCAACCATATCACCATTATCGATACCGATCCCGCCATGTGCGCAACGCTGGAGACACGCTTTCCGCAATGCCGGATAGGTCCGCAAACGAAGACGGCCCTGGATCCTGCAAAGGCGGTCGTACTGGCCGTGAAGCCACAGGCCATGCGTCTTGCCTGTGAAGAAATTGCCGCACACTGCAAGTCAGCACGGCCGCTGGTCATTTCCATCGCCGCCGGTACGACGATCCGGGATATCGGCACCTGGCTGGGAGGCACATTCCCTATCGTGCGCGCCATGCCGAATACGCCTGCCCTGGTGCGATCGGGCACCACCGGCCTGTATGCCAGCCCGGAGGTATCCGACACCCAGCAAGCCCTGGCACAGAACATTCTCGCCAGCGTGGGATCCACGTTATGGCTGGCGCAGGAAGACCTGCTGGATGCGGTGACGGCGGTTTCCGGAAGTGGCCCGGCCTACTTCTTTTATCTTATCGAAGCCATGCTGGAAGCCGGCCAGTCACTGGGTTTGAGTGAGGCCCAGGCGCGCCAGCTGACCGTGCATACGGCAGCCGGTGCGGCAAAACTGATCGAGGAAAGTGGCAAGGACCCGCATGAATTGCGGCGTGCGGTCACCTCAAAGGGAGGTACGACGGAAGCCGCCATCGAAACCCTTGAGCAGGGCAATGTGAAAAAAATCATGCGTACTGCCATCACCCGTGCCGCACAAAAAGCCCGGCAGCTTGCCCGATCCGGTCCCCCGGTACACACAGATACTGCAACTTCCCGTCAAGGTGAATAAACCATGAACCCATTGCTCGGCATATTTGATTTCCTGATCCACATCGTGTTTACCCTGTATATCTATGCCCTCATGATCCGTACGCTGCTGGCATTGACGCGTGCGGATTTCTATAACCCTTTTTCACAATCCATACTGACGATCACGGACCCGGCCTTGCGGCCTCTGCATAAATGGATCCCGGGTATCGGGCACCTGGATACGGGTGCGCTGCTGTTGATGACGGTCGTCAAACTTGCTGAATTGTTGCTTCGCAGCCTGCTTGTAGGAGCGAATGTCGCCGTCGGGCCGCTGATTTTTTCAGCCATATTCGGCGTCATCGATCTGGCGCTGAACCTGTATATATTCGCAATTATCGTTCTGATAGTGATCAGCTGGATGGCCCCGCAGGTGCACGCGCAAAACAACCCGTTTGCTTCCATATTGCGCTCGATCACAGAACCTGTACTGCGTCCTGCAAGAAAGCGGATTCCCCCGATCGGGGTGTTTGACCTTTCAACCTCCGTCGTTCTGCTCGCCCTGTTCTGTGCAAAAATATTCCTGCAGTCGCTGTGAGCAAAAAAATCAGTGGCCGATTGAATCATTGTGTACAGTATAGGCACGCATTACGCCCAGAATTTAAACAACCCCTACCAAGAAGGTGCCTGACTCCATCCCCGTGAATTCCGTTGGCCTGGTCGAGACCCGGTTTGCAACCATCAGGCAGCCCCTGCACCTGGACTGCGGCCGGTCGCTGCCCGAGTTTACGCTGGCCTACGAGACCTATGGAAAACTCAACCCGGCCCGAAGCAATGCCCTGTTGATTTGCCATGCGCTCTCAGGTGACCAGCATGCGGCCGGGTATTACAGCCCGGAAGACCGCAAACCGGGCTGGTGGGACAATTGCATCGGTCCCGGCAAGCCCTTTGATACCGATCGCTTTTTCATCGTCTCCCCTAACAACCTTGGAGGCTGCAAAGGCAGCAGCGGCCCGGTCACCACCAATCCCGAAACCAGAAAGCCCTACGGGCCGGATTTCCCGCTGGTCACCGTGCACGACTGGGTGGTGAGCCAAAGCCGTCTGGCAGACGAACTGGGCATCGAACAGTGGGCAGCGGTCATCGGCGGAAGTCTGGGAGGCATGCAGGTCATGCAGTGGGCCATCGACTTTCCGGACCGGTTGCGCAGTGCCGTCGTCATCGCCGCAGCCTCCAAACTCACCGCCCAGAACATTGCATTCAATGAAGTGGCACGCCAGGCCATACTTTCCGACCCCGATTTTCATCAGGGGCACTATTACGAGCACCAGACGATTCCACGCCGGGGACTCATGCTGGCACGCATGCTGGGACATATCACCTATCTTTCAGATCATGCCATGCGCGAAAAATTCGGGCGTGATTTACGCAAAGGAAAACTGAATTTCGGCTTTGATGTGGAATTTCAGGTCGAGAGCTACCTGCGTTACCAGGGGAAATCCTTTGTCGACCGGTTTGATGCCAATAGCTACCTGATCATGACCAAGGTCCTGGATTATTTTGATCCGGCCCTGAACTCCGACAATGATTTGTCCCGGGCCTTCAGGGACACCGACGCCGACTTCCTGGTGGTGTCCTTTACCGGTGACTGGAGATTTTCGTCCGCGCGTTCACGCGAGATCGTACACGCGCTGGTCGCTGCAAAAAAGAAAGTCAGCTATGTGGAAATTAAAGCCGAACTCGGACATGATGCCTTCCTGACCTCGATCCCCGAGTACCATGACGTGCTGCGCAGCTACATCAATATCCTGCAAACATGAGCGAAGCCCTGCGTCCCGATCTGAAGATCATATGCGAGTGGGTCAGGCCCGACACCCATATACTGGATCTGGGCTGCGGGGATGGCACCCTGCTTACCCACCTGAGACAGACCCGCAATGTAACCGGCTATGGCCTGGAAATCGACAAATCCAACATCCTGCAATGCATCACCAGGGGGGTACAGGTCATCCAGACCAATCTGGACAAGGGCATCACCGAGTTCTTTGACGAAAATTCCTTTGACTATGTGGTCATGACCCATACCCTGCAGGCCATTCAGCATCCCGAAAAGTTGCTGGATGAAATGTTACGTATCGGCAAGGAAGGGATTGTAACTTTTCCCAACTTCGCGTACTGGAAAAGCCGTGCGCAACTGGGACTGGGCGGGCATATGCCCGTGACCCGGGCACTGCCCAATGAGTGGTACGACACCCCCAATATTCATTTGTGCTCGATCCGTGATTTCGAAAACCTGTGCCGGAAAAGAGGAATAAAAATCATCCAGCGTGCCGCCGTAAACTATGCCCGCCAGTCGGGCCGGGAAATCAGCGTATTACCCAATCTGCTTGGCGAAAGCGCCATTTACCGGTTCTGCAAATCCACTCCCTAAACGGGGTGGATATTATCGCAAAAGAAGTGCCGGACAGATGATAAGCTTGGAATTTTCCATTACAATAAAAACAAAAAGGGACCACTGGTTTTGCACTTTTCTCATAAGAACTGCTGTTTTTTTGCTGAATGCCTGACGATAGACCCGTACTCCATTTTGTTAACCAACGACTGAGGACAACGACACATGGCCACTTCCAGTTCCCAAAAGAAACCTCCTACCAAAACACAAATCCTGAGCCACATCGCACAAAACACGGAGCTTACCCGCAAACAGGTGGCCGCGGTACTTGGGTCACTTGAAGACATGATTGCAAAAGAATTAAAGCCACGCGGGGCCGGATGTTTTAACCTTCCGGGTCTGCTGAAAATCAAGGTGGTCAAAAAGCCGGCCAGAAAAGCGCGCAAGGGCACCAATCCCTTTACCGGCGAAGAAATGACATTCAAGGCCAAGCCGGCCAGCAAGGCGATCCGGGTCTTACCCCTGAAGAACCTTAAAGGTATGGTCTGACCTGAAGAGACGCCTGCAGTACCACCCTGTCTGGCTACCCCTCCCCCTGGTCTCCCAGCACATCCAGCTTGGTCTGGATAAAGGTGCTGTGCGGCAGATAAAGCAGGTCTGCAATCTTTCTGATCTGGTACTCTTCGTATTTGTCCAGCCTGTGATCGGCATAGGCCGTCTTCCACAAATCCAGCAACAGGCTTTTTTTCTCCTTCGGCGTGCACCCTTCATTGATGATTTTTACAAAGGGGTGAATCGAGACATGATTTTCCTGCTCCGAAAGCGCCAGATGAATCAGGTTCTGTACTTCCTGTTCAGTAAAATTGAATCTCTGTGCCAGCACCTCGGCAATGGTCTGCAGCTCTTCATCCTGAATATCAAAATCCGCCCGGCTCACCTCCAGCAATAACACCGAGGCAGCCAGATGCAGGATACGGGTATCATCCGCCGCCTCGCCCTGCGGGCGTATCCTGTGTTCGATAAAGGCGGCGACCGATCTGAGCACTGTCAGTTATGGGTCCGGTAATTGCGATACGAACCTTTCTCAAAACCATCGAAATAATCTTCGGTCAGGGGGTGAGTAATCGGCTCAGGGGCCACGTCACGCTCCAGATTCTGCTCTGCGACATAGGTCGTCATCAACTGCCCGTCCACCAGCACGTGATACCAGGGCTTGTCTTTGGGAGGCCTGGATTTTGCCACCTGCTCATACCATTTTTCCGTGCCATTGTATTCAGCGTCCACGTCAAAAATGACGCCTCGGTAATTGAATTTCTTGTGCACAACGACCTGACCAATTGAAAACTGTGCCTGATTCATGCGTTCAACTCCTGGGCTTCGGGTTACGGATTCAAAACGGACCTTACACATACTAACGCAATTGCCGTGCAATACTAAACCAGCTCGAAATATCCCGCTTTTGCGGCCTGCATGAGATGGTATATGGGTTAAAATCTGTTAGGCTATGCCTGTCATGAGCTAAAACGATGCCCAGCGCGATACTTCACATTACCCCATTTTAATATGTCCAGTCGAAGCAAGGAACAGCGTATATTGGTGGTGATGCGTAAACTGCTGGCACAAATTGTCAGGGACACCACGCCCGGGCCCGGCATGCGCCACACCTTAAGCGAACAGACCATCAAGGACATCCGTGACTGTTTCAGCCTGATTGCCGCACGCGAGCGTGAACTGGTTGAAGGTGCCGGTATCAAAAACCAGGACCGGCCCCATTTTGTCGACGAGCCAAAAACCTCAACCATCCTTAAGTTCACACCCCCCCGTAAAAAGTCACCGGATGACGAATAACCCGGCCAACCCTCCCGCCAGATGGAACGACTTGCAGACATCAAGGTAAAACTTGAACCCGGCATCCGGATTACCGCCGAAAACAAATGCGGCTACTGTACGAATTCGTATTGCTGCACCTATGTCACGGAAGAGCTTCTCACGCCCCGAAGCAAGCTGGACTACGAGCATATGCTCTGGCAGGTGTCCCATGAAGGCATTGAGGTGTACAAGGACGATGAAGGCTGGTGGATGATGGTCTCCGGGCGCTGCACCCATCTTCAGGATGATGGCCACTGCGGGATCTACGAGGTGCGTCCCCAGATCTGCCGGGATCACAGCAACGATTATTGCGAGTTCGATGCGCCTGCAGAAAACGACTATGAACTGCACTTCCCGGATTACAAAACCCTGCTCAAATACTGTAAAAAGCGTTTCAAGCGCTGGGAACGTGGATAGCTACGCAGGCATGATCTGTGCAAAATCCGAAATGGCTTCATACGGCAATGCATCCCGCTTCGGCCTGGATGTGTCAGGCTGTTGAATCGTAATCAGGTACCGGATGCCGTAGGCCTCAGCCGCCGCCAGCACATCCAGGTTGTCATCGATAAACAGGGTCGTTGCAGGGTCATAGGGCTGTGAAGGCATCATCACCTCCCAAAAGCCGGGCTGCTCTTTCGGATAACCGAAATCATGGGATGAAATAATACGGTTGAAGTATGATTCAATCTGTACGGACTTCATTTTTACCGCGACACTGTCGGGATGCGCATTGGTCACCAGGGCGATATGTTTGTTGGCACACACCAGTTTTTCGAGAAACCGTTCCGCATTGGGGAACAACCGGATGCGCGAGGCGATCTTCTGTTTCAGTGCCGGGACATCCAGACCCAGTTCTTTCGTCCAGTAGTCCGTGCAGTACCAGTCCAGCGTGCCGGCTTTCCCTTGGTAACAGGATTGTAAAAGTTTTTTGGCATGCTTGAATTCGATGCCGTTCTTCTGGCTGTAGCGCAACGGCAGATATTCGTGCCAGAAGTACGTATCAAAACTCAGATCAAGCAAGGTGCCGTCCATGTCCAGAAAGACAGTGCTTACTTTTCCCCAGTCGGCGGGTGTTTGCATGGGCAGGGATATCCTAGATAATTGTTACCGTAATGAGCCTGAATACCGGACAGCTTGAAGAACTCATCGCCCCGGTCTGCGCTATTGTAAAACAGGCCGGGCTCGAGATCATGAAAATTTATCAGGCGGGGTTCGAGGTGGAAGAGAAAGAGGACCACTCACCGCTGACCACCGCAGACCTTGCCTCCCATTACCTGATCTGCGAACAGCTGCGGGCCCTGACGCCTGATATTCCCATTCTGTCGGAAGAGTCCGCTTCCATCCCGTATGCACAACGGTCGAAGTGGAGCCACTACTGGCTGATCGATCCCCTGGACGGAACCCGTGAATTCATCAAGCAAAACGGTGAGTTTACCGTCAACGTCGCGCTGGTCATCGATCATGTGGCCCACCTAGGTGCCGTCTATATACCGGTACAGGACATCTGTTATTTTGCCTCCACGGGATGCGGCGCATTCAGGCAGGAACAGGACCGGGCGGCCTGCCGGATCCGGACCCGGCCTTCTTCGCCCGGCACCACCCCGACGGTGTGCGGCAGCCGCTCGTATGCCGGCAAGTCCCTGCGGACCCTGCTGTCGCAGATCGGTGAGTACGAACTGATCAGGGTAGGCAGCTCGATCAAGACCTGCCTGGTGGCCGAAGGCACCGCAGACCTCTATCCGCGTTTCGGGCCCACTTCCGAATGGGATACGGCCGCGGCACATTGTGTGGTGCAGGAGGCGGGGGGACAGCTGGTCGATACCCGGCTCAAGTCCTTGCGCTACAACACCAAAGACTCGTTACTGAATCCTTCATTTATCGTGTTTGGAAACCTGAATGATGCGTGGCGGGAATTACTGTTGCGCGGATGCCCGGGTATTGAAAAACGGATGCCGGCCTGAATCTCCCTGATATCCAGGGAGGTCTTCGCGCTCAGGGCCAGTCCCGCAGGACAATCTTGCCGATCGCGTGCCGGCTTTCAATTTCCGCATGAGCGGCCTTCAGGTTTTGTGCATTGATGGGTTCCAGCACCTTTTTGGCCGTGGTCCTGACCTGGCCCGCATCCACCAGTCCGGCGATATGATCAAGCAGATGGTGCTGTTCAATCATGTCGTGCGTCCCGTACATGGACCGGGTAAACATGAACTCCCAGACAAAGGTTGCACTTTTGCTCTTTAACGTGCCGAGGTCCACATCACCGGCGGTTTCCACGACCGAACAGATTTTCCCCTGTGGCGCAATCACGGTGGCCATGGCCTGCCAGTACGCATCCGTATCGTTGAGGCACAGGATAAAGTCATATCCGTCGAGGCCCAGCCCACTCACCTGCTCCGGAATATCCAGGTAATGATTGATGAGGTGGTCCGCCCCCAGTTCCTGACACCATGTACGTGATTCCGGCCTGGATGCCGTTGACGTGACGATAAGTTCCGCCACCTGTTTGGCCAATTGCGTGGACATGGAGCCCACGCCTCCGGCGCCGCCGATAATGAGCAGCTGTTTTCCCCGGTCTGCACCGGCCCGGTCTATCCCCAGACGGTCAAACAGGGCCTCCCAGGCGGTAATGCCGGTGAGCGGCAGGGCCGCTGCCTGGGCAAAATCCAGGCTCTCCGGTTTGCTTCCCACGATGCGCTCATCGACAAGGTGGAACTCGCTGTTACAGCCGGGCTGAATGAAGCTGCCGGCATAGAACACTTCGTCCCCGGGCTTGAACAGGGTCACATCCGGGCCCACGGCCTCGACCACGCCCGCGGCATCCCAGCCCAGAATGCGGGGACTTTCCTCCACTTTGTCCTGCGGGGCCCGCATTTTCGTATCCACAGGATTGACGGCAATGGCATGCACCTTGACGAGGACCTCTCTTTCCACAGGACCGGGTTGGGCAACCTCCAGGTCCAGCAATGAATCCGCCTGATCAATGGCAAGATATTTGTACAGGCCAACCGCTTTCAATGTTCATTCTCCCTTCTTGTTATCGGGTCCTAGCATACAGCATTTGTCCAGTTGTACGCGGATGTTGCCACCGCATTATTTCATGCATATGAATATTCGGGCCCGAACGCCGGGATATCCGTTGAGGCACCCTGGCGAAACAGGCCGAATGGCCGCGGGCGCGGAGGACCGGGCAAATCCTGCAGACATCAGCCTGCACAGGCCCTGATTCTCACCCGGAATTTATTGACGGTGTCTCGACAGGTACATCCAGGTGGCGAGTACGGAATCCGGGTTCAGTGACAGGCTGTCGATGCCCTGCTCCACCAGCCAGTCCGCAAAATCGGGATAATCCGAAGGCCCCTGCCCGCAAATGCCTACATATTTGCCGGCTCGCTTGCAGGCCCGGATCGCCATGCCGATCAAATGCCGGACGGCCTCATTTCTTTCGTCAAACTGCCCGGCCACAAGCTCCGAATCCCGGTCAAGCCCCAGCGTCATCTGGGTGAGGTCGTTCGAGCCAATGGAAAACCCGTCAAAATAGTGCAGAAACTGATCGGCCAGCACCGCATTCGAAGGAAGCTCGCACATCATGATTACCTTGAGACCGTCCTCCGAGCGCCCCAGACCGTGCCGGGCGAGCAACGCGGTAACTTTTTCGGCCTCATCCAGGGTGCGCACAAAGGGCACCATGACCTGCAGGTTTGAAAACCCCATTTCACTGCGCACCGTGCGCAAGGCCCGGCACTCCATTTCGAAACAGGGTACGAACCGTTCCGACAGGTACCTTGAGGTCCCCCGGTACCCGATCATGGGATTTTCCTCCAAGGGCTCATACAGGTTTCCGCCAAGCAGGTTCGCGTATTCGTTCGACTTGAAATCCGACAGCCGTACCAGGACGGGCTTGCCTTCAAACGCCGCGGCCAGGGTTGCAATCCCCTCTGTCAGCTTTTCCACATAAAACGTCTCCGGGTCCGCGTAGGCCGTACAGCGCGCCTCAATGGCGGCCCTGAGTTCGCCCGGGAGCTGATCAAAATCAATGAGCGCGCGGGGGTGTACACCGATTGTCTTGTTGATCATGAATTCCAGGCGCGCCAGCCCGACCCCCGCATTCGGCGTTTGCGAAAACGAAAAGGCCTGTCCGGGGTCCCCGACATTGAGCATGATTTTACAGGGGATGTCCGGCATCCTGTCCAGGCGGGTCCGGTTGACTTCAAACTCAAGCTGGCCGTCATACACATAGCCCGTGTCGCCCTGCGCACACGATACCGTGATCGCCTGTGCAGGCGCGAGGGCACGGGTGGCATCCTCGCATCCGACGATCGCCGGCACCCCCAGTTCACGCGCAATGATGGCGGCATGACAGGTGCGCCCGCCGCGGTTGGTGACAATCGCTGCGGCACGTTGCATCACAGGCTCCCAGTGGGGATCGGTCATGTCCGTGACCAGCACTTCCCCGGCCTGCAGCCGCTCTATTTCCTGTATCGACTGGATGATGCGGGCGCTGCCCGCGCCGATGCGCTGCCCGATGCTGCGGCCCGTAACCAGTACCCGGGAGGTTTCGGTCAGGGAGTATTTCTCGATCACCTTGCGCTCAAGGCTCTGCACCGTTTCGGGACGGGCCTGAACGATATACAGCTGCTGGTCGGTCCCGTCCTTGGCCCATTCAATATCCATCGGCCGCTGATAATGCTGTTCAATCAGCACGGCCGTGCGTGCCAGGCACTCCGCCTCCGAATCCGTAATGCAAAAGCGGTTCTGTTGGGATGCCGGTACCGTGACGGTTTCCGTGCCACTGCCGCTGTTCCTGAAAACCATTTTCTGCAGCTTGCTGCCACAGGCACGCCGGATAACGGCCGGTTGTCCACGACCCAGGGCCGTCTTGGCCACGTAAAACTCATCGGGATTGATCTGGCCCTGCACGACGGTCTCCCCCAGTCCATAGCCGGCAGTAATGAACACCACATCCCTGAAACCCGATTCCGTATCCAGGGTAAACATCACACCGCTGGCGGCCAGGTCACTGCGCACCATCTGCTGGACACCTGCCGAAAGCGCAAGCCCGGCATGCCCGAACCCCTTTTGCACCCGGTAGGCAATCGCGCGGTCGCTGAACAGGGAGGCAAACACCTTCCTGACCGCATCCAGTACGTCCGCGATCCCGCACACGTTCAGGTAACTCTCCTGCTGGCCTGCAAACGAAGCTTCCGGCAGGTCTTCGGCCGTAGCCGAAGACCGGACGGCCACGGCAACCCCCGGATGCACCCGGGCTTCCAGTTCACGGTAGGCCCCGGTAATCGCGGCATGCAGTTCGCCGGGCAGTTCGCCACCCAGGATCCATTCACGCAGGGTGCTGCCGGTCCTGACCAGCCTGGGGATGTCCTCCACGTCCAGGGCGTCCAGCTGCTGCGCAATTTTCCGGGTCAGCCCGTTTGCGGCGATGAACCTGTGAAACGCTTCCGAGGTCGTTGCAAATCCACCCGGCACGCGCACCCCCAGGCTGCCAAGATTCTGGATCATCTCACCCAGCGAGGCATTCTTGCCCCCCACACGGGGCACATCCCCGGCATTGATTTCGGCCAAATCGATCGTACAGCGGTTCATGTAGGGTATATTTGCAGCATGTCCACCAAAAAACAAAATGTATTTTTTATTTCAGACAGTACGGGCATTACCATCGAGTCATTAGGCCAGTCCCTGTTCACACAGTTCCCGGACACTGAATTCGTCCAAACGGTATTTCCTTTTGTTTCCGATGAACAGGAAGCCCGGCGCGTCATTGCCCATATTTCAGGTATCGCGGATATGGATCACCGCCCGCCCATCGTGTTCACCAGCCTGGCAGACGAATCCCTCAAAAACCTGTTCCTGTCGCATGACATCCCGGTGCTGGACATTTTCTCCACCTTCATGCCGGTGCTGGAATCCCGTCTTGGCGCAAAGGCCTCGCATACCGTTGGCGAGGCACACGGCGTGGGCAGCCCGCTGAAATACGTACAGCGGATCGAGGCCCTGGATTTTACGCTGAACCATGATGACGGAATGAAATTCAACGACATGGCTAATGCCGACATCGTGCTGACAGGGGTGTCGCGAAGCGGGAAAACCCCGACCTGCCTGTATCTGGCCATGCACTACAATCTGAAGGCTGCGAACTATCCCCTGGCGGATGCCGACTTCGAAAGCACGGCCCTGCCCGGGGCGATTGCGGGCGTCCGGGACCGCCTGTTCGGACTTACCCTGTCGCCCCGGCAACTGTACAAGATCCGCCAGGAAAGAAAGCCCGGCAGCCAGTATGCCTCCCTTGAGCAATGCGAGTATGAGGTGCGCCGGGCAGCATCCATTTTCAGGACCGCACAACTGCCCTGCCTGGATACCACATCCATCTCGATCGAAGAGATCGCAACGACGATCCTTCAGCGCCTGAAATTAAGAGCCCGGGTCAGCGGCAGCAGCCTTCCGGCATCTCCGGTCCAGTAATTTTGTGATAAACGGCTGTCCGCAAACCCGGATGCGGTGACAGGGGTGATCCGGCCTGCGCGAGGCCGACCTCTGGCTTCGCCCCGCCGGGAGGCAGGCCGAAGGGTACCCGGATTTCACGATCCGGTGCTACGGGCGAGCCCTTCAGGGCCACACCGCCTTCAGAAATGGTACCGGATGCCGGCCTCGATGAACTGGACCTTGAGGTCGGTCTCTGTTTTGACCGAACCGTTGGCATTCTGGCCGCTGAGCACCACGTCCTCATCGGCTTCCTGCAGGCGATAGCCCAGACGGAACATGATGTTGTCCCGGAACCGGTAGCTGACCCCCGCGGCAATCTGATAGGCGAACACGGTGTCGGTAGAGGAGACCTCGGGTACCCAGCCATCCGGAATCGGAGGCAGGGTAGCCGGATCCGGAGCACCCTGCTGCCCGGCCGCGAACGCGTATCCAGCCAACGTATCCGTCACCTTCTGTGCGAGCGCGTTGTCGTCATACTTGAGTCCGCCCATGTCGACCTTGATGAAACCCACGCCAGCTCCGATATAGGGCACCCAGTTGGAACCGGTATCGAAGTCGTACCACAGGTTCACCAGGCCGCCCATCTGCTCGGCAGTACCCCGGACGGGGACGCGTAGTTTGCCGGGAACAGGTGTCGACCCCGCTAAGGTGGTGGCGGATATGCCGCTGTAGTTGAGCTTGTCCACGTCAGCCTCGGCATAAAACAGTTCGAGCTCGATGCGAAAGTTGGAGCCGAGTTCGTAGCCCAAGACACCTTCCAGCTTGTAGCCGGTCTTGTATTTTGTGACGGCTTTCCCTCTGTACGGGGTCTGCGGTTGAGTCGGGGCCAGGTGGCTAGCGCTGCTGCCTTCGGTGACCGTATCCGTATCGTCAATGTACATCACCGGCACGCTCGCCCCGATATACCACTTGGAATCCCCCGCTGCGCGCGCTTCGGGCGCGTACGCCAGGAAAAGAGACACCGCTGCGGCCACCCCCACCGCTACGATCCGATTGCCGACCCCTGTCGAGTACAAAATCTGTCCGGTCATAGCTGCCCCCCAATCCAGCATTTACCTACTCTATGCTAGCATAATCAGTTGTTGATTTGAAATGCATATTGGCTCCCTAATCCCGTTACGATCTCGGGATTTGAATTCAGCATTCCGGTTGATTTTCCTTTCTGAAAATTGGTAGCATTATGGGTTATCCCTAACAGGCAGGTATTTTTTCACGGCCACTTTGGTATTTTATATACGGTCGGGCCATACAGAATGAAATGAACCCGTCCTGTTGAGCAAGACAGTCACAGATCTCGGGATTTGAATTCAGCATTCCGGTTGATTTTCCTTTCTGAAAATTGGTAGCATTATGGGTTATCCCTAACAGGCAGGTATTTTTTCACGGCCACTTTGGTATTTTATATACGGTCGGGCCATACAGAATGAAATGAACCCGTCCTGTTGAGCAAGACAGTCACAGCAAGGGGCCGTTAGAGTGGGGTTTGCAACTGTCGTGATAATGGATGCTGACAGCAGGGTCGGGAAGCTTTTGTTCCGGAGCAGGAACCCGTACAAGTGGTGCGATTGAATACATGATATCTGGTTGTCATGCACAGGGTGTGTACGTCAGGATGCCGGGGAGGCAGGCTCATGAAAGCCCTTACGGGGTTTCGCCTGCATTGAGTACGATTCCAAGGGACCTCCAGGCGCATTCGGACAAAAAAGCAGGTCGCGGATACGAACCGGCTTTCACAACGGTTTACGAAAGCAAGGCACCGATTTAAAATATTGCATACTGGGGAAGAGTTTTAAGTACATAACGTAGAGGCTTGATGGCCGCACAATATCCTTGGGCACCCTGACGGGCCCGTCAGGGTTTCAATCCAGCTGGTTCAAGATGAGGGTATCGTTCGTGCGCCATGGCTCACAAGGGAGTATCTAAAGAGTGAATACAACCATAACGGCCGTTCGTCACCAGGCAAGTGATTTTGTAGAACTGTGCAAACCGCGGATTGCCCTGCTGGTGCTGGTCACCACCTTTGCGGGCATGTGGCTGGCCGGAAGCGGCACCCTCACCCTGGACCTGCTCATCTTTACCCTCCTGGGTACCGGTCTGGCTTCGGCCGCAAGCGGCGCTTTCAACAACTATGTGGACCGGGAAGTGGACAAGCAGATGGCACGCACCCGCATGCGTGCATTGCCGTGTTCCCGCCTGCATCCGCAACAGGCCCTGTGGCTGGGGGTGATGCTCAGCCTGTGGTCGTTTGCCATTCTTTTCTATCTGGTGAACCCCCTGACGGCCTATCTTGCAGCCGCGACCACATTTTTCTATGTGGTAATCTACACCCTGTGGCTGAAACGTTCATCCCCCCTGTGCACGGAAATTGGCGGGGTGGCCGGTGCGGCCCCTCCCGTGATCGGCTGGGCGGCGGTCACCAATGATATCGGCTGGCCTGCACTGGTCATGTTCATCATCATGTTCATGTGGCAGCCGCCGCATTTCTGGGCACTGGCCCTGTTACGGGCCGATGAGTACCGCCAGGCCCGGTTGCCGATGCTACCGGTCACCAGCGGTCAGCAGGCCACCAAGATCCGGATGCTGCTATACACCATTGCCCTGATACCGGTGAGTATGGCCATGTACTGGCTGCACCTGGTCGGGACCACCTATCTGGTGCTCGGCGTGGGCCTGGGTATCGCCTACCTGCTTTTGACCATAGACTTTGCACGCAAGCCGATCACGCACCAGAGTACGCGCAAGCTGTTCGGGTTTTCAATTTTGTACTTGCTGGGTTTGTTTACCCTGATATTCGTGGACTGCAGCAGGTGCAGCGGTGGCATCATCTGGTGATGCCGCACAGACTGATAGGTTCAGCACAACAACCGTATCGTAATGACTAAGGAGTCTTGAACATGGCTATTGCCATTATATTAATCTTGCTGGTAGTCGGGTCCGTCGTGTTTCATTTCATGAGCCCCTGGTACTTCACGGAAATCGCTTCGAACTGGGGGGCGATCGATACGACGGTTACCATTACCTTTATTGTCTGCGGCGCGGTTTTTGTGGCGACCAACCTGTTCATGGCGTACTGCATTTTGAAATACCGCAACAAGAGCAAGAGCCAGCGTGCGCACTACGAACCTGAAAACAAGAAACTGGAAGGCTGGCTAACCGCCATTACCACGGTAGGCGTGGTCGCAATGCTAGCCCCGGGACTAATCGTGTGGGGCAAATTCGTATCCCCTCCGGAGAATGCCGCCGTGGTCGAGGTCGTTGGACAGCAGTGGCAATGGAGCTTTCGCTTCCCGGGCAAGGACGGCCAGTTGGGCACCACCGACGGGCGGAAAATAAACATCGACAACCCCTTCGGAATGAATGAGGAAGACCCGTATGGCCAGGACGATATCCTGATTGAAGGCAATGAAGTCCATATCCCCGTGGGTTTGCCGATCAAGTTCCTGCTGCGCTCAAAGGATGTATTGCACAACTTCACGGTACCGCAGTTCCGCGTAAAGATGGATCTGGTACCCGGCATGGTTCCCTGGCAGTGGCTGACGCCGACGCGTGTCGGAACGTTTGAAATTCTCTGTGAAGAACTGTGCGGCATCGGTCATCACACCATGCGCGGCAAAGTCGTGGTAGAGGAAGAAGAGGAATTCCAGGCCTGGCTTGCACAACAGCCCACCTATGCCAAACTGGCGGCCCGGCAACCCGGAGAGGTTGCGGCGGGCCAGGCCCTGTACCAGGTCTGTGCCGCATGCCACGGCCCGCAGGGCGAAGGCAATCAGGCGCTCAATGCGCCCAAGCTGAGCGGCCAGGAGGACTGGTATCTGAAACGCCAGCTGGCGTATTTCAAAGACGGCATCCGGGGCTCGAATCCGGACGATGTCTTCGGGCAGCAAATGGCACCGATGGCTGCCATCCTTGCCAATGAAGCGGCACTGAACGATATCGCGGCCTATATCCAGACGTTACCGGATGAGCCGGCCGCGCACACGGTCAACGGGAATGTGAAAAAGGGTCGTGACATGTATAGCACATGCAGCAAGTGTCACGGCAAACAGGGCGAGGGGCGCTGGGCCGTGAATGCCCCGCGTATCGCCGGAATGAGCGACTGGTATCTCGCAACCCAGCTCAGGAACTTCAAGCACGGGGTGCGCGGTGCGCATCCACAGGATGCCACCGGAAGACAGATGGAATCCATGGTGCTCAGTCTGAACGACAAGAAAATCGATGATCTGGTCGCGTACATCAATACCTTTTGACCGGGTCACAGAACCAGCCAATTTATTTGAAGATATGAGACGAAACGAATACAGTACCTACATATAACGACGAGGAGAGACCCATAATGGCACACGTTGCATTAGCCGATAAAGGCCAGGAACTTGCCCATCCAAAGACATGGATCGGCATGTATGTCTGGAGCCAGGATCACAAGGTTATCGGTATCCAATACATCATCACCGCTACGGCAGTCGGGGTAGTGGCCCTGATCCTGTCCGGCATCATGCGGTTGCAACTGGGCTTTCCCGGAGTATTTGACTTCATCCAGCCGGATGAATATTACCAGGCCGTGACCATGCACGGCATGATCATGATTGTCTTCATGCTGACGGCATTTTTCCTGGGGGGATTCGGCAATATTCTGGTCCCCCTGATGTGCGGAGCCCGCGACATGGCCTTCCCTTACATGAACATGCTGAGCTACTGGGTATACCTGTTGTCGGTCATCGTGGTGTGCGCGAGTTTCTTTGTCCCGGAAGGCCCCACAGGGGCTGGCTGGACCCTGTATCCTCCGCAGGCGATTACCGAAGGTACGGCCGGAGCCGAGTGGGGCATTATCTGCATGACGGTATCGCTGGGCCTATTCGTGGTGGCCTTTACGATGGGCGGCCTGAACTATGTCACCACGGCATTCCAGGCGCGTACGCGCGGCATGACCCTGATGCGCATGCCCTTGTCGGTGTGGGGCATCATCATGGCTACGATCCTCGGTCTGCTGGCTTTTCCGGCACTGCTGGTAAGTGTCATCATGATGACGCTGGACAAGGCACTGGGTACCAGCTTTTTCATGCCTGCGATTTCATCACTGGGTGAGAACCTGGGACATGAGGGCGGAAGCCCCATACTGTTTCAGCACCTGTTCTGGTTCTTCGGTCATCCCGAGGTATACATCGTGGCCCTGCCGGCGTTTGGAATCGTCTCCGACCTGATCAGCACCCATGCACGCAAGAATATCTTCGGCTATCGCATGATGGTCTGGGCCATTGTGGCTATTGGCGGCCTGAGCTTTGTCGTGTGGGCACACCATATGTATGTCAGCGGAATGAATCCGTACTTTGGTTTCTTCTTTGCCACGACCACGCTGATCATTGCCGTACCGACTGCCATCAAGGTGTATAACTGGGTGCTTACCCTCTGGCGGGGCAATATCCACCTGACGGTACCCATGCTGTTTGCGATCGGGTTTGTCTTCACCTTCATTCATGGCGGTATCACGGGGCTGTTCCTGGGAAATGTGGTCGTGGATGTACCGCTTTCGGACACCTATTTTGTGGTCGGACACTTCCATATGGTGATGGGCGTATCCCCGTTCATGGTAGTGTTCGGTGGAATCTATCACTGGTTCCCGCTGCTTACCGGGCGCATGCTCAATGACACCATGGGCAAGATTCATTTCTGGCTGACTTTCCTCGGCACCTATGCCATTTACCTGCCCATGCACTATATCGGCATACTGGGTGTGCCCCGTCGCTACTATGCCAACGGCACCACCGAATTCCTGCCGGACAGCGTACAGACGGCCAACCTCAGTATTACCCTTGCGGCACTAGTGGTGGCGGCTGCGCAATTCCTGTTCCTGATCAACATTTTCTGGAGTATGTTCAAAGGCAGGAAATCCCGGCGCAATCCATGGCGTGCCACCACGATTGAGTGGCAGACCCATGATTATCCGCCCAAACACGGCAACTGGGGCAAGGAACTGCCTATCGTACACCGCTGGGCCTATTCCTATAGCGTGCCGGGAGCCAAGGAAGATTTCATTCCACAAAACGAGCCTCCCAGCAAACACACTCAAGGCGAAGGGAACGTTTAAAAAGTGACGGCAACGCTGATCGTACTGGCCCTGATCATGGGCGCGGTGGTGTTCTGGCTGATTCGCCAGACCATCAATGTGCAGCCCTGGGCGGAAGAAGGCCCGGTGGGACAACATCATGCCGGGGGCGCCTACTCCATTCCCGCTGCCAAAATTGGACTCATTGCATTTCTTGGTGTGGCGGCCTCTTTATTTTCGCTGTTTGTCAGTGCCTATTTTCAGCGTATGGAATTCGGGGACTGGCGCCCGCTTGTCGAGCCCGGTGTCTTATGGTTCAACACGGCGCTGCTGGTTCTGGCAAGCCTGTTCTTCCAGCGTGCGCGTAATGCCGCGGTTCGCGATCAGGCCAACGGGGTAAAAACCAGTTTATTCATTGCCGGCCTGCTGACCTTTGCCTTCATTGCCGGCCAGCTATGGGCCTGGCAAGGACTGCAGAAAGCCGGTTTGTTTCTTTCCAGCAATCCTGCCAATGCCTTCTTTTATGTGTTGACGGCCATCCATGCCCTGCACATTCTGGGCGGACTATGGGTCTGGAGCAAAACGATTTTCAGGCTGCAAAACAATGTAGAAGTATACAAGGTTCGCATGCATGTGGAGCTCTGTACTATTTACTGGCACTTCCTGCTGCTGGTCTGGTTAGGACTGTTTGCGTTACTGTTATCGACTTAAAAAGGACATAAAGGACATTAAAGATATGGCACAAAGTTCGGGAGAAGTGGCCGCCAATGACGCCGTGACCGATCTGGTATCGGATTGGGGCGCAGAAAAAGAGGTGTTCAAGGTCCACTGGGGGAAGGCCATGATGTGGATCTTCCTGCTGAGTGATACCTTCATTTTCACATCCTTCCTGACCGGCTACATGAAGGTGCGCATCAGCTCTACGGTGCCCTGGCCCAACTCCAGTGAGATCTTCGCCTTGAGCTTTGGGGGTGCCCCGATCCCGCTCATCCTGATTGCCATCATGACCTTTGTGCTGATCACCAGCAGTGGCACCATGGCACTGGCGGTCAACTACGGATACCGGGGTAACCGCTACAAGACGGCCATACTGTTACTCATCACGGCCGGATTCGGCCTGGTTTTTGTCGGCATGCAGGCCTTTGAGTGGACCAAACTCATCGTCGAAGAAGGGGTCCGCCCGTGGGGCAATCCATATGGTGCCCCGCAATTTGGTGCCTGCTTTTTCATGATCACCGGTTTCCACGGGGCCCACGTAAGCGGCGGGGTCATTTACCTGACCTATGTTGCGATCGGTGTCCTGAACGGGCGCTATGAGAAAAAGGGGTATGACATCGTCGAGATCGCAGGCCTGTACTGGCACTTCGTCGATCTGGTCTGGGTATTTATTTTCGCATTCTTTTATCTTTGGTAAAGGGTAACATCATGGCTACAGAAGAAGGTCAGCAACATCCGCTCAGCATTTACATCTGGATCTGGATCCTGTTATTCGTATTCAGTACGGCTTCCTATCTCGTTGATTACTTCCAGTTTCAGGGGTACATGAGATGGAACCTGATCCTTATTTTCATGATGTTGAAAGCAGGCTTCATCGTGTCAATTTTCATGCACATGGCCTGGGAACGGCTGGCACTGATCACGGCCATACTGGTGCCGCCCCTGGCCTTGCTGGTGCTCGTCGGCATGATGTCCATTGAAGGGGATTACACCTATCTGGCACGCGCCCAGTTTTTTGGAGTTGATGAGGCGCCCGTCGTGGAACACCACAACCAGTCCGGACACTAGTCTGTTTGTATGGACTGAATAACGGCCGTGTCGCAGCAATGCGATGCCTCTCCCCCTGGCCTGAACCGCCCCGGTATTGTCGGAGGCTAAAACCTTTGAGAGGATTAGCCTATGAAAACACAACCTGTCTATGCCCCGGAAGTACGGGAACGAGCGGTTCGATTGGTATTCACCAGCGAACATGAACATTCATCGCGTTGGTCTGCAACGCAATCGGTTGCTGGAAAGATCGGCTGTACGCCGGAAACACTGAGAAAGTGGATTCGACAAGTGGAGATTGATCAGGGAGGGAGGTCCGGTCTCACGACGGATCACGCTCAGAAATTCAAGGAACTGGAACGTGAAGTACGCGAACTGAAGCGGGCGAATGAGATCTTGCGAAAGGCAGCGGCTTTTTTCGCCCAGGCGGAGTTCGACCGCCGACCGAGGTAATGGTGTCATTTATTGATCACTATCGAGACGACCACGGTGTCGAGCCGATCTGCGCCGTATTGCCGGTCGCACCGTCGACGTATTATCGCGTCAAACAACTGGAATCGTATCCGCAGCGACGCTCAGCCCGTGCTCGCACAGACGCGGTGCTGGAAATCGAGATCAGCCGTGTCGGGCATGAAAACCGATGTGTTTAGGGTGCGCGTAAGGTTTGGAAGCAACTCAAGCGAGAGTCGATTGTGGCTGCGCGCTGCACCGTGGAGCGGTTGATGAGGAAACTGAGCTTGGCAGGGATCAGGCGCGGTCGACGCTGCAAGACGACCCTTCCGGCAGACTTGGCCGATCACCCTTTGGACCGGGTGAATCGTCAGTTTGTCGCAGCGCGACCGAATCAGCTTTGGGTGGCCGATATCACGTATGTGAGGACCCGATCCGGGTTTGTGTATGTGGCGTTTGTGGTGGATGTGTTCTCACGTTTTATCGTGGGTTGGCGTGTTCTGAAATCAATGCAGACAGCGTTGGTTCTGGATGCGCTGGAACAAGCGCTGTGGGCCCGGGGAAAGCCACGAGGGGTCATACATCACAGTGATCGTGGCAGCCAGTACCTCTCGATTCGTTACACCGAGCGACTGGATGAGGCGGGGTTCAACGCATCGGTTGGAAGGGTTGGTGATGCTTACGACAATGCCTTGGCTGAAACCATCAACGGCCTGTACAAAACGGAAGTGATCTACAAAGCGGGTCCCTGGCGGGGCCTGGAGGCCGTGGAACAGGCCACCTTGACCTGGGTGGACTGGTTCAATCATCGGCGATTGCTCCAACCGATTGGCGATGTACCACCTGCTGAATACGAAATGATGTATTATCAACTAACCGAGTCGGCTCAAGCAGCATGACTCAAACTAAACAGTCTCCGGTAAACCCGGGGCGATTCAGTATGCCGTGCAGGCATGCACTTCATGCGCGGTGCACGCCCGGATAAGCGAACGTCCTGATCGGAAATCACACAAGGGGGTTTGCGTATTTGCTATGCTGTGTGCAGCAACGTATCCGCTCAACCGACTTTCTGATTTTTCATACACGATACTCTTGACGCGCCTTATACTTTTTTTCACATGCCTGGCCTTGTGGCCAGGTTCGGGCCTTCATGCACATGGGGGGGTATTCCTGGAAGATGACCTCTGTGTCATCCAGATCGGTTTTTACAAGGCGCATTTCAAGATCTACCAGCCGCAGAGAAGTCAGCATGAAGAATTGTGCGAAGATATACCCTATGCAGACGAGAGTGTATTCGTGATCGAATATTTACATGACCGCATGAGAGAAGTCCCGGTTGAATTTCGCATCATCAAGGATGTGGGAAACCGCGGCCGGTTCGTGCAGTGGGACGATATAAAAGACGATGATGCATCCTGGGACACCGTGTTTTATCAACCGCCCCTGACTCAACAGGATGGCGTGTTTCTGGCCCGGCATGAATTTACCGAAGACGGAAACTACATCGGCATCGTGACCGCCCAGAACCCGGAACACAAGAAGGCCTATACGGCTGTCTTTCCGTTTCGGGTCGGCGGTGCGGACTGGGGATGGATTCCCTGGTTTATCGCACTCGCCGTATTCCTGCAAGTGAACTACTGGCTGATGAGCGGTGGCTACGCCCGTATACGCAAGGCTCTGAAAACCTGACACACCCGCCAGGACATCCAGCTGAACCATGAGAATAACGGCCGCCATTCTTGTCTTGTTTCTGGCAACTCCGGTACCGGTGTTGGCTGAAAATGAATCGATACCGTCCGGGATGGAAACCTCCCGGCTTTCGGATGCACAGCAATTCCAGGTCCGGTTCACCAGTGAACTTGAGCCGGTCGTCATCAATACCATGCATGCATGGACCCTTCACATTGAAGACCGGTCCGGCAACCCGGTAACCGATGCCGAGATCCAGGTTGCCGGAGGCATGCCGGAACATGATCACGGCCTGCCCACACGGCCCCGGGTCACCCGAAACCTGGGCCATGGTGATTACCTACTTGAAGGCATGAAGTTCCATATGGGCGGGCGGTGGCAGGTCACCCTTTCCATACAGCAAGGCACTGTTTCGGACCGCGTGACCTTTGACCTCAACCTGTAGACGCACCATGTCAAAATCCGTACAAGGCATGCTGGTTGTGGTCATTGCAGTGACGCTGGCCGGTCTCTGGTGGTATACGCAATCCCGTGCACCCCGGGCATGGACCCCGGCAGAGATCACCCTGCTGCGCTCACTATCGATCACCAGCCTTCCAGCGTTGCCGGCGGACCCCAGCAATGGCGTTGCCGATACACCACAGGCCGCAGAGCTCGGTCACCGGCTGTTTTTCGACAAGCGCCTGAGCGTCAACGGACAGATTTCCTGTGCAAGCTGCCACCGGCCCGAACAGGCGTTCACGGATGGCCTAAACGTCGCCGCAGGGGTCAAAATGGGGGTACGAAATACCATGGGCATTATCGGCACGGCGTACAGCCCCTGGTTTTTCTGGGACGGGCGCAAGGACAGTCTCTGGGCACAGGCCCTGTCTCCGCTTGAAAATTCACTGGAGCATGGGGGCTCACGCATGCAGCATGCGCGCCTGATCGCACAGGACAGGCAGTACCGGGCGCAATACGAAACCCTGTTCGGACCGCTTGCAGCGTTTTCCGATCGCGAACGGTTCCCGGTCGCGGCAGGCCCCATTGATGACCAAGCCCTGAACGAACTCTGGCAATCCATGTCGCCTGAGGACAGGGAGACGGTCACAAAAGTTTTTGTGAATGCGGGCAAGGCCCTCGCCGCGTATGAGCGCCTGCTTTTGCCCGGGGCTTCACGCTTTGACCGTTATGTCGAGGCACTGGTCGCAGGTCATGAAAAGACCGACCTGTTGAACCGGGATGAACGTGCCGGTCTGAGGCTGTTCATCGGCGAGGCACAATGTATCAATTGCCATAACGGCCCGCTTTTTACCAACCATGAATTTCATAACACCGGCGTGCTGTCCGGCCCGGGCGCACTCCCTGGCATGGGTCGGGTGAGCGCGGCACGCGAAGTGCTGGCGGACCCGCTCAATTGCCTGGGGGAATTCAGCGATGCAGGGGGCAAGGGGTGTGCCGAATTACGCTTCGCCAGAACCGGTGATGAGTTGATCGGTGCCCATAAAACCCCGTCGCTCAGGAATGTCGCCGAGACCGCTCCCTACATGCACGCCGGTCAGCTAGCTACGCTCAGTGAAGTGATCGATCACTACAACCGGGCACCGACAGCCATGGTGGGCCACAACGAAGTCAAACCGTTATCGCTTGGCAGGGAAAAGCGGCGGCAGCTCGAAGCCTTTTTGCATACCCTTACCGGACCCGTTGCCGCCGATCCGAAATGGCTCATGCCGCCTGAAAGCTGATCCAGCCCTGCCTGCAATTTATGAGGGAATATTGGACGACAGGAGGATCAGCCGGATCACGCAAATTTTGCTCAGGTGACTGACAGATACATACATTTGAGCGGTCAATCCCCAATAATAGCGGGTGATTGTATTTAATTGCCCTGCCCGTATAATGTTATAACTGTTAATCGAACCATAGCTAAAATCTATGGGTTCAATAATGAGAAAGTCTTGGACGAACAGCGTATTATTGACTATATATAGCTTATTAAGCTTAATGTTAACAATCTGAAGTTTGAAGTATAAAAACACTGGCTTCTGAAGCGGTATACTGTATCCGGTCAGGTAATGTAAGGACAACCTGACCGAAACCCTTGCAAGGGAGGAGAAAACCATGGTCAACTTTAAACCTCTGTCATTCCTCATTGCCGGTGCAATGCTGATGCTTGCGCAAGGTGCTGGAGCGGTGGGCTTTCCCGGTGTCCCCAACACCCATTTTAGCCCCCACAACAAAATGGCGCCTGACCATACGAATCTCGGCGAGGCGTTTGCCAATGGCAAACTTGATTTCTGGACACGCCTGCGCTTTGAAGACGTAGACGAGGATGCCCCTGTCGGCGCAGACGATGCCGATGCATTAGCCTGGCGTACTGCGATCGGTTATACCACGGGGCGATATCATGGCTGGTATGGACGCCTGGAAGCGGAATTCAGCCGCATACTGGGTTCAGACAGAGCACTGAATATTGATACAGACGTGAGGCTTCCTCCTTTACTGCCGGTAAACCGTATGAACGAGGGTCATGCCATTATCCCGGACAACGATTTCGAAGAGATCAACGAGGCCTATATCGGCTGGCGTAGTCCGACCGGTGGCTGCCCCAACTCACCGGACCCTTGTGACGGCACCTTTTCATTCAAGCTGGGTCGCCAGACTGTCATCTACGATAATCACCGATGGATTGGTGATGTGATATGGCGTAATAACAACGTATCTTTTGATGCACTCAGGGTTGACAAGTCCTTCAAAAATCTGGGGCTCTCCTACACCTACCTTGACAAGGTCAAGCGGCTGTTCGGTGAGGATTCAGTATTCAACGAATGGGATATGGATGATTCCCACCTCGTCAACGTCTCCTACAAGATTCCGGGGGTCGGAAAACTGGTCGCGTATGGCTATCTGCTGGACTTTGAGGACAACCACCGAACACCCTTTGTAGAAGGTACCGGTACGCATGCTCCAGCAGCTGTGACCCCAGCCAGCCTCGCCGCACTCAAAGCAAAACTAGCTGGCAGTGACCCTGGTACTACTGTCCTTCCCAATGGTTTGACTCTTGCTGCTGCGATAAAGATGCAAACCATGGGATTAGCCGTAAGAGGTGTGAGTCGCAACCTCTTTGATTCGGACACCTATGGTGTGCGTTTCACAGGTAGACACGAAATTAGTGACTCGCTGGATTTTTTGACTGAATTTGAGTGGGCCAATCAAGACCCCTCCAACGATGCGGATGACGCACTGGATGACAATGATTATTACAACATTGAATTGGGGGTCAGGTTTGGGGGTACCAGGGTCGATAACATAGGTTTTCTGCCAGTTGGTGAACCTACCTATCAAATAAGAGTAGGTCATGAGGTCTTGGAAGGTAACGGCGTTAATGCCCTACAAACTCCTTTGGCTACAGTGCATGCCTTCAACGGCTGGGCTGATAAGTTTGTTGGCGGTCCTGGTGGTTCGCAAACCCCTCCGGGTGGCATCGAAGACACCAGTGTTACTTTACAAATCTTGGGTCTTTTCGGTAACGTAATTGGCAAAAATAAGATTGTCGTTAATTATCACGACTACAGTACAGATAGATCATACATGCAAGGAACCAACCGCATTTCTGATTATGGAGACGAATGGGGCGTACTGTGGGGTAAGCCCATCGGCAAAAAACTTCTGCTTGCACTAAAATATGCGGACTTCGACAGTGAGGACGGATTCTCCACTGATACCCAGAAGTTTTGGGCACTGCTCCAGTACCGCTGGAAATAACAGGTCCCTTTGCTGAAAGGCAAATCATCACACGAAACCAGAGGGGTGCAATTTGCACCCCTCTTTTTTTTGACCAAAAATACTTTTCTGCTGTTTAACTCTTTACTTACTAATGTCACACCTGCGTGAAATAAGATCTGCACATTATCAAATTCCAGTGTTGATATTGCTGTTATTCACCATCCTGATACACCCATCAACAGCGGCTTCCAAAACCAGGACAATGGCACAAGTGATTTCTGTCCATGACGGCGATACGTTCAAGGCAGAAGCGGTATGGCCGGGCTTAATCTGGGAAGGCAAAATCAGGGTGGAAGAGGTAGACACTCGCGAACTTAAGGGAAAATGTGACCAGGAGCGCGAACCAGCCATCACGGCGTGCGAGAAAAGATGAGCAAAACCGTCCGTTGGAAAACGTGAAAATTGGCAAATACGCTGGCAGGCTTGTGACAACGGTGCTGCCGGAAGACGGGTCCAGCCTGGCAGACATTTTAATTGAAGCAGGTCTTGGTCTTGGGCATCCTTATACAGGAGGGCAAAAACAATCATGGAGCGACCCACCAGAAAAGAATTAAAACGAAAACCGCGGTAATTGATTTGCAGCCCTATAATTCTGACTGGCCCAAGCAATGCAGGGACTTTTATTCCCGAGTAGTACTTCCCGTCTCGCAATCTTTTCTGCAGTCCGGCCAATGGGAAATGACTGGCTCCTGCAGTCGCAGTTTCATGATAACTGGATGAATCGTCATCTGAAACCAGGCAACATCGTGCCAACATTCACAAAGTATACTTTAATTCGGAATCTTTCACGGTCGCATAATGTTCGAAACAGCCAGAGATTGTCGGTTTCCCTGCTGTCAATAATGGAGGTACATACACAGGCAAGAGATATTTACAAGACGGCTACCAATGAATACAACGATGTTACATAGCCAACTTCAGGCAAGGTTCATAGCGATACACACAACTATAACCCACCACCAATTTCACATATCTGGATCAGGCTTCATTTCGGCAACAGCATTACCCGCAGGTGAATACCTGTGATTGGCAAAAAACATGAGCCTTGGCGGATGGTCGAAATGACCATCCGCCAGACACAGAGAGATTAATTCGCTAAGGAATTCTTACTGACTTAGTGGCAAGGAAAAGCCTGGGAATGGCGAATATCATGGGCCGCATTGTGCACCGCAGCCGAATTCGCAAAACCCACACCAAACAGGATCACGGCCCCCAACAAAAAAGCAGCGGCAATCTGCAAAGGCCGCCATGTCGTTGTCTTCGAAATCGTTGCATCACGCACGATTGCTGTCTGATTTTGCATAGTTATATCTCCTCCGATTAATTAAAACTTCTAATACGCTGTAAATTCATCCGGTACTCATCCTGAGTGGTGCCAGCTGTAACGCCGAATCAGCATCGCGCAGGAACTGTCAAGGATGTAGCCCATCACCCCAATGGTAAGTACCATTGCAGTGAGATGGTCATAGGAAAGCGTCTCCCTGGCATCCGCAATGGAATAGCCCAGTCCGGAAGTCACCCCCAGAAATTCTGCCGGTACCAGCACGATCCATCCGACACCCAAAGCGAGTCGAACGCCGGTCAGAATATCGAACATGATCGCCGGCAGGATAATCTGCGTCACCATATGCCAGGGCTTGGCGCCAAGGTTGCGGGCAACCTTGAACCAGGCCGGGTCCACTTTGGCCAGGCCTGCGGCCGTTGCAAACACCACCGGCCAGACCGCGGCAATCGAGATGAGAAATACAATCGCTCCGTTCCATGTGGCAAACACAATCACCGCAATGGGCTCCCAGGAGAGTGGGCTGATCATCCGTACCAACTGAAACGGTGAGTTGCTCAACTCGCGAAAGAGCTTGCTACGGCCAAGCAGGATACCGATGGGCACACCGACGATAATCGCAATGAAAAGCCCGGCGCCCAGACGGTAACCACTGGTCGTGACGGCCGCTTGGATCTTGCCCTGTGCAAACAGGTGTGGAAACGCTTGAAACGTCGGGATCGGCCCGAAGTCTTTAAAGTTTGTCGTATCGGGGTTGATCTCAATGAGATACCCCCCAAACCACCAAAGCACGAACAGGATCGCAAGACCGGCGCACCAGTTGAACAGACTCTTGCCCATCGACTTTACGATGGCTGTGTTCTGTTGCGCAGTCCTTATAGGTGGTGCCGCAGCATCTGCACCTATATCGACCAGTTTATCTCCATTGCTCAAAGTTCGAACACCTCCGTACGGATATATGGATCGCCTTCTGTCGGTACGCTTGCGTCATTCCTCCACTTGGGATTGGCTTCCAGCGCCGCTTTTACGTAGTCGTAATTGACAAGGTCATCGGCCACGTGCTCAGGGGTCAGGGTGTCAAGGAATCTCGCATCCCCCGTGACAACCGTTTCTTTCAGGTCGCTGACAACGAGTTCTGTCGCAGACCGGTAGGGCCAGGCCTGGAAGTCAATACGGTTCTGGTTCCACTCCGGATGCTTGATCGCCAGCGGATTCTTGTAGTAGGCCGGGTCGTAGAACATCATGGCCCGTTTCACAACCTCTTTCGGGACCGGCAGGTAGCCCTTGCCGTCACGCGAAAGCACTTCTGCCATCTCCTCCCGGTTCTCGGCGAGATGAATCTGCGCTCGGACCACAGCGTTATGCACCCCTTGTGCCCAGGCGGCACGATCGGGATCCATGGCGTCTTCTTCATGCATCACCACCACGCAGCATGGGTGTCCTTTCCAGGCATCCCCTGTAAAGCGCAGCACCTTTCCACCGGCCTTGAGTTCGCCCAGCGCGTTAAACGGTTCGGCTACACAATAGCCGTCAATCGTTCCTGCTGCGAGCGCAGGCGGCATGGAAGGCGGCGCCAGAACGAGGTAGTTACACTCATCCGGTGCCAGTTTTGCAGACTGCGGCTTGATTACCGGTTTGATGCCGGCGGCCTTCATGATCCTTTGCGAGACAATGTTGTGGATCGAGTACCAGTACGGTACGGCAAACTGCTTGCCGCCGAAGTCCTTGGGTTCATTGATGCCACTCTTCTTGCCGACCAGTACCGCCGAACCGTTGGTATGGTCCCAGGCCGTGACCTTGATGGGATACTTGTTGTTGTAGCGCATCCACACCGGAATCGGAATCAGCATGTGTGTCAGGTTGAACCGATGCGCTGCGAAGGCCTCCACCAGTGGCGACCAGCCACGAATAAGTGTCGGCTTCACGGAATCGATGCCTTCATCCTTGAAGTACCCCTGGTCATGCGCGATCAGCAGGGCCGCCGCATCGGTGATGGGGATATAGCCGATCTTGATCACCGGATCCCATTTTCTCTTGGCCAAGGCAGGCATCGGCAAGGCACTTGCTCCGCCGAGGGCAGCAAGTCCCCCTACCTGGAGCAATTCACGCCGGTTGATACCGGTCCCCAGTACCCCCTTGAACAGCGGGTCATATTCTATGGCAAGCTTGGGATCATCCTGCTGTATCCCGTCGCCATGTTTCTCGTAGATTTTCTTCATGTCGGAATTCCTCTCATCGTTACTCTCATGGTTAATAGGATCTGAAGTGCACTTTCAGACATTATTTCAACTGCCGACCAGTTCGGCATTCGATGCAGCATCACTGTCTATTTCCGTATCGGGACTGTCGTCGTCCGACACGCCTGCCGCATCGTGGAAAATTTGCATCAGGCTGGTACGCATCGCCTGAACCTTAGGATCCTGTCTTTCACGCGGATCGTCAAGGTCCACCTTGAAGTCATGTACAATCTTGCCCGGTGACCCGGCCATCACCAGGGCACGATCGGCCATGATGACCGCTTCGTCAATGTCGTGGGTGACCATGACCAGATTGAAACCCAGCTGCTTCGAAATGGCCCGGACATCTTTTTGCAGGGTGGCGCGGGTAAAGGCGTCCAGCGCCGAAAAAGGTTCATCCAGAAGCAACAGATCGGGCTCCATCACCAGAGAACGCGCAAGCGCGACGCGCTGCTGCTGTCCACCCGAAAGGTCTTGTGTATTGTTCTTTGCAAATTCGTCAAGATGCACCAGATTGACCACCTCGGTAACCCGTTCCTTGATTTTATGGCGAGGCCAGTGGGCAAAACGCAAACCGGTACCGACATTTTGCTCAACCGTCATCCAGGGAAAGAGATGCGGCGCCTGGAACATCATGACCCATCGCGACGAGGGTTCCGTAACATCTTTTTCATTGAGACGGACAATGCCGCTCGTTTTATCCAGCAAACCGGCCAGGATATGCAGAAGGGTCGATTTGCCACATCCGGACCGCCCGATAATAACCAGCGCTTCCCTGGATTGGGCCTCGATATTGACGTTCTCAAAAGTAACGGGACTCTTCGCCGTATAACGGTGCGTAAGATCCTCGATCCTGATGTGTACGCCTGTACGTTCTTCCATATGTGTTCCCTGCTTCTGTGCCGGTCTTTACGTACTGTAAATCGACGTTTCATTCGCTTTACATACCCTTGCAGGCACTAAAATCCAAGCTAAAACCGAGCCCGTTTCATTTGGGTTCAACTCCTCATTTCATGCTGTCATTCCGCGATAATCTTGTCTGACCACTCCACGTCCTCGACAAAAGTGTCAGGGTTGCCAGGCTGTGCACCGGCTTTCGCCATATCCTCTTCACTCACCCCTCGAGCCCTTGAGCACGCGCCACAGCATTCTATCCGGACCCCGTTGCCGATCGCCTCGTCCCATTGTTCGGCCACGGATGGCCAGCCAAGGGGCACCATGTTTTCACGCACGACGGGCCGCGCCAGACACACGGCTTCTCCAAGCAGGAAAATCCGAACCTCATGGCCTGCACTGGCCAGCGCGTTCGAATGTCCAAACACCATGGCCGCCCGTGTCGGGTCGTCGCTTCCCCATGAAGACTTCATGAATATATTTGCCATAAACTTAATTATTCCTTACTTTTACGTTTTTCTGTCACACTTTTTCATCAACAATACGCTGACTCCGGGAAGCATACACTCCGTCAGACGCGATTGAGGCGTTCGTCGACATACTTCATGCGAAGCGCCAGTTCATCTTCATCAATCAGGCCGCGCCGGATCATCGAATGGGCAAGGGCCAGGAGCTGGCGCTCCGGATACGGAACATCCTGGTACAGCGTCTCGGAGAGCTCATCTTCCTCATTGCGGCGTTCCAGCACAGGAAGCGCACAGTTTTCAGCGGAAAGCGCCTCACAGGTCGAGTCCAGGTTAAGCTTCCATGGGGGATCGGGGTTTTCCACCCCGTATTGCCTGGCCAGGTCCTCCCATGCTCTTCCTTGCCTGCGAATCTTCTCGAGCAGTGAAATCGAAGAAAATTCCGATTGCGGGTCGGTCAAACCGGCTTCGGAAGCTTTTTTCTCCGGGGCAGCCATCGCGTTCCTAGTGACCATGAACCGGGTTGGCCGCCTTGTGTACGGGCCGCTTGTCGTCTGCCTTGCGGTCCGGGTGCGGCAGGGCTACGCCCAGCATACAGTCACGCGTTACAATTTCGGCGAGCTGATCCTCGCTCCAGCCTTCCGTGCCTTCGGGGCGCATCGGCATGACCATGAAACGGCACTTCTGGTTCGAGTCCTCAACCCGGACTTCTGTATCGGCAGGCACCTGCAGACCAAACTCTGCCAGCACCTGGCGTGGCCATCGGACCAGTCGGCGTCGATAATTCGGAGTCCGGTACCACTCGGGGGAATGACCCAGAATGGGCCTGGGGTAACACGAGCACAGCGTACACACCACCACATGATGCACGGACGGGGTGTTTTCAAGGACGCGTAAATCGCAATAATCACTTGGCGTTCCGAATCCTGTCGGGTTCAGCCAGTCGACCCCCACTTCCTTGCTGGCCGCGAAGCCATCCTCCAGGGCACGTTTCTTGAATTCGGGATCGAGCCAGGACTTGGCAACCAGTCGTGCCGCCGGCAGCGGTCCTATGCTATGTGCAAATTCCGCAAAGCGTCGATGATCTTCGGCACTGAAAAGGCCTTTCTCAATCGCCAGCTCACGAACAGCCACTTCCAGAACTTCGAAGTCGCTGACCTCATCCACCATGGGTGCGGCTTTATGTTTCTCTGCCATAATTCTTTCCTCTCTATTCGGTTCGCTTTATCCGTTCCGGTCCGGGTTACGCCGACTCCAGCCAGCGTTCGGAAAACTCTGTCTGCAAGGTATCGTTCGCATAGGCATCCGGATATCCGGACCAGAGATCCTTCTGCCTGAAACGCACAATGTAGAACCACTCGGGATCGTCAACGTTATCCCAGGCCTCGTCCTCAGGGGCGGGGCTTTCATGCGTCACCGCGGCCACGACACCCTCCGCACCCCGTGTATACACCTGACACCGGGTGTAGAAGATATCCGGCAAATCCTGGATGCGCACGCGATCACCGACGTTGAATTTGGGCGGGCCGGCTTCGCCTTGGAAACATTGGGGGTCGCCTTTCCCCGTAGCTTTTTCGGCGTGATGACTTCTACTCATGGCGCTTCTTGACCTCATCAATCTTGTTCATCAGTTCGGTGAGCGTAACGTGTTGCTTGTCTACCATGATGCGTGCAGCAGAAAGCAGCCAGCGCCCATAGTAGGGCAAGCCCAGGTACTGGGTCTGGCCCAGGTCAACGTTCTGCCGGCGACGTCTTTCCTCGGCATTCCAAACCCCGCGCCACGCCAGGCATTCACAGGTTACGTAGGTATTCAATTCCCACTGCTCTTCCTCTTTTTCATGCCATTGAATGGAGACGTCGGGTTCGCCACCGACATCATGCGAAGTGCGCATATAGGCCCTGAAATGAGCGTTATCAACCTCAGTGGGAAGTGGTGCATGCTGCGGTTGATGCAAAGCCGGTTGCAGTTGACCGACAATGTCAATATGCCGCATCACCTTCTGTCTCGTATCGGATGACATAGCGTTGATCTCCTCCTTACTTCCTACATATATGGATGTCAAACAAGTTGCCTTGTAAGCCAGATAATTCGGGTATTTTAGAATTTACTTATTTACTTATTTTATAGCATATTCACTTTAGATAATGACAAGTCTAAAGGAGTTGTGTTATTAATCCAAGACTTTATATTTATCAAACCTATAAGAGTTGACTATGGACCGAAGGGACATTTTCCCGCGTTCCCTCCAGTACCTGATCGCCATCGCAGAGTATGGCAGCTATACGCGCGCGGCTGAAGCCTTGCATGTCTCACAGCCCACTTTGTCGCAACAAATCAAACAACTGGAAAGTTACCTGCAATCCCCCTTGCTGGACCGGTCCGGACGACATGTGCAGCTCACCGACGCCGGCAAGATATATGTGCGCCATGCCCGTCGCGCCTGGGGGGAATTGAGCACCGGTACGCGGGCCATCCACGATGTACAGAACCTGAGTCGCGGTTCATTGCGCCTGGGATGGACACCGATTACCGACTATCTGACCTGCTCCCTGCTGGCCTGCTACAACAGCCAATATCCCGGTATTACCCTGAGTACGCTGGATATGCCCCAGGACGACATTGAATCCGCCATATCCGAAGCCCGCATTGATATCGGCATTACCTTCAGCAAACCCACCGACCCCGAGGATGTATCGGGCAATACCGAAACGTTCACGCTGTTTGAAGAAGCCCTGCACCTGGCCGTCGGCAACGCACACCCGCGTGCCAAACGGCATAAGCGGATCAGTGTCCAGGATTTTGGCAAGGAATCCCTGGTACAGCTCAATACGGACTTCGCGCTGCGCCGTCACATCGACCGCTATTGTCATGATCACGGCATCGAACCCTATAATGCAATCGAAACCAATTCTCTTACCGTGATCATAGAAATGGTGGAACACGGCCCACTGGCCACCGTGCTGCCCAGTACCATTATCAATGCGCAGAGCGGGCTTCATCCAATCGAGGTATTACCGGAACTTCCCCATCACACCGTCAGCCTGGTCTGGCATAAAGGCGGTTACAAAAGTCCGGCATGCCAGGCCTTTCTGGAGATGGCATCGGACTGGGCCGCGCGCATGTGCCAGAAAAAACAGGCACCGTGATGTGCCTGACCCGGCCTGCCGCATCCAAAAGGATGCGATGGCCGGATGCAGCAGGCTGCATCGGCTTCATGGGTGACCGATATGGATACATTGATGCACAATAATGGTGCAACCCTGGCATTCCACCGGTCCAGCCCCTGACTACCGGATTCACAAGTGTATGAAAAACCAGTCGTCAACGGAGTTGGCCCGGGTTTTGCTTGAGCTTCAGTCCATACAACTTACAGTAAGGGGAATGAAGTGACCAAAGAAGAAATGACGGACTGCATCATTGCGTCCAAAAAAGCAAAAGGATTGACCTGGAAAGCTATTGCCAGCAAGCTGGGCATGCACGAGACTTGGGTGACTTCCGCATGCCTTGGAATGAACAGCATGCCTGAAAAGGAAGCCAGTATCTTGTGTGAAGCCCTCGAACTGGACGAAAGCACATGCGCAGCCCTGAAAGAGTATCCCGATAAATCATGGGAGAAGACCATTCCACAGGACCCGGTGACCTACCGGCTGTACGAAATTGTCGGCGTATACGGCAATACGATCAAGGAACTCATCCATGAAAAGTTCGGCGACGGGATCATGAGCGCGATCGATTTTTCAATGAACATCGAGAAGGAAGAGAACCCGAAAGGAGACCGGGTTGTAATCACACTGAACGGTAAATTCCTGAAATATACCGCATGGTAATACCGGGTCCCGGTTGTACGTTACCTTCAGCCTGATGCGATCGTACCGGGAGGCTTCGGACTGCATTCTTTTACAAACGGAACCGGCAGGTTCCCAAAGACAGCTGGGGTCATGCCGGGGCCGTTTTCCGGTATGGCCCAGCCATTGAGCGGTGTTCAAATGATGCGCCGTTGCGGTAATCTTCTCCCATGCCCGACCCCCAACAGGCACTAGTTTCTTTTTTTGAGCAGGTCGCCCGAAAAGACAGGGCGTTACTGGAAAAACTGGAACAGGAACCGCGCTTCAGTATGGAACCGGAACGCTGGTGCTTTACCTTGCCGGGCCTGCATGCCTTCCTTCAACGCCAGGATGAAACGTTTGGCCACCTTGAATACGGACCGTTCCGGCAATTGATTTTTTGCAGCGCCATCAACCAGACCCTGCAGTCCTGCGGGGCTGAAATCACCCTTCACGACAACCGGAGCAACGTGGACAAGTCGACGTACGCCCTGGTTTGGCCAGCCCGCGATTAGCGGACCTCCGGGTCCTGCGGACAGGCCCGGGCTTCCCGAACCCCTTTGCGTTCGACGGATTCGCGCGCGCTCATCTTTGCGTGCGTTTTCGTTTACTGGCATCCGCAAAATGCACGACGCTGTACGAAATGCCGAAGCCCATGAACAGGGAGAGGATGATCAATGCGGCATTTGCCAGGTCGATATCCCCGCCGATACTGGTGTTCACACCCAAAAGCCTGGCCAGGATATTCATGATCAGCAAGCCCAGAAACACCCCTCCAAAAAATAAAATGCGAAACGGCCGGTTCCCGGTCGTGATCACATCAACGAATCGGTCGATCAACTGTTGTCGCATCATGCTGTTTTATATCCCAAGCTTCCAGGCACACTAGTATATCCCCGTACGCGGTACGGTGCCCGCCCATCAACACACCGCCATGGATGAACCCCTTTTCATGTGCGGTCCAGACCGGGCGGGTCCAGGGCATATTCGAATGAATCATAGTACAACGCATCGCCCGCCAGCCCATGTTGCGGAAAAGAGGTCCGGATGGCGGCAATCATCTCCGGCGGACCGCTGGCATACACCTGCACCTGCGACAGGTCCGGGTGGTCGGCCAGCACCGCTTCGTGCACCGGCCCGCACCGGCCTTCCCAGTCCGGATCCGGCCTGGATAATACGGGCGTGAAGCCAACGCCCAGTTCCCGTTCCCAGACGGCTATCTGCTCATGGCGGTACAGGTCCCGCCGTGCGCGTACGCCCCAGTAAAACTTCACAGGTCTTCGCACCCCGCGCACGCACAGGTCATCGAGCATGGCCGCAATCGGGGCAAAACCCGTACCGCCCCCCACAAGGATCGCCGGGCGCGGATCCTCCCGCAGGAAAAAAGTCCCCAGAGGGCCCATTACATGCAGCAGGTCCTGTTCCTGGATCGCACTGAGTTCATGCTCACTGAACCGGCCGCCGGGAACCCGGCGTACGTGCAACTCGATCGATTCGGTGTGGTCAGGCGTACTTGCAATCGAGTAACTGCGACGACGGTTGTCCCACAACAAAAGATCGACATGTTGTCCGGCAAGAAAATGCAGGGTGCCGCGCCCTTTCTCCAGGCCGAGCGTGATCGCGGTGACGTCGTGGCTGAGCGGTTCCAGGCGCTGCACCCGGCAGGCCAGGGTACTCACCTCAAACCCGGCCATGGCTTCAATTTCCCGGGCCTCGATGACCAGATCGGAACGCGCGAGCGCCTGGCACAGCAGGATGGCACCGCGCGCACAGGTGCCCAGTACCTCTTCCGGTGCCGCACCCGGGGAAATTTCGCCGGATACCAGACGGGCGCGACATATCCCGCAGTTCCCGCTGCGACAGCTGTACGGGAACACAAGCCCCTCGCGAAGCGCAGCCGCCAACACCGTCTCTCCCTCCCGGCTCGTAACCTCGCGCCCGCTGGGCTGAAAACGAATACGTGTCATAAGTAACTGCCTATTGTCTACAATCTTGCAGGCACATGGAAGCCGGTCCCGGGCCTGACGCTCCCGCACTCACAGGGTGTACGTGATCTCGATCAGGCCGTTTTACCGTTCTGTACCATTTGGTATATACTGTACTGATCGGTAAAACCTACAACAAGGAGCTGCAGCCATGTCCGAACGACCCCCATTCCCCCCTTTTACCCGTGAGGGTGCCATACAAAAAGTCCAGATGGCCGAAAATGCATGGAACTCGTGCAACCCGGAGAAAATCGCGCTGGCGTACAGCGAAGACAGCCGCTGGCGTAACCGGGCCGAGTTCTTCGAGGGCCGTGAAGCGATCGTCACCTTTCTTACGCGCAAGTGGGCACGTGAACTGGATTATCACCTGATCAAGGAACTCTGGGCATTTCATGACGACCGCATCGCCGTGCGTTTTCAATACGAATGGCATGACGATTCCGGCAACTGGTTTCGTGCACACGGCAACGAAAACTGGGAATTTGACGAACGGGGTTTGATGCGCCGGCGCGAGGCCAGTATCAACGACGTTCCGATTGAGGAATCCGAGCGGAAATTCCTGTGGGAACAGGGACCGCGTCCAGGTGATTATCCCGGACTGACCGAACTGGGCCTTTAGTTCATGTCCCGGAAAATCGCGGAACGCCGGGACGCGATTCCGGCACTCGGGGAAATTTTCAGGGAGCACGGCTTCTCAGGCAGCTCGCTCACAGAAATTACACAACGAACCGGCCTCGGCAAGGGCAGCCTGTATCATTTCTTTCCCGATGGCAAAAAAGAGATGGCCGAGGCCGTGCTGGATGATGTGACGGCCTGGTTCGAGACCCATGTGTTTTCAGCTTTGCGCGACAGTAAAGACCCTGGGTCCGGCATCCGGGATATGTTTGAGGCCGTGAACCGTTATTTCAATTCAGGTAACCGGATCTGTCTGGTCGGCGCTTTTGCGCTGGACGATACCCGCAACCAGTTCGAGGCCCGGATCAGCGCCTATTTCAATGCCTGGATCCGGGCCCTCACCGTGGCTCTCAAACGCTCTGGCTTCGGCAAGAAAAATGCAAAAAAGACGGCGGAAGATATTGTCATCGGCATCCAGGGGGCCTTGGTGCTGGCGCGGTCACAACAGGACCCGCAGGTGTTCACCCGGGCCTTGAAGCGACTGCAACAACGCATTACAGCAGGCCCTTTCAAATCATGAAAACAGTCTCGGGATTTTCCGGGAAAACAAAAAATCACCGGACCGGTACGTATCGGCCTTCGGATTTTGCAGGACTGCAGGAACCGCATTCCCTGCATACCCTTCACTGAACCCGATCATCCGGAAGCACCCTTCAGGCACCCCCAAGCACGACCCTTCCAGCCTATGTCCAGTGAATTACGGAATCCTCCGCACGATGTCCTGAGGTTTATTCATATCACGGATACCCATATCCTCAACCAGGCGGGCGAAACCTTTTGCGAACTCAATACCACAGAGAGTTTGCAGGCGGTTTTATCCCACTGTGCAGGGTCTTACCCGGATATCGACTTCTGGCTGTTCACGGGTGATGTTTCGCAAACGGGGCACGGGAAAGCTATGCCTTGTTCAAGTCTGCGATCCAGCCATACGATGTGCCGGTGTACTGCGTGCCCGGGAATCATGACACACCAGAACTCTTGCAGCGTGCCGTCCCGGACTGTCCGGTTGACTCCATCCATGTGATTCAGCGGGGCCGGTTTTCGCTTGTATTGCTCAATACCTGGGTCGAGAACAGACATCACGGCAGGATTTCCCAACGGTGCCTGCGACAACTGGAGAAGCATCTGCAAGATTGCAGGGACCAGGTCAATATCATTGTCCTGCACCACCCCCCGGTGCGGGTGAACAGCGAGTGGCTGGATGAAATCGGGCTGCAAAACAGGAGCGAATTCCTGCAGGTCCTGGATGTCTGCCCCGGAAATGCGCTGGTGCTGTTCGGACATGTTCATCAGGAAGTCGATCAGCAGTCCCGCAAGCTGCGTTTGTTATCCACGCCTTCCACCTGTTACCAGTTCAAACCGAATACCCGCGTGCATCGCGCAGACACGCTTCCACCCGCTTACCGGTTTGTCGAACTGGACACAAGCCATCGCATGGATACAAAAGTGCATTACCTCCGGCAAGGGCTGTTTCCGGGAAAGACGGTTGAGACCGGACCGGCCTGAGTGCCCTGGAACTATATAGAGTATTCCTGTCGATACATCCTGTCTGTAATCGAATTCCATGAATTTGAGGGTATCTGTGTCTTGGCAGAATACCCGATCTCCTTTAGACTAATAATAAAGCCAGGTGAGTCCCTTGCGGGCCTATGCAGATTGGAATAATGATTAAAAGCTCTGTATCCCCTGGCTACCGGGGAGTCTGAAGCCAGGGTATCGTGTCACGCTGACACGCGCCAGGGTTGCCTGAATTCGGCCAGAAGCACGTGAAAATGCGCCCGTCCGACTTTTCCTGATTTTTGGATATACGTAACCGGAAGGAGGAATGAAATGAATACAGTTCAGAATATAAAAGATCTGCCCACTCACATTCAGGCAGGCGCATTGCCCTGGGCAACCGTCCATGCTGTGACGGCGGCCATTCTGATCGGTACCCTGATCCTTGCAGCCGCGGGTTTTGCCGGACCCGAAGTCGTTCACAATGCCGCGCATGACCTGCGTCACGGTCTTGCCTTCCCTTGCCATTGATACGGTGCGGTCGTGAAAGCCTTTAACAGGATATTGTTGACTGCCTTGCTGGCGGGCAGCATTGCGGGGTTGATTCTCGGAGGCATCCAGCAGTTCACGGTAGTCCCCAAGATCCTTGAAGCGGAGACCTATGAGACTGCCGGTGATGACGGAGAAGCCCATGGTGGCGAGACCTGGGCGCCACAAGAAGGTACGGAGAGAACCCTCTGGACGATAGTGAACAGCATGCTGGTGGGCATAGGATTCGGCCTGCTGCTGACCGCCTGTTATGCATTGCGCAGGAAGGTTACCTGGCAACACGGCATTCTGTGGGGACTGGCGGGTTTTGCCGCATTCCATCTGGCGCCCGCACTGGGATTGCCGCCGGAACTTCCAGGAGATGCCGCAGCGGGTCTGGATCAACGGCAGGTATGGTGGCTGCTGACCGTGGCGGCGACGGCTGCCGGTCTTTGGATCATAGCCTTCCAGTCGAATGTCTACCTGAAGCTGTTCGGGGTAGCCTTGCTCGCATTGCCTCATATATTCGGGGCGCCCCAGCCCGCGAGGCACGAAGGTCTGGCACCCGCAGAACTGAGAGAGGCCTTTGTTTTTACATCGCTGGTGACGAATGCCGTTTTCTGGGTCGCGCTCGGTGTCCTTTGTGCGCTGTTTTATAAATGGTTTGGAGATAAAGACGGAAAGCCCTGGGCTGACTGACCCCGAACTGAATGAGTGGTTCGCGTCACAGCTTTTGCTCTGCCTCGTATCGTCCCGTCAGCACCCGGCTGTACCTGTCGCACATGATCGTCCAGGCAACCGTTCGGCTCCGTCGGGACGGGCACGCACACCTGCCTGATGCCGGCGTTGTGGTTTCGGGAATCCTGATTGCGGGATGGGTTCCCAACCCGATACAATCCCGTTACTGACTATCCGAGAAACAGGAGGATGACATGTATCCAGGCATACGAATCGCCGCGACACTGATCACGGTGGGAATTCTGTGCACAGCCCAAAGTGCCGTCGCCAATGAAGCGGGCAGCTTCAGCATGATTGCCAGTTGGGCTCGCGACTACACCACATTGGAACGTCCCGGGCGGGCCATCACCACCGGTACCCTCAACGGGACCACCACCATACTCGAAAGCAGTGGCGGCCCTTTTGCTGCAGGCGCACACAGCCGCTCAACCTGCCTGGTCTATGCAAGGAAGTCGGAGAATGAGCATAGCCTTGAAGCGCACTGTGCCGCGGCCGATGCCGCGAACGACGAGTTTTATATGCGGGCACAGAGACGTGAAGGGGATACGGAGGCAGGCGGTGGCGGCGCAGGACGCTGGGAGTTTCTGGGCGGCACCGGGAAGTATGCCGGTGTGACAGGCGGCTGCGACTACCAGGTCGAATACCTGGTGGGCGACTGGGTGGTGAATATGGCCAAGCACTGCGAATGGCATAGGCCGTAGGCAGACCGGCCGTCGCCGGTCTGCATGATCCAGGCTGCACCCGAGCCAAATGCATGGCAGGAGGAATACCGGTGCGGTAGACCGGAAGCCCCAGCTACCTTTTTATTCGCCTGAGATTCTATCACCCTCCTCTTCTTCCCTGACGTTAAGGAATAGACAAGCACTTCTGTTTCCATCACGCTTTACCCGTCTGTCCAGACTGGAACGGCGTGCGCCCAGATTTATTCTGGCGCGGCTTGCGGATGCGTTGCGGCAAGTGCTCCTCTCCCGGCCTAGACCTCCACGACCCTGTCCGGCCTGAAGGCCCGGTTCCGGGCTTCCGGAGTATACCCGCGCGGGTTGCAGACCACCCGCGTGCCATGGATATCATAATCAAAGGAGTCATGTACATGTCCATGGACCCACAGGGCTGCACGGTCACCATCCATCAGGGCTTCCAGATTGCTGGCGAAGGCCGGGGATAGCCGGTCATCGGCATACCGCTGGGGCACCGAGCGCGAAGAGGGTGCATGGTGGGTGACCACCACCGTCTTGCCGTCGAAGGGTTGTGCAAGCGTTGCCGCCAGCCAGTCCCGGCTGGCCGTGTGCAACCCGATGGCATCCTGGGGCGTGAAGTCCCTGCCGTGATTCCGGATAATGGAAAAATCCGTCATGCACTGCTGTGCCTGCCGTATGGCGAAGAACCGGTCCGCCTCGCCAAAAAGGGCAAAGTCCGTCCAGAGGATGCTTCCCAGAAACCGTACACCGTCGATGATCACCTGATCATTGTTCAGGACGTGTATGTGGTCCGGTGCCTGGGTCTTCAGATCATCGATCAGGGCGATGTCGTGGCGATAGAACTCGTGGTTGCCCGGCACGTAGACCACAGGCCTGTCCGGGAACCGGTCCTGTGCCCAGTGCAGGCCTCCCATCCCGACCCCGATATCACCCGCCAGAACCACGACGTCGGCATCCGTTGCCGGTGGCTCGAAGTCTCCGAATTCGATGTGCAGATCATTCAGGATGTGGGCTTTCATTTGCAACCAATTACCAGGAAATTCGAATAATGATACCTTTCAAATACTATACCATTCGTGCAGACGGCTCGATCCGTCCCATTTGAATGCTCTACAATTCCGCATCCACCGGTGCATGCTCGTCACACTTCTTACACTTGAGTATATGACCAAGCATGGATTCCCTGCCCTCTTTCGAAAGTACCCACGGGCGGGACACCAGGGGAGGATCGTGTCGAACGTGCTGGTAATGACCGCAGGCAAGTTCAGCTACCCAGTGATTTTCGTCGTCCTTGTGATACCCGACTATACTTTGTTGCATGCAACTGGCCCCAACCTGTTCCTCTCGACGTGTAACCCTCCACAACGTTCACCGCAGAATCTTTTTTATCGTTTGAATATTATGGTCAGCAGGATGACGGCCTCCTCAATGGCCACAAGGGAGTGTGGTTCTCCCGGCTCAAGGTGTAACAGTTGACCGGATTCCAGCTCCTGCGCAGCGCCCATTGCCGTAAACTCAACGCTGCCCCGTATGCAATGCACAATAATGGATCCATTCCGTACCTTATGATTCGGGATTTCCTTCCCTGCGGGTAAATACATCCGGATCAGTTCCATTTCATCGGACTTTACAATGGCTTTCGTGCGCGCTTCAGGCTGATCCTTCGCCCAGGTTTCAAGATCGACTACTTCCCCTGGATTCGCATGATGTGTCGCCATACTTCCCTCCATGTACTGTTGTAACCACAACGGTCCCGTTACACGTGCGGATCCCGGGCAAACGGGTATTCCGATACATCACTTGCCCCGGAACATAAGGAAAAACACCGGAGGCGCCCGGGTTACGGTTACAGGATCCAGAATTTCAGTCTAGCATCCCTTCAGAACGAATGAACCGGATGATTTCCTCCAGCCCTTCCTGCTGTTTCAGATTGGTAAATACAAAGGGCCGCGCACCGCGCATTTTCCTTGCGTCGCGCTCCATGACTTCAAGCGATGCCCCTACCATGGGGGCCAGATCCGTTTTATTGATCACCAGTAAATCGGACTTTGTGATACCCGGGCCCCCTTTGCGTGGAATCTTGTCCCCGGCGGCGACGTCGATGACGTAAATCGTCAGATCCGAAAGTTCCGGGCTGAACGTGGCACTCAGATTATCACCTCCACTTTCCACCAGTATGAAATCCAGTTCAGGAAACTCGTCACAAAGATCCTGTACGGCCGCCAGATTGATCGAGGCATCTTCACGAATGGCCGTATGCGGACATCCACCTGTCTCAACACCCTTGATGCGGTTTTCAGGCAGTGCTCCATGTTTGATCAGAAATTCCGCATCTTCACGCGTGTAGATGTCATTCGTGACGACGCCTATCTCATACTCGCCACGCATGGCCGTACACAATGCATTCAGCAATGCCGTTTTACCGGAGCCGACAGGACCGCCCACCCCAACCCTTAACACTTGTTTGGATGTCATGATGGGTTACGACCTGAATAACCGTGAATACTGTGATTCGTGGTTGGCACTGGCAATACCCAGTCCCACCGCTGTGCTGCCCAGATCATCGTCCTGCAGCTGCAATCCCGTTTTGACCCGGGCCGGGATTTCATCAATCAGGGATGAGAGCATGCGCTGGCCCGCAGTCTGGCCCAGTGGAATCAGTTTAATGGCGGCATTCACCTGATTCTCGCACCAGGCCCACAGGTACCCCGTGCAGGCATCCGCTTTGCCTACCTGCCATTGTGTGGCGGCCAGTGAAAAGGCAGTGGCATAGGTCACATAGGGCGCGCCCATAATTTGTCCGGCTTGCCGGATCCCCAGGTCGGCCAGCAGTTTTGACAAGGCCTTTCCCAGATGCCGGTCTTCGCTACGCAATTCCCTGGACTCACGGCAGGCAAGCAGGTACCGGCTCCAGTACGCCACCTTATCGGCCGAGCCGGCCTGCCAGGCATCAAACAGCCGTACCAGTAGCGGCACATCCACACAGGTTTGCGCGTTTCGCAACAACCCTGCAATCCAGTCCCGGGCACTGTCTTCATCTTTTACCCAGTCCTGATCACAGGCAAATTCCAGACCTTGCGAATAGGCAAATGCACCGATCGGCAACGACGGGCTGGTCAGTCGCATGAGATTCAGCATGGCCGTGCTGCGGGATGATTCAACGGACATGATCAGTGAGCATGCCGGTCGGCATGCGCATGGGAATGAGCCTGCTGAAGGTAGGCACCCGACTCGGGTTCAAAAGAACGCATTTCATGTGAAATGGAGAGCCCCAGGTGGCTGACCATTTGATCCAGCACATGATCTTTCTGGTACACCAGATAGCTCTCCCCGATCTGCAAGGGCATGTGCCGGTTGCCAAGATGATAACTGGCCCGGGCCAGCAGCAACCGGTCCTCACTGCTTGCCACCGAAACCGCTTCCGCTACGGCAATGACCCGGACAATCACTTCACCGTCCTCACTTTGCAGACAGTCACCCCCTCGTAACACCAGGCCCCGGGGTAACATCACCCCTACTTCCTCACCGCTGTCCGACCGGGTTTTGAAGCGTGCCTTTTGCCGCACCTCATACGCCAGGGTCAAGGTATGGCTGGGATGCGATACAGGGCCTGTTATGCGCGCAGTGAGCACCAGCATCGGGATCAGAACAAAAAGTATTTCTGTGCCATGGGAACGGTGGTGGCCGGTTCACAGGTCAGTAACTCGCCGTCGGCATGCACTTCATAGGTCTGCGGGTTGACCTCAATACGGGGTTGATACGTGTTCAGATGCAGGTCTTTTTTCCGGATCCCGCGTGTATTGCTGACCGCAACGACCGTTTTATCCAGATGCAATTGATCCTGTATACCCGCATCCAGTGCGGCTTTTGAAACAAAGGTCAGTGAGGTGGATGCGTTGGCTTTGCTTTGGGCACCAAACATATACCGGTAGTGTACAGGTTGTGGCGTAGGGATTGAGGCATTGGGATCCCCCATCGGGGCCGCAACAATAAACCCTCCCTTGATGATCAGTGAAGGTTTCACGCCGAAAAACGGCGGCTTCCATAACACCAGGTCGGCCAGTTTGCCGACTTCAACCGATCCGACTTCATGTGCGATGCCATGCGTAATGGCCGGGTTGATGGTGTACTTGGCAACGTAACGCCGTATCCTGAAGTTGTCGTTGCGATCACTGTCTGGTTCCAGTGCACCGCGTTGAACCTTCATTTTATGAGCCGTTTGCCAGGTCCGGGCAATGACTTCCCCGACACGCCCCATGGCCTGTGAATCCGATGCAATCATACTGAACGCACCCAGGTCATGCAGGATGTCTTCGGCGGCAATGGTTTCCCGGCGAATGCGTGACTCGGCAAAGGCAACGTCTTCAGGAATTTTCGGGTCCAGGTGATGACATACCATCAGCATGTCCAGATGTTCGTCAATGGTGTTCACCGTAAAAGGCCGGGTTGGATTGGTACTGGACGGCAACACGTTGGCCAGGCCGCATACACGAATGATATCCGGTGCATGCCCACCCCCTGCGCCTTCCGTATGATAGGTGTGTATCGTACGGTCCTTGAATGCGGCAATGGTGTCCTCAACGAAACCGGATTCATTCAACGTATCGGTGTGAATCGCCACCTGCACGTCGTGTTGCTCAGCGACTCCCAGACAATTGTCGATGGCGGCAGGCGTTGTGCCCCAATCTTCATGCAGCTTCAGCCCCATTGCCCCGGCTTCAACCTGTTCATTCAAGGCCTCCGGCAGGCTTGCATTGCCCTTGCCCAGGAAACCCAGATTCATGGGCAGACTGTCTGCGGCTTCCAGCATACGGTGAATATTCCACGGACCCGGGGTGCAGGTGGTCGCATTGGTGCCGGTCGCAGGGCCTGTGCCTCCCCCCAGCAGGGTGGTCACCCCGGACATCAGGGCATCTTCGATCTGTTGCGGACAGATAAAGTGTATGTGTGCGTCGATCCCCCCCGCAGTCAGTATTTGTCCTTCCCCGGCAATGGCTTCGGTACCCGGACCGATCAGGATATCGACACCGGGCTGCACATCAGGATTGCCTGCTTTGCCGATGCCTGCAATCCGTCCGTCCTTGATCCCCACATCGGCTTTGGCAATTCCCCAGTAATCCACAATGAGTGCATTGGTGATGACCGTATCCACGGCTTCCCGGCAGCTCGCCTGGCTTTGCCCCATGCCATCCCGTATGACCTTGCCGCCACCGAACTTTACTTCTTCCCCGTAGATGGCAAAGTCGCTCTCAACTTCCACACGCAATTCCGTATCGGCAAGTCGCAGACGGTCCCCGACGGTGGGGCCATACATTTCGGCATACGCCTGTCTTGAGATTTTTGCCATGTCCGTGCAGCTCAGTCCCGGGGCTCGTCCAGAGGGCCCATCACTTTTGCGTTAAATCCGTAAACGGCCCTTTTCCCGTCCAGGTCCACCAGCGTGACCGTGCGTGTTTGCCCGGGTTCAAAACGCACCGCGGTCCCTGCGGGGATATCCAGACGCTTTCCCCTGGACCGCCCGCGGTCAAATTCCAGCGCGGAGTTGGTTTCATAAAAATGATAATGTGAACCCACCTGAACCGGGCGATCGCCGGTATTGGCCACGGTAACTGTGCAGGGGACCCGCCCGGCATTAATCTCCAGTTCCCCCTCGGCTACCATCAGTTCACCCGGTATCGGACCGGTATCTTTCCTGTTTCCCATCATCAGATAATCGGGTTATGCACGGTCACCAGTTTCGTGCCATCCGGGAAAGTGGCCTCGACCTGCACCTCATGTACCATTTCGGCAATCCCTTCCATGACCTCTTCCGTGCTCAGCAGGGTACGCCCGTACTCCATGCATTCGGCAACGGTTTTGCCTTCACGCGCCGCCTCCAGTATCGCGGCTGAAATATAGGCGATCGCTTCAGGATAGTTCAGCCGGAGGCCTTTTGCCTTGCGCCGTTCCGCAAGCAGGCCCGCCGTAAAAATCAAAAGCTTGTCTTTCTCGCGTGGCAGAAGTTCCATATGGATTCCCGTATCCTGCTGTCAGGTGGCCCAGATTCTGGGCTCGCATGGCTTTTTCCCAAGCGTAACCGGTCGAATCGCTTTCCAGATCTTAATAAACCAGTCCCGTATCGCCATGGCACTGGTATCCAGACAACGGCACAACAATACGCCACCCGCAACGGTAACGCTGGTACGGCGGACGTCCTCCAGCATGTCCCGAACCAGGCCCTGTGCTTCTTCCAGTACGCGTACATCCCTGTTGACAACGGTCATCAGGCCCATGACCGGTTGTTTGCGAAGCCCCCATGCGCCATTCAATACCTCTGCACAGTTTTGCAGGGTGATGCGATCGATCAGCAAGGGTTCCGTTCCCTGCCAGATTTCAAAATGCTGCCTGAACCGGCCCGTTACAAATTTTTCATCGCATGCCGGGCGGCCAAAACTCACGATCTCCCAGCCGAAAAAACCGGCCTCGCCGGCCAAGTGTACTTTCGTGCTGGAATGTACGCTTGCGCCATCAAACAATATGGTCTCCTGCGGCAGCCATTCCAGGCAGGCATTGCCCTGGACCGTTAACTCATTGTACTGCGTTGCCATGTGACCATTGGAGCGGTAGAACTTGTTTGCGGCAGGGGTCGTGATGAGTGCAGAAGTCGCCGCCTCACACGTCACGACGACACTGAGCGAATCCCCGCCCACTACGCCCCCCGGCGGGTGCAGGACATATACATGACAGGTGCCGTCGGATTCCGGGTAAAACGGTCGCTGCACAGTCAGGGGGCCCTCATGACGTTGCCGGCTTACGACCGTCCTGTCATTTTTCAACGCCAGCCTCAGCTGCAAGCGGGCCTCCCAGCCCGGGGCATGCTCATATCCGGAGCATTTTTGCGCAAGCGCCGCCATTCTATGCTTTCAATAGCCTTCGAAAGACCAGGCCGGCAATCCCCAATCCTGCAATCAGGGCGACATACCCCCATGCTCCCCCGACAAGATGCGGATGAACATGCACCGGATCTAGAACTCCTGACATCCCTGTACTGCCATGTCCCGTGTGCGAAATCGCTGAACCGGGCAATAAAGCCACCATCAAAAAGATGGCTGCAAGTAATGATTGGATTCGCATGATGTTGTGTCCCCCAGGTATTTTTACACTTTTAAATATCGATCAATGAGGTCGCCATCCAGTTCATTCATTTTTCCTGTGGCGACCATGGCGCCTTTCTCCATGATACTGAAATTGCTTGCCACTTTTTTGGCAAAAGGCAATTTTTGCTCCACCAGCAAAACGGTCAGGCCCCATTCCTGGTTGAGCCGGTTGATGATATCGCCGATTTCAGAAACAATATTGGGCTGAATGCCTTCTGTAGGTTCATCAAGGATCAGTAACTCAGGCTCAATCGCCAGTGCCCGGCCTAACGCCAGCTGCTGCTGCTGTCCGCCCGACAGATCACCTCCTCTACGATTCAGCATTTCTTTCAGGACCGGGAATAATTCAAAAATCATGGAGGGCAGGGTTTTCTTTTTACCGGCACGGGCCGTCAGTCCTGTATGCAGATTTTCGGCTACCGTAAGTTGCGAAAATATCTCTCTCCCCTGTGGCACATAGCCAATCCCGTGTCGTGCACGCACTTCAGCCGCTTTTGCCGAAAATTCGATGCCCTTAAACCGGATTTCACCGTTCTTTATTTTCTCCAGGCCCATCACGCATTTGAGCAAGGTGGTCTTGCCCACACCGTTTCGACCCATTAGGCACATGCAGGCCCCTTTCTCAATTTCAAGGTTAACGCCCCAGAGAGTATGACTTTCCCCGTAGTAATGATCAAGGTTATGGATCTTCATGGTCCTTGCTGCTATCCGCCCAGATACACTTCAACCACTTTCGGGTCATTCTGTACACTTTCCATCGAGCCTTCCGCCAGAACGCTTCCCTGGTGCAGGACCGTTACACGGTTTGCCAGGGATCGTACAAATTCCATATCATGCTCGACCACCACCACGGAGTGTTTCCGGGCAAGCCGGATCAGTAACTCGGAGGTATGTTCGGTTTCCTGCCGGGTCATACCGGCTACCGGCTCATCCACCAGCAAAAGCTTTGGATTCTGCATAAGCAGCATGCCTATTTCCAGCCATTGCTTCTGCCCGTGAGACAACTCTCCGGCATCACGATGTATCTTTTCCTGCAGCACAATGGTTTCCAGAACGTCGTGTATCCTGTCATCATCTTCACCGGACAATCTGAAAAACAGGTTTTCGAATACCTTGCGGCGGCCTTCCAGGGCCAGCTTCAGGTTATCGTATACCGTGTGATTTTCAAACACCGTGGGCTTTTGAAACTTTCGGCCAATGCCGAGGTTTGCAATTTCCGCTTCACTGAGTGAAGTCAGGTCCGTCATGTCATCGAAGATGACGCGACCTTCATCCGGGCGGGTTTTACCCGTGATGATGTCCATCATCGTGGTTTTCCCCGCACCGTTCGGGCCGATGATGCTGCGCAATTCATTCTTGTTTACATACAAACTCAGATTATCAATGGCCCTGAAACCGTCAAAACTGACCGACACGCCATCCAGATACAGAATGCTTTCATCCGGAACATGTATGGCCGGGTTCTCGATAACGTTCAGATTACTCATTTTTTGCTGCCTCTTTGGGTATTGCAGTCCTTGCGGGGAAGTTAAGCATTCCCGGGATTTTTTGGATCGCACCGGCGATGCCCTGTGGTAAAAATAATGTAACCCCGACAAATAACCCCCCCAGGATAAACAACCACACTTCCAGGGCCGCGGCTGTAAAATAGGTTTTGGCGAAATTGACGGCCACGGCGCCAAGGGCTGCGCCATAAAGTGTTCCGCGCCCGCCCATGGCTACCCAGATCACCATTTCAATCGAATGAACCGGAGAAAATTCCCCGGGATTGATAATGCCGACCTGCGGCACATACAAGGCCCCCGCAATGCCCGCCAGCATGGCCGCCACGACAAATACAAACAGTTTGTAATATTCATCGCGATACCCCAAAGCCCGGACCCGGCCTTCCGAATCCCGGATCGCCTTGACCAGGCTGCCGAGACGCGACTGCACGATGAACCGGCAAATGAGATACCCCAGCAGGGTCGCAAGCGCTGAGCATACAAACAGGAAAATCCGGGTTTCATCGGACCGCAGGTCAAAACCCAGAATATCCTTGAAGTCCGTTAATCCGTTATTGCCCCCGAAGCCGAAGTTATTTCTGAAAAATGCCAGCATCAGCGCATACGTCAGCGCCTGCGTGATGATGGAAAGGTATACGCCGGTAACGCGCGAGCGAAACGCCAGCCACCCGAACACAAAAGCCAGCAGCCCCGGCACGAACAGCACCATGATGGATGCGAACCAGAACTGGTCAACTCCGTGCCAGAACCACGGCAACTCCTTATAGTCCAGAAAGACCATAAAATCCGGCAACACCGGATGACCGTACACGCCGCGGTCGCCGATCTGGCGCATCAGGTACATGCCCATCACGTAGCCACCCAGACCAAAAAATGCACCATGGCCCAGACTCAGGATACCCAGATAGCCCCAGACCAGGTCCAGTGAAATGGCCAGCAAGGCATACGTCAGGTACTTGCCGATCAGGGTCACGGCATAGGTAGTCACGTGAAACGGGGAAGACTCGGGAACCGCCAGATTACAGACGGGCACCAGTATCATTAATGCCAGCAGCAGGATGACGAAGTACTGGCCACCCCTGTCGGTTTCCAGCAGCCTGAAGATGAACGGTTTGTATTTCATCAGCCGTTTTCCGCAGCACGGCCCTTGAGCGCAAACATGCCCCGGGGGTATTTCTGTATGAACAGGATGATAAAAATCAGCACGAGAATTTTTGCAAAGACGGCACCCGTTGCAGGCTCCATGAACTTGTTGGCAATGCCCAGGATCATTGCGCCAAAAAAGGTGCCCCACAGGTTTCCGACGCCCCCGAACACTACGACCATAAATGAATCTACAATGTAGGCTTGGCCAAGATTGGGACCGACATTGGTAAGCTGGCTCAATGCCACGCCACCAATTCCTGCGATACCCGAACCCAGACCGAACGTGAGCGAGTCCACCCAGTGGGTACGTATGCCCATCGCTTTGGCCATGTTCCGGTTTTGAGTCACTGCACGCATTTGCAGCCCGAATGAGGTCTTCTTTAACAGCCACAGCAATCCGAACAAAACCAGTAATGCGAATACGACAATGTACATTCTGTTGTAGGTCAGCGATAAGGCCGGATTGAACTCAAAAGACCCGCTCATCCATTGCGGAGTGATCACCGAACGGTTAAGCGGCGAAAATACGGACCGCACGGACTGCTGCAGAACCAGACTTAATCCGAACGTGGCCAGCAATGTCTCCAGCGGGCGGCCATACAAAAAACGAATGATGCCACGCTCTATTCCCATGCCGATCAGGCCGGTCACGATGAAGGTGGCCGGAATCGCAACAAACAGGGAGTATTCAATGGAGTTCGGCATGAGTTGCTGCACAACGAACGTGGTATAGGCGCCCAGCATCAGCATTTCGCCATGTGCCATGTTAATGACGCCCATCACACCAAAAGTAATTGCCAGCCCCACGGCCGCCAGCAACAAAACCGAACCCAGGCTTAAGCCAAAGAATATATTTTCAATGTGCTTGTAAAAACCGGTTTTCAAACGGGTCGCCTGCAGCGCAGAGTCTACGGCGGGCAGCAACCGGTGGTCGGCACTTTGATTGCCGGTATAGGTTGTTTTCAATTCTTCAAGAAGCGTTCGTACTTCGGGATACAGGGATCCGGCCAATTCATGAATGGCCGCCAACTGTATCTCAGGGTCCTTTGACCGGGCATCGGATACCGCAATGCAAACCCCCATCAGCGCCTTGACTTCCGAATCCGTCTCCCGGGTGATCGCATTGCGCAGCAGCACTGCCGCAGACGGACTCAGGTTTTTAAGCATATTCCGTACGGCGCGCAGGCGTGTACTTTTTTCTTCGCTGTAGAGAGTGAGCGTTGCCAGCTTTTCGTTCAGCAACCCTCTTAACTTGTTATTGATGCCGACTTTTCTGTATTTTTTCCTGAGCTCTTTTTTGCTTTTTGTGTCCAGCCGCTTTGCAGTCAACGGATCAAGTATTTCATAGTTCCCTGGGGTTGTTTCCGAAAGCAAAACAATATTTTTATTTTTTTTATGATAATAAATATTGCCCTCCAGGATCTGGCTTAATATCGGTACCGCCTGTGAGCTTCCCGATTCTGCAATATTGAGGATGGCGGTTGTTTTATCCGTAAACTTTTTTGAAGAAAGCAGCCTGAAGCTGCTTTGCAGAGGGTTGTCTGATCCGGTGTATTCTTCTGCATACAGGCTGTTCAGGAATAATGAACCGAGAATTGTCAGGACCAGCAAGCACTTCATGGTGGATTGGCTTTACAGGGGATGCCAAGAAGCTGACCACCCTGCGGATTCAGGGTGGTCAGCCGTACCTACAAGGTTTGTTACTGAAGGCAACGGTTTAATGATGACCGGACAATCAGAAACTTTGTCCTGAACATTTTCCGGTCTCGGTATTGAAGTTGCCGCAGTTTACCGGATCGGTCCAGTTTGCAACGATGACTTTGCTTTCCGGCAGCCAGTCTGTCCAGGCATCACCTTTCACTTCGCCATCCGTAGACCAGACAATTTCAAACTGCCCGTCATCCTGAATTTCACCAATCAGCACCGGCTTAGACAAATGATGGTTGGTGTTCATAACGGCCATACCGCCGGTAAGGTTGGGCGCCTCGATCCCGTACAGGGCCGGTCGCACTGCATCCACTTCAGTGGTGCCTGCTTTTTCGACCGCGGCCGCCCACATCTTGAAACCAATGTATGTGGCTTCCATCGGGTCATTGGTCACGCGGGCCTCGTCCTTGATGAAGGCATGCCATGACTCAATAAACTTGTCATTCCCCTCTGACTCGGCACTCATGAAGTAATTCCATGCCGCTAGGTGACCAACCAGAGGTCCGGTATCAATTCCGGACAATTCTTCTTCACCAACAGAGAACGCCACGACGGGGATGTTTTCGGCAGATAATCCCTGGTTTCCAAGCTCCTTGTAAAAAGGCACATTGGCATCCCCGTTAATCGTGGATACTACGGCTGTTTTCTTTCCTGCTGAACCAAACACCTTGATATCCGAAACGATGGTCTGCCAGTCGGAATGGCCGAATGGCGTGTAGTTGATCATGATGTCTTCTTCGGCCACCCCTTTTTGCTTGAGGTAAGACTCAAGAATCTTGTTGGTGGTACGCGGATACACATAGTCGGTACCGGCCAATACCCATCGTGTTGCACCCACCTCATTCATCAGGTAGTCCACGGCCGGAATCGCTTGCTGATTAGGGGCCGCACCGGTGTAGAAAACGTTCCTGGAAGACTCCTCACCCTCGTACTGAACCGGGTAAAAAAGCAGACCGTTCAGTTCTTCAACTACGGGTAGCACCGATTTGCGTGATACCGACGTCCAGCATCCGAAGATGACATCGACTTTATGAACTTCAATGAGTTCACGCATTTTTTCCGCAAACAGCGGCCAGTCCGAGGCCGGGTCGACTACAACGGCTTCCAGTTCTTTTCCGAGCAGACCGCCTGCCTTGTTTTGCTCCTCTACCATCATCAGGACGGTATCCTTAAGCGTGGTCTCGCTGATGGCCATGGTGCCGGAAAGAGAATGCAGGACACCAACCTTGATCTTGTCAGCAGAGTAGCCCAGCTGAGGCAACAACAATAAGCCTAGCAGTGCCAGGGAAGGCTTTATTCCCCAATCTTTAAATTTCATTTCCATTAACTCCTGAAATTTTCATTTGTATAAAAAATATCCGATCACACTGAACACATTCTTGAAATGGGGAAGCCATGGGAAACCGCCTCATCCAAAAAGCGCAAGCGCACTAGCTACAACGCACTAAGCATGCCATTGAGAAATTTCAGTTTATTCCTCTTTTATAATCAATAAGATAGCGGAGCCTTGTGTTGCCTGCGCAGACAAATGAACATCTATGGTCCTCCGTGCGCACTACGGCCATGCGTGAACGCACCGTTAAAGAGCATACATGTAATCCAATAAAACCTGTGGGATACCGGGGGTGAGGTCTGGCTGGGTACCAAAACCAGAGCACTGCTGTGAGTAATGACTCGGAGGTCGAAAGTAACCGTCTAGCAAGACTGTCAAAATGTTGCCGATGTCTCCGGTACGTACCCGGAATCTGAGATCTTGCGCCCTTCAGTCCGGGCGGCGGGCAAAGACACTGTAATAGTTGCATGAAGCAAAAAAACGGCCGCTCTCCATGGCCTCGCGCTGCGTGTCGAGCCAGGCATCGACATCGGCTGCTGGCACCAGGCCCGCTTGTGCGATCAACGGTGCGTAGGTTTCGGCCATGCTGCGGAAATAGCTCCCCTGTCCGATTTCCGAAACCACATCGGCGTCGGCCTCAATGAGGTCGAGACCGGCGGATGCCAGCAGCCGGGGCAGGTGCCGCATGACTACGGGATTATTGAAGGCCGCCCGTGCCAACGCCCAGTCCATGCCCCGACCCGCTTCGGCGTCGACGAACGCGTAGGTGAGCGAGGCGTAGTCGCCATCGAACACCACCAGCGCGCCCCCCGGCTTCAGCACCCGACGCGCCTCCTCCAGCACGGCAGCCGGATCGCTGACGTGACTGATCAGCGTATGCGCGATCACCGCGTCAAAGCGTGCGGACTCGGACTGAAGTGCGTGCGCGTCACCAACTTCGAACGTGAGCCTGTCCGCGAGCTTCTCCTGTACCGCCAGCCGCTGCGCGGTCTCGACGAACGCTGGGCTCTGGTCAACGCCTGTGACATGAACGCCCGCACCTTTCTTGCGTGCGAGCGAGCGTGCCACGACGCCAGTTCCGGAGCCAATTTCAAGCACGCGCGCGTTCGCGGGCAGTTCAAGCCTGGAAGAATAGTTTTCAAACAGGCGGGTGAACACCCGATCCTTGCCGCGGCTCTCGAGCCGGTCAACCAGGCGGTCGATCATGGCCGGCTGGAGCTCGTTGACAAATCGATGCGGATCACGCGCCGAAGGGACGTCATCCTCGGTACGCCGTGCCCAGTCCTGGGCATCGCGCTTGGTGCGAAAGGTCTTGCTGGCCGTCGGCCGGCCATGTTTTCGAATGATCGCTTTCCAGGTGTTCGAGGGGGTCTTCGTGATTGTCGCCATGCATCGCTTCCGGTACAGGTGTACCGAAAGTGTACCGCACGACACCGGGGTTCAAAACAGGAGATATCGATCGTATGGATCAATATGGTGGCAGGGGCGGAACTTTTTCCGCTATTCAGTCCCGAAGGCGAAACCCTGTGGGTGCCAGATTGGAGTTACGAGAACCTGATGTCAGCAACGAGCGCATTGAGCGACGTTGCCCTGTATTGCCGCAGATCTTTATCGGGATCCGAGAAGTAGGTGGTGATGTCACCTGATTCCTATTGAACCGTCTTACCGGCCTCGGGAATCAGGGCAATGTTCTCGAAAGTTTGCCCGATCAGGGCTGACAGGAGCAGACATGCCGCAAAAGTGAATTTGTGCCTGCGCATCAATCCGTCTCCTCATGTTCCGTACGGCTTTGTCTCGTCCCCCGTAGTGTCATCTCAACAGATCAGCGATGATCAGGAAACCAAGGATACCGTGGCACTCAGGCTTCTGTTTTCCTCCATCTCGTCGTTGCGCAGCAGCTGAATGGATACCGTGGCGCTCGTACTTCCTTTCGTGATTGTGGTCTCGACCGGTTGGTCGATGTAATCCACGCCAGCCACGGCCGGGTTATCGCCGCTTCCCGGAACGAGACGCACCTCAACGCGAATGTCTTTCTGTGCTGCCTCGGGAAGTACAACTTCCAGCTGGACCGTATTGCCGCTGTTAACGGCACTCTGAAGGAACCGAACTTCCGCTCTATTGACGAGACTGGCCACAGTTGTGTGGGTGGCAACCCTAATCTGCCCAACGCCGTCGATCGGACGCCACAATTCCGAATCGTTCGGCGCGGAACCACCTGCCGTCACGCCCAGGCCTTCCCACCGCGGAGTCTTGGATGGACCTCCGATTGGCATTGTAAACCGGACGAGGACCGACGCCGTCCCCTCAGCATTACTTGGCCGGTCATAGCCAGCGGTGATGTTGAGCCATGGATGCGGTCGCCATCCGACATCCAGTCGCGCGCCCTCGATCCAGCTCCCGGACCCATCCTCCGACTGCCAGCGATAGCCCGTCGTGTTCACGCGAACAGTCGACGTGATATCGACTCTCGTCGCCAACTCCATACCCTCGAGCGCCCGCTCTTCGTATCCGAGGCGGGTTAGTCGCCCGCCCGTAGTCGGGCTGAAGTACCGGAACGAGCTGCTCCCCCACTTGCCGGAATAGTCGAACCCGGGCACCAGAACCGCATGCTGGTGTTCAGCGTTGACCAAGTGCAGCATGGAGATCCCAAGGACATCGGCGTCCAATCCCTCTGAGACCCGGAATCGGTATACCAAGCCCTGACGCACATCGTTGTGGAGCGAGCCATGCGCATCCCACCAACGGGTGATGCCCTGCTGAAGAAAGAGTGCAGAGCTCGATGCCCTTTCCCCGGACACTGGCTCACCGCCGACAAGCGGTATCACCAAATCAAGATCGCCTTGCAGACCGGTTCTGCCTGAGGATCTCGAATACGCCAGATTCCCCACAATCTGAAAATGCTGGCCAAAGGCCCTCTTCCCGCGCTCATCTGCCAGATCTATCCCCTGATCGAGCACAAAATTCAGACCACGTTCAAACAGGCAGTGCGCACCCTCCGAGACGGTTTCGTTGAGCACCGCACCACACCCCCTCACCTGAGTCAGGGCCGCGGTCCATATCCGATTCTCCGACTCTGCTTGTGCGGTTGAGATGATGGTCAGAGGTGCCGCCATGAACACGGTGGCAATGAGGAACAAACCATTCCTCGTGAGGTAATGCATCATGACACGAATCCCCCGACTTCGACCCACGTCTTGAACGCTACCCTACTTAAATAAAGGCGTTTATATACTTGGCACCACCGCCTTAGACACCCATACTCTTTTCCTATGGGTAGCCTGCATCTCTGCGGGCTCCCGGAAATACCAGAAGAAATGCCGTGGCTCATTACGTTATGTGTCTCATTAAATTGGTCGTACATTGCCTCGTGCAACGGAAGGAGCCGCTCTTGCGTTCTATTGAAGTGTTGGCGTTCCTGCATCGCAGCGGAACCACTATCCACCAGTAGATTGCGAACTTGGGGTAGTGGTCGCGGGACCGGGCCTTGTTCAAGTTTCTGATATTCAACCCCAGTAATGGGCTCGCCATGGCGAGCACAGGATAGAAAGTCGACCCACCACAAAATCTTGTTGAGTTTTGTCACGCCATAGGTGAGGTTTTCCCTGCACCGGCTGACGATATGCAAAATTGCTCCGCAAGGCGTGCCTTTGCAGCTATCGCATCGAAGTGGAACGTACTTGGATTTCGCTTTGATATCGAATTCCCTTTCGTTATGACATCCTCCTGCAAAAGGAAGTGTCTCCCTTCAGTTAGTCACTTGTAGGTTAGGCGTTTCCCTGCAACGCCCGCGGTCTACATCATCATCCGCTCTTTCATCATCAACACTGAGCACTGACCGATTGTCTGTAACGGAAATTGAACTCGCTCAGGCATCGCTTCAGATGTTTGCTTAGACAATGCTGGTAAACGCGCTTCATCCATCACCAAGGCGTCTCCGCATGGAGCTGCTTCATAAGGATAGGATTCAAGGTTTCCGCATTGGCTTCTGGAACATGTGTAAACCGAACGTTCCCGCCACGTTTTACTAAGCTTAGCACGGCTTCCTTGTGGGCGTAACCCCTGGCGTTCCGCGGCTCTTCGTACTTCTTCCCGATGAACGTGGAGGGATCTGCCCCGCACGCATGGCTGGATTCGAATACCGTGCCGACCTTGACTGTGAATTCCTTCTTGCACTCCTTGCAACGTCACAGATCGATTCGATTCCGTTTGCCTTTGAACTCGTAGGCACTGCCGATGACTCCACACTTCGGGCATACCGAACCCTGTGACCACAGGATGCTTGAGGGTAAACCGTACCTGATTTCACTGGCAAGTGAATGTAACAGGTTCCTCAGCCGTGTAGTGATTGGTTCCTGTAACAATGAACGTGAGTGTTACGTTGCCGGTGTAGCCATTATCGCACGTGAACGTGATGTAGATTGATTCCGCATAACTCTGATAGCAGCACATTACCCCTGCATTAATAGGGTCGATTTCGTAATCGAAAATATTCCACTGGGCGCCCGCCGGTTCCAGTGTTATGCGCATGTCGGTCTCCCGGGCTTGCTGGTTCTGCAGCATGACCCGTATGCCCGTTAGCCCGTTCTCCTGCACCGTCCTGGTGCTGCGGGCGGAAGGCGTGATCACTACCTCGGGTGCGGCCGCGCCGCCGCTGCCACCACCTCCGCCACCGCAAGACGATAACCCAACCGATCCGACCACGACCGCGAGAATCAAACATGCCATCAGTGCAAAACTGCTTCGTCTCATCATTTCATTCCCTTCGTTCGAGTGTGCCATTGAATTTTTAGGTATTCTTGGAAATGTAAAAGAAGTGTGCTTCCTGAGACATAGCTTACAGCAAATACCGGAGACAGTTTGGTGGCCAGGGGCGGAATCGAACCACCGACACGAGGATTTTCAGTCCACTGCTCTACCGACTGAGCTACCTGGCCTAATCTGAAAGTTTTATTTCAAGGTGTGCTATTTTTAACGGGGCTGCCTACATCAAAGAGGCCAACATGTATCCTGGATGTATTGGCTATTCGCTGCCCGGATCAACAAATTCCTGGGGTTTATCAGACCCTTCTCCAAAAAAGAATTTTTCCATTTCCTCTTCCAGAAATTTGCGTGCCTTGGGATCAACAGGGGTCAGCCTGTACTCATTCATCAGCATGGTTTGATGATTCACCCATTGCTGCCACCCTTCCTTGGAAACATTTTCGTAAATTTTTTGCCCGAGTTCACCGGGATAAGGCATATATTCTAGACCTTCGGCTTCTTTATTAAGCTTCACACACTGAACCATGCGCGTCATGGGAGTTTTCCTTTGTACGTAGTGTTATTTGCTGCAAGGCCTTGCGTACCGGAGCCGCCAGACCGATCTTTTCATCAGGATCTTTATACCAAACCCCGGCGGCATCTTCCATTACACCAATGGGTTTACTGTCCACATGCACCAGCGTCGGGTGCATGTGCAGTCGAAAATGTGAAAAAGTATGCGTGATCACAGGTAATGCCTTCATTTGAAAAATATCTGTCTTGCAGGTCTTGACAAGCCACCTTTGCAAACCCGCTTCATCCGCAAATTCGGGAAAACTGTACAACCCTCCCCAGATGCCCATGGGTGGGCGTTTTTCGAGCCACACGGCATCCTCGTTATTCTGTACCAGCGCGACATGCACCTCGCGCCGGGGTAAGTTGCGAGAGGGTCTGGGGGCCGGCAGTTCGTGCTGGCGCCGTTGCCCGAACGCCATGCAACCTGCTTGAACGGGGCACAGCAGACAGCCGGGACGAGTGCGGGTACACAGGGTTGCCCCCATATCCATCATGGCCTGCGTGTAGTCAGCAATGTCATGTTCCGGCAGCAATGACTCTGCGTGTGCCCAGAGCTGCATCTCAACCTTGCGTTCACCCGGCCAGCCTTCCACTGCAAAATACCGGGCAAGCACACGTTTTACGTTACCGTCCAGGATGGCATGCCGTTGGCGAAAACCCAGTGCCAGGATGGCGGCAGCGGTGGAGCGACCGATACCGGGCAAGGCGGTCATCCCATCCATGTCTTCCGGAAACTTCCCCCGGTGCTGTTCGCATAACTGCTGTGCGGCCTTGTGTACATTGCGTGCGCGTGCGTAATACCCCAGACCGGTCCAGCAATGCAGCACTTCGTCAATTTCTGCGCCAGCAAGTTCCTGCACACTCGAAAAGCGCTGCATGAACTTTTCATAGTACGGAATCACGGTGTCCACACGTGTCTGCTGCAACATAATTTCCGATATCCAGATTCTGTAAGGATCACGCTTGCGTTGCCAAGGCAGGTCTTTGCGACCATGATGATCAAACCAGGCCAGAACCTGCTCACTGAACGTACGGCTCATGGCTGCCTACCGGGACCGCCTGCAGACGTCATGTGACGCTGGCACACGGGCCTGGAGCCTTCCCATCCGGTATCATGGCCCCTCGCGTTCCCATGTACCCGATTTTCCACCGGATTTTCTGACCAGCCCGGTAGCCTGTAAAGTCATGCCACGGTCGATGGCCTTGCACATATCATAGATCGTCAACAATGCAATCTGCACGGCAGTAAGCGCTTCCATTTCCACACCGGTTTGCCCAAGCGTTTCCACTGTGGCCTTGCAGTATACGGCCGGCGGGGTCTCTTCGATATCAAACTGCACCTCTATAGAAGTGCACGGTATGGGATGACATAAAGGGATCAAATCAGAGGTCTTTTTGGCTCCTGTAATACCGGCAATCCGTGCGATACCCAGCACGTCACCCTTTTTATGGCCACCGCTTTGAATGCGTTGCAGGGTTTCTGCCTGCATGCATATCCGCCCGTCGGCAACGGCTATACGGCGGGTAACGGGCTTTTCGCCGATATTGACCATGTGGGCTTCACCTGCAGGATTAAAATGCGTAAGTTTATTCACACCGTGGATTCCATATTGCCGGGACAGTAATGGTACCATCCGGTTTTAACATTTCGTATTGCTGATTCACGCTGAAGTGCAACGATGACGGTCCATGTAAAGTATTTTGCCAGTCTGCGGGAAACGATCGGACGCGCAGGAGATACGGTCTCGATCACAGGAACCACAACCGTAGGGGAAATCTGGCAACGGACGACCGGGCGCATGGAACGGGAGCACCCCAGACAGGTCCTGGTGGCCGTCAACCAGGAATACGCAGATTTTACTCATGCCGTCAAGGATGGCGATGAAGTGGCTTTTTTCCCCCCTGTTACCGGAGGATAAGACGCTCTTTATGTATACAGAAATCCATTGCATCCCCGTTCACTTCCGGCGCGCCGAAATGCCAGCCTGGACCCGCAGGCTTCACACATGCCTATCGAATAAGAATAAACAGACCCCGTGCTTCACGCTGAATATTCAGCAGCAGCGCATCGGGATTTTTCTTGATCGTGTCTTTCATATCCTGAATCGTCTTCACACGTTGTCTGTTCACACTGACGATGATATCGCCTTTGCGAAGGCCGGCGGCGGCCGCTTTGCCGCGTACCTTGACCACCCCAATTCCAGCAGCGATCTTGCGCGAAGGATCTTCCGGCACTTCTCTTAACTTGGCACCTGCCAGCTTATCGCTCAGCGATTCCCCGCTCACCGTGTGTGTCACCTGCTTGCCTACCGAAGCGGTTAACCGACGTGTTTTGCCATCCTGCAACACCTCAATCTCGACCTGTGAACCAACACGTAACAATCCAATTTCATTGCGTACCTGTGCCGAGTTTTCCACTTCACGTCCGTTTACCGTAATGATGACGTCACCTACTTTTACGCCGGCTTTCTGCGCAGGGGATTTTGCTTCGACCTGTGCAACCACCACACCTTTTTTGCGGGTCACCCCGAACGCTTCGGCCAGCTCAGGGGTCAGATCCTGTACCACAAGCCCAAGCCGCCCCCGTCTGACTTCACCGTGCTCAATCAGTTGAGAGGCGATCTGCTTTACCATGTTGACCGGGATGGCAAACCCGATCCCGATATTGCCGCCACTCGACCCGTAGATGGCAGTGTTGATACCGATCAACTCCCCACGTAAATTCACCAGCGCACCGCCTGAGTTTCCAGGATTAATGGATGCATCGGTTTGAATAAAGTCTTCATACGATTCGATCCCGAGCCCGCTTCGCCCGAGTGCACTCACAATTCCGGACGTCACCGTCTGGCCCAGGCCAAAGGGATTGCCGATCGCTACCACAAAATCGCCTTGTCGCAGGCCATTCGAGTCCCCCAGAGGAATTTCAGTCAGATGATCGGCCTCAACCTGGATCACCGCGATATCAGCCCCCGGATCCTTGCCGATGACCGTGGCACTGAAGTGCTGCCCGTCTTCCAGGGTAACCATGATGTTTTCAGCTTTATCAATCACATGCGAGTTCGTTACGATATAGCCATCTTTTGCATCCAGTATAACGCCCGACCCCAGCCCGACAACGCGTCTTTCACGCTGCTGCTGTCTGGGCACATCAAAAAACCGTCGAAAGAACGGATCATCAAAAAACGGGTCGCGCACCACGACCTTGCCCGCGGTAGAGATATTGACGACCGCAGGGGTGGTTTTCTCCAGCATCGGTGCCAGGGTAGGCAGGACCAGATTGCCCGCAGCGATAGCCGGAGCACCAAACGCCGGGGCTATAAATGCCAGCAGAGCCACTGCCGCAACCCGTTGAAGTATTTTTTTTAACATGTACTGAAAGACGTGCCTAAAAAATTTGAACGCGCCGGATTATACCGGTAAATCCAGTTAAAAATATTCACGTGGATTGAATTTGAAACGTTTTTCCATATCCTGATAAAATTGCCGGTCCTGTTCTGTCGAGGCCCCGGGTACGACGATCTGCAACATGAGGATCTGGTCCCCTGCCGGGGTTCCAGGCAGACCGCGCTTGTTCAGACGCAGTTTTTTGCCGGACTTTGAGCCTGCAGGAATGTGCATCTCCACACGACCTCCAAGCGTCGGAACCTGTACGCGCGCACCCAGTGCAGCTTCCCATGGACTGATGGGGAAATCCAGCAGAACATCCAGACCGTCCAGCCTGTAGAGGTCATGTGGCTGAATCTGCACCTCGAAATAAAGATCCCCGCTGGGGCCACCTCCCACCCCTGCGCCACCCTGCCCGGCAAGACGCACGCGTTTGCCAGAAGTCACCCCTGGAGGAATTTTAACTTCCAGGCTCCGTCCATTGTGCAGACGAACATTTTTGGTCACACCTGAAAAGGCCTCCTTCAGGGTCACTCGCAGGCTTGAACGCTGGTCCGCCCCTTTCGTTTTCAGCGACTGTCCCTGCGTAAAGCCCTGGCCAAACAGCGATTCAAAAAAATCGCTGAATCCGGATGTGTCAAATCCTGCCTGGGAAAAAGGGCGGCCTGAAAAACCGGCACCGGAGACGTGCACGTCCTGCCAGCCCGGGGGTGGCTGAAAGTCCTGTCCGGCACGCCAGTTGGCACCCAGCTGATCATACGCCTGGCGTTTCTGCGGGTCGCGTAGCACCTCATAGGCTTCGCCCACTTCCTTGAATTTTTGTTCCGCGTTAGGCTCGCGACTTACATCCGGGTGATATTTGCGCGCAAGACGGCGGTAGGCTGTTTTGATTTCAGCTTCCTTCGCACCACGCTTCACGCCCAGCATTTCATAATAGTCTTTGTATTGCATGCGTGCGTTACACCAGGCTGCAAGCCGCTACCGGAACGCCACAGCGTTCCGGTTTTCCTGCAGCGACCCGACTGAATACGGGCCTATCCTTGTACCGTAATCTTTTTCGGCAGTGCCTTCTCCTTTTTCGGTACAAGAAGCTTGAGCACCCCGTGTTCGGTCCTGGCAGAAATATTTTCTGCATCGGCCGTATCCGGCAGCGTAAAGCGGCGGTAAAAACTTCCGTATATGCGCTCCGTACGGGTATAGCCCAGGCCTTCTTCCTGGTCCTCTGCCTTGCGTTCGCCCTTCACGGTCAACACACCCTCTTCCAGGGAGACATCGATATCCTTCGGGTCCACACCCGGCACTTCGGCACTGACTTCATAGGCTTCTTCACCTTCCTTGATGTCAATGGGCGGCACCCAGTCGGATGCCGTGTCGGTATAGCCTGCCGTGCTACCGTTCAGAACACGGTCCACTTCACCACGAAATTCCCGTAATGAATCCCATGGATCATGATATATCCTTCTTGCAAGCATCGCGCACCTCCTGAAATAAACAAGTAGTAGATACTTATGGAGATATGGGCCAAACAGGCTTTTTCAAGCCTCATAAAATTATTTTTTTATCCGGTGTCCCGAATGCATTCAAAGCGTGCGGACTCACGGTTTTTTTGCACCGCCTGCGGGGTAAAAAGCTGCCCGTTCATTGCCAGATATACGCCGTGAGGGAGGTGCTGGGCAGCCGCAACGGCATAGCCGATATTAAAGATGGCATCGGTATTGCGAAAACGTGCAGGCTGCATGGCGCCCGTCAGCACGATGGTTTTACCCGTAACTTCCTGCAAACACTGTGCGGTATCCACCATGGTATCGGTACCGTGGGTAATCAGAATGTGTGTACACGGCTCAGCCCGGACATGATCGACGATATGCCTGCGGTCTTCTGCACTGATTTCCAGGCTGTCCTTTTTAAGGATCGATTCTACCTCGAACGGGAATCCGGCCAACGCCTCTTTGAGAATACCGTTCACAACCGGCTCGCCAATCTGGTATGTACTCAGGGCATCAAAATACACCTTGTCCAGCGTGCCGCCTGTGCAGAATATTTTTACCTGGTGTTTTTGCAAGTGGGGGGTGGTGTTTGTCATGGGATACGTCTCGTAACGGTTTATTCTACATTCTGGACCTGCTCTCGCATCTGTTCGATCAACACCTTCAGATCAACCGCAGCCTGTGTGGTTTCCGTATCGGCTGATTTCGCCGCCAGGGTGTTGGCCTCACGATGAAATTCCTGCATAAGGAAGTCCAGACGCCGCCCGGTTGCACCCTGGCATGCGAATATTGAAGACATTTCATCCAGATGACTTTCCAGGCGGTCCAGTTCTTCCATGACATCCAGTTTCTGTGCAAGATAAACGAGTTCCTGTTCCAGACGGGTCTGATCGACCTCGCCCCGTAATTCACCCACGCGTTGTTGCAGCTTTTCCCGGATCGCAGCCAGCACCTGCGGGTACCGGGCGCGCACTTTCCGGACAATGGACCTGACCTCTGCGCATTTGTCTTGCAGTATTTTTTCGGTACGTTCACCTTCTGTTGCACGCATGCCGACAAGCTGTTCGACCGCCTTCTCGAATAACCCGGAACAGGCGGCATGAAAACCTTTCATATCCCTCTCGGCTGTCTGCACCATGCCTGGCCAGGCCAGAATATCCATGGCCCGAGCCGGTGCGGAATCCGGCAGCTTTTCATTCACCTGCCGGATTTGCAGCAAGAGACTTTCCAGCAAAGGCGTGTTCAGTTCCAGTGCTGCAGTTTGTGTATCGGTCAGCCGGTAACGAAACGCACAATCGATTTTTCCACGGGCAAGCCGGGCCTGAAGATAGCTGCGCAACGGCACCTCCAGCCTGCGAACCTCCTCCGGCAGGCGAAAATTGATTTCCAGATAACGGTGATTGACCGAGCGTACCTCCCAACTCAGATTGCCCTGTTCACAGGTATCTTCTACACGCGCGAATCCTGTCATACTGCACAGCATGGACGGTCCTTTTTCTACCGATTTAAATTGCGCTCACACCTTTGCAAGCAAGTTTTTTACGTATACTACGTCTTTTTGCACAACACCAGGCTAACTTATGAATCCTGCAAACAGGCCCAGTGGCCGCACCCCGGACCAACTGCGTGACATCCGGTTTACACGCAACTATACCCGAAACCCCGAAGGTTCCGTATTGGTGGAATTTGGAGATACCCGGGTCCTTTGCACAGCCACGACAGCGGATCAGGTACCCAAATTTCTCAAAGGCAAGGCACAGGGATGGATAACGGCTGAATACGGCATGCTGCCACGTTCAACCAATGATCGCATGCCCCGGGAAGCGGTGCGTGGCAGACAGGGCGGGCGCACACTTGAAATCCAGCGCCTGATTGGCCGTGCATTACGGGCCGGTGTGGACCTGAAGGGGTTGGACGGATACACCATTACGGTCGATTGTGATGTGATTCAGGCCGATGGCGGAACCCGGACTGCTTCGATCTCGGGTGGATTTGTCGCCCTGCACGAGGCCCTTGCGCAACTGGTAGACGCAGGCAAGATACCCGTTCATCCGGTCCAGCACTTCGTGGCGGCCGTGTCGGTCGGGATTGTCGACCATGTCCCCGTACTGGACCTTGATTATCCAGAAGACTGCGCCGCACACACCGATATGAACATCGTCATGACCGATGCGAAATCCTTTATTGAAATACAGGGCACTGCCGAACAACAGGCTTTCACACATGAGGAGTTGACCGCATTGCTGGATCTTGCCAGCCAGGGCATTCAGGACATTATTCAACAGCAAAAGAGCTGCCTGGGGACGTAAGATGACTCGGAAAATTGTCCTGGCCAGCAACAATCCCGGCAAACTGCGGGAGATTCAGGCAGTGCTGGACCGGCAACGATATCCGCTCATTGCCCAGTCTGAATTGCAGATCGGGGAGATTGCCGAAACCGGCACAACCTTTGTGGAAAATGCACTGATCAAAGCGCGGCATGCCGCGCAACAAAGTGGGCACTGCGCACTGGCGGATGACTCAGGCTTGGAAGTTGATGCCCTGCAAGGGGCTCCGGGTGTCTACAGTGCACGCTATGCAGGCGAACAGGCCTGTGACAGATCGAACAATGAGAAACTGTTAACCGCGCTCAAAAGTGTGCCGGATTCTGAACGCACTGCACGCTTTCAGTGTGTCATCGTGTATATACGACACGCACAGGACCCCACGCCAATCCTGTGCCAGGGCACTTGGGAAGGCCGCATTTTGCATGAAGTCACGGGAGACAACGGATTCGGCTATGACCCCCTGTTTTACGTCCCCACCCATGACTGCTCTTCTGCGCAACTGGACCCGGCAGAAAAAAACCGCATCAGCCACCGTGCCCAGGCCCTGCAGAAACTGATGCGCGCACTGGGCTGAAAGGGGCCTGTTTTTTTGTGCCTGCCTGAATGTACAAGGTCGATATACCATTATCCCTGTATGTGCACATCCCCTGGTGTGTGAGGAAATGTCCGTATTGTGATTTCAATTCGCATGAGGTGCGCTCCGCCTTTCCCGAAACACGCTATGTGGATGCCCTGATCACTGACCTGGAAACACAGGCCGGCCTCGTTGCCGGGCGGGAAATTATCAGCGTTTTCATCGGCGGAGGTACCCCCAGCCTGTTTTCTGCCGGCAGTATTGAACGACTGCTGGCGGCCATTGCTCGTGAAACAACCCTTGCGCACCTTGCAGAAATCACTATCGAGGCCAACCCGGGAACCCTTGACCAGCAAAACTTCACAGGCTTTCGCCGCGCAGGCGTCAACCGTATCTCGATTGGTGTGCAAAGCTTCAACGATGCCATGCTGCACGCCCTTGGGCGTATCCACGATGCACATGCCGCAAAACAGGCCGTGCGGATGGCAAGACAGGCCGGCTTCGAGAATATCAATATTGACCTGATGTATGCCCTGCCCGGCCAGACCCTGGCACAGGCCAGGCAGGATGTTGAACAGGCCATTGCCCTGCAGCCCGCGCATATCTCCTACTATCAGCTCACCCTTGAACCCCATACCCGCTTTTACCGTTACCCCCCCGCACTGCCCGACAGCGAACTCAGCTGGGCAATGCAGCAACAGGGGATACGCCGGCTTGCGCGGCATGGCTGGCAGCAATACGAGGTGTCCGCCCACGCACCGGACCGGTCCCGATGTGTTCACAATCTGAATTACTGGCAATTCGGAGACTACCTCGGCATTGGTGCCGGAGCACATCAGAAAATCAGCTTCGACAATGCCCGGGTGGTGCGCAGTGCAAAATCCCGAAATCCGCAGCAATACATGGAGCAGACGCTCAGCGGTACCCCCGTAAAGCCTGAACCGCCCTTGCATCCTGATGAACTGGTATTCGAGTTTTTACTGAATACCCTGCGCCTGAAATCAGGGTTTACCCGGCAACAGTTCGAACAGCACACGGGCCTTCCCTTCGCATCACTGGTACCGAAGCTGCAGGCGCTGCTCCTTGAAAACCTGCTGGTCATGCAGGAGGACCGGGTATGCTGCAGTACAACCGGGTACCGGTTTCTCGATGACCTCCTGCAGCGTCTGCTTCCTGAAATACCCGCGGCGTCTTTGTGTGTGCCGTGACGGGTCCCCGGCGCCGGATGTTCCGCAAGCGGGATCAGGCCCTGCAGACGGCTCCGGATGTGCCCTCCACACGCATATTTGGCATTTTGGCAGCAGAGTTATTCACAGCTGGCCTTCAGGCGTGAACCCCTGCGTGGTTTTACGGACGGGAATCCTGCATAAAAATAGCTATACTGAAAATTATTCAATACAATTAAGCAGTTACAATATTGTACGTTATTTAGACAGTTTAACAAAAATGTCACCTTTCTCGGGTTTTTTCACTAGGTTTGATAATTATCCACAATCTTATCCACAAAATTTGTGGATTAAGCCATAAACCCCCGTATGGACAATCAGTTAAGTGAGAATAGTTAAAAATACTTTAAAGGATTCCGCTAACTTAAAATCTCCCGTGCAGCACTTGAGTTGCAGGGTAGGGTTGAGTATGCTCCGTGCCACATTGCAGAAAATATCAAACTCATGAAACCAAATACCCATCCAGACTATCAAGAAGTAAATGTAGTATGCAGCTGCGGGAACCAGTTTGCCACACGCTCAACCTATGGCGCTGAATCCCTGCAGATCGACGTGTGCTCACTGTGCCACCCATTTTTCACGGGCAAGCAGAAAATCCTGGATTCCGCCGGACAGGTGGACAAGTTCAGAAAGCGTTATGGCAAAAAAAGCTGATGCCGCACACAGGGCTCGCCCCGAGTAGCCGGTTTTGAGGCGCCCGGGACCGGGTCACTTGAAACCCCCATGTGTGCACCCGTTCGCCGGCAAGACTGCAAAAACCCTGTCCCCGTCACACCGTCGGAAAGATCGCCCGTATCCGTATAATGTATGGCATGCGATTGGGTGCATGTCCGGGCAGGACAACGTAAACTGCGCAGGTCTGAATTCCGTAAAATTCGCACTGGATCAACGTCTGTTACCTCAGGAAAAATCGTGGTCAGGTATACGCAATTTCTCATCGTGAGCCTTCTGTTTGGAGGCGGGGTCATTTCAGGATGTGCCACCAATCCGGTTACGGGCAAACAGGACTTTGTGTTGATGTCGGAAGACAGGGAAATCAGTCTTGGCAGGCAGGCACACTCTAAAATCATGCAACAGTACCGTCCCTACGGTGACCCCGAACTGCAAAGTTACGTAGCGGGTATCGTTGCAGAGTTGTCCCGGAAAAGCCATCGCAAAAACCTGGAGTTTCAGGTAACGGTTCTGGACAGCCCCCAGATCAACGCCTTCGCGTTGCCCGGAGGCTATATCTATATCACGCGCGGGATCATGGCTTATATGAATTCAGAGGCTGAACTGGCGGGCGTGCTGGGCCATGAAATCGGACACATTACGGCCCGCCACGGTGTCCGTCAGCAAAGTGTCGGAACCTTAACCGATTTAGTGGGTACGGGAATCAATATCCTGACCGGCAGCCGCATTGCCTCACAGGCTGCTGATGTGGGAGGCATGGCATTGATCCGTGGCTATGGACGCCGCTATGAACTGGAAGCAGACCGCTTGGGCGCCGAATATCTTGCCCGTGTCGGCTATGACCCTGAAGAAATGATCCATGTCGTCGGCCTCCTCAAGTCGCAGGAAGAGTTCGAAACACGGCTGGCCGAAAAAGAAGGGCGCGTGCCGAATATCTACCACGGTATATTCTCTACGCACCCGGCCAATGACAAGCGCTTTCAGGAGGTCGTCCGGGCTGCAAACCAGTTCAAGTCAGCCGCCACGCGCGAGGCCAACCGTGAGAAATTCCTGCAGTATATCAATGGACTCGTGCTGGGTCCCGGCGAAAAAGATGGCGTATTGCGGGGCCGTAAATTCTATCACGGTGATCTGGACCTGTTCATCGAGTTTCCCGAAGGCTGGAAAGTAGACAATCTGCCCGAACGCCTGGCAGCCCGGCCCGCAAGCCAGGAGGTACAGTTGCACATCACAGTCGTGAACCTTGACCGATACCAGACTCCTGAAGAATACCTGGCGAAGCACACCCAGGGCAGGCTGAGCAAGGGCCAGGCCATACAGACCGCAGATTTTCAAGGGTATACAGGACGTACCACTTTCAATGTCAAGGGGGCTTTCCTGCCAGGGCGCATTGCGGCCATTCTTCATGACACACACCTCTATGAAATAACGGTCGTGGGCAAAAACCAGAGCGCCCTGGACCGTTACGACCGCGCAGCGCTCACTGTCATTAAAAGCCTGCGAAACCTCAAAGGCAGCGAGAAAAAATTGGCAAACCCGAAACGCATCCAGCTCATCCGTGCAAAACCGGGGGATACCTTCGCTTCTCTGGCAGGACAATCGGACCTCCCTGACCATGCGGTAGAACGATTACGCCTGCTCAATGGCCTGTATCCGGACGGTGAGCCCCAGGCCGGCCAATGGATCAAGACCGTCCATTGAACAGGCCGCCACCACTGACCCGTCGCACCCGATTTCCCTTGCTGTTCAGATGATGTCAGACAAGGTCTACCTGATCGATTCCAGTATCTACGTATTCCGTGCTTGGTTTACCGTACCGGATCATGTCGTGAATCAGGACAATGAACCGGTAAATGCCGTGTACGGCTTTGCCGACTTCGTATACCAGTTCCTGCAGCAGACCCAGCCCCGGTACATCGCCTTCGCCTTCGATGACAGCCTGAAATCCTGCTTCCGGAACCAGCTGTACCCTGAATACAAGGCCAATCGTGAGCCCGCACCGGAAGAACTGAAACGGCAGTTTGCCTATTGCCGGGAATTTTTGCAGGCATCGGGTCTGTTCGAAATCGCGCGGACTCATTATGAAGCCGATGACGTAATCGGCACACTGGCCAAGCAAATGCGTGCGCGCGGACATCCGATTACCATCGTGACCGCAGATAAAGACCTGGCACAGCTTATTTTTGAAAATGATATTTTGTGGAATTTCGCAAAGGGCCAGCGACACTCCATCCCTCAAATCAAGAAACAGTTCGGGGTCTACCCCGATCAGATTGCCGATCAACTGGCCATTGCCGGAGATAAAGTGGATAACATCCAGGGGACACCCGGTATCGGTATGGCTACAGCAGCCAAACTGTTGAACCGGTTTTCCAGTCTGGAAGGGCTGCTTGCCAATTATACTGAAATTGGCTCAATGAATATCCGCGGTGCCAAGCGAATTCAGAATCTGATTGAAAATCACAAGGAACATTTGCCGCTGTACAAAAAGCTGACCACCATTCACTGTGATATCAATTTTTCTGACACCCTCAGCCTGAAACGAAAACCACCTGATTTTGCAGCACTGGAAAAATTATTCGACAAGTTCGGGTTCAGCAGGTTTCGACGCGAGCGATGGCTGAACATTCTGCAAGCCTGATGCAATGAAGCCGTGCCCATTGATATCCCGTCTCTCGAACAACAATTAAACAGGAAGATTGCTGAACCCCTGCACATCGAAAAAATCACGCCGGTCGCGGGCGGTGACATCTGCAAGACCTACAGGATTCAATGCCGTACAAAAAGCTGTTTCCTGAAAATCCATCAGTCGCTTATGTATGACATGCTGCAAAGTGAAGCCGGTAATTTGCAGGCCATTGCCGATACGAAAACCCTGCGGGTGCCGCACCCTGTCGCGCATGGGCAAACCGATACCTACAGCTTTCTGCTGCTTGAATTTCTGGAGCTTCGCCCGGGCGGATCAAGTACGGCTTTCGGAAGACTGCTCGCCCGATTGCATCGGCACACGGATGCGCATTTTGGCTGGCATCAGGATAACTGGATCGGCACGACCCCACAGCCAAATGCCCGGTGCGCGGACTGGATTTCGTTCTGGCGCGACAGGCGGCTCGCACCTCAGCTGAAACGGGCCAAACACAACCATGCCGGCCATTCATTGCTTGCAAACGGTGAACGCCTGCTGCGTGATTTTGACGGGCTGTTTGACGGCTACTTGCCCAAACCCAGCCTGTTGCACGGTGACTTGTGGTCAGGAAATTATGCCTTTGACGCACAGGCCAGGCCCGTGGTCTACGATCCGGCATGCTACTATGGAGACCGGGAAACCGATCTTGCCATGACCGAATTATTCGGTGGCTTCAGTCAGGAATTCTACAGTGCCTATGTGGAGTCCTACCCCCTGGACGGGGGCTACCGGATACGCAAGGATTTTTACAATCTTTATCATGTCCTGAACCACTTTAATATATTTGGCGGTGGCTACGCCAGACAGGCCGAGCAACTGTGTATGAAGGTATTAAGCGAGCTCAAATAGCGGTTTGTCAGACGGTTACTGTTTGGCACCCTGTTGCAATGCACGTTGCCGGGCGGCTTCCCGGTCCTGGGGATCCGGCGCAGTGCTGCATTCCGGCCAGCCCTGTATGTGTCGGGAAATAATCCCGGTCAGGGCCTGAATATGAACAGGCCCGTCATTCAGGGCCGGAATATAGTTAAATGACTTGCCACCCTTCCGTAAAAAAATCTCATGGTTCTCCATATCGATTTCTTCCAGGGTTTCAATGCAGTCTGCCGAAAACCCGGGGCAGAACACATCGACTGACCTGATCCCTTCAGCGGGCAGTTTTTCAAGGGTTGTACGGGTATAGGGTTGTAGCCATTCGGCCACACCAAAACGTGACTGGAAAGTGAGCATCCAGTCCTCGTCCTTCAGACCCAGCTGCTCGACAATCAGCCGTGCCGTTTGCTGACATTCACAATGATAGGGGTCCCCCAGCAAAAGATTCCGTTTCGGCAGGCCGTGAAAGGAAAACAACAGCTTTTGGCTGCGCGGGTGATGCGCCCAGTGCGACCTGATCTGTTCCACGCAGGCACTAATATACTCAGGCTCGGCGCCATAACTGTTCACCATGCGTATTTCCGGCAACCATCGTAATTGCGCAAACTCTTTTGCAAGTGCATCAAAGGTAGACGCTGTGGTACTGGCAGAATACTGCGGGTACAAAGGAAGAACCAGGATACGGCGGGCATTATTTGCCTGCAATGCCTGCAATGCGGAAGCGATCGAGAGCCGGCCATAGCGCATGGCCAGCACAACCTTTACCCTGCCTGCGCAGGATTGCTCCAGGGCTGCCTGCAAGGCAGATTCCTGTTTTTTACCAATTGCCAGAAGCGGTGAGCCTTCATGCGTCCATATTTTTACATAGGACTCGACTTTTTTACGAGGCCGCAACGGCAAGACCACGGCATGCAGAATGAACCACCATAATGCCCTTGGCATCTCAATGACCCGCGGGTCCCACAGAAACTCTGCAAGATATTTTCGTATGGCACGGACCGTGGGGGCATCCGGTGTCCCAAGATTCACGATCAACACGCCAAGGCACGTGTCGCCTCCGTGTATATGATCCGGTTCGCCTTTATATTTCGGCATCAATATGAACGGTTACGCCGGGTCGGTGATTGCAGATCATGATCCAAAGGTGAAAAAAACGATGCACAGGGGGAAACAGCAAGGACTGTTTTTCGTTCTGTACAGAACCGGTATCAATTATACCAGTTTGCTGAACCGCTTGTGCAAGGGGCTGGTGCGCGGGAAATGAGCCAGTAAGAATTTCATCTGATCGGCCAGTACACGGTGTCCCTGCAAATACATATATTCGGCATGGGTGGGGGTGAACGGAATCGCCAGTAACTGCATATTGGCCTGTTCAGGGGTTTGTCCGGCCTTGTGATTATTGCAGCGCTTGCAGGCCGAAACGACGTTGTTCCAGTCATCGTGACCGCCCTGACTCAGCGGGCGCACATGATCCCGTGACAGGTCACGACGATTAAACTGTTCTCCGCAGTACAGGCACATATTGGCATCACGCTTGAACATCGCGCGGTTATTCAATGGGGGTGTATAGCTGTCGTGCAGGGAGCGATTGCTGCCCTGCGTGGCAATAATGGAGTGCACCTCAACTGTACTGCGAAGGCCACTGCGCGCATTGATGCCGCCACGAATGACATACAGGCGCTCCCCGCAGGTATAGGCTACCTGCTCGATATGATACAGACGCACTGCATCCTGATAGTTGACCCATTCCATAGGCATGCCGGATACATCCGTGCGCAGTATCTGTAGATTGAGATCGATCAACTGGACTCTCCAGGTTCATCTTCAAGCTGTACCGTACACAACCGGTGCTGTACTTTACAAAATCAGTGCATGGGATACTACACTATTTCTACACTTGTTAAATCTGCAAATAAAAAACCTGCATCCGACAAAAAAACAATCTGCACAGGCCCGGCGGGCCCGTATCGGCCGGACTCCTGCAGGACGTGACCCTATCCGGCGGCCGGGGCATGCGGCGGGTTGAAGAAATAAAGCGGCATGAACGGGGTATCAGGCACTATTGATGTGGTTTATTCACACTTGCGGCTAACCGCTCCCTTGCAGGGGCCCGCAGACCCTTGACTCAGACACTTTATCCACAGAATTGTCCACAGTTTGTACCGGACAGCGGAGCCCGGTCGGCTTGCCGGCCGCTTTGGGTGGAAACAGCGGGTTGTACACCTTGGTAGACTATGCCCTGACTATGTCAGCACTCCCTGTTTTAAAACTTGCCCTGCCTGTACCGCTGTATCAGTATTTTGAGTATCGGGCCCCCTCTAAGCCGGAATTTGACGACATCCAGGTCGGGGTACGCGCACGGGTGCTTTTCGGCAAACGACAACTCACAGGCATTGTAGTCGAGAAGTGTCGCGGCACCTCCGTGGCCCCTGAAAAATTAAAAACGGTCCTGGAAATTCTGGATGCCGAACCGGTTTTTGACCCGCTATTGCAACAGTTGCTGTTCTGGGTGGCCCGCTACTACCAGCAACCCCCGGGTGAGGTCTTCAACGCAGCCCTGCCCGATGCGTTGCGCAAGGACGGGCACATCAAAGCGGCGACCCGCACGGTCTATCGGGTCTGTACGGATCAGGCGGGCGAACAGGTATTGCACCAGGCCCCTAGACAACGCCAGGCATTTGAGTTGATCCGGGCACACCCCGAAGGTCTCAGCGCCGACGAAATTACCGCCCACATGGCGCACTGGCGCCCCTTTGTCCGTGCCCTGGTCGGCAAAAACCTGATCAAGGAAGTCACGCAGGACAGAACCCCGGAAAAAGCGCTCCATGCCGGTACGCCCCCCGTGGCACTCAATCAGGAGCAGCGACATGCCTACCACCTGATTTGCCGCAACCTTCACAAATTCGGCGCCTATCTGCTGGACGGTGTGACCGGCAGTGGCAAGACCGAGGTGTATCTGGCCCTGGCAAAAGATGTCATACGTCATGGCAGACAGGTACTGATACTTGTGCCGGAGATCGGGCTGACGCCGCAACTGGTACAGAGAATTGAAACCCGGCTGAATGTATCGGTCGCACGGATGCATTCAGACCTGAATACAGGCGAACGCGCACGGGCATGGCTGCAGGCCAATACAGGCAAGGCAGATATCGTTGTAGGTACCCGTTCAGCCGTTTTCCTGTCCTTCAGGAACCTTGGCCTGATCGTGGTGGACGAGGAGCACGATTTATCCTTCAAGCAACAGGAAGGGTTTTTATACAATGCACGTGATGTCGCCATCTATCGGGCCAAACAGCAGTCCATCCCGGTTGTTTTAGGCAGTGCAACACCTTCCCTGGAAAGCCAGCACAATGTCGACCTGGATCACTATCAGAGAATCATTCTGAGTAAACGTGCACAGCAGGCTGAAATCCCGCAGGTCAAATTGATCGACCTGCGCTCCAAACGGGTTACAGACGGGTTGTCCAGTGAACTGTTGCAGGCCATTGAAACCGAAATCCCGCGTGGACACCAGATTCTGCTCTTTTTGAATCGACGCGGGTACGCCCCTGTTTTGCTTTGCCATGACTGCGCCTGGACGGCAACGTGTTCCCGTTGTGATGCCCGCATGACGTTTTATAAAAAACAGAATATCCTTAAATGCCATCATTGCCTGAAGCAGGAGAAAACGCCGGAGGCCTGCCCGCAATGCACTTCTGAAAATATACTGTTTCTGGGCGAAGGAACCCAACGGATTGAAAACAGGCTGAGGGAGGTTTTCCCCGGCGTCGCCATGGTACGCATTGATCGTGACAGCACACGCAGGAAGAATACCCTGCAGGACAAACTGGATGCGATCCGCAAGGGAGAATACCAAATCATTATTGGCACTCAGATGCTCACCAAGGGACACGACTTTCCAGGGGTCACTCTGGTCGGCATCCTGAATGTCGATCACGGATTGTTAAGCAGCGATTTCCGAGCTACGGAACGACTTGCGCAATTGATTGTGCAGGTTTCAGGCCGGGCCGGACGTTCGCAGCACAAAGGCAAGGTGTTGTTGCAGACCTATCAGCCTGAGCACCCTTTGCTTAACTGCCTGCTGGCGCGCGGGTATCAGGATTTTTCCAGAGAGGTCCTCAAACAGCGTGAAAGCTGTGCTTTGCCACCTTATACTTTCATGCTGCTGATGCGCGCACGTGCACATCAGCAAAATCTGGTTCACCGGTTTTTACGGGACGTCAAATCTTCAATGCAGCGTTCCGGCGCATCCGGATTGAATCTGTTCGGACCCATTCCTGCAAACCTGGAACGCAAGGCCGGTATGTATCAAAGCCAGCTGGTCGTCATCGCCTCGAACAGAAATGCCATACAAAGACATCTGGCACAGTGGGCCGGGATGATTCAGCAGCACCCGCTTGCAAAGCGTGTGCGCTGGAACCTTGAAGTGGACCCGCTTGAAACAGCCTGATCCATTACATTCAGAAAGGATATTGCAAGGCTCGCACGCACGCTCAAACCTGAGATCACCCAAAGGGCCACAGGACGGGTTTGCGTTTTCACCAAAAGACGAAAATCAAAGAAGCGTAAAGTTCGGCGCTCCTTAAATTTAGTGCAGGGTCTTTAATTTGGGTACAATGCAGCCTGCCACAAAGAACTACCCTTTTATTCATGCAAGCCCGAATCTCGAAACTGCTGGCGACTGCGGTATCCAGCTTACAAACCGCAGGAGATTTGCCTGCAGACATGGACACGGATATTCATGTTACCCGCAGTAAAGACAAGACCCATGGTGACTTTGCTTCCAACCTGGCGCTTCGGTTATCCAAATCTGTCAATGTGCCTGCACAGGTGCTGGCCGAAAATATTGCCGCACATATTCCTGAGGACTCCAGCCTTGCAAAAATTGAAATTGCAGGCCCCGGATTCATCAATTTTTATGTGCGTGCCAGTCTTGAGGCTGAAATACTGAACCGGATCCTTCATGAAAAAGACCGTTTCGGTCATAACCGAACATCTGCAAACAGGAAAATACTGATAGAATTTGTTTCTGCAAATCCTACCGGGCCTTTACATGTTGGTCATGGACGGGGGGCGGCATACGGGGCCACCATTGCCAATCTGCTTGAAGCCACCGGCAATGAGGTACAGCGCGAATACTACGTAAACGATGCCGGCCGCCAGGTGGATATCCTGACCGTTTCCGTATGGCTCAGGTACCTGGAACTGTGTGGACAAACCCTGCGCTTTCCGGACAATGCCTATCAGGGCGACTATATATGGGATATCGCAGCCTCTGTGCACCGTGAATTCAAGGATGCATTTCTGCACCCGGCAGAGACCTGGAAGCTGTCGGCCTGCGAAAGTCATAACGGGCAGACCGATGCGGAAGCCTGTATCGATGCGATGATCGGTAAAGCCAGGGAACTGCTCACGGAAGAGGAGTACAAAACCCTGCTCGGCTGTGCACGCGATACCCTCACCCAGGATATCAGGGACGATCTGGAGCGGTTTGCGGTCACTTTCGACCGATGGTATTCGGAGCAGTCCCTGACCCAGAACCGGGTACAGGCCGTGCTTGATACCCTGGCGGCAGGCGGGCACACCTACCGAAAAGACGGTGCCTTGTGGTTCAGCAGTACGGCATTCGGTGATGAAAAAGACCGGGTACTGGTACGCGAAAACGGCAAGGTGACCTATTTTACTTCCGACATTGCCTATCATCTGGACAAGTATGAACGCGGCTACGACCGGTTGATCAATATATGGGGAGCCGACCATCATGGCTATATTGCGCGGGTACAGGCCGCCATGCAGGCACTGGGCAAAGACCCGGAACATTTGCGGATCCTGCTGGTGCAATTTGCCAGTCTTTATGAAGACGGTAAAAAACTCGCCATGTCCACCCGCTCTGGAGAATTCGTTACCCTGCGACAACTGCGCAAACAGGTCGGCAAGGATGCCGCGCGCTTTTTCTATGTGATGCGAAGGTGTGAGCAGCATCTGGATTTTGATCTGGACCTGGCCACCTCGAAGACACAGGATAATCCCGTCTATTACGTGCAGTATGCGCATGCCAGAATCTGCAGCATCCTGAAACAGGCTGATCCTCCACTACAGGATGACGGATTGATCGAGGCAAACGCTGAACCCCTGGTTCAGGAACAGGAAAAAAACCTGATAAAAGTACTGGCCCAGTTCCCGGAAAACGTACAGACGGCAGCGGATCAGCTTGCGCCCCATATTATTGTCAGGTACTTGCGTAACCTTGCCAATTCCTTTCACAGCTTCTATAGCGCTCATCAGGTCCTGGCGGGGGATTCCACAATACGAAAGGCACGTCTCAAGCTGGTCCGGGCTACACAGATTGTGCTGAATAATGGCTTGACCTTGCTTGATGTAAGCGCACCGGAACATATGTAGCGTACCTATGGTCGCAAGAAAAAAACGAAAACCCGCCAGGTCTGCCAGACTCCTGCCCGCCTGGGGCTGGTGGGTGCTTGGAGTCGTTACAGGAGTCGGTATTGCCATGCTGATCGACATTGATGGCTGGTATGCCGACAAGACACAAACCCGGGCAGGCGCGCAGGAGGCCGCAAAAGCGGCCCCCCCGCCAAAACGAAATTTCGATTTCTATACGCTGTTGCCCGAACTGGAGATCATCATCCCGCAAGAAGAAATCGACCCGCAAGGCAGGCGGCCTCTCAAACCGGACAGTCCCCCTCCTACGCACCAGGGTGGATATTTACTGCAGGCGGGTTCATTCAGGCACTTTAACGAAGCCGACAGTCTCAAGGCGCGTCTGGCATTACTGGGTATCGAGGCTCACATTCAATCGGTAGCGGTCAACAACACAAAATGGCACCGGGTCCGTATTGGACCCTCGAATGACCGGCCAGCACTGGAGCAAACACGCACACGCTTGCGCACCCATCAGATTGACACGATATTAATGCAGGCGAAACGGTAGCCCCGGCCGGAGTCGAAGCGCGCGCGCACCGGTATCCTGCACTGCAGTTTACTTTGCCAGGGAGGCATACAGGGCCTCTATATCCTCTGTAAACCGCTTTACAAGCTGTGTCCTTCTGATTTTTAATGTCGGAGTAAGCAACCCGTTTTCAATCGTCCACGGCTCCAGATACATCCCTGCCCTGCGCACCTGGGCATACCCGGGAAATTCCTTCAGGCAATCCGTCAGGCGCCGCAGCACATATTTATGCACAGCCGCTTGCCGCAGGCTTTCCGGTGCCTGACTGTCGAGCTTCAGGTCTTTGGCAAGCATTTTCCACTCCATCTCATTCAGTACCAGAAGCGCCGACAGAAAAGGCCGGCCTTCTCCCAGTATCATGGCCTGGTCAAACAGGGGATCGGCACACATTGCAGTTTCCATGTCCTGGGGCGGTACTTTCTCCGCATTCGCCAGAACGATAATGTCCTTGACCCGGCCCGTGATATACAGATACCCCTCATCACTGATATGCACGATGTCGCCGGTGTGTAACCAGCCTTCGGAGTCAATGACCTGTTCGGTAGCCTGTTGATTATTGTAGTACCCCAGCATCACACAATCGCTGCGCGTGCACAGCTCACCTTCTTCGGTAAGCCTGACCTCGAGATCCGGCAACGCCTTGCCTATACTGAAAGGATCATTGCTGCCTTGCCGGCCCACACTGATAACAGGACTGTTTTCTGTCATCCCGTAACCCTGATACACCGGAACGCCAAGGCTGACAAAAAACCTTGTGATTGTTTTGTCCAGTGCCGCACCGCCGACAATCGCATACCGCAACCTTCCGCCCAGCCTTTGATTGATTTTCCTGGCTACCAGATAGTCCAGCAGCGGCCACGCCAGCAGGCTCCAGTGCCAGCCAGCATGGCCGGATTCCAGCTCAAAACGTCGCCAGCCGACTTGCTGTGCCCAGGCAAACACTTTTTTCCTGAAAGAAGATTGCCGGGCCATCTGGCTTGAAATTTTTGCATACATCATTTCGTAAATTCGCGGCACCGACACAAATATGGTTGGACGAACCTCCTGTATGTCTTCTGCCAGATGCTGGATTGAACGGGCAAAACATACTTTTGAGCTGGCCATCATTGGCATGAAACAGCCCGACGAGCGCTCCAGTGCATGCGATAAAGGCAAAAAAGATAAAAACACATCCTGTTCGGAGAAATCTGCACACTGCAAAGCGGCGTAGGCATTGGAAAGTATGTTTCGATGACTGAGCATGACGCCTTTGGGGCGCCCCGTTGTACCTGAGGTATAGACAATCGTGGCAAGCTCACTGCTGTCCAGGGGAACCTGTCTGTATTCGCCATTCAAATCACTGTCCAGCCAGGCCTGCATGGATATCAGCCGGGGATCGTGATCATCGGCTTGGGTCACCGGGGCAACGCTGATCACGCATTGCAATGCCTGACGGGTGCTTTTGATTTGCGACAGTTGCCGCCACTGGCGCAGGTTCTGAACAAGCAGTACCTTTATGCCTGCATCCTGAATAATATAGGCTGCGTTTTCAGCCCGGTCGTTCGTATACAGAGGTACCGTAACCAGACCCAGACCCAGTGCAGCCATATCGAACATGACCCATTCCGGGCAGTTGCGCAGCATAATGGCAATGCGGTCACCTCTGGCAACCGGTTCATTTTGTAGCGCTGCCTGGACCCTTGCCGTATACTGGGCGACCTGTTGCCAAGTCAAACTTTCCCAGACCTGTTTTTCATCATTGTAGAAACCATAGGCCTGTGAATGCGGAGAACGCATCACACGCTCACAGAGCAGACCCGGCAAGGTCAATGCAACTTCTGGAGCAATGTAGTCAGTCTTATTCATTCAGAAACAGGCGATCATCATGCAGGCCGCTGTACTGTGCATGGGAAACGGCATTACGATTACTTTCCCCTATGGCAATCATTCTACACTGTACAAAACTTTTGGAGTCCGGTGTCTGGGCTTGATTTACGCCTTTTACCCCTTTATATATGAATATACGTAAACCTTGTATTTGAACATGCCAGATACATCATTTGAAACTGCAATACCCCTGCAAGGCATTCCTGAAACAGCGATCATCCAGTCAGGCCTGCCGGTTTACACTGCGCAGCAGGAAAAAGAAAAAATTGCCCGCATTAAACACCTGCTCAAAAAAGAAAATGCAGTACTGATTGCACACTATTACACCCATGAAACCCTGCAAAGGGTCGCTGAAGAAACCGGAGGCTATGTTTCCGACTCACTGGAAATGGCGCGTTTTGGCAGCCGCCATGACGCTACAACGCTGATCGTTGTCGGGGTTCGCTTTATGGGCGAAACCGCAAAAATACTGAACCCGGAAAAGCGGGTCCTGATGCCTACGCTGGAGGCAACCTGTTCACTTGATCTGGGGTGCCCTGCCCGCGAATTCAGTGAGTTCTGCGACCTGCATCCGGACTATGAAGTCGTCGTTTATGCCAATACAAGTGCCGAGGTCAAGGCGCGTGCGGACTGGGCAGTCACTTCAAGCATTGCGGTAAAAGTGGTTTCCCATTTAATGGATCAGGATAAAAAAATTCTTTGGGCCCCTGACCGACACTTGGGTCGTTACATTGAAAAAGTGACGGGCGCAGACATGATCTCATGGCAAGGGGCCTGTGTCGTGCATGAAGAGTTCAAGGCACGTGCACTGGGAGACCTGATGGCACAACACCCGGACGCCGGTATTCTGGTACACCCCGAATCCCCTGAGGCAGTCATTGAAGCTGCGGATGTGGTCGGTTCAACCACGGCCCTGATCAAGGCAGCCAAAGAACTGCCACACCCGTCATTCATTGTGGCCACCGACAATCGTATTTTCTACAAAATGAAAAAAGCGGCACCGGACAAGATTTTTATCGAGGCCCCCACTGCCGGAGAAGGTGCTACCTGCAAAAGCTGCGCACATTGTCCGTGGATGGCCATGAATGGCCTGCACAATCTTGAAGCGGTGTTGGAATCCGGTGAGAACGAGATTTTCGTGGAGGAAGAAATACGCAGGAAGGCGTATCGCTCAAGCCGCCGTATGCTGGATTTTATGGCCCATTAAAAGATTGCAAAAAACAGTCCTGCTGCCTTGTATCCGTGCCCATGCATGGACCCCTCCAGACCGTACCCTTTTTTACCCCGCCCCATCATCCCCCGGTTGCACGAAATCTGACTCAGGCTTCAGGAGAGTTTTCTGCCCGGCACTTTGTTGTGGTTCATACAGGTGTGAAGCCCACACAATCGAGGTGGTTACCAGACCTGCAATCAGCAGTGCAGCGAGTTGCGCCGGTATCCATGGCTTTGCCAGACGCCTTTGCAAAATCCAGTAAAAAATCCAGCTGGAGAGTACGAAGACCAGAAAACCAAACCAGTAGGTGGCTACGAAAACAGAATCTATCCGCTCATGTTCGCCATGGATCAGTTGTATGAACAACCAGCCACCGGCTCCTGAAAAAGGGATGCAGACAGCACTATGCAGGACAAAGCCTTTTGTCATAAACGGGAAACTGAAACGGCTATCCGGTCAGTGTGTGGTGTTGTGGGGGCATGTGTAAATAATAGCCATGTTCATTCAAATTAGCCATGACCTGCCTGGCATCAGCCTGCGCAAGGGTACGGTGCTCTGTCAGCTCAAACTCCAGCACAAAACCAGGCTCGCCAAAAAGGGCCAACAGTTCGTCCGGAAGGATATCAAAGCGGTCTTTCACACCCAGGTAAAGGAAGGTGTCCGCTTTTTTAAAGCTCTTGTAGGCATAACATTTCATGGCGTGTCCCTGTGTTTACCGGATGTCGGCACCAGATAGCTGTTTGCCTGCAGGGCAGCTTCTAGCACCTGTAGCACCTGCCCGGCGGTCTGTTCGGATGCATTCGTTTCAGCCAGCCTGTCCCGCCAGACCTGGCGCATTTCAGTGGCATCAATGTGAACATAAGACAGCACCTCCTCAATGGTGTCGCCTGGCTGTCGTTCACATATCCTGTAGCCTCCATCGGAATTCAATTCAATATTCACGGCATGCGTGTCGCCAAACAGATTATGCCGGTCGCCAAGTATTTCCTGATATGCGCCGATTAGAAATACACCGATCAGATAATCCTGCCCCGGACTGAATTCATGCAGGGACAGGTAAGACCTGATTGAACCGGCTTCAATATAACGATCGATCTGGCCATCCGAATCACAGGTAAGATCATGCAGGCGCACCTGCCGGGTCGGGGCCGTATCCAGATGGTGCAGCGGCAGAATCGGAAAGACCTGGTTCAGTCCCCATATATCCGGGGTCGACTGAAACAGGGAAAAATTGCAGAAATACTTATCGGTCAGTTTTCCCTCCAGATCACTGCTTTGACCGGCATCAAGGTATTCCCTGTATCCGGACATCCGTCGATAGGCCTCCTGTGCAATTTTTTCCGCATAGGCCTTTTCAGCCAGTGAAATATAGGCATGGGAAAAAGCATGGTCCACCTGTTTCACAGCCTGTATCAGGCGGGTATAGCTGTGCGGGTAATCGGTTACACCCTTATGCCCTTCGGGGCTGGATTGAATATGCTGGCATATGTCAACCAGTGCCTTTAATTTTTCGTTCGCAGTATGCGACCCACCGGAAAAACCCAGATTTGCACCAGAGACCATTTCCTGCCGATACTCAGCATCAATGACATTGGTGATCAGTACGGCGTGGTAAGCCGTCATGGCTCGTCCGTTTTCAGTGAAGACGGTGGGTGCCGGAACCCCCTTTTCCAGACATACCGAATGAACACTGCTGATAATGGAGCCGGCATATTCGTCGATGCCGTAATCCATCGAGAAATACGAGTTCGACTGGCTGCCTTCATAGTCCACGGCAAGACCTCCACCTACGTTTAACTGGGTAAACCGTATTCCGAGCCCGTATAGTTCCGTAAAGTAACGCATGCCTTCCTCGATACCTGAGCGGATATGCTGCAAACAGGGGATCTGTGAACCCATGTGAAAATGCAGCATGCGCATCCACCCGGATGCATGGTTCTCCTTCAGCTCCCTGAGCAGTTGCAAAACCTCGCCTGCAGTCAATCCAAACTTTGAATGCTCACCGCCGGTATTCTGCCATTTACCCTCCGCAATCGCGGATAAACGAACCCGCATACCCAGAACCGGCTGGACACTGATTTCGGCCGACTGTTTCAGAACATGCTGAAACTCAGCCAGACTTTCCAGAACAATAATGACATCGTGTCCCAGCAAACGTCCGGTTAATGCAAGACGTATGTAGGCTTCATCTTTATACCCATTGCAGATAATTGTCTGGTTCCGTGTCCGCATGATCCCCATACAGGCAATCAGTTCCGCCTTGCTGCCCACCTCAAAGGCGACCGGCCACCGGTTCTGATGATGGAAATACCGAATGACTGAGGCCTGCTGGTTTACCTTGACCGGATAGGCAGCAATGTAGTTGCCGGCATAATTACAGGAAACAACCGCCTTCTGAAATGCCGCATACAGCCTGTCAAGCATATGCTGCAGAATGTGTGGGAAACGGACCAGTACGGGAAATCCAATCCCCCTGTCTTTCAGGTCTGCGCTTAATTCATACAAGTCCAGTTCATGGGTGCCGGCTTTAGTGCTTGCATTCCCGGCTGCATTGATATCAAAAAATCCGATCCCCCAGTTGAGGACACGATAATGCAGCCGGGCACGCCGGATACTCCAATGCGGATGGCTATTCACAACAATGTATGATCTGTTTGCTTGTTACCTACAATGACCTGGTTCACTATATATACAATTTTTTCCCTGTAATACAGACTCCCATGCCGGACAAGAGTAAGAAATGGTTTACTGAAGCATGCACCGAATCCGGCACTGCGCTCTCATTCGAGATCAATGAAAAGCTTCACCAGGAACAGACACCCTTTCAAAAAATAGAGATCTACTCAACCAAAAGCTTTGGCAGGCTGATGGCCATAGACGGTTTTGTGATGCTAACGGAACGTGACAGCTTTATATACCATGAAATGCTGGCACATCCTGCCTTATTCAGTCACCCGAGTCCTGTGAGTGTCGTGATCGCCGGAGGTGGTGATTGTGGCACCTTGTGTGAAGTGGCGAGACATGCATGCGTGCAGGAAATTTTACAGGTTGAAATCGATGAGCGGGTCACGAGGTTATCCGAGAAGTTTTTTCCGGCATTGTGCGAGGCCAATAACGACCCGCGTGCCGAATTCATTTTTGAAGATGCCACCCGGTGGATTCAGGAAAAGGAGCATGAATCGACTGACATCATTATCGTAGACAGCACAGACCCGATCGGCCCTGCAGAAGGCCTGTTCTCCACACCCTTTTACAGGGACTGTCTGCGCACACTGAAGCCTGACGGGCTACTCGTTCAGCAAAGTGAATCGCCTCTGGTTCATTTCGAGAGCATAATCCAGCCTATGCACGCTTCCATGCAGGAAGCCGGATTCGGGACCACTGACCTGATTTATTTTCCGCAACCCTGTTACCCCACCGGGTGGTGGACCGCAACTGTAGCCAGCAAAACCGGGCAACTCGCCTACGCTCGCAAGGAGTCTGCCGGACACCCCGGGTTCAAAACCCGTTACTATAACCGCTCCATTCACCTTGCCAGCCTTTCAACCCCGCAGTTCATACGAAACTGGGGGCCATAAAAAAGCGCCTCCCGGGAGGCGCTTCAACCAGACAAGGCGGGTGAAAGTCTACTCGACTACAAATTCCGGATAGGCCTCCAGGCCACATTCGGAAATATCCGCACCCTGCATCTCTTCTTCCTCGCTGATACGGATTCCCATAATCATTTTGATGATACCCCAGACTATCAGGCTCGCCAGGAATACCCAGACAAATATCGTGACCATACCCAGCAGTTGTCCGCTGAACTTCACGCCAGGATTGGTAAGCGGTACAGCCAGCAACCCCCACAGCCCGGCGGTACCGTGTACGGAAATCGCGCCAACTGGATCATCGATCTTGATTTTGTCCAACAGCACAATGGACAGCACCACAAGGCCTCCGCCTGCAGCACCAATCAGGGTAGCTGCCAGGGCAGAAGGGGTTGAGGGCTCTGCCGTAATGGCGACCAGACCTGCCAACGCACCGTTCAGGGCCATGGTCAGGTCTGCCTTGCCGAACCACAGACGGGCAACGACCAGCGCAGCCACCAGACCGCCTGCGGCAGCAGCATTGGTATTCAAAAACACCATGGCTACCGCATTGGCACTGGCGGCATCCCCGAGCTTCAGCACTGAGCCACCATTAAAGCCAAACCACCCCATCCACAGGATAAAGGTCCCCAGCGTGGCAAGCGGAAGATTGGCACCCGGGATGGCAATCACCTTGCCGCCCGGTCCGTACTTGCCTCGGCGTGGCCCGAGTAATAGTACCCCTGCCAGGGCAGCCGTTGCACCTGCCATGTGTACAATGCCCGATCCTGCGAAATCGGAAAACCCGGCATCGCCGAGATTGAACCAGCCAAACACATCCTTGCCATTCCAGGTCCAACTGCCTTCCAGTGGATAAATCAGTCCGGTAAACACGACCACGAAAATCAGGAACGACCACATTTTCATTCTCTCAGCTACGGCACCTGATACAATCGACATGGCCGTCGCGACAAATACGACCTGGAAAAAGAAGTCTGAAGCATCCGCATACACGGAATCACCGTGGAATCCATTTTCCGCGGAAGCGGCCAATGCATCCTGTACCAGACGCTCACCTCCGGCAATGCCTGACAAAAACCATGCACCGTCGTACATGATCATGTACCCGCAAACCATATACATAATGCAGGCTATCGAATACAGCGCGACATTTTTGGTAAGAATTTCGGCTGTGTTCTTGCTTCGCACAAGACCCGATTCGAGCATGGAAAAGCCTGCGGCCATCCACATCACTAATGCACCACACACTAAAAAGTAAAAAGTGTCGATCGCATATTGCAATTCAAAAATTTGATCTGTCACAACTCCCTCCTAAGAAACGTATGTATCCCTTACAACGCGTCCGGACCCGTTTCACCGGTACGGATACGTACTACTTGTTCGAGCGGTGTGACAAAAATCTTGCCATCCCCGATTTTACCGGTACTCGCCGCTTTGCTGATGGCTTCAATAACGGAATCCAGCAACCCGCTGTCAACCGCGATCTTCAGCATCACTTTCGGTAAAAAATCGACAACGTACTCCGCACCCCGGTACAATTCCGTGTGCCCTTTTTGCCTGCCGAAGCCCTTGACTTCGACCGCGGTTACACCCGTTACACCGATTTCTGACAAAGCTTCGCGTACATAATCAAGCTTAAAAGGCTTAATGATTGCGGTAACAAGCTTCATAGCTATAACTCCTGGTTTTACTGTTGGTATACGTGATCTAAATTCAAACTGGTCAAACTGGCCAATATATAATTCATCAGTTGCCATGTGCCCATTTCGCAAGATTCAAAGCCGTAATGAATACGGATGCAGGCCTCAGTTTCATCATCATGATCTTCACCCCGCAGAACCTCGGCATCCGTGTGCACGGGTGCTGCAGTCACCTCAAAACCTGAAACCTCAAATCCATTTTCATTGGCATTCTCCCTTGAAAAGACAGATTGTCTCCTGTACACCCAGGAACTAAGGCACACACTGTGCCAAGTTTTTCAGCCTTGATGAAACAATGGGTTATGACAATTGCTTTGACATCGAACCGGTCCGCACCTGAAATACTGCACCCAGCCAGAACCCTTGCGCACATTATTGGTGCATCGAAATTTGAGTCGTGTATGGTATATTTAGATGTTTGGACTCAAGGAGTGTTAACCGATGAAACTGAACCCCCGCATCCTGGATGAAGTCGTGCGCAGAGTCGTTGCGGTGGTCCCCGATGATGTAAAAAAAGGCACGAAAATCCTTGAAAAAAACGTGCGCGCCGTTGCAGAAGGTACATTCCAGCAACTGGATCTTGTCACACGCAAGGAATTTGACGCACAGAGTGAGATGCTGTCGCAAAGCCAGTTGCGCGTTAAGGATCTGGAACAGCGTATACAGGAGCTCGAAGGGAAAAGTACTGAATGAATAAAGGGCGTACCAGGCCTTGCAGCAGCATGCAAACCATGCAGGCCCTGTTCCAATCTGGGCATCACCGGAACCTACCCGGACTCAACTCCTCAAGCGGGATACCCCGTCAACAGGCACCCCTCTGAGCGTTTGCCAACCGTAAAAAACAGACGCAAACGGGATCAGCGTACTGAATCCAGCATGTAGTCGACGGCTCTTTTAACATCTTCATCGGAAAAATCAAGACGACCGCCTTTGGGAGGCATCACATTTATTCCGTTGATGGCGTTTGCATAAAGCTGCTCCACGCCTTTGGCCAGACGCGACTCCCAGTCTGTCTTGGCCCCCAGCTTCGGAGCATTCAATACCCCGGGGCCATGACATATGGCACAAGCCTGATAGATTTGTTCGATGGGTTTTTCTGCATCGGCTACAACAAGCTCAGGCTCATTTTCCCCTGCTTCACTTGCGGTTTCATCAGCCATTACGGATTCACCGGCTATATGCACATTACCGACAGGCTTGATCCGATCCTCAATATTTTCCTGAATCACGGTTTCATGGGAATAGTCCGCATCGGAAATAAGCACATTTGCCAAGGCCAGAATCGCGACCGTGGATCCGACCAATACTCCGAATACGACTTTTAACGTTTTTGCAAACTTCGTGTTGCTCACACAAACTCCTGTTCTTGTTGGCTCTTAATTTTAAATACGCAGCGAATTATAGTGAATGATTGGTGCGAAACCAACTAACCTTCATACAGTAGGTTTGATTATCCATTTCGTAATACTGCATCTTCCCCTGGCGAACGGTCACATCGGCTGCGACAGAATGCGGGACGGCACGAAAGCATTGACCGGTCCGCTACGCAGATTCATGCCGTATGGGTTCCACAGCTTCTACCAGCACGGTTACGATATCCGTGTCATGGTATTGCTGGTGGCGAACCGAGGACGCAAGGTGTCGCAACAGCCGAAGCGAAACTTCCTGCTCGCCTGAAGTTGCATCGGCCCGCTCGCCAAGTAACCCGATCCGGTCCTGAAGGTTTTCCTCGCCGGGGGCGGCAACGAACTCAAGAATCGCCCGGCCGCTTTCCTTGTGCGCCATCAGGAGCAGGCGACGTCCCCGATTTTCCACATCTTCACTACGCTGGAGAAGCATCAGCAAAGTCTCTTCAGCAGCGCCGACAAGGCGGTTTTCCATCGCCGTGTCCCAGCCACTGCGGGATGTAAACTCCCCAAGAAATGTCCTGATCTTCGGCAGGGCCAAGGAATCCAGCACCATCTCAGTGCGGCGACGGCGGGACTCCGTCAGCTCCATAAGCAGCGTCATGAGGATGGCGACCAGACCGCCAGCCGTCATCCCGTTCTCCAGCAAACCCCCCGCAAATCCCGAAACATACTCGGGAAATATCACTCCATTCTGGAAACCGACCCCGATCCAGAACGCAATACCGGTGACCAGGCTCTTGCGATAATCGATCCCGTCCTGAACGACGACCTTCATGCCGACTACAAAAAGCATCGCCAGCAATACACCCAGATACGCAGCAGCGACCGGGCCGGGTATTGCCAGGATCACGGCGAGTGCCTTGGGAAGGAATGCCAGAATAATAAACACGGCCCCAAGGGCAATTCCGACCCGGCGAGCCCCGACCCCGGTAAGCTCGGCCACCGCCACGCTTGTCGAGTAGGTCGTGTTGGGCACTGTCCCCGTGAGACCGGACAGCAGGTTGCCCATCCCATCCGCAGCTACCGTACCCTGCACGGCCCGGAAATCCACTGCCCGGGGTCGACGCCAAGATACGCGCTGAATGGCGATGGAATCACCGACCGTTTCGATGGCACCGACCAGGGTCACGAATATGAATGCAGGAAGAAGTGCCCAGAAAACCGGAGTGAAGCTGAGATCAAAGCCAGGCCACCCACCCTCCGGAAAACCGATCCACGAAGCGGCGGCAACGCGGCTTACGTCGTAGAGACCATAAAATCCGGCAACCACCGAGCCGGTGAAAACACCGATGACGGGTGCCCAGAGGCGCAGTGCACCCTTCGCCTTCAGGGCGATCGTGACTATGGTGAACACCGTTACAAAAGCGCTCAGTGGCACCGCCAGGCCAGAAGCCCCCTCCGGCACATCCTTCAGAAAACTAAAGATGATCGGCATCACCGTGACCGGTATCAGCATGATAACCGTTCCTGCAACCGTCGGGGTCAGGATTCGGCGGAACAGCGAAAGCCGTGCAGACAGCGCAAACTGGAAAAACGATGAGACCACGACCAGGGTGGCAAGCATCGCCGGGCCGCCCTCAGCGATCGCCGTGACACAAATTGCAATGAAGGCCCCGGAGGTGCCCATGACCAGTACATAACCGGCACCGATCCGGCCCACCCGGACCGCTTGCAGTATCGTACTTATCCCACTGACCGCGACTGCGGCAAAGACGGCCCATGACAGGAAGGCTTCGGTCCCGCCCGCCGCACGGACTATGATCGCCGGGGTCAATACGATGCCGGATATACAGAGAATCGCAAGCTGGATGCCGAGACCCAAGGCAAGCGCTGTTGGAGGGTTTTCATCGGGCTGATAGCGAACACTTGTGTGCCGGTCAGAATTTTGTGTGCCTATGGTGTACCCCTCATGTACCGTAGAAATCGCTGATCCTGACTTTATCATATCCCATGGAGCTGGCGCATTTTGACACGACGGACAGGGGGTTTGGTAAAAGGGTAACGGCCGCCTGCGCGGGAACAGGAGGCGTCCGCCGGATGAATCTCATGAAAGAAATCCGAAACGAACTTTACAGACGGAGACTAGGGCGTGTTAACACTAATGGGCACAGTTATGGTATCCTCCAAGGATGGAACTGACCCAAGCCCAATACGAACGCATCGCGCTACATCTCCCGGTGCAGCGCGGCAACGTCAGCCTTTCGAACCGCCAAGTACTCAACGCCATACTGTATGTCGCCGAACAGGGCTGCAAATGGCGAGGGTTACCTACACGGTTTGGCAACTGGCACACCATCTATACCCGAATGAACCGTTGGTCGAAGAACGGAGTGCTCGACCGAGTATTCGAGCATCTGCAGCGAGAACAGATCGTGCGCATCAAACTCGAGGCGATGTCGATGGACAGCACTATTGTGAAGGTGCATCCCGATGGGACGGGGGCGCTAAAAAAAACGGCCCCCAATCCATCGGCCGCTCTCGCGGCGGCTGGACCACCAAGATTCATATGGTTGCCGCAGATGCTCGAACCGCCATCACGTTCTCGCTCTCGCCGGGACAAGCCCACGATGCCCCGGAAGGGCGTAAGTTGCTGAATCGCCTTGGTCAGCAGCACGATACTCCCTCACTGATCATGGACCGCGCGTACGAAGGCAACGAGACTCGACAACTGGCCTTGGCGCTGGGGTATGAGCCAGTGGTACCGCCATTGCGAACGCGGGTCGAGCCTTGGGAATACGACCGTGAGATGTACAAGCGGCGCAATGAAATCGAGCGGTTATTCCGTCGATTGAAGGGGTTCCGTCGTGTCTTCTCGCGATTCGAGAAACTCGACGTGGTATTCCTCGGATTCATTGTCTTCGCGCTCATCGTCGATGCGTTACGTTAGTGTTAACACGCCCTAGTTTGTTTCCTGCTGCACAAGATAATCTATCAACTGCAGTAACCGGTCATGACCACCGGCAACACTCGCTGTGGATCGATATTTCCCATTTATAATTACAGTCGGTACGGAACTTGTGCCGGTGTTGCGTACGAATTGCTTGGAATGCTGTATTCTTTCCTCAACATAGGAGGAGTTGTAGGCCTTTTCAAACTCCTCTGTGTCGACACCGTGCTGGCTCAAAAAACGGGATATGGATTCCATGTCCCGCACACGTCTTCCCTGTACGTGAATGGCCTCAAAAAATAACGGGTGTATCCTTTCCGCCTCGTCCATCTTTTCCAGGGCATAGTACGCGCGGGCATGGGGTGTCCAGCCACGATTCAGGGCAACCGGCATGCGTATAAACTTCACATGACCGGCCTTATTCTGCTTCCAGCTATCCAGGTATTTTTCAAAGGTGTAACAATGGGGACAGCCGTACCAGAAAAGTTCCAGGACTTCAACGTCGCCTGCCTCAGTCGCCTGTACAGGCACGGCAGGAAAAATCATGTGGTAGTGAAAACCTTCCTCAAACTCGACCTCAGGCTCGCCCGCCTGGACCGTTGCCAGTAACGCAAGAGCGGGTACAAACAGCCACATGAAAAAAATACGAATCGGGCATTGAGGACTCATGTTTTATACAGAAAATCCGTTGGGAGGACGTTTAAACAAAGAAGGGTATTGCAATGGTCGAGGCCTTGCCACGCGCAACCGGCTTTAGTGAAGTCCGGCAATATATTCCGCAACCGCATCGATCTCGGTCTCTGTCAGATAGCCGACGATGCCCTGCATCGAGTTCAGATTGTCATCAGGCTGGTATCGGGCACCACTTCGGTAGGCCCTTAATTGCGTTGCGGTATAGACCGCATGCTGGCCCGAAAGACGTGGAAATTTTGCCAGTGCGTTGCCGAGGCCATTGGGGCCATGACAGGACATGCAGGCCGGTACGCCCGTGGCAGCATTGCCGCCACGATAAATTCTCTCGCCTATCTTGTACAATTTTTTACCCTGGTACTCCTTGTCGGCATCGGCCGTACCGGAACTTGCCGGTTGGCTCGTATAATAGGCCGCCAAATCCTGAATGTCCTGTTCAGACAGATTTTCCACCTGAAGGTTCATCAGAACATTCACACGAACCCGGTCTTTAAATAATTGCATCTGTCCAATCAGGTACTTCTCGCCCTGGCCCGCCAGTTTTGGCCAGGCAGGATTGACACTGTTTCCATCCGGGCCGTGACAGGCAGCACAGGTTGCCGATTTCTGTTTACCGGCTTCAGGGTCACCCCCTGCATTGGCACAAGCAACATATACCAGACAAATGACCAACAGACACAGTTTCTTCATGCATCCAATTCCTTATATCAAATCCAGATTTTGTACAATGTCGTCTACGGCGGACCCTGCCCGTGTCATGAATCGACCGAGGAGGCGCTTATATCACAAAAGCATGTACGGCTACAAAAAATTGACCCGAACAAGCCTAGCACAGTCATACTGTCAGGGGTATCTGTAGACTCTTCCAACCATCATAAACTTGCTTTTACAATATCCAGGAAACATGCAGAGGTATTTACCGAATGAGCCTGCCTTTTAAACAAGTGCGGTTTTTGAAAAGCGCCAGCGCCATTCAGGGCTTTCCCGCGGACGCGGGTGTGGAAATTGCCTTTTGCGGGCGCTCCAATGCCGGCAAATCAAGCGCAATCAATGCGCTATGCCAGCAAAACAATCTTGCACGCACCAGCAAAACGCCGGGCCGCACACAGTTAATCAATTTTTTCAAACTGGATGGTGATGCCCGCCTTGTGGACCTGCCCGGCTACGGCTACGCCAAAGCTCCTGCACGCGTACAAAAACAATGGCAGGATCTGATGGAGTCCTACCTGGTTCATCGCTGCGCATTACGCGGTCTGGTTTTACTAATGGATATTCGCCATCCATTAACCGAAATTGACTGGACCATGGTCCGCTGGAGTCAGCATTACCGACTGCCTCTTTACATCCTGTTGACCAAGGCCGACAAGGTAAACAGAAATGCCATGGTGAAATCGTTAACCCGGGTCACCTCTGAACTGGAGCAAAAGGGATTTGATGCAGGAATACAGATATTCTCGGCTACCAAGCGTGTTGGCATCGCACAGGTACAGGAGAAAATTTCAGCATGGATTGCCCGGGCCTTGGCGCAGGATTGATCAGGAACTGTAAAGATGCCCCGGTTAGGTAAAGAAAACCGGGGCTAAGAGTGACTTGGTTCGAAAACCAAGTCTGAAGTGCCCGCTCTTAAGGGAGGGAAGCGGGTAGTGCGTAGCACTGTCTGTTTAGAGGGCAAACATCCCTGAAAGTTCCCAGCCAGATTGTACTTAAAGCGCCAAGGCATCAAGGGGCTGCGCTCCGGTTCAGCAGAGACGGTCCTGTTGGCGTGACCCACCACCGGATAAGCGCGGAAATTGAAACCATTCACCGCATCGGACCCGTGCTTACACAAGGGTCGCAACCGCTAAATGGTTGTCCCAGCAACTGGCCCTGAGAAAGGCAGCTTTGAGCGGTCTTGTCTCGCCCGACCAGGCGTCGATGACAACCACCCCACCCTGCCCGCTGCTGGCCAGGAACTCCCCGGCTCGCCTGCCGGGTGCGATACCGCTACCATCAGCGACCCGTGTGGACAACAGATAGGCACCGGCATCAACACTCCAAAAGGTCACAAGGTTGCCACGCGGGGCAGACACGGCAATTATCCGGGCACTTGAATCAAAGCAGACACTGCCACAATACCGCTTCATTGAGCGCAAAACATCAGGTGGCCCTTCCAGGAGATGCAATAGACTGTCGTGACATTGTGCGCCCCGTATTATGCGTCGCGCACGACAGAGGGCGACAAGCGGTACGAGGTCACCCGCAGGCCCCTCGTACTGCATGGCTATCGCAACTGTGTTGTCCTTGCTGATGGCAAGGTGGCGAATGCTCAGTTGATGCAATGTGCGATTGAGCCGATGCTTCCGAAGCAACCTGCCACTGTACCGATCGATATAGCACAGGGAAGGCGCCATGGTCGGCAGGTTGAGCTTCATGCGCGGCAGTTCCGGTCGCGTTGAGATGCCACCATTGGCAACAACGAGGGTATCGCCGTCGGAAAGAAGCTGAATGTCGTGCGGGCCTGTGCCATGCGAGTTCAGCTCACCTGCGCGCCTGTAATTGTCCTTTGCATCATAGACTCCAATGACGCCGCGTTGCCCTTCAAAATCGTTTTCGCTGGCATAAAGCAGATGCCCGTCGTGACTGAATACACCGTGACCGTAAAAATGACGATTGCCGGGTGTTGCAAACTCATTCACGATGATGCCGCGTGCAAGATCGACGACGTACGCAAAGCGGTGGGGGCGCCGGGCGAAATGTACGGCGACCGGGCGGACAGGATGGATTGCAAAGGAATGACCTCGTGCCGGTAACGGCAGGTCGAAAACCTGCGCACCGCGCGGTGAAAAACTGCGGACCCGATACCTCCCTGAGGCGTCGGTACAAGCGCTGAGATATATCCTTCTGTCGACTGCAGCACAAAGCGGTACCGGCAGCTGTGATCCGATGAAGCCACCGGCAAGACAACGGAGCAGGTCTCTGCGGTCAATCTCCATCGAGCGCATTAAACCCGACGGAGAGCGCAAGTGCCGGAGCAAGCCAGTCTCTCACAATTTGCCTCAGTGCACGAACCTGTGTATGGGTTCAGTACCTATGGCACTGTGGGATCAGGCGGCCTCCAGGGTGACAAGGTACTCGTTGGGCGTTTTCCAGTCGAGTGCTGCGTGGGGGCGTTCATAGTTGTAGAAGAACTCATAGCCGGCGAGGGCGGCCTGCACCGGGTCGATGCTCAGGGGGCCATCGTAGCGTCCCCAGAACTCGATGCGGGCAGCGCGGTTGGCGCGTTCCACACAGCCGTTGTACTGGGGATGCTTGGGCGGCAACACATGCAGCGGGATGTGCAGCGCTTCACAGGACGCCTCGAAGCCGGCCATGAACTCGCTGCCGCCGTCGACCTGGATGGAGACGAGCGGGAACGGCAGGGCCGCCAGCAGTTCGTGCAGGAAGCGCCGGGCGTGCCCGGCAGTGGCCCGTGAGCAGGCGCGCGTGACCATGAACTTCGACACCGGGCACACGGCGCGGAACTCCTTGACGGTGTCGCCGTCTCGCACATAGGTCATGTGGTCGATCTGCATCAGCTCGCCCGGGGTACGCGCCTTCGCGCCGTACTTCCAGCGCCGTGCCCAGCGGGCGAAGCGGCGCGGGCGCTTCGGCGCATGCCTGCCTTCGCAGAACGCGGCGGGCCGGATCACACCGCGGGCCAGCGCCCGGCTGAGGATGCGCCCGACGCTCGACACACTCAGTGCCACGCCCTCGCGCCCCAGCAGGACCTGCAGGCGCGCCTTGCCCATAAACGGGTACTTGCGGCGCAGGGCCAGCACCGCCCTCACGTCCTGCGGCGTATAGGCCGGACACCGGTGCCGCCGCGGGCGGCTCGAATGCGGCGCCAGGGCGTGCACACCGCCTGCGGCCAGGACGGCCTTCCAGCGGTACAGGGTGCGCCGGCTGATCTCCAGCTGCTCCAGGGCGCCGGCCTCGCTGCAGCCCGCCGCACGCAAGCGCTGGTACGCCTGCAACCTGCGGTAGCGCTCACCCGCCGCCTCGGGTACGTGTTCGTCGACCCTGAAGCTCTTGTATGATCGAATACGAAGGGATTTAATGTCCATGCTCGGGTCTCCGGTTCCAGTGGCTGTGGTTGGTTCACTGGAGGATACCCGATCCGGTGCAGAGAGAGGCCACGCCTCCCTCTGCACCCCCTCATTCAGATCCCTTGCTCACGATCACTGAAAAGTGCCATAGGTATCTGAACCTTTACAACCTGTAGCACCAGCTTTTCCAGCTTCGCCCGCAGCAACGGGTCCGTTGCAGCTTCTTCCAGCGGCCGGTCAATTGAACGCGCTGTCAGGAGAGTGAGACGAAATGCCTTGCGTAACAACTGGTCAAGTTTCACATCGACAGTTTTCGTGAGGGCGCCAAGGCCTAGCCCACCTTCTCCATAATACAGAGCCTGCACCGCCTCCAGGTTATCAATGACGTTACGCAGTGATCGGCCACTCAGGCGGGATTCTGCCAGGTGCGGGCGTGCGTCCTGAACGGTGTTGCCCATCACCGGCTCCAGCTTCACTTCGGCGATGAGTTGCAGGCTGTCGTGAAGGCTTTTGAAAAAAGCAAGCGTCACATCACGATGTTCCTGAAAATACACGTTTTGCAATCCGGGTTCCGCCAGGACTCGGGTAAACGGGTTCTCGCCTTCCTGCCAGTCAGTGAGGATATCGGCTGCCATGGTGCGCATGTTCTCTGCAACGACTGTGAGCAATCTGCAGCCCATCGCACCTGCCGTACTTCCCGCAGCAAGATACCGGGGGTCGTACAGCAGGACCTCTGCAGCCAACAAACCCTGAACCGCTACGTTAGCCTGGCGGATCCGTGACGGAAGGAACGCGGCTTCGTCACCGGCTGTGATGAGCGCATGTACGGCATCCTGCACCTTGCCACGCGCCTGGGGCCAGAAGTAGAAACGATAAGCGCGCATGAAAAGCTCGACCGGACCGAAGCGTACATGCTGGACACGCATCCATGCATGCATTACGTCATAAAATTGCGCTTGTGTGCGGACATGCCCTGCTTCGTCGCTGCCGGTACAAAAATCGTTGACGGCGGTGGCGAAGCGATCGGTTGCTGCTGACAACTGCACATAGCGCGGCAAGACATGATGCTTGACCAGGGCGGCATTGATGCGCGCATAATCCGCCTGCCCAACCGGCGCACCCTCTGAGGCAAATGCCACATTTACAAGAACCAGGGTGATTAAAGTTACTGACTGAAAGGTATGGGCCATGAGTTCGCCAGTCTGTCAAAGTGAGCCCAGGAAGGCGAGTAGGGCCTCGCGTTCTTCCCGCGTCATCGTCGTGACACGCTGTTTTGCCATTTCGGCTTCCCCGCCGTGCCAGAGGATGGCTTCGAGCAGGTTGCGGGCGCGCCCATCGTGCAGAAACGAGGTGTGGCCGCTCACGGTTTGCGTGAGTCCGATCCCCCACAGCGGCGGTGTGCGCCATTCACGCCCGGTAGCGTTACCTTCCGGTCGCTGGTCGGCCAGCCCTTCACCCATGTCATGCAACAGCAGGTCTGTGTATGGCCAGATGAGCTGGAAAGACTGCTCCTTGCCGATCGAATCCCGCCGGGTTACGAATTTCGGCACATGGCAGGCCGTGCAATGCGATTCATAGAACAGGCGCTTGCCTTCGAGTACCTGTGGATCATCGACCTTGCGCCGTGCCGGAACACCGAGATTGCGGGTATAGAAAACCAGCAAGTCGAATATCCGGGTATCTGCCTCAATGCCGTCCATCGCAGGTGTGTCCCCGTGAGGGGCCGTCTGGCATGCCGACTGTGCCACCGTGCAGTCCCCATGCGGACTCGGGTAGAGCGGGGTCGAAATGCCCATATCTTTTCGGAAAGCACTGGCCACCTGCTGCGTGACGATCGGTTGTCCGGCCTTCCAGCCAAATCGCCCAAGCATCACTTTCCGGTATTCATCGCTCCATACCTGCCTCGCCCGCCCGGAGATGCCGTCGCCATCACGATCTTCCGGGTCGGCGTTGCGGACAATATCCGCTTCCGGGATAGCCTCGAGCAGGCCCATACCGATGACGGGTGGCGCAATGCGTGGCGATATCATCGTATCGGGATGAAGCAGCCCATCCTGAAGACCTGTGATGTCGTAAGCAGGCAGACGCAAGGACACGACCGTGCCATCGGCCAGCACGACTGGCGTCTCCTCGTAGGCAATTGCCATTTCGCCTTCAATGCGGACTCCCTGGATCGAGAAGTTCTGTAGCTGACTCCCGTACGTGGGCTCCGGAATACTGCTTGCCCGGTGCTCCAGAAGTGCGGTTTGTTCCTCCTCGTCTTGCGGTGGAATCGACAACTGCAGGGACATCGATTCTGCTTTCTCACCTGTGTCCGGAGGATGGCCGCGACCATCTTTCAGATGGCAGTGCTGACAGGAGCGTGCATTAAAAAGAGGACCCAGGCCGTCCGACGAAGCGGTCGAACTCGGCGCTGACACCCAGATCTTTTTGAAGATGCCGTTGCCCACCTTGAAGTCGAGTTCGCGCTCGAACGACATGTTTGCAGACGGATGGGAAAAAGCGTTCCGATTCAGCGTCTTGAACACCGTTGCCGCACCACCGGGCCGGCGTTCGTAAGGCTCGGGCCGAAGGAAATTTTCCGCAGGTTGTATGATTGTCCGAACGCGTTCCCGCTCACTGCCAGATTCTGCTGCGAGCGGGGATAGAACTGCAGCAAACAGGAGGCCCGTTACAATAAACGATCGTGTAGTGCTGTAGGATAACATCGTAGCTCGGGTGATTTGGAAAGGTGCGCCAGGTCTTCAATACAAACTGGCCTATGAAGCGATATTTTACCATTAACTGTTTTAATGAGTGAAAATCTTTGCTTTTAAATAATAATGATTATAATACGCATTAGTACTAAGGAGGTACAGGAAATGAAACGATTGAGAGCCCTGGTCGTAGCGGGCACTGCCCTGCTTCTCTGGCACATGCCGGCATCGGCACAGGAGACCATCGAGGAACGTCTTGCCAGCATGGAACGGCGAATACAGTACCCGGAAGAGCGCGTCACCGCTCAGGATGAGGTGAGTGGCGTCGTAGAAGTTGAGACAGCCTATGAAGATCCGTATAAAGGCGACAGCACCTCCGACGCCGCTTTGGCAACGATGGAACTTGGTGTGGCAGCCCGGATCACCGACTGGGTCGGGGCCGAGGTTATACTGCTTCACGAGGAAGATGAGACGGATATCGAGGTCGATGTCGCAACCATGACACTCGGTCCGGCGGACGGCCCCTGGTCCTTCACGGCCGGCCAGTTTTTCGTTCCGTTCGGGACATTCGAGAGCAACTTCATTTCCGATCCCATGACGCTCGAACTCGGTGAGACTCGCGAGACCGCCCTGCAATTCGGTTTCGAATCCAACGGAATTCACGGTGCCCTCTTCGCCTTCAACGGGGACAACGACGAGGACGGCGATGACCGTATTGCCAGTTTCGGGGCTGCAATCGGTTATTCCACTGAGCGTGAGGGGTTCGAGTTCGCTGTAAACCTGTCCTACATCAGTGATATCGGCGATTCAGACAGTCTGCAGGACGTCATTGCCGATGGCCTGGCGGCTGGCCCGGATGGAGAAATTGACGACCTTGAAACAACAACGAACATTAACGAGACTGAAGACAATGATGCGGACTATGACACCCATGTCGAGGGCTGGGCTGCAAGCGCCATGCTGCGCCTTGGCAACCTGTCGCTTCTTGCAGAGTACCTCGGTGCATCGGAAGACTTCGAGTCTCATGAAGTGGAGTTCGATGGAGACGGCGCCGAGCCATCCAGCTACATGATCGAGGCGGCCTGGGATTTCGATCTTGCAGGCAAGCCTGCAACGATTGCTGTCGGCTACCAGGAGACGGATGAAGCCCTCGCTCTGGAACTGCCCGAAGAACGTTTTCTGCTTGGGTTCTCGGTTGAAATGATGGAAGGGGTCGCACTGGCCATTGAAGGGGCATTCGACGACGACTACGGGGAATCGGATGGGGGTACCGGTAAAGATGCCGACATCGTCACCGTCCAGCTTGCCACCGAGTTCTGAAAACCAAAATAAAAGGGTACACCAATGATGAGAAAACTTTTGATGAAGCCATTCCTGGTTACAGTGATGCTATCGCTTTTCTCGGCACACGCTTTTGCGATTCCGCCGGAGCAGGAAGTGCTGAAACATTACACTGCACTGGCTCATGCCGTGTATGAAGACTCGCTGATCACTGCACGCGATTTGCAAAAAGCCGTCGACCAACTGATTGCCAGACCGACCGAAGAAAACCTGCACCAGGCGCGCATGGCCTGGAAGGCTGCACGCGTTCCCTATCAGCAGAGCGAGGTCTACCGCTTTGGCAACGCGATCGTTGACGACTGGGAAGGCAAGGTCAATGCCTGGCCACTCGATGAAGGCCTGATTGACTATGTTGCTTCAAGCTATGGCGCGGAATCGGAAGAGAATCCAGGATACAGGAGCAACGTCATTGCGAGCCCAAGCTTCACCTTTTCCGGGCGCACCGTTGATGCACAACGCATTACCAAGGGCCTGCTTGCCGGCACCCTCCATGAACTGGGCGGCGTGGAAGCGAACGTGGCGACCGGTTATCACGCCATAGAATTCCTTCTCTGGGGACAGGATCTGAACGGGACGGGTCCAGGTACAGGCGCACGTCCGGCAAGCGACTTCAATCCAGACAACTGTTCCTGGAAGAACTGCGGCCGGCGGGCGGCTTATTTGAAAACAGTCACCGAACTCCTGGTCGACGACCTGACATGGATGGTTGCCCAGTGGGTACCCGGCGGTGAGGCCCGCGAGGGGTTGCTCAGGGGCAGCATGGAGAAAGGCCTGTCCACCATCGTGACCGGTATGGGCAGCCTGTCCTACGGGGAACTCGCCGGCGAGCGCATGAAGCTCGGACTGCTGCTGCACGACCCGGAGGAAGAGCATGACTGCTTCAGCGACAACACGCATCAATCCCACTACAATGACGCACTCGGCATCCGTAACATCTATCTCGGCAAGTACCGGCGTATCGACGGCACGATGGTAACGGGCCCAGGCCTTTCAGATCTGGTCGCAGCGGTTTCAGTGGATGTCGATAAAAACCTGCGCACCCAGCTGGATGCCACCCTGGCAGCCATGGACAGGCTCGTGAAAGCTGCGGAAGGCGGCGAAGCGTACGACCAGATGATCGGTGCAGGCAATAAGGCGGGCAATGCACGGGTGCAGGCAGCCATTGATGCCCTGACCATGCAGACCCATGGAATCGAAAAAGTCGTCACCACGCTCCAGCTGGCCTCGATCGAATTCGAAGGCTCGGACAGCCTGGATCATCCCGAAGCGGTATTTGAATAAACCTGCCTTGAACCCGGGCGGGTGCACTCCATCCGGCAGGGCAGGCCTGCTGTACGAGCCTCTCAATCTTGCTGCTTTCGCAATTTGGCCTGCGATGCACAGGGTCGGGGTTGGCAGCGGCCTGCTTCACGGGATCACGGGTGTATCAGGCGGGATGGGCTGCATCGCCTCCGGCACACCTCTCGCCTGCCCGTGTACACGGTGCATCGAAGTGACGGCTCTGGCCGAAAACGAACATTGAGCGGTTTTACCGGATAACGTTAATGCGCCTCATCCCAGTTATTGCCGAATTCGGCATCCACGACAAGCGGTACGGACAGTTCCGCTGCAGACACCATCTTCTGTATCACCGTCTTTTTAACGACATCCCTGCAGTCTCTGTGCACTTCAAACACGAGTTCGTCATGAACCTGCATGATCATCTTGCAATCGAGTTGTTCCTGCTCCAGCCACGCATCGATCTGAATCATGGCACGCTTGATGATGTCGGCAGCCGTCCCCTGCATGGGTGCATTGATTGCAGTACGTTCGGCATACTGCCGCAACTTCACATTTTTATGATTGATATCCGGCAAATACAGCCGCCTTCCGTACAAGGTTTCGACATAGCCCTGGGCACGGGCCTGTTCACGTATGCGATCCATATATTCTTTCACGCCGGGATAACGCTCGAAGTACAGGCTTACATACTGCTGCGCTTCGGCGCGCGTAATCCCCAGTTGTCCGGCCAGGCCAAATGCCGACATCCCGTAGATCAGGCCAAAGTTGATCGCCTTGGCCGCACGGCGTCGTTCAGGTCCCACTTCGTCCAGATCGACTGCGAACACTTCGGCAGCCGTGGCACGATGAATGTCCTCGCCTTGTGAGAAGGCCTCACATAACCTTTCATCCCGTGACAAATGCGCCATGATGCGCAGTTCAACCTGCGAATAATCTGCCGCCAGGATCAGGTGGGATTCCGGTGCAACAAAGGCCTGTCGAATTCGTCTCCCTTCTTCCGTACGAATGGGAATATTCTGCAAATTCGGGTCAGAAGAGGACAACCGCCCGGTCGCAGCGACCGCCTGATGGTATGAAGTATGTATACGCTTCGTCTTGGCACTGATTAAAGCGGGAAGCTTATCGGTATACGTTGATTTCAGCTTGCTGAGCGTACGGTGCGCCAGCAGCAGTCTGGGCAGGGGAAATTTCTCAGCCAGTTCCTGTAACACATCTTCTGCGGTGGAAGGCTGGCCTGTGGGGGTTTTACGAATGACCGGCAAACCCTGTTTGTCAAATAAGATTTCCTGTATCTGCTTGGGTGAGCCCAGATTGAATTCCGCACCGGCCAGATCGAACGCCTGTTTTTCAATCTCAACAATTCTTTCATTAAGCTGCCGACTCTGTTCCCTTAATTGCCCGGCATCAAGCAATACACCGTGGCGCTCCATGTTTGAAAGCACCGCCAGCATTGGCAATTCAATATTCCGATAGAGTTCCCGTTGTCTGGATTTCTGTTCTTGCTCCAGTTCGGACCAGAATATCCGGTGCAGCCGCAATGCCATATCCGCACCTTCTGCTGCGTAACCTGCTGCATCTTTCAAATCTGCCTGATCAAAGGTAATTCGTTTCGCACCCTTGCCGACGATATCCCTGAAATCAATGTTCGTATGCCCTAAATGTTTTTTGCACAAGGTACCGAGGTCATGCCGGCTTGCCACCGAATTGCACACATAGGACTGCAGCATGGTGTCGTGCCGGACACCCTTCAGACGAATACCATGATTCAGCAACACGCTGCGACCGTGTTTCAGGTTGTGACCGACAATCTTGCATGGATTTGAATTCAGGATCGGCTCGAGTTTTTTCAGGGTGGCATCACGGTCCAGTTGTTCGGGTGCACCCAGATAATGATGGGTAAACGGAATATAGGCCGCCTCACCCGGCCTGACTGCAACCGACAGGCCTACAACACGGGCCTGCATGTAGTCAGGGCTGTCCGTTTCGACATCCAGAGCCACCAGGTCTGCCTGCTGCAACCGTTTCAACCAGCGATCAAAATCCGCTTCGCTCAGGACCACCTCATAACTGTGCCCGGGAGCGGTCACCTCCGTGGGCACTGGATCTGTCGCTGCGTCGTTTTGCCCATCAAAAGTTTTTAGCCAGGACTTGAATTCAAGTTCTGTGTACAGCTGCCTTAACTGTCCTGAATCCGGTGACTGGATATGCAGATCATCAATGCCCACCTCCAGGTCCAGCCCACAACGTATGGTCACAAGATCCTGTGCAAGGGGCAGTTGTTCAAGATGTGCACGCAGTTTTTCACCGACCCGGCCGGTAATGGAATCTGCATGATCGGTTAACTGTTTCAGCGAACCGTATTCGTTCAGCCATTTGGCTGCAGTTTTCGGGCCCACGCCCGGCACACCCGGTATATTGTCAGACGTGTCTCCCGTCAACGTCAGGTAATCGATAATCTGATGCGGTGCAACACCGAATTTCCCTCTCACTCCCGAGGCATCCATTTTTGTATTGGTCATGGTGTTTACCAGAGTGACATGATCATTGACCAGTTGCGCCATGTCCTTGTCGCCGGTTGAAATCAGCACCTCATGACCTTTGTCCACTGCCCGGGATGACAGCGTACCGATCACATCATCGGCCTCGACATTCGGCTCTGAGATCAAGGTAAGTCCCAAGGCACGAATGACAGCGTGCAGGGGGTCGATCTGCGTACGAAGCTCATTCGGCATAGGCGGGCGATTGGCTTTGTATTCCCCGTATAGTTCGTGTCTGAAGGTTTTGCCTTTGGCATCAAAGACCACGGCTATATGGCTGGGCTGCTCTTTACTGAGCAGCCTTCTGAGCATGTTTACAACACCATACACGGCCCCGGTGGGCTGCCCGGACAATGTGGCGAGAGATTGCAGTTCAGGTACATGAAACGCCCGGTATAGATAGGACGAACCATCGACCAGAATGAGAGGGGGTGCATTTGTTGAAGGCATGTGCTATCTAAGGTCGGCAATCCCTAGAGGAAGACCCGTTGGCGCGTTATCATTGCGCGTGATTTCAGTAAAGGTTGTACTATGTATGCCCACAGCATAAATCCGGGCCTTCATTCAGGTAGGCCGATGCCTGCAGCCATCGGCCTGCACACAGGGCATATCAAAGTTCCTGACTTTAAAGGGTTATAATCCTTTAACGATAACGACATAACCAGCCATAGCCACAATACATGTCCGTCTACACAAACATCAAATTGCATGAGCTTGAAGCTTTTCTTCAGAGTTATTCCTTAGGTGCACTATTAAACCATGAAGGCATTAACGCAGGTATTGAAAACACCAATTATTTCGTAACTACCGAAAACGGCAAATTTGTATTGACCATTTTTGAAGAACTGGGTTTCGATACCTTACCGTATTATTTGGCTTTAATGGCCCATCTGTCTGATCATGGCATGCCGACCGCACACCCTATTGCGGACCTGCAAGGTGATTATGTGAGCGTACTGAAAAATAAACCGGTCGCAATCGTAAGACGACTGGAAGGACAGAATGTACTGAAACCCACCGCAAGACATTGTGCGGCGGTGGGACATGCCCTGGCTCAAATACACTTGTTGGGCAAGTCTTTCAGCAGCACATTGACCAACAGCAACCCGCGTGGGGTCGCCTGGGCCGAGCGAACGGCTGACCGAATACTCCATAGATTGCCGACCGGGGATCAGCAGTTACTCAAACACGAGATTCAACTGCGCAAACAGCCCCTGAGTGTGGATATTCCGCAGGGCGTGGTGCACGCAGACCTGTTTCGCGACAACGTAATGTTCAAGCGCTATGCGCTCACGGGTATCATCGACTTCTATTACGCCTGTAATGATTACCTGTTATATGACCTCGCCATCACCGTAAATGACTGGTGCAGCCACGACAACGGGGATCTGGACCTGGATCTGTATGCTGCACTTATCGAAGCCTACCGGATGGAACGCGGGTTTCACCCACAGGAGTCTGCAGCCTGGGGATATATGCTGAGTGCGGCCGCACTCAGATTCTGGCTTTCGCGCCTGCAGGATCAGATCCATCCCAAAGACGGTGAAATCACTCATATCAAAGACCCCGATGTCTTCAAAAGGATCCTGCAGTCACGAATCAGACACACGCCGGGTCTGGGTCACTGAACTGACTGCAGTGACTTGAAAACCGGTATAGAAAAGCTGTGCAGCCGTATCGATGCGTTAAATGAACGTATCGGGGCATTTACCGCCTGGCTTGTGCTGGTCATGGCGGGCATCACTTTTCTGGTAGCGGTGATGCGTTACGGTTTCAATTTTGGCCGCATCGCCCTGCAGGAGTCGATTACCTATCTGCACGCCTTTGTATTCATGATCGCAGGGGCCTACACGCTGAAACACAACGAACATGTGCGCGTGGATATCTTTTATCAGGACATGTCGCCGCGAAACAAGGCCAAGGTAGATTTTCTGGGTTGTGTGGTATTGCTGCTGCCTTTCGCTGGTTTCATCATGTGGACCAGTTTCGATTACGTCATCAATTCCTGGAAGTATCTGGAAACATCCCGTGAAGCCGGGGGGCTGCCGCTTGTTTTCATCCTGAAAACCTTTATTCCCGCCATGGCAATCCTGTTATTTCTGCAGGCGGTCTCACTGGGGGGGCGTGCCTGGCTGGCGTTACGCAAATAGGAAAACAGGTATGGAGATCATTGCCTTTATATTGTTCCTGGCGGTAATTCTGGTGCTGCTGCTCGGGTATCCCGTTGCCTTCACCCTTGCAGGCGTGTCTCTGATGTTCGCCGCAGCGGGTATAGGCGCCGGTGTGTTTGAGCCTGCCCTGTTGCAGGCCTTTCCGAGCCGCCTGTACGGTATCATGACGAACGAGACACTGATCGCTGTACCCCTGTTCGTATTCATGGGCGTCATGCTGCAACGCTCAAGAATTTCCGAGGCGCTACTCGACACCATGGCATCTCTGTTCGGTTCCCTGCGCGGGGGCCTTGGGATATCCGTGATACTGGTAGGCATGCTACTGGCGGCAAGTACCGGCATTGTGGGGGCTACGGTAGTAACCATGGGCTTGTTATCGTTGCCCACCATGCTGAAAAGAGGCTATCAGCCGGAAATTTCAACCGGCATAATCTGTGCCTCCGGTACACTTGGACAGATCATCCCGCCATCTATTATTCTGGTATTGCTTGGCGATGTGTTGTCATCGGCGTACCAGCAGGCGCAGCTCAGTCAGGGCAATTACTCGCCCGACACGGTCTCCGTAGGTGATTTATTTGTGGGTGCGATTATTCCAGGCCTGTTGCTGGTGGGTTTATACCTACTGTATCTGATCATCATGACCTGGCTCAGGCCGCAAACGATGCCGGCTATACAACAGGAGTCTGAAGTCAATGTGCTCGCCTGGATAAAACAGACATTGCATGCATTGGTACCGCCCCTCTTATTGATCGTTGCGGTACTGGGTTCAATCATCCAGGGCATTGCCACACCCACGGAAGCCGCATCGGTAGGTGCCGTAGGTGCACTTTTACTGGCATTTTTTTATCGCCGTCTTGATCTCGACTGCCTGCGCGATGTCATACAAAAGTCGGTACGTATCACCTGCATGGTATTCATGATTTTTATCGGGGCTTCGATTTTCTCGCTGGTGTTTCGCGGTTACGGGGGAGACAGTGCTGTACATGCACTGCTGCTACAATTACCCGGGGGAGTGTTGTCTTCAATGCTGGTGGTAATGGCCCTGATGTTCCTGCTCGGCTTCATCCTGGACTTTATCGAGATCACATTCGTAGTGGTACCCATTGTGGGACCGGTATTGCTAAGCCTCGGGGTTGACCCGGTCTGGCTGGGCATCATGATTGCAATTAACCTGCAAACCTCTTTCCTGACTCCACCCTTCGGGTTTGCCCTGTTTTATTTGCGTGGCGTGACACCTGCAGGAATACGTACCCGACAGATCTATCGTGGCGTGGCCCCTTTTATTGCCATACAGGTCCTGGCCCTGCTGCTGCTGGCTCGCTTCCCGGCTCTGGCAACCTGGCTGCCGGATAAAGTCTACTGAAAACCGTTACTGAATAACCCGTGGCCGGGTGAGGCCGGTTGGATAAACCGGATTGCAGCCAAGACAGGCTCACTGCAACCGGGATTACTCGTATGGAGAAAAGGTGGGCACCAAGGCAATGTATGCATAGACAATCAACAGGACATACCCGATACCGAAGCCGAGCAGAATGCCTTTGTTCAGTGCAGTAGTATCTTTACTTACTGTCCGGAACGGAAGCCATGTCACATACACCGCAAACACCAGATTAAACAGAAAAAATAGTTGAGTGGTGTATTCCTTGGCGTCCCACATGGTGCGCCATTGAATAAAAAGTTCGTCCACGTTTCTGACTCCTCTCTTGACTTTTGTTATGGTATTTATTTACAGCCGGGATACAGTTGTATTCTATCCTGAACGTAAGTTCAAGTATGCACGCTCGGAAATATTCAGCCAGGCCCGCGATTTTTTAAGAAAGTTGCGATGTGAGTCAAATATCCTGCGGGCCAGAGGGTCGACAGAAGCAAGCTCTGCCGTGACTTCCTCCGAGAGTCGGGCAAGCCTGCTGATCACCTCTACAGGCAACGCCCGCAGCTCAACATTGTGCTCGTTCACCAGCGTTTCAAGCGCATCATTATTGCGTGCAATGTATTCCGCCAGCATGTCCTGGTTTGCCACGCGGCAGGCATTCCTCACGATGCGCTGCAAGTCTTCCGGCAGCTCCTCAAAGGCTGCCTTGTTGACGAAACATTCCAGGGCCGTGCCCGGCTCATGCCAGCCCGGATAGTAATAATACCGGGCAATCTTATGGAATCCAAAAGTCAGGTCATTGTAGGGGCCCACCCATTCCGTGGCATCAATCGCACCGGATTGCAACGAAGTAAACAGTTCGCCGCCCGGAAGATTGACCGGCGTGCCGCCTGCCCGTCTCAGCACCTCTCCGGCCAGACCGGGGATCCGCATTTTCAGTCCTTTCAAATCCTCCAGGGAATTTATTTCCTTGTTAAACCAGCCTGCCATCTGCACACCGGTATTCCCTGATGCAGCCGGCACCAGGCCGAATTGACCGTAGGCTTCCTGCCATAACTGCATGCCGCCCCCGTGGTACAACCAGCTGTTCATTTCCATGGCGGTCATGCCGAACGGGGTTGTAGAGAAAAACTGCAAGGCGGGATATTTGCCCTTCCAGTAATAGGCCGAACCGTGACCCATCTGTGCCGAACCGTTTGCCACGGCATCAAAAATCTCGAATGCCGGCACCAACTCACCCGCACCATACACCTTTACATGAATACGCCCGCCCGACATCACATTGATTTGTCTGGCCAGAAACTCGGCCCCGGTCCCGAGACCCGGAAAATTTTTCGGCCAAGTAGTGACCATCTTCCAGTCCCGGGTCCGGGTCACAACGGGCGCAGACGACACCGGTGCATTTTCGTCCCTGCAGCCGGCCAGACCTCCTGCAAGGGCTGCGCCCACACCTGCATAGCGTAAAAATTTTCTTCTTTGCATGATCAGTCCAGGAGATATCCTGAAATCAAGTATAAGCCACTTGCGGGTATACTTCTAAGAACAGTTTTTTGCAGGGACGGGAAAAGCCTGCACGGCACCTTTGTGCACCCGGCGCTGGCCCTCGACCTGAAACCCAGGCTGAACGTCATGCCAGTATATCCAGGTTCGCATAGGCCAGGACCAGCCATTTGCTGCCCTCTTTCTCGAAATTCACCTGCACCCGTGCACTGGTGCCTGTACCCTCACAGTCGAGCACCACACCCCGGCCGAATTTTACATGCGCCACGCGCCCGCCAATCCTGATTCCCGTATCTTTCGCAAAAAGACTGGATTTCGAACCGGAACGCACCGGTTTCACAAGCATGGCACGGGGGCGCACCTCGGTGATGAGTTCAGCCGGCATTTCGCCGATGAACCGGGACGGTGAATTATAGTAGCTGTCGGTTCCATAGCGGCGCCTTGATTCTGCATAGGTGAGTACCAGTTGCTGGCGCGCACGGGTGATGCCTACGTAACAAAGGCGGCGCTCTTCTTCCAGCCGGCCCGGCTCCTTCATCGACATGTCTGAAGGAAACAGCCCTTCTTCCAGACCGACGATAAATACCCGCGCAAACTCCAGGCCCTTGGCGGCATGCAGGGTCATCAACTGCACACAGTCATCCCACCGTGCACCCTGTCCTTCACCGGCCTCCAGGGCCGCATGGACCAGAAAGGCCTCGGCAGGTTGCATGCCTGCGTACAGTTCGTTCTCCAGATCGAATCCCCGTGCCGCAGTCACCAGTTCCTGCAGGTTCTCAACACGTGATTTGGCCTTCTCGCTGCCCTCACGACCGTGGTGTACCACCAGGCCGGATACCTGAATGATGTGGTCAATCTGCTCGTCCAGGTCCAGGTCCCGGATATCGTGCTTCAGCTTTTCCATGAACTGTAAAAACTGTTGCAGCGCATTGGCAGCGCGGGCTGCCAGCCGATTCGATTGCTGCATTTCCTCAGCAGCCTTCCAGAATGTGGTCTGGTGCTGATTTGCAAAATCACGCACCCCGGCCACCGTGCGCTGACCGATCCCGCGCGCGGGCACATTCACAATGCGCTCAAAGGAAGGGTCATCATCCGGATTTTTTGCCAGACGCAGATAGGCCAGGGCATCCCTGATTTCTGCCCGCTCAAAGAAACGCAATCCCCCATACACACGGTACGGAATGCTTTTCGAAATAAAGACCTCTTCAAATACCCGGGATTGCGCATTGGAGCGATACAGAACAGCAATTTCATCACGGCGGGCAGCGCCTTCAACCCATTGTTGTATTCGGGCTGCAACAAAATGTGCTTCATCCTGTTCATTGAATGCGGCATACAGATGAACAGGTTCACCGGCACCGCCATCCGTCCACAGCTTTTTCCCCATACGGCCCCGGTTGTTGTCGATCAGGGAATTGGCCACCGATAAAATCGTATCGGTCGAACGGTAGTTCTGTTCCAGCCTGAATACCTGCGTATTTTTATAATCACACTCAAAGCTGCGAATATTTTCAATGCGCGCACCCCGCCAGCCATAGATGGACTGATCATCATCCCCCACGGCAAAAACAGGATTTTTTTCCCCGGCAAATGTCCTGAGCCATTTGTACTGAATGGCATTCGTATCCTGAAATTCATCGACCAGGATGTGGCGGAATTTTTCCCGGTAGTGGGCAAGAATTCCGGCTTTTTGCTGCAACAGTTCCAGACTTCGCAATAACAGTTCTGCAAAATCCACCGAACCCGTACGCTCACATTCCTGCTCATAAGCCGCGTATATCCGTATCCACTGGCGCACCGTGTGATCGTCACGATCCTGCAAATGCCCGGATCTCAAGCCCTCTTCTTTCTGACGGTTGATATACCCGCGCACCTGTTTGGGAGGCCATTTGGAATCGTCCAGGCCCAGGTCCTGAATAATGCGTTTCACCAGACGTAGCTGGTCATTGCTGTCCAGCACCTGAAAGTTTTCCCTGAGACCGGCCTCCTGCCAGTGTGCACGCAACAGCCGGTGCGAGATACCATGAAAGGTTCCCATCCACATGCCGCCCACTGTATGGTTCAGCAGGCTTTCCACACGGGCACGCATTTCAGCGGCAGCCTTGTTGGTGAAGGTGACGGCAAGCATGCTGAACGGGGAAATGGATTCCACTTCACACAACCATGCAATGCGATGTACCAGCACACGTGTCTTGCCGCTGCCCGCCCCTGCGATGATCAGTGCCGACGCATCCCCTGAGGTCACCGCTGCACGCTGCGCATCATTTAGAGGGTCAAGAATAGGGGTGACGTCCATCAGTTCACGGAAAACATGCAGGGTTCAGCCAATGACTAAAAAATACCACATGCCCAGCAGGGCCCCGATCAGGGCAAAAATCAGGATTGCCACGGCATTTCGATTCGATTTCCTGACTTCCCTGCGAAGCGCTTCAAGCTCCCCGTTATACCGTTCAAGCCTGTCCTGGTTTTGTTCAAGCCGCTTCAGGCTCGAATACACCAGGTCCGGAATTTCCGGCAGGCGTTCAGCCATACGGGGCAGCTGGCTGCGTATTCCCGAAGCCAGTGCACGCATACCGACCTGTTCACTCATCCAGCGTTCCATAAACGGCTTCGCCGTGTCCCAGAGATTGAGGGTCGGGTCCAGTTGTCGACTCAGACCCTCGATATTCAACATGGTCTTTTCCAGCAAGACCAGTTGAGGCTGTACCTTCATATGAAAACGCCGCGTCGTCTGGAATAGCCGCAATAACAAGTTCCCGAATGAAATCTCACTGAGTGGACGCTGGAAGATAGGTTCACAAACGGTGCGTATCGCAGACTCAAACTGCTCAACCCGTATATCGGACGGTACCCAGCCGGATTCCAGATGCAGTTCCGCAACCCGGCGGTAATCCCGATTAAAGAAGGCCATGAGATTTTCTGCCAGATATCTTTTATCGGATAAGGAAAGCGTACCCATGACCCCGAAATCGACGCCTATATATCTGGGGTCCTCCGGATGTTCGTAGGAAACAAATATATTACCGGGGTGCATGTCGCCATGAAAAAAATTATGTTTGAATACCTGTGTAAAAAAGATACGGCAACCACGTTCTGACAGTTTCCTGAGGTTTACACCATGCCGTTTCAAGGCCTCCGTATCATTGACCGGAATGCCATAGATGCGCTCAATCACCAGGACATTACGCCGGCACAGCTCAAAATAAACCTCGGGCACATACAGGTCGGCAGAATGTTCGAAATTCCTGCGCAACTGGCTCGCATTGGCGGCCTCACGCATGAGATCGAGTTCATCCAGGATGACCCGTTCGAACTCCTGTACGACTTCCCGGGGCTGCAACAGGTACGCATCTTTCCAGTAACGATGCACAATGGACGCAAAAACGTGTAAAAGCTCCAGATCCCGACGCACCTGTTTTTCAACACCGGGGCGTAACACCTTGACCACCACCTCAGTACCATTATGGAGCTTTGCAGCATGCACCTGGGCGATCGAAGCGGATGCCATGGGCTCGACACTGAATTCGCCAAAGGCCTCGTCGACCGGTTTCTGGAGGGCCTGCTCGACAAGTTGCTTGGCCACTTTCCCTGGAAATGGCGGGACCTGGTCCTGCAGCCTGGCGAGTTCATCGGCAATCTCTTCAGGGAACAGGTCACGACGCGTGGACAGGGTCTGACCGAACTTCACAAAGATCGGACCCAGGTCTTCCAGGGTATGACGGATACGTTCACCATGGGCTATTTCCACTTTCCGAAACCAGTGCCATGGCAATAAAAAAAGCAAAAAACGGATGGGACGAAAATAAGGGACTGCAAACAGGACTTCTTCCAATCCATGCCGAATCAATACAATATTGATGCGTGAAATTCTAAGCAGTAACCGTATGTAACGCATGATTACAGGCGGCGTACCCCGACAAGGCGGCATATGCGGGCTTCAAGACGGTCGATATCGGCATCCAGAGCCTCTGTATCTTCTAGGAATCGTTCGACTTCCACCGGGGCGGGCATAACCCGGGATTCTTCCTGCAGGTATTCCCTCACATCCAGGCGAAAATTTTCCAATGAACGACTCTGATACTCGATTACGCGGCGTAACCGCAGACCCAGTTGATGCGCCGGCAAGTCACCCAGGTATGTCGCGGCCACCTCTTCCCAGTCTGTATCCACTGCGCCAAATATTGATCCGATTTGCCGTACCAGCTCGAGGTCGCCCTGCACGAGCAGGGTGCCATCCTCCAGCATCGACGGACACTTTGCGCCCAGCATACCCCTCAACAGGGCCGGTACATCAGCCTCCACCCGGGCTGCAATCTCTGCAGACCCGTCATCGCAATGCTCAGCAACTACAACACTGGCTTGCCGGGGTGTGACGAGAAATTCTTTCTTCAGGTCTGTCAGATTCAGTACCAGATTTCTGCCTTCAAGCTCACACAGTTGTTTGGCAACTTCAGGGTCGCTGTCAAAATGCTTCTGCAGAAAGCAGTTAATGAGCCTGATCAGCATGTACTCGCTTATGCCGAAAGCTTGTAGCCACGGTGAATGCAAACGATTCCAAAATTGAGATTCAGGTAATCGCATTTCTGGAAGCCAGCCATCTCCAGCATCGACTGCAAGGCCCTCTGGTCCGGGTGTTTACGTATCGATTCAGCCAGATACTGGTAGCTTTGAGCATCCCTGGCAATGACTTTTCCCATCTTCGGCAACACCTTGAACGAGTAGAGATCATAGGCCTGGCGCAGCCATTTCTGGGGCTTGGAAAACTCCAGTATCAATATCTGGCCGCCCGGTTTGAGTACCCTGAATATTGCCTGCAAGGCCCGGGGTTTATCCGTGAAGTTTCTTAAACCGAAGGCCAGAACGACACGGTCAAAGTGATTCTCCTGAAAGGGCAGGGTCTCTGCCAGGGCCTGTACATAACTCAGGTTCTTCAACAGCCCCTTATCGACCAGTTTCGAGCGCCCGTGTTCCAGCATGGCGCGATTGAAGTCACAAAGTGTAATTCCGCCTTGCTCACCGAGCTTCGGAGCCAGCAGGGCAGAAAGGTCCGCAGTGCCTGCTGCCAGGTCCAGCACCCTGAAATGGGGACGAATATTTGCAAGGTATACAAAATGACGCTTCCAGATGCGATGCAGGCCCAGTGACATCACATCATTCATCACATCGTATTTACCCGCTACAGAATCAAATACTGCACCGACTTTTTCAGTTTTCTCTTCAGGGCTTACGTCCTGATAGCCAAAGTGAGTGTTCTTTTCCTGCATGACATGCGTATTATGACTGTGTGCTGCAAACGATTGTATCCGTACCGGGCTTTGCCTTGGCAAGGGGAGCTGCCTGAAGGGATTCCAGCATGGGACAGACGGCTTTATTCACCCAGAGTCTTGCGTTGATAGCCCGACGCCTCCAGGCGTTCCAGGTATTTTTGCCACTTTTGCTCCTGGTGAATACAAAGTTCATATAAATATTCCCAGGAATAGATGCCTGTATCGTGGTTGTCATCGAATACCAGTTGAACCGCATAATTCCCCACCTGCTCGATGGTATTGATGCCAACATCTTCTTTCCCGATCTGCAGTACCCCTTGCCCGGGCCCATGTCCTGCGACTTCTGCAGAAGGTGAATGTACACGCAGGAATTCGCACGATAGCTCAAAACGCCTGCCATCACCAAACGCAATTTCCAGCATTCTCGATTTCTGGTGCAGTTGTATTTCAGTAGGGATCTGTTTTGCCAAAATGCGGTAACCTTTTTTATTCAATGCCTGACATTTCTGATGGGTCTCACAGTATATAACGACTCAGGTCCTGATCCTTGACCAGTTCACCTATATTTTCATCAACATAGACCTGGTCAATGGTAATGGATGTACCGCTTTCATCGGGCGCAGAAAACGAAATCTTCTCCAGCAGGCGCTCCATTACGGTATGCAACCGCCGTGCACCGATATTTTCAGTGGATTCGTTCACATCATGGGCAATCTGTGCGACCTTGCGTATGCCATCCTCAGCAAACCCCAGGCGCACACCTTCCGTCGCCAGCAAGGCGGTGTATTGCTCCGTAAGCGAAGCATCGGGTTCGACCAGTATACGCACAAAATCATCGGCCGTAAGTGCCTTGAGTTCTACCCGGATCGGCAACCGGCCCTGCAATTCCGGAATGAGATCAGAGGGTTTGGAGACATGAAATGCACCGGAGGCAATAAACAATATGTGATCGGTCTTCACCATTCCGTATTTGGTACTGATGGTACAGCCTTCCACCAGAGGCAACAGGTCCCGTTGCACACCTTCACGCGAGACATCTGCTCCACTGGTCTCACCCTGCTTCGTAACCTTGTCAATTTCATCCAGAAACACGATGCCGTTCTGCTCCACCCTCTCGAGGGCCTTTGCCTTTAATTCCTCTTCATTGATCAACTTGTACGCTTCTTCATCGGTAAGCACCTTCATCGCATCTTCAATGCGCATCTTGCGCGTCCTTTTCTTGCCGTCACTTAAATTCTGAAACATGCCCTGCAGCTGACTTGCCATCTCCTCCATGCCCGGCGGGGTCATGATCTCCACACCCACCGATTTTACGCGCACATCAATTTCAATCTCCGTGTCATTCAAATCGCCCTCACGCAATTTTTTACGGAACTTCTGGCGCGTTTCACCGGCAAAACCCGCCTGGCTGTCTGTATCGGCATCCGCTCTGGGCGGCAGTAGTGCATCCAGTACCCGTTCCTCGGCCACTTCCTCGGCACGGAAGCGTACTTTCTCCATTTCGTGCTCACGTATCATTTTCACGGAGGTATCGACAAGCTCACGAACAATGGAATCAACCTCCTTGCCCACATAGCCCACTTCCGTGAATTTTGTCGCCTCCACCTTGATAAAAGGTGCCTGGGCAAGACGTGCCAGACGTCGTGCAATTTCAGTTTTTCCCACACCTGTCGGTCCAATCATCAAAATATTTTTCGGGGTGACTTCCATACGCAATGCCTCCGGCAACTGCTGGCGGCGCCACCGGTTACGCAGTGCAATCGCCACCGCACGTTTGGCCTCATCCTGTCCAACGATATGCTTATCGAGTTCCTGAACAATTTCTCGCGGGGTCATATTTGACATGAAGGGTCCGTACTCCTGGGTTGGACAAGTAAAAAAACTACAGTTCCTCGATCGAGGTATTCGTATTGGTATAGATGCAGATGCTGGCTGCAATATCCAACGCCTTTTGCACGATCTCCCGGGCACTCAACTGCGTAGCGTCCAGCAGGGCCCGGGCGGCAGCCTGGGCATACGGGCCACCGGAACCGATTGCAACCAGGGTATCTTCCGGTTCAATAACATCGCCATTTCCTGAAATAATCAGCGACGTGGACTGATCCGCTACCGCAAGCAACGCCTCAAGCCTGCGCAGCATGCGGTCGGTACGCCAGTCCTTGGCAAGTTCCACCGCTGCCCGGGTAAGCTGACCATTGTGTTTTTCCAGCTTGGACTCAAAACGTTCGAACAGCGTAAACGCATCGGCTGTGCCGCCGGCAAAGCCCGCAATGACCTTATCTTCGTACAGGCGACGGATTTTACGCGCATTGGCCTTCATAATGGTATTGCCCAGGGACACCTGGCCGTCCCCGCCCAGTGCCACCCGGCCGTCGCGCCTCACGCTGATAATGGTAGTGCCTTTAAATTGTTCCATAGGTGTGATGATCGTACTGGCTGAATCGTATCGCGGAATATTGTACACGAGGACTGATCCGGCTTTCTTCAAAACCAGATTAGCAAAAACCACAGGCAGATTACACTGGACTAGAAGTGTGGATTATTTTTCCCGGGTACCGGACTCCCTGCGGGATGAATTTTTTCTGGCACGCGGGTGTGCACGGTCATATACCTGTGCAAGGTGCTGAAAGTCCAGATGGGTATAGATCTGTGTCGTACTGATATCGGCGTGCCCCAGCATTTCCTGCACGGCGCGCAGGTCCCCGCTGGATTCCAGCACATGACTTGCAAATGAATGGCGCAGCATATGCGGGTGCACATGCTTGTGCAGACCCTGTTCGCGGCCGAGCAGCGCCATGCGCTGTTGTACAGCACGGGTGGATAATCGCCGACCCCGGTTGCTGATGAATACAGCGTTTTCATGTTCAGTAACCCTGGCAGCCCGTACAGCCATCCAGCGCTCAAGCGACTTGCAGGCGGCACGCCCTACAGGCAGATACCGGGATTTATTCCCTTTACCCAGCACATGCACCTGACCCTGAGACAGATCAATATCCCCGACATTCAAATTGACCATCTCAGCCAGGCGCAGACCGGATGAGTACATCAGTTCCATCATCGCGTGGTCCCGTAATTTAATGGGACTTTGCGGAACCTGCGCAAGCAGGCGATCAATTTCATCCACATCCAGCAGTTCAGGGAGCTTTTTCTTGATGTTGGGCGCGCTCACGTCGGCAACCGGGTTATTCCCAATCCGTTGCTCACGCTGCAGGTAGGTATAGAACCCCCTGAGCGCACTCAGTGAACGTTGCAGGCTGCGCGCAGAAATCCCTTTTCGACGGCGCGACCCGGCAAAATCACGGACATGCAGTGTATCCGCTTCACAGCAGTTTTCCACCTTGGCCGCCGTAATAAATTCCACAAACTGCAGGATGTCCCGCTGATAGCTTTCCACGGTGGCAGGCGAATATCTGCGCTCATCACTCAGGTAGCGCAGATACCTGTGAAGAAGCTCCCGGGTATCTGGCAAACTCACAGCGGTGGCCATATAAAAACCTCAGAGTACTGGCACGCCTGTACGGTACCACCCGTACCGTACAAAGGGAAATACAGAACCGATGCCTGCGATAAACAAGGACTGGGGTATGGATTAACCGATTGCAAACTGTTGCAGCTTGGCACTGACAATCTCGCCCAGATTTCCCAGAAACAGCGTCCCGGTACCGCTCTGGAAACGGTTGGCATCCGTGCTGCCCAGGAACAACACCCCGAGATGCCGGGTTTTCTTCAGAGCCACCGAGGCGGCTGAACAGACCGGCTTGCAGTCCGGTTCCGGTTTGAATACAGCCTCGATCTGGCGTTTGGTGAGAAAAGCCACCCCGCGACGCTTGCTTGAAAACAGATCCTGGACCAGTTTGGATCTTAGTAAATCCGTCTCCATGGGTCCGCAGTCCTGCACATCGGTTGCAGGCAGGGCATCGAACAAACGTATCTTGACTTGCATGCCGGGGAAATCAGCATGCAGCAATTCCCGGATGCCGGTTAACGATTCATCAAAGCCCTCGACAGCCAAAATCCGCAAGGCGAGGGCGTGCAGCCTGCGATTGACTTTTTCGTTCTCCCTGGCCACGGCAATGAGCTGGCGCAGCTTTTTGTCAAGCTCCTTGTTTTTGCTGCGCAACACCACAACCTGACGTTCAACAAGGGATACCGCCTCACCCGTTTCGTGCGGAATGGCAAGCGTTTCGATCAGCTTGGGGTGAAACATAAAGAAATCACTATGGGTACGCAGATAGTGCGCTACGTCTTCCTGGGTAAGTTCCGGTTTGGTTACATCAATGTCCCTGGAAGCAACCTTTGGTGTCGTCTGTGTGGTCATAGGATCAGGCTCCCTTTAAAACTTAACGTTGCAGGTCCGGTCATCAAAACGGGCTGGGTCGGATGGCTGCACTCAATCAGCAAACTGCCACCCGGCAACTGGACCGTGACTTTTGTATCCAGCCGGTTCTGGGCCTGTCCCACCGCAACGGCAGCACAGGCCCCTGTGCCGCAGGCACTGGTTTCGCCTACACCCCTTTCAAATACCCGCAGGGCGATATGCTGTGCATCCAGAACCTGCATAAAGCCAACATTGACTTTATTGGGAAACATCGGGTGGGTTTCAATTTTGGGGCCAAAAGTGCTCACGGGGGCCTGCTCGATATTGTCAACCTGAATCACGGCATGCGGATTCCCCATCGACACTGCACCTATTTCAACCGGCTGTCCGTCGACCGAAAGCGTGTAGCTTGCCGAAGCCTGCGCAGCGGCAAACGGAATTTCCCCAGGCTCGAATATGGGTGCGCCCATATCGACAGTAACCAAACCGTCGTCACGGAGATCAACACGATATACACCACTGACCGTTCTGACATTGATTGAACTTTTGTCCGTTAGCTTATTGTGCACGAGAAATTTACCGATACAACGCGCACCGTTCCCGCATTGCTCAACTTCCTCTCCGTTGCTGTTATAGATCTGGTAATCAAAATCGACGTCAGCCTCCCCGGCTGCCCGTACAATCAAAACCTGGTCACAGCCTACACCCCGTCTCCGGTCAGCCACCCTGCGCAGTTGCTCACCGCTCAGATGTACATCCTGACTCACGGCATCGAATACCACGAAATCATTACCTAATCCGTGCATTTTTGCAAATTGTACATGCATGCCTACGATCCGGTTTGTGCAAAATTATACTGCGTAAAGAAAATCCCTGAACCAAGAATATTCTTTAGCGCATTGCCGGTGCAACTTCACCCGGTGCAAAAACCTTCTGCAGGAAAGAAATCCCAGGCAAGGGCCGGGCAACCTTACAGACATTGTAAACGACCGTATACCAGCAGGTGCCGGTCACTGATCTGCTCAAGCCTCAGGCCCTGCAGGCCGGCGGTGTTCAATTGCGCCTGTACCTCATCAGGAGTGAACGCTGCAAGCAGTGAGTTGTAAAAATCGCGGCGCAGGATGTCAGGTTCGCCCGCGGCATGGTGTGTGACCAGGGCACTGGCCTGTCGTACGGATTCCGGTCTGTACAAATCACAGATAAAGATGGCGGTCCGGGCCGAGGCATATCTTCGAACCGTCGACCACAGATGCTGGGGCTCATGAAGATGGTGTAACAGGCTGTTTGAGACGATCGCCTCATAGCTTTGGTCAGGCAACTCACAATCCGGCAAACGCTGCAGGTGCAGTGTGATTCGGTGTTGCAAGGCGGCAGCCTCAATGCAGGCTTGTGCCTGCTGCAGCATGCATTGCGCACCGTCGACGGCATCAATTTTGCAGTCCGGATACAGGCGCGCAAACCGGATCGCAATGTCTGCAGGACCACACCCCAGGTCCAGCATCGTGTTCGGCGGTTCAAGGTGTGCAAAAGCGCGGTGGAAATGTTCCACAATCGCACTGTGTGCCGCCTCAAAATCCGCACGGGCATAGGCGGTGGCCTGTGCCGGATCATCCATTAACTCGGGTTCAGGAAGGCGTTGCATCAGCCCGGAATGATCTCATCCGCAAACAACTGCTCAATGCTCTCGCGTTTCCGGATCAGCCAGGCCTGATCCCCGTCAACCAGAATTTCCGCAGGCCGCATGCGTGAATTATAGTTACTGGCCATTACAAACCCGTAGGCCCCTGTATCATGGATCGCCAAAAGACTGTCCTCGCGTATACACAGGCTACGCTGGAGGCCTAACAGGTCCCCGCTTTCACAAACCGGCCCGACCACATCATAGAGGGCCTCCTCCCCATCCTCCCTGTGCACGACACTGATTTCATGCCATGCGGAATACAAAGACGGGCGCAGGAAATCATTCATGGCCGCATCGACCAGGGCAAAGTTTTTGCCTGCAGTGCTTTTCAGATGCTCGACCCTGCAAAGCAGCAACCCGGCCCCCCCTACCACGGCACGGCCCGGCTCGACCACCAGTTCAAGCTGTCTGCCCCGCATGAACGGGGCAATGACCTGTGCGTACTGCGCCGGGTCGGGGGCCCGATCGGTGCGTGCATACGGGATTCCCAGTCCACCCCCCACATCAACGTGGTGCAGATGAATGCCGTGTGCATCGAGCCGGTCTATCAGTTCGAATATTTTTTCAAAACATGGCTGAAAGGGTGCCAGGTCCAGCAACTGCGAACCGATATGACAGTCCACGCCGATAGCCTGCAAATGACGGCTGTCGGCGATCTGCTGATAGAGTTCCCATGCCTGATCGATATCCACACCGAACTTATTTTCCTTCAGGCCGGTAGAGATATACGGGTGCGTACTCGGATCGACATCCGGGTTGACGCGCAGCGAGACATTGGCCGGGAGGCCCATTTCCCCGGCGATGGATTCCATGCGCTCAAGTTCCGCCCGGGACTCAATATTGAAACAGTGAATGCCTGCAAGCAGTGCACGGCGGATTTCATCTGCTCGCTTGGCCACACCGGAAAAAACGATTTTGTCCGCATCACCGCCTGCGCGTATAACCCGTTCCAGTTCTCCTGCCGAAACGATATCGAAACCGGCACCGAGTTGTGCCAGCAGATTCAGGATGGCGAGGTTGGAATTTGCCTTGACCGCATAACAGATTCTTGCGGGCCAGTCCCGCAGGGCCTTTGCAAAGGCCTGATACCGGTCCTCAATGGCAGCCTTCGAATAGATATAACAGGGCGTCCCGTAGGCCTGCGCAAGCTCTGCACAATTCACTTCCTCTGCATGCAGCAGGTTGTTACGGTACACGAACGGATTCATGGCAGGGTTTTATCCGGGCGCCCTTTGTATTCAGGCAGGTTGCGCAAACTAGCTTTGGGATTGATCTTTCGCCTTTTGTTTAGGATCATCTTCGGGCAGATACAAATCGCCGGTCTGGCCACACGCGGCAATGGCGGCCACAAAGGAAAACATCAAAATAAAAATATATAATCTGGGGTGCGACATGGACATACTCTTTTACTGTAAACCAGATAGCATTGTATAGACCATTCAGTGTACAGGAAACCATCATTGCCATGACCTTGACCGCAATCACCATTGACACCCGGGCCAACCCCGATTGTGCCGTGATCTGGCTGCATGGACTCGGGGCCAGTGGACACGATTTTAAGCCCGTCGTCGAACAGCTTGACCTCCCTGCCCACTCGCGGGTGCGTTTTGTTTTTCCGCACGCCCCGACCCGGGCCGTGACCCTGAATGACGGGACGCTCATGCCGGCCTGGTACGACCTGTATGGCCTGGACATGAACAGCCCGGAAGATACCGAAGGTCTGGAACAAAGCAAAACCGAACTGTGTGCCCTGATTGACCGGCTTGCGGAATCAGGCATACCGGCACAACGAATTGTACTGGCAGGCTTTTCACAGGGAGGGGCACTGAGTCTGTATACAGGGTTATCCTGCGGTCACCGGCTGGCAGGGGTCCTTGCCATGTCCTGCTATCTGCCCCTTCACCAGAAACTGCCGGACTACGCAGCCAAGGCCGACCCGTCGTTGCCGGTCTTCCTGGCACATGGCGAGTACGATGAAGTGATTCCGATCGTTACAGCCCGGCTCACCCGTGAGGCCCTCGAACGGCAGGGCTTCACCATCACCTGGCGGACATACCCCTGTGCCCACACGGTATGCCCGGAAGAAATTGCGGATATCCGGGACTGGTTGCTGCAATGCTGGCAGTAGTGTTGGCCTTCAGGGAGTCTTGAATTCCCTCAGGCGTTGATGCGCACGTTTGATCTGCACGGCCACCTGTGCAGGTGAGGTCCCGCCATAGGTATTCTTGGAGTGCACCGAGCCCTGCGGGGAAAGGATGTCAAACACATCCTCATCAATCAGCGGACTAAATTCCTGCAACGCCTGCAAGTCCAGCTGGTCCAGCCGTTTATTCCCGGCAATGGCATATTGAACGATTTTGCCAACCGCTTCATGGGCATCCCGGAACGGTACTTTTTTCTGTACCAGGTAATCGGCCAGATCCGTGGCCGTTGCATAGCCCTGCTGCGCGGCCACAAGCAGCTGTGGCCGGTTAACCCGGATATGCGGCAGCATATTGGCAAGGGCCACGACACAATCATGCACGGTATCAACGGTATCGAACAAGGGCTCCTTGTCTTCCTGGTTGTCCTTGTTATACGCCAGCGGCTGGCTTTTCATAAGCGTCAGCAGGGCAAACAGATTGGCATACACACGTGCACTCTTGCCCCGTACCAGTTCCGGCACATCGGGATTCTTTTTTTGCGGCATGATCGACGAGCCGGTACAAAAACGGTCCGGCAGTTCAATAAAGCTGAATTGTGCAGAAGCCCACAGCACAAGCTCTTCTGCCACCCGCGACAGATGCGCAAACAGGATGGCCGCAAAGGCACAAAACTCGATGGCAAAATCCCGGTCACTCACCGCATCCAGGCTGTTGTCACAGGGTGCTGCAAACTGCAATTCCCGGGCAACAAATTCCCGGTCCAGTGCAAAACCGCTGCCTGCAAGAGCCGCCGCACCCAGCGGTGAGACGTTGACACTTTTCCTGCACTGCGCAAGGCGTACCCGGTCCCGATGGATCATTTCAAACCATGCCAGCATGTGGTGTCCGAACGTGATGACCTGGGCCACCTGCAAATGCGTAAACCCGGGCATGATGGTGCCGGACTCCTGCTCCGCCAGCGTAATCATGGCCTGTTGCAGCTTTTCCAGTTGCGGATCAATTTCATCGATGGCATCGCGCAGGTACAGACGTACATCCGTGGCAACCTGGTCATTACGTGAACGCCCGGTATGAAGACGCTTGCCCACATCCCCCGCCAGTTCGACCAGGCGGGACTCGATATTCATATGCAGGTCTTCCAGCGCGCAATCCCAGGAGAACGAACCGGCTTCGATTTCTGCGGCAACCGTATCCAGGGCCTGCAACAGCCTGTCACAGTCCCGATCGTCCAGGACACCGATCCGGGCAAGCATCCGGGCATGTGCCCGAGAGGCGAGGATGTCCTGCCTGTACAGCCGCTTATCAAACCCCACCGATGCATTGAACTGCTCGACAAACTCATCGGTGGCTTCCGTAAACCGACCGCCCCATAGCTTTGAACTTTTATCCTTCATCAAACCCGTTTCCAGTGACCCAAAAGAAAATTTTCCCCAAACAAGACTAAGCCCAATGACTTCTTCATGCAAACGGGAACATTGAGCGCCGAGGACAGGCCGACTGGCAGGTAAAATACAACCGACGCCACCCCACAAGGGACCCGGATTGAAAACATCCGTACCATACATCATTCAACATCAACAAAGTGCACTATTGGGCCATTCCGTTTATTTCATGCTATAGTCGCCCCTCGCAGCTCGATTCATACCTTGCCGCGAGTGCATTATCTTTAGCTAACAGTCATTTTTCTGCGTTTTAATGGACGCAGTTCTCTGGGACTTCGAGGCCTTACCTGCTTTGCCGCTTTTGCCGCCGAGCGGTCAGCGGTTCTGAACTCCAAACATTACCTATCGATTGCACACCCGTATAACCGGACGCCTTTCGTCTGGGGGATACACTCGTGGGTCATTCATCGCCAACCAATTCGCTAATCCCGAATTCGAAAAGCTGTGCATGCCTGCAAAATAAATCAGTATTTTTTAAAGGGACATACATGACTTTTACGACACTCGGATTATCCGATTCCCTGTTGCGCGCGGTTGCGCACTCAGGCTATACCACACCCACCCCGATTCAGGCCAAGGCAATACCCGCCATTCTTTCCGGCGACGACGTGATGGCAGCCGCCCAGACCGGCACCGGCAAGACCGCCGGATTTGTGCTTCCCATGCTGCAGCAACTGGGCACCCGCGCCAAGGCGAACCCCGGCCGCGCACGCGCGCTCATCCTGACACCCACACGGGAACTGGCGGCCCAAGTGCACCAGAGTATCCTGACGTACGGCAAGCATGAAAAACTCACTTCAGCGGTAGTATTTGGCGGAGTCAACATCAACCCTCAACTGCGTGCGCTTCGCCAAGGTGTCGATTTGCTGGTGGCCACCCCGGGCCGTTTGCTGGACCTTTTCCAGCAGAACGCGATTCGCTTTGACGATATCGAGCTGCTGGTACTGGACGAGGCCGACCGTATGCTGGATATGGGTTTTATCCGGGACATCCGCAAGATCCTGAAGCATATTCCGCAGCGCAGACAGAACCTGATGTTCTCCGCCACACTCCCCAAGGAGATTCGCCAGCTGGCCGGCTCAATCTGCAACCGCCCCATAGAAATCGACGTAGCCCCCCGTAACTCGACCGTCGCGGCAATCTCGCAGAAACTGTACTGGGTCGAGAAGGAACGCAAGGCCGACCTGTTGAGTAAACTTGTGCAGGACACCCATGAGCAGGTGCTGGTTTTTACCCGTACCAAGCATGGTGCGAACAAGCTGACAAAACGACTGGGCAAGGATTCAATCTCCGCCACTGCAATTCACGGAAACAAAAGCCAGGCACAACGCACCCGGGCGCTGGAGGATTTCAAGAAGGACCGGATACAGGTACTGGTCGCCACTGACATCGCAGCGCGCGGCATCGATATCGAGCTACTTACCCTGGTCGTCAATTTCGATCTGCCCCACGTGCCGGAAGATTATGTGCATCGCATTGGCCGTACCGGGCGGGCAGGTGCCAGCGGGCAGGCCATTTCCCTGGTGACCCAGGACGAAAAGAAGCAGTTACGCGCCATTGAGTCGCTGATTCAGCGCAAGATCGAACGCCTGAGCGCGAATCATTGACACGACTGGGCAATGGCCGGGAACCCACCCGGCCCCGGTTTTTCCAGAATCGTATCCCGTCCGGCTGAACGCATTCCGGAGCGTGAAGTTTTACTTCCAAACTGGCTGAAAATACAGCACAGTACATCATCCCTGATGGTCGGATAAACAGGGCATAAATACTATTCCGTGCATATACGAATCGCCACTCGTAACAGCGCGCTTGCCCTGTGGCAGGCCGAAGAAGTCTCGCGCCTGCTGCGTCAAACCCACCATGGCCTGTCGACTGAACTGATCAGAATGACCACTACCGGGGACCGCCTGCTGCAGAAGTCTCTGGCGACACAGGGCGGGAAGGGCCTGTTTGCCAAGGAACTGGAACATGGCCTGCTGGAAGGCCAGGCGGACATTGCCGTACATTCCATGAAAGACGTGCCCATTGAACTCCCGCCCGGGCTGCATCTGCCGGTCATGCTCAAGCGTGAAAATCCATGCGATGCCCTGGTTTCCAACCGGTATGACACGCTTGACGCGTTGCCGAGACACGCCATTGTTGGCACCTCAAGCCTGCGCCGGGCCTGTCAGCTCAAGGCATCGTTACCTGGCCTTGAGATCAAATTGTTACGCGGCAACGTCGGCACACGCCTTGCCAGACTCGACCAGGGAGAATATGACGCGATCATACTGGCTGTGGCCGGGCTGAAACGTCTGGGTCTTGCAAAGCGCATCCGCGCCTGCCTGGCTGTGGAAGAATTATTACCGGCCATTGGGCAAGGGGCTATCGGTATTGAATGCCGATGTGACGATGCGGTCATTGAACCCCTGATTCAGCCACTGAACCACGGGGATACCCAGGTATGCGTTTCGGCAGAACGCGCTGTCAGTCAGGCCCTGCAGGGAGGATGTCAGTTACCGATTGCGGGATTTGCCAGGCCGGATCATGAGCAGCTTGCACTATGCGCCCTGGTGGGTGACCCCGATGGTACAAGGATCTGTCGCAGCGAAGGTTCCGGTAACAAAAAAGACCCCGTACGGCTGGGTCGGCACGTTGCTGAAGACCTGCGCGCACAGGGTGCCGATCAGATCCTGGCAGCATTATCCTGACCCGGAGCAGGAATGACCGTACGCAAACGATCACACACCGGTGACAGGCATGCCTGACCGTGAACTTCTGGCTGACAAGACGGTACTTGTCACACGCCCTGTCGGACAGGCCCAAAACCTGCTTGCGTCCCTGGAACGCCACCGGGCCACGGTGGTACATTTTCCTGCCATCCGCATCCTTGCGGCAGAGGATACCGGGCCGGCAACCAGGCGGCTGAAAAACCTGGCGAATTACAATGCGGTCATTTTTAACAGTACCAACGCCGTACATCAGGCGATGCAGTTGATACAGGCGCAGCGATTGACATTCAGCGCCCGGCGCATCGCAGCCGTGGGGCCGGCTACCCAGGCCGCTCTGAAAAGCTATGGCCTGCAGGCAGACATCGTGCCTGAGACCGGATTCAGCAGCGAAGACCTGCTGGCACACGAAGGGCTGCTGGAGCCTGCGGGGGCGCAGGGACAGGACATCCTGATCATCCGGGGAATTGGCGGGCGTGAGTATCTGGCGCGCGAGCTTCGAGCCCGTGGCGCCCAAGTGGATATTACCGAGGTCTATCAGCGCCTTCGCCCGACCACACGCCCTACCCGGAATCTCTGTACCTACGTCGAAAAAAACTCAGCAGTGCTGGTCAACAGTGGCGAATCTGTGCAAAATCTGTGGGCACTGTGCACGGATGATGAGCAAAAATGGCTGGGCAAGATCACCCTGATTGCAGGCAGTCAGCGCATTGCCAGAATTGCCACCGCCACGGGCTTCGCAAAAGACCCTATAATAGCCAAGAATGCCAGCGACGCAGCCATGCTGGAGGCCGTGCTGGCCTGGGGCCAGGGGCAGCGCCCATCACACAATATATAAAACCATGGATGTCGAGCAAAAACCTTTACCTTCCGGACCTGCACCGGACAGCCTGAAAATGTCTGGCGCCCGAAAAACGGGCAGCCGCCTCTTTCTTCCGCTTCTGGTTGTGATTTTGCTGCTGGCCGGTGGCGGTCTGGGATACTATGCGTGGCTTGAGTTGAACAAGCGCCTCGATCAAGCCGCAGCAGGCCGCCAGTCCATTGCGCATGATGTTGCCACCATTGACGAGAGTGCGAAATTCCAGAATTTCAAAAAGGAATTACAGGAACAGGTTACCGTACTTGACCTGCGCCTGCTTGAGCTGTCCGGGGAGGTTGAACAACAGGCAGGCCAGCAGGAAAGCATCCGGGAGTTCGTGCAGGAAACCCTTACCCGGGTCAATCGAAGCCAGCTGGGATGGGGACTGAAAGAGACACTGCATATCCTGCACATGGCTGGTCATCGTTTACGCATTGAGCGGGACATCGCAGGGGCCATCACGGCCCTGAGCATAGCAAGCTCGCGCCTGCATGAACTCAAAGACCTGCGCCTGCTGCCGGTACGCGAATCCATTGCCAGCCAGATTGGTAAACTGAAAAACGTTCCCGAACCGGACTGGGTGGGTATCAACCTGCAGCTCAACACGATCCTGACCGGAATCAGGCAGGACATCAAGGATGCCCGCCCACAACCCGATACCCCGCAGGACCTGCACAGCCCTGAACACAATGAAAGCAGACTGCCGGCCTGGAGAAAGCTTGTGGAGCCTATAAAAAACTCTGTAGGCAACTCCATTACCATCACCCGGGGAGCACAAAAATCAAGGCCGTTCACCCGTCACCAGAAAAAACAGCATACCTATGAACTCTTGCACACCCGGCTGCTTGGCGCAAAATATGCTCTCGCGAACCGTGATGATGAAAGTTACCACCTTGAACTCAAGGCCGCCCTTGCATGGCTTGAAACCACAGATTCCCTGACCGGCATGAGGGATTTGATTGATGAGCTTGATGAACTGAATCACGTCAACCTTGAACCGGAACTGCCGGATATCCGTGAACCCGGCACCCTGCTGGCTGAGGTTCTGGAAACGATAGAGAACCGCTAATGCTGCGCATACTGTTATCTTTCATACTTTTTCTGATCCTTTTTGCGGGGATTGTCCTGTACGTCATGCAGGTGCCCGGCCTTGCGATTTTTACGTACGGCGATATTACGGTTGAATTGACACTGGTCGGGTTTGTAATCGGGGCCTGTATCGGGTTTGCAGTGCTGTATCTGTTGCTGCGTCTGCTTGGACTGGCGATGAACGCACCCGCGCGAATCCAGACAGCCCGGTCGCGGCACAGACAGCGCAATGCAGCCAGGGACACCAGCAGGGGCCTGACCCGATTTGCTTCGGGCGACTGGGCGCAGTCTGAAAAACTGCTGGTACGCGGGGCAGCGCATACGCACAGTACACACATCAACTACTTATGGGCAGCGAATGCCGCACAGCAATCCGGCAACTATGAAATGCGGGACCGTCACCTTGAGCAGGCAAGAAAATACATGCCGGGGAAGCAGGCGGCACTGGATATATTGCATGCGGAGTTCCTGCAACAGCAGGGCCTGCCTGAACAGGTCCTGGCGTGTGTTGAGCCGCACAGCGGAGAAATCAGCAACAACTCCAAAATCGCGAGCCTGTTTGCAGGGGCCTACGAACAACTGCAGGACTGGCAGCAACTGGCCCGCATTATTCCGGATTTGAAAAAGAACAGTAATTTTGATTCTGGCGCACTGGCCAGGATACAGAAAAATACCGTACAGGGTCTGCTCATTGCGATCGGGAACGGGGAAACAGCCGAGGACATCGAACATCTGGGCGCACGATTCAGCGAGGTCCTGGTAGCGGATGATGCATTGGCCGTTGCCTATGTTGAAGCGCTTCGTGTTCAGGGCAGACACCGGGCCGCGGCAACCTGGGTCACCGATACCCTGAACCGTCACTGGAGCCCTGGACTGATCCGCCAATACGGCCTGCTGGAGCCTGCAGACACAACCCAGGCACTCCATCAGGCTGAGCAATGGGTGACACAGCATGGCGAGGATGCACACCTGCATCTGGCCCTGGGCCGTTTGTGCAAGCGTGCACAACTCTGGGGCAAGGCAAAAACCTATCTCGAATCAAGCCTGAGCCAGGAGTCCCTGGCAGAAACGTGCGCTGAGCTTGCTGCATTGCATGAACGGCTTGATGAGACCGAGGCAGCACACCGGTACGCAAAAAAAGGACTGGATCTGGCTACCCGGGTGACATGAGGGACAGTTCCCCAGCGACCCGGCCGCGAGCACGCCGATTGATCCGGTTTTGCAGAAGATTGAAGCGACGCGGACGCTACCCTCCACAGTCTGGCATCAGGCCAGGAAACCCGGATTGAAACCACCCGTACAATAGACCGTTCCACATCAACCAAAGTACAATATGCACTGAACGCATATACCCGCTTGAACCGTGCCCTTTGCACAAGTATTCTGCACCATGCATCATCAATCTTCCGACTACAAGCCATGCTGATTCGTATACTGATAACAGCATCCCTGTTACTCATCCTGTGGGTATTGCTGTCCGGCCATCTGGACACGCTGCTGCTGGGTCTGGGTGCGGCAAGCTGTCTGTTTGTCGCCTGGCTTGCACACAGGCTTGCACTGCCTGACCCCCATTTCAGTACCTTGAAGTTCAGCCTCAACCTGCCGAGATTCCTACCCTGGTTTTTTCTGGAAGTCGTCCGCTGCAATCTGGAGGTCAGCTGGAAAATCCTGCATCCAAAACTACCCATCTCGCCTAATAAAAGCACCCTTTCCGTTGCGAAACTCAATGGTGTGGCCAAGACCGTCTACGCAAACTGCATCACCCTGACCCCTGGCACGTACACCCTGCATATTGATGCAGAGACCATTGAAGTCCATTCACTCACAAAAGAGATAGCAGCGAGCCTGCAGCAGGGGGCAATGAAAAAACGGATTTCAGCCCTTCAGGGGCGCTCCGACACCTCCTGACCCTCCGAGTGCCAGATGCTTACCTTCACACTCATTGCCATCCTGATCATCATGTTCTTGCTGCTGGTGCGTGTGGCACTCGGACCGACTGTTTTTGACCGTATTCTGGCCATCAACACGTTCGGCACCATTATTGTGCTGTTCATTGCGCTGTTCGGGTTTTTGACCGAACGCCCCGATTTTATGGATATCGCACTGCTCTATGCACTGACCAATTTCATTGCGACGATTGCAGTACTCAAACTGTTCCGATACGAAAGTCTGGGCAAGTCCGTAGATGAATAAGAGGGTCCGGATATGATCATCGTGAGCTGGGTGCTGCTTGCGCTTGGCAGCGCATTTTGCCTGATCGGTACATTGGGACTCATGCGCCTGCCGGATTTTTATTCCCGGGTACACGCGGCCGGTATTATCGACAGTCTGGGCACAATACTGATTTTGCTGGGCCTGGTTGCACAGACACAGGATATTATGGTGATCGCAAAACTGATGTTGATCCTGTTGTTCATGATGCTGACCGGACCGACTGCAGTACACGCCCTGGCACACACCGCATCACTTAGCGAAAAAGACCCTGCCCCCGGACCAACCCGTCAGCAGCCCTAGTCATCGAACGCCCATGGACATAGAAGTCATCGTCAATTTTTCCCTGCTGACATTGCTGGCGCTTACCGTCGTTGTACTGATACGCCTGCAAAGTCTGCTGGCTGTAGCCCTTTCAAGCAGTGTCTACAGCCTGTTGTCAGCCGGGCTGTTCGTAACCATGGATGCGGTCGACGTGGCATTCACCGAAGCGGCCGTAGGCGCCGGCATCACCACCGTGCTGCTGCTGGGGGCCATTGCCGTCACGGGCCGGGAACAGACCGTCAGCCGACACGGAAGGTTTTTACCTCTGGCCGTGATCACCATAACGGGTGCAGCTTTGATTTATGGCACACTGGACATGCCGTTATTCGGCGATGCCAGTGCCCCGATTCACACCCATGTTGCACCGCATTACCTGACGCAAAGCAGCGAGGAAATTGGCATCCCCAACGTCGTGACATCGGTCCTGGCAAGTTACCGGGGCTACGACACACTGGGGGAAGTCACGGTAATTTTTACGGCGGCAGTAGGCGTATTGCTGCTGCTTGGGAAAACCAAAAAAAGAAACGGACGCCGCTAATGGATACCCGCGCAAATCTGATTTTACGGGAAGTATGCAAAATCATTATTCCTGCTGTGTTGCTGTTTGCCCTGTATGTGCAGTTTCACGGAGACTATGGGCCAGGCGGCGGTTTTCAGGCGGGCGTCGCTTTTGCCGCCGCCGTGATTCTGTACGCACTGGCATACGGCAGACAGAAGGCCCAGCGCATCCTGCCCTCCCGTGTCATTCATGTATACGCTGCAGTGGGCGTATTGCTGTATGCGGGGGTTGGTGTTGCAGCCATGTTACTGGGCGGAAAGTTCCTCGACTACAACGTACTGCTGCACGACCATCAGCACGCCCAGCATCTGGGTATTTTCCTGATTGAACTGGGCGTGGGGATTACGGTGGCCGCGGTCATGATTACAATTTTTTATACGCTCGACGAGTTCTGCGAGTAACCGGTGATTGCAGGGCATTTTAATTACTGGGTTGTCATCGTACTGATGATGATGGGTTTCTATATCGTCATCTCCGACTCCAACCTGATCAAAAAAATTATTGGACTGAATATCTTCCAGACCTCGGTATTTGTGCTGTTCATCTCCATGAGCAAAATAAAAGGCGGCACCGCACCCATCCTGATTGATGAGGCGAACGTATACTCCAACCCCCTGCCGCATGTCCTGATCCTGACTGCAATCGTGGTGGGCGTTTCAACCTCTGCGCTGGGTCTTGCCATCATTGCCAGAATTCATCGGGCCTACGGCACGGTGGATGAAAGCATTATTCACGAACAGGATGACCTTCAGGACGAAGCCTAGTGCTGGCCCATCTCCCCGCATTACAAGTCGTAATTCCCCTGATCAGCGCACCCGTGTGCATGCTGGTCACACGTGCAGGGTGGGCATGGCTGCTGGCTACCACCGTGAGCATCGCCTCTTTTGCCGTGGCCCTGTTGCTGGTACGCGAGGTCTCTGCACATGGTGTATTGTCATACCACCTGGGAGGCTGGGCACCGCCTCTGGGGATTGAGTACCGCATTGATCATTTAAGTGCTTATATACTGACCATCATTGCCGCAACCGCCAGCATCACCATGATCGCTGCGCGCAAAAGCATTGAGCAGGAAATCGCCCGTGAAAAAATCGGCCTGTTTTTTTCTGCATACCTGCTTTGCCTGACCGGCCTGCTGGGCATTGTTGCCACCGGCGATGCGTTTAATATTTTTGTATTCCTGGAAATCAGTTCCCTGTCATCCTACGTGCTGATTGCAATGGGCCGGGACCGCAGGGCCCTGACCGCCTCGTACCAGTATCTGATCATGGGGACGATTGGTGCCACGTTCATATTGATTGGCGTCGGCCTGCTGTACATGCTCACCGGCACCCTGAACATCATGGATCTACAGCAAAAAATACCTGCGATTGTCGATTCCCGAACCTTGCATGCTGCATTCGCCTTTCTTACAGCCGGGATTTCATTAAAGATTGCCCTGTTCCCGTTACACCTGTGGCTTCCCAATGCCTATGCGTATGCCCCCTCAATGATTACCGTGTTCCTGTCGGCAACGGCGACCAAGGTTTCCCTGTATGTACTGTTCAGATTCTTTTTTGGCCTGTTCCCCCATGAGGTCTCCTTTGAGCTCTTTCATCTGGGCAAGATCCTGCTGCCCCTGTCCATTATCGCCATCCTCACCGCCTCCTTTGTTGCCATTTTTCAGGACAACATCAAACGCATGCTTGCCTATTCCAGTGTGGCACAGATCGGGTACATGACTCTGGGGATCGGCCTGGGTTCGAAGGAGGGCAGTATCGCCGGAATGGTATATTTGTTTAATCACGCAATGATCAAGGGCGGGCTGTTCCTGGCCATGGCATGCATCGTATTCCGGATCAATTCGGTGCAGTTGGAGGATTTTGCAGGGTTGGGAAAACGCATGCCCTGGACCATGGCCGCCATTGTGCTGCTGGGTCTGGGGCTGATCGGGGTTCCGTTTACGGCAGGCTTTATCAGTAAGTGGTATGTACTGGCGGCGGCCATCGAACAGGGGCAATGGCTGGCGGCGACGGTGGTAGTGGGCGGTTCACTGCTGACCATCCTGTACATCTGGAAAATCATTGAATATGCCTACTTTAAGACCCCGGTGAGTCCCGCACCGCACACCCAGGCCACCCTGGAGGCGCCCCTGCAGATGCTGATTCCCCTTTGGATACTGGTCGCGGGCAACTTTTATTTCGGCCTGAACACATCCTTCAGTCTCGGTTTTGCAAGTACCGCCATCCACGCATTATTTCACTGAATGATGACCTTGCTCCTCCAGCACCCTGAACTGGCAATTTTGATTCCCCTGCTGGGGGGGATCCTGATCCTTGTATTTCACGACCGGCCCAGACTCCGGGAGGCGAGCTCGATACTTGCCGGAGTTGTTTTGTTTCTGTACGTCACCCAGTTGCTGGGCCTTGACCCCGACCCGACCCGTACACACGTCCTGCTCGATATTTCCGGAAATCTCTCCATCGCCTTTCACCTGGAGCCTCTCGGACTTGTCTTTGCGTTGCTTGCATCCGGTCTCTGGGTGGTCACGACTGTGTATTCCATCGGGTATATGTGTGCCAACGCAGAGAAAGACCAGACACGGTTTTACCTGTTCTTTGCATTGTCGATTGCATCGACCCTGGGCATCGCCTTTGCAGCAAACCTGTTTACCCTGTTTATTTTTTATGAGGCGCTGACACTGTGTACCTACCCGCTGGTGACGCATAAACGAACCTCGGATGCACAAAGAGGAGGACGCGTCTACCTGGGGATCCTGCTGGGCACATCGATCATGTTTTTCCTGACCGCCCTGGTCATTACCTGGATTCAGACGGGCACCCTGGATTTCGTGCCCGGCGGTATTCTGGAAGGAAACATCGACGGGATCGCAGCCGGGCTGCTGTTTACGCTGTTCATGTTCGGAATCGGCAAGGCGGCCCTGATGCCGTTTCACCGCTGGTTACCGGCTGCCATGGTGGCACCCACTCCGGTCAGTGCATTGCTGCATGCCGTTGCAGTGGTCAAGGCCGGTGTATTTTCTGTATTGAAAATATCCGTATACATCTTCGGGATTGACTTTATCGCCACACAGGATGCATCGGTCTGGATCCTGTGGCTGGCGGTGGCCACGATGCTGATTGCTTCCGTCATTGCGCTCAGCAAGGATAACCTGAAAGCGCGTCTGGCCTATTCGACCATCAGCCAACTCGCGTATATCGTCATTGGGGCCGCGCTGGCCTGGCCGGCAGCCGCTTTGGGGGGTGCCCTGCATATCGTCACGCATGCCTTCGGCAAAATCACCCTGTTCTTTTGCGCAGGCGCGATCTACACCGCTACAAAATATATAAACGTCAGCCAGCTCAATGGCCTGGGACGTAAAATGCCTTTTACATTTTCTGCCTACCTGCTCGGTGCTTTCAGTGTGATCGGCTTGCCGCCGTTCGTCGGCAGCTGGAGCAAGTGGCTGCTGATCGAAGGCAGTGCCAGCACGCAACACTATATTGTGCTGTGCGCCTTCGGGCTGAGCACCCTGCTGAACTGTGCCTATCTGCTGCCCGTGGCCCTGCGCGCTTTCTTCAAGCCACAGGACCTTGCGGCGGGCGAGGCCAGTTCAGGAATCAAGGAGGCCCCCCTTGCCTGCCTGATCCCTTTATGGGTGACCGCTGCGGGTACCTTGCTGCTGTTTTTTTACATACAGCCCATTTATGATTTTCTTTACCCGGTTTTTAACCCATGAACACCAGAAAAAAAAGATACTGGCTGGACAACCCCGCCAACGTTAACCGGCTCGTATACGGTTTGTATGCGGTGTGCGCAGGATTGGTGCTGCTCGATTTTCTCTATCGCAAACACACCAGCTTCCCGTTCGAAAACTGGTTTGGCTTTTTTGCCTGGTTCGGCTTCATTGCGTGCGTGGCCCTGGTCCTGATCGCCAAACAAATGCGTAAAATCGTCAAACGGGACGAGGATTACTACGGTGATCGCTAATCTGAACCCGGCATTGATCCTGGTGCTTGGCCCGTTACTGATTCCGGTCCTGAAAGGCCGCGTGCGTATGGTCTACGTACTGCTGCTGCCCGTTTTATCCTTCCTGCAGCTGTATACCCTGCCTGCAGGCAGTCATGCAGAATTTGAGATATTCAACCTGACCCTGACCACCTTGCGCATTGACCGGCTCGGTTTCATGTTTGCAGTGATCTTTCATATCGCGGCCTTCATCTCGATCGTGTATTCACTGCATGTACGCGACCGTCTGCAACAGACTGTCAGCCTGATCTATGCAGGCTGTGCGCTGGGAGTGGTGCTGGCCGGTGACCTGGTAACCCTGTTCATCTATTGGGAGGCGGCTGCCGTCTCGTCGGTATTCCTGATCTGGGCACGGTACACTCCGGCATCCTACCGGGCAGGTTTGCGTTACCTGATCATACAGGTCATCTCCGGATTCCTGCTGTTGGCCGGTATTATCCTGCACATCCGTGCCGGCGGATCGATTGAATTTACCCGGCTGGACCTTGACAGCCCGGGTGGCCTGCTGATCTTCATGGCCTTCGGAATCAAATGCGCATTTCCCCTGTTACACAACTGGCTGGTGGATGCCTACCCGGAAGCGACCGTGACCGGAGCGGTGGTGCTGTCAGCCTTTACTACAAAGATGGCGGTCTATGCGCTGGCAACGGCGTTTCCGGGAACGGAAATCCTGATCTGGATTGGGCTGGCGATGGCTGCATTTCCGATTTTCTACGCGGTGATCGAAAATGATCTGCGCCGGGTGCTGACCTACAGCATGATCAACCAGCTGGGATTCATGGTAGTCGGAGTTGGAATCGGTACCGAGCTTGCTCTCAACGGTACCGCCGCCCACGCGGTTGCAGACATCCTGTTCAAGGGACTTTTATTCATGAGCATGGGTGCGGTGCTGTTGCGCACCGGCAAGATCAACGGCTCAGACCTGGGGGGGCTGTATAAATCGATGCCGTATACAGCTGGCTTTTGCATCATCGGTGCCGCCTCCATTTCGGCCTTCCCCCTGTTCAGTGCCTTTGTGACCAAATCGATGATCATGGAAGCCGCCGCCCACGAGGGTCATACACTCGTCTGGCTGGTTTTACTGTTTGCTTCGGCCGGTGTATTTCACCATGCAGGGATAAAAATCCCGTTCTTTGCATTTTTTGCCCATGACAGCGGTATTCGCTGCAAGGAAGCGCCGACCAGTATGCTGATCGCAATGGCCATTGCAGCGAGCCTGTCGATGTGTATCGGAATCTTTCCGCAAACCCTGTACGCGTTATTGCCCTATCAGACGGAATACGATCCTTTCACCACCACGCACGTCATCACGCAGCTTCAACTGCTGTTTTTCTCGGCGCTTGCATTTACCTGGCTGATTCGACAGGGCATCTACCCCCCGGAATTGCATTCCGTCAATCTTGATGCCGACTGGTTATACCGCAAGCCGGGAGCCCGGCTTGCAAGCTATATCTTGCAGTTCATCGTATCCGGCGAGAAGGTCGCATTCACCTTGGGCAAGAAGCTCTCATTCAAAGCCGGTGTGCACCTGCACCGTCATCACGGACCCCAGGGGCTGCTTTCGAAAACCTGGCCGACCGGCAGCATGGTACTGTGGGTCGCTTTTCTGCTCGGCGTGTACCTGATTTTTTATTACATGTACTGAAGCAACGGCTTCAGGATTCAGAGCCTAGTGGAGGGTCTGTGCCTCTTCGGTTTCATCGTATTGCTGCTCGATTCCGGGATACAGCTCCGCTGAAGCATGATGCAAGACCATACGCCAGCTGTCTTCAGTCTTAACGTAGACATTCGTAGCAAAGATCTCCGACTGTAATTCACCGTCTATAAAGATGTCTTCGACCACATGGTGTATGGCGATTTCCTTTTCCAGCATGACTTTTTTTCTATTGATACTTAATTCAATACCCTGCTCACAAGAAAATATCTGCTCCCAGCTTTTACGGATACTGGCTCCGCCCTGCAAACGGGCACCGCCCGGGTGAATGCAGACGATATCCCTGTCCTGGCACCATACAGACATCATCAACTCAATATCTCCCTGCTGGAATGAACGGTAAAATGCCTTTTCAGCCAGTTCGGAAGTTGAGAAACGATTTATATTTTGCATAGGCTTGCAGTCAGGCTTGAAAGCGTGTGGGTATGATACTATTTTAAATTGCCATGCACAGGGTACACAAGCAGTTATGCCATTATGATGAAATCCCTGATCCGGGTAGCAAAGGCCTGCTTGTCGAGGCACACGACACCCGGATCAGCATTTTTATCGTCAAGAAAAACGAAAAAGTATACGCCTATGAAAACTCCTGTCCGCATACGCTGGGGCCTTTAGACTGGACACCTGACTGCTTTCTGGACAAACAGGGGAAGTATATCATATGTGCCAATCATGGTGCCCTGTTTCAGATCCCGGGTGGTTTATGCATATACGGTCCGTGCAAAAACCAGCGACTTCAGGCCCTGCCCTGTATAATCAGGGACCGTGCGGTCCATGTCCTGATTTGAAAATCCGGTATGGGCAGGCATTGCAGGCCGTCTGCAAAGCTCTGGGCACGGAATTTCAAGTGGCCGGGGGTACACCGGGTATCCTGGTATGGCATAATGGGTTCAGATAACATAGTCTGTACCGGCCCCGGCAGATAAATCAGGGGTCATTTTGACAGCGATCATAAAAATGAATTCGTGGATATCCCTTTTCAGTGCAGCAGCCAGCTGGCTGCTGGCTGTCTTTCTGGTTATGCAATTATTGTCCGGCACCTTTGACGGTCGCACCTGTCAGACCAACTGTGTGAACACAATATTCTGGGTATCTTTTGCCATTGCCGCGGTCGGCCTGATTTTCAGCATCAGTACCCTGTTCGCCAGCAAATCAGGCCGGGTGAATACCCTGGCTTTGCTTGCCTTGCTGGGGTTGTGCGGAATATACATCACCACCATCCTGGTTGGTACCTTTGGGATATAACGCATTCAGAATGCGCACGCGCTATACCTGACCAAACTCAATCGACTTCCCCAGCCATCTGTGAATCAGGGCATCCGCCTTGCGGGGATGTTCCGCAAACAGCAATTTTGCACTTTCCTGTACCTGGGGAATCAGATCCTGGTCACGCAGGATATCGGCGATCCGTAATTGCAACATCCCTGTCTGTCGGGTACCCAGAACTTCACCTGGACCCCGAATCTCAAGATCGATCTGGGCGATCTTGAATCCATCATTGGTACCGCGCATGGTGTCGATACGCAGTTTGGCATTTTCGGTAAGCGGGGGACTGAACAACAGCACACAACTGCTTTCCCGATGGCCCCTGCCAACGCGACCGCGTAACTGATGCAGTTGTGCAAGACCCAGGCGCTCTGCATTTTCGATAATCATCAGGCTGGCATTGGCAACATCCACCCCTACCTCGATTACGGTAGTCGCCACCAGCAGGTCAGTTTTGCGGCCTGCAAAATCCTGCATCACTGCATTTTTTTTCCTGGCTTTCATACGCCCGTGCACAAGCCCGACCCTGACGCCCTGCAGAAGACTGCTGAGTTCCCGATAGACATCCTCGGCCGCCTGACACTGCATTGCTTCCGATTCCTCAACCAGCGTACAGACCCAATAGACCTGCTGACCACGCCGACAGGCGCTGGCAACCCGTGCCACCACTTCATGGCGTCTCTCCTGCGGTACTGCAACCGTGCTGACCGGTTTGCGCCCGGGGGGCAACTCATCAATCACGGAATAATCGAGGTCGGCATAGGCGGTCATGGCCAGGGTCCGGGGAATCGGGGTAGCGGTCATGATCAACTGGTGCGGGTACGCACCGTCCTGTACACCTTTTTCACGCAAGGCCAGCCGCTGATGTACACCGAAGCGGTGCTGTTCATCAACCACTACCAGCGCCAGATTCCTGAAGGTAACGCCCTGTTGAAACAGGGCATGGGTACCCACGATGGCATGCGCCCGGCCATCGGCGATACGCGCTTTCATTTCGCTGCTCTTGCCTGCCGTCATTCTGCCTGACAGCCAGGCCAGTTGCACACCGAGAGGCGTCAGCCAGTTTGAAAAATTTTGCAAATGCTGCTCAGTCAGGATTTCGGTAGGTGCCATCACCACAGCCTGATAACCGGCCTCAATGACCTGCAGGCAGGCCGCCATGGCAACCAGCGTTTTGCCGCTGCCCACATCGCCCTGCACCAGGCGTAGCATGGGGTAGTTGTTTTTCAGGTCTTCAAATACCGTGTTGATGACACGCTGCTGGGCAGCTGTAGGATCAAATTCAAGCCTTTCAATCAACTGCTCATACAGTCTTCCGGGGGGTGAAACAGGCATGGCAGGCTGCTTTTGCATCTGCCGCCTCAGCTTGAAGAAGCTCAATCGCTGTGCGAGCAGTTCCTCAAAGGCCAGGCGACGCTGCATCGCATGGGTGCCGGCAACCAATGCCTGGGTGTCCGCCTCGGGCGGGGGGCGGTGCACAAACTTCAATGCCTCGATAATGGAGGTCCGCTGACCATCGATTTCCGGTGGAACAGGCAGTAAATCCAGTTCGGGCACGGCTTCACTGTCGATCCAGCGCAATGCCTGCGAGGTCAGGCGGCGCAAAACAAGTTGATGCAGGCCTTCTGTGGTTGGATAAATCGGGGTCAGATGGTCCTCGACTTTTGTCACTGCGCGCGCACGGTGAACCTCATATTCGGGATGCACCATTTCCGGGCCCCTGATCCCTCGCCTGACCTCGCCAAAGCAGCGAATATTCACACCCGGTACAAGATTCTCACGCTGGGCCTTGCTGAAATAGAAAAACCGCAACAGGATCTTGCCCGTCCCGTCGCTTATACTGACCAGCAGCATGCGCCGTTTTCGATAGACCGTTTCACTGTGCTCAACCGTACCGATCAGTACACATTCATCACCGGGCTGCAAGGCCCCGATAGGACGTACCCGCGTGCGATCCTGGTAACGGATCGGCAAATGAAAAAGCAGGTCCTGCAGGGTGTGAATCTGCAAACGCTGCAGATGCCCCATGATTTTGGGGCCAATACCCTTAAGCGTGGTGACTGGAGGAAACGTATTGCTGCTCAAGGAACTTTCATCCCGGCTCACTCAATGGGTAAGGTTTAAAGAGTAATCCCGGCAATACGGTTTCAGCCAAGCTGCATCACAGCATCCATTTCCACACCTGCATCCTTGGGCAAGGCGGCCACACCGACGGCTGCACGTGCCGGGTAGGGCTCAGAAAAGTATCTGGACATGACTTCATTGACCAGAGGGAAATGGCTGAGATCAGTCAGAAAGACATTCAGCTTCACAACCTGATCCAGGGTACCGCCTGCGGCCTGTGCCACCGCCTGAAGGTTGTCAAAGACCTGGGAGATCTGTGTCCTCATGTCCTCGCCGACGAGCTGCATGGACGCCGGCTCAAGCGGGATCTGACCGGACAAATAGACCGTGCTGCCGACTTTAACGGCCTGTGAATAGGTACCAATGGCTTGTGGTGCGTGCCCGGTTACAATGATTTCGCGCGCCATGTGTGTCTCCTTTTTAAGTACGTTTAACCTTGTATATTTTCGGCGTTTTGCGCACGGCCCGAATGATGCGAGCCAGATGGGCACGGTCCCTGACTGTAAGTAAAACGGTAATGGTAGTCGTTGCCCCATATTTCTCATCAAAGATAATGTTTTCTATATTGGAGCTTTCCTCTGATATTTTAGCGGCCACCACGGCCAGTACACCGCGTTCATTTGCCGTTTTGATACTGATTTCTGCAGTAAACTCACTGCCTGGATTGCTGTCCCAGTATACAGATATCCATTTATCGCGACTTTGTTTCCAACGCCTTACGCTATTGGGACACTTGGCGTAATGTACCACCAGACCCTTGCCTGCTGTCATCATACCGATCACGGAATCGCCAGGGATGGGGTGGCAACATTTCCCGTAACTCACTACCATGCCTTCCGTGCCACGAATCGCCAGGGGGGTTTTTCGTTCGCTCCTGCGGCGTAATTTAACCCATCGTCCACGCAGCGACACCAGGTGTCTGACCACAAACGGTGCCATACGATCCCCTAAACCCACTTCCTCAAACAGTTGCTGCTCGGACTCCAGCTGCAGTTCCTTGAGTAAATGGGCAAGATCACGCTTGCTTACATCTCCCCAGTTTTTTTGATACGCATACAAGGCCTGGTTCAACAGTCGCTGACCCAACTTGCCTGCTTCCTTGGACTGCAGGTTTTTCAGATAACTGCGGATATTTGAACGTGCCTTGGCGGTAACGATAAAACTCAGCCAGTCCGGACTTGGATGACCGTTGGGGGCGGTCACAATCTCTATGGTCTGCCCATTCTCCAGGACCGTACTCAATGGCTCCATGCGGCGATTGATCCTGGCTCCGACACAATGATTTCCGATATCCGAATGCACAGCATAGGCGAAGTCCACGGCGGTGGCATTGGTGGGCAATTCCATGATGTCGCCCATCGGGGTGAATACGTAAATTTCATCGTAAAACAGATCAATCTTTACGCTCTCCAGGAATTCAAGTGAGCTGCCGGAACTGTGCTGCATTTCCGAAACGGTCTCCAGCCATTCCCGTGTTCGGGTGTGGGGCGTCGCATGGTCACTTTTGCTGCCCTTATACATCCAGTGCGCAGCAATCCCGGATTGCGCAACCTGATCCATTTCCTGAGAGCGGATTTGCACTTCGATCGGGGTTCCTTTCGGTCCGAATAAAACGGTATGCAACGACTGGTAGGCATTTTTTTTGGGAATGGCAATGTAATCCTTGAACTTTCCCGGAACCGGCTTATACAGATTATGGATCACACCGATTACACGGTAGCACGTATCCACATCACCAACGATGATCCGAAAACCGAAAACGTCAAACACCTCTGAAAACTGCAGACGCTTTTCTTGCATCTTTCTGTAGATACTGTAAATGTTTTTCTCGCGCCCGTGAATCCTGCTGACGATGTCCGCCTCTTCCAGCCTCTCGCAAATGTTCTTTTCCACTTCCTGCAACAGCTTCTTGCGATTTACACGGGTACGCTTTATGGAATCCTGTAAAACTTCATACCGATTCGGCCATAAAGTCTTGAACGAAAGTTCTTCAAGCTCAATGCACAGTTCGTGCATTCCCAGTCGCAGTGCGATCGGCGCATAGATATCCAGGGTTTCGCGTGCAATCTGTTTGCGTTTGTCATAGGACATCACACTTAACGTGCGCATGTTGTGCAACCGGTCCGCAAGCTTGATAATAATGACGCGAATATCTTTCACAAAAGCCAGCATCATTTTGCGAAAGTTTTCAGCCTGTGCTTCCTGTTTCGACCCGAACTCCAGATGCGTAAGTTTGCTGACCCCGTCTACCAGCTCAGCGACGTCCTTGCCAAACTCATGGATAATCTGCTCCTTGGCGGTTTCCGTATCTTCTATCACATCATGCAAAACGGCTGCCATAATGGTCTGGGCATCCATATGCATCCCGGCCAGAACCCTGGCTACGGCGAGCGGGTGATAGATATAGGGTTCGCCAGTAAGGCGTGTTTGGCCGTCATGGGCGGCTGCACTGAACAGATAGGAGTGGTATACGCCCTTGACGTGCTGCGGCTTCAGATACGTTTCCAGTAACGCGCACAGGTCACTGATCAAAAACCGCGAAGGGTGATTTGCAACCAGTTTTTTGCTAGCGGATTTTACAACACTAGCCATTGCCGCAAGGTAGGTGGATCAGAGGGTTAGAACCCCTGCTCCCCTTCGGATGACGAATCGGTCTCAGGTGAGGGTGGACTGGAATCCGCATCCGGAACCTGTGCTGGCTGTTCAGCCGGCACATCTGCCGGACCCGCCTCACTGGAGCGGGTGAAATCTTTACTGAAAAAAAAGCTTCCGGGTTGTTTCTCCGTGGCGGGTGCAGCATCGGGTTTGCTGCTGTCCTCCGGCATGTTCTGGCTCAGTTCACGACTGATCTCGCTATACAGTGCGGCCAGCTCGTCTTCACCGAATTCAGAGCCTTCACCCTCCGCCGGTGCAGCCAATGATTTCTCCATCGTTTCCTCATTGACCAGATTTTCTGCAATCTCACGCAATGCCACTACAGTAGGCTTGTCGTTTTCCCAGGGTACGAGTGGCTCTGCACCGAGCACGAGTTGTCGTGAACGTTTGCTTGCCAGCAATACCAGTTTAAAGCGATTTTCCACATGTTCCAGACAATCTTCTACCGTTACCCTTGCCATACCCTGCTCCTATAAAAAACACACAAGCCAAGCGGGTTATTGTAACACATGAATTGTCCAGCGGAATATGAGTGTATGGGTTCAGTACCTATGGCACTGTGGGATCAGGCGGCCTCCAGGGTGACAAGGTACTCGTTGGGCGTTTTCCAGTCGAGTGCTGCGTGGGGGCGTTCATAGTTGTAGAAGAACTCATAGCCGGCGAGGGCGGCCTGCACCGGGTCGATGCTCAGGGGGCCATCGTAGCGTCCCCAGAACTCGATGCGGGCAGCGCGGTTGGCGCGTTCCACACAGCCGTTGTACTGGGGATGCTTGGGCGGCAACACATGCAGCGGGATGTGCAGCGCTTCACAGGACGCCTCGAAGCCGGCCATGAACTCGCTGCCGCCGTCGACCTGGATGGAGACGAGCGGGAACGGCAGGGCCGCCAGCAGTTCGTGCAGGAAGCGCCGGGCGTGCCCGGCAGTGGCCCGTGAGCAGGCGCGCGTGACCATGAACTTCGACACCGGGCACACGGCGCGGAACTCCTTGACGGTGTCGCCGTCTCGCACATAGGTCATGTGGTCGATCTGCATCAGCTCGCCCGGGGTACGCGCCTTCGCGCCGTACTTCCAGCGCCGTGCCCAGCGGGCGAAGCGGCGCGGGCGCTTCGGCGCATGCCTGCCTTCGCAGAACGCGGCGGGCCGGATCACACCGCGGGCCAGCGCCCGGCTGAGGATGCGCCCGACGCTCGACACACTCAGTGCCACGCCCTCGCGCCCCAGCAGGACCTGCAGGCGCGCCTTGCCCATAAACGGGTACTTGCGGCGCAGGGCCAGCACCGCCCTCACGTCCTGCGGCGTATAGGCCGGACACCGGTGCCGCCGCGGGCGGCTCGAATGCGGCGCCAGGGCGTGCACACCGCCTGCGGCCAGGACGGCCTTCCAGCGGTACAGGGTGCGCCGGCTGATCTCCAGCTGCTCCAGGGCGCCGGCCTCGCTGCAGCCCGCCGCACGCAAGCGCTGGTACGCCTGCAACCTGCGGTAGCGCTCACCCGCCGCCTCGGGTACGTGTTCGTCGACCTTGAAGCTCTTGTATGATCGAATACGAAGGGATTTAATGTCCATGCTCGGGTCTCCTGTTCCAGTGGCTGTGGTTGGTTCACTGGAGGATACCCGATCCGGTGCAGAGAGAGGCCACGCCTCCCTCTGCACCCCCTCATTCAGATCCCTTGCTCACGATCACTGAAAAGTGCCATAGGTATCTGAACCTTTACAATGAGCCTGAAGAGGTCAACTTCGGCTACGCCAGTAATCTTGCGGTCAGGGACTGCAACCCGGCCTTGCCAAGCGGGCGAAAATCTTCCGGATCCGAAAAAAGGCACACCAGTTCCTGCAGGGCATGATCGAAGTCATCATTCAACACTACGTAATCAAATTCATCGTAGTGGCTGATTTCACTTTGAGCCTTACGCATTCTTGCGGAAACCGTCTCATGGCTGTCCTGCCCCCGATTACGAAGGCGGCTCTCCAACGCTGTCCTGGAAGGAGGCAGGATAAATATCGAGGTGGTATTGTGCATCTGCCGACGTGTCTGTTGTGCACCCTGCCAGTCAATTTCCAGAATGACCTTGAACCCCTCCTCAAGCTGGCATTGCACGGACGATTGCGAGGTTCCGTAAAAATTACCGAAGACCTCGGCATGTTCCAGGAATTCACCTTTCTCAATCATATCCGCAAACCGGGCAACACTTGTGAAAAAGTAATCCTTGCCATCGACTTCACCCGGGCGCCTGGGCCGGGTCGTGTGCGAGACCGAAGCCACTGCATCCGATACTTTCTCAGTAAGTGCCTTGACCAGACTGGTCTTGCCCGACCCGGAAGGGCCTGAGACGATAAAAAGCGTACGCGTGTTCATAGCCTGTAAAAATCCCTGTACAAGGATTATAAAATGCAGGGCATGACCTTACCGGATTGTCCCGCAGAAAAATGCCCGGACACACCCTGAGACCCGGCAGGATTGAGGTACCCGCCGAACGGGGCCAGCCGTATCAGGCAATACGGTGAGCGGGCCGCCACAGGATCTTTGCCTGCCATGGCCGGTGGCAGGTGCGCCTGTCCCCCTGGTGAGTCAAGTCGGACCAGAGAAGCCCGGCAGACAGGTATCCTTATGCTGGCCCTGTGCTGCGGACCGGGTTGTCGTTACTGTGAGCCTTCCCCGGCTTCGGTATTTTCCTTGCTCATGGCCTGTTTCATTGCAGCCCCGTATTTTTTCGAATACTCGCTATCACTTACTTTGTCCTGGGCTGTGGCTGCCGCCTTGGAATTGCTGGAAGAATCTGCAGAATCTGCAGAATCTTCACTGCTGCAAGCAGCCATTAGCGCAAAAACGAATAAAACCAGAATTAGTCTACGCATTTCAACTTCACTCCTTATATTATGATATATGTCCAGATCGTTTTAAGTCAGTTACTTCAAGTGGCTTTTGCTATATTGCTCCATACCAGATTTAATAAAAGTAATTGCAACGATTGTATTATCTGTCAAACCGTGCATGTATATTCTTGGGTTCGCCTCGTGCAGATTACCAATAGTGCAGGATAACAATCAAGATGTGTTGGGAAATTACATCACCCGGTTGCAGGCTGTGGCACCAGCAAGGCACTGATCCATAAAAAATTATTATGGATCCGGTGGACTATTTGTTATCCGCATCGCCGAGCTCGGCCTTAACCTGGTCAAAGCTGGTGTGGCGAATGTCTTTCCCGGCTACGGCATAAATCACATACTCACAGATGTTTTTGGCATGGTCCCCGATTCGTTCCAGCGAGCGAGCGCACCACATTACCCTGAGCGAGCGTTTAATGCTACGGGGGTCCTCCATCATATGGGTAATCAGCTGACGGGTCAGTGCGTCATACTCATCATTGATGGCCCGATCGCCCTGTGCAATGACCAGTGCGCTATCCATATCCATGCGGGCCAGGGCATCCAGGCATTCATGCAGCATCTTGCAAACCTGCTCTCCGAGATGCTTGATTTCGGAAAAATAGATAGGGGTACGCTCAATAGCCGCAAGTTTCACGGCATGCCGGCCGATTTTTTCCGCCTCATCCCCGATTCGTTCCAGATCAGTAATGGTCTTGAAAATCGTGACCACCAGGCGCAGGTCGCTAGCCGCCGGTTGACGTCGTGCAATCACCTGCGTGCACTCCTCATCAATCGCCACCTCCATCGAATTGATTCGGTAGTCACTGGTTGCCACATCTTCAGCCAGACTGCTGTCTGCACGGGTCAGTGCCAGCAAGGCCTGTTTAACCTGTTTTTCCACCATGCCCCCCATGTTCAGCACTTTGCTGCGCAGGGATTCCAGGTCCTCATCATACTGATGGGAGATATGCTGTCCGATGTCTTGAAATACCATGTACTGCTCCAAATGATGCCGCGGGTCCGTTAACCGTAACGGCCTGTAATATAATCTTCCGTCTGCTTCCGACTCGGGTTGGTAAACAACTGGTCCGTTGCGCCAAACTCGATAAGCTCTCCCAGATACAAAAAAGCCGTGTAATCTGAAACACGCGCAGCCTGTTGCATGTTATGGGTGACAATGACTACGGTGTAATTCTTCTTTAACTGGATAATCAGTTCCTCGATTTTCAGTGTTGAAATAGGGTCCAGCGCAGAAGCCGGCTCATCCAGTAAAATGACCTCGGGCTGTATCGCAATGGCACGTGCAATCACCAGGCGCTGCTGTTGCCCCCCCGATAAACCCAGGGCATTGTCCTGCAGCCGATCCTTGACTTCCTCCCATAACGCCGCACAGTACAGCGCCCATTCAACGCGCTCGTCCAGCACCCGTTTCTTATTCACACCCTGCAGCCGCAGTCCATAGGCAACATTTTCATACACGGTCTTGGGGAAAGGATTGGGTTTTTGAAACACCATACCCACCTGGCGGCGCAGTTCTGCCACATTGACCGATTTTTTATTGATATCCTTTCCGTGCAACAGCATCTTGCCCTCCAGCCTGACCACATCGATCAAATCGTTCATGCGGTTCATGCAACGTAACAGCGTGGACTTTCCGCATCCGCTGGGACCAATAAATGCAGTCACCCTTTTTTCAGGAACGACCATATTGATTCCGCGCAAGGCCTGACTGGCCCCGTAATAAAGACCAAAATCCTTGCACTCGAAGCATGTCTGTTCCGTTTCCAGTTTCGGGCTTGCCCGGTTAAGAAGCACGTCTTGTGATATTTGTGGTGCGACCATAGTCATACTTTCCTTAACTCCTGAAAAGCTTTGCATATTTAGCGGTACCCGGCAATAAACCGGCCTAGTTTTGTTCCAGGTTTTTGTGTTTTTCCCGCAAATGGTTCCGTATATAGATTGCAGAAAGATTCAAAATAACAATCACCACTACCAGTATCAATGCGGTGGCATACACGAGCGGACGGGCGGCTTCTACATTGGGGCTTTGAAACCCTACATCGTAGATATGGAATCCCAGATGCATGAATTTGCGTTCCAGATGTACAAAAGGCGCATTCATATCCACCGGCAGGGAAGGTGCCAGTTTCACGGCACCTACCAGCATCAGGGGCGCCACCTCTCCGGCCGCACGCGCAACGGCCAGGATCAAACCCGTCATCATCGCAGGACTTGCCATGGGCAACACCGTTCGCCACAGAGTTTCGGCCTTGGTTGCACCCAGTGCCAGCGAACCTTCGCGCACTGCCCGGGGAATGCGCGACAGTCCTTCCTCGGTGGCAACGATCACAACGGGTACCGTCAGTAATGCCAGTGTCAGTGACGCCCAGAGCACGCCGCCGGACCCGAAGGTCGGAGACGGCAGGGCTTCACGGTAAAAAAGTTCATCGATGGTGCCGCCGACCACATACACGAAAAAGCCAAGCCCGAACACCCCGTACACAATGGAAGGCACCCCCGCCAGGTTATTGACCGAGATCCTGACCAGGCGCGTGATAAAGCCCTGATGTGCGTATTCGCGCAGATAAATGGCTGCAATGATGCCAAACGGCGCTACAATGATCGACATCAGCATCACCATGACAACGGTACCGAAAATGGCCGGAAAAATTCCGCCTTCCGTATTCGCCTCACGCGGGTCATCCGTGACGAACCCCCAGAATGTCTTGACGTAGAAAACAATTTTCTCACCCAGGCTCATCGCGTTGGGCCGATAGGCCTTGACCACATTGGAAAGCTTGATTTCAACCTCGTCACCGGTCATGACGCGCACCGTAATGCTGTCACGCGAGATTTCCCGATACAGGGTATCCAGTTCCGCCTTCAACCCCTCGTATTCACGGATATATTCATCCTGTCTGGCTGCAATCTGGTCATAATGCCCCGGTTTCGCTACCCCTTTCAGTTCCAGCCCCCGTTTCTTGAGACGCAGCTTTTCAAGCTGGAAGTTGATTGCCCCGATTTGTACTTTCTCAATATGTCCGATACGCTCCTGGAATTCTGCCACGCGGTGCAGTCGAAACCCCAACTCGTCCCACATGGCCGCACCGGCAACATTCACTGTTTTGCCGGCCTCTTTCACAGCGCTCAGGTAGCCATAAAAATTTCCCCATTGCGTGCGTTCCAGCACAATCACGTCTTCCGGAATTTTCACGCTCTTTTCGTTGGGTGCAACCGTAAGCATGAAATCGACGCCCAGTACTTCACGAATGCCGACCTTGATCAGGCTGCGCTCAATGAGATCCTGGTCACTGTCCAGTTCGATCCCGGACTCAATAATCCGCTTCCGGGGGACCTCTTCCGTTTCCACCCGCTCACCCACAATCTGCACGATGCTGGTACCGTTATCGTATTCGATCTCATATACCGTCTTGGGCCAGAAATGGCCCAGGCCGCGCATGGCAATCAGCAACAGCAGCCCGGCCACCATAATCATGCTGACGGCCACCGCCCCCGCATTCATCCATACCCAAGGCTGGCCGGATGATATGAACGACTTGAAATTGCTCTGATTCGTTTGGTTCGACATACGCTACCCGTAGACTGATTACCTAAAGCGTGCTGTACTTTTCCCGCAGCCGCTGACGGACGATTTCTGCGATGGTGTTGAAGAAGAACGTAAACACAAACAGTACCAGCGCCGCCAGAAACAGGATTCTGAAATGTGTACTGTCCACTTCGGACTCCGGCAGTTCTACCGCGACGTTGGCAGAAAGCGTGCGCATCCCCTCAAAGATACTGAAATCCATCACCGGAGTATTGCCGGTGGCCATCAGTACAATCATGGTTTCACCTACGGCGCGCCCGAGTCCGATCATGGTTGCAGAAAAAATACCGGGACTTGCAGAAGGCAGCACGACCCGTACCAGGGATTGCCAGGACGTCGCCCCCAGCGCCAGAGACCCCGAGGTCAGATGTTTCGGTACGCTGAACACTGCATCTTCGGCAATGGAAAAAATGGTCGGGATGACTGCAAATCCCATTGCGATGCCAATGATAATCGAGTTTCTCTGGTCGTACCCGATCCCCAGGGTATCGGTAATCCATATTCTCATGTTGCCGTCAAACAATGTGTTTTCCATCCACGGGCTCAGTATCAGGGCCACCCATCCGCAGATCATGACCACGGGGATCAGCAGACCTGCCTGCCAGCCATCAGGAACGAGCAACTTGATGCGGTCCGGGAGATGCCACCAGATCAGGCTTGCCACAAACATCCCGGCCGGGATGGCCAGCAGGCAGACAAATATTCCCGGCAGATGGGACTCTACGAAAGGTGCCAGCCAGAGGCCCGCCAGAAACCCCAGGATCACGGTAGGCAGTGCCTCCATGACTTCAATGGTGGGTTTGACGATGCCCCGCATTTTCGGTGCCATAAAATAGGCCGTGAAGACTGCCCCGCAGATGGCAAGCGGCATCGCCAGCAGCATGGCATAGAATGCCGCCTTGAACGTTCCAAAGGTCAGGGGGGTCAGACTGAATTTCGGCTCGAAATCACTCGATGCCGAGGATGACTGCCATATGTAGTCCGGTTCCGGGTAGCTCTCGTACCAGACCTTGCCCCAGATTGAACTGAATGAGACCTCCGGATGCTCACTGTCAAGTTTCCAGACGTGCAGTTGGCCGGTGCTGTCTTCAGCCAGGATCTTGTCGCTTCTCGGTGCGATGCTCAGGTGCAAAAGCGGATGATCTGCGATACCTTCGGTAAGCAAATGCCGGGATGCCGTGGTGTGGAAAATGGAAACCCTGCCGACCTCATCGGCGACCAGAAATCCCTTGCGCAACCGTTCGGTGGTGATCGCCGAGATTTTCGCGCCCCCGCTGCTGAATTTCCTGATCTCAGTCAGGTGCTGATTGCTATCCTCATCGCGTACCAGAAACAGCTGATGAACCGTGCCCCGGTCATCGCCAAGCAATACCGATATTCCGCCAACCAGAAATTCAAACGAGGCAGGCAGGCGGCCTTCATCCAGAGGCGAAACATCCTCGACATGTACGGGCTTGTCCCCGGAGCGGATATCATACAAGGAGATCACACCCTCCTGATTCAGCAGATACAGCCATTGCCTTTCGGGCGACAACAATGCCTGCACCGGCGTATCGAAATAGGGCAGTCGCACCCGGCTGGCCAGCTCCAGTGTCATTTCATCTTCGTCCAAAAACGACGATACCTTTTCATAGTCGATGAGGCTTGGACCGTCTTTGGTGTAGACAAAGATGGTCAATCCCTCTTCGTTGTCCCCTGCGGCAAAATGAGTCACTTCTTGATTGCCGATTCCGAGATCGATGGGCGCCTCACCGTACGGAAAGGTAATACGGGGGATGATGGTGCGTCGGCCGTCGGCGTACTTCAGGGCATAGCTGTGCCGGAAAACCAGTATCTTTCCGGAGTCCAGCCCCAGGCCAATCATGTTCCTGTCAGGGTTGACGTGCGCCCAGCTGCGTACCTTGGTATTGAGATGCGCCAGAAGATTGATTTTCTGAACGGTCGTTCCGGTGTCCACATAAAAAAAGTGCACCCTGCCGTTCGCATCAAGACGCATGGCAATTTCCGCCTGCTCTTCTGTCGAATACAGCAAGGCGGGCGCGGCACTCGCCTCAGGCAGGGTGTAGCTTGAGACCGGGTGCAATTGCGCTCCCTTGAACAGGGGAAACACTACTGCAAACAAAAAAATAAAGATGAGGACAATGGAACCGATGACGGCGATGCCGCCTGCACCGACCATATAACGGGCCAGAAAATCCCGTATGGAGCGCCTGTGCCACAGCGGCTTGTTGAACTCAAGTGGCTGGGGTACAACCCGCTTGGTGGAACCGGACTCCAGTGACATATTCTTGTTTGTCCGTTACGTTATGTGCACAGGTCTGCGCATGTTTTAAAAAAGACCCTGGGTTTGCAGGCCCGCAACCTGGTTCCTTCCAAGCTTATCGTTTTTATAATAGCAAGGTCAGAGTCCAAGGGATTCCAGGGCCTTGCTCGCTACCTTTGAAGGCAGCGGAATATAGCCGTCCTTGACAACCACCTTCTGGCCCTGAATCGCCAGTACCATCTTGATGAACTCACCTTCAAGAGGTGACAAAGGCTTTTCGGGCGCCTTGTTCACGTATACATACAGGAAACGCGCGAGTGGATATTTACCGGAAATCGCATTATCAGGAGTGGCCTCGACCTTGTCCGGCTCTGCGGTTTTCGACAGCGGTACGGCACGCACACCGGACGTCTTGTACCCGATACCGGAATAGCCTATACCGTTCAGCGAGGAAGACACAGACTGTACCACGGAGGCAGAACCCGGCTGTTCGTTTACGGTGGACTTGTAATCCCCCTTGCACAGCGCTTTCTTCTTGAAATAGCCGTAGGTGCCTGAAACGGAGTTACGCCCGAACAGCTGGATGTCGCGCTTGACCCAGTCCCCTTCCAGCCCGAGGTCACCCCAGACGTCCAGGTCCGCACTGTCGCCACACTTGCGGGTGCTGGAAAAAATCGCATCCACGTCTGCAATGGACATGCCCTTGATCGGGTTATCCTTGTGCACATAGACGGCCAGCGCATCGATTGCGACCGGAACCGGGGTGGGCTTGTAGCCAAACTTCTTCTCAAATGCAGCAATCTCCTTGTCCTTCATCTTGCGGCTCATCGGTCCGAGACTGGAGGTGCCTTCTGTCAGGGCAGGCGGTGCCGTTGAGGAGCCCGCGGCCTGGATCTGGATGTTTACGTTAGGATAAAAACGCTTGTATTCTTCTGCCCAAAGCGTCATCAGGTTTGCCAGCGTGTCCGATCCTACACTCGACAAATTTCCGGAAACACCACTGGTCGCTGCATACTCTCCAAGACCGGCATCGACCTTGACTTCTGCCGATACAGACATGGACAACGCCAACAACGAGGCTATCAGCAGTGCATTACACTTACCCATGAGTGTGTACATCTATAACTCCTTAGTTATGAAATTGCATGGTTATATCTGCACTATGGAATCCCAGTGTTACAAGCATATGGGCAAATTATTACAGTTTTGTGAAGCTGCCAGGACTGTGGAATTTCAGGTTTTTATGCATCATTGAGAAGCAGGCGCCTGGCGGGAAAGCGGCAGGTGAACCGGGTGCCTCGACCAAGTTCACTGTGGATCAGTAGGCGGCCTTCATGTCTTTCGACCACATGCTTGACGATGGACAGCCCCAGACCCGTGCCCCCTTTTTCACGTGAACGCCCGGCATCGACGCGGTAAAACCGTTCCGTCAGCCGGTCGATGTGCTCAGGGGCAACCCCCTGCCCGGTATCTGTAACCGTCAACTCTGCCGAACCCTTTTCTTCCAATCTCCAGGCCACCCGGATGTCCGTGCCCGGCTCGGTATGCTTGATGGCATTGTTGACCAGATTGGAGGCCGTGCTGTGGATTTCCTGCAGGTCGCCTTTCAGGCAGGCGTTCGTCTCAATGTGCACCTGGATGTCATGATCGCCGATTCCTGTGGACAGCTTTGCCTCCTTGACGACTTCCGTGATGATGGAAGCTACGGGGATTGCTTCAGTCTCCTTTGCTACCGCGGCAGTGGACTCGATGCATGATAAAGCCAGCAGGTCCTCGACCAGTTGCTTCATGCGCTGAGCCTGGAGTTCCGCAGAACGGATCGCAGTCTCGCACTCCTCAGGAAGGCCCGGGTGTTCGGACAAGGCTTCCAGATAGCCAAGAATCACGGTCAGGGGAGTACGCAATTCATGCGAGGCATTGGATATGAAACTGCGCCGCATCTCATAAATACGTGCCGTTTGCGACATATCCTGTGCAATCAGGACCAGCCTGTCTTCGCCAAAAGGGATGATTCTGATGCTTAATTCCTTCGCGCCGGGAGTCGCACCCTGCACTTCCAGCGGCTCGTCGAACTTGCCGGTAAAAAAATAATCGGCAAAGGAGGGGTCGCGAAAAAGCTGCGTAATCCGCGTATGGATATCGCTGTTTAAATCGATTTGCAGCAGATCATGCGCGGCCTGGTTGGAAGACTGTATTTCGCCGGAGGCCTTCATCACGATGACCGCATCCGGAAGGGCGGCGATCATTTCGTTGAACTGATTGACAAATTCCTCCAGCGCATCCTGCCGAACCCTGTTTTTTTTCTGCAGGTCCACAATGCCGGAGACATACTGGTCGGCTATACCCAGATACTCGGGCGCATCATCGACCTGTGCACCGCTGTCGAGCCATTTTTTCAAGGTAACCAGTTGTCCGGCAGTCCACAGGCCATACACGATGAGACCGATGATGAAAAACAACGGCAGATAGTCGCTCACCATGCCCAGAACGGTACAGGGTACAAATACGATCAGGACGCGATTAAATTCAGACAGCCATGTACTGAACGACATTATTTTTTAGCTGAAAACCGGTACCCGTACCCGCGCACGGTCTGGATCATCTGGCCACAATCCAGGGGTTTAAGCAGTTTTCTCAAGCGCACGATATGCACGTCCACGGTTCGTTCCTCAACGTACATGTTACGGCCCCATACGTAATCCAGCAACTGGGTGCGGGTGTAGACCCGATCAGGGTGGGTCATGAAAAACTCAAGCAGGCGAAACTCGGTCGGCCCCAGATTGATCAACTGCCCGTCCACGTAGACACGATGCGCCTTCGAGTCCAGCTTGATGGGACCGATACTGACCGAATCTTCGATGATCCCCGAACCCCTGCGCAAAACGGCACGAATCCGGGCCGATAGTTCCTTGACCGAAAATGGCTTGGTGAGGTAGTCATCCGCACCCGAATCCAGACCGTCCACCTTGTCACGCTCTTCCACCCGCGCCGTGAGCATGATAATGGGTATTTCCTGGGTAGCCTCATTACGCTTCCATCTGCGCAACAGTTCCAGCCCGCTCACATCCGGCAGCATCCAGTCCAGCAGGACCAGGTCCGGCAAGTGCTCGGCTATCCGGGTTTCCGCAGAACGGCTGTCTTCCGCCTCATCGATCAGGTAGCCCTCCTGGCCGAGGGCAAAGGTCACCATCTCACGTATGGGGCGCTCATCCTCAACCAGCAGGATCCGCTTGCCGTTCATCGGCTGGACGTGTGGCCGGTACTTTTGCAGTGCTTCGGTTGCATTCTGATTTTGCATAATGGTAGACCTGAGATAAAAACAAACACCCTATTATTTTCAAGATTTGTTACACGGCTATTACATCTGCTCGGGGAAATAGCCCCGTTTGGACGGAATGTCGGGTATCGATTCATAGTTCAGTTCATCCATCCGGTTTGCGGCGGCCCGACTACGGTATTCCAGTCTTTAAACATCCCAGGATAACTTGTCAGGCTCACTTCGTAACAAAACTATAACAATTTATTCACATCCATTTCATACAACTGTACAAGGATGACGCACTCTTGAATGTAAACCTAGATCAATCAGAGCAATTTATAGAAATCAGGGAGATTATCTCGTGAGACGTAAACTGCATATACTTGGCGCAGCAAGTCTGGCTGCTTTATTCTGTTCCAGCTCGGTGGTCTTCGCAGGGGCTGTGACGTCCAAGGAAGAAATCAAGATCAGCACGACGGGCGGCGGCATCAAGATCAAGTCGAACAACGGCAACAGCTTCGCAATCGGCGGGCGCATCATGTATGACTGCGACAGCTATGACGGCGTCTACAGTGAACCAACCCATGGCAGTGATGACACGGCCACGGAATCGGAGTTCCGCCGTACCCGTGTGGGGCTGAAGGGCACATCCGGCAAAAACTGGGCCTATAAATTCGTCGTCGATGTCGACGAAGGTGAAGCCGAGATGGACACGGCATACATCGCCTACAAGGGGTTGAATTTCGGAACTGCCATGGTGGGCCGTTTCAAGGCACCTTTCGGACTGGAAGAGCTTACCAGTGCGAAGTGGATCAGTACGGTCGAACGCTCGCCCGCCACAGAACTGGGATTCCTGGCCGACAAACCTTCCTTCCAGTTTGCCTTGCACGGGCACAGCAAACCGATGTTCTGGCAGGCCGCCCTCATTGATGAAGACAGCGAAGATGACGATGGCAGTGACGCGTACAGCATAGCTGGCCGGATCGGTGGGCATTTCGTCATCGGTGAGAATGGCCTCGTGCACCTGGCGGGGTCTTTCGCCTCCCGTGATTTCGGTAACGATGGGGCGGAGAAACATTTGGGAACCCGTCTCGGTGTACACACTCTGGGCACCCGGGTAATTGATCTCAAGGCTGACGAGGAGGCGCTTAAATTTGACGATGCGGATCAATACGGCCTGGAAGCGGCGGCCGTTTTCGGACCGTTCTCCCTGCAGGCCGAGTACCGTTCCGTGGACTTCGATGCGGTGACGGAAGACGACGAAGCCAGCTTGGATCAAACCAGTGGCGAGTTCGGCTGTGAAGATTCGTGCGATACAGTGGACGCAACCTTCATGTATCCTGACACCGATGTTAACAGCTGGTATGTCCAGGCGAGCTATATCGTAACCGGTGAGTCCCGTAGCTATAAAAGCAAATCGGGCAAATTCGACAAGGTGAAGCCCAAGGGCCCTATGGGTGCCATCGAGCTGGTAGCCAAATATGAAGACGGGGAAATCGACAAGGATGCCCAGGTAGTAAGCACCCCGGATCAAACGATAACCAGCCATACCCCGGTCTCAGAGCTGAAAGTCGACTACGAGCTGCTCACCCTGGGTGTGAACTGGTATGCGACCAAGAATGTCAAGTTCATGCTGAACTACCTGGACGCCGACGTGGACAACCCACGCATGGATGAGAACGCGGAGGACAATGGTCAATCCGTTTCCTTCCGTGCCCAGTACGCGTTCTAGACCACACTTGACGCTTTCGGACTTTCAAAGGCTGTCTGCGAGAGACAGCTTTTTTTATACAGGCAGATACTACGATGATGAAACCAGTGTCGAACCCGTGGGTCCGGAAGGCCTGGCCCATTACGAGCAGGGCGGACAGCACTATATTTTCAGTGCCAACGAAAAAAGCGGCACCATGACTGTGATGCAGGTTACATCAACAGGCGGGCAGTAACCGGTGGCGATCGGGTATCGGCAAGCTTTCGGTCAATGGTTTCATTGTAATACGACCTGAAAGACCTGCTCCAGCAACTTCTGGTTCTCGTAAAACACATAAAAGCGGTATTCGCCCGGAACCAGTTCATGCTGCTGTGCAAATTCAAACGCCATCGTATGGGTGTAATCCAGTGTGGATTCCTCTTGCAGGATTTCGATCTTGTCGATGTACTCACCCGTATTGGGATCGATCATGGTAGGGACATGGTAAATCAGGTGTAACGTGGGTTTGCCGATAAACCCTCCCCGGGATAACCAGTAGCGAACCCCGAATTTCGTTCCAAGCCTGGCAGGGACAACGGTGGCTTTCTCCAGCGCTCCTTCACTGCTTATCACACGGTCCCCTTCCTTGAATTCTTCCATGCCACGCGAGAATATCCCGTATTCAAAATCATAGATGATGCGTTTTTCATCGGCGCAAACGGCACCTGCGGCAAGGAACACCAGGGAAAGAACTGTTTTCGTTTTCATCATTTTTACATGCATCGCATGGCTCGGGCTTAGGTGCCAATTTTAACACAGGGCATGGTATGTCGACGGGGTCACCCTGCGGCGACATCCGGGTCGTGAGCTATAAATCCGGACAAGACCTTGCGCACTATATTGCCGCCGCAAATATATTCGTGTTCCCGAGCAAAACCGATACCTTTGGTATCGTCATGCTGGAAGCGATGGCCTGCAACACTCCGGTCGACGCCTATCCGGTCACCGGCTGCCTGCCTCAACCACGACCCGGGGCAGACTGCCCTGTGTGCGCTGGAACTTGATCCGGACAAATGCCGGGAGCAGGCTCTGAACTACACCTGGGAAAGGGCTTCCCGTACATTCCTGTCCAACATGACACCTGCCAATATCAATCAGGCGTACCGCCCGCTGCCGCAAAAACATCTCAGTCAAGGGCAGAAGACTCCACCTGGGTTTTGGCTTCGAGTATACTTGCGGTATGGAATAACGAGGCAGTACCGGACATGGACGAACAGAATTTTGGCTTGGCCGAAAATTATATCAACCGTGAACTCAGCCTGCTGAAGTTCAATTACCGCGTACTGCAACAGGCGCGGGATTCCTCTACGCCCCTGCTTGAACGCCTCAAGTTTCTGTGTATCTCCTGTACCAATCTGGACGAGTTCTTTGAAATCCGGGTAGGCGGGGTCAAGCAGCATGTCGATCTGGATGTTGCGCATATCACCGCGGACGGGATTACCCCTCGCGATTTACTCAAACATATCCACAGCGAAGCCTCTGAACTCGTTGCAGAACAATACCGCGTTTTCAACGAAGAACTGCAACCCGAGCTTGACGCACACACCATTCGTTTTGTGGCACGCGAACAATGGACACTGGAGCAAAGCGTCTGGTTGCGCCAGTACTTTCTGGATGAAGTCGAACCGGTATTGAGTCCCCTCGGCCTGGACCCGGCCCATCCGTTTCCGCGCATTATCAACAAGGCGCTGAATTTTATTGTTCAGCTCGAGGGCCTGGATGCCTTTGGACGCAAGGGCGAGCATGCGATCGTACAGGCACCACGGTCCCTGCCACGACTCATTCGCCTGCCCGATGAAACCAACGATCAGGATGGCAAAAACTATGTTTTCCTGTCTTCGGTCATGCATGCCTTTATAAGCGAATTATTTGAAGGGCTTGCCGTCAAGGGCAGTTACCAGTTCAGATTAACCCGCAACAGCGACCTGTTTCTGGATGATGAGGAAATCGACGACCTCATGCGAGCCCTGGAAGGCGAACTTGCCTCACGCCGGTATGGCGACGCGGTACGCCTTGAAGTGGCCAACAACTGCCCTGAAGAACTGGTTACCTATCTGTTGCAGCAGTTTTCACTGACTGCAGTGGACCTGTATCGTGTAAACGGGCCGGTAAACCTGAATCGCCTCAGTCAGGCCTACGACCTGGTCGATCGGCCCGACCTGAAGTATCCACCGTTCACGGCAGGCCTGCCGCAACGGTTCAGCCACGACACAAACCTGTTTACCCTGATCAAGCAGGGAGATTTTTTATTGCACCACCCTTACCAGTCTTTCGTGCCAGTCATTGATTTTGTACGCCAGGCCGCAGAAGACCCCAAGGTACTGGCCATCAAACAGACACTGTACCGCACCGGACCGGATTCACCCATTGTCGACAATCTGGTAAGAGCTGCCAGGACCGGCAAGGAGGTCACGGTCGTAATCGAACTCATGGCACGCTTCGATGAGGCCGCAAACATTTCTCTTGCAAACCGTTTGCAAAAAGCCGGCGCTCACGTCGTGTACGGAATCGTTGGCAAAAAAACACATGGCAAGATGATCCTGATTGTGCGCCGCGAACACGACGGTCTGCGACGCTATGCCCATTTCGGTACAGGCAACTACCATGAAAAGACCACGCGTTTGTATACGGACTATGGAATGTTCACCTGTGATCCCCAGATGACAGAGGATGTCCATGAAGTCTTTCTTGAACTTACCAGCTTTACCAAGGTTCCCAGTCTGAATATCGTATTGCAGGCGCCGTTCACGCTTTACAATTCACTTGTCAAGCTGATCGACAATGAGGTTGAACATGCACGACAGGGTCGCCATGCCCGGATCATCGCCAAATTCAACTCCCTGGTTGAACCGCAGATCATTCAGGCCTTGTACCGTGCCTCAAGTGCCGGGGTAAAAATCCAGTTGATCGTTCGGGGTACCTGCTGTTTACGCCCGGGTCTTCCGGGCATTTCAGAAAATATCGAAGTGCGCTCCATCGTCGGTCGCTTTCTGGAACATACCCGCGCCTGCTGTTTCCATAACGATGGAGACCCTCAGGTATTTTGCTCAAGCGCAGACTGGATGGACCGGAATTTCTTCCGCCGCGTGGAGATTTGCTGGCCCATACGTGATGTGGCCTTGCGCGACCGCATCATCGACGAGCTCGAGGTCTATCTGAAAGACAGTCAACAGGCGTGGAGCCTGCAGTCTGACGGCACGTATACCCCGCTCCTTGAAAGTGAGCCGGACTCATACAGCGCACAGCAAACGTTGCTGAGCCAGTTTGCACGGGTGACGGACCGTGGTATGAACCAGTGACAACGGCGCGCTCGCCAAGTTTTTTACCCCGAACATCGGGTCTGCGATAAAGCCGTGTACCCTTAACGGCTCAGGCGGGGCTGACAGCCGGAGCCAATCTCCTTGTGTGTCAGCGCTTTGTGAGTATACGGTGAAAAGCGATCGGCTTTCTTTTCCAGGATTTGTTTTTCTTCCAGGGTAACTTCCGCAAGCTTTCCCTTGCGCTGAAGGAAATATCGGGGGTGAACTGTTCCACTATTTTTTGATGTTTGAAGGCACCCTGCATGGCTGCTTTCAGTCCGGGTTCCTCATGGAGCCATACCCCGTCATGGCAGACCCTCCAGACCGCCAATTCTCACATTGATACCCAAAGCCTCCAGAAAACCTTCTTCCTGTTCAAGCTCCGCTACCGTCAACGGGTGTTTCTTTAACCATTTCTGTGCCGGTACGATCTCCACGTACCGGGTATCCCTGTTTACTTTGAAAGGTGGAATTTTTTTCGGCACCCGGTCGCGATTAATCAGTACCGCAAACCGCAGGATGACGATCATGTACATGGCCTGGTTCTGCCAGCGACCCGGCAACTGATCCACCAGTTGCATGTTGATTTTGCGACGGTGGTTGCCTACGAGGCAGGCAAGCAGGCGCTGTTCATTCCAGGAAAAACCGGGCAGGTCTCCATTATTCAGTACATAGGCGCCATGCCGGTGATAGCGTGCATGGGAGATATCCAGGCCAATCTCATGCAAGTCTGCGGCCCATATCAAAAACGGGTACGCGAGATCCCGGTCAATTCTCAGAACGCCTGATACTTTATCCAGTACATGCAGGGCCGTGGTTTTAATTCTGGCAGAATGCTCGGAGTCGACATGATACCGACGCATCAGGGAAAATACGGTCCTGTCACGTGTATCCTGATGATGAATACGCCCTTCCAGATCAAACAGCAAGCCTTCGCGCAGTCCACCTTCCGAGGCCGTCATTTCTTCGATCCCCAGTTCCGAAAATATTGCCTTCAGTACCACCAGTCCCCCTGCAAAAACCGGCCTGCGTTCCTTGGCCAGGGAATCGAACTGAATATTTTCCACATTCCTTGCGGCCTGCAACTCGGCGATCAGGGCATTGATCCCCTCATAGGTGATTCCTCGGTCACTGAGCTTGCGCTCGCGCATAAGCTGGTCAATGGTGCGGATCGTACCGGCCGTGCCCACCACGTAGTTCCAGCCAAGGTTTTTTACCGAAGCAATAATAGGCTGCAATTGCAGTTTTGCTTCAACCAGGGCTTTCTTGAATTTTCTTTTCTCCAGGCTGCCATGTTCAAAAAACTTCGTGCTCATCCCCACACAGCCCATCCGGACGCTTTCCATCAGGAGGGGTTTGCTTTCTTCCCCAATGATGATTTCAGTACTGCCCCCGCCGATATCAATGACCAGCCACTTCCCCGGCGGCCCTGTAATGGAATGAATCGTACCGTGATAAATCAAACGCGCCTCTTCAACACCGGATATCACCTGAACGGGGTGACCCAGCGCCTCTTCCGCACGTTGTACGAATTCATCACTGTTTTTTGCCAGGCGAAAGGTGTTGGTACCGACTACACGCACCGAATCGGCATGCATCTCCTGGATGCGCTGGCCAAAACGCTGCAGGCATTTAATGGCCCGCTCCTGCGCTTCTGTCGAAATTTCACCTGACGGACCCAGGCCCGCGCCGAGGCGCACCATTTCCCGGATCCGATCAATGATTTTCAGTTGACCATGCTGGTCACGTGCAACCACCATATGAAAACTGTTTGAGCCCAGGTCTACCGCAGCGATGACAGAAGAAATTCCCGATGACGGTTCTTCCGGATAGGAGGTAGGAGAAAGAACTTCCATAGACACCGGCTAGCGTACCAAATGCGCCCCCGTTGTCCCAACAATTTTTATCACAGCCAAGCCTGTCCGGGCAGACGGCGCACGCAGACGTTCCAGGTACACAGCCGGGTCATATCGTATCCTTGCGCATCAATCCGTTTTGTCTTGTACGGGTCGAAGGAGGGGCAGCTGTGAACCGTGCGGCGATGGACATGAGCTTGTACCCGATACCGCTGGCAGTGAAAATCCAGTGATTCAGGTTGAAAATCAGGCCGGTTACCGCAAGCGGCTCCTGTTTTTCTTGCAGCGGAAGGATTTTTCTATGGTCGTAATTGACATAATTCTATAGTATAACCGCCCTGCGTAAAAATTAATGTGAAGTATAAGTAAGACATCTCAGCCAACTTTTCCCGTTACAGCGTAGGATCAGCAGTCGATTCGCCTGGCTCCTCCGGAGCCGTTGCATACTGCACAGGAAGATCGGGTTGGGACTGAAATTTAATCCTAGTTCAAGTCATTCAAGGAAATATCGAATATGAAGATTGGTGCCCCAAATGAAATTCATAAAGATGAATGTCGCGTAGCGATGACGCCTGACACGGCTGCGCGCCTGCAAAAGCTCGGCTATGAATGCGCGATTGAAGCCGGTGCCGGTGCCCGTGCAAAATTTAACGATGATGCCTACCGGGATGCAGGGGTTACCGTCGTTGCAGATACCAGACAGCTCTGGGCTGATTCGGATATCGTACTTAAGGTGCGCGCCCCTGAGCAACATGCGGATCTGGGCGTACATGAGACTGAATTGCTGCGCGAAGGCAGTACCCTGGTCAGTTTCATCTGGCCCGCACAAAACGAAGCCCTGATGGACAAACTGAAAACCCGGAAGGTGACGGTACTGGCCATGGACTCTGTGCCCAGAATCTCACGGGCACAAAAACTGGATGCCCTGTCCTCAATGGCCAATATTGCAGGGTACCGTGCCGTCATTGAGGCTTCAAATCATTTCGGACGGTTCTTTACAGGCCAGATTACGGCCGCAGGTAAAGTGCCCCCGGCGAAGGTCATGATCATCGGCGCCGGTGTGGCAGGGCTTGCAGCCGTGGGCACCGCGAACGGACTCGGCGCCATCGTGCGTGCATTTGACACACGCCCTGAAGTGAAACAGCAGGTCGAAAGCATGGGCGCACAGTTCCTGGAGCTGGATTTCGAAGAAGAGGAAAGTGGCGGCACAGCCGGCGGCTACGCCAAAGTCATGAGCAAGGAGTTTATTGAAGCGGAGATGACTTTGTTCAGGGAACAGGCGAAAGAAGTCGACATCATTATCACTACGGCATTGATTCCGGGCAAGCCGGCGCCAAAACTGATCCTGGCAGACATGGTCAAACTTATGAAGGAAGGCAGCGTCGTGGTCGACCTTGCTTCCGAACAGGGCGGCAACTGTGAACTGACCAGCCCGGGTGAGGTCGTTGTCAAGCATGGTGTAACGCTGATTGGCTATATGGATTTACCCAGCCGTCTGCCGACCCAGTCGAGCCAGCTTTACGGTTCCAACCTGTGCCACTTGCTGAGTGACATGACACCGGAAAAAGACGGGAACCTGCTCGTCAATATGGAAGACGATGTGATTCGCGGAACTACGGTCATCCACCAGGGTGAAATCACCTGGCCACCTCCCCCTCTTGCCGTTTCTGCGGCCCCTGCACAAGCGGCCCCTGCAGCAGCACCCGTTGCAGAAAAACCTTCAAAGAAGAAAAGTGGATTCAAATTCGCCATCACCCTGGCTGTAGTGGCGCTCGGGTTGTTGGGACTGGGCAATTATGCCCCGGCGGAATTCATGCAGCACTTTACCGTTTTCGTACTGTCCTGCTTTATCGGGTACTGGGTGGTCTGGAACGTCACACCGGCGTTGCACACTCCGCTGATGAGCGTAACGAACGCGATCAGCAGCGTAATCATTATCGGTGCACTGCTGCAGATTGGGAGCAGCAGTACCCTGGTCATGGTCTTGGCCACCATCTCCGTGCTGATCGCCTCGATCAATATCGGTGGCGGCTTTTTTGTCACGCAGCGTATGTTGCAGATGTTCCGTAAAGAAGAATAAGGGAGAGCGAATTAAATGAATCCACAACTATTGGCAGCCTCCTATCTCGTGGCAGGCGCGCTCTTTATTCTGAGTCTGAACGGTCTGAGCAATCAGGAATCTGCACGACGCGGTAACCTGTGCGGCATGCTGGGCATGGCGATTGCCATCGTGGCCACCATACTGAGCGGTCAGGTGGGAGGCTTTGAAAAACTGTTTCCTGCCATGATAATTGGCGGTCTGATCGGTGCCTTTATCGCTTCACGCGTCGAAATGACGCAAATGCCCGAACTGGTTGCCATCCTGCACAGCTTTGTGGGAATGGCGGCGGTGCTGGTAGGGGTCTCAAGCTATCTGGATCCGACCTTCCATCTGCAGGGTGCTGAAAAAGTCATTCATGAGGTTGAGGTATACCTCGGCGTCTTTATCGGCGCGATTACCTTTACGGGCTCGGTGATCGCCTTCGGGAAACTGAAAGGCATTATAAGCGGTAAACCCTTGATGCTGCCTGGCCGACACTGGCTAAACCTGATTGCCTTGCTGGCCTGTGTGTATTTTGGTTACGTGTTTCTGGGTTCCCCCTCGCATGAAGCAGGACTTGCTCCCTTGCTGGTCATGACGCTCATCGCATTTGTGATTGGTGTTCACCTCATTATGGCCATCGGTGGTGCCGATATGCCGGTTGTAGTTTCCATGCTGAACAGTTATTCAGGCTGGGCGGCAGCCGCCACCGGCTTTATGCTGGGCAATACCGCACTGATTATCGTCGGATCACTGGTAGGCTCCAGTGGTGCGATCCTGAGCTACATCATGTGCCGTGCCATGAACCGAAAGTTTTTAAGTGTGATCCTGGGCGGCTTTGGCACTTCATCAGGAACCTCGGTAAGTGCTGAAACAGGCGGCGAAGTGACTGCCACCAATGCAGAAGACGTTGCAACAGCACTGAAAGATGCCAGTGAAGTCATATTTGTGCCGGGATACGGGATGGCCGTTGCGCAAGCTCAGGGTACCGTCAGTGAAATTACCAAAAAACTGCGTGCAAAAGGTATAAAAGTCCGCTTCGGCATTCATCCCGTTGCCGGGCGCCTGCCGGGTCACATGAATGTGCTGCTTGCGGAGGCGAAGGTTCCGTACGACATCGTACTGGAGATGGATGAACTCAATGAGGACTTCCCGAATACCGATGTTTCATTGGTGATCGGGGCAAACGACATCGTCAACCCCAGTGCACAGACGGACCCGAACAGCCCAATCGCCGGCATGCCCGTACTTGAAGTGTGGAAGGCAAAAACCTGCGTGGTTCTCAAACGCAGTATGGCCTCCGGATACGCCGGAGTCGACAACCCGCTGTTCTTCAATGACAACACCGAAATGTTGTTCGGTGATGCCAAGGAAAGCATGGACGCGGTGTTGAAACACCTGGATTAATTGCCGGGACAGCTCCGTTTCTGTACCGCAACGCCGGTTACGCGTCGTGTACAGAGCATGAAAATCGGCACCTGATCATACAGGGGTGCATCGCACCCCTGACCACCGGCCTCTTTACCCCCCGAATTTCCCCGAAAGCATGTGGCAAATCCTGATCCATAATGCCGCCTTGATCAGGCCGGCACCGGATTCCCTTTTCCCAGGCATGGGGATACCTGCAGGGCTCAGCCTAAAAACCGGTTCACCCATCAAACTGTAACCCGGACATCACAAAAGAGTAACGTTCTTTTCTTACTCTGTCCCAACATTCATTATGATGAATACAGCGATGGCCATTACCTGCCTGTAACCGGGGTGATCAGCGTGTACCCTTTGACTGGGACAAAGAAGCCAACCGGTGGACCGCAAAAAGTGAAGATATCGAGGATTTGAACCCCGAAGCAAAAAGCTTTCATTCGATTCTGGAAATACTGAAGAAAAAACACCCGGAACTCAGCACTTCACTACGAATCTTTTTCCCGGACCCGGTAAAGCATGACGTGCTTTTGAATAATGGTCGGAGTGAGAGGACTTGAACCTCCGACCCCTGCCTCCCGAAGACAGTGCTCTACCAAGCTGAGCTACACTCCGCTATCCATTTACGTACCGCATCCAATGCCTAAAAATAACAGGTTCCCCTCCTGATGTAACTGAAAAACATTCGAACGGCTCGCAAAAAATCCTTCCGCCGATACGGCTTGCTACGATGTCCGGGAGACTGCAAACCCGGTCAAGCCTACCAGCGCATCCCGATACTCGTTATCCGACAGTTTTTCGATATGCTGCCTTGCGATCAGCGCATGCTTTTGCGCAGCCTTCAGAGTGTGGTCAATCGCCCCGGTAGCTTTTATTGCAGCCATGATTTCATGCATGTGCTGCTTGCCGCCGTTGATAATGGTTTCACGGATCAATTCAGCAGTGGTACTGTTACTGTTCCTTAATGCGTGGATCAGCGGCAAAGTGGGTTTGCCTTCAGTCAGGTCCTCTCCCAGATTTTTTCCCATCTCTTCCGGTGAGGACTGATAGTCCAGTACGTCATCCTTAAGCTGGAATGCCGTACCGATATGTACCCCGTACTTCGCACAGGCCTCTTCAATCTCCCGTGACTGCCCGGCCAGCACTGCTCCAAGCTGGCATGCGGCTTCAAACAATTTTGCCGTTTTGGACTGAATCACAACCATGTAGTTTTCTTCCGTGGAATCCGGGTCGTTGCAATTCAGGAGTTGCAGGACCTCACCTTCAGCGATGGTATTGGAGGCCTGTGCCAGAATTTCCATCACGCGCATCTCACCCACATCGATCATCATTTCAAATGAACGTGAAAACACAAAATCACCTACCAGTATACTGGACTCGTTGCCCCAGATAAGGTTGGCCGTCTCATGGCCGCGCCGCATACTGGAGTTGTCCACCACATCATCGTGCAGCAGGGTTGCAGTATGAATAAACTCAGTGATGGCAGCAACGAGCAGATGCTTGTCACCCGTATACCCGCAGGCTCGTGCACATAGCAGTGCAAGCAGAGGACGTAAACGCTTGCCGCCGCTGTCGATAATATAGGTGACGATCTGACTGATCAGGGTGATATCGGAATGCAGGTATTGCCGAATTACAGCATTAACACCCTCCATGTCGTCCGCGACTAAACCTTGTACCTCCTTGAAATCCATATCCGCTCATTCTACCCTGTTATTGCCCAATCAGGCGCTGATCTTAGCGCAAGAATATCTGGGATGGGTTTATTTTGATTGACCCTTGCCCGTCTGCTCGCTAGAATTGCGCCTCTTTCCAGTCCATATTCCGGAGTTTTCAGGTGTACGCAGTGATCGCCACAGGTGGCAAACAATATCTCGTCCATAAAGGCGACCAGATCCAGGTCGAAAAGCTGGGCCTTGATCCTGGCAAGGAAATCGAGTTTGGCCAAGTGCTGTTGCTGGCAGACGGTGAGGAGGTTTCCATTGGCACCCCCTATATCGAAGGGAGTAAAGTCACGGCCGAGGTTCAGAAAAATGCCAGAGCCAAAAAAATTGATGTGATCAAGTTCAAACGCAGAAAGCAGTACATGAAACGTATGGGTCACAGGCAGTACTACACACAGGTCACGATTACAGATATTTCAAAATAGAGGTCAGGACATGGCACATAAAAAAGCAGGCGGCAGTACCCGCAACGGTCGCGACTCGCAATCCAAACGTCTCGGGGTAAAATGTTTTGGTGGGCAACAGGTGAGCGCCGGAAGCATTATTGTGCGCCAGCGTGGCACCCGGTTCCACGCCGGTGAAAATGTAGGCTGGGGCAAGGACGACACCCTGTTTGCCAAGGCCCACGGGCACGTGGTGTTTGAAACCAAAGGACCCAAAAACCGGAAATTCGTACGTGTGGAAGCGATACAATAAACCTTCCAGGTCACCGATTTGATTGAGAAGCCCCGCATCGACGGGGCTTTTTTCACTGTAGGGCACGTAAAGAGCCATGAAGTTTGTTGATGAAACAACGATCCATGTACAGGCCGGGGATGGCGGAAACGGTTGTCTCAGCTTCAGGCGTGAACGTTTCATACCTCTGGGGGGACCGGACGGCGGGGACGGCGGGGACGGCGGCAGCGTATACCTGGTTGCCGATGAAAACTTAAACACGCTTGCCGATTTTCGACACGTTCGCTTTTTCAAGGCACAGCGTGGTCAGGACGGTATGGGCAAGAAGCGTACCGGCAAGTCAGGTGAGGACCGGAGCATCCGGGTTCCGCCCGGCACTCTGGTAAAGGATGCGCATACTCAAGAGATCATTGGCGACCTGACAAGACACGGTGAACACCTGCTGGTTGCACGAGGGGGTGCCCATGGACTGGGAAATGCCCGATTCAAAAGCTCTACCCATCGTGCCCCTCGCAAGACAACTCCCGGAAAACCGGGCGATGCGCGGGACCTGTACATGGAACTCAAGCTGTTGGCGGATGTGGGCCTGCTGGGGCTGCCCAATGTCGGCAAATCATCCTTGTTGCGTGCCCTGTCTTCTGCCTTGCCCAAAGTTGCAGACTATCCGTTCACAACTCTTTACCCCAACTTGGGGGTGGTGTATGTCGCACCTCACCAAAGCTTTGTGATTGCAGACATACCCGGCCTGATTGAAGGGGCTTCGGAAGGGGTCGGTCTGGGCACCCGGTTTTTAAGACATCTTTCGCGTACCGGCCTGTTGCTGCATATGCTTGAACTGCATCCGGCCGGTACAGGAGGCGACCCCTGTCAGGATTATTTTTCGGTATCGAACGAATTGAGCCGATACAACGCTGCACTTGCCGCCAAGGACCGCTGGTTGGTATTCAACAAGACGGACCTGTTTGATGCGGATGATTGTGAACGTATCATCCAGGATTGTGTGACACAACTAAAATGGGAAGGACCCGTGTTTGCCATCTCTGCACTCAGCAAAACCGGTACCCGGGAATTGAGCAAAAACATTTATACTTATCTACATGAGCAGCAAGCGCAAACAGGCCACCTCCGGTAAACGCTGGGTAATCAAGGTAGGCAGTTCCCTGGTTACCGAAGACGGTCATGGCCTGAATCGGGACGCCATTTCCGGACTGGCTTCGCAGCTTGCCTGTCTGGTGGCCGCTGGCAAGGAAGTGATCCTGACTTCTTCCGGTGCCATTGCAGAGGGCATGAACCGGCTGGGGTGGCAGAAACGCCCGCGTGCGATCTATGAGTTACAGGCCGCCGCTGCCGTGGGACAGATGGGCCTGATTCAGGCTTATGAATCCTGCCTGCAGCAGCACAACCTGCGCAGCGCACAGGTACTGCTCACGCATGCAGACCTGCAGAACCGCAGACGATACCTGAATGCACGCACCACGTTACGCAAGTTACTGGAACTGAAAACGGTCCCGGTGGTAAACGAAAATGACACGGTGTCGACCGATGAAATCAAGTTTGGAGATAACGACACACTGGCTGCCCTGGTCAGCAACCTTGTGGAGGCCAGCATCCTGATCATATTGACGGACCAGGAAGGCGTGTATGAAACCTCCCCTGTCCACCACACCCCCGGTACACTGATTCACGAAATCTCCGCAAATGACCCCCTGCTCGACCAGGCAGCAGGTCCGAGTTCAAGCCCGACCGGGCGCGGTGGCATGCTTACCAAGGTTTCGGCCGCACGGATCGCGGCATGTTCCGGAGCCGCCACCATTATCGCATCCGGAAAGACCCCGGACATTCTAACCCGGATCGCAAACAATGACTCCTGCGGCTCGCTTCTTCTGCCGGATGCAGAACCGCTTGCCGCACGCAAGCAGTGGATTGCAAATCAACTGTATACCCAAGGAAAGCTTTTCCTGGATAACGGGGCCTGCAGGGCACTGTGCACTTCTGGAAAGAGCTTGCTGGCCATCGGGGTGGAAGGGGTGGAAGGAAATTTCGATCGCGGCGAAGTCGTAAGCTGCATGAACCGTGACGGACGGGAAATGGCGCGAGGCCTGACGAATTACTCAGCCGATGAGGCCCGCAAACTGCAAGGCAGGCTCAGTACGGAAATAGAAGCGGTGCTGGGCTATGTGGATGAGCCTGAACTCATCCATCGGGACAATCTGGTAATCCTCTAGGTGGTTACACCAGCGACCCGTGGCCTTGACCTACATCACCCTGATGCGTGCGTTCAGACGGCTTTTATGCCGTGCAGCCTTGTTGGCATGGATCAGGTTCTTGCCTACCGCCGAGTCAATGCAGGGCAGGGCCAGTTTGTAAGCGGCTTCGGCAGCCACTTTGTCACCCGCATGGATAGACTTGACCACCGCTTTTATTCGGGTACGTAATTTTGTACGTTGACTTGCATTACGCAGACGATTTTTCACCGCTTGGCGTGCACGTTTTCTTGCTGATGCGATATTGGCCAATGTTGATTTGCCTTTTCTGCTGGAATTCTGCGTTCGGGCTGCGAACTATGAGAGTAAGATAAATAAATGTCAACCCCCCAGGTTTAACCCCACGCCGAAAGCACGAAAATGGCTGAACACCGGGCCTTGTTTAAATCCACAGCCGTCACGGGCGGCATCACGGCTGTCTCGAGAGTATTCGGGTATCTCCGGGATGCCGTGATCTTTATATCCCTGGGTGCAACCGGCAGTACCGATGCCTTTTTTGTGGCTTTTCGCATTCCGAATTTCCTGCGGCGCCTTTTTGCTGAAGGTGCTTTTTCACAGGCCTTCGTGCCTGTTCTGTCCGAATACAAGGAGCAGCGCTCGCAATCAGAATTGCAGGCCCTCATCAATCATGTAGCCGGAACACTCAGCGTAATCCTTTTCCTGGTCAGCGTCCTCGGGGTATTTCTGGCGCCTTTCCTGATATACCTCTTTGCACCAGGCTTCATAAACGACAGCACGCGCTTCGATCTTGCCACGCAAATGTTGCGTATCACCTTTCCATACATATTATTCATATCCCTGACGGCATTGTCGGCAAGCATCCTGAATACCTTCAGCCGTTTCGCAGTCCCGGCCTTCACCCCTGTATTGCTGAACGTGTCGCTGATTGCAGCCACCTTGTGGCTGGCACCTGAAATGGACCAGCCTGTCGTAGCGCTGGCATGGGGGGTATTGATTGCCGGAATTGCACAGCTTGCTTTCCAGATCCCCTTTCTGACTGCTCTGGGCGTGCTGCCAAAATTTTCATTGCACGGGGCCAGAGACGGGGTACGCAGGATCATGCGTCTGATGCTGCCTGCCATTTTCGGCTCTTCCGTGGTACAGATCAATCTGCTGATCAATACCCTGATCGCCTCATTCCTGGCGGTCGGCAGCATCAGCTGGTTATATATCTCGGACCGGTTCGTGGAACTCCCGCTGGCAATTTTTGGGGTGGCCATGGCAACCATCATCCTGCCAAGACTGTCCAGACAATATGTCAATCGGTCCACCCGGGGCTTCAGCCTGACCCTGGATTGGGCGTTACGGCTCTCCGTGCTCATTTCCATCCCTGCAACGGTCGGCCTGATCATGCTGGCAAGCCCTATCTTGACATCCCTGGTACAGTATCGGGAATTCACGGCCACAGACACGTTGATGGCTTCGATGAGCTTGCAGGCCTACGCACTGGGATTGCCGGCGTTCATACTGATAAAGGTACTGGCACCGGGATTCTATTCACGCCAGGACACCCGGACCCCCGTAAAGATCGGTGTTGTTGCCATGTTCTGCAATATCGTTTTAAATCTCGCCTTTGTCTGGATATGGTTCCAATGGGACCTGACGGCCCCGCATGCTGCCCTGGCCCTGGCGACTACACTGTCGGCCTATATCAACGCTGCATTGCTGTTCTATAAACTGAAAGACTCTGTAGCGTTGGGGTTGCCGGCAGGCTGGCTGAGGTACCTGGCTCAGGTTCTGGTCGCCACAGTCGTTATGGGGCTTGCACTGGTATGGCTCCTGCCTGACTCCCTGCAATGGCTCACCTGGGGCGGATCAGAACGCATCATTGCACTGTTGGGCTTTATGCTGTCAGGGGCTGTGCTGTATATTGGCGCGTTGGCCCTGCTGGGGGTACGCAAAAAGATTTTCGTACTCCAGCGGTAGACAGGAACCCTATTTTTTACAACCCGGCTTTTACGACACCGTTCATGCAGTTAACTAGAGACCTCAATACAAGGACAGGCACCCCGCACGGGGCGGTGGCCACCATTGGCAATTTTGACGGCTTGCACATCGGACATCAGGCCATCCTGAAAAAATTGCGAGCCAGGAGTCAGGAGCTTGGGCTGCCTTCCATGGTCATTGCTTTCGAACCTTCAGCCAATGAGTTTTTCCTGGGCAGCCATGCACCGCCGAGACTGACCAATTTCAGGGAAAAGTTCTGCTTGATTGACGCGATTGGAATCAACCGGTTCGTATGCCTTCCCTTCAACCGGGCCCTGGCCAACATGCACGCCGCAGCGTTTGTCGAGGATATCCTGATCGCACGCCTGAATATCCGGCACCTCACGGTCGGGGATGATTTTTATTTCGGGAAAGACCGGGAAGGCGATTACGAGTTGCTGAAAAACATGGGAAAAGATTTCAACTTCAACATTGAAAACACCGAAAGCGTCGTTGTCAACGGAGAACGTGTCCGCAGTTCCTCCATCCGTGATTATCTTGCCGACGGGAGCCTGGACCTGGCAGAGCAGTTGCTCGGGCGTACATACAGTATGTCCGGGCGGGTCATTCGCGGAGACCAGAAAGGACAAACCATCGGCTTCCCAACGGCCAATATTCCGATCAAACGCAGGTTTTCTCCCATCAGTGGCGTATTTGCCGTGAAGGTAAGAATTGAGAACGGGGGTGAGAGACTGGGTGTCGCAAACGTAGGTTACCGCCCTACCGTGGCGGGCACACGCACCCAGATTGAAGTGCACATATTCAGCTTTTCGCAAAACCTCTACGGAAAACACCTGACGGTTTTGTTCTGCAAGAAAATCCGTGCTGAAAAAAAATTCAATTCACTTGAAGAACTCAAGCACCAGATTCACCTGGATGCCGAAACTGCAAAGGAGTATTTCAGGATCACCGCCTGAACCGTATCCATGAGCGACTACAAAGACACCTTGAACCTGCCCAGAACCTCTTTTCCCATGAAAGGCAATCTTGCGCATCGGGAACCTGAAAGGTTAAAAGACTGGAAACAGAAAAATATCTACCGGAAAATTCGTGAGGCACGCAGCGGCGCTGAAAAGTTTATCCTGCATGACGGTCCGCCTTATGCAAACGGCGATATCCACATCGGCCATGCCGTGAACAAGATCCTCAAAGACATCATTATCAAAAGTAAAACCCTGGACGGATATGACGCACCCTATGTGCCCGGCTGGGACTGTCATGGCCTGCCCATCGAACACCAGGTGCAGAAAAAGATCGGCAAGGCAGGCACCCGGAAAAGCCACCGGGAATTTCGTGATGCCTGCCGCACGTACGCCAGCAAGCAAATCGACAAGCAGCGTGAAGACTTCAAGCGGCTTGGCATTTTTGGTGAATGGGATCAACCCTTTCGCACCATGGATTTCAGCTTTGAAGCCGATATCGTACGAGCCCTCGGCAAGCTGTATGCGAAAGGCCACATCGTCAGGGGCTTCAAGCCCGTCTACTGGAACGTGGTGGATGCCTCGGCACTGGCGGAAACCGAAGTGGAGTACCAGGAAAAAACCTCATTTGCCATCGATGTACGCTTTGGGGTGGCAGATGAACAGGCCCTGGCCGGGAGACTCGACACCCTCACCGGCGAAGGACCCGTATCCGTTGCAATCTGGACCACGACCCCCTGGACCCTGCCTGCCAACCAGGCCGTATGTGTAAACCCCGAACTTGATTATGTCATCGTTGAGTTTGCGGGCAACGACGGGAAAGAACGCGTACTGCTGGCCAAGGCACTGCATGCCTCCTGCCTGCAGCGTTACGGCATAGAGGACTATGGAATTTGCGGGCATTGCAAGGGGCACCAGCTTGAACATCTTCAACTGCACCATCCTTTCTACGCCAAAACCGTACCCGTCATTTTGGGGGACCATGTCACGGTCGAAGCCGGAACGGGTGCCGTGCATACTGCGCCTGACCATGGGGTTGAGGATTTCGAGGTGGGGAAGAAGTACGGCATGAATACCCTGAACCTGGTGGACGACCACGGTGTATTCGGGGATCACACCGGGTTGTTCGCAGGCGAGCACGTCTACAAGGTAGACGTGAAAGTCATTGACACCCTGATCCGCAACCAAAAGCTGCTCTACCAGACAGAATTCCAGCACAGTCTCCCGCACTGCTGGCGTACCAAAGTCCCATTGATCTACCGCGCGACCCCGCAATGGTTCATCAGCATGCATGCAAAAGACCTGCTGAAGACCGTCAACAAACAGATCGACCGGGTCACCTGGATTCCCGACTGGGGCAAGGCACGCATCCAGGGGATGCTGGCCAGCAGCCCGGACTGGTGCATCTCCAGACAACGCACCTGGGGCGTGCCCATTACATTTTTCATACACAAGACCACTAAAGAACCCCATCCGGATACGGTCCTGCTCACCGAAAAGATTGCGCAGGAAATTGAACGCCAGGGCATGGATGCCTGGTATGAACTGGATGCCGGAGAACTGCTGGGCGAGACCGACGAGCAGTATGAAAAAGTAACCGATACCCTGGATGTCTGGTTCGATTCCGGCATCACCCATTATGCTGTTGCCCGGAAAAGACTGGGAGTTGATCTCGAAAACAGGGAACAGGTCAACCTGTACCTTGAGGGCTCGGACCAGCATCGGGGCTGGTTTCAATCCTCCCTGAAAACCGCTGTGGCCATGTATGGTATCGCTCCCTACAAGCAGGTCCTCACCCATGGATTCACAGTCGATGCCGACGGCAAGAAGATGTCCAAATCCGTGGGCAATGTCGTCACCCCGCAAAAAATATGCAATGCACTGGGCGCCGACATATTGCGGCTTTGGGTAGCCGCCACCGACTACGGCGCAGAGCTGAACGTGTCCGATGAAATCCTGAGCCGCACCTCGGATGCCTACCGGCGCATACGCAATACGACCCGGTACCTGTTATCCAACCTGAACGGCTTTGACCCCGACCACGACCGGATCCCGGCCGGGGACATGGTCGCCCTGGATTACTGGATCGTGTGCAAAACCCGGCACCTTCAGGATCAGGTCATCACCTATTACCGACACTACCAGTTTCATCGGATCTACAACCTGATCCACAATTTTTGTGTGCTGGAGCTCGGCGGGGACTACCTCGATATTGTCAAAGACCGGCAATACACCATGCAGACCAACAGCCCGGCCCGCAAGTCTGCACAAACAGCCATGTTCTACATCGGGGAGGCCTTGATTCGCTGGATCGCGCCGATCCTGAGTTTTACCGCCGAAGAAGCCTGGCAGGAACTGCCCGGCAAGCACAGTGAAACGGTCTTTGTTCAGGAGTGGTATAACCTGGATGATTTCAGCGCTCCTGGCACGATTACCGATGCGGACTGGAACGGCATACTCGAGACCCGCAAACACATCAGCAAGGAACTGGAGGGACTGCGCAACGAGAAAAAAATCGGTTCATCGCTGGATGCAGAGGTGCACATCTGGAAGGCGCCGGACTGCCTGTCGAAAATAAAAAATGATGAACTGCGCTTCGTGTTTATCACGTCCTGTGTCAAGCTTGTCAAAGACGAGGAGGCCCCTGCAACGGCCACAAGAATATCCGATACCCGTGGCAACGAGTATTTTATTGAAGTGAAAAAGTCGGCCCATCAGAAATGCATTCGCTGCTGGCACTACCGTGAAGACGTGGGGGAAAACGGGCAACACCCTGAAATCTGCACCCGTTGCGCGAGCAATCTGCCAGACAGTGCGGGCGAGTCACGCTTTTATGCTTAAATGGCTTTGGCTGAGCCTGTTCGTGATCATTGCCGATCAACTTGGCAAGCAGGCCGCCGTACAGTGGCTGGCTCAGTACGTGCCGTATCCCTTTCTGCCCTATTTCAATTTTTCACTGGCCTTTAACGAGGGGGCCGCATTCAGTTTCCTGAGCCAGGCCGGAGGCTGGCAACGCTGGCTGTTCTTTGCACTCGCGGTTGCGATCAGCATTTTTATCCTTTTCTGGCTCAGGAAACTGGAAGCAGAAGAAAAGCTGCTGGCCATCAGCCTTGCCCTGGTTTTGGGAGGTGCGATCGGGAACGGGATTGATCGTGCCCTGTATGGAAGAGTCACTGACTTTATCGACTGGTATTACTACTCCAGCGATACCTGTCTTCCTCTTTTCTTCCGGCTGAACGATGGCACCTGTCACTGGCCCACGTTCAATCTTGCCGACTCCGCTATTTTTCTGGGGGCCGCACTGATGATTATTCAGGCCCTGTCCGGTAAGAACCGTGGCTGACGGAACCGGGTCTCATGCGCCGCGCAGCAAGGCGGCTTCTACCTGATCGCGCTTCTGGGCGCCTGCCAGACAAGTGATAATTTCCAGGGCAAAATCCATTGCCGTCCCCGGCCCCCGGGACGTCAGTATATTGCCGTCCTGCTGCACGGCGGCATCCGTGATTTCGGTCGTATCCAGACCAAGGGGCTCCAGTACACCGGGATAGGCAGTAGCCTTTTTGTGGTCCAGCAGACCTGCCGTGGCCAGTACCTTGGGGGCCGCACAGATTGCACCAATAGGACGCTCATTGCCTGCGGCACGCTGCAGGATCCTGTGAATGCGGTCATCGGCATCCAGATGATCGGCACCCGGAAGCCCTCCAGGCAAGACTACCATGTCAAAATCCTGCTCCAGGACCGCATCCACGGAGGTGTCCGCAATAATCCGGGTGCCGCGTGATGCCGTAACCGGCTGCCCATCCAGACTTGCCGTGACGACCTCAATGTCGGCACGCCGCAGCAGATCGATGATGGTGACGGCTTCGAGTTCTTCAAAACCCTCCGCGAGAGGGACGAGCACGGTTGCCATGGTTTTATCCTTTCAACTGGTTCTGACCGGAATCCATTGTACCGCCTGTGCGTTGATTTTTAAAAGTTCCTGACCGGGTAACCCTAGCTGGCCATACCTTGCGCGTACGTCATTCCTTTTAAAAGCTTGAGTGCCTCGTCCAGCGCATGATCGGTCGTATTCCCTTCGCGGGGTTTGGGAACGATGATCACCGATGCAGGTTCCCTGGGTTCAGCCTGGTCCTTGTTTTCATTTTCAAGACGGTTTCTCAAGGCAGCCTCCCCGGTCACGGAGGCATCAGGGTCTGTGCTTTCAGGGTCATCGGCCTCTTTCAACAGGATATCCGGAATAATCCCTTCATTCTGTATGGACCGGCCTGAGGGTGTGTAATAGCGCGCCGTCGTCAACTTCAGTGCGGCATTGCCCTTGAGTGGCAAAATGGTCTGTACGGAACCTTTGCCAAATGAAGTGGTGCCCAGGACCGTGGCACGCTTGTGGTCCTGCATGGCCCCCGCGACAATTTCCGAAGCGGATGCCGAACCCTGGTTAATCAGCACTACCAGGGGGGCGCCTTTCAGCAAGTCATCGGTGCTTGCAGAATATTTCAGTTCTGAATCATCTATCCGTCCCTTGATGTACACGATCAGGGCATCATCTTCCAGAAAGACATCCGAAACCCCCACGGCACCCGTCAGCAGACCGCCGGGGTTGTTGCGCAAGTCGAGCACCAGGCCTTTCAGGCTGCCCTTGTTTTCCTTTTCCAGACTTTCCATCGCGTCCAGCAGTCCACGCGTGGTCTTGGATTGAAAGTTGGAAATCCGTACGTAACCAAAACCCGGTTCAAGAATCCGGCTGCGCACACTGCGTACACGAATCAGGGCGCGCGTAATGGTCAGCTTCAGGGGCATGTCCGCATCTTCACGCATGATCGTCAGGTCAATCTTTGAACCCTTTTCGCCACGCATGAGTTTGACCGCCTCGTCCAGGGTCAATCCTTTCACCGGGGTGTCGTCGAGTTTGATAATCAGGTCCCCCGCCTGCACACCGGCACGTTGCGCAGGGGTATCGTCAATCGGCGCAATCACCTTTACGAAACCGTTTTCCATTCCAACCTCAATGCCGAGCCCGCCAAACTCACCCGTAGTGCCAATCTGGAGTTCGCGGAACTGCTCCGCATCCAGGAATGAAGAGTGTGAGTCAAGACCGGACAGCATGCCGCGAATGGCATTCTTTAAAAGATCGCCGTCATCCACCTCGGTCACGTAATCCTTTTTGATTCGTGCATACACATCCGTGAACGTACGCAGATCATCCAGCGGCAGCGAGGCGGCTTTTTCCTTGTCTGCCCATACATTGTGAACCAGGGTCACGGACAGGCCCAAAGCGATGCCCGACACCAGTCCAAGACCTATGGAACGTTTGAATCTCATGACCACTCTCCGGAATTTAGAATTTCCATCCAATCGTACCCTTATTATGTGAAGCGAAACAGTATATTCGCAATAGATTAGACCTGCCCCAGGCAAGGTGATTCCCGCAAAAAACCGGATTCATGCAGGAGGTACCGCATGGATTCCATTCAGCCAGGCTTGCCTGGTGAAGCCGGTTTCCTGCACCAGATTCCGGGATTGACCGGCTTGCCCTGTTTGCGAATCTCGAAATACAGCCCGGTACGGTTGTTTCCACCACTATTGCCTACCGAGGCAATACGTTCTCCTGCCCTGACCCATTCACCGGCCTGTTTGTAAAGACTCTGGCTGTGCCCGTACAGGCTCATATACCCATTGCCATGGTCAATAATCGTTAACAGACCCAGGCCCCGCATCCATTCTGCAAACACCACCCGCCCATGAAAAATACTGTGCACGCCACTGCCTTCCCGGCCTGGAATGAATACCCCCTGCCAGTACAGCCTGCGATGTGAAAAATTCCGCTTCTGACCAAACCGGTTACTCGGTCTTCCGGTCACAGGCCAGGAGAGTTTGCCTTTTACTTCCCGGAAGTCCTGTCCCTGATCAATATACGGGATGTTGACCAGGGCCTCATGCAGGTCTTCAAGAAGTTTCTCGAGCTGTTTTCTATCCACCTCAAGATTTGCAAGCCTGGCCTGTTCGCCAAAAACACGGGCCCTTAGATTTTCAAGTACCGCTTGCCGCTTCTTTTGTTCTTCCCCGATCTGTTGTTTCTGGCTTAACAGAACCTGCCGGGTGTGGGTAGCCGACTTTTCCTCTCCTGCAATTTCATCCTGCACATTTTTAACACCCTGCAAAATCTTTCTGGCCTGTTCAATCTCATGCAGGCGTGCACGGTGCAGATAATCATAATACACCAGCGTACGGCCCAGTTTTGCATACCCCTGCTGGTTGAGCAGCAGCTTCAGCTTTTCCTGGCCTCCGTACATGTACTCAGATCTCATTTGTGCATACAGGATATTGCGGTGTCTGGAGAGTTGCTCCAGCAGCCCCTGTTTTCTGGATTCCAGCGTCCGGATACGTTGCCAGCTGTCGCTCAGGATCGATTCGGTTTTATTGAGTTCCCGATTGAGTTGACCGATGTGGCGCTCGAACTCGCGCAACTCCTTTTCCAGCTTGCCCGCCTCGCCACGGCTCTTCTCGATCCTGATCTGACTTTTCTGAATCTGCTTCTGGACCTGCGCAAGTTTTTCTTCCGCTTCCTGTTGCGACGGAGCTGCAGACAACGGGGCGGCAAGACTCATGCCGCAGGCGAGCACGATACGAAACAACACCCGCCTGTCCGGACTGCCGCTCACCTGAATGTATGTCCCCGATATAAAGATTCGGGAAGTATATACCGTAATCCGCACCGTGCAGTCTGTGGCTCGGCTTTTCCGGTTTCCGGCCCGGATGAGACGCTGCCCGGCCGGGCGACCGGTTTCATACCCCGTATGACTTGCGGGCCGATACCCGACAGGAGATGCGTTCCGTCCACGGACAGATCTGAGGATATAATTTGCAAAAACCCAGCCAAAACTTTATTAATGTATTAGACATTTATAATATTAGATTATACTATGTATCCATAGATAAACGCAGAGATACGAATCCAGGGCAAAACAGCATGAGCATAAGTGCAGAAGAACTTGTCGATCGGGAGAATGATATCGAGCAGGCCGCAAGGTCCCTCAAGGCCATGTCGCATCCGTTGCGGCTGAAAATTCTATGCGTCCTGGGCAAACGTGAAATAAGCGTGCAGGACATCGTCTGCACTGTGGGCACGTCCCAAAGTAATATATCGCAGCATTTGGCCATATTGCGTGACAAGGGTATATTGGCTTCCCGAAAAGATGCAAATCGTGTCTATTACCGGGTAGGAGATAATCGCACCCTTAAACTGATTGAAATGATGCAACAGGTTTTTTGTTCGGTCCATAACTCCTGAATATCGAGTTCCCATGCGCAGCATTTCATTTGTGAAGAATGCCCTTCCTGCCATTGATTCAGCACAGTAACTAAGCACCTACCCGAAATGGAAGAATTCACCGATTTCGTTATTCGGAATTATCATCTTTTTATCGCCTTCGCCGTTGTGCTCGGGATGATTCTCTGGACCGAGGGAAAACGGGCGACCCGGAGCTTCAAGGAAATTACACCTGCGGAAGCCGTCACCCTTATCAACACGGGAGACCCCTTGATACTGGATGTGCGCGAGGCCAATGAGCATAGCCAGGGCAGTATTATCAATGCAAAACATGTGGCATTAAGTGCACTCTCGAAAAAGGCAGAGAACCTTGTAAAAGACAAGGAACGACCGGTACTGGTTTTCTGCAAAACAGGGAATCGCTCTTCGCAGGCCTGCAAGGTATTGGCAGGCAACCGCTACACCAGGGTGTTCGGTATGAAAGGCGGTATTACGGCCTGGATCAATGATCAGCTTCCGGTGGTTAAAAAATGAGTGCCGGCAAGGTCACAATTTATTCCGGAAATCGCTGCGCGTACTGCAACGCGGCAAAGCGTCTGCTCGACAGCAAGAACGTTGCCTATACCGAAATAAACATCGACGAGGATCCTGCGCTTCGCGAAGAAATGATGGCACGCACCCAGCGCCAGACGGTACCGCAGGTTTTTATCGGCGAAGTACATGTGGGTGGCTTTGATGACCTCTCCGAGTTAAACCAGTCAGGCAAGCTGGATGAACTGCTGTCGGCATGAAACATTTTTTCAGGCAGCAGTTTCCCTTGAAATTCTTTTTTGACAGCCACATTTCCTCGTTTGAGAACGCATAGAGCAAACCTTTCCTGCTGAGGTTCTACCGCCATGGAGTTCAGTCAATCCTGAACCGTCGACATCCTTGCCAAACGAGGCGTCCCAGCTCTGCTGCTGCACGGTTTTCCCATCATCGAGATTATCTTCCTCCGTACCCACCGGCAGAGAGGCCAGCAATATTTTCAGCTGATTGATTAATATCGCGCAGTCGCTTAGGCTTGTCCCTAGTTTGCAGGGCGGCATGACCCCTTAGGCATAGTACAATTACTCAGTTTCAAAGTGAGCCGCTACCCTCTTTCGATCAAGCTTGATAACGTGAAAACCTATCTGATCCCATGACCACGGAAACAGCTCAAAAATTTGAGATTCAAAAAATCTATATCAAAGACATTTCCTTCGAGACCCCGCATTCACCAAAAATATTTACCGAAGAATGGAACCCCAAAACCGACATTCATATTCATTCAGAAAATTTCAAACTGGATGAACATGTGTATGAGGTCTGCATGACCGTGCAGGTCACTGCAACCCAGCAAGAGACTACCGCCTTCCTGGTCGAGGTAAAACAGGCCGGTATATTTTTAGTCAGGAATTTCAAAAAAGAGCAGCACAACCAGTTACTGGGAAGTTACTGCCCCAATATCCTGTTTCCCTTTGCACGCGAGACCGTGGCTGAATTAATCTTAAAAGGCGGTTTCCCGCAATTGCTGCTGAATCCGGTAAATTTTGAAGCTTTGTATCAGCAGCACCTGAAAGCCCTGAAAGAACAAAAATCCGATCCCGATCAAATCAAACACTGATGTAACGTATGGCTATCACGACAGTGTTGGGCGCAGGATCCTGGGGCACGGCACTTGCCATCCAGCTGTCCCAGAATGGTCACAGCGTACAGATATGGGATTGCGATTCCGAGTTGATCGATACCCTGCAAACCCGGCAATGCAATTTGCGTTACCTTCCCTACCATCCCCTTCCGGATTCAATCTCGGCACACCATGATTTGTCGGCCGGGGTCCGTGACGCCGATTTTATTCTGGTTGCAGTCCCGAGCTACGCCATGCGAACCGTGTGCGAACAGCTCGTGCAATCAGGTTTCCCGGCACGGCTTGTCTGGGCCACCAAGGGATTCGAAACACAAAGCGACATGATGATGCATGAAGTGGTTGCCCAGGTGCTGGGGGACAAGGTTCAAACGGCCGTGTTATCGGGTCCGTCCTTTGCCAAGGAAGTCGCCAGCAATCAGCCTACCGCGGTAACGCTTGCATCCGGTGATCCGGCGTATGCAAAAGAACTGGCGGGTTATTTTCACAACAACAATTTCCGCGTCTATACCAGTGATGATGTCGTCGGCGTTGAACTGGGGGGTACCATCAAGAACGTGCTTGCGATTGCCGCCGGCATCGCAGATGGGCTTGGATTTGGCGCCAATGCGCGGGCGGCACTGGTCACCCGGGGTCTGGCGGAAATGATGCGCCTGGGACAAAGCCTGGGCGCAAACCGGAAAACACTGATGGGTCTGGCGGGTGTGGGAGACCTGGTACTCACCTGTACCGACGATCAGTCCCGGAATCGTCGTCTGGGGCTTGCCCTGGCACAAGGGAAGACCGCGCAACAGTACATGGAGGAACTGGGACAGACCGTTGAAGGGTTTCATGCCGCACAGGTCGTGCACCGGGTTGCCAAACAGCACCAGGTTGACATGCCGATCTGTACCCAGGTATGGCGTGTACTGAACGAAGACACCGATCTTGAAACCGCTGTATCGGAATTATTGAGTCGTGACATGAAAGTCGAGCTGGCATGAACCGGGAATGTACCGGTACCCGGTGGATTTCAAGGTACGCATAAGCGTGAAACCTGGGCTTCAGGCATGAACAGCGATCACAGACTCAAGGTGGATCTTTGCGGCCTGAAACTGGATTCGCCATTGATCCTTCTGTCGGGTTGTGTGGGCTTTGGTGAGGAATATACCCGCATCCAGGGGTTTTCCAATCGTGATATCGGGGCCGTGTGCCTGAAAGGCACGACACTCGAACCCCGCCTCGGTAACGCCCCGCATCGGCTTGCCGAAACACCGGAAGGGATGCTGAATGCCATCGGCCTGCAAAACCCGGGCGTAGAGGCCATCGTAAACGAGGTTTTACCTGAACTGGATTTTTCACAAACGCGTTTTATTGCCAACGTCTCCGGTTCAACCGTAGAAGAATACCGGGAAATCACGCGAAAATTTGACGACTCACCGATTGACGCCATCGAAATCAATATCTCATGCCCGAATGTAAAAGAAGGCGGCGTGGCCTTTGGCAACGACCCGGAAATGTCGGCACGTGTAGTAGGTGCCTGTCGTGAAGTCACCACAAAACCGCTCATTACAAAACTGTCGCCAAACCAGACCGACATCCAGCACAATGCAAAATGCTGTATCGAAGCGGGCAGTGACGCCTTTGCCGTGATCAATACCGTCATGGGCATGGCGATCGATATCGAAACCAGACAACCCGTGCTTCACAACAACCGGGGCGGTTTGTCCGGTCCCGCGATCAAGCCAATCGCATTATTGAAAGTGCACGAGGTGTACCAGGTATGCAAGCCGCACAAGATTCCCATCATCGGCCAGGGCGGCATCGTCAATGCCAGTGACGCCATTGAATTTCTGATCGCAGGGGCGACAGCCGTGGGCCTGGGCACAGGCCTTTTTTACGACCCCCTGTGCTGCAAGAAAATAAGCCAGGGGATTATCGATTACCTGGATAAAAACAATTACACACACGTGAACGCAATTACCGGAAGCCTGCAGCTACACTCCGGCTTTACCACGTACATATAGGAAAAGCCGGACCGCTGATGAGAAACCAGGGGAACTGTTAATGACCAGCAATCACGATAGGCATGACCACGGACATGCCGACTGCGTGCATGGCAACAACGCCCGGCGCATCTTCTGGGCGCTGCTGCTGATCGGGAGTTTCATGTTCGCCGAGGTCATCGGCGGCGTAATCTCGGGATCCCTCGCGCTGCTGGCCGATGCCGCCCACATGCTTGGCGACACGGTGTCCCTGCTGTTTGCCTGGATCGCCTTCAGACTGAGCCGCCGTCCTGCCGACAAGGCGCGTACCTATGGCTACCACCGCTTTCCGGTGCTCGCCGCCTTCGCCAACGGCATCGGCCTGATGTTCATCATTAGCTGGATCTTCATCGAGGCGGGCGGGCGGCTCATCAATCCGGCCGAGGTGCTCGCCGGTCCGATGCTGGTGGTGGCAGGGCTAGGCCTTGCCGTCAATGTCGCCGCGTTCGTGCTGCTTCATGGAGCCGACCGCAACAACCTTAATATCCGTGGCGCCCTGCTCCACGTGCTGGGCGACATGCTCGGTTCGGTCGTAGCGGTCGGTGCGGCACTGATCATCATCATGACCGGCTGGATGCCGATCGATCCACTACTTTCTATCCTGGTCGGGCTGCTGGTACTACGCAGTGCCTGGTTTCTGGTGAAGGATGCGGCGCATGTGCTGCTTGAAGGCGTTCCCAAACAACTGGACGTGCACAAAATTGGTCCGGATCTGGTCTCGCACATTCCTGACATCGAGAATGTGCACCACGTACACGCCTGGTCCTTGTCGCAAGACCACTCGTTACTGACCCTGCATGCACGAATCATTGAAGGCGCCAGCCCGGATTTGGCCATCGCCAGGATACAGGCCCGTCTGGTGGAACGCTTCGATATCGACCACGTTACGGTGCAAATCGAACTGGAAGACTGCACCGACGATACCGTCGCCGAACACGATTGAACAGCCTACCGTTGCGTACCGTCTGCCCGCCGTGAGGGAATCGCCTGTGACAATACCCGGATTCCCTCGAGCAGGATTCAGTGAACGCTTCCTGTCGATCGCGAACGGCGGCGTATGCGGGTCACTATGAACAGCGCTAATGCCGCCACGACGATGGAAGGACCTGATGGCGTGTCAAATCTTGCGGAGGCAAACAATCCCCCTGCAACCGCAACACTGCCCGCCACCGCGGCACCGACAGCCATCTTCTCGGGGCTTGATGCAAAGCGCCGCACCGTCGCTGCCGGTATCACAAGTAACGCAACGATCAGCAAGACCCCGACGATCTTGACGGCAACGGCGATGGCCGCTGCCACAAGAATTCCGAAGGCCAGACGTGCGCGCTCCGGGCGCAGTCCCGCCACGGCGGCCAGATCGGCATTGACGGTCGCTGCCAGCAGCGGACGCCAGATCCACCACAGCACCCCCAGCGCAACTGCACCGCCCGCCCAGATCACAGCCAGGTCAACGCGTGATACGGCGAGAATATCCCCGAACAGCAGCGCCTGCAGATCGAGCCGCATGTTCGGAAAAAAGGAGAGGACGACGAGGCCAAGCGCGAGCCCGCCGTGGGCAAGCAGGCCGAGCAAGGTGTCGGTCGGCAGCGTGTCGCGCCGTTCGAGATAGAACATCACCAGCACAACCGTGGCAGCGGTGACAAATATGCCGATCACCAGGTTGAGATCGACCAGGATGGCAAATGCGACGCCGAGCAGGGCGGAGTGCGCAATCGTCTCGCCAAAGTAGGCGAGCCGCCGCCACACTACAAAACATCCCGCCGGTCCCGTGACAAGCGCCAGCCCGGTACCGGCAAGCAGGGCGCGCACAAAGAAATCGTCCAGCATGGCTCAGCCCGGCGACACGCCGTCGCGATACCCGTCGGCCGGTGTGGAGCCGCCTCCGGCTTGGGTTGGCTCATCATGTTCGTGGGGCACCAGGACCACCACTTCGTCGCCGGTATTCATGGCCATCTGGATGTCATGAGAGATCAACAGGACGCCGCAGTCGAGATCGCGGCGGATATCTTCGATCAGATCATGGAGCACATCTGCTCCGGCGATATCGACGCCCTGGACCGGCTCGTCAAGGACCAGCAAACCGGGCCGGTGAATCAGTGCCCGAGCAAGCAGTAGCCGCTGGAGCTCGCCGCCCGACAGGGTCGTGACCGGCGGGTCACCGAGCCGGTCCAGACCGACAGCGGCAAGCGCGGCGTCAATATCCCGCGCGGTGAAACGACCGGTCAGCGTCATCAGACGACGCAGGCTCAAGGGCAACGTAGGGCTCACCGATAGTCGTTGCGGAACATAACCCACCTCCAGCGATGGGGCCCGCTTGACCGTTCCCTCGTCGATATCGATCAGACCGAGCACAGCCTTCGCACAGGTCGACTTGCCGGCGCCGTTGGCACCGATCAGGTAGACCAGTTCGCCGCGAACCACCTTGATGTCGACATGCCGCACGATCCAGCGCTCGCCGCGCCGCACTCCGATGTCACGCGCGCTGACGAGTGGGCCGGAACTGGCGGGGCGTGCGTTTCCCATGGTCATCTATTCCACGGGCGCCGAAGCGGTGCAGCTCCCACAACCGGAGACAGCACCTGCCGCACGGGAGAAGCGGCTCGATGATTGCTGCATTACGCATCCGTCAAAGCCGCAGAGTATTTTCCAATTTCTTCCAGCTTTGCTTATACTGCTCCTGGCGGCCTTGTTCCAAGGCATGACAATCTCCATTTCTTGTCCTAACATCAAATGGACGTCCCACAACCCTAAGGCCCTTTACTATTTTTCGCTCAAGCTCTGAGAAGGTAGTGATTCATGACCCGCAATGCTGCATCGCAACGCCACGCAAACGCATTTCACCGGTGCCACTTCACTCACACGGCAAAGTTTTTCGGGTCAAGTTACAATGAGTAATCTTCAGGCTGGGTGCTCCCACATGAATCAGTATACAAACAACAGAGCTAAACTCAAGACCTCCGTGACGGTGCCCGGTGTGGATGGCGGTGCGCCCATTGACCGCTCACCACCAATGCCGCGACGCCTTCGTCTCGTGCTCACCACCGCCGTACTTTTTGGCTGTGTGATCACCGGTCCGGCGGCGGCCGATGCCGCCATCCGGGTTGTCACCTCAATCAAGCCGGTGCACTCACTGGTGAGCACCGTCATGGCTGGAGCGGGCGAGCCGCACCTGATCATGCAGGACACCGCATCCCCGCACACCTTCAGCCTGCGTCCTTCTATTGCAGCACTGCTCGAGGATGCCCATATTGTCTTTCTGATCGGCGAGTCACTGGAGACCTCCCTTGTTGGCCCGATTGACGTACTCGCCGACGATGCCCGCGTGATCGCATTATCTGAAGCGAAGGGGCTTGTCCACAAGCCACTCCGTGAAGGAGGAACGTTCGAGGCCTACGACCATGAGATCGATGACAGCCACGAGCGTCATGAAAGCGAGGAGCACGCCGGCGAAGACACGGATACACACGGACACGATGAGCACGGTGCCTTCGACATGCACCTCTGGCTCGACCCGGTGAATGCCGGGGCAATGGTCCGCATGATCGCCGACGCCCTGTCCGAGGCGGACCCCGCCAATGCCGCAATTTATGCAGCCAATACTCAGGTACTCCTCCGCCAGCTGGAGGCACTGACCACGGAGATCGCCGCGGATATGGCTCCGGTCCGCAAACGGCCTTTTATCGTGTTCCACGACGCCTACCGGCATTTCGAGGATCGCTTCGGCCTGACTGCGGCTGGCTCGGCAGTAGTCAGCTCAGGACGATCACCTGGCGCCCGACGCATTCTGGAACTCCGTGAAAAGGTGCACGAACTCGGTGCGACCTGCGTATTCGACGAACCCCAGTTCGAGTCGCGCCTTGTTAACACCATCACCGAAGGCACACTGGCGCGGACCGGCACCCTTGATCCCCTGGGCGCAACCATCGAAAGTGGGCCCGATGCGTACTTCACTCTCCTGCGCAACATGGCAGCATCGTTCAAGAACTGCCTGGCACCGGCGGGTTAGGGTTGGAACGGATACAGGACAACCCGGCCGATACGGTAGGGATACAAACTGCATTCGGCCAAAAACCGATTCCGGCCATCCCGCGCTCTTTGCATGAGCACTTCAGATGCCTTTATCCGGGAGTCGTCTTTCAGCCGGTAACTTGCTGTACTGGCCCACCTCTCCTTGTATGCCTAGGCCTTTTCAAACAGTCCCAGTTCCTGAATCTTCCGGGTCAGGGTATTTCTTCCCCACCCCAGAAGCTTTGCTGCTTTCTGACGTCTTCCTCCGGTTTTTTTCATCGCCGCCCGGATCATGATGGCCTCGAATTCCGGCAACGCCCGGTTCCAGATGGCAGCACTGCCCTTGGATAATTCACAATCGACCCATTCACGCAGCAGGCTTTGCCAGTTAGCCATGTCTGTCATTTCACCTTCCAGCATCTGTGCCGGCAGGTCCTGTATGTGAATCTCATTACCGGCCGCCATCACAGTCAGCCAGCGACAAACGTTTTCCAGCTGCCTGACGTTACCCGGCCATCTCAATGTACTCAGGTATTCCACGACCTCGTCGACCAGCTGCTTCGGTTCGGTCTCCAGTTCTTTTGCGGAACTTTGCATAAAATGGTGCAATAAAACCGGAATATCCTCGCTGCGCTCATGCAGCGCAGGGATGTGGATACGAATCACATTGAGGCGGTGAAACAGGTCTTCACGAAACTCACCATTGCGGACACGGGCTTCCAGGTCCTGGTGGGTGGCAGCGATGATCCGGACATCGGCCTGGACCGGGTCATAACCGCCAATACGGTAAAAGTGTCCGTCCGACAGGATACGTAGCAACCGCGTTTGCAGGTCAGCGGGCATGTCGCCAATTTCATCTAGGAACAGGGTCCCTTTGTGCGCCTGCTCAAAACGTCCTTTACGCATGGCATAGGCTCCTGTAAATACCCCTTTCTCATGCCCGAACAATTCCGCCTCAAGCAGTTCGCGCGGGATCGCGGCCATATTCAGGGCAATAAACGGCCCCGTTGCACGCGGGCTGTGCTCATGCAGGGCCTGTGCAACCAGTTCTTTCCCGGTGCCCGAGGCACCGTTGATGAGGACCGTCATACTGGAATTCGACAATCGGCCGATGGCACGAAACACCTCCTGCATGGCGGGTGATTTGCCAATGATCCTGAATGGCGGGTCCGCAGCCGTACTCTCCGCTGCAAAAAGTGCTGGCTCCCCACGGGCCGCCAGACAGGCACGCCTGGCAAGTTCGACGGCCTCCTCCACGTCAAAGGGCTTGGGCAGGTAATCGAAAGCGCCTTTTTCATAGGCACCGACGGCACTTTGCAGGTCCGAATGTGCGGTCATGATGATAATCGGCAACTTCGGGTGGTCCGCCTTGATCCGTTCCAGAAACTCAAAACCGTCCATACCGGGCATGCGAACATCCGTAAGAATTGCAGCGGGCACCTGCCGCTCCAGTTCGCGCAACGCCACCGCCGCAGAATCAAAAGTTGTCACCGGTATGCCGGCTTTCTCGAACGCACGCTCCAGTACCCAGCGCATGGCCCGATCGTCATCAATCACCCAGATATTTGCATCTTTCATAGCTTCATTTCCTGTTTTGCATCTCTCAATGTCCCACACCGTTTAACGGCAGCAGGACACGGAATTCCGTCAGGCCGGGAGCCGAATCAAACTCAATCAATCCGCCGTGCAGATGTACCAGGCTTTGCGCAATCGGCAGGCCCAGTCCTGTGCCTTCAGCGCTCCCGGATACCATCGGGAAAAAAACCTGCGGTTTCAGTTCTTCCGCGATGCCGCAACCGTTATCCGTCACACTGATCTGGATCACCAGGCGATGACAGGTATCCCCGATTGTAAGCTGCCTCAGCACCCGGGTTTTAAGGCCTATATCCCCCTCCGTATCCACGGCACGCACGGCATTGCCCACGATATTCAGGATCGCCTGGACCAGTAAATCATGATCGGCGTAGAGTGGCGGGATACTGGGGTCGTAATCCGTTTTGAAGGCAATGCCATCGGGGACTTCTGCAAGAGCCAGCCGCCGCACATGCTCCAGAACGTTATGGATGTTCAACTCCTGTTTGGCAGGCCTGACCTTGGGTTCGAGCATGCTATCGACCAGTTTGCGCAACCGGTCCGCTTCACCGATGATGACATCGGTGTACATCCGCAGACCTTCTTCTTCAAGCTCTCCGGCAAGCAGTTGTGCAGCCCCGCGCAGCCCGCCCAGCGGATTTTTTATTTCATGGGCCAGACCGCGCAGCATGTTCTGGGTTGCCAGATTTTCAGACAGCAGATGTTCTTCCCGGGAAATGCGGATCAGGTGGTCGATCCGGGTCACCTCAAGCAGGCATTCCGTTTTTTCCCCGGCCGGCACAGGCGTCATGGCACAGCTGATCGTGATCTCGCCCGCACCCGGGCGCTTCACACAGACTTCCCGCTCGGTGGCCGGATACCCGGTATCGATGGAACGCCGGATGTGCGCGAGGAACTCCCCCCCGGTGTCCTGGATAAAATCCGTAAGAGGCCGCCCGAGCGCATGCCGGATTCCGGTACCCAGGCACTCTTCTCCAGCCGGATTGAGGTAGCGAATACACAGATCCTCGTCTACCAGAATAATGGCCAGGGTCAGGTTTTCTATAATTCCTTGATGTTCCATGGTATGCGCCCGGTCGGGGTTTCGTTCAGTGCACTCTCGATGGCTTCAGACATACCCTGGGACCGTGCAAGTTTCAGTCCAGAAGCCTCTCCTGCACCCGGAGTGCGTAAAACCCGGAGGGCAGGGCCTCACTGGGGGCCTGAAAATGCACTATTCAAGTGCATACAGACGGCCATACTACGCTTTCACGCGCCAGGAGAAAACCTCAACCCGGGGCCAAATCCCGGGCGGCACTGCTGAAATACAGCCTCTGGTGACTTCGTGTCAAAAAAACGCCCCTGCATGGGCGTTTTCAGTGAACGTCCTGAAAGGATACCGCTAGCAGCTGTAGTACATATCAAACTCAATGGGATGAGTGGACATGCGCAGCGCCGTCACCTCTTCCATCTTCAGTTCGATATAACCATCGATCAGATCGTCAGAGAACGCGTCTCCGGCCTTGAGAAATTCGCGGTCGTTGTCCAGCGCTTCAAGGGCCTGGTCCAGGGAAGAACAGACCGTCGGTATACCCGCTTCTTCTTCAGGAGGCAGGTCATACAGATCCTTGTCGATCGGTGCGCCCGGATCGATCTGGTTCTGGATTCCATCGAGGCCAGCCAGCAACATGGCGGCGTTGGTCAGGTACGGATTTCCCGAGGCATCCGGAAACCGCACTTCAATACGCCTTGCCTTGGCATTGGCTTCATGCGGAATTCGAATCGATGCCGAGCGGTTACGGGCCGAGTAGGCCAGCATAACGGGCGCTTCAAAGCCGGGTACCAGACGCTTGTAGCTGTTCGTGGTCGCATTGGCGAAGGCATTGATCGCACGCGCATGCTTGATGATGCCACCGATGTAGTAAAACGCCGTTTGTGACATACCGCCATACAGGTCTCCCGTAAACAGGTTGTCGCCATCCTTGAACAGGGACTGGTGTACGTGCATGCCGCTGCCGTTATCGCCAACGATGGGTTTCGGCATGAAAGTCGCCGTCTTGCCGTAATTGTGTGCCACATTCTGCACGACGTACTTCAGGATCTGGTTCCAGTCCGCACGCACGGTAAGGGTATTGAAACGCGTGCCAATTTCGCACTGTCCGGCCGTACCGACTTCATGATGGTGGACTTCAACCACGACGCCCATTTGCGTAAGGACCTGGCACATGGCAGAACGCAGGTCCTGCAGGGAATCCACGGGGGGTACCGGGAAATAACCGCCTTTCACACCCGGGCGGTGACCGATATTGCCCTCTTCATAGCTTTTGCTTGAGTTCCATGCCGCTTCTTCAGAGTCTACGGAATAGGATGCCCCTGACATGTCATTGGACCACTTCACATCATCAAAAACAAAAAATTCGGGTTCAGGACCAAAATAGGCCGTGTCGGCGACCCCCGTGGAACGCAGATAGGCTTCTGCGCGTTTGGCGGTGGATCTCGGGTCACGAATGTACCCTTCCATGGTGGAAGGCTCGAGAATGTCACAACGCAGGTTCAGGGTCGTGTCCGTATAGAACGGATCGATCACGGCGGTTTCGGGATCAGGCATCAGCACCATGTCGGACTCATTGATGCCTTTCCAGCCGGAGATGGACGAGCCATCAAACATCTTGCCTTGTTCAAAAAAATCTTCCGCTACCACTGAGGCCGGTAATGAGACATGCTGCTCCTTACCCAGGGTATCGGTAAATCGTAAATCGACGAATTGAACATCGTTATCCTTCATCATCTTGATTACATCGCTTGCGGACATGGGTTACTCCTTAGCTTACAAACTCGAAAGGTTGTTCTTGTTGACCGTGACTGGTGGCGCACGTAACGTCATGCGCTAGATTGAAGCACAATACATGCCAACGCACCGTATCACACGCTCCAACGAAGCCAGCGCGCCATTATACGCGGCTTTTCAGCAATCGACAGTCCTACCACGACGTGAATATGCACCATTTTAGCGCAAAAGCACACCAAAAGAGTGCGGAACCGGAACCCAACGGGTCCCCGTCAATCCCGGTCAGCAGCCCAAATCAGCCAGACAGGACTGGCACGCACTCCATGCACCCGACCGGTCGAGGATCCCGTCCGGTGGTTCATACCGGTAGTACTCACAAGCGTTTTCATACTTCCCGGCTTCAACCTGATTTTTCATTTCGCGTTTTTTATCGAATACAATCCACGCACACAAAAGCAGGATACCGAGGGGGATATTGCCGGGACGGAAGAAAAACCGCATGGCGGCGAAGGGATTTTTTGAGATTACCCGCGACCGGTCTTGCGAAAGACCGGTATACTCCGGTTGCAGGATATCAAGTTCAAAACCATGTCAACCTCCAGTGCCACATCGCTACAGAACCTGATCGCTGATCTGGAGCACTTCTGGAGCGACCAGGGGTGCGTGATCGAACAGCCCTATGACATGGAAATGGGTGCAGGCTCCTTCCACCCCGGTACCTTCCTGCGTGCAGTCGGCCCCGAACCCTGGCGAGGGGCCTGCCTTCAACCCTGCCGGCGTCCGGCCGACGGTCGTTACGGGGACAACCCGAACCGGCTGCAGCGTTACTTCCAGTTTCAGGTCGTCCTGAAACCGGCACCCGATGCCATTCAGGAACTGTACCTCCGGTCCCTGACCGAACTGGGGATCGACCCGCTGGTACATGATATCCGTTTTGTCGAAGACGACTGGGAGTCGCCCACCCTGGGGGCCTGGGGGCTGGGCTGGGAAGTCTGGCTGGACGGCATGGAGGTTTCACAGTTTACCTACTTCCAGCAAGTCGGCGGCCTGGACTGCAGGCCGGTCATGGGGGAAATCACCTACGGTGTGGAACGGATTGCCATGTACCTGCAAAACGTGGCCAGTGTGTATGATCTCGTATGGACCCGAAGCCACGGGCGCACCATCCGCTACGGGGACCTCTATCACCAGAATGAAGCCGAGCAGTCCGCATTCAATTTTGAGCATGCCGATACGGATGCCCTGTTCAGTACGTTTGATTCCAGTGAAAAGGAATGCCGGAAACTGGTTGAGCTGGAGCTGCCGGTCGCCGCCTACGACCATGTACTCAGATGCTCGCATACCTTCAATCTCCTGGACGCCCGCCAGGTGATCTCGGTCACCGAGCGCCAGCAGTATATCCTGCGCATCCGCAAGCTGGCGCAGGCGGTGGCCACCGGTTATTTCGCAAGCCGCGAAAAGATGCAATTCCCCCTTCTGGAGGCGTCCCGGTCATGACCGGAAAAGAAGACCTGCTGGTCGAACTCGGAACCGAAGACCTGCCCGCCAGGCTTTTGCTCGATAAGGCGAGCGAGCTGGGCGAGGTCCTGTGCGAGCAGCTCACAGGCGCAGGGCTGTCGTTTGGCAGGCACCGGGTATTCTGCACACCGCGGCGCCTGGCCGTCCTGCTGGAGCACCTGGACACCTGTCAGCCGGATCGGCTGGTCGAACGCAAGGGGCCTGCAAAAGCCATCGCCTTTGACCGGGAAGGCAAGCCGACGGCGGCGGCCACCGGGTTTGCACGCTCCTGTGCAACCGAAGTGGATCAGCTGCATATCGAGACGGGCGCGGGCGAGCCCAGGCTCGTGTTTCGTGAACACCAGGCGGGGCTGGAGACCCGGGCGCTTTTGCCCGACCTGCTGGAACATACCTTCAGCAAACTGACGGTCCGCAAACGCATGCGCTGGAACGAGACCGGCGGTGAATTCATTCGCCCGGTGCGCTGGCTGGTGGTGCTGTTCGGCACCGAGACGGTCCCGGTACGGGCATTCGGCCAGACCAGTGACCGCATAACCTATGGGCACCGGTTTCACAGCCCGGAGGCTATCCGGCTGACACGGCCCGGCGAATACGCCGGGGCACTGGAAACCCGCGGGCAGGTCCTGGCCGATTTTACCGCCCGCCAGGAGGTGATACGCGAACAGGTCGATAGGCTTGCCGCAAGCGTGGAGGCCAGGCCGGTCTATACCCAAGCGCTGCTGGATGAAATCACCGGCCTGGTGGAGTGGCCATGTGCCCTGCTGGGTGAGTTCGATACGCGATTTCTGGACGTTCCCAGGGAAGTGCTCGTCATCACCATGCAGGACAAGCAGAAATACATCCCCCTGGTGAACCGGAACGGCGAAGTGCTCGCGCGATTCATCCTGGTCAGCAATATCGACAGCACGGCCCCGGAACAGGTCCGGCAGGGGAATGAAAAAGTGATCGTGCCGCGCTTCGAGGATGCCGGTTTTTTCTGGCAACGCGACCTGAGCCGGACCCTGGAGTCCAGGCTGGACAAGCTGAAAGACGTGGTATACGAAAAGGAGCTGGGGAGTGTGTACGACAAGACCCTGCGTATCTGCCAGCTTGCCGGGATAATCAGCGGGGAGGCCGGGGCCGACCCGGACCTTTGTCAACGCGCGGCCCGGCTGGGCAAATGCGATCTGGTAACGGAAATTGTGGGGGAACTCCCCGAACTGCAGGGCATTGCAGGCCGGTATCTGGCCCTGCATGACGGTGAGGACGGACAGGTCGCACAGGCCATCGAAGAACAGTATCTGCCGCGCCAGGCAGGGGATGCGTTACCGGAAAGTGCGCCCGGAAAGGTGCTGGCCATCGCCGAGCGGCTGGACACCCTGGTCGGTATTTTTGCGATCGGGAAAAAACCGACGGGCCTGAAAGACCCCTATGGGCTGCGCCGTGCCTCACTGGCGGTGTTGCGTATCCTGATCGAAACGGGACTGGACCTCGATTTGCACGCCAGCCTGAACCGGGCGACCGGTCTTTTTCCGAAAGGCCTGTGCGCAGACGGTGTGGCCGATGAAGTGTTCGAGTACATGATCAAGCGCCTGCGCGCCTATTTTTCCGCCCAGGAGATCGCCCCCGACATCATCGACTCCGTACTGGCCAACCGTCCGGCCTGTCCGAACGACACGGCGGCCCGCATTGAAGCCGTGCGCAGTTTTCGAAAACAGCCCGAGGCGACCCGTCTTGCCGCGGCAAACAAGCGCATCCGGAATATTCTCAAGAAGACCGGATCCGGTAAAACCGGACCGGTCAGAACGGAATTGTTCCGGGAAGAGGCAGAAAACACCCTGCACTCGGCCATCGAGGAGTTGTCCGGTGAGGTCGAGAATCTTTTTCACCGGCGCGACTATGCACAGGCATTGAGCCGGCTTGCAGACCTGCGACAACCGATTGATTCATTTTTTGATCATGTTATGGTCATGGATGATAATGAACAACTCAAGACCAACCGGATTGCCCTGCTCGCAAGAATTGATGCCCTGTTCATGCACGTGGCCGATTTCTCAAGACTTCAATCCTGACCCGCCTGCCGATGAATAAACTGAAAGCTGTCGTTCTGGACCGTGACGGAGTCATCAATGAGGACTCGGATGAATTCATAAAATCTCCGGAGGAGTGGGTTGCAATCGAAGGCAGCCTTGAAGCCATCGCCCGGCTGAATCATGCAAATGTCAAGGTCTTCATCGCTTCGAACCAGTCGGGTATCGGACGCAAACTCCTTGGTTACGACACCCTGAACGAGATTCACCTGAAAATGCTGTCCGAGCTTGCCCGGTATGGCGGACACATGAATGGAATATTCATCTGTCCGGACCTGGAAGGCGAATGCCGGAAACCGAATCCGGGGATGCTGGTAGACATCGAACAACGGACCGGCCTGTCCCTGGACGGAGCCCCCCTGATCGGCGACTCCCTGCGCGATGTCCAGGCCGCCACGGCGTATGGCCTGCAGCCGATTCTGGTACGCACCGGCAACGGTTCCGTCACTTCACGAAGCAAGCAGTTGCCGCACGATATTCTTGTCTTTGAGAACCTTGCAGAGGCGGTGGATTTGCTGCTCAGCGCCGAGAGATGACCTGAACCGCCCGGCTTGGTCGGGCCAGGATGGCAAATCGTCCCGCAAACCCGGGACCCTACGGGCAGGGATTGGGCTGGCGGCAGTGAAGCTGCCCGATTTTTTCCAGAACCTCCTCTGAAAGAACCTGGTCAATGCTTTCGATATCCTCGCCCAGCTGTTCCAGACCGGTCGCACCGATAATGGTGGCCGCCACAAAGGGCCGGGAATTCACAAACGCCAGGGCCATCTGGGCCGGGGTATATCCGTATTGCCGGGCCAGTTCAGCATAGGCCCGCGTGGCTGCGACAGCCTGATCATTGCTGTAGCGATCGAAGTGCGGAAATCTGGACAGGCGCGCATCACCGGGTGCGTCACCGTGCAGGTATTTGCCCGTGAGCACACCAAAACCCAGAGGGGAATAGGCCAGCAGGCCGATGTTTTCCCGGTGAGAGATTTCAGCCAGCCCGATTTCATACGTCCGGTTCAACAGGCTGTACGGATTCTGCACGCTGACCACGCCGGGCCATGCCCGGGTGCTGGCAAGCGACTGATACTGCATGACGCCCCACGGGGTTTCATTGCTGACACCGATATACCGGACTTTCCCCTGCTCCACGGCCCGGACCAGACCGGCATACGTGTCCTCGATCGGGGTCGCCGGTTCACCGGAGCCGTACCGGTAACCGAGTTTGCCGAAGAAATTGGTATCGCGTGCCGGCCAGTGCACCTGGTACAGGTCAATGTAGTCCGTCTGCAGGCGCTTCAGACTGGCCTCCAGCGCCGCACCGATGTGTTCCGGTGTGAGCTGCGGCCCATTGCGCGAAGTGTCCGGCCCGGAAACCTTGGAGGCTACAATGACCTCATTCCGCCGACCGGTTTTCCTGAACCAGGTACCGATATACTGCTCGGTACGGCCTTGCGTGGCCTGGCGCACCGGAACCGGGTACATTTCTGCGGTATCGATAAAGTTCACACCCCGGGAACAGGCATACTCCAGCTGGGCATGCGCTTCCCCTTCGGTATTCTGCTCCCCGAAGGTCATGGTGCCCAGACAGACCCTGCTGACGTTCAGGTCGGAATTACCCAGTTGACCATACTGCATAATACTCAGGCGAACAGTGTGAGGACACCGGTATACCCGTAAAGCCGGTTATGAAAAATTTCCCCGTTGGCAAAAAACCCGACCAGCGGGAAATCTCCCAGCGTATCGCGGATCATTTTAAGCTCCTCGGAATTCTCGCCAAACTGGTAGCGCCCCCTCCCCAGGCACGTGTAGTACACGCCCCCGCGAGGCCGGTCCTGCAGGCGTGACTTCATGCTCTCCAGCATGCGCAACATGTCCTGCCTCGCGCTGTTTCCGTCACGCCGGCACACCATGAATTTGCTGCCTTCGTACAGATAGTCCCCCACTGCGATCATTTTTTCATTTTCATCGATCCCGATGATGTTGCGGACCAGATAGTCGCCCGTATCCGAGTATTCGATCGGCAGGCCGGCAAAAATGTAGCCTGAAATTTTATTCAGGTCCTTGGCCAGCACCTCCCCGATATCCTCGCAAAATACGTCCAGGGCGGGACGGTGGTCAAGTTCAATCAGTATATTGCGTTCGGCTTTCGTAATGACATGCTGCGCATCCAGCGGGGTGCACCCCTGCGTGTGCCCCACGACCGTACTGACCTGCGGAGAGAAAAAAATACCGGATACACTTCCTTTGATCACCTCCCTTGCAATCTGGTAGTTTTCGGAACCGGACGACGTCAGGCCGCCGACCAGATACGCCGTGGGAACGGCATCGGAAATCTTTTCGATCAACCCCGGGGTCGCCGGATTGCTGGGGTCTCCGTGGATAATTCCGACATGGGGCAATTCTTCCTTGCAGTAGCTTGAGACCTGTTCAAGAAGTTGCTCCTCATTCAGGTCGCTCGCACCGATGATTGCAAAATCATGGTCTTCGATATCCGCAAGCATGACCACCAGTGCGGCTTCGTCGTAATATTCACACCCGGTACTGCAAAGCCCGATGCCGACCGTCCCGACCCAGTCCTGGATACCCGTTTCCTGCTTGAATCGACCCACAATATTTTCCAGGTCGTTAGAGAGGCTGTCACTGGCATACAGAAAACCCAGTCGAAACCTTCCCCGCACATCGCCGAGCTGGCGCAGGCAATCGTTGACCAGTTCACGCGAAGACCTGCCGGATGCGGTTGCAAATTGAAAGGGTTCAGCCATGTGCCGGGCAGGGAGTCGGCGGATCTGGGAAATCCGTTACGGCAATACTTGTAGGGTGTGCAAACATGGCTTCCTGATTTTTATTGTAACGCGCCCGATACCCGATTTTACATCTTAATCTTAATTTAGTGCCTATATTTCCGTATAATCCTATTGCCGGTTTCCCGATGCGAAATGAAATGCATGATCCGCTGTAGCGGGGTAATGGCCCGACTGCCCCAGGGGTCGGCTGTGATTGCACGTTATACCCGAGTCCATCGGATCAGGGTATCGGATCGCTGCATGGAACCTGCGGGATGACCCTGTCCTTGAGACAGGATACCCGGCATCCGTACGCGCGCGTTGTGGCATACTGAAAGGACTGATCAGCTTGACCAGGAGAACCTGTTGATCTCAGCACGGCAATATACACACGAATTCATCGGTCGATTCATCCCCTACCTGAACTGGATCCGGGAGCTGAAAGACCCGTCCGTGATACGGAAAGACTGCGTGGCCGGGCTGACGGTCGCGCTGGTACTGATCCCCCAGTCGATGGCCTATGCACAGCTTGCTGGCCTGCCCGCCTACTACGGTCTGTATGCGTCCTTTCTACCGGTAATCGTTGGATCGGTGTTCGGGTCCTCACGCCAGTTGCAGACCGGACCGGTTGCCGTGGTCTCACTGATGACGGCCGCGGCCCTGGAGCCGCTGGCTGCCAGCAATCCCGAAGGATTCCTGGTGTATGCAGCCATTCTTGCCATCATTGTGGGCATTTTCCAGATGTCGCTCGGCCTGTTGCGGCTCGGCGTGCTGGTGGAGTTTTTATCCCATCCCGTCGTCATCGGCTTTACCAATGCGGCCGCAATCATTATCGGGGCCTCACAGTTGTCCAAGCTGTTCGGCGTAACCGCTGAAACCGGTCATCACTTTTATGTCACGATCTGGAACGTACTGGTCGAGGCCTCCCAGCATACGCATTTTCCAACACTTGCCATGGGCATCCTGGCCCTGGTTCTCATTTTCGGGCTGAAACGTTACGCACCGAAAGTCCCCGGTGTGCTGATCGCCGTGGTCGTAACCAGTATCCTTTCCTTGCTGATTGGCTATGAAGGTCTTGGCGGGAAGGTCGTGGGACAGGTGCCGGCAGGCCTGCCGGTCCTGTCCCTGCCCACTTTTGATATCGCCGTCGCAGCGAGCCTGATCGGCAAGGCCGTCGTCATTGCGGTGGTCGGATATATGGAGGCTATTTCCGTTGCAAAAGCCATTGCGGTACAAACCCGCCAGCGCATCGATGCCAACCAGGGTCTGGTCGGACAGGGTCTGGCAAACATTGTCTCAGGTCTGTCCGGGGCGTATCCGGTTGCCGGATCTTTTTCACGCTCGGCAGTGAACATGTCCGCCGGGGCCAAGACGGGGTTCGCTGCGGTGGTGACCGGAGTTATTGTTGCGGCTTCGTTGATCCTGCTGCATTTCGCCCAGTATCTGTATTACCTGCCCCAGGCCACCCTGGCTGCCGTGATCATCTCGGCGGTCATCAATCTGGTACGGATCAAGCAGATCAAGTACGCCATGCGCGTACACACCCATGACGGGGTCATTGCCATCCTGACTTTTGTCCTGACACTGGTGCTGGCCCCGCATCTTGAGCAAAGCATTTTCATAGGGGTACTGCTGTCACTGGGCCTGTTCATGTACCGGACCATGCACCCCCACATTTCGGTGTTGTCGCGTCATTCCGACGGCTCGCTGCGTGATGCGCAGGCGAACATCCTCAAGACCTGCCCCAAGATATCCGTGTTGCGGTTTGAAGGCCCGTTATTTTTTGCAAGTGCCATGTACTTTGAGGAAAAGGTCCTCGAGCGCGTGGCATCGAAACCGGACCTCAAGTTCATCATCATCGATGCCGAGGCCATTACGGAAATCGATGCAAGCGGAGAGGACATGCTCCATCAACTCTCGCTGCGCCTGGTGGCCCTGGATATCCGGCTGGTGTTCGCCCGGACCAAGCGTCAGGTCATGGACGTATTCGTGCGTACCGGCTTTGCCGGGACCGAATGGCTGGATCACTTCTATCGCTCGGATGAGCGCGCACTGGAGTTTGCCTGGAAGAACATCGCGCACTGCGGAGAAGAAGCCTGCCCCCTTGCCACCCAACAGGAGTGCCCGGCACGGCGGCTGAGCGCCGACAAGCCGTTGCACACCTAACGGGTCTTCCGGTACACCCGGGAAAATACCCGGTGACCCAGCTTTTTACCGCGGCGCTCAAACTTCGTTTGCGGCCGTTGTCCGATCAGCGCAGAATCCCCGACTTTTTCGAACGCCCCGCACTGGCCCAGTACCGCCCGGATATGATCGGCGTACGGCTGCCAGTCGGTCGCGAGGTTCAGCTCCCCCCGGCTTTCGAGCCGGTCGGCAACGAGCTGTACGAATTCGGTCTGGATCAGGCGCCTTTTATGGTGGCGTCGCTTGGGCCAGGGGTCCGGAAACCAGATCAGTACCGCGTCCAGACTCCCTGGCGCAATGTATTCGCGCAGTACGGTCACCACATCCAGGTTCATCACGCGAACGTTTCTGAGCCGGTGCTCGGCTATTCTTCTCAGCAGGGACCCCACGCCAGGCCGGTAGACTTCGACACCGAGAAAATTCAGATGCGGATACCGCCGGCCCAGCCAGGCCAGCGCTTCACCGTTGCCGAATCCGATGTCCAGCACCACCGGTTGCTCCTCGGCAAACCGGTTCCGCACATCCAGTCCTGCGTTTTCAGGATCCACCCCGTACAGCGGCCAATGGTGTTCAAATGCGGCCTGCTGGCCTTTCGTAAAGCGGCCTTCATGAAGCACGTAGCTGCGAATGGTAGACAGGGGTTTTTGCAACAGCGGAACCGTGCCTAGACGATGGCGTTCTCCGCGGGGGAGGAGGCCGATGCGTGGCGCCGCTTTGGCATGCGACCGGCAAGAAAGGCCATACGGCCTGCCAGAACCGCATGCCGCATGGATGCGGCCATCAACACCGGGTCCCTCGCCATGGCAATGGCCGTATTCATGAGCACCCCGTCACAACCCAGTTCCATTGCGACCGCCGCGTCCGATGCGGTGCCGACCCCCGCATCCACCAGAATGGGGACGCGGGCGTTCTCGACGATGTCCAGAATGTTGCCCGGGTTGCGTACGCCGAGCCCTGAGCCGATGGGGGCGGCCAGCGGCATCACCGCCACACACCCCATCTCTTCGAGTTGCCGGGCCACTACCGGGTCATCATTGGTATACACCATCACCTGAAAATCTTCCTTGATCAGGGTGGTGGCAGCATCGAGGGTCTCGACGACATCTGGATACAGGGTTTTCTCATCGCCCAGTACCTCAAGCTTGACCAGCGCGTGTCCGTCCAGCAGTTCACGCGCCAGACGACAGGTGCGAACGGCATCCTCGGCACTGTAGCACCCGGCGGTATTGGGCAGGATCGTGAATTCGTCCGGTGAGATGACGTCCAGCAGGTTGGGGGCATTTTTTTCCTGGCCGATATTGGTCCTTCGAATCGCAACCGTTACGATTTCCGCACCACTCGCGACGATGGCGGCATGCGTCTGCTGGGCATCCTTGTACTTTCCGGTACCGACCAGCAAGCGCGAGCGGTAGGCCTTCCCGGCCACGACGAGCACATCGGGGTCATCATCCATGGTATCTGGAGAGGGAACTGCAGTCATGCGCGTATCGGTACGTTGCCTGGTTGATCATTGCTTACGGAGTTACGGTCCAGTATACCATTGCTGTCTGGACCGGGTCCGGGACAGGCCGCATGAGCGCCGGTACAGCGGGTGCGCCCGGGGACCCGATCCCTGCGGTTGCCGGTGCCCTCCGGGATCACGCCTGGGCCCTGACCACGGCCAGCATCATTTGACAGTCTCCCAGGGCGCGGTGGGACTGGGCCGCCAACGTCCCTGTGTGCCGCCACATGCACAAGCTTATGACTGCTGTAATCCGGATACAAAGCACGGTGGTCGGATAAAAGATCATGCCACGTGATGGGTGGCAATTCCAGACCATATCGGGCCGCTGACTGCTCCAGCAAACGCCGGTCAAACGGCGCGTTCCAGGCACATACTGACGTTGCACGACACAGCACCTGCATGAGCCGGTCATGCACCCGGTCATAGGTTGGCTTATCAGCCAGCATGGCATTGGTAATGCCGTGTATCCGTGTTACCTGGGCCTCAACCTCGTAGACCGGCTTGACCATCTCACTGAACAGGATGTCTCCCCGGGTATTGATAGCAGCGACTTCCACTACTTCGTGGTAACTTCTGAAGCCCGTCGTTTCAGTGTCCAGGATCAGGACGTCATCACGGTCCAGCAGTTTCGACCATGCGATCAATTTCTTTTTCCTTCGTTCAGGTTTTGCAGGTCGGTCATTGTATACATCCGGTTCCTCAGCCTCGTCTATATATTTTTCATCGAGTGATTCGTCATCGTCGGAGCTTGAGAAAACCACACCCCGGCAATCACCGGATATCTATGGAAAGGTTTTCCCTACCCGCCCCCTATGGCATGAATAATCTCCACGCGGTCCCCGGCTTGCAGCACGCGGGTGGCAAACGCACTGCGTACCACGACTTCCCGGTTGACTTCCACAGCAATGCGCCGGTCTTCAAGACCTAGCTTGCCGAGCAGCCCCGCGGCAGTCAGCCCCTCGGAAATCTCTTCCCGGTTGCCGTTCAAAAAAATTTGCATGCGATTTTCCTTCAGACAGCCTGTCTTCATAGCCGCTATAATCTGCAAACCTTCCGCAGAGTTCAAGATTTTTATATGGCGTATGACGTGGTTGTAGTCGGCGGCGGCCTGATCGGGATGATCACGGCACGCACCCTGCGGATCGCAGGACTGAACGTTGCCCTGCTGGAGAAAAACCGGCTGGGCAAGGAGTCGAGCTGGGCGGCAGGCGGCATCCTTGCCAAACTGTATCCCTGGCAGCAAAGCGAGGCGGTGCGAGCGTTGATCGGTGCAGGCCAGTCTGCCTTTCCGGGGTTCGTCACAGAATTGCAGGATGAAACCGGGGTGGACCCCGAATTGCTGCAATGCGGCATGCTGATCACCGATCTCGAAGAACAGGATGCAGCGCTTGCCTGGGCCCAAAAACACGACACCCGGATCGAGCGGGTCGAGCGGAGTATCCTGGATGAACTGGAACCTGGTCTTGCGAAAACCGTTGATGCGGCCCTGTACGTCCCGTCCGCAATGCAGGTGCGCCCCCGGCGGGTCCTTGAGGCTGTACAAAAATCCTTAGAGCTGCATGGCGTGCAGATTTTCGAAGAGGTCACGGTCACCGGACTGCTCGCACAATCCGGAAAAGTCACGGGAGTCGAGACGAGCCGGGACAACGTGCATGCCGGTCAGGTCGTGGTATGCAATGGCGCCTGGGCGCAGCAGCTTTTGCAGGCGCTCAGTGGCGTGAGTACGGATATCGTGCCGGTACGCGGGCAGATGCTGTTGTTCAGGACCCGCCAACGTCTGCTGTCACACATCCTTGTCAGTGCTGAACAGTACGTGATCCCAAGAAAAGACCCGTACCTCCTGTGCGGCAGCACGCTGGAATACGTGGGGTTCGATCGTACCGTGACCCCGGATGCAAAGGATTCGCTCCAGGCGCTAGCCTGCCGGCTTTGTCCGCAACTGAAAGAAGAAGAGCCGGTGAAACAGTGGTCCGGGTTGCGCCCAGGGACGACGCGCGAGGTCCCCTATATCTGTGCACACCCGGAATATGAAAACCTGTACATCAACGCCGGGCATTTCCGCTATGGGATCGTCATGAGCCTGCCTTCAGCTGAAATCACCTGTGACCTGGTGACCCACAAGATGGTCGCCTCACACACAAGTGCATACGACTGGCAGAAAACCGGCACCGGTCTTTGCTGAACGGAGTCTTATACTCACATAAATAGACTTCATCCAGATTATGACTATAATTTGTACATGGACGTGAAGCATGAATACCCGAAGACGCGGGCAGAAATCGTGTCCTTGCTGCGCAGTCACAACATCACGCCCACCCATCAGCATATCCGGGTTGGCCATCCTTTGCACAACCCCGGCATTTGTCCGGGTTTACCGGAGGCGACCTGTTTAGTTTGAGTCCATGCTTGCTTGAAGCCGACTCGGTTAGTTGATAATACATCATTTCGTATTCAGCAGGTGGTACATCGCCGAAATCGGTTGGAGCAATCGCCGATGATTGAACCAGAGTGTTGAGAGAGAGTCAGAGTGATGGTTTCCGGCACAGGCGTTCGACCTTCTTGTGATTGACACAGCCACGGCCCTCAGGAGTGTGGTGATCTTGCGGTAACCGGACCATACTGTTGGCCAAGCGAATGATGGCAGGCCTGAGGGCATCCTCATAATTATCTGGTGTTCCCCCATTTGGTCCATTGCGTTTGCGAGAATGGCATGATAAATCCCAGGGCAAGCATTACTCAGTGGAGCGTATTGTTGCAGCAGTCAAGGCCCATAGATTGGCATGCCGCAAGATGGGATCCCAGAAGCTATAGAAACAATTGTAACTGCATGAAGAATGCTAGTAGAAATTTCACTTGTAAAGCTCCCTAGGTATGTATTAGGTTCTGATGGAATTTCATTAACCATGGACCAAGGCAATGACTATGTGCGTGTAGCAGCAAATGCTGAAGTATGTATTAGTGATGCCAAGTCAAATTTAGCCTTAAACCACCGTTAACCTACCCGGAGCTCTTCTTATTCAAGTGTTTGGTCAAGGCCGAGCGATTCATGACACAAGGTGAACCACCGTGGCCTGCTTTACATGAAATGGGAAGGGGGAATGTTTCTAATGAGCTTGCAGTCGAGATGAAAAGACTGCACCGGAACTTGAGGCCCAATACCAAACATAGTAAATGGTGAATCGCCCCGGGTTTACCGGAGACTGTTTAGTTTGAGTCAGGCTTGAGCCGACGGTTAGTTGATAATACATCATTTCGTATTCAGCAGGTGGTACACGATCGGTTGGAGCAATCGCCGATGATTGAACCAGTCCACCCAGGTCAAGGTGGCCTGTTCCACGGCCTCCAGGCCCCGCCAGGGACCCGCTTTGTAGATCACTTCCGTTTTGTACAGGCCGTTGATGGTTTCAGCCAAGGCATTGTCGTAAGCATCACCAACCCTTCCAACCGATGCGTTGAACCCCGCCTCATCCAGTCGCTCGGTGTAACGAATCGAGAGGTACTGGCTGCCACGATCACTGTGATGTATGACCCCTCGTGGCTTTCCCCGGGCCCACAGCGCTTGTTCCAGCGCATCCAGAACCAACGCTGTCTGCATTGATTTCAGAACACGCCAACCCACGATAAAACGTGAGAACACATCCACCACAAACGCCACATACACAAACCCGGATCGGGTCCTCACATACGTGATATCGGCCACCCAAAGCTGATTCGGTCGCGCTGCGACAAACTGACGATTCACCCGGTCCAAAGGGTGATCGGCCAAGTCTGCCGGAAGGGTCGTCTTGCAGCGTCGACCGCGCCTGATCCCTGCCAAGCTCAGTTTCCTCATCAACCGCTCCACGGTGCAGCGCGCAGCCACAATCGACTCTCGCTTGAGTTGCTTCCAAACCTTACGCGCACCCTAAACACATCGGTTTTCATGCCCGACACGGCTGATCTCGATTTCCAGCACCGCGTCTGTGCGAGCACGGGCTGAGCGTCGCTGCGGATACGATTCCAGTTGTTTGACGCGATAATACGTCGACGGTGCGACCGGCAATACGGCGCAGATCGACTCGACACCGTGGTCGTCTCGATAGTGATCAATAAATGACACCATTACCTCGGTCGGCGGTCGAACTCCGCCTGGGCGAAAAAAGCCGCTGCCTTTCGCAAGATCTCATTCGCCCGCTTCAGTTCGCGTACTTCACGTTCCAGTTCCTTGAATTTCTGAGCGTGATCCGTCGTGAGACCGGACCTCCCTCCCTGATCAATCTCCACTTGTCGAATCCACTTTCTCAGTGTTTCCGGCGTACAGCCGATCTTTCCAGCAACCGATTGCGTTGCAGACCAACGCGATGAATGTTCATGTTCGCTGGTGAATACCAATCGAACCGCTCGTTCCCGTACTTCCGGGGCATAGACAGGTTGTGTTTTCATAGGCTAATCCTCTCAAAGGTTTTAGCCTCCGACAATACCGGGGCGATTCAGTAGAGCCTGTGTGCTTGTACTTGTCAAACCTCTGTTATTATCAGGATTTATGAGAAAACAGAAATATCATTTAGAAACGGAGAATTGATCATTCAGTGATGCATGAAATCTGGTGAGATTTTATTAGTAAACTTATCTTAAACCCTTATCAGGAATTTGGACGTACTCGCCAGTGTGAAGCATCTGCTAACTGTTGTGCGTGCTTTTTTTGCTCTTCTCTTTCTTCTGTTGCGGCTAGGGGCAACACTATGTCTGCATGATAGCGGTTGCTGGATATCGGTGAGGCTTGTACCTTTCGTTCATTCTTACATGCGCTAAAAGCGCTGAGAACCGCCCATCCATAGAAAGTAGCATCTCGCTGCTTGCCGACAGCATCAGCAATGCTGATGGCTTCATCTTGTGGCGCAACGTTCAACCTGTCAACGGAAATTTTGGTTACTCCTATTTTTTCTAGAAATACCGTCTTTGGGACAGAATTACGTGCTCGTCTTGCTTTGCTTTTAGAAAAAACCCCACGTCCGAGTTCTTCGCTCGGTTTAATGTCATCTAATGATTCCACTAAGCTTGATTACTTTGGTAGTCGAGTTCTTCTAGGGCTTCACATATGAAACCGTCGGGAAGCGCTTCGGCGCTAGAATACCGGGCACGACGATGTTTGCCTTTTATATTGACTAGACACAGCGCTCCACCGTCCGAATCACACAAAACCATTACTGAACTCCCTTTGCCATTGGGCACATCAATAGCTACCTCACCGTCCGGCATGGGATAAACCTCAAATTTACGTGGTGATTCGTCGTATATTTTTCTGAGCAATAGGCCCGCATTGCTGATAGCAATTTCATTTGGGATTGGGTAGCCTTCCTCCTTAGCTTCTTCGATAACTTCACTAAGGTCACGCAGTGCCTCAGTAAGCTGTACACGGAATTCCTTTGCACCGTGTGTAGCATATTCGCCGAGCACAGCCCATTGCTGTGTAGTGACATCCCGCTTCAGTCGCATCAGAAAGTTGCACACAACTAAGGAAAAACTGTTATCCATTTGTTGCACTTCAAGTAGCCGCGTAAACGGATTGTCCTCATATAGACCCGATGGCAGCCAAGCTGAAGAGTTGTTTTCGTAACTACCTGCTATTGGAGATTTATAGGATATAAACGGAACATTATCTTCTGGTATAGCTGCAACAGGATACTGGGAAAGGCCTCGTTCCTCAAAATCGACTGACAACTGCTTAGAGTTGTCTGCCGAATCTGATATTAAGTCTGAAGCTGTTGTAGGAGTCATAATGTCTCCTTGAAGTACATATCCGTCAATTCAAAAAAGTCCTTCAGCTCATTTTTCCATGAATCCAGAAGCAAAAATAAATGCTTGATACGAAGCTTCACATCCGTCTCTTTCAGGTCACGATGGATATTTGCCTGGAATAGCATTCCTGATTTTGATTCACTATTTTCTGCTCTGCGTGCACCTGCAATATCTAGAATAATTTTCCTTTCATTGTCGTTATATATTGTCCTTAGTTGGACTTCTGGGAGCATGCCTTTAAACTTTGTCCAAGAACCACCTTCTTGCAACATTTCCGCAACAGCGTTAGGGTATTGCCCAGATACAAATCTTTTCGGGTTAATCCCAATGGCGTTATAGGGTACATGTCGAATGTGTTCTACATAACGTTTCGCAATTGCTGGAGACACTATATTTTCCTCATCCAGTGTTCCATCCTGTGTAAATATTACACGATCAGGGGCCGAAGTTACCCTAACCCCATTTTTGAATACCACTTGGGAAAAAGCCGGTGTAGAAACAGGAGAGCCTTGGACCTCGTAGTCCTTGTCCACAATTTTATTGTAGTGCAGGAAGTCTGGATTGAGGATAGATGGGTTGTTGGAATCTGCTACCAACACAACAGACAACTCAATCAATTTGAGTTTATTTCCCTTGTCAGGGCTAGTTGGTTGAGTTTGGCTCATAATATGCGTGCATGTGTACGTTCTACTACACTAGAAAAGCATACAAAAGTAGTTGTGGTTGTTCGTATTTGTAGTGGTGCGACTACTAACTGGTTCTTGTCGCATTTACAGTAGGCTGTGAGCGCTTACTCTTTGCAAGTTTTCGCGCCTTTGTACTTCTTTGACTTTCACACTGTTACCCTGATCTGTGCACGCAGCATACTTCCTATTCTTTACCAGAAGTAGTCTCAGCCATCAGTGCTACGCATCCAATAATCCCGGTCAGTGATTTCCTCACCTTTAGAACCTTAATCATACAAAAAGTTCTAATCAGCTAACAACATGTAGTAGTGTAGATTATCAACTTATCAACTACAATAGTGCAGATAGTATATAAATTTAAGGTCGTATCGATCTCTATGTGCTGATTTTCCAGTTGGTTTGAGGTTCTAAACTGTACCTGAAGATATCTGAAAACCTCATTAAGTCAAGTAATGCCTTCCAGTGGTTGATCTTTCCCCTGAATTAGATCCATTCCTGGTGAGGGAAAAATTATCATATCATGCTGCTTGTTGTGCGAATACAGCCGGTGGTACGTAGCCAAGTGAGCTGTGTGGTCGTATATAGTTATAGTGGCGTCGCCAGTCATTGATGATGCATCGTGCATCAGGCAGATTGCGAAACCAATGTTGATTGAGACAGGTATCTCGAAAGCGGGCATTGAACGATTCCACGAACGCATTCTGAGTGGGTTTGCCCGGTTGAATAAAATGCAGTTTCACACCGCTTTGTTGTGACCAGAAGAACATCGCCTTGCTGGTCAGTTCGCTACCGTTGTCGCACACAATAGTTTTTGGTAAGGAACGAAGCGTTCCGATCTCTTCCAGAAACCCTGCCAATCGAAGACCGGATATTGAGGTATCTACAATCTGTCCAATACATTCCCGGCTGTAGTCATCGATGATGTTTAACACCCGAAAGCGCCGACTTGAAGCCAACTGGTCAGAGACAAAGTCGAGTGACCAACGTTGCCCCGGCCCATCCGGTATCATCATTGGTATCCTGGGACGTATCAGCTTCTTCCGTCGTCGTGTTCTCACCTGTAGATTCGCCTCACAATACAGTCGGTAGGTGCGCTTGCGATTGATAACCAGACCTTCCGCTGCCAATAGTCCATGCAGTATCAGGTAGCCATAACGCGGATACTGCGTGGCCAGCTCTTTCAGTCGTTGGCACAGGACTTTATCGTGCTTAGGTCTCGGTCGATACTGCATGACTGAGCGAGATAAGCCCACCAATCGACACGCCCGCCGCTGACTGGCAAGGTTGGCCGTCACCAGATGCTCAACACCCCGGCGACGGGCAGCGGGCGTTAAAATTTTTTCCCGACCAGTTCCTTTAATGCCGCATTATCCAGCATCGTATCCGCCAGTAGACGTTTGAGTTTAGTGTTCTCGCTCTCCAGTTCCTTCAGGCGTTTGGCCTCAGAGACTTCCATACCAGCGTACTTCGACTTCCAGCGGTAGATGCTCTGTTCACTTACATTGTGCTTACGTACCAGGTCTGGCATTTTGGCGCCGGCCTCATGCTCTTTCAGGATCGAAATGATCTGCTCGTCGGTAAATCGTTTGCCTTTCATCTTGGGACCTCCTAAGGTTCAAATTATAGGAAAATCCCTCACATAAAGTGGATCGGGTTACGGGGGAAAGATCAATCATGCCATTCTCGCAAACGCAATGGACCAAATTAAGGGGAACACCAGATAATTATGAGGATGCCCTCACTGCCATCATTCGCTTGGCCAAGCAGTATGGTCGATACGGTTACCGCAAGATCACCACACTCCTGAGGGCCGTAGGCTGGCATGTCAATCACAAGAAGGTCGAACGCCTGTGCCGGAAACCATCACTCTGACTCTCTCTCAACACTCAGTGGGCTTGACACGACTATTTAAGGAACTGTAGCAAGTATGAGACATTGTGCAAATGGTGACATAGTGGTGACATAAATTCTTCTCCTTCAAGGAGAAATATTGTAAATATTTGATTTATATGGTGCCGGAGAGGTGATTCGAACACCCGACCTACTGATTACGAATCAGTTGCTCTACCGACTGAGCTACCCCGGCACTGATTCGGGTTATAACGTGTTATGAGGGGGTTTGTACAGGTACGGTTAACTGTGATGTGCACGAATGATAACGTCTACGTCTTCGATCCGGAGGTCATTCGGTAATTCTACGATATCCAGATACTCGTCGGTAATGTCCTTCAGTTCCCCCGTATCCTCATAATACAGGTGATGACGCCTGGCAAGGTTGGAATCGTAAAACACCTTGGATGGGTCCACGATGACTTCATGCACTAGCCCCTGTCTGATAATGAACCGCCCCGGGGTGTTGTACACGGTCGCCTTGGGCATTTTGTCTTTACCCTCATTGAACCGCCCCGGTATTGTCGGAGGCTAAAACCTTTGAGAGGATTAGCCTATGAAAACACAACCTGTCTATGCCCCGGAAGTACGGGAACGAGCGGTTCGATTGGTATTCACCAGCGAACATGAACATTCATCGCGTTGGTCTGCAACGCAATCGGTTGCTGGAAAGATCGGCTGTACGCCGGAAACACTGAGAAAGTGGATTCGACAAGTGGAGATTGATCAGGGAGGGAGGTCCGGTCTCACGACGGATCACGCTCAGAAATTCAAGGAACTGGAACGTGAAGTACGCGAACTGAAGCGGGCGAATGAGATCTTGCGAAAGGCAGCGGCTTTTTTCGCCCAGGCGGAGTTCGACCGCCGACCGAGGTAATGGTGTCATTTATTGATCACTATCGAGACGACCACGGTGTCGAGTCGATCTGCGCCGTATTGCCGGTCGCACCGTCGACGTATTATCGCGTCAAACAACTGGAATCGTATCCGCAGCGACGCTCAGTCCGTGCTCGCACAGGCGCGGTGCTGGAAATCGAGATCAGCCGTGTCGGGCATGAAAACCGATGTGTTTAGGGTGCGCGTAAGGTTTGGAAGCAACTCAAGCGAGAGTCGATTGTGGCTGCGCGCTGCACCGTGGAGCGGTTGATGAGGAAACTGAGCTTGGCAGGGATCAGGCGCGGTCGACGCTGCAAGACGACCCTTCCGGCAGACTTGGCCGATCACCCTTTGGACCGGGTGAATCGTCAGTTTGTCGCAGCGCGACCGAATCAGCTTTGGGTGGCCGATATCACGTATGTGAGGACCCGATCCGGGTTTGTGTATGTGGCGTTTGTGGTGGATGTGTTCTCACGTTTTATCGTGGGTTGGCGTGTTCTGAAATCAATGCAGACAGCGTTGGTTCTGGATGCGCTGGAACAAGCGCTGTGGGCCCGGGGAAAGCCACGAGGGGTCATACATCACAGTGATCGTGGCAGCCAGTACCTCTCGATTCGTTACACCGAGCGACTGGATGAGGCGGGGTTCAACGCATCGGTTGGAAGGGTTGGTGATGCTTACGACAATGCCTTGGCTGAAACCATCAACGGCCTGTACAAAACGGAAGTGATCTACAAAGCGGGTCCCTGGCGGGGCCTGGAGGCCGTGGAACAGGCCACCTTGACCTGGGTGGACTGGTTCAATCATCGGCGATTGCTCCAACCGATTGGCGATGTACCACCTGCTGAATACGAAATGATGTATTATCAACTAACCGAGTCGGCTCAAGCAGCATGACTCAAACTAAACAGTCTCCGGTAAACCCGGGGCGATTCAGAGACCCTTTACGACAAGGGCATGGGCGATCTTAAGGAAATGGAACGGTTTGGTACGGTCTACTACAACTTCGGTGTCATCACATCACTGATCTATGCCGAGATGCTGCGTACCGGCCACGCGAAGTTCGGCAATAGACCCCTCAATGGTGAAGAAGCCAGATGGGCTTATGAGCATATGGAAGTCGATCAAGCGCGTCTTGATGAACTGGGTGCAACCGGTTTAATGGCCCCACTCAAGCTCTCACGCTGTAACCACCAGGGCGAAAAAATCCAGGCCAAAGTGGTCCAATGGACTGGGGATGGCTGGGGCTCAACAGACTGGATAGAGATCGATACACAGATGTTCGTGCCTATTTTCACTGCAAGAGCTGAGGCCCAAGCAAAAGAACAAGGCGTACCGAAACGTGATCTGCCTGAGTGCGAAGGCTAAAGGCTAGATACGGATAACCGTTTTGAGCACGAACGATTTTCTTAACGTTTCCAACGTCGAGGTTCACTACGGCCAGGCTATTCTTGCCGTGCAGGATGTGACGATGACGGTCGAACAGGGAACAGTTACAGATGCTGAATCGCGAAAGTAATGTCAGTGAGCTCGGAAGCGGAGAGACGGTCAAGAGTCTCTCCGCTTTTTAATTGCTGAGCAAAACGCTAACCTCGCCATGAAATACGCCGACTGCTGTTACGTTTTGGAAAATGGAACCGTCGTTATGTCTAGTGAGGCAGCAGAGCTACCAGCGCGTGACGATATAAAAGAATTTTATCTTGGCTCGAATAGTTCCGAACCATTTTAGGAGAATTAAGTTATGGCGATCAAACGCCCAACCCAAGCTCAAATGGAAGCGATCGTAGCAGATCTTGGTATGTCAATGAGTTCTGAGCGCGTTGCCGAATTTCTAACTGCAATGGAAGGGAATTTTCTAGCCTATGATTTGCTCGAATCATTACCTGATGAAAAACCATATATTAAATATCCCCGTACCCCTGGGTATCGGCCCTTACCTGAAGATAATTTACACAATGCCTGGTATGTGAAGTCCGAAATCAAAGGGAATACTACGGGTAAGCTTGTTGGTAAGTCAGTTGCAATAAAAGACAATGTATGTGTTGCAGGTGTTCCAATGATGAATGGTGCATCAACTCTTGAGGGTTATGTGCCAGACATAGACGCAACGATCATAACTCGCATGCTAGATGAGGGCGCTACGATTAAAGGTAAAACACATTGCGAATATTTCTGTATGTCGGGGGGAAGTCACACTAATGCGACAGGTCTAGTTCACAATCCTTATAAAATGGGCTATTCCGCTGGCGGATCTTCTTCTGGCAGTGCAGTAGCCGTAGCGCTTGGCGAAGTTGACATGGCAGTAGGTGGTGATCAAGGTGGCTCCATTCGGATGCCATCGTCTTTCAGTGGTACCTATGGAATGAAACCAACTCATGGTTTAGTGCCTTACACCGGAACGATGCCAATTGAAAGTACTGTCGATCATGTAGGACCTATTACTAGTACAGTTGCTAATAACGCCTTAATGCTTGAAGTCATTGCCGGTGAGGATGGTCTTGACCCACGACAATATAATGCGAAAGCTGAGCAATACACTAAGGCTCTCGGCAAAGATATTAATGATCTCAAGATTGGTATTGTCACCGAAGGTTTTGGGCTCGAAAACAGTGAAGCTGACGTCGATAACAGTGTGAGAGCGACAGCTGATCGTTTACAAAAACTTGGGGCCACAGTGAGTGAAGTTTCTATTCCCATGCATCTTACAGGCCCAGCGATTTGGACACCAATAATAATCGAAGGTCTTCAGTGGCAAATGATGCGCGGCAATGGTATGGGTATGAACTGGAAAGGGCTTTACAATACAGGTTTAATGGAGGCTCACGCAAACTGGCGTGATCGTGCGGATGAGCTCTCTGATTCATTGAAGATCTGCATGTTTATCGGCGAATATTTTATCCGCCAATATCACGGCCGCTATTACGCCAAAGCACAAAACTTAGCGCGTCGATTAACCGCTGCTTATAACGCTGCTCTCAACGAGTACGATCTTCTATTAATGCCAACGACTCCGATGAAGGCAACACCCTTACCCGATGCAGATGCACCCCTTGATTTATACTTGCAACGAGCGTTCGAAATGCTTTTCAATACTTCGCCATTTGACACAACAGGGCATCCGGCAATGGCCATACCCTGTGGCATGAGTGATGGTTTGCCAATAAGTATGATGTTGATTGGTAAGCATTATGATGAGATGACAATTTATCAAGCTGCTGATGCTTTTGCCTCATCGGTAGACTGGAAAACGATCTAACGTTTGGGAATTATATCTAAAGCTTGACAAATTAACTGTAATTATAGGAGACTATTATAATGCAAAAGAAAATAGATTTTGAGATTGAAACGGGAGAGGCTTTTAACGTTAGAGCTGTAAGCCAGGAAGGGAAGGAATTCATCGAGCTTTATAGCGACATTTACGAAAAGCAAGGTTTCGTGGTTGGGCATGACAATATGGTGCTTGAACATGCCAATAGATGGACCGTTCCTAACTTCGTCTACGAATTGTGTGATCATGATTTGGCTGCATCTTTCAGTTTCTAGGGCACTATGTACGACCAGGACAAAGCGCGCATAAAGGTTCGCGATATGGCTACTCTCGAAGGCATCTGCAAAGGGATGGTTGCAGATGGTGTGGTGAACCAGAAAGAGGGAGAATACCTGCTCAACTGGTTGAGGGTTAACGAGGCTGACAGCCTCGAAGACCCTCGGGTAACCCGGCTGTTTGACAAGCTGGAAATCATGTTTGAAGACGGGGTCCTGGACAGTTCCGAATCGCGCGAGCTGCTTCAGGATCTCGTAAATCTTGCTGGTGAAATCTCCATAGGCGGCGAGCCTATGAAGTCTGCCGTTGAGTATGATGATCCGCCGCCACGAGTGGAGTTTCCTGGTAAGTCGTTCGTGTTCACTGGCAAATTCATGCCTAAAGAGAACCGGGGCATTTACAAGGAAGAGGCCAAGAAAAGAGGCGGTAAAGCAACCACGCTTACACAAAAACTGGATTACCTGGTAGTGGCTCCCTATGCATCGAAGTTATGGAAGACCCAAGCATCGGGAGACAAGATTGAAAAGGCGACGAAATACCGCGCCAGAAACGGCAAGCCTGCCATTATCAGCGAGGCTCATTTTGTCGAGGCACTAGGCCATGACTAACGCGCCGGGCAAGGCGTTCAGGTCTGGAATATCGCTCATCGAGTTGATGGACATCTTCCCGACCGAGGCCTCAGCCGTAGAGTGGTTTGAAGCGATCTACTGGCCTTCAGGCCGATGCTGTGGGCATTGCGGCAGCACCAAAACCAAAGAGGTCAAGAACGCCAAACCGATGCCATATTGGTGTACGGATTGCCGCAGCTATTTCAGCGTCAAGACTGGCACGGCTATGGCTGATTCCAAGATACCGCTTCGCAAGTGGGCGATTGGCATTTACCTGTGCCTAACCAGCCTGAAAAGTGTGTCCAGCATGAAGCTGCACCGCGACCTGAAAATCGGGCAAAAAGCGGCGTGGTTCATGCTGCACCGGCTGCGCGAAGCGTGGGCCATCCAGGATGATGACGGGCCACGCATGAGCGGGCCGGTTGAAGTGGATGAAACCTATGTAGGCGGGCAGCGGGCCAACATGAGCCTGACAAAGCGTGCAGAACAGACGGGACGCGGGCCTGCAAGCATGACAGCCGTAGTGGGTATGAAAGACAGGGAAAGCAACCAGGTCCGGGCTGAAATGGTCGAGCATACCGATGCCGAGACCCTGCAGCAATTCATCGTGCGCCACGCGGACGCCTTTGCCGAGATATACACGGATGATGCCACGGCCTACAAGAGCCTGCCTTTTCGCCATAATAGTGTGAAGCACAGCATTTGCGAGTATGTTCGCGATGAGGTGCATACCAATGGCGTGGAGAGCTTCTGGTCAATGTTCAAGCGAGCACACAAGGGCACGTTCCACAAGATGAGTCCAAAGCACCTGAACCGCTATGTGCAAGAGTTTGTCGGCCGTCATAACCTGCGTGAAGATGACACGCTGATACAAATGGCGTCCCTGGCTCTTGGACTGGCGGGCAAGAGGCTCAAATACAGGGGGCTGATAGCGGATAACGGCTTTGATTCAGGTGCTCGGTCATGAGTGGCGAAAAGCCATTACCAGCCGACCCGAAATTCAAGGGCGCAACCCCTGAAAAGCTAGTCCTGGCACTCAGACAGGCAGTCAAACGGGTTTCAAAGAAAACCCAAATTACTTTGTAACTGGGATAGGGGATATTATGCAGTTCTTCATACTTTGTCTAACAGCATTCATGTTGTCGTTTATCATCATAGCCGCATTCCCACCTATCATAGCGGGGATTGCCCTAGCTGTATTGTGGGGTGCGGTCCTGATATCAATTCCCGCGCTTCTATAGCATCCACGGAGAGCTAGGGTTTTTATGATCAACTTCTACAAGGGCAACAAAGTAAAGCCATCTAAAACAGGGAGTTGAACGCATGTTGTCTAACAATGCATATAATTCCCTAACGTTTAAAGGAGAAGCACGTGGCGCAAAAACATAATCGCCCGCACAACAAACCTCTTTCTGAAGTTGAATTGCGTGTTAAAGCATTGGAATCGGTGCTGACAGAAAAGAAATTGATCGATCCTGAAGCGGTTGATCTTATTGTTGAGACTTATGAAACCAAAATTGGCCCACGCAATGGTGCGAAAGTCGTCGCTAAAGCCTGGACAAATCCGGATTTCAAGAAGCGGCTTTTGAAAAATGCGACCGACGCAATTAAAGAGCTCGGTTTCTCCGGTGCCCAAGGTGAAGATATGGTTGTCGTTGAGAACACGGATAAAGTCCACAATATAGTCTGCTGTACTCTTTGCTCGTGCTATCCATGGCCCACACTTGGATTACCCCCTGTATGGTATAAAGCGGCTCCGTACCGCTCGAAAGTGGTTAAAGACCCACGTGGTGTGTTAAATGAATTTGGCGTGGAGATATCTGAAGATAAAGAGATCCGTGTCTGGGACAGTAATGCGGAGTTACGTTATTTAGTGCTTCCTCAAAGACCAAGTGGTACTGACGGCATGAGTGAAGAGCGCCTTGCTGAGTTGGTGACACGCGATTCTATGATAGGCACCGGTCTCGCGCAAATTCAAAAATAATTTTATCCTTAATTGATAGGAGGAAATAAATATGAACAGTGTGCATGATCTTGGTGGTATGGATGGACACGGCCCCATCGAACCTAAGCAGAATGGACATGTATTCCATGATGAATGGGAAAAACGCGTATTTGGTATGTTTATGGCGTGTTTTGCAGGCGGTCACTTTAATGTTGATGAATTCCGTCACTCCCGTGAACGAATGAACCCTGTAGATTACCTAAAATTCAGCTACTACGAACACTGGCTTGCATCAGTAGAGACCCTGATGACAGAAAAAGGTGTTATCTCCAAGAAAGAGCTAGACGAGCGTAAAAAACGTATTGAGATGGAGGGTGTCTAATGCCAACACTTACAAAAGAAATGGTGCCTGGTTTAATTAGTAATGGTGGTACATGTCGGGTTGACAAAGATGTTCCAGCCAACTTTTCTGTTGGTGATGCTGTAGAAATTAAAAACATTCATCCAGCACACCATACTCGTCTACCGCGTTATATACGTGGTAAGGAAGGAATTATTAATAGAGACCATGGTGTTTTTGTTTTTCCTGATACAAATGCTAATGGTAAAGGAGAAAAGCCACAGCACGTATACTCTGTTAAATTTTCATTCCAAGAGCTTTGGGGAGAAGACCAAACAGATAACATGTATCTTTATATCGACATGTTCGATGATTATATGCTGACACCCTCATGAATGACTTGATCCAAAACTCAGACCTTAAAAAAACACCGCATTTACCTCACGATGAAAGTGGACCCGTTTTCGCAGCTCCTTGGGAGGCGAAAGCCTTTGCAATAACGCTCAATCTCCATCAACAGGGGTTACTTGATTGGGCTGAATGGTGCGATACGCTATCCGAGAAGATTAAAGCAGCGCAGGCAGCGGGTGATCCCGATTTGGGTGACACTTATTATATTCATTGGCTAGGTGCACTTGAAAAGTTAATTACTAAAAAAGAATTTGTCAGCATGGAAAAACTTGCTGAGTTTAAAAAAGATTGGAGGACTGCGGATAACCGCCGTGAATTTGGTGAAGCTCCTGTTTTAGTAAGGGGAGCAGGCGAAACTGGTCATCATTAGTCAAATTTTAGAAGATGTCGCAAACGATTAGATTCTACACACCAGTAATTATGAAAGTTGTATGTCAGAGAGTCCCCTCGCTACTAAAACTTGTACATGGTGTTCTCCCCATAAACTGATCCAGGGGGCTTGACACTTTTAGGTTATGAACCTGAGAGGAGCGGTGAAGACCGTCAGGATGATGACCTTCTCGACAGGACCCCTGGAAATGTCGGTACGGGTCAGTTCATACAGACCGGCAGTCAAACCTGGCCGCGGGGCACAAGATGGAACCAAGTCATTCCGATCTGATAAACTGGAAACATGTCCTTAGCCAATAAAAACATTCTGCTGGGTGTGACAGGCGGTATCGCCGCCTACAAAAGCGCAGAACTTGTGCGTGAACTGATCCGGGCCGGTGCCCGGGTGCGCGTTACCATGACTGAAAAGGCCAGGGAGTTCGTCACGCCACTGACCTTCCAGGCCCTGTCGGGTCAGGCCGTCGCCACGAATGAGTCCGACTCACCGCAGGCCGACCATGGCATGGACCATATCACCCTTGCACGCTGGGCCGATGTGGTCCTGATCGCCCCTGCCAGCGCCAATACGATCGCCAAGCTCACGCACGGGGGTGCAGACGACCTGCTCAGTGCCCTGTGCCTTGCAACCCGGGCACCGGTTGCCCTCGCACCGGCGATGAATCAGGCCATGTGGTCCAACCCGGCTACCCGGAGCAATTGCGAGGCCCTGAAAAAACGCGGGCTCCTGTTATTCGGTCCGGCGGCCGGCAAACAGGCGTGCGGAGACGTGGGCGAGGGGCGCATGCTTGAAGCGCACCAGTTACTGCTTTCCCTCGACAATCTGTTCGATACCGGCGAACTTGACGGTCTGAATGTCCTGATCACCGCCGGCCCTACACGCGAGCCCATCGATCCGGTGCGCTATATCAGTAATCGCAGTTCAGGGCGGATGGGCTATGCGCTGGCCGAAGCCGCAAGGGATGCCGGCGCCTCGGTGGAACTGATTTCCGGTCCGGTGGCCTTGCAGGCAGGCGAGGGGATCCGGTGCGCGTACGTCGATACTGCACAGGAAATGCTGGCTGCGGTACACCAGGCCGTCAAACGGCAGCATATCTTCATCAGTTGTGCGGCGGTGGCAGACTACCGGCCGGTTTCCAGACAGCCCGAGAAGATCAAAAAACTGCATGCTGGCCTGTCGCTGTCCTTAACGCGCAATCCGGATATCGTATCCGAAGTCACCCGGTTGCAGGACAGGCCTTTTGTGGTGGGCTTTGCGGCGGAAACCCGCGAATTTGAAAAACATGCCCTGCAAAAACTGGATCGCAAGCACCTGGACATGATTGCCTGCAATAACGTGGCGGACCCCCGGTCCGGCTTTGACAGCGAGGAAAATGCGCTTGAAGTCTACTGGCCGGGCGGCGGCCACTGTTCGCTGGAACAGGATAAAAAATCCAAAATTGCGCACCGCCTGATCCGCCTGATCGCAAACCGTTACGCCACTACACATAAGCGGGGCAATGTCACAGTCCTTAAAAAAGCCAAAGACAGAAATCAGACTTCTCGATGACCGGATCGGCAAGGAAATCCCCCTTCCTGCCTACACCACACCGGGCTCGGCGGGAATGGACCTGCGTGCCTGTCTGGCGGCCCCTGTACGCCTTGCACCCGGTGAAACGGTTTTAATCCCGACCGGTATCTCCATCCATATCCGGGATCCGAATCTGGCTGCCACAATCCTGCCGCGCTCCGGGCTGGGCCATAAGCACGGAATCGTGCTGGGAAACCTGGTGGGCCTGATCGATTCCGACTACCAGGGCCCGCTGATGGTGTCTCTCTGGAACCGCAGTACGCACCCTTTTGAAGTAAACATAGGAGACCGTATTGCACAACTGGTCATTGTGCCGGTCGTACAGACAGAATTCGAGATCGTAGAGACGTTTACCGCCTCGGATCGGGGTACCGGTGGCTTTGGCCACTCCGGAATCGCATAACCCTGCATCGGCCCTTTTACATGCGCATCCGCCAGCATATGTTCCGCGCCTATGATATTCGTGGCGTAGTGGAGACGGACCTGACACCGGACTGCGTGCAACAGATCGGACAGGCCCTGGGTACCCTGTATCCGCACAGCCCGCCTGTAGTGATCGGACGAGATGGCCGGCTGTCCAGCCGGGCGCTGTCCCGGCGCCTGGGCCAGGGCCTGCAGTCCAGTGGGCGCACCGTTGTAGACATTGGCGAAGTCCCTACCCCCGTGCTGTATTATGCGACCCACCTGCTGGACACCGGGGCCGGTGTGATGGTGACCGGCAGTCATAACCCGCCTGAGTACAACGGCCTAAAGATCGTGATGGACAACAGGACCCTGCACGGTGAGGCGATCCAGGCCATTTACCGGCGGATCCTGACCGGCCCCCTGCACACGGCGGCAGGGGCTGCGCGCCGGGAACAGGTGCTGGACCGTTACATCGCACGCATTCATGAGGATATCCGTCTGTCCCGCCCGCTGCGTATTGCCATCGATTGCGGGAATGGCGTAGCCGGACCGGCAGCTGTGAAACTGTTTGCCCGGCTGGGCTGTGAGGTCATGGCCCTGTACTGTGACGTCGACGGGAATTTTCCAAATCATCACCCCAACCCGAGTGAACTTGAAAATCTCCAGGATTTGATCCAATGTGTACGGCAGAACCCCCTGGACCTGGGTCTGGCCTTTGACGGTGACGGTGACCGGGTCGGGGTGGTTGACGATCAGGGCAAGGTGTTGTGGGCGGATCGCCTGATGATGCTTTATTCCCGTGATGTATTGTCGAGAAACCCGGGTGCCAGAATAATTTTTGATGTGAAATCCTCGAAAAATTTACGCACCGTGATCGAACAGGCCGGCGGTGAACCCATTATGTGGAAAACTGGACATTCCTTTATCAAAGACAAAATGGCGCAATCCGGTGCACTGCTTGCGGGCGAAATGAGCGGGCATATCTTTTTCAAGGAGCGCTGGTACGGCTTTGACGATGCGCTCTACAGTGCGGCGCGATTACTGGAAATCATCGCGCGACAGGACGCCTCAAGCAGCGAGCTGTTTTCCTCACTGCCTGACGACGTATGCACGCCCGAGATCAACGTGCGCCTTGAACAGGACGGCGCCCAGCACGCCTTCATGAAAGCGTTCAGCCGCCGGGTCCAGTTGCCGGGCGCGCACATCACGACCCTGGACGGTGTTCGCGCAGAGTATACTGATGGCTGGGGGCTGGTACGTGCTTCAAATACCACGTCTTCACTGGTCATCCGGTTTGAAGCGAAAAACGAGCAGGCGATAGCGGGAATCAAGGCCGCCTTTCGCGAACAGCTTCTGAAGGTCGATTCCGGTTTAGAATTACCTTTTTAGGATTTGTCCAACACCGACGCCAGAACCCTATCCGTACACACTGATGCAATCTAAAAACGCTGCACCCATTGCCAAGGTCCTGACCGAGGCGCTGCCCTACATTCAGAAGTTCACAGGGAAGACCATCGTGATCAAGTACGGTGGCAATGCCATGGTCGATGAAGTCCTGAAAAGCAGTTTTGCACGCGACGTGGTGTTGCTGAAACTGGTTGGCATTAACCCGATTATCGTGCACGGGGGCGGACCGCAAATCGCACAGCTGCTGGAAAAAACCGGCAAGCAGAGTAAATTCGTGGGCGGCCAGCGTGTGACCGACAAAGAGACCATGGATATTGTTGAAATGGTGCTGGGGGGACTGATCAACAAGGAGATTGTGCAGCTTATCAATCAGCATGGCGGACGGGCCATCGGGATCACCGGTAAGGACGGCCGTTTGCTTTATGCCAAGAAACTGACGCTCACGCGGGATGCGCCCACACCCGAGGTCATTGACCTTGGCCATACGGGCGAAGTAACGGGAGTCGATCCCGCATTGCTGAATCATTTAAAGGAAGGGCAGTTCATTCCGGTCATCGCGCCAACGGCCAGCGACGGCCACGGCAAAACCCTGAATATCAACGCCGATTCAGTGGCGGGAAAGATCGCTGCTGCGTTACAGGCCGAAAAGCTGATCCTGTTGACCAATACCGCCGGAATCCAAAAAGACGGGCAACTGCTTTCCGGGCTGAACTACCGGGAAATCGAGGCCCTCATCTCAAGCGGGGTTATCCGCGACGGCATGCTGCCCAAAGCGATGTGTGCCTGGGATGCGATTGCCTCGGGAGTGAAAACCGTTCACATCATAGACGGTCGCACCCGCCACGCCGTATTGCTGGAACTGTTCACCAGCGAGGGCGTTGGGACGTTGCTGCATAACTGAAACGGGCCAGGCAGGCGCCGCGCCGTGCATCAGGACGATTGCGTCCCGAACCTTTTTATATACTCGCGTATCCGGGCAACCGGCTCACCATAGCCTGGCTCGGATTGCGCGTACCGGATCAGGTCCTGGACATTGGCCACCGTGATGACTTCGATGGCATAGTGCTGCTTGACTTCCTCAACCGCCGACAGGCCTTGCGTTGTACCCCGCTCCTGGCGATCAAAGGCCACGACCACGCCGAGTGGCTCCGCCGCACGTGACCGAATGATTGAAATCGCCTGATGCACGGCGGTCCCGGCCGTCATGACGTCGTCCACGATCAATACCCGACCCTGCAGGGGGGCACCGACCAAACTCCCTGTCTCCCCGTGGGACTTGGCCTCCTTGCGATCGAACGCATAGGGCAGATTCATGTCATGCCGGCTCGCCAGGGTGGCAGCGACCGTGGCCACCAGGGGAATGCCTTTATAGGCCAGCCCGAACAGCATGTCGGGCTTGATACCGGCCTGCAGGATGGCCTGCGCATAAAACCGGCTTAGCCTTTCCAGGGACCGGCCGTCATTGAACAGGCCGGTATTGAAAAAATACGGAGCCACCCGTCCGGACTTGAGCGTGAACTCACCAAACTGGATGACCTCATTTTCAATTGCAAACCGGATAAATTCGAGACTGTTCTTCATGTCCTGATGGGTCACCGGTTTCCCTCTGCCCGCGCGCCCAGGCTCGGATAGTGCCCAAGCAGGTGGCAGCGGTCGATTTCTGGGTTGAAAGGTTGCAGTTTCACGTACGCGTAATTTCGACGATCCGTCCAGCATGCACGTTACAGGTTTCTATCAAAACTGTCCGCCTTCGGTTTCCATCAAGTTGTCCGGGTTGCAGCACCAAACGCCAAGGTGCCTGCAAAAATTCGCGCGGCATGCTGCATCGGGTGCCTGGGCTTCACGTATCACGACACTACCACCGCTCCCTTCATGAATGATTGCCTTTGCCATTATAAAAGGATCGGTGTTGAGACCGCTATTCCGAATTTCCTTCAATCCAGTATTTTGTCGGGCGTGCGCAGTCGCGTGGCAATCGCACGCAAAACCTGAAGGTCTTCCGGAACCCGATCCCTCCCGCCGGCAAGAAGGTCTCTCCTTCGGGCATTGCTTGACGGCTCTACCTGTGCGCAGCGACGTATGCGTCAAGTTCGGCCAAGTGGGTGAACTTCGCTTGATTGTCGAGGAAGGCGCCGGCAAACGAGTTGCGGGCGATGCAGTGGAGGTCGTCGATCGTCAAATCGAGCGCCTCCTGAACCGCGGCATAGTTGTCGTTGACGTAGCCGCCAAAATAGGCAGGGTCATCCGAGTTGACGGTGACTGCGAGCCTGTTCTCAAGCATGATCTTCAAGGGGTGGCTGGTCATCGCATCAACCACCGCAAGCTTGACATTTGAAATCGGACACACGGTGAGCACCGTACCCTCAGTGACAAGCCGCCGTGTGAGCTCCGGATCGTCGAGTGCGGCATTGCCGTGGTCGATGCGATCGACCTTGAGAACGTCGAGGGCCTCTCGAACGTATGATGCCGGCCCCTCTTCACCGGCATGGGCAAGCAACTTGAAACCCTGTTGGCGGGCACGCTTGTAGACCGAGGCAAACTTGCGCGGCGGATTGCCCCGTTCGGCCGCATCAAGGCCAATGCCGACGATCCGGTCGTGATAGGGAGCCGCAACCTGCAACATGTCCATCGCGGCGGCCTCTGACAAGTGACGCCAGAAACACATGATCAGCCCAGACGAGATGCCGTACTCCCTTTCGGCATCGACCCGGGCACGCTGAATCCCGTTAATAACGGTCTCGAACGGCACCCCGCGGGTGATGTGACCCTGTGGATCAAAGAATATCTCCGCATGGCGCACGTTGTCGGCCCGGACACGCTCGAAATAGGCCCATGTCAGATCATAGAAATCCTGCTCGCTGCACAGCACCGACATGCCCTGAAAAAAGAGATCAAGAAACTCCTGCAGATTGCCGAAGCTGTAGGCAGCGCGCGTTTCCTCGACCGATCCAAAGCTGAGTTTGATACCGTTGCGCTCGGCCAGCGCAAACATCATCTCCGGTTCGAGGCTACCCTCGATATGCATATGCAGCTCGGCCTTGGGAAGCCCGTCAATAAAGGGTCTTAGACTGCTCACGTCCAGCTTCTCTGTGCACTTGCGTTTACTTGTAACACCTTTCCGGGACCGCAAAACAGAACTGAACCCACAGAAAATAGGCATTTTTCTGCCCCAGGTGCGTTCCAGGCAGTTGGTGATAACATACCACCATCAGGCAAATCAAACATCACCGACGGCGTTTTCTCCACCCTCTCGTCGACCCGGACACCCGCCGCGATGCCGCAACCCTGCCCAGGCCCGTGCATTGAAATGCTGCAGCGATTATGCTTGCACCCCATGCGCATCATCACCCTGAACGTAAACGGCATACGTGCTGCAGCACGCAAAGGTTTCTTTTCATGGCTGGACCAACAGGACGCAGACCTGGTCTGCCTGCAGGAAACCCGGGCACAGATTCACCAGCTGGAAAAGGATGCCGTGTACTTCCCGGGCGGATACCACTGCCATTACGTGGATGCGCTGAAAAAAGGGTATAGCGGGGTTGCCGTCTACAGTCGGCACAGGCCGGACCGTGTACTTCGCAGCTACGGGGACCGAGAATTCGACGAGGAAGGGCGCTATCTGGAACTGCAGTTCGGAACGCTGGCGGTGGTTTCCCTGTACGCGCCTTCCGGTTCGTCCAGCGATGCGCGCCAGCAGGCCAAGTTCCGTTTCATGGACAGTTTCATGCGGCACCTGAAGAAACTGAAACGCCGGCGCAGGGCCTGCATTCTCTGCGGCGACTGGAATATCGCACACAAAAAAGCCGATTTGAAAAACTGGCGCGGCAACCAGAAAAATTCCGGATTCCTGCCGGAAGAACGTGCGTGGCTGGACACACTGTTCTATGATGTGGGCTATCTGGATGCGTTTCGTGAAGTCAACCAGAAGGAAGATCAGTACACCTGGTGGTCGAATCGCGGTCAGGCCTGGGCCAAGAATGTCGGCTGGCGCATTGACTACCATGTCGCGACCCCCGAACTGAAAACCAGGATCCGGGGTGCCGACATCTATACCCGGGAAAGATTCTCCGATCATGCACCGCTCACCATAGACTACGATCTGTCAATTTGACCTCCGTTAAAGAAAACCTCCTGTTATGGAGACAGGCCTTCAGTGCGTACTCCAAGCCCCGGGTCATCGCCATGCTGTTTCTTGGCTTCTCGGCAGGGGTGCCGCTATTTCTGGTGTTCGGAACCCTGTCGGTATGGCTGAGACGGGAAGGGATCGACCGCACGACCATCGGCTACATTTCCTGGGTGGCCACCCTGTATGGATTCAAGTTCGTGTGGGCTCCCCTCGTGGACCGCTTGCAGCTGCCCTTTCTGACCCGCTGGCTGGGCCAGCGCCGCAGCTGGATGCTGCTTGCGCAATGCGGCATCCTGACCGGCCTGTGGCTGATGGCCAGCAACGATCCGGCCGTCCAGCTGAGTGGCCTGATCGCAGCTGCCCTGCTGGTTGCCTTCTCTTCCGCCACCCAGGACATCAGTATCGATGCCTGGCGCATTGAGGCCGTTTCCATGGACCTGCAGGGCGCCATGGCCGCAACGTACCAGCTCGGGTATCGCCTGGGGCTGATTCTGGCAGGGGGCGGGGCCCTGGTGATTGCAGGAAACTATTCCTGGAACATCGCGTATTTCGTCATGGGCTGCGCCATGCTCATCGGTGTGATCACTACCTTTTCGGTTGCAGAACCGGAGCGCATCCTCCGGCAGCCTTGTGCTTCAGGAGATCAGGAGGCGCACGGCCTGCGCAGGCTTGCCGCCTGGTTTGCCGGGGCGGTGGTCCAGCCCTTTGTGGAGTTCTTCAAGCGCAACGGCATGATGGCCCTCGTCATCCTGCTGTTTATCGGTCTGTTCCGGATCAGTGACATCACCATGGGGGTCATGACCGGCCCGCTTTATGTAGACATGGGCTTTACGGATGAACAGATTGGCTGGGTGTCCAAAACCTTCGGGGTCATCGTCACCATCGTGGGCGCACTGCTCGGCGGTGTGCTGGTCATGCGCTATGGAATCCTGCGCATGCTGATCGTGGCGGCGATACTGGTCGCCGTTACCAACCTGGTATTCGCGTGGCTGGCGACACAGGATCCGGAGATTTCTTTACTTGCCCTGGTCATCACTGCAGACAACCTGAGTGGCGGGATCGCAGGCTCAACGTTCATCGCGTATCTGTCCAGCCTCACCAACCGTGCCTACACGGCAACCCAGTATGCCCTGTTCAGTTCGTTGATGCTGCTCCCTGCAAAGTTCATCGGCGGATTTTCAGGAAAAGTCGTGGATGACTACGGCTATATCCATTTCTTCATCTATGCCGGCCTGCTTGGCATCCCTGCCGTACTGCTGGCCATCTACCTGCTGAGCAAAAAAGACAGGATCTTTCCGGCACAGGAGCCCGTACAGGCGCAACCCTAGGGCCTGCACTCTGGCTGGAAATCCATACCGGGGCATCAGGCTGTGATTTCGACCGGCGTGCCGGTCTCCACCGCATCCCAGATCTCCAGCATTTCAGAATCCTGTACGGCTACGCAGCCTGCCGTCCAGTCCTTCCCTTTGCCAAGCAGTCTGGTTTTTTCGCTCTGGCTGACAGGTTGTCCGTGAATCATGATCTCGCCACCGGGGTCCTCCCCCCGTTCACATGCTGCCCGCAGGTCCTCGTCATTGGGATAGGACACACGGATGGAACGGAAGAACCGGCTGTCGGCATTGCGCCGGTCCAGCCTGTAGCGGCCTTCCGGCGTGCGTGAATCCCCGGAACACTGCTTATGCCCACGGGACTGCTGGCCCAGCACAATCCGGTAGGTTTTCAGTACCTCCTGGCCACGACAAAGAGACAGGGTGCGCCCAGCCTTCCGGACGATCACACGGTCGGCCTTTTGCAGGGTAACCGTCTGCCTCCTGGCACACCGGTGATCCACGTGCGGCACGCTTCCTGTTACCGGGCGGGGAAGGTCTACGGTTGACTGCGCTTGCTCTGGATCCATTTTATAATGGGCTGCCACTGTTCGCGGTCCAGGGCCGTCGCAGCCGGAGCCATCTCAAAGATTCCCAGGCCACGTTCGGCCCCCCTGATGTAGTGTTGACTGTCGCGCAACATGGTCAGGAAAGGAATTTTCTGCCGGCTCAGGAAGTCATCCAGTTCCCAGTAGATATTGGTGAAGTCCCGTGAGCGGTTGGCCAGCAGCGCAAGCTTGGCTCTTTTTCGTTGTACCGGTGCGCTCTTCCTGATTTCATCAATAAAATCAGCTGCCGCGCGCATGTCAAGCGGGGAAGGCAGTACCGGGATCAGGATGCTTTGCGCCTTGCCCACCATCTTGCTCAGTGCAGCTCCATGCAGGCCTGCCGGGACATCCATAATCACATAGTCTGTATTGCGACCGGCCCGCTTGGCGTTTTTCTCGTAGGGTGCAATGCCCCGGATACGCAGGCGGGCAGGCGGTCGGACGCTGAGCCACGCCATGCTGGAGCCCTGAGGATCGTGGTCCATCAGCACGACGTTCTTTTTATGGACAGCAAGGTATGAAGCAAGATTGGCCGCGACAGTGGATTTGCCGGAACCCCCCTTGGAATTGATCACCATGATGTTACGCATTGATCCTCCCCGGTATTAAACCCTATGGGCAAGTGCCCGTACCTGATCGCCTTCAGGGTATAAAACAGCCTGACTCAAAAACCTTTTAGCAAAACAGAGGCGATTCTGCAAACCGGCGGTGTCAGACCCTGCGTCTCCCGCAGCGAAAAGAAGCCTGCGGATCGGAATCCGGGAAGGCAAAAGACCCGCAAGCCGGTCCGGTCCACGGGTTGCCGATGCGGGACGCACATTCGCACTTTTAAAGAAATTAGCGGTATTTAATGGCAAGATCATGTATTTTAACAGCTAAATTCTGCAATGACCGGAGCGTGGTCAGAAGGGCGGTCGTGGCCCCGGGGCGCCTTGTCAATGGTGCTGAAACAGCAGCTGGGCCCCAGCGGCACACTGGCCAGGATCAGGTCGATGCGCAAGCCGATATTGCGACGAAACGCCGCGGCGCGGTAATCCCACCAGCTGAAACGGTCCTGTTCCTGTTCAAACAGGCGAAAGGTATCGACAAAGCCAAGGTCCAGAATGGCCTTCAGCGCATCCCGTTCCGGGGGGCTGCATAAGATTTTTCCCTCCCAGGCCCCCGGGTCATGCACATCCTGGTCTTGCGGAGCAATATTGAAGTCTCCCAGTACCACATACCGGGGGAATTTTTGCAGGTCGTCCCGTATGAACGCGGTCACTTTTTCAAGCCACTCGAGTTTATAGGCGAATTTTTCAGACCCCACCTCCGAACCGTTGACCACATACAGGTTCAACACCCGCACATCGTCGACCGTCACCGCCAGAATCCGCCGCTGCGGGTCATCCAGTCCCTCGATCCCGGCGCGCACATCGCTACCGGGTTGCCGGGTCAACACCGCCACCCCGTTATAGCTTTTCTGGCCGGAATACTCCACGTGATAGCCGGCCTGCCTGATTGCCTCCACCGGAAAATCCTCATCCACGGTTTTGGTCTCCTGCAGGGCCAGCACGTCAACCGGATTATCCCGCAGCCAGTCCAGCACCTGGGGGAGACGTACGCGCAGTGAATTGACATTCCATGAAGCGATTTTCATTTTTCAGTCATCCGGATAAAGCCCTTGGGCGGTTTACGCAGGAGGCCGGATACGATACCACAGCCTGCGATCCGTCTTCCAAGGTGAAAACCCGTGTCGCATGGGGCCGCAAATCAGAGGAAGCCGGATGGCGTGCCCTATGCCTTTGTGAAGCAACTCTTCAATCCCAAGTGATTGATTCCACTAATTAAACACAGGCCAGATGGCGATTGTCCGAATCGCCCCGGGCGCTACACGTCGATATTCGCAGCCGTCAATGCGTTCTGCTCAATGAATTCGCGCCGGGGGGCAACCTGGTCCCCCATCAGCGTGGTAAACACTTCATCCGCCGCTACGGCATCTTCGATTCTGACCTGTGTCAAACGGCGTGAGTCCGGATCCATGGTGGTTTCCCAAAGCTGCTCGGGATTCATTTCTCCAAGGCCCTTGTAGCGCTGAATGGTCAGCCCGCGCTTGGCCTCTTCCATCAGCCAGTCCATGATCGCAATAAAGTCCGGACTCCTGAACCGGCGTTCACCCCGCTGTACGAACGCACTCCTTTCAAGCAGACCGTCCAGTTGTTTTGCAAATTTACCGAGGAGGCGAAAATCAGCGGACAGGAAAAAACTCTCCCCAAAGACGTCATCCCAGGCCTGGCCGTGCACCCATTTGATCATGGTCTGGCGCGAAGGCCCCTCCTGCTCGATCCTGGCCTCATATTGAGTTCCCGCCGCCTGGCGCTGGTTGAGACGCTGGGCCAGCGTTTCAAACCACGCCCCCAGGGCCGTGTGGCCGGCCTTACTTTCAAAAAAGTCGACTTCCGGTGGCGGGGTACGCAGCATTTCCACCAGCACCGCGTGCTCATGGGACCGCTGCAGCCTTTGTACGGTAGACATGGCGATCACGTAGTCCTTGCTCAAGGTCTCGAGCGCATTGGCAGAGATCGCAGGGGCCTTGTCGTTCACATGCAGCCCGGTTCCATCCAGCGCCAGCTGCAGCAGGTGGGCCGTCAGTCCGGGGTTGTCCTTGATATACTGCTCCTGCTTGCCTTTCTTGACCTTGTAGAGCGGTGGCTGACCGATATAAATGTAGCCGCGCTCAATGAGTTCCGGCATTTGCCGGTAAAAGAACGTCAACAAAAGCGTGCGAATATGAGAACCGTCCACATCCGCGTCGGTCATGATGATGATACGGTGATACCGCAGCTTGTCCGGGTCAAACTCTTCCTTGCCGATGCCGCATCCAAGAGCCGTAATCAGGGTGCTCACCTCCACAGAGGACAACATCTTGTCAAACCGCGCCCGTTCCACATTCAGGATCTTGCCTTTTAACGGGAGAATCGCCTGGATACGCCGGTCGCGCCCCTGCTTGGCCGACCCGCCTGCCGAATCCCCCTCTACCAGGAACAGCTCACACAGGGCCGGGTCCTTTTCCTGACAGTCCGCCAGCTTTCCGGGCAGTCCTGCGACCTCCAGGGCACTCTTTCGCCGCGTCATTTCACGCGCCTTGCGGGCCGCTTCACGGGCACGCACCGCTTCCACAATCTTGCCCACGATGGCCTTGGCCTCGGTCGGGTTCTCCATCAGAAAGTCCTGCAGATACTCGGACAGGGCAGACAACACCACGCCCTGGACTTCAGAGGAAACGAGCTTGTCCTTGGTCTGGGAGGAAAACTTGGGATCGGCGAGCTTGACCGACAACACGGCCGTGAGGCCCTCGCGTACATCATCGCCCGTGGTTGTGATCTTGTATTTCTTGGCAATCCCCTGCTTCTCGATAAACTGGTTCAGCGAGCGCGTGAGTGCGCTGCGCAGGCCCGCCAGATGGGTCCCCCCGTCACGTTGCGGGATGTTGTTGGTAAAACAGAAAATGTTCTCCTGATACGAGTCATTCCACTGCAGCGCGGCCTCCACACCGGTCTGGCCCTGTCGGGTATCGATATAGATCACGACGTCATGCAGCGGGGTCTTTTTGGCATTCAGGTGCTGGACAAACGCGCGGATGCCGCCATCATACTGAAAGATATCCTTTTTTCCGGAACACTCATCGTTCAGCACGATGCATACCCCGGAGTTCAGAAAGGACAGTTCACGCAACCTTTTCGCCAGCACGTCATAATGAAACTCCGTATCTCCAAAGATATCCGGATTCGGGGTAAACCGGATGGTGGTGCCGGTCTTGTCCGTTTCGGACAGTTTCCGCAACGGATACTGCGGTTCTCCGCACACATATTCCTGCTGATAGCCGTAGCCGCCGCGATTCACCCTGAGAATCAGGTATGAAGACAGGGCGTTGACCACGGAAACGCCCACGCCGTGCAGCCCGCCGGATACCTTGTAGGAGTCATCGTCAAATTTTCCGCCGGCATGCAGCACGGTCATGATCACTTCCACCGCCGACCGGTTTTCCTCCTCGTGCATATCCACGGGAATGCCACGGCCGTCATCCGAAACCGTGACCGAGCCGTCCGAATGGGTACTGACCTGTATTTCGGTGCAATGGCCTGCCAGGGTCTCATCGATGGAGTTGTCCACCACCTCGAACACCATGTGATGCAGCCCCGTACCGTCATCGGTATCCCCGATATACATGCCGGGGCGCTTGCGCACCGCCTCGAGGCCTTTCAGAACTTTGATATTGGTAGAATCGTACGCCATGGAAAACCCGTCCGCTGTAAGCAATCCCTGAGTATAGCAGCGCTGCCGCTTATTCGCTCAAAAGCTTGCAGGTTCCGTGTTTCACGTGAAACACCCGGGCCTGATTCCAGTCCTGCAGGTCCACCTGGTCCGGATCCAGGGCACTGATGAAGGTCTGGCAGCCCAGCGCCTGTACCGAGCGGATCAGAGCCCGGGCGTGTTTCGCATCCAGTTCGGCATGCAGGTCATCCAGCAAGGCCACGCAGGTGCGCGCCGCCCGCCCCTGCAGATGCCCCATCTGGGCCAGCAGCAGGCTCGCAGCCAGCAGCTTCTGTTGCCCGCGCGAAGCCACCTGGTCGGCGGGCTGGCGATTCAGGAAGAGCCGGATGTCTGCACGGTGCGGCCCCCATTGTGTGAACCGGGTCTGGGCTTCCCGGCTGGCGGCCCGCTCAAGGGCTTCTTCCAGTGTCGGCACCTCGCCCGGCCAGCCCTTGTAAAAGCTCAGGGACAGTTCAGCTTCTGGCAGCAACGTGCTGGCATATGTATCGAAAAAGGCCTTAATTTCGTTAAAGATATCCAATCTTGCTAAACTGACCCGCTCTCCTGCTGCTGCAATCTCCTGCGTCCATGCCTGCAGTTCCCGACCCGTACCGCCCTGGCGCAGCACCTGGTTACGCTGGCGCAGGCAACGGCTGTACTCCCGCCAGACCGCTAAAAAATCAGGTTTCACGTGAAACGCAGACCAGTCAAGATAGTTTCGCCGGTACCGGGCCCCGCCCTGAACCAGCCGGTGGCTGTCCGGGTGCAGGGGCACCACCGGCAGGATCTCTGCGTGGTTGGAAATGGACTCCACTTTCTGCCGGTTGCAATGCAGCAGACGCTCGCCAGCGGATTTCTGGATCCCGAGATGCGTACGCACTCCGGTTTCCGCAACGGTGCCGCTCACCGTAACGGTCCTGGCACCCTTGCGCAGCAGTGTCGCAAGTTGTTGGCTTCGAAAGGACCGCCCCCGGCTCAGGAAGTCAACGGCCTCCAGAATGCTGGTCTTTCCGGCGCCGTTGTCCCCGCAGAATAGCGTGACGTCCTTGCCCGGAGTCAACTCCAGATCTTCGATAATCCTGAAATTCCGGGCAACAAACGTACACAGCACCAGTTGCAAGGGGACCGGTTACTGTTACAGGCGCATCGGCATGATGACATAGCGATTGCCCGGCTCGGACGGGGACACCATCAGGACACTGCTGTTCCCGTCCCGGATATAGAGGTTGACCGTCTCCGACCCCAGGACATTCAGTACATCCAGCAGGTACTGCACATTAAAACCCACTTCCAGCTTGACGCCGCTGTACTCAACTCCGATCTGATCTTCAGCCTCTTCATGATCCGGGTTACTGGCCTCGATAAGCAGGGTGTCACTGTCCAGGATCAGGCGCACCCCCTTGTATTTCTCATTACACAGGATTGCAACACGCGCCAGCGCCTGTTTCAGCGAGGCCTTCTCCATGCCTGCACAATTGCCCTCCTGCTCCGGCAATACCCGCTGGTATTCCGGAAACCGGCCATCGATCAGCTTCGAGGTGAACTGAAGCCCAGCCACCTCAACCCGTATATGATTCCTGCCCAGCAAGAGCGTTGCCGGACTGTCCTCATGCACCAGCAGACGCTGCAATTCCTGGATACCCTTGCGTGGCACGATGATCTGGCGGGAGTTTTCTACCCCCGATTCGTGGGTGATCTCCGCCAGGGCCAGGCGATGACCGTCCGTGGCGACGGTGCGGATCTGTCCTGATTCAATTTCCAGCAACAGTCCGTTCAGGTAATACCGCACATCCTGCTGGGCCATGGCAAAGGCCGCCCGGTCAATCAGGCCTTTCAGCTCACCCTGTGACAGAACAATGCTTGTATCCAGTTCAATATCATGAATGCAGGGAAAGTCCTCCACCGGCAGGGTCGCCAGGGAAAAGCGACTGCGGCCCGAACTGATTTTCACTTTCCCGTTTCCGGGACTGATTTCTATGCGGGCCTCTTTGGGAAGGGAAAGGCAGATATCCAGCAGCTTTCGAGCCGGAATGGTTGTACTGTCCGGTTCAGCCAGCTCCATGTCCAGTCGGGCAACCAGTTCAATCTCCAGATCAGTGGCCGTAAAGGACAACCCTTTCCCTTCCTCCGCTTTCAGAAGAAGGTGACTCAGGGCCGGAATGGTCTGTTGGCGTTCCACTGCACCAATCACCTGCTGCAGGGGTGTAAGTAAATCTTCACGTGCTATAGATAACTGCATAATATAAAGAAATAGTTATAGTTATAGAGGCCGCTCATGCCTGTGGATAAATGTTAAAATGCTATATGAATCATGTGGTTATAATGTATTGGTTGAAGGATACAGGGTGTGTTGCTCGTGGGTTGTACAGTGTAGACAGTATATAAGTTGTCATCCGGTAAGGTTGTATAAAGTGTAGCATCTTTTATCCACAAGCTATCAACTGCTTAGATTGCGTAACTGGTTGATATAGTCGTTCTCGATCTGTGGATCCTGTTCACGCAGTTCATGGATCTTCCTGCAGGCATGCAGGACGGTAGTATGATCACGCCCGCCAAAGGCATTGCCGATCTCGGGCAGGCTGTGATTGGTCAGTTCCTTTGCCAGGGCCATTGCAACCTGGCGAGGCCGGGTAATCGAACGGGTACGTCTTGCGGACAGCAGGTCCGAGATGCGAATCCGGTAGTATTCGGCAACCGCCTTCTGGATATTATCGATCGTGACCAGCTTGTCCTGTGAAACCAGCAGATCATGCAGGGCCTCCTTGGCAAAATCAAGGGTGATGGCAGAACCCGTAAACTGTGCATTGGCAATGACCCGGCGCAAGGCGCCTTCCAGTTCCCGTATGTTGGAACGGATACGCCGGCCAATGAAGAAGGCCACCTCATTCGGCAAGGCCACGTTCATCAATTCGGCCTTGCGCTGCACGATGGCTATACGGGTTTCCAGTTCAGGCGGTTCGATGGCCTGCGTGAGTCCCCAGCTGAAACGGGATCTTAACCTTTCTTCCAGTCCCTCCACATCTTTTGGGTACCGGTCGCAGGTCAGGATGACCTGGCGCTGTCCCTCGAGCAGGGAATTGAAGGTGTGAAAAAATTCTTCCTGGGAGCGTTCCTTGCCTGCGAAGAACTGTATGTCGTCAATCAGCAGGGTATCGATGGACCGGTAATGCTGCTTGAATTCGCTGATAGTGTTGTGTTGCAGGGCCTTGACCATGTCTGCAACGAAGCGTTCGGAGTGCAGGTAGGCGGTCTTGGCAAAAGGGTTCTCAACAAGAATCTGGTTGCCGATGGCATGCAGCAGGTGGGTCTTGCCGAGTCCCACACCCCCATAGATCAGCAGGGGGTTGTAGGTGCTGCCCGGGTGTCGGGCGACCTGCAGGGCGGCCGCCTTGGGCAACTGGTTGGACTTGCCTTCCACAAAGGTGTCGAATGTGAAATTCGGGTTGATGTTGTGGCGGAAGGCTCTGGGTTGGGTATTTTTTTGCTCGGGCGCCGGTTCCGCGCCGGGCAGTTCGTGACTGCCGATTTCCAGGGCGACAGGATAGTCCGGGGAGTTTTGGCCGGAATGGATCAGCTCGTCAATGCGTTTCAGAAAGTGGTCCTGTACCCAGTCCAGAACAAACCGGTTGGGGGCCAGCAGGATCAGCCCCCCGTTCTGCTCAATGGCCTGCAGTGGGCGGATCCAGGTGTTGAGTTGCTGCTCGGTCAGCTCGGACTCAAGCTGGTGTACACATGAATTCCAAAGGGCACTTGTCATGTGCAAAACTCCAGAATGTCTTTTATTTTTAGTATGCTGTAAAATATGGGCTGTCCAGTCTATCGAGTAATGGGAGAGTTATCTACTCTTTCCTGAGCCGCGGCAAGCCAGAGGCCTCCTTGCGCCTGAACAGGAGGCGGTGCGTGCAGCCGCTATTCCCGGTATGTGCGAAGGCGAACGATGCCCGACCGGGGATTGAGCAGCCTTCTCACCCTGCCCCGGCATCCGGTTTTTACCCGGACCGATACCGGGTATCGCACAATAACCGTTGACAAATGCGGGTCGCGGGATTATTTTTACGCACCGTAAAGAAGTTCCTGTCCCGAGAGTTTAAAGTAAGCCGTGAAACGTACCTACCAGCCCAGTAACCTGAAACGTGCCCGTACGCACGGGTTCAGGGCCAGAATGAAAACAAAGAACGGTCGTGCCGTCATCAGTGCCCGACGGGCACGGGGGCGTGTGCGCTTATGTCCATAGTTTCTTGTCTGTAGGCGACTTCTCGTTTACATACCGTGAAAGGCTGCATACCGCCAGCCAGTTTCAGCGGGTCTTTAATCAAGCAACCCGATCGAGCAGTGAGATGTTCACGCTGCTGGCAAGGGAGAATACGGTAGGCTACCCGCGCCTGGGCATGGTGGTTGCGAAGCGCCACGCAAAACGGGCCGTGGACAGAAATACGGTAAAAAGAATCATCCGGGAAAGTTTTCGGATGAAGAAAACGGAATTGTCTGCAAACGACTACGTGGTGATACTGAAACGGCCGGTCAGGCCGGTATTGCGTGACCGGCTGGGACAGCAGTTAACCGGGCTTTGGGAAAAATGTACAAAAGCATAGAGTCGATACTCTGCAAGGCGATCATCCTGGTGATCCGGGCGTACCGGTTCCTGTTCAGTCCCTGGCTGGGACAGCAGTGTCGCTTCCATCCCACCTGTTCGGCCTATGCCATTGAAGCCATACAGTGCCACGGAGCCCTCCGCGGCACCTGGCTTGCCGTAAAACGCTTGGCCTGCTGTCATCCATGGCATGAAGGGGGCGTGGACCCGGTGCCGGCACGCAAGTCCCGTGGGTAATCAGCGACTCTTTCTGTATATGGCACTGGCCTTTGTGCTGTATATGATCTGGCTGACGTGGCAAAGGGAACATGCGCTCCCCCCGCCGGTGGCCCAGGATACGCAACAGGCGCCCCTGCCCGGGGAGCATGACCCGGCCAACGCGCAGGATCTTCCGGATATTCTGGAAGCTTTCGATGCGGACCCCCCGGAGGTCCTGGAAGAACCCGTAGCCCCCCGCCGGGAAATCGCCCGGAGCCGGCGCGTGCAGGTCAAGACCGATGTCCTGGAGGTCGTCATTGACACCCGTGGCGGCGATATCCGCCAGCTTGATCTTCCGACGTACCCGGTTTCCCTGAAAAAGCAGGATCAGCCGTTCCAGCTGCTACACAGTGACAACAGGACCTATATCGCCCAGTCAGGCCTGCGCCATGATGCCCAGGGCGAGCCGACCGGGCTTTCCCTGGCCCCCACGCATCATGCGATCTACTCGGCCGAACGCAGCCACTATGAGCTGGCCGACGGACAGGACCGCCTGGAGGCCAGGCTGGTATGGCACGGCGACAATGGAATTCAGGTGGAAAAAATCTTTACGTTCTACCGCGATGCCTTTGTGATCGATGTCACACACCGTGTGATCAACCGGGGGTCTTCCGCGTGGACCGGCCGGCAATATCAGCAATTGAGACACAGCCCCATCCCGGACAACCGCAGCTGGCTGCGCCTGCCGACCTATACCGGTACCGCGTATTACGATGGTGCATATCACAAGTACCCGTTTGACGATATCGATGACGCCCCCTTCAACATGAGTGTTACCGGCGGCTGGACCGCCATGCTGCAGCACTATTTCGTCTCGGCCTGGGTCGCAGACCCCGAACAGGTAAACCGGTTTTACAGCAAGCGCGTAAAGGGCCCGGGTGAATCGCAATATCTGATCGGCATGCTGTCGCCGTCCAAAACGGTGCCGTCCGCCGGTCAGGCTGAATTCAAACGGCGGCTGTATGCCGGACCCAAACTGCAGCGGCGCATGGAAAAAATTGCACCTGGCCTGGACCTCAGTGTCGACTATGGCATGTTTTCCATCCTTTCAAAACCGCTGTTCTGGCTGCTGGAGTGGTTTCACAAGCTTGTCGGGAACTGGGGGGTGGCCATCATACTGGTCACGGTAGCGGTCAAGCTGGTGTTTTTCAAATTGTCCGAAACCAGCTACAAGTCCATGGCGCGCATGCGCAAGATCCAGCCGCGGTTCAAGGCACTGCGTGAACGGTATGCGAACGACAAGCAAAAAATGAACCAGGCCGTGATGGAGATGTACAAGAAGGAAAAAATCAATCCGCTTGGAGGCTGTTTGCCCATCCTGGTACAAATGCCCGTGTTCCTGGCCCTGTACTGGGTGCTGGTCGAAAGTGTCGAACTGCGCCAGGCGCCGTTCATGCTGTGGATCAATGATCTTTCCATACGGGACCCGATCTTTGTGCTGCCGCTGCTGATGGGCATCAGCATGTACTTCCAGTTCAAGCTGAACCCCACCCCGCCGGATCCTTTGCAGGCCAAGGTGTTTGCCATGATGCCCATCATGATGACCGCCTTCATGGCCTTTTTCCCGGCCGGTCTGGTACTCTACTGGCTGATGAACAATGTACTGTCCATCGCACAGCAATACGTGATTACAAGACGTATTGAAAAAGCGGACTAGCAGGCATGTGCCCCTGCCCCTGACGTAAGGGCACCGTTTTGCCCAGCACCCTCCCGCCCCCCTCCGATCCAATCTGTGCCGTGGCCACGCCCCCCGGGCGCGGGGCCCTGGCCGTGGTGCGGTTGTCCGGGCACGGGGCCTTGGACATTGCCGGGCGGGTTACGCACCAGGAACTGCTCCCGCGCAAGGCAACCTGTACGGGGTTCCATGACCGCCAGGGCGAGTTGATCGACCAGGGTATCGCGATCTGTTTCCAGGCGCCGGCATCGTTTACGGGCGAAGACCTGGTCGAGTTCCATTGTCATGGCAACCCCGTCGTGTGTGACCTGCTTCTCGATACGCTGTGCGCGCAGGGCGCACGGCTGGCCGAACCCGGCGAGTTCAGCCTGCGTGCTTTTGTAAACGACAAGATCGACCTGACCCAGGCCGAGGCCATTGCCGACCTGATTGCCAGCACCACCGAGCAGGGCGTACGCCTGGCCAATCGCTCTTTGCAGGGAGCGTTCTCGCAGCGGATACAACGGGTATTGACCCGGCTGGTTTCAGTACGGGCCGGGGTCGAGGCCCATCTCGATTTCCCCGATGAGGACCTTGATGTGCAGCAAAGCCGGCACCTCCAGGGACAGCTGGGGGAGGTGGATACGGACATCACGCTGCTTTTGCAGCAGGCCCAGTCGGGCGAACGCCTGCACACCGGAGCCACTCTCGCCATCGTCGGGCCGCCCAATGTCGGCAAATCGAGTCTGATCAATGCGCTGGCACAGAGTGAGATCGCGATCGTGACCCCGGTCCCCGGTACCACGCGCGACCCGGTCGCGGCCGACATTGAAATCCAGGGAATGCCGGTGCGTCTGGTGGATACGGCAGGGATACGCGAAACCCGGGACGAGATCGAGTTGCAGGGAATCGAGCGAACCCGCCGTACCCTGGCCCAGGTGGATCTCGTTTTATGGCTGGACGACGTCTCGCAACCCGGCCCGGCCTGCGCCTCCCTGGACGGCGTGGACGCGGCCAAGGTGATCCGGGTGCATAACAAGATTGACCTGATCGCCCGGGAGGTTGAGGTGGGTGAAAATGAGATCTACCTGTCCGTCAAGACGGCTTCGGGCATGGAGGACCTGGTTGACCTGATTCGCCACCGGTTGCTGGGTCGCGAACAGGGCAGTACCCCTTTTCTGGCGCGCAGGCGTCACCGGGTTGCCCTGCAACGGACCCAGGCCCATATCCAGGCGGCGATACAGGGCCTCCACCGGTCGACCGACCTGGAGCTTGCGAGCGAAGACCTGCGTCTGGCCCAGCAGGCCCTTGGGGAAGTTACGGGGGCGTTCAGCTCTGACGACTTGTTGGGCAGCATCTTCAGTGAATTCTGTATCGGAAAGTAGTCGAGTCCTGGTGCGGTGTCCAGTACAATGAGGGGTACAGACAGGAATACCTTCCATGAGCCCATTCAGCCAGCACTATGACGTGATTGTGATCGGCGGCGGACATGCCGGAACCGAGGCTGCCCTTGTGGCGGCCCGGATGGGCAGCCGTACGTTGCTGGTAACCCACAACATCGAGACCATCGGGCAGATGAGCTGCAACCCTGCCATCGGCGGGATCGGCAAGAGCCATCTGGTCCGGGAAATCGATGCCATGGGAGGCGCCATGGCCCTGGCGGCCGACCGGGCCGGCATCCAGTTCCGTATCCTGAATTCGCGCAAGGGGCCGGCCGTGCGCGCTACGCGGGCCCAGACCGACCGGGTGCTGTACCGGGCCGCCATCCGCCAGCAGGTCGAAAACCAGGCCCGCCTGCAGGTCTTCCAGCAGCCGGTAGAGGACCTGATCATCGAGCAGGACGCTGTCCGTGGCGTGCTTACCCAGACCGGGCTCAGGTTTTATGCCGGGGCCGTGGTGCTGACGGCGGGCACATTTTTGGGCGGCAAGATCCATCTGGGGGCCACCCAATATGCCGCCGGACGTGCGGGGGACCCTCCGGCCCTGACGCTGGCACAGCGCCTGCGTGAACGGCCCTTCCGTGTCGGGCGCCTGAAGACCGGCACGCCGCCCCGCCTGGACGGGCGCAGCATCGATTACAGCCGGATGGAACCCCAGCCGGGGGACACACCCACCCCGGTGTTTTCGTTTGCAGGCACCCGCGAGATGCACCCGCAACAGGTCAACTGCCACATCGCGTACACCAATGAAGCCACGCACACCATGATCCGCCAGGACCTGCATCGTTCGCCTATGTACAACGGCAGCATCGAGAGTGTGGGCCCGCGGTACTGTCCTTCCATAGAAGACAAGATCACCCGTTTTGCCGACCGTTCGCAGCATCAGATCTTTGTGGAACCGGAAGGGCTGCAGACCCATGAGGTGTATCCGAACGGACTCTCGACCAGTTTGCCGTATGAAACGCAGTGCCGGTTTGTGCGCTCGATAGAAGGGTTTGAAAACGCGCATATCACGCGACCCGGGTATGCGATTGAATACGATTTCTTCGATCCTCGCGACCTGCAGCCCAGTCTGCAGACCCGGGCCATCCGGGGGTTGTATTTTGCCGGTCAGATCAACGGCACCACGGGTTATGAGGAAGCCGCGGCCCAGGGCCTGCTGGCCGGCATCAATGCGGCACGCCAGGTGCAGGACAAGGAAGCCTGGGTGGTGCGCCGTGACGAGGCCTATATCGGCGTCATGGTGGATGATCTGGTTACGCGGGGCACCCTGGAGCCGTACCGCATGTTTACCAGCCGGGCCGAATTTCGTCTGATCCTGCGCCAGGACAATGCGGATCTGCGTCTCAGTGAGACCGCGTACCGGCTGGGCTGCCTGCCCGAAGCCCGGTGGCGGGCCTTTGCGCGCAAGCGGGAGGCCATCGAACAACAGACCCGGCACCTGCAGGAGACGTATATCCAGCCGAACCCGGCGCAGGCACAGCACTGCCGGGAGGTGCTGGGCCGCGAACTCAAGCACGAATACAGCCTGTATGAGCTGCTGCGAAGACCGGAAACGGACCTGCAGATGCTGCGCCAGCTGGCTCCCGGGGACCTGGGCGATATCGCCCCGGAGGTGGCCGAACAGATCGAGATCCAGGCCCGGTACGCGGGCTATATCGAGCGCCAGAACACCCAGGCCCGGCACCTCTCGCAACAGGAACATGTCAGGTTGCCGGAGGATCTGGAGTATGTCTCGATCACCGGATTGTCCAGTGAAGCCCGCCAGAAACTGGCACAGATCCGTCCCCGGACCCTGGGCCAGGCGGCTAGGATTCCGGGCATCACGCCGGCAGCCCTGTCTTTGTTACTGGTTCATCTGAAGGCGTGTGAACGGTTGAAGCAAAGTGCCTGAGTCCGGCTGTCCCCTTGAATCACAACCCGGTCATGGATGATGGGCGGATGCTTGAGGCCGGCCTCCGGCAGCTGCAGGTTCCGGCGGATGCCTCCCAGAGGAAGGCGCTGTTACAGTTTGTCCGGCTGCTGCAAAAGTGGAACCGGGCCTATAATCTCACTGCGGTGAGCGGGACAGAAGCGATCATCAGCCGGCACATTTTTGACAGTCTGACGGCGGTCCCGTATATCGGGGGCCGTCGCGTGATCGATGTCGGCAGCGGGGCCGGGCTTCCCGGAATTCCGCTGGCGATCGTATGCCGGGACAAGGAATTTCTGTTGCTGGATGCCAAGGCCAAAAAAACCCGGTTCATTCAGCAGAGCGTCATTGAAATCGGGCTGAAAAACGTTCAGGTGTGCCAGCAAAGGGTCGAACAGTACGTGCCGCCGCACGGGTTTGATACGGTGGTGAGCCGCGCCTTTGCGTCCGTTGAAAAACTGCTTGCATCAGTGGGTCATCTGCTTGTCCGGGGCCGGGTGGTCATCATGCTCGGCAAACAGGCCCGGCTTCAGGGCCTGCCTTCGGGGTACCGCCTGACGGGGGTATACCCGGTACGCATTCCGGACATTGATGCAAGCCGGCATATCGCAATGGTCGAGAAGAACGCATGAAAACGGTTTCCGTGACGAACCAGAAAGGGGGGGTGGGCAAAACCACCACCTCAGTGAATCTGGCGGCGTCCATGGTTACCGTGCGGCGTACCGTGCTGCTCATTGATCTCGACCCGCAGGGCAATGCAACCACGGGTTCCGGTGTGGACAAGCGCACGGTGGAAAAAACCACGGCACAGGTGTTGCTGAACGAAGCTTCCGCAGGCGAATGCATCGTCCGGGGCTGCAAGGGGGGCTATGACCTGATGCCCGGCAATGAACAGCTCACCACGGCTGAAGTGAAGCTGCTGGAACTTCAGGAGCGGGAGTTCAGGTTACGCGAGGCCCTGCGGGAGACGCAGGGCCGGTATGACTATGTCTTTATCGACTGCCCGCCTGCGCTGAACATGCTCACACTCAATGGCCTGGTGGCCGCCGACAGCGTCATCATTCCGATGCAATGCGAATACTACGCGCTCGAAGGGCTGTCTGCCCTGATGCAGACCATCGAACGGGTCCGCATGAGAGCCAACCCGGGACTCAGGATCGAGGGCCTGCTGCGCACCATGTTTGACTCGCGCAACAACCTGGCCAACGATGTCTCCACCCAGCTTACCTCGCATTTCGGTGAAAGTGTCTACCGCACCATCATCCCCCGTAACGTCACCCTGGCGGAAGCACCGAGTCACGGCTTGCCGGTGTTGCTGTATGATGAGCACTCGCGAGGGGCCCTGGCCTATCTCAATCTGGCCAGCGAAATACTGAGACGCAACGAAGAGCACGAGGCGCAAAGGTCTTACCCGTAGGGAGCCATTCAATACAGGCAGTCATCTATGTCAAAGAAAAAACGAGGATTGGGAGCGCTGGGGGTCGATGTACTGCTGAGTGCCACCAGTCGCGGACCAGAACACGGGGCGGGTGGGGCCTCCCTGCACAATCTGCCGGTCGAGCGGATATGCCGCAGTCCGTTCCAGCCACGCAAGGCGATGGAGCCCGGGGCGCTGGAGGCCCTGGCGGACTCCATCCGCCGCCAGGGTCTGGTGCAGCCCGTCGTGGTGCGCCGGGTTGCGGATGAATACCAGCTCATTGCGGGCGAACGCCGCTGGCGGGCGGCTCAACAGGCGGGATTGCAGGAAATTCCTGCGGTGATCCAGGAGGCAAGCGATCAGGAAGCGGCTGCCATCGCACTGATTGAAAACCTGCAGCGCGAAGACCTGAATCCGCTGGAAGAGGCGCGCGCCTTTTCAAGCCTGATCGAGAACTTCAATCTTACGCACCAGCAAGTAGGCGAGGCCGTGGGCCGTTCCCGGGCCTCGGTCAGCAACAGTCTGCGCCTGCTGGCCCTGCCCGGGGCGGTCCAGGAAATGTTGAATCAGGGCCACATCGAGATGGGTCATGCACGTGCCCTGCTCGCCCTGAATGAGCCGGATCAGCTCTCCGTAGCGCAAACGGTGATCCGGCGCAAACTGTCCGTGCGGGCGACCGAGGAACGGGTCAAGCGGATTCAGTCCGGCCACGCGGGGTCCGGGCGCGGCGTGACCCGCCCGGACCCGGATATCGTGCATATGGAACAGAAACTCTCGGACCGGCTCGGTGCCGGCGTCAAGATCCGGCACTACCGCAACGGCAGCGGTCAGGTGTCAATACGCTATGCCAGCCTGGATGAGTTCGGCGGTATCGTCGAGAAACTGATCCCGGAGCAGGATACAGATTCCCTGAGTACGGATCCGTAAAAGGCACGCCCAACAAGGTTCACCAATATCCGGCAGTTCTCTGAAGGAATGCCCTGTGCGGGCCGTTGAATCGAGCCGCCCGGGACTGCCTTTGTATTACTCGTGTCAGCAGGCCTGACCGCAGAGGCATAACCTAAGCATAATTTAATAGTATGAGTATTATAAGATAAACTTATACTAGATAGAAAGGTTTTGGTTCTGCTCTCTCCATGTAGCTGTTAGGGTACTCCGCTTCCCAAAGGGCCATCCTGCTGCAGTCAATATTCAAGAAAAATGTCATGTAAGGCACGCGTAATTCACCTTCTCCGACACAGGGGGGCGAAGGATCTCTAACACCCTTCCGGTAACGGCAGATTACGCACTTATGACTCCTGAAATCCTTCCTCCCGTGCAGGGACTGCACGATCATTGTGCCGATTCGGTTCAACTTTACCGGCAACCCGGAAAGAAGCCGGCATGAACTATTCGAGAAGACGGTTTCTGGCAGCGGTTGCCGCCGCATATGCCGTTCCGATAGCCGGGTGTGTCAGTCCCTACGGGCACAGGGCGTCCTATGCCACCCAGATTCTGCAGCCCCACCCCAATACCGGAACACCGTCTTTCACTGGGCGGATGTGGCCCTGCAGCAGGTGCGCAACCAGAGGGTCCTGCCCCCCCGGGCGGCCTACAACTACGGCCTGACCCTGGCCGCCGGGTTTCTTGCTGCGAACGGAATTGAGCAGACCTACGATGAATCCTTCGGCATAGGGGCCGGCCCGCGCGGCGCCGACCCGGAAGTCGCCTATGGCGTTGCGTTTGCGACGGCAGCCGAGGAAGCATTTCAGCAGCCTTTCTTCTTCGAACGGGCGGCGTTCGTAGACCGTTTCCCTGAGGGTGAGGCCAAATCCCTCGGGGTTGAGTGGGGCCGTGAAGTCGGTCTCCGGGTGCTCAGGATGCGGACCGATGACGGGTCCGAGCCCAGCGAGGTGAACTATTATCTCGGCCGCTACAAGCGGCGCACGGATTCGTTGCGGTGGCGCCCCACCGGTCCGTTCTACAGTGCCCGGCCGGGCCCGGCGTTTGCCTCGTTCGACCGTGCTCTGTTTCCGGGTCACGGCCAGATCAAGCCCTGGACGATGAAAAGCGGTTCGCAGTTTCGCGTGCCGGATTTTCTCGACCCGGCGAGTCCGGAATTTGCCGAGCAATTCGATACCACCCGTCGCCTCGGGGGGGAAGACAGTACCGTTCGAACCGCCGATGAGTCGCAGATTGCGTTGTTCTGGGAAGACGGCCCCTGGGGGATTACGCCGCCTGGACATTTCATCTATATCGCCATGCAGCTCCTGCAGGACCGTGGGCTCAGCTTTATTGAGCTTGCCCGCGCCTTTGCCCTGATCGGCATGACGCAGTGCGATGCCTCGATCAGCGCGTGGGACAACAAGTACCATTACGATATCGTCCGTCCGGAAAGCGCCATTCGCGTTCGTGCGCCAAGGTTTGGAAACCCGGACCCGCGGGTAGCCCTGCAGCCTGACTGGCGCAGCTATATTCCGACCCCGGAGTTTCCCTGCTACACATCGGGTCATTCCACGTTTGGTGCCGCCGCCGCCGAGATGATTGCGCTGAATCATGGCCGTGACGACCTTTCGTTCTCGGGCCGCTCGCCCGACGAGGTGATATGGCCACAGTTAAAGGGCGTCACCCGACACTGGACCAGCCTGAGCCATATGGCGGAAGAAAACGGAAAGAGCCGAATCTACGGCGGCGTTCACTGGGGTGTCGACGATACCGAGGCAATGAAGGCTGGCCGCGCGATTGCCCGGCAGGCCTTCCGTTCTACCTTTCCGGAAAAGGCCTGAAGCCGTGACAGCACGCAAGGTCCGAGGGCTTCCGGGTTTTGCGGCCGTCCTGTTTGCCAGCATCGCCGGAACGGTCCATTCCGCTATGGCAGGGGACATCTCCCTCAACTACGAAAGCCTGTCGTCGCTGGAAGAACCTCTCGCAACCGAGGTCGGCGACGTAACGCTTTCCCTGACCGGCCTGCTGGATGCGCCGTTGCGCTTTGATCTGGAAAGCGACGATACCGCGGATGCGGAGTTCATCGGTAACTTTCAGATCAAGGCTGCAACGCAGCTGCCCAATCGCTGGCGGGTGGCCCTGAGCTATTTCGGGCAATACGCCTCGGACCGGACAGGGGCTTTTGAATCGGAAGACGACTATATGGACAACGTCGCATTGTCGGTTGGCAGCTTCTGGGGTACCGTGCTGGTCGGAAATATTTCAGGCGTGGTTCGTGAGCAAACGCGCCGCCTGCGCGGGGCGGGCAACGCCTCGCTGGCCTTTGACAATGTCTACGGCGGGCTTGAAGACGATGGCGGCGGCTATCTCGTCCGCTTTGGCCCGTGGATTTTCAGCACCATGGTGGATGAGGATGAAAACTTCGATTTCGGGGGAATGTATCAGCGCCCGACCGGCACCCGGGACTACCGGCTGAGCGCACGCTATACCGACAGCGTCTACACCCCTGCCGGCGGGTCCCGCACATTCAGCACCACCGCATTCAGCGGCGTCGGTGAAATCATCCACGGCAGTACGACGTGGGACATTGGCACGGGGTATGAGTACCTTGAATCGGGCAGTCTGAATGTTGAGCGGTGGTACGCCTCGACCGGCGTTCGCACAAAAGTCGGTGTCCTGAGCCTGTCTGTTGAAGGCCACTACGGGCAGGTTGAAAGCGAAGACGAGGTTTCGGCTGCACTGGGCATCCAATACGATCTGGCACGCGGCCTGTCCGCAAATCTGGGTCTCAACTATGCGGAGGCCAAAGTGAACTGCGAGGGCGTGCGTATCATAAACACCAAGGAAAAGACGGCCACACTTTCAATGAGGTACAGTTTCTAGAGCTGCTGTGAAATCGCAATATTCCGGAGCAGGAAGGCATTCCCTGAATCCGGGCCCGTAAAAATTATGCGCAACGCGGTTGAGATTTTATGGGCTAAACTTTATACTGCGCGGCTCTTGCAAGAGATGACGCACCCCCCATGTGTGGCAGCACCGGAAAATGCTGCGGGTCGGCCCCGAAGGTAAACCGAAAATTGGCTCGAAAACTGACAGTACCCTCGCAGGTGAACCGTATACTGGTTGTGCAGTGGCTGGTGACCCTTTGCATTGCCGGAATCCTGTTTGCAGTGAAGCGTGAACTGGCCCTGTCCGGGTTACTGGGCGGTCTGGTCTGTGTGCTGCCCAATATGTATTTTGCACGGCAACTGTTTGCGAGAGGCCGCAATGTACAGTCCTATGCCCTGGCATGGTCCGCATACGGAGCGGAGCTTATCAAGATGGTACTGGCGGTAACACTGTTTGCGGTTGTTTTTATATATTATAAGGAAGTTCATCCCCTGACACTGATAATCACGTACTTCGTGGCACATTCCTGCAGCTGGGCGGTTCCGTTAATGAATCCGGGCCCACCAGCCCGGCAAACATCCTGAAGCATGGCCAGCACAATCACCTCATCGCAATACATCCAGCATCACCTGACCAACTGGACCTACGGAAAGTACCCGGATGGCCACTGGGGGTTTGCGCACAATGCCGAAGAGATCGCAGAGATGGGGTTCTGGTCGATCCATGTTGACAGCCTGCTGTGGTCGTTTATGCTCGGCGCACTTTTCCTGTTTGTATTTCACAGGGCCGCCCGCTCCATGACGGCCGGGACTCCCGGCGGGTTGCAGAACTTTGTGGAATGGGTGGTCGATTTTATCAATGAAAACGTACGCGGCTCGTTCAGCGCAAAGAACGACCTGGTCGCGCCCCTGTCATTGACGGTCTTCGTCTGGGTGCTGCTGATGAACCTGATGGACCTGGTCCCGGTGGACTGGATTCCCTGGCTGGCCGGGCAGTTCGGGCATGCGGTGTTCGGCATGGACCCGCATCATGTGTATTTCAAGGTGGTTCCGACAACGGATCTGAACGTCACCGCAGGCTTGGCCCTGGCGGTGTTTATTTTGATGCTGTACTACAGCGTCAAGATCAAAGGCATCGGCGGATTTCTGGGTGAGCTTTCGTTTCAGCCGTTCGGCAAGTGGGGCCTGCCTGCCAACCTGCTGCTGGAAGGCATCTCACTGATTTCCAAACCCGTGTCGCTGGCCCTGCGGTTGTTTGGCAATCTGTATGCCGGTGAAATGATCTTCATCCTGATCGCACTGCTCTACAGCAGCGGCATGGTCTGGGGGGCCCTGGGCGGGTTGTTGCAGCTGGGCTGGGCAATCTTTCATATCTTGATCATCCTTCTGCAGGCATTTATTTTCATGGTGTTGACGATCGTGTATCTCGATATGGCGCACCAGCATCATTAACAGACATTTTTGCAAACTTATTTCAGGCAATTGGTAACAGGAGAATTACGATGGAATTATCACAAGCTGTACTTTATATAGCAGGCGCACTCATGCTGGGCATCGGAGCGGCAGGTGCCGCCGTTGGCATCGGGGTGCTGGGAGGCCGTTTTCTTGAAGGGGCGGCGCGACAGCCCGAGCTGATTCCCATGCTCAGGACACAATTCTTTATTGTGATGGGTCTTGTGGATGCGCTTCCCGTAATTGCCATCGCCATCGGGCTGTATGTCCTGTTTGCGGTGTAGGGCCGCCAGGAAACAGCCTTCCCTGATAACTACCGAGTAGAAGAGCCCGGACATGAACATAGGTCTAACATTAATTGGTCAAACCCTTGCATTTGTCGTTTTTGTCCTGTTCTGCATGAAATTTGTATGGCCGCCGATCATGGCGGCACTGGATGAACGCAAAAAGAAAATTGCGGACGGCCTGGCGGAGGCGGAACGTGGTTTCAAGCAGCAGGAGCTGGCGGAGCAGAATGCCGAACATAAATTATCCGAGGCCCGGCAACAGGCTACGGATATCCTGAGCCAAGCGCAAAAGCGCGCGAATGAAATCGTGGAAGACGCCAAGTCGGTGGCGGTGGAAGAAGGGAACCGCATCAAGGAGGCGGCCCATGCCGAGGTGGAAAAAGAGGTCCATCGGGCAACCGAGCAATTGCGAAGCCAGGTCTCGGTGATTGCCGTGGCGGGCGCCGAGCGCATTTTGAAAAAAGAAATCGATGCCAGTGCGCACCAGGATATCCTGGATGAGCTGGCGACACAGATTTAAACCCCAGCAACAGGCAAGCCGGACCCATGTCAGACCTTACAACAACCGCCAGACCGTATGGCCGTGCCGCATTTGATGTCGCCAGCGCCCATCACGAACCCCAGCAGTGGGCCGACATGCTGGCCTTCATGGTGGCCGTAGCCGGTGACCCGGTCATGCGGGCCCTGCTGGACAGCCCCGCGCTGTCAAAACAGCAGACCGCCGACCTTTTCATTTCGGTGTGTGAAGAGCAGCTCAATGAACCGGGCAGGAACTTTATCCGGCTCCTGGCGGAGAACGACCGGATCAGCCTGCTGCCTGAAATCGCCGTGCTGTACCGGCAGTATCGGGCCGAGGCGGAAGGAACGATTGATGCCGAGGTGGTATCGGCCAGTGAAGTGAACGAGGCCCAGCTGGCAAACATTTCAGCGGCGCTGAAGCGGCGTCTGGGGAAAGAGGTACGTCTCGTTTCGCGTATCGACCCGGCACTGATCGGCGGTGCCGTCCTTCGCGCAGGCGATCTGGTAATCGACGGGTCCGTTCGTGGACGGCTCGACAAGCTTTCTACAGCCCTCGCTCACTGAGTACACGAGCCGGGGCCAACAAGAGGATTCGAACATGCAACTTAACCCAACTGAAATTAGCGAACTGATCAAGAAACGCATTGAGAATTTTGATGCGGTCGCACAGGCCCGCACGGAAGGCACCGTGGTCGGCGTCACGGACGGCATCGTGCGCATTCATGGCCTGGCGGACGTGATGGCCGGAGAGATGCTGGAGTTTCCGCAAAATACATTCGGCATGGCCCTGAATCTGGAGCGTGACTCGGTGGGTGCGGTGGTGCTCGGTAACTACCGGCATATTACAGAGGGTGACAAGGTTTCCTGTACGGGAAGGATTCTGGAAGTACCGGTCGGGCCCGAACTGCTGGGCCGGGTGGTGGATTCGCTGGGCAAGGCGGTCGACGGCAAGGGTCCGGTGGAGTGTGCGGCCTCTTCGCCTATCGAAAAAATTGCCCCCGGTGTGATTGAACGCCAGTCCGTGAGCCAGCCTGTGCAAACGGGACTGAAGTCCATTGACTCCATGGTGCCGATCGGGCGCGGGCAACGGGAACTTATCATCGGGGACCGTCAGACCGGCAAGACCGCGCTTGCCATCGATACCATCATTAACCAGAAAGGCACCGGCATCAAATGTATCTACGTGGCCATTGGCCAGAAAAACTCCTCGATCGCCAATGTGGTGCGCAAACTGGAAGAGCACGGTGCCATGGAGCACACCATCGTCATTGCAGCGAGTGCTTCGGAGCCGGCAGCCATGCAATACATTGCTCCGTATTCGGGCTGCGCGATGGGCGAATATTTCCGCGACCGGGGCGAAGACGCGCTGATCATTTACGATGACCTGACCAAGCAGGCCTGGGCCTACCGTCAGGTATCCCTGCTGTTAAGACGCCCGCCGGGTCGTGAAGCCTATCCGGGCGATGTCTTTTACCTGCACTCGCGCCTGCTGGAGCGTGCCTCAAGGGTCAACGTCGATTATGTGGAACAGTATACCGAGGGCCAGGTGACCGGAAAAACCGGATCCTTGACGGCCTTGCCGATTATTGAAACACAGGCCGGTGACGTGTCGGCATTTGTTCCGACCAATGTAATCTCGATTACCGATGGCCAGATCTTTCTGGAAAGCGACCTGTTCAACTCGGGTTTTCGACCCGCAATCAATGCCGGACTGTCCGTATCACGGGTCGGCGGTGCGGCGCAGACCAAGATAATCAAAAAGCTGGGTGGCGGAGTGCGCCTGGCCCTGGCACAGTACCGTGAACTGGCCGCGTTTTCGCAATTTGCCTCCGATCTGGACGAACAGACCCGCAAGCAGCTGGAACGCGGGGAACGGGTGATGGAATTGATGAAGCAGCCTCAATACACGCCGTTGACGGTAGCCGATATGGCGGTGTCGCTGTTTGCGGTGGACCAGGGGTATGTGGACGACGTCGAGGTCGGCCGGGTAGTGGGCTTCGAGAAAGCCATGCATGACTTCATGCGCTCCCAGCACAAGGACCTGCTGGATACCATTAACCGTACCGGTGAATACGATGACGAGACCGAAGCGGCGCTGCGCAAGGCCGTCGAGGATTTCAAGGTCAAGGGGACCTGGTAGGAAATAGCAGACATGGCCGGCGAGAAAGAAATACGTACGCAGATTGCGAGTATCAAGAATACTCAGAAGATCACCAAGGCGATGGAAATGGTGGCGGCCAGCAAGATGCGCAAGGCACAGGACCGCATGAAAGCCACCCGCCCCTATTCACAAAAAATGCTGAATGTGATCGGACACTTGGCCAACGCAAATGTGGAATACAACCACCCGTTCCTGATCGAGCATCCTGAAGTGAAACGCGTCGGGTTTATCATTGTTTCGACCGATCGGGGGCTGTGCGGGGGCCTGAACATCAATGCGTTCAAGGTAGCCCTGAAAGCCATGCAGGAATGGCAGCAAAAAAATGTCGAAATCGATTTATGCCTGATCGGCGCCAAGGGCACCGCGTTCTTCAAGCGGTTTTCCGGGAATATCGTGTCCCAGGTGTCCCACCTGGGCGACACCGTCCGTATCGGCGAACTGATCGGCACCATCAAGGCCATGCTGGATGCGTACACGGACGGGGCGATCGATCGTTTGTTTCTGGTCGAGAATGAATTTGTCAACACCATGACACAGAAACCAAAGGCGATCACACTGCTGCCCCTGGTGCCTGAGGACAACCAGCAGTTAAAGCATCACTGGGACTACATCTATGAGCCCGATGCCAAGACCGTGCTGGATGAATTGCTGAGGCGGTACATCGAGTCGATTGTATACCAGAGCGTGGTCGAAAACGTCGCCTGTGAAATGGCGGCGAGAATGATTGCCATGAAAAGCGCATCGGATAACGCCGGTGAACTGATTTCGGATTTGCAGCTGGCGTACAACAAGGCACGCCAGGCCGCCATCACCCAGGAGATTTCGGAAATCGTCGGCGGTGCCGCGGCGGTTTGACAGGTGCGATTAACTTACTAATATGTGTAAAGAGGAAACAACATGAGTGCGGGTCAAATTGTTGAAATCATCGGCGCAGTAGTCGACGTGGAGTTTGCGCGTGAGGAGGTGCCTAAGGTGTACGACGCCCTGATCGTAGACGAAAACAACCTCACCCTGGAAGTACAACAGCAGCTGGGCGGGGGCATTGCGCGCACGATTGCCATGGGGGCTTCCGACGGGTTGCAGCGTGGACTCAGCGTCTCCAATACCAACGCCCCGATTTCAGTGCCGGTCGGGCCGAAGACCCTGGGCCGGGTCATGAATGTACTCGGTGACCCGGTGGACAATGCCGGCGATATTGGCGCCGAGTCAAAAATGCCGATTCATCGCGCGCCCCCGAAGTTTGAAGAGCAGGCCGGGGGAAATGAACTGCTTGAGACGGGGATCAAGGTCATCGACCTGCTTTGCCCTTTCGCCAAGGGCGGCAAGATCGGCCTTTTCGGCGGTGCAGGGTGCGGCAAGACCGTAGCCATGATGGAACTGATCAACAACATTGCGAAGAAACACGCGGGGCTTTCGGTCTTTGCGGGGGTTGGTGAGCGCACCCGGGAAGGAAACGACTTCTACTATGAAATGAAGGAAGCCGGTGTGCTGGACAAGGTGGCCATGGTCTACGGGCAGATGAACGAGCCGCCCGGAAACCGGTTGCGTGTGGGGTTGACAGGCCTGACGATGGCGGAACATTTCCGTGATGAGGGGCGGGATGTGCTGATGTTTATCGACAACATCTACCGGTATACGCTGGCGGGAACGGAGGTGTCTGCCTTGCTGGGACGCATGCCTTCCGCGGTGGGCTATCAGCCTACCCTTGCAGAGGAAATGGGGGCCTTGCAGGAGCGCATTACCTCGACCAGCGCAGGTTCCATCACCTCCATCCAGGCCGTGTACGTACCGGCGGATGACTTGACCGATCCGTCGCCGGCGACCACCTTTGCGCATCTGGATGCCACCGTTGTGTTGTCACGCCAGGTGGCCGAACTGGGGATTTATCCGGCGGTGGACCCGCTGGACTCCACCAGCCGCCAGCTCGACCCGCTGGTCATCGGGCAGGAACACTATGACACGGCCCGTGTGGTGCAGAATACCCTGCAGCGCTACAAGGAACTCAAGGACATTATTGCCATCCTGGGCATGGATGAATTGTCCGAAGAAGACAAGCTGGTCGTTACCCGGGCACGCAAGACCCAGCGCTTCCTGTCGCAGCCTTTCTCCGTTGCGGAAGTATTTACCGGAACGCCGGGGAAGATTGTTTCCCTGCAGGACACGATCTCCGGCTTCAAGGCCATTGTCGAAGGGGAATATGACCACCTGCCGGAGCAGGCTTTTTATATGCAGGGCGGTATCGAGGATGTCGTCAAAAAGGCAGAGGAGCTTTAGGCCGGTATGGCAATGACCCTGCACCTTGATGTGGTGAGTGCGGAAAAAGAGCTCTTTTCCGGCACGGTCTCGGCCGTGTTTGCCCCGGCGAAAATGGGGGATGTCGGGATTTATCCGCGCCATACCCCTCTGGTGACCGGCCTGAGACCGGGCGAGCTGAAGATTGAGGTGGAAGGCAAGGAAGACCAGTACCTCTATGTGTCCGGAGGGATCCTGGAAGTCCAGCCGCATGTGGTGACCGTACTGTCGGATACGGCCATTCGTGCCGAGGATCTGGATGAAGCCAAGGCCCTGGAAGCCAAACAGCGTGCCGAAGATGCCCTGAAAGACCAGAAAGGGGACCTGGATGCCGCCAAGGCACAGGCGGAACTGGCGCGGGCGGCCGAACAGTTGCGCATGATCGAAAGGATGCGCAAGATGCGAAGATAAAAATTCCGCGAAAGCCCGGGCACGCGAGGCCGAATACAGGAAACGAGACGCTCTTTCGCAGTACCATTGGGCAGATTCAGTAATCAGTACTGTCAGGTCTGTTAGACTTTCACGATCTGGAAGATCTCATGAAACTGGACATTATCATTCTTGCAGCCGGGCAAGGTAAGCGCATGCACAGTGATGTGCCCAAGGTCTTGCATAAGGTTGCGGGCAAGCCCATGTTGCTGCACGTGATTGAGCGGGCCAGAGAATTATCCCCCCAGACGATCCATGTCGTTATCGGTCATGGCGCAGAGCAGGTCAAGGCAGCGGTTGACGACGACTCCATCCGCTGGCGGGTCCAGGACCGGCAACACGGTACGGGCCATGCCGTGCAGCAGGCGGCACCCGGATTGCAGAACGATCATAATGTCCTGATTCTGTACGGCGATGTGCCCTTGCTGGCGCACACGACCCTGCAATCGCTCATCCGTGGATTGTCCCGATACGAGCTGGTCTTGCTGTCGGCAAGATTCGAGGAGTCTGCCGACTACGGGCGCATCGTGCGTGATGTCCGGGGCCGGGTACTGCGCATCGTCGAACAGCGGGATGCGGACCGCAGCACACGTGCGATCAATGAAATGAACACAGGGGTGCTTGCCACAAAGGCGGGATTGTTGAAACAGTGGCTGGCCCGGATCAAGAACGACAATGCGCAGCAGGAGTACTACCTGACCGATTGCATCGGGCTTGCCGTGGAAAGCGGGCACCGGGTCGAGGCCCTGGTGTGTGAGGATGCCAGTGAGGTGCTGGGCATCAATGATAAAAGCCAGCTGGTGCAGGCCGAGCGCATCTTTCAGCGCCGGGCCGCGCAACGGCTGATGGGTCAGGGCGTCACCGTCATGGACCCGGACCGAATGGATGTCCGGGGTGAGCTGGAGGTGGGCAGGGATGTTGAAATCGATATCAACACCATTTTTGAAGGCACGAACCGGCTCGGGGACCGGGTCCGGGTCGGCGCCAATACCGTATTGATCAACTCTTCTGTCGGCGCCGGTACCCGGATCCACCCGAACAGTCATATTGAAAACGCCGTGATCGGCTGCGAGTGCGAACTGGGACCCTTTGCACGGATTCGCCCGGAAACCAGACTGGCGGACCAGGTCAAGGTGGGAAACTTTGTCGAGATCAAGAAGTCAGATATTAAGACAGGGAGCAAAATTAATCATTTGAGCTACATCGGCGATGCGGACCTGGGGGAGCAGGTTAATGTGGGGGCGGGAGTCATTACCTGCAATTATGACGGGGCCCGCAAGCATCGTACGGTCATCGGCGACCATGTATTTGTGGGTTCTGATACCCAGCTTGTCGCACCGGTGGTGATCGGCGACGGGGCTACCATCGGAGCGGGGTCGACGATTACCAAAGATGCGCCCGGAGGGGAACTTACGGTGGCACGCAGCAGGCAGGTCACGACGAAAAACTGGAACCGTCCTGAAAAAAACAAAAAGTAAATCATGTGCGGGATCGTAGGTGCCATTGCAAACAGGGATGTCTCCCCGGTTTTACTTGAGGGGTTGCGCTGCCTGGAATACCGTGGCTATGACTCGGCCGGCATGGCCGTGCTGACAAACGGGTCGATCGAACGGGTACGAAGGCAGGGCAAGGTCAACGAACTGGACAAGGCCCTTGGGGAGGCCGCACTCGTCGGAAAGCTGGGCATTGCACATACCCGCTGGGCCACACATGGTGTGCCTGCAGAAAACAACGCGCACCCGCATATATGCAATGACCGCATTGCCATTGTGCACAACGGCATTATCGAGAATTTCAAGGTCCTTAAAACCGAACAGACCCGGCAGGGCTTCAGTTTTACCTCGGATACCGACACCGAAGTCATCGCCCACCAGATTGTGTTCTATCTGGATCAGGGTAAAACCCTGTTTGCCGCCGTAAGTGCAACCGTGAAAGATCTGAAAGGCGCCTATGCCCTGGGCGTGATCGACAAAAATGAGCCCGGAAAACTGATTGCCGCACGCAGCGGCAGCCCCCTGGTGGTAGGCATCGGCGAGGAGGAAAACTTTATTGCCTCGGATGTGCATGCGTTGTTGAAAGAAACCCGGAAGTTTGTCTTTCTGGAAAATGGCGACATCGTCGTGGTCACGCGCGAGGGCATCAGCGTGTTTGACGAAAACGGCAAGGCGGTTGAGCGTGGGACCCAGGTGAGCCGGTTGTCAGCGGAGGCGACGGAGAAAAACGGGTATCCGCATTACATGCTCAAGGAAATATACGAACAACCGCAAGCCATTGCCGACACCCTGGAAGGAAGGCTGGTCAACGGCCGGGTTGCCGAACAGATTTTAGGCCCGCGGTCGGAACAGATTCTGGATCAGACCCGGGCCGTCCAGATTATCGCTTGCGGCAGCAGTTACCATGCCGGACTGATTGCGAAATTCTGGTTTGAGGAACTTGCGGGCATCCCGTGTTTTGTCGACGTCGCCAGTGAGTTTCGGTATCGCAAACATGTTGTACAGCCGGGCACGTTGTTCGTGACCGTTTCACAGTCAGGTGAAACGGCCGACACCCTGGCGGCCCAGCGCCAGGTCAGGCAGGAAGCCTATGTGGGTTCACTGACGATCTGCAATGTCCCGGAGAGTTCCCTGGTGCGCGAATCGGACCTGGTGCTCATGACGCATGCCGGACCGGAAATCGGTGTGGCCTCCACCAAGGCCTTCACGACACAACTGGTTGCCCTGCTGATGCTGGTGATCACGGCCGGCCGGCGTCACGGCATGCATGACGCGCTGGGGAAAATACTGGTCGAACAGCTTGCCAACTTGCCCACCCGAATCAACAAGGTGCTGGAACTTGATGCCGAGATTGAAACGCTCGCCGGGCATTACGACGACAAGCAGCACGCCCTGTTTTTGGGCCGGGGCATCCACTACCCCATTGCGAAGGAAGGGGCGCTGAAACTCAAGGAAATTTCCTATATCCATGCCGAAGCCTATCCTGCAGGGGAACTGAAACACGGACCCATCGCGCTGGTGGATGACAAGGTCCCGGTCATTGCCGTGGCCCCGAATGATGAGTTGCTGGAGAAACTGAAATCCAACCTGGAAGAAGTGCGTGCCCGGGGTGGCGTGCTGCATGTGTTTGCCGATGTGAAGTCAGGGTTCGAATCCGGGTCCGACACGATCGGCATCGAAGTGGATGCACCGGATAACGCTGTGGCCCCCATTATCTTCACCATTCCGCTGCAGCTTCTCGCCTACCATGTGGCCATCCTGAAGGGCACCGATGTCGACCAGCCGCGCAATCTGGCCAAATCGGTTACCGTGGAATAGGAGCCGCCAGCTTCCACATCTTTAACACTAGAAAAGTTGCCTGTCGCGAGTATGGGTCTTTTCCCTTATTTTATATTCGAAATGGAACTGAAGGCTGCCCGGCCTTGGCCTTGATGTCTGGAGCCGTGACTCCCCGTCGATGCGATGCCTGGGTAAATGCTATACTCAATGCTTTAGCGGGGCGACCGTTGCAGGAGCTTAAACTGGAAACCCAGTGTAGTGAAAAGAAGACCTGAACCTGGAGTTCCCGCCCGCTTTGCTGCAACCCGAAGTCAGGAGAAGAAAAACATGAAGATGAAATTAAGCCACCCCATAAGGGTGTTTGCCGGCATTGCGCTGATCATCACCGTATCTCAAATGGCAAGTGCAGCGGAGCAGGCACAAGCCCAGATGATGAACCAGGATGGAGCATCCGTAGGGAAGGTAACCCTTCACACGACCCCGCAGGGCACACTGCTGCATGCCATGCTGCAGAACCTGCCGGCAGGGGCTCATGCATTCCATGTCCACGCGATCGGAAAATGTGAGGTGCCTTTCAAGTCTGCAGGCGGTCATTTCAACCTGGCGGGCAAGAGTCATGGAATCCTGAGTGCAGGTGGAATGCACGCCGGCGATATGCCCAACATCCATGTGCCGGCGTCCGGAAACCTCGAAATCGAGGTCTTGAATACTCAAGTGAGGCTGGATTCATCGTTGTTTGACGATGACGGTGCGGCTATTGTGATCCACGCGGGGGGCGATGACTACACGTCAGATCCGGCAGGGGCTGCCGGCCCACGCATCGCATGTGGAGTCATCGACAAATAGTGGGTGACCCCCGTTTAAGCTTCCCGTAGACGAAGCGGCTCGTGCGTCAAGGCCGGGCATGGACGGATGCACTGAAATAAGCGGAAACTGGTTTGGTTGATCAGGGAAATGTGTTTGTCTACACTTTTTTCCTGTACTGCAAAGGGGAGCGCGGGACTTTCAGTCCACGGGCTCTTCGCTTTTTTGTTCTCCAGGGAGGCACTGCCATTTGTCTCTTCGCGGCGGACCAGACGGAAGGAACATCAATTCACCATAAGAGGCCGGAAAGGGTCTCATGCAAGGAGAGATAGGATGCGAAAAAGTCAAAAAAGCTGGTTTACAAATATAGGGGTTGCTGTGTCGGTTGGCCTCTTGTTGTTGCTGCTGGTGTCTAACGTGAGCATGTCGGGAAGTGACGAAGCGAGCCTGTATCAGAGAATCGGTGGGCAAACCGGAGTGACAACGGTGGTCGACAATTTTCTCGCCAACGTTGTTGATGATAACCAGATCAACATTCGTTTTGCCAATGCGGACATGGGCAAGCTCAGACAACTTTTGATTGACCAGGTGTGTGAAGCCACCGGCGGTCCCTGTACATACAAGGGAAAAACGATGCTGGATGCCCACAAAGGCATGGGCGTCACCAAGGAAGAATTTGAAAGCATTGCCGCACACTTTTCTTCGGCGATGGTCAAGGCCAGTGTGGATGCGCAAGATCAAGCCACCATTATGGGCGTGCTTGCGGGCATGTATGACGACATCGTCGGTCATTGACGATACTCGGGCGACCGGTGGGTGGGGATAGAAACCCACTGTGTTGCTGACAAGCTGTCCCGGGTATCCCGCGAATTGTTGCAAGGTTTGGGTCTTACGGGTGACCCGGGTCTTGGGATGACCTGGAGTAGGCCAACAATGTCTCACACCGCCTTGACGCCACGGCCGGTTCGCTGGAAGCTGGCCATCACAAGGCAGCTCAAGGTATAAACAGACCTCATTGTTTTTGTATCAACGATCGATTTTACAAATGGTGAATCTGCCTACCGTCAAGCAACTTGGGTGGCAAAGATCTACTTTGTTACCCAGTCGGCCTTCTCGTTGCCATCAAGGAGCTTGAGGGGTTGCTGAACGTTTCTCTGGTCGACCGGACCAGTCAGAGCCAGAAGGATACCTATTTGGAGCTGAATGCTTTTGTCCAAAAGCATTTTGGGAATTCAGAGCAACCTATAAAGAACTCACCTGTTTCTTTATTCTGTCTAATTTCAGTATAGTGACCCTTTGGACATTTCTTATACTTTTCAGGTATGCGTGGAAGCTTAACAGGGGATGGTATTTTTGGTTTTTCTTTATCTTCGGCACAGGTTATGCAAATTTTTTCAGGACATATTTCGTATCTTTGATAAATCACAGGGCGTGAACAGCTTTCGCAAAGAATTAAATTATTACTATCAATGGTCAAAGTCCCATCATGAAATACTTTAAGATGTTTCCTTTTGCATTTTGAACATACAAAAGACTTAAAGAATAAATGAATATTTTTTAGTGTAAGAGTTTCACCTTCAATCTGCTCTAAAGTATTTTGGTGACTACATTCACAAATCAATCTAAACATCTACACTTAATCCTCAAATACCGCCTCTGGTTGAAATAAAATGTGACCCTCCTCGGAGAAGCCTTAGTACGTTTCGTGGACCAATTTTGAAGAGGCTCTCCAGAGACCGTTTTGCAGCGCCGCCAAAGGCCTTATCAAAATTGAATAGCTTATACATGTACCATCTCTTTTCCCCTGTATGTTAGAGAAATGGCACAGAATTTCTAACACTTTTCAAAGAGCTAACTTGATGCAGTCCTGACCGGCCTCAACTGGGTCAAGACGCAGTGTGCGTGCAACTAGGGCCGCCTAGGCCGGACTATAAGCTAGTCACACAGTTGGTCGGCATCGTCTAAGGTCAAAGCAACTAGCGTTGTTTTATAACCCTGTACCGTAAAAATAGATGTCGTTTGACACTTGAGTGGTCGATAGAAATATGCAAAGTCACCCTCGATGATGATGAATTTGTTGATAAGCTAGCCTTTACTTGAGCACACACATATCAATCCCTGCGTGTATAAGTTCGTGGCTGGGTTTTCTGATAATGCCTGGGATTAGCCGTCAGGAAAAAAGAAGGTGTATACAGACAGCTTCTTCTGGTCATCACAGGCGGTTCCTGATATAAACAAATTTCATTGTTTTCGTATCAGCGATCGATTTTACAAATGGTGAAACTGCCTACCGTCAAGCAGCTGCGTTACCTGGTGGCTCTGGAAAAGCACCTGCATTTCGGGCGGGCGGCGGAGGCCTGTTTTGTTACCCAGTCGGCCTTCAGCACTGCCATCAAGGAGCTTGAGGGGCTGCTGAATGTTTCCCTGGTCGACCGGACCAGTCGAAGCGTTGCATTCACCTCTGTGGGGAAACAGGTGGCCCAGCAGGCCCGTGTGGCGATTTTTGATCTGGAAGGGATTGTCGATATTGCCAAATCCGTGCAACAACCGCTGACCGGTATACTGAAAATGGGGGTGATCCCGACCATTGCCCCGTTCCTGTTGCCGAAGGTCCTGCCCAGAATTCGCAAACATTTCCCGAAACTGGAACTGTACCTGAAGGAAGAACAGACCAAGAAAATTCACGCACTGCTCCTGGACGGGGAACTCGATATCCTGTTGCTGGCCCTGCCGGTTGAGCTTGCAAATACCAAAACGGTCTCCCTGTTCAATGATGCATTCAAACTGGCCTACAAAAAAGGGACCCGGTTGATTGATCCGGAGAACTTCATCCCCAGCAGGTTGAATCAGGAATCCATCCTGCTGCTGGAGGACGGACATTGCTTGCGTGAACATGCACTGAGCGCCTGCAGTCTGAATCGCAAGCGAAGCACCAATAAATTCTCGGCAAGCGGTTTGTACAGTCTGATTCAAATGGTGAACAATGATCTCGGGGTGACCTTTATTCCGCAAATGGCGATAGACGGGGGGTTGCTGAGGAATACCCGGGTGCTGACCAAGGATCTGAAAGACAGGTCGTATCGCGAGATTGGTCTGGCCTGGCGCAAATCCAGTGTCCGGAAACATGAGTTCAAGCTGCTGGCGGATCTGATTCTGGAGTGCGTGAAAAAGTAACCGGCTCTTTTTCAATGGGGCTTATGTAGGTAACGTCCCTTGAAATGAAATTTCAAAATCTTCAGTCGGGTACTCAGCGGATGTGGGAGTCCAGCCCGATGAACGTGCCCTCGTTTTGCTCACACAGGGCGCGCATCAGGGTGGCAAAACGGACCCCGGTAATCTGTTCCTGTTCCGGCCGCATGAACTGGATCGGAAACCCCACGGCATGAATGCGCACCCTCCGGTTGCCGTACAGGTCTTTGCGGTTGATCGTATTCACCTCGTGCAGCACGGATTGAATGGAGGGCCCGGTAAACTCGTCTCCGAACACATACAGACTGATCTTCTTGTCGCGTGAATAAAACGTGCGGATCGCCGCGGTAATGCCTTCGACCGGGCTGCTGTTGCTGAACGGCTGCCAGGTGCGCAGGCGTTTCAGCACGGCCCGGCGGCGTGCAGGGGTATCCGGGATCCATTTGCCTGCATACTGTCTGAACATGTACTCCCCCATATCGTTCATGACCTGCATGCCCTTGACTTTCGGGTACGCATCCAGCGCTTCCGTCAGTTTTTGCTGCACCGAAGTCCAGCCGTAATTCAGCATGCTGCCGGACGTGTCGATGATGAAGATAATGTACTCGCTGTCGACCGGAATGCCTGCGATGGCTGCCTCGTCAGGGGGGCGGCGAGCGGGTTCCTGTCTTTGCAGGCGCCGCATTTCCTCCGTAAGCGTCTGTCTGGCAGAGGCCAGCTGGCCTTCAATCTTGTTCTGTACGGTGGCATCGTCCCGGGATGCGGAAAAGGCACCCTGTACGGAAGACAGGTCGCCCTGCAGGCGTGCGATCTTTTCGATTTCCAGGGCCACCTGCTGTTTTTTGCTGACCAGTTCACGGTTTAGCACATGGCTTTCGCCGCGCAATTCAAACAACTGTTCCTGAAGGTCTGCGACGGTCTTATCCAGATCCTGGCTGTACTGTTCAAAAATGATCGGCTCGGCCGTTTTGGACAGCACCAGCAACAGGATCAATGCCCCGAACCCGCAGCATACGCAGTCCAGAAAAGACAGGCTGAAGACCTCGATGCCCCGGCGCGGCCTCATGGTTCAGGGCCAGTCCCTGGAAGGGCTGAAAAAAGCGCCCCGGGTTTTTTGTGCCAGCTTCCAGTATTCGCTGGAGGCGTCCGGATCGCCTTCCATGTTGAACAGAATGATGTTCACGGGAATCCCGCCGGGCAGGGCCTCCAGTGCCGCCCGGAACAGCTTCTTGCGGGCCTTGGCGGAAACCTTGCTGCCCGATGATTTGGACCGGCCCTGCGTGGGCAGGCCATCCGTCAACAGGTACACCGTATCCGGAGGCGGAGAAAGCGTGCCGATGCTGCGGAAGGCCTGGTACAGGTTCGTACCCATGTCGGGCGCGGTTTCGTACAGGCGGCTTACAACAACCTCCAGGTGCTGCGCATTGCCCCCGTCCAGCCATGAAACGGCAGGCGCCTTGTAGACCGGCGCACTCGTTTCGTTGAACGTGTAGAGCTGGAACTGGCTGTCGGGCGGGATCCGGGTGGTAATCCAGTCGACCGTATGCAGGACCTGCTGCCACTTGGCCGCGCGGACCCGTTCGGGGGCTGGCAGGTTGCGAAACCGCAGCACATTGATGATCCGGTCGGCCAGCATGCTGGCGGAACTGTCCACCAGGATCAGGATCCGTTCGCCCCCCATCTTGAGACCTGTCAGGTACTGCCGTTGCCCCTGCCCGGCAAACGCGCGCAGGCGGTCCCCCGCGACCGGTGTCTTCTGCGCACCGGCTTCAAGACGCTGGTACGCCTGTTCCAGTGATTTCAGATCCGCCTTGAGGGCATCGATATGCTGTCGTTTCGCCAGGGTTTCCTTTTGCTGCTGGTCCAGCTGGGTGTTACGGGTACGGATGTCTTCGATGACTCGTTCGGAACGCCCCCGGGTCTGTACCAGCTTTTCGTCCAGTTCCTGAAGGGTATTTCTGAGCTGCACCAAATGCGTTTCGGCTTCCAGGACCTCGGTATCCAGTTTTTCCGCCTCCCCGTGCACGATCGTATTGATGTCCTGTCTGCGGGCATGCGTATTGGCATTGATGATCATGAAAAACAGTATGACCGCCCCGAACCCGCAGAACATGACGTCCAGGAAGGACAGGCTGAAGGCATTAACCGACCGGCGTCTCATGGTCAGGTACCTTGATAAAACGCACTTCCTCCCAATGCCCGTCAACATCAAGACGGTCGCCGACCTGGAGGGGCCGGGGCGTGGTCAGGGGCCGGCCATTCAGCTTGACCCGGTGATCTTTCAGCAGGCGGATCTCGATCCGCAAGCCGATCCTCGAAATCTTGCAGACGCCCCTTTCCTTGCAGGCGGGATCCAGGGTCAGCCGGGTCGTATTATGGTCTTTCAGCAGGCGCACCTCCTGCTCCTGACCGAGAGGCCAGGCACAACTGTCGACCAGCAGGTGCGTGGGGCAGTTACTCAGGATTGCCAGCGATCCGGTATTGGTCTCCAGGGTCTGTGAGCGCGTTTTTCTATCCCAGGTCAGGGAGGTCATGTAGTGTACGGAGGTGTCTTCGGTACCGATCTGTTCCTGGTACTGCAAGGCCTGTCGGGCGATGCCGGTAGGGTCCGTATTCAGCGTCGCACATCCCGGAAGGTCCTTCAGGGACTCATCCAGGCCGAATACCTGGTTGCAGGTCGGGGAGCAGACAATGCCGACCTTGCCGTCCGGAAACAGGTCGTTCAGGTGCATCGCAATCTTTTCGAAAATGAACCGGTTGATCGCCAGCACATCTTTTCTGTGAAGCTGTATGCGGTGACCCTGCCCGGCGGAGTGCAGTTCGCACCCGACGGACTCAATGGATCCCAGGGTTGCCAGCCACTCCGGCAGTTTTTCATAAAACCGTTGCTCGTCTTCCGCTTTTTGCAGGGGATCAAAGCGGGTCTCGGCGATGAACGTTCCGGCGATCCATTTTGCTAAAGCGTGGTCCAGGGACTGCAGGCCGTGCGGCAGGACTTTGGCCGGGCGGCTGGCAGAAACCTTCTTGCGGTCCTGTGATACCTTCGTGAGCACGGTGCACTGCTGCATCACATCCAGCCAGACCAGCGTACCGTTGGTGACGGGACCGGGTACGGCCAGTACGGCCTTGTTTACGATCCCCAGAACCGGGATGGGCAGTTTTTCACAGATCCCCAGCACCAGCCCCAGGTCCTGCTTGCTGAGGGTACCGGAAACCGCCAGGATGGCCGTATGGTCCTGTCTGTCCAGCAGGCTCCAGGCAAACTGCATATGCCGCAATGCGATTTCTGCATGGCTGACCACATGTTTTGTGGTACTGCGGGCGGACAGTTCGGCCCAGAACCGGGTGCTGATTTCCTGCGGGCGCATGTACACCTGCTGTTCGGCGGCCTTTCCGGTCAGTATGGAGGTAGTGGATTCGACCAATGCACAGGCTGCGCTGTTGGCGAGAATGCGCTTTCCGTCGCTGATCAGGATGCAGCTGTCATACAAGTCAATTACAACCGTGGACATGGTTCGGGATCTCCTATTGGGCCTGCAGGTGGCGGATCAGGTTCTGGTTACAGTAGTTCTGCGTATCCAGGATCAGCCGCTCCTGCAAAAGCTGCAGCTGATGTACGATAAACATCAGTACGATACTGATACACAATGCAATCAGGGTGGAATTGAACGCCACGCCCAGGCTTTCCGTGACTCCTGCGATGTCCCCCTCCACTGCCTTGTGTGCCTGTCCCAGGGCATCCCCGATGCCGCGTACCGTCCCCAGGAAACCGATCGACGGGATGGCCCAGGTCGTGTACCGGATAAGGGACAGTTCGGAATCCAGGCGTTCGGATTCAGATTCGCACACGATGTGGGTGGCCGAGGACACGTCCTGGATGTTCCGGGTGGAACTGAAGCGATGCAGGGCGACCTGCAGGGCGCGTGGCAACAGATAGTCCTGCTGTTCGGCCGGCAGGGACTGGATCTGTCTGGAAAGCTTGTGCATGTCCTGCGGCAGGAATTTTATCCCTTCTTTTGCATGCAGAAGGTCCTTGTCCAGCATGCCGCGTTCACGAAACAGGTAGGTGGCCTTGTAGCTCATGATCATCAGCGCCCACAGCATCAGGATAAAACAGGCTTCCTGCTCGTAATCGCGAACCAGCACGTACACCGAGCGTTTGGGCACGTAGTTCCCGTCGAGATTGATGCGGGCCGCCTGCTGTTCAAGCTCGGCCTCGGCGTTGGGCCGGATGACGGCCACATAGGCGGCATGCACGACGATAATGATCAGCAGCAGGCTGAAGATCTGGTACACCAGCTCGGATGGAAACTGTTTTTTCATCGGCACTCAGATGTCCGCAGGGAAACTGACGGGTTTGTCGGCGGAGATTTCTTCACTGGGTACAAATTCCTCCAGGGTCCTGACCGGGGTACGGTTGCGTTTTCCGGAATCCGTTTCAGGCGCAGGGTTTTTTTCGCCACTGCGCGATTCATTCTCATTCTGCTCCGCCGCCCCGTCCTTGTCGCCCGCCCGGGCAAGATCGGCCCCTGCAACCGGCAGGAGCATCATCAGTAACGGCACGATATGAAATCTCATGGGCATTCTACTCTAGTCTGGGTACCGGGCAATGCGGAAGCCCACGTCCACCCGCTTGGTATTATCCTGATCCCGGTAGCTGAGTCGAGTGTTGCTGAGATCACTGCGCATCCAGGAAGCACCGCGAATGACATGCTTGCTTCCTGAAGCGGGACCGGCCGGGTCGACGAACACTTCTTCACTCAAGGCCGGGTAGAGGCTGTGATAGTCATGGCACCATTCTGCTACATTGCCGCCCAGATCAAAAATGCCGAAAGGGTTGGCCTTGAAGCTTGCGACCGGTGCCGCCGTTGCAAAGCTGTCCTCATAGTTGCGCAGCGTGGTCCCGAGAAGGCCGGCGGCGGACCGGTCGGCATAATTTCCCGTAACCTGTACGGGCGGAAAGTCAGCCCCCCAGCCATATTTTTGCAACACGCCCCCTCCGCGGCTGCGTGCCACCCATTCCCATTCACTTTCAGTGGGCAGACGGTAGCCGGAAGGGAGGGGGTTTTTGGCCACCCAGACGCCGCCCTGTTCCCGGTATACACCCTCCAGCCCTTCTTTTTCGCTCAGCCAGTTGCAATAGCGTGCTGCATCCGCCCAGCGGACGTTGACCACAGGGAGGTCGGGGGCCGACAGGTCGTGCCCCTTGTAGGTGCCGGAATGATGGGCGGGCATGAACGCTGCAAACCGGGCATTGGTCACCTCGGTGGTGGCAATATAAAAAGGCCTTTGCAGGGCCACCGTGTGCAGGGTTTCATTGGTACGGCGTCCCTGTTCACGGCGCGCAGACCCCATGGAAAAGGTACCGCCGGTCACCAGCACCAGTGCCTGTCCTTGGCGGGTATGAATCCGGGCCGGGCTGTGGGGTTCGGCGGCACGGGTGATCCGGTTCAGTACGACGTGGATGACCTGCGGGGCGCCCGGGGCCGGCGTGATCGTCTGTTGATGGACCTCGAACCCGGACTTGCGGACCTCCAGCCGGTGCGCGGTGCTGGGCAGGGTCAGTTTGACCAGGCCCTTGCCGGCCAGCCGGTCCTGAACGAACACTTCCGAATCTTCAGGGTCGACGGTCACGATCACGGTACCCGGTATCGCCTCGAGGGTTGCCGCCAGCGTCTGTTGCTCACCCGGTTTCATCAGGACGGTCTGCTGACTGGACCGGAACCCCGGTTTGGCCAGGGTGATGCTGTGTTCGGTATTCGGGCTCAGTTTTACGGTCAGCGGGGTACTTCCCTGTTCCTCGCCGGCGATGAAAACGCTCGCCCGGGAGGGGGTACTGGTGATGACCAGATGACTTTCGCTGCCGAACAGTTGTGCAGGCGGCAGCGCCAGCGGTTCGTTGGCCACTGCCTGGAAATCCGTGGTATGGGTCATGTAGTCCGGATGCCGCAATTCCAGGCGGTATTCTCCCGCCAGCAGACCCAGGGTCAGGGGTGTGATGCCGTACTGGATCCCGTTCAGCCAGACTTCCGCATCCCGGGGTCTGGAGTCGATGGAAACTTCCGCCCAGTTGGGCTGCAACCGGATGTGCAGGTCCTGCGGTTTTTGTTCGCCTTCGATGACCAGTTGCCGGCTATAGGGCTGGTACCAGTCTGCGATGGCCCGCAGTACATAGGTCCCGGGCGTCAGTTCGAGTTTTTCCACGGGTGTGTCCCCGTACGCCTGGCCGTCAATCGAGAGGGCAACCCCTTTTTCGGGTACGCTTGTGACGCTCAGGTAGCCGGGCTTTTTGACCAGGGTGAACGCTTGGGCCTGGGACGGCTGTGCGGTGACCCGGATTTCCCGCTTCAGGGAGGAGTACCCGGACTTGTTCGCCTCCAGTACGTAGTTTCCGGGCCGAACGAGATATCGGCCCTGTACCCTGAGCGGCCAGATTTTCCCATGCAGGGTCATCCGGTCGGGGGCCGGGTCAATTTCGATCAGCAGGCTTTTGGCTGTGAACACATGGATCAGGACCAGAACCAGTGCTGAAAACACGAGAACCCCGGCCAGGGCAAACAGACGCGGGCGCCTCTTGCCCGACTGCTTTTTAGCGGTTACAGGTACCGCAACCGGTTCGATCCGTTCACCGTGCGGGACAATGCCAGGCTCCTGTCCGGCCAGATGCAGCGGGTCGTCGTACAGGGAAAGTGAAAACGTATCGCCGATGTGCTCGATGTGGAAGGTGCAATCCCCGATCTGCAACCGGTCGTCGTGCCGGATTTCCATTTGCTTCAGGACCGGGCGGTGGTTCACCCGGATGTTGTCGGTCCTTTCTTCCGGTTCGACGTAGACCCGGTGTGCCCGCAGGCTCAGGATGGTGGCCGTCGTGTCCGGCCGGGAACCGAGGGCTAGCGGGAAGTCGGCGCGCGTGTAAAACTGGGGTCCGTGCGCATCCATAATGAAAACCTGGTTGATCATTTTATCCGGCATGCATCGCGCCCTGGTTCATATCGTCTCTTCACAGTAAATCGAGACGCTCCCGTTTTTCATCTCCGGGGTCACGTTGAGGGTTTTCCGCACGTCACGGTACCCGGGCCGCGAGCCGACGATCGTGTAGGCGCCCGGTTTGAGCAGGATGTCGTGGCGCTGGAAGCGGCCCAGCCGGGCGACCCTGAAGACGGTGACTTCAGTCTGGTTGTCGGATTGCAGGGTGATCGGAACCGGCAGGCTGGCAAGGGCCAGCATCTCTTTCAGGGTGTCTGCCGCGTGCAGGATCCTGCTGCCCGGACTGTCTTCCAGCGATGCGATGTCCTTCAGCAGGCCACGCGCCTCGCCCGCTACGCTTGCAGAGTTCAGGCGTTGCCGGTTTTCCGTATAGTCCTTCAGTCTTGCCAGCAGCGTTGCGCGAAACTGCGCGTGCGTGGCACCGTCTATGGCAAAGGGGGCATCGGGTGCCAGGGCCAGCAGTTGCTGCCAGCTTTGCCCGGCCAGGACCCATTCCTGCTGCCCCTCGAAATGTTCCGCCTCGACTTTCAGGGCGGCAATTTTTTCATCACGCACGGCCTGGTCGACCTTGCGCAATCCCTGTGCGGGCTGTTTCGCGCCCGGCAATAATGCCTGGGCGGCCCTGAACGCCGCACGCGCGTCTTCAAACTGGCGCGCCTCCAGCAGGGAATAGGCCTGTGCCATCCGGTGCGAAAACTGCGCTTCGCTCAGCCGGGCGGTGACCCGGTCCAGGGCAGCCCTGGCTTCAGGGGACAGCGGGTCGAGTTCCATGGCCTGCCGGTAGGTCTGTTGAGCCTCCTGCAGGCGGTGGGCGGCCTCGAGGTTCCCGCCCTTTTCCAGCAGTGAGAAAAGTTCGTGGATCGTGCGGGCACGCCTGGACCCGTCGCGCGCCTGCCGGTTGTGCGGGGCGATCGCCCGGGCCAGTTCGAAATGACGCATCGCCGTAGCCCCCTGATTCCGGTCCAGGGCCTGCTCGCCCAGCCTCAGCTGTTCGCCCAGAACCGGGCCGACCCGGTCTTCCAGGTCCTGCAGGGCGTGAAGTGCCTGTTCGTAGTGAAGGAGCGCATCGGTAAAGGCCTGTTTGCGGAAAGCCTCATCCCCTGCCTGCCCGTGCAGAACCGCCTGGGCGTATTCATCTCCCGCCCACCGCCTGACCCCCTGTTGCTGCAACGACTCCTGTTTTTCAATGACTTCCAGGAGCCGGGCTTCGGCCCGAAGCTTCAGGGCATGGAGTTCCTGTGCGGACGGACCAGGGGTTTTTTGGATGACGGGTTCAGGTATATCCGGGGGCCGGGAGAGTGCCTGAGGGGGCGGTTCACTAACCGGTGGGACGGATGATCGTTGTTCGGTGATGTAGCCTGGCAGCAGCACGAATACGGCCGCCGTACCTGCGAGAAGAAATATAAAAACAAACCAGACTAGGGAATTCCTGTTGACCCGAGGTCGTTTGGTACCGGATCCGGAAGGCCGCTTTTGCAGCGATTCAGGATCGACCGCCTCGATGGGCGTAGAACCGTTTTTTTGCATAGCACGTGTACCATAAAGGGACGTACCGGACGTCGCTTGCGACCGGATGGCCTGCCCGTCTGTACGGTATCAGAACCGGGCACTGTCTGTTGCGCCGTCGTCCAGGGCAAGGCCCGTCTCGTTTGCATAAATCTCGCGTAACAACACACGCCATTTGCGGTACTGCTGTTCGATGGAGCCGGTGAGCTCTACCGTTCGCCCCTGTATGTCCAGCACCATCGGGCTCACCTCGGCCTTGAGTGAATCACCCAGCTCGCGAATGGCATCATCATGGATTTCCGCTTCCTTGCTGATGTCCATCCCATCCTTGTACAACAATGCGCCGGTGGTGACCAGGCCCGGGTAATCCTTGAGCAGACCGATCAGTGCAATGGCAGCTGCCGCAAACTTGGTCTGGGTGGCACGCCGTTTGATGGCGCGTTTTTGCCAGGTTTCAATCAGGTAGTACTTGCGCCAGTTCTCATACGGCCACTGCATCTGGCCGTGGAAATTTGAATAATGTTCATTGATGGTGTCAATGAACAGGAACTCGCGTTCCCGTATTTTACGCACCCGGTGCAGCATGGGGTCGTCCTGGGCCGGCAGGCGTGCCAGCGCGGCCTGCCCGTCCGGCTTCCATACGAGGTAGCCGGAAAACGGGTTGGGTGAGATCCCGGCGGCATAGCGCAACTCGGAAGTGTTACGGATCGTGACCAGCTCCGGGCCGGTCAGGTTCTTGCGGTGACGGGAAAGATCGTTGGCGATGCGATTGTATACATGCTGGTACACATCCTCGCCGGGTTCGATATCACGGTATAAATCTTCGTCCGCCTCGGCCCGGTATTTTTTTTCAAACCAGACTGCGCCGGTGCTGTCCGAGACACGGGCCTGTATCACCAGCACCTCACCGTTGGACGCGATGATCGTGCCTTGCACGATCACGTCCGCAATATGGGTATCGGCAGGCAGCACCCGGACCGCCCCCCAGCCGTTTACCCGCTGCAGGGTCTCTTTCAGGTGGTAGGCCATATAGCGTGATTCGGCGGCGCGGATGTCCGCATGGATATTCTCTTCTTTCTGGTTTTCGGTGATCTCGCCTTTTTCGAACAGCAGGATTCCGACATCCAGCAGCTGGCTTTCCTGCAGCTGCAGGGTCTCAAGTTGGATCTCTTCGCGGTCATCGACCCTGACCGCCTGGGTCGCACACCCGCTGACCTGAAGAAGAACGAGAAGCCACAGATACGGTACGCAGTACCTGAACATGGTCAGTGCTCCACTGTAGAGGGCGGTGTGTTCACGTTCGCCTGTTGTCTTTTGTACTTGCGGTACTCATCCCATAACTTTTCGCGCAGCACGGGATCGGACTCTTTCTGTGCGGCTTCGCGCAACTGCCTGGCCACGACATCGTCATCGTCACCACTCGGGATGTCCGCAGGGGTTGTACGGCGTGACCCTTTATCCTGGCTGCCCTGTCGGCCTTCTCCCCGGCTTTCCGGTTGTCCGCCGGTCTCGGGTGAAGACGGTCCGGAGTCTGTTCTGGCAAGCGGTCCAGACTGGTTTTCGGGACCTTGCTCGGGGTCGCCTCCGGTCCCGTCTGCCGAGCCGGATCCCGGCTCTTGCCCGTCGCCGGCAGGGGGTGGTTCGTAGGCCGGTTCACTTTCCTGGCGCTCGGCTTGTGCTTTTTCGAACTCCTCGTGGATCTGTTCGTCGTACGCGTGCAGCGTTTTCTCGAGCCGCCTGTCCAGCACGGCGACGACTTCATCCTCGGTCTGTGCGACGGCGCCCTCGCCGGTCTGCGCAGGTTCGGGGGTGTTCGGCCCCTGTGTCTGCGGTTCGGCTCCGGAAGATTCCTGTTCTAGGGCCGGTTCACTTTCCTGGTGTTCGGCCGTTTGTTCGCCCGAGGGTTGTGAATGGTCTTCAGATTGTTGTTCAGGTGAAGATTCGGATTCGGGAGCCGGTATCCTGGGTGTGGCCTTGGGATCGGGAGGTTGCGCGCAGGCCCCGAGCAGTGCACCCAGCATCAGGATCCACGCCAGCCGCATGCATCGCCTTGTCATTGTGAGCGTAATCCTTCCATGCGTGTTTTTTTCAGGACCCCGTGGAATGTTTCGGGTACCACTATACTTCAATTGAGATCGTGAAGGGTACACCTGTTGGTGTTCTGCAACCCGGGTCCGGGCGGCCCGGCTTCCCGTCCGAATAACGGATTATAATGTCCTATAGAGTCTATAGGACTTGCTGGAAAAGGATTGACAACCCCATACGTGGCGCCTAGAAAGGTTGTATGTTATTTGATTCCTCTTTTGATACCGAAATGCTGGTTCGCTTGTCGAGCTTTGCGGGGGTGTTTGCCGTGTTTGCCATCTGGGAGTTGCTGGCACCGCGCCGGCCCCAGCGCCATTCGCGCAGCGTGCGCTGGTTTAACAATCTGGCGCTTACTGTACTGAACGGGTTGATCGTACGGTTAGCTATCCCACTGGCGGCAGTTGGCACAGCTGCGGTTGCGCAACAACAGAATCTGGGACTCCTCCATCAGGTGGAACTGCCGGCAGGGCTGGCAATGATCGCGGCGGTCGTGGTGCTGGACCTGGTCCTGTACCTTCAGCACTTGGCGTTTCATCATGTGGATATCTTGTGGCGGCTGCACCGTATGCACCATGCGGACCTGGAAGTTGATGTCACGACCGGACTGCGGTTTCATCCGGTCGAGATCGTACTGTCCATGGGTATAAAAATGGCGGCGGTGCTTGCACTGGGAGCGCCGGTAGCTGCCGTAATTGTGTTTGAGGTGTTGCTGAATGCGTCTTCATTATTCAATCATGCGAACATTTATATCCCGAAAAAGGTTGATCGGATCCTGCGTGGCTTCATCGTAACCCCGGATATGCACCGGGTGCACCACTCGGTGGTCCGCAAGGAAACCAACAGCAACTTCGGGTTCAACGTTCCCTGGTGGGACTATCTGTTCGGAACCTATCGTGCCGCCCCTCAGGCGGGACATATCGGGATGAAGATCGGGATTGAATATTTTCGTACCCCTCGTGATCTCTGGCTGGATCACTTGCTGATGCAGCCGTTCAGGAAAACGTCTGGGCTGAGATAATCGAAATGCTGGAGCCGAGCATCCCATTTCTCCTTCTGTAACGCTTGATCAACCAAGTTAGGACTCAATTCGCAGAATTGTCCTGAAATTCTGCATAGCATGCAGTTATCCATACTGACATAGGGTGAAATGCAAGTGTGGTAAACCTCGCTGCTCGGTTTTTGACCGACACGCGAACTCGATCGACAGTATAGCCATGGTGCCTCCTAACAGGAAACCTGTTGGCTTTATCCTGGAACCGGGCTGCCTCCGATCACCGGCAATTCACGGTGACTCGCCTCATACCAGGGAATCGGAGGGGTGAACGGACCTATAGGCAGGATCCTGAAGCCGCTCAACTTTCCCGTGTGGATTGTTCCGTCCAGACAACCAGATCCGCATTACCAGGCGATGTGCCTATGTCACAATAGCGATGCGCGCGGCGCAGTACTTGAATTCCGGAATCTTGCCGACCGGATCCACCGCCGGATTGGTAAGCAGGTTGGCAGCGGCCTCCGAGTAGCAAAACGGAATGAAAACCATGCCCTCCGGCACATCGCGGTCGGCGCGTGTTTTCAATTCGACGGCGCCACGGCGGGTTTCGACCCGGATTCTTGATCCTGGTTCAATTCCTCGTCGCTGCAGCTCACGCGGGGACAGATCCGCTCTTGCTTCAGGTTCGACCCGGGCAAGCACGCTGGCCCGGCGGGTCATGGTACCGGTGTGCCAGTGTTCAAGCAGGCGGCCCGTCGTCAGGATCATCGGGTACTCGTCATCCGGCGTCTCGTCCGGCGGCAACAGGTCCGCCGGCACGAACCGGCCGCGGCCAGTCGCGGTCGGAAACCCGTTGCCGAAGATGATCTCGCAGCCCGGTTCGTCCTCCCGCTCGACGGGATACGTCACCGAATGTTCGCGCAGCAGTCTGTCCCAAGACACTCCGCGGATCGACGGCATGCACGCGTGCATCTCGGCGAACACGTCGGCCGGGCCGGCATAGTTCCAATCGAGGCCGAGACGCCGCCCGATTTCCTGGATGATCCACAGGTCCTGGCGCGCGTCTCCAGGCAGGGGCAACGCCTGGCGGCCCATTTGTACCTGCCGGTTGGTATTGGTGAACGTCCCGTCCTTCTCGGGAAACGCGCTTGCCGGCAGGAACACATCCGCATGGAAGGCAGTTTCGGTCAGAAACAGATCCTGGACAACCAGATGATTAAGCGAGGCAAGCGCCTCCCGGGCATGCCGTAGATCGGGATCCGACATCGCCGGATTTTCGCCCATGATGTACATTGCGCGGATCTCGCCGGAATGCGCCGCGTTCATGATTTCGACCACGGTGAGTCCTGGCTCGGCATCGAGTTTGGTCTGCCAGAAGCGCTCATAGTCCCTGTTGACTTCCGGGTCCGACACGGACCGGTAGTCGGGGTAGAGCATCGGAACCAACCCGGCGTCAGACGCTCCCTGTACGTTGTTCTGGCCGCGAAGCGGATGCAGCCCGGTACCGGGTCGGCCGATATGACCGGTCATCAGGGCAAGCGAGATCAGGCAGCGGGCATTGTTTGTCCCGTGAACGTGCTGCGAAATTCCCATACCCCAGAAAATAATGCTGCTCTTCGCCGTCGCGTAGAGACGCGCCGCCTGTCGTATGATCACGGCGTCGAGTCCGACAAGGTTCTGCATGCGCTCAGGAGAAAATTTCATCACGTGCGCTTCGATATCCTCGAAGCCCTCGGTGAACTCGTCTACGTAGCGGCGATTGACTAGCCCCTCTTCGACAATCGTGTGCATCATCGCATTGAGAAGCGCCACGTCGGTGCCAGGCGTGAATTGAAGCATGTGCGTTGCGTGCCGGGTCAGCGCTTGTCCCCGGGGATCCATCACGATCAGCGACGCCCCGTTCCTGACGGCGTTCTTGAAGAACGTCGCCGCGACCGGATGGTTGACGGCAGGGTCAGCGCCGATGACAACGATCACGTCCGCATTCGCGCACTCGTTGAATGGTGCCGACACGGCTCCCGAGTTCACGGTTTCAAGCAGGGCCGACACCGACGATGCATGGCACAAGCGCGTACAGTGATCGACATTGTTGGTTCCGAACCCGGTACGCACGAGCTTCTGGAACAGGTACGCCTCCTCATTGGATCCCTTGGCGGAACCGAAGCCCGCCAAACCGCGCCCACCACAATTCTCGATGACTCTCCGCAGCCCGGCAGCCGCCGCGTCGAGTGCTTCGTCCCAACCCGCCTCCCTGAAATGTGTCAGCGGGTTGGAGGGATCGATCCACAGGGCCGGGTCCTTGGGCGCATCCTCGCGCCGGATCAACGGTGTCATGAGCCGGTCCGGGTGATGAACATAATCGAAACCGAACCGTCCCTTGACGCACAGCCGCTTGCGATTGGCTGGCCCGTCGCGACCTTCGACGAACAGGAGCCGGTTGTCCTTGATGTGGAAGGTGAGCTGGCAGCCAACACCGCAATAGGGACAGAGCGACTCAACCTCCCGGTCGGCGGCCACGCGACCGCCGCTCGACGTCACCGTCGCTGGCAGAAGGGCCCCGGTGGGGCAAGCCTGCACACATTCGCCGCAGGCCACACAGGTGCTGTCGCCCATCGGATCATCGAAATCGAACGTGATGCTGGCGTCGGCGCCGCGATAGGACATCCCGATCACGTCATTACCCTGCACCTCGCGGCAGGCACGGACGCATAACGTACAGTGAATGCAGGCATCGAGGTTCACCGCCATGGCCGGGTGAGACATATCCGCTGACGGCGCGAGCCGGGCTGGGAACCGGCTGTCCGGCAGGTTCAGGTGGTCCGCCCATTGCCAGAAGCGGGACCCCGCATCATGGGCCCGCTCGCGCGGCGGCTGATCTGCGGCAAGCAGTTCGAACACCATGCGCCGCGCCGCTTCGGCGCGCGGGCTCGCGGACCGCACCACCATGCCTTCGGACGGATAGCGGATGCAGGACGCCGCCAATGTCCTTTCACCCTCGATTTCGACCATGCAGACTCGGCAGTTGCCGTCCGGTCGGTAGCCCGGCTCGGGCGCATGGCAGAGATAGGGAATATCTATTCCCTCGCGACATGCTGCTTCCCAGATGGTTTCCCCGCGCCGTGCCTCGATCTTGCAGCCGTCGAGGAAGAACCCCGTTCCTCCGCCAATTCCGTCAGCAGTCATTGTCACTGTCCCCGGTGCCTTGACCGGCCTCTTCCGAAAAATCCCGAAACACCGACAGGAAGGTGTTCGGCGCCGCCTGTCCGAGACCGCATATGGACGCGTCAGCCATGGTTTGGCCAAGCTCTTCGAGCAGCACCCGGTCCCATTCAGTCCGTTCCATCAACTTGACGGCTTTCTCGCAGCCGGCCCGGCAGGGCGTGCACTGGCCGCACGACTCATCCTCGAAAAACCGAAGCAAATTGAGCGCCGCACCGGCCACACTGTCCTGGTCGGACAACACGACAACCGCCGCGGATCCTATCAGGCAACCATGTTCCTCCAGCGTCCCGAAATCGAGCGGAATGTCCGCCTTCGATGCGGGCAGAATGCCGCCCGAGGCGCCACCCGGAAGATAGCCTTTGAGCCGGTGACCCTCGGCCATCCCGCCGCAATGTTCCTCGATCAACTCGTGGGCCGTGATCCCGGCCTCCGCGACCTTCACACCGGGATACCGGACGCGGCCCGACACCGAGAACGTGCGGACACCCTTGCGGCCATGGCGCCCATGGCGGCCGAACCAACTGGGACCCTTCTCGATCACGTCACGCACCCAGAACAGTGTCTCGACATTGTTAACGAGTGTCGGCCGCCCGAACAGCCCGACTTCGGCGGCAAAGGGAGGCTTGTGACGGGGCAGCCCCCGCTTGCCCTCGATGCTCTCGATCATGGCCGATTCTTCGCCGCATATATAAGCGCCAGCACCGCGGCGGAGATGTACCCCCCCGCAGCCGAGTAGCCCTGCCGCCTCGAGCTTTCCGATCTCACCGAGTAGGATTTCACGGACAGCCGCATACTCGTCGCGCAGATATACGTAGCAGGCCTCTGCCTCGACCGCCCACATGCCGATCAGCACGCCTTCGAGAAACCGGTGCGGATCCGTTTCCATGAAGTAGCGGTCCTTGAATGTGCCCGGCTCGCCTTCATCGGCATTCACCGCCATCAGGCGGGGAGCCTGCCCGGCAGCGACCAGACGCCACTTGCGCCCGGTCGGGAACCCCGCCCCCCCGAGTCCACGCAGTTCGGATGCCTCAAGTGTGCCGATCACCTCGTCGCGGGCTCGCCGTCCCTCGAGACAGTCCTTGAGGAGGCGATATCCGCCCGTCTCGAGATAGGCGCCATAGCCGATGAAATCGGGAATGACAGGTGCTGTTCGCCTCCCGTCCACGGTTTCGGCGACACAGGCCGCATCGGCATGCAGCACCTGGTTGTGGTTGACCGCGACGACCGGCGCCCGGTCACAGCCACCCATGCAGGGGGCTGTCAGGATGCGTACACGACTGTCATAACGCGCACGCAGTTCCGTGATCAGGGCGGTGGCGCCCGCCATTTTGCAGGATATCGAATTACAGACCCGAACTGTGATATCGGCGGGTGCTTCGTCACCGAAGACATCGAAATGGTGATAGAACGTTGCTGTCTCGTACACTTCTGCGAGCGACAGCCGGAACTCGCTTGCGAGCGCGGCTAGATGATCGGGTGCGAGATGGCGATACTCGTCTTGAACCAGGTGCAGCGCCTCGATGAGCATGTCGCGGCTGCGCGGCATTCCGCCCATGAGTCCGCGAACCCGCTCTAGGGCGGCAGGATCGATCTGGCGGCCCTTGGGAAAGGGCCGCGACCCACCTCCCATGCGGGCGGTCCTGCGAACTCTGTCAGCCATTCACCGCCATCACCTTATCGGCCTCCGCACCGTCCGCCGACTCACCCGCGTCGTCCTACCGGACCATGACCCGGAAGCAGCTGGGAGACCGGGCTTGGCCTCTCGGGCTGTCGGAATAGCATGCCAACGTACCAGCCGTAATATGATAGAACATGTCTTGGTACCTTCGCATGTTGCACCTACAGTTTACATGAAACGGAGTAAGCCGATACCCGTCTATCGCCGATACCCGCAGCGCTCGGTGAACAGCTATTCCGTGATCGACGTCCGGAAGAAAGAAAACGGCATGTGTTTCTCGTTTTTTATGATGCCAGTGCATCATCCATCGGAAAATCTGGCCCCCGCCTTTCAAAGGGACATCGTCCTGATATCAAGTTTGCTCCGGAACCTTGGTATGGACAAGCCTGGAGTTGGGACATAAGACTTGAGCCATTATCGTAGTGTGAACGTGATTTTCTATGCATTGGTAATTCTGGCTTGGTGGTTTTTGCAAACGGGTTTGCCTGTTTGATGTCACGGGACTTGCGGTTGTTGTGGGCATTAATTGGTCCACTCTTTGTTGTGGTGGCAGGAGTTTGCGGTATTCGATTGTGGCGGATTACACTTAAGTCAGAAATTTACAGAATGTCTAGTTTAGTTTTTGGTGGAAAACCAGGGCATTATTGCCATTCAAATCGACTTATTAGGAGGGGGTATGAAAATTAAACGAGCTGGTTGTATAGCAGTTACCCTAGGACTCATGTTGTGTACAAACGGCGTCTATGCCGAGAAGCCAAGTGACGCGGATGCACTCAAAGGAATAAATGAAGGCAATGTTATATGGGATGTAACTGTCGGAAGTCCAAGCAAACTTTTATTTTTATTAAAAGTTATTGAAGAAACATATGATGATCTTGAAAGGCAAAATGTAAAACCAGACATGGTGTTTTTATTTCATGGACCAGCAATGAAGTTAATTTCGACAAATCCATTGGATTTACCTCTCGATGAGGAAGAAGCCCATGAAGAAGTACTTGAGTTGATAAAAAAGATGAGCAAACTGTCAGGTGTCAAAATGGAATCGTGTTCAATAGCTGCACGCATATTAGACATTGACAACGACACCATCATTTCAGGAATAAAGCCAGTTGGAAATACCTTTGTGTCGCAAATTGGTTATCAGAAAAAAGGGTATGCAATGATTCCAATTAATTAGGCAGAATGACAGTTATCGCAATCGGAATGGTCAAGCTATAAGGAGAACACCAACCTGATCTTTAGTAGTTCCGATTTGATCTGACACCTTACTTGCAAAGGTGAGGGTTACCGGTTTTGGTAGAAGTGCAAACTTTAAATCAAAACCGTAGGCGGTAACCCTCATGTTGAGTACTAACGAGAAAATCATGAGTTATGGTCGAAAGTGGTGTACGGCTGAATTGAAAAAAGGCGGCATATCTGGTTGAAATGGTTGTTACGAAGCAATTCATTCAACTGAGGAGATACGCCACCATGAGTAAGCATAACGTTGTCGCATTATCAGGTCGAGAGAAGATCCGTGACGAGCTGACGGAGTTGATCCGCGACGGAGCACACAAGCTGATTGCACAGGGTCTGGAATTAGAGGTTAGTGAACTACTCTCGGCGTTGTCTGGGCGGCGAGATGAGGTGGGTCGTACGGCGGTGGTCAGGAACGGCTATCAGTCGGCGCGAGACATTCAGACCGGCATTGGCCCGGTAACGGTGCAGGTACCGAAGATACGCAGCCGTGACGGCAAGCCGGTGAGTTTTCACTCGGCGCTGGTACCGCCGTATGTGCGCAAGACCGCGAGTCTGGAAGCGGCGCTGGCATGGCTGTATCTGAAGGGGATTTCCACCGGCGAGATGCAGCCGGCGCTGGAAGTGCTGCTGGGCGCCGAAGCCAAGGGTTTATCGGCGAGTACGGTATCGCGCCTGAGGCAGACGTGGCGGCAGGAATACGAGAGCTGGCGACGTCGTCGTTTAGGCCACGATCGCTGGGTGTATATCTGGGCGGACGGTATCTACAGTGGCCTGAGAGCGGATCGCCAGCGGCTGTGCGCGCTGGTAATCGTGGCCGTCAACGCGCGTGGTGACAAGCATTTTCTGGCGATCGAGGACGGCATTCGGGAGTCAACACAGAGTTGGCGCGAAGTGCTGCTGGATCTGAAGACACGCGGCATGAATGCCCCGGAACTGGCGCTCGGCGATGGTGCCCTGGGTTTCTGGGCGGCGCTCGAGGAAGTATTCCCGGCGACCCGTCAACAACGCTGCTGGATGCATAAGACCGGCAATGTGCTCAACGCGATGCCAAAGAGCGTTCAGCCGAAAGCCAAATCGGCGCTGCACGAGATCTGGCAGGCCGCCACCCGCGAGCATGCCGAGCAGGCTTTTGATCAGTTTATCGTCACCTATGAAGCCAGGTATCCGAAGGCGACCAACTGCCTGCTCAAGGATCGGCAATCGTTAATGACGTTCTATGATTTTCCCGCAGTGCACTGGCAGCACCTTCGAACGACCAATCCGATCGAGTCGACCTTTGCCACCATCCGTCATCGTACGACACGAACAAAAGGCTGTATGACGCGCGACAGTTTATTGCACATGATGTTCAAGCTTGGCCAGTGCGCTGAGAAGAACTGGCGAAAACTACGCGGCTTTGCATACCTGGCGAAGATTGTTGAAGGCGTGAAATTTATTAACGGAGAAGAAATTGAACAATCAGACCAGGTTGCCGCTTGATTTCATCGGCATACACCAGATTTGACAATAGCTCGAAAATCATCAAGCATACGGTTGGATTGCTCAATCTGGCCGAGGAATTGGGTAATGTATCGAAGGCCTGCAAGGTCATGGGCGTTTCCCGGGACACGTTTTACCGTTATCAGGCAGCGGTTGAGGAAGGCGGGATTGAGGCGCTGTTTGAGCAGTCACGCCGTAAGCCGAACTTGATCAACCGTGTAGACGGTGGTGCATGCCTTGGATTTTCCGGCCTATGGTCAGGCGCGTACCAGTAATGAGCTGCGCAAGCGAGGGATCTTTATTTTTGCCAGCAGGGTTCGCAGTGTCTGGCTGCCTCATCGTCTGGTGAACTTCAAGCTGCGGCTGAAGGCGCTGGAAGCCAGGGTGACGGAGGATGGCCTGATCCTGACCGAGGCCAGGTGGCCACTCTGGAGAAGAAGAAGCACGACGATGGGTCTGTGGCGAGATCGAGACGGCCCATCCCGGTTACCTGGGGTCCCAGGATACGTTCTATGTTGGCACCCTGAAGGGTGTGGGCCGTATCTACCAGCAGACGTTTGTGGACACCAACAGCAAAGTGGCCTTTACCAAATTCTATACCACCAAGACGCCGATCACCTCAGCGGACCTGCTCAATGACCAGGTACTCCCCTTCTTTGAAAAGCATGTGTTGCCCCTGCTACGTGTCCTGACGAACCGGGGCACCGAGTTCAGGAGTTCTATCAGGTCACGTTCCGCAAGAAAGTCTATGCAGATATCCATGCGCTGCAATCGGACCTGGACGAATGGCTGCAGTACTATAATAATGAACGCACCCATCAGGGAAAAGTGTGCTGTGGGCAAACCCCCATGGCCACATTGGAACAAGGCAAGCTGTCAAGCACCCTGTGCATGTACCAGGTGTTGAGAGAGAGCTGGAACGATAGACTCAGGGACAGGAGGCCGGTAATCCAGGGATTGATGGGGCCGGGTGTGGTTGTGCTGATGGACCCATTGTGCAATTACGGATTGTGCTTCGTTCGATGAGTAAAAGGCTTCCGCATTCAGCACACTCGGTACCGTGAGCGCGCAGTTCAGTTGCCTGGCGGTCGGTAAATCACGCTCTTCTTTACCGCCCCGTCAATGATCTCCGGTGTTATCAATACGGTACAGGACACGGTCAAAGCCCCAGCAGCGCTGACGAACATCGAGAACGCGGCTGCCTCCTCTTCATTGGGAAAATCGGCAATCAGCAGGAGGTCGTCGTCCCCGAAAGCGTAATAGAAGCCTTCGAGCGTGCCACCTAGCTCCTCCACGGTTTGCCTGAGAGCATCCCGGCGTCCTGTGCCGCCCTCTTTGATCAGACCTTTAACGCCTGCCTGGGTGTAATTTGTTCGAAACAGATACTTAGCCATTTCTTCTCCGCTTACCAGTTTACGGTACGTAAATGATGGGTGCTTGCATCGACTCAGTCAAGGTGTTGTCCGTTTTCAAACAAATGAGGCAGATGAACGTTTAATTTAAGCGAGTGTTTTGCCCATCATTATCATGTTACGCGGTGTGCGCCGTCAGTAGTAGTCGGACCAACCGGTTGGTTTGAATAAGAGAGACCTTTAGCTCATCGTTACCCTGAAGAGGAACGATGTGTCAAGTGAATTTAGGAATTGCGTTCCATTATCTATGAGAGAAAAGATTGATTTTCGACAAATAATTTATTTGCATACTGTTTTAGATGTTCTAAAGCGCATTAAATTGTAGTAGTTCTAGGTTGTTTAAATTGATTTGGTGCTGAGATCAGACAAGAGTTTGGGAATTGTAAATTTCTGATAACCAGACACATAATGCCCGCTTTCTGCCAAAAGCGGGCATCGCTAGATTTTTTAAATCACACAACGTGTGAATTACTTTAATATATATAACTTATTTAAAAGCTAAAAATAAGTAATTACCTCTTGTTTTTGGATATCTGTAGAATTTGTATCACATAAACATACAAAAAAGGTTTGAATTATGTCTTTACCACAAATGCTAAAAGCAAACATCGATAACGCAAAATCTGAGGCTCACGGAAAAATCTCCAAACAAGTTGTAGAGTTAGACGAAGTTACAGCAATCAAAGTTACATTTGATCCGGGTGCAAAGTGGTCTGTTGATCTTAAAGAATATGCGGGCACCAAATCCTGCCTGCTACCACACGTTGCATATGTAATCTCCGGTGCAATTGAAATTTTGATGGATGATGGTTCAAAAGAAACATTTCGTAAAGGTGACATTATGATGTTACCACCGGGACATGATGCCTGGACGGTCGGTGATGAGCCGTGTGAGTTTATTCAAATGTCACAAGGTGATAATTATTATGCTGATCGTTGCCATTAATATAGTAGTTATTAGTTAAATAAATATTTGACTATGGAATGTCCGCTATTGGCCGAAAGCAAACAGGGGAGGTGAATTAATTATTTAAGACAAAAAATTTGGAATGGAGAAATCATTACAGAAAGCAACAACACAATTGTGGTTGAAAATGATCATGATTTCCCTCCCAACTCAATTAATCATCTATGCCTGGAAGAAAGCTCCACACACACTACCTGTAATTGGAAAGGTATTGCGGGTTATTACACGTTAGTTGTGAATGACAAGCGTAATGCTTGCTGCTTGGTACTATCCTGATACAAGGGAAAAGGCCAATTTTTTACATGGTAAATTACTTCAGGTGCCAGTAAGCAGGTAGTGGTTGTATACGTGGATCATCCACGGGTGCGCCCACAGTAAAATGGTACAAACTCTGCCAACTGTGGTCATGAATGCCTAGTACATCATGCATGGTATCATCAAAAAAGCAACCGATCCCCGTAGAACGAATACCCGCTGCTTCGGCATCAAGGTACAGGATTTGACCTATTAATCCGGTTTCCCAAAACATGCGGGGATAAAATAAAGGTCCATATTTATCAAGACTTTCATTGAAGTCTGCCAGCATTCCCAATGCATAGGCACCATCCGACGCTATATCTTGATGGCAACTGATTATTTTTGCGGCATCACGTATATCGATTTCTTGCAGCATGTAAAAAGGAAGAGTTTCCGGGCAATGTTCGGGTTTGCTCCAACGAAATTCTGGATGTAACGACAATTTTAATGAAGATTCATGATCAGGATTGCGAACGAGTAAATATATACCTGCTGGTAAATCATCTACACGGTGAATGAAAATAGCGAGTGAAATGCATGCTTGCCAAGGTAATACTTCCGCTACACTTTTGCTCATATGCGGAGATACATGTGCCATCATTGTATAAAATGTATCTTTGCTGATCGTGCTACGCCCATCCATCGCCAGCGCACTTCGACGTCCCCTTATTATTCTTCGAGCTGAAACCTGCCTGTCTATATCGAATTCAGTTTTATGATTATCTCCTGCAGAGGAATACCGATTGGGATGCCAATGAAACTGGCTGTCAGCATGACATGCTTCAGCAACGCGCTCAATGATTGGCCAGTCATGATGATAATCACTTAATTTATTTGGACCTCCATCAAATTCGATCGCATTCAGCCGCTCAAGTAATGCAGGAGGGAGATTAATAAAAGGGTCTGTTGGTGTTATGTCTTTAGCCGACGGAAAAATTGCCAGCAGGCAATCTGGATGTTCTGCCTCGGCGTCTTCTTGTTGGCGTAGTCCCAACAGTGTTATCAGTTCGTCATCCGTTACAGAACTTATCAACTTGGTTTTCCAACCGAGAGCCGCTGCGGCAAAAGTGACTGCACCAATCGCATGTCCGACATCGTGATGACAGTAACGAAAGGCACGTTCACCGTATTTCCATGATTCACGCCAATAGATCGAGGTCAGTGAAATTAACAGGGAATCGGTTGGTAGATTCTGGCTTATGGCGTTCCATTCCGTATTCGTTAGGGTGGCTCGATTTTCTAATGCATGTGCTTGAGCAGAATAATGGTAGACAGCGGTTACTTCACTTAAATCATTTATGGGTCCTGCTATTAAATACGCCTCGGTGGGATGGAGATTGCCGCTTGAAGGATTAACACGCAAGGACCAGCGATTCCCGCCTGCCTGTTTCCAGGCAGAGATTGCGAGGCTCTCGTAGAAGAGATGACTGATTGAATCCCTATTTATTGGGGCCGCAGGTTCGTTACATGTATTAAATAATGAGTCATAGGTTGGTGTTTCAGTGATCTGCGGATGGTCAAGTGGAATTGTTAAGGTTGGGTTGTAACGCCGGAATGGATCGGGTTGACTCTTCCAGTCCATGTAGCCCAATGAACGTGAGTAGCGTTGAAGTTGATGCTTAGTTTGATTGTGATACTCGTATACGAAATCAAGGTTAGTGGTGTTACGATGTTTCTTGGACATTTTTGTCAAAACAATTTTATAGACTGTACCTACTCAGGTATTGTATTCGTTAGCATGAATATAATAACCTTAGTAGAGAATAACTCTTTAACTAGTTATGAATAAGCTATATGTAACCATTCTTTTAGTGTTAATTTCAGCATGTAGCACCTCAACACAAAATGGTGATATACAAATAGGTCCTTCGTAGTAAGAACAACACGCGCTCTTACATCGGCTTACCATCAAGACGTGCCATGCCAGATAATAAGGTAAGGTTGGAAACAGTCGTATTGTCTCCTATTACAGACCGATCGGAAGCTGCTCAAGCAGCTTGGTACTTTGTTGTCATGTCCCCTGGGAAAAACCTGTTATGAGAGATTTACACCCAAAACCGGTTAAAGTTTAGGGGGCGAAGACCATTATCGTTTCGCGGCCTGCCAAACCCCTTCACTAGGGAGGGCAATTTGGCTGTAAGAAACATTCTTTCATTGTATTTGTCAGAATTTACAGTACACCATACACCAATCCGGGAGTGTCAATATCATGCAGATCGTTTCGCTAGTTGTAGCCTTGACCGCCAGCGCTGTATTTTTCTTTGCCGGTGTTGAAGCGGATGCCGCCTCAACACCGGTTAATGGCGAAACCGTTTCATGCTACGACCGGACTGTGCAACCTCAGACGGCGGTTATAGACACCCACTTGCACTTCCGTCCGTTCGGAGGCAAGGCACTGCCGTTTGAGGAGGTAGTTCAGTACCTTGAAAAAGCAGGCGTGCGGTTCGCAACTGTGCAGGGCATCGGCCAGATGTTACCGGTGTCATCATCATGTACATACTATCTCGACTGTCCCGGAACGCCGGTAATGCCTACTTTAAAGAATGACTTTTTTAATGCCGTCAATTACGTCATCAAGGGTTCAGGTACGGTCCACATGACATTATCTATGAGCTTCCCAGACCTCACCCAGCCGGAAACTGTGCTCGATGGCATGCGGCTGCTGGATAAGGAATTTCCTGGGGTGTTCAAGTGGATGGGTGAAGTCAACCTGGTTAAGCAGGCGCTCTTTGGTAACCACCGTCATGCCGTTCCCATGGCCAAGATTAAGGAATGGGCGCCGTTCATGGCTGAACTGCGCAAACGCAACATGCCTATCGCCATTCACTCAGATCTGGGCAGTGATGAGGAACCAACCCGTTACTTGCCTTGGATCGAAGAGGTGTTGCATCTGTACCCTGATAACAAGATCATCTGGATGCATCTAGGATTGTCACGGGAACTCGCCACAATCGACGCCGACAAACATATCGCGATTCTGCAGTCGTTGCTTGACCGCTATCCAAATCTGATGCTTGACATTGCTTGGCGAGTGATTGAGGACAACTACTTCTCAGACCCCGAGTTACGAGTGCAGTACATATCGTTCTTGAACGCTTATTCCGACCGCATTCTGCCTGGATCAGACTTTGTTGCTTCCATCGGCAAAAGCTTCGAGGTGTATCAAGCGGAACTCGAAACCACCAGCCGGATCATCAGCTACCTCGACGACGATGCGTTCCGGAATATTGCACTCGGCAAGAATTACTTCAGACTGCTTGGTTTAGATGAGAATGCGCCTGAAGTATGCCCTCGTACTGATTGAGTTCAATTCGTTCTAAATTGCCGTGTGTCAAGCCCTCTGGGTATGTACCAGGTTTTGAGAGAGAGTCGGAGCGGTGGTTTCAGGGGCAGGCGGTCGATTATCCAGGGATTGGTGAGGCCGGGAGTTCCAAAGCAGCTAATCTTTCCAGCAGGAATAAAAGGGATAATCACCTTCCATTATGATCCCCGGCGGGTCCGGTACTACTGTGCAGGGTATCCATATCATGAAACTGTACCCAGCCGTCGAGACCAGTTTAAAACTCTCGTAACAGGTTTCTATCAGGATGTCAAGCCCCTGTAAAGGTTCAGATACCTATGGCACTTTTCAGTGATCGTGAGCAAGGGATCTGAATGAGGGGGTGCAGAGGGAGGCGTGGCCTCTCTCTGCACCGGATCGGGTATCCTCCAGTGAACCAACCACAGCCACTGGAACAGGAGACCCGAGCATGGACATTAAATCCCTTCGTATTCGATCATACAAGAGCTTCGTAGGTCGACGAACACGTACCCGAGGCGGCGGGTGAGCGCTACCGCAGGTTGCAGGCGTACCAGCGCTTGCGTGCGGCGGGCTGCAGCGAGGCCGGCGCCCTGGACGCAGCTGGAGATCAGCCGGCGCACCCTGTACCGCTGGAAGGCCGTCCTGGCCGCAGGCGGTGTGCACGCCCTGGCGCCGCATTCGAGCCGCCCGCGGCGGCACCGGTGTCCGGCCTATACGCCGCAGGACGTGAGGGCGGTGCTGGCCCTGCGCCGCAAGTACCCGTTTATGGGCAAGGCGCGCCTGCAGGTCCTGCTGGGGCGCGAGGGCGTGGCACTGAGTGTGTCGAGCGTCGGGCGCATCCTCAGCCGGGCGCTGGCCCGCGGTGTGATCCGGCCCGCCGCGTTCTGCGAAGGCAGGCATGCGCCGAAGCGCCCGCGCCGCTTCGCCCGCTGGGCACGGCGCTGGAAGTACGGCGCGAAGGCGCGTACCCCGGGCGAGCTGATGCAGATCGACCACATGACCTATGTGCGAGACGGCGACACCGTCAAGGAGTTCCGCGCCGTGTGCCCGGTGTCGAAGTTCATGGTCACGCGCGCCTGCTCACGGGCCACTGCCGGGCACGCCCGCCGCTTCCTGCACGAACTGCTGGCGGCCCTGCCGTTCCCGCTCGTCTCCATCCAGGTCGACGGCGGCAGCGAGTTCATGGCCGGCTTCGAGGCGTCCAGGTGAAGCGCTGCACATCCCGCTGCATGTGTTGCCGCCCAAGCATCCCCAGTACAACGGCTGTGTGGAACGCGCCAACCGCGCTGCCCGGCATCGAGTTCTGGGGACGCTACGATGGCCCCCTGAGCATCGACCCGGTGCAGGCCGCCCTCGCCGGCTATGAGTTCTTCTACAACTATGAACGCCCCCACGCAGCACTCGACTGGAAAACGCCCAACGAGTACCTTGTCACCCTGGAGGCCGCCTGATCCCACAGTGCCATAGGTACTGAACCCATACACCCCTGGTGAGCCGTTACCGGGAGTCGGGTCCAGCGGGCCTGGTGTCGGGTCATCGGGGGAGGATTCCGAACAACGCTTTTGACCCGTTGGTGCGCCGGTCGGTGCTGTCCTTGGTGCAGGAGCGCTACGGTGATTTCGGTCCCACGCTGGCCTGCGAGAAGCTGGCCGAGTTGCACGGTTACCGTCTTTCGGCCGAGACCCTTCGCCAGTGGCTGATAGTCGAGGGTCTGTAGCAATCGAAGCGGTGCCGACAGGCTCGGATCCACCAGCGCCGCCCCCGGCGTCCCCGTCTCGGCGAGCTGGTTCAGGTTGGCGGTTCCCCCACGACTGGTTCGAGGGTCGTGCCGACCGGTGCACCCTGATCGTCTTCATCGACGATGCCACCAGCCGCCTGCAGGGATTGCGCTTTGCCCCGGCCGAGACCACCGAGGCCTACATGGCGACGTTGCGGGCGTATCTGGATCAGCACGGGCGTCCGGTGGCGGTGTATTCCGACAAGCACAGCATCTTCCGGGTCAACAACTGTGAGCGCGAGGATCAGCTCAGTCAATTCTCCCGGGCCCTGAGAACGCTCGATATCGTGGCTAACACCCCGCAAGCGAAAGGACGCGTCGAACGCGCCAACAAAACACTTCAGGACCGGCTGGTGAAGGAACTCCGGCTCCGGCAGATCAGTGATATCAGTACCGCCAACGCCTTTTTGCCGAGCTTCATGGTCGACTACAACGCCCGCTTCGCGGTCGAGCCCCAGCATGATGCCGATGCCCACCGTCCGATCCTGCACGATGCGTCGGAACTGGGGCTCATTCTCTCGCTGCATTACGCACGCACCCTTTCGAAGAACCTGACCTGCCAGTTCGAGAACTGCGAATACCAAGTTCGCCTGCGCGGACAGGGCTATGCCCTGCGCAAGGCCTTCGACGGCAACGTGAAACTGCTCTACAAGGGCCGGGAGCTCAACTACCGGCTGCTTGAGGAGGGCAGTCCCCGATTCCGATCGCGGACGAGAAAAGCGTTCAGCAGGCAGTCGAAAGGGCGAAGGCCGAACAAGACAAGAAACCCAAATGGAAACCGCCGGTCGATCATCCCTGACGGTGCCCCCTGACCGCGTCCGTGGCATGCGAAGTGTCAGCGACAAAGTAACGTTACCACGAGTGCCGACACCGCGACCAAAGCACCGTACCCGTCAACCGCATGCCAGGTCCTGAGCGAACCCTAGGGTTCGCTCAGGACCTCCCTACCCGGCATCCCTGGCCTGATCACCTCCCCAAACATTGGCTACCTTCACTACCTCGTAGGGGACATTTCTGAATTGGAGAAAAGGGGGCACTTTAGAATTGGGTTGACAGCCCCTGGGTATGTACCGGGTTTTGAGAGAGAGCAGGAGCGGTCTGGTCCTCCCCCAAAAACTAGTCCAGACTTTATGTGAAATTCTGATTTAAATTTGTCTGTTTTTCTTCCTGTTTCCGGTGCGTTTCAGCAAACTCCACCGGTGTTTGATACCCCAGTTGGCTGTGCGGCCTCTCATGGTTATACATCTCCCTCCATCGGTCAATCTTGACCCGTGCATTCAATGCCTCGATAAAAACGCATTGTCTGTGGGCTTTCCAGGGCGTGAGAAGTCCAGCGTCACGCCATTGGCATAGGCCCATAAATCTACTTCCCTTGACACGAACTCGGGCCCATAGTACCTATGGAAGTCCAGGAATGACTTTTATGATGGATGAGCAACCTGCATGTAAAGTTGAGCACAGCGGCACACAGATCTTCCAGAGTAGTGAAGTGAAGTTTTACTTTAGGAGGTGTACCACCATGGTCAAGCAACAGAATAAATCTTCTCTACCGGTTGGGGTAGCCATGGATGTGGCCAAGCGATGCAATGAGGTGCTGATCGAGCACCCGGACCGGGTCCGCTGCCAGCGTTGGTCAGTGTTGAACACACGGGAGGCCCATGGCCGGCGGGTGGCTCACTTGCAGGCATTTGAACGCCCGGTCACGATTGGTTTTGAGGCGACCGGCAACTATCATCGTCCCCTAGTCGGGCGCAAGGTTGCCAAACGCCGGTTATGCAACGATATATACGAGACCGCCCGCGAGTCGATGGCCTGTCCAACAACCCAGATTTAGAATTACGATTGGACTAAAGGGCGTTTTGTCGTTCTTCTCCAATTTCTCTACGGCCCCGTGGTTCTGGTTTAGGGGCACGGGCTCCGATCAACCCGACGACCCACTTCATCTGAAAGCCCTCGTGGCGCGCTGAATTTTGGTTTGATATTCATTTTGCCCTCCGGCGATACACGTCTCTCCGGTGGACGATACGAACGACCAGTACGATGAGCGCATCGTCCCGCACTTCGTACAGCACGCGGTAGTCGCCGACGCGAAGCCGCCGCAGGCCCCGCAACTCACCTTTCAGCGCATTGCCCAGGAAAGGATTCTCCGACAGCCGGTCGATGGCTTCGACAATCCGCGTGCGGTTCAGTTTCGCGACACATCTCAATTCCTTGGCCGCGCTGCCCTTAATCCGTATCGAGAAACTCACGCTTGACCTGATCCCAGTCCAGCACCGGATCGTTCGGATCGCGGAGCCGTTCGATGGCCACCGAGAGATCATCGAAATCTTCAAGGTAATGCTCGATCGCCTGGCGGACGATCTCCGCCCGGCTGCGCTTGAGACGGCTTGCGGCCGCGTCCAGCGCCTCGACAACTGTATCCGGCAAGCGCGCGGTGATCTGGCTCATGACAACTCCGAAGTCCTGCAATGTCAATTACATCATATTACAGCTACGCGATGTCGTGGTCAATCTGGCAACCACCGAATCAGGTCGGTGAAAGTGCGCCGCCCGCACAGGTGCTCAATCGCCGCGCTGGCTCCGGCTCCCAAGGAGCGCCGACTCCCGTGCGATTTCTCTCTCGCCCGATATCACTCGTTTCCTACGCCGGTTGGTGTTAATTTGACACACCTGCCGCACCTGGGGTGCAAACTCCTATTTTTGCGGACATGAGTGCGCACGGCTGCGCTTGAGATGCCGCGGGACTAGGAAACAAGCTTGGGAAAGGCGTATGCTCTTGAGCATGCGCCGCTTTACGTCACAGTAAGGCTCGCGATTTCAAACGTTTAGCCTTGTTGAATCGTCACCCGGCACGGCCCCGGCGGGTATAGGATATCGGATATTTCATATAGGACTACCAAGTTGGTGGAGAGAAAGGCGGTGCATCGCAGACCTGACGTAGAACTGAGGTGAGTGCCGACCTGATCGGAGGCCGGAGGGAGGAGCCGCAAGAGTTGGGCTTGGGGCCGTGCACGGCGCTGTAGGGGCACTCGGCTTGCGGTATTTTTTTTGAGGAAAGAACATGACCGGACAAGAGTCAATCTCTGTACATGCTTGGCAAGCGGGTTTCACAAGGCTCAGTTTACATTCCGATCTTTTGGCGCATCCCAAGCCCTCACACGCCGCAAAGAAATGGACAGGGTACGGAGATCAAATCAAAATCACGAGCGAATGTCGGTCTCGGCCAATGCGAGCCTCCGCAACCGAAACACCCTGGAAAAAATTAATATTTCCGGATATATCAGTCACTTGTCAAAATTAACCGTCGAAGTCAGGTGGAAGGTAAGGAAGGCCTTGTTATCCCATACCGCGCAAGTGTGATGTCTTGGCCCCTGCACCAAAGCCCATGAATACGAATCATGAGGCATTACAGGCGTGCGGACTGCAGTTTTTTGCAAGGGATTCGATCAGTTGATCGATATGCGCCTCGGTGTGAGTGGCGGAAAACGTCACGCGCAAGCGGGCCTGGTGTTTGGGAACGGTAGGCGGGCGGATAGCCTGCACCATGATGTTTTCATCAAACAGCACCTGGCTTGCCTGCAGTGCGGCGGCGGATGAGCCGAGTATAACGGGCTGTATGGGCGTCACTGACGACGAGAGGGGCAAAGCCATCTGTGTCGCACATTTCCGGAAATAGGCGACCAGGGTCTGCAATTTTTCCCGGCGCCAGGGCTCCTCGCGTATCAGCTGCAAACCGGCACGGGCCGCTTCCGCCAGGGAAGGCGGCAGCGCTGTGGTGTAGGTATAACTTCTGGCGCGTTGCATGCACCATTCAATGACTTCCTGTCTGGCGGCGACAAAGGCGCCAAAGGTGCCGAATGCCTTGCCCAGGGTGCCGACTACGATGGTATCCCCTGCCAGCTGGCCCTCCGTACATCCCTTTCCGTCCCGGCCGAGTACACCGATCCCATGGGCATCATCAATGACAAGCTGTGCATCGCAGGTTCGCGCAAGTTCCTGCAGTTTACCCACCCGCGAGACGGTTCCGTCCATACTGAATACGCCATCGGTTGCAATCAGCTTTGGCCGGTTCGCCACCGCCATCAGTTTTTGCTGCAGCTCGTCCGTATCCAGGTGGGCGTACCGTTTCAACTGCGCACGGGTCAGCACGGCCGCATCGATCAGTGAGGCATGATTGAGCCGGTCTTCAAAAAGGATGGCCGTGCGGTTCGCAAGTGCACTCACCACACCCAGGTTTGCCATATACCCCGTGGAGAAAAGCAGGGCGCGTTCGCACCCCATGAATTCAGCCAGTTCCTCTTCCAGGGCATGATGACTGGTGTGATGCCCGGTGACGAGATGGGAGGCCCCGCTGCCCACGCCGTGTTCGCCGGCGGCCCGGACATAGCGCTCGATAATTCGGGGGTGATTGGCCAGCCCGAGGTAGTCGTTGCTGCAAAACGACAACACTTTCCTGCCCTGGATCACCGGTTCGATCTGCTGTGCAGAGGAACGGATCATGCGGCTACGCAACCGGTGCTTTTCGCGCAGCCTGTCCAGCGCAGGTGCCAGACTATCCATGCCGGGCCGCGGGGATCAGGTCAGCCCTGCCGCTTCGGGAGGGGCGAGCCGGTCGGCTTCGATGCCAAGACGACTGAACAATAACCGGTCTTTGTGCGGGGCAGGATTTTTTGCCGTCAGCAGGGTGTCCCCGTAAAAGACGGAATTGGCGCCGGCAAAAAAACATAGGGCCTGGGTTTGCTCATTCATGCCCTCCCTCCCGGCCGACAGGCGCACAAACGCCTTGGGCATCATGATACGGGCCACGGCGATGGTGCGGACAAACTCAAAAGGGTCCAGTTCCTGCACCCCGTGCAACGGGGTGCCTTTTATCCGCACCAGCATGTTGATGGGTACGGATTCCGGATGCTGGCGCAGGCAGGCGAGTTGCAGCAACAGGCCGGCCCGGTCCTGGCGGGACTCGCCCATGCCGATGATGCCTCCGCAACAGACGTTGATCCCGGCTGCGCGCACGTGCTCCAGGGTGTCCAGCCGGTCCTGATAGGTCCGGGTCGTGATGATGCTGCCGTAGAACTCGGGCGAGGTATCAAGATTATGGTTGTAGTAGTCCAGCCCGGCCGCCTTTAACCGTTGTGCCTGGGGCTGTGTGAGCATGCCTAAGGTCATGCAGGTCTCAAGTCCCGCTTCCCGTACCGTGCGGATCATCTCAACCGCATGATCCAGGTGCCGGTCGGTGGGATTGCGCCAGGCGGCTCCCATACAGAACCGGGAGGCGCCCGCCGCTTTGGCGGCGGCGACATTCTGTTCAACTTCTTCGAGCGTGAGCAGGCGTTCCGGTTCGATGTCCGTATCGTAACGACCGCTTTGCGGACAGTAGGCACAGTCCTCGGGGCAGGATCCGGTCTTGATGGAAAGCAGGGTGCTGATCTGTACCTTGTTGGGGTCGTGCCAGGCCCGCAGCACCTGGTGCGCCTGAAACAGCAGGTCGTTGAACGGCAGTCCATAAAGCGCCAGTACTTCCTGGCGCTGCCAGTCATATCGGATGTTGTCGGTACGCATGGTATTCAACTGAAAATAATGGGTGGAAAACAGGACCCCTGCCACGCAAGTCTAGCCGGTTGCACCGGGGTGTCAACTTCATGCAGGAATCGGTAGTGGCCCAGTTTGAAATTTAGTAGGCTTTAGATACTTGGCCGCTCATACCAGGCTTGAGCCATGAATAAGCCAAAACGATCACGTGACGCCAATCAACTAGCCAACCATAGTGTAGAGCTTTCCGCTGGGGACGCAAAGGAGGAAGACCCGTCTTATGGGAAAAACCAAACAGCTTCGAATGAAAGACACTCTGAGGCGGCTGAAAAAAAGTTCATAAGAAATAAAGTTTGCTCTATTCAGTCACTCTAGCGATCATCTTTTCAATATCATCTGTAGTATGTATGCAAGTCATCACGACTTCTGGATGTTTGGCTTTAAACACCCGGAAAATCTCATCTGCGAAAGCTTGCCCGATATAGGTAATGTCATTGAAATCAAGCACCACCTCCTTAAATTGATCTGTTCGTGCAAGCAAACGCTTTGCCTGTGATCTGGAAAGTAATTTTTCATCTTCATAACGAAGTAATTTCAGGGCCATGTGTGTTTTAGTGAATCCCCAGTTTTCATTTTCAGAAGCATATTCATCAAACACTTCTTGCAGGGTCCGCTCACTGCTTTCAGAAATCTTCATGCCTATGTGGGTCCCCTCCACAAACTGCCTTTTGCTGTCAGTTTCTGTCAGCCAGCCCTGATCAAATTGAAAAAAATTCGCATAAAACAAATTCCCTGACCAAATACTGAATTCATCGAACATTTTAGACGTAAAAAAAATCCCTTCACCCGTGTGGTTAGCCTTATCAGATGTGAGTTTACCCTTGCTGAGTTCCAGTAATGCGTGACGCGCATCGTGCAAATTGAAATCGTTTTGTATTTTCGTAAAGATCCCGATTCCTTCGTCATATACGTTCAGAGTTGTTGCCACTGCAGTACGCTGTATACGTACCGCTAAGACTTTCGAGCCGGAATGGGAAAAAACGTTGTTTGCCATTTCTGTGAATCCATATTCACAAATATCCAAAGCATTCTCTTTTAAATGAGCTAATAGCGGTCGAACGGACTCCCTCCAAATTACATGTTCTTCAATGCCCTCCGTCACATCAATTTTGAGAGCCCCATTAATATAGTTCTTTAATTCAAATATCCGGCCCCTTGTATTCCCCCTTGCTGCAAGCAAACCCTCTTCTACAAGTTCATTGAGATGCCTGGACACGGCCTGACGCGAAATTCCGAACCTTTGCGCCGTTATTGCACCGATGCCCTTGGGATTTTCAGTTACATTATTTAAAATGAATGCACGCAGTTCCTTTGTTTTTCTGGATTTGCCTCTCACAATACCCTCTATTGTAAACTTTCGTATATATGTTTATCCATATTTGTTGGCTTTATTATAAATATATAGATATAATTTGTCAACATTAGCTTCACTGCTAAATCAATTAAACACCACACACAGGATGAATAAATTAAATAATAAGAAAAGAGCTTGTCTCAACCAGTTTTGTAGAAAGACAGAATCTAACTATGCGTATGAGCATGGAACGGTTTACCAGATTGACCAATGCGTTCAGTAAAAAGCTAGAAAATCACATGTATGCAATTTCCCTACATTACAGGTAGTGCACGCATGGCATTTACGCACGCCATCGGCAGCGTGTCGGCCAGGGTCTCCTCAAGCCTCCGGTGCCAGGGTCCAGTGGACTCATACACCACACAATGCACGGAGGTGCCGATCCATTTGGCCAGGCGCTTGATGCCATTAGCCGTGTTGTCAAAGCGTGCCGTGCGCCGGGCGGGCAGCGCGTACGCATCGAGATGCGCCTTGCTGATGTCAATGCCTACGGTATTCAGGGTATTATGCTGCATACTTTCCTTACTCCTGTGCTTGTCATGCGAGCCTTGATGCTCTTGTATCCATTCAGGTCGTAGGGAAAGACGGTGGCGACCTCACTCATTTTGCGGTCCTGAAGACCCAGCCTGGAACGGTCCGGTCACACCCTGGAGGTCTCTGGCCAGAGACCTTCAGGGCTTGGGTCCTCCCAATAGACCCAATCATAGGAGTATTTAAACAGACAAGCCTGAGAGTAACCCCGGCTAAGGAAGCTGGCGTAACAGATCATGTATGGCCTCTAGAAGAAATTGCTGGACTGGTTAAGGATGAGCCGCCTAAGAAACGGGGGCCTTACAAACAGAGAATTTCAAACTGGGCCACTGCCCAGGAATCCGTACCTGCAATCCCGGGTTCCTGTGCGCTACCATCAGGCCGGATGTATCCAGTAATGCAGAAGAATTCCGATGAAGATCACCAGACCGAAATACTGGTTGTTCAAAAAGGCCTGCAGGCATCGCCCGGCATTGCGGTCCCGGATCAGCCTCTGCTGATAGACGAACAGGCCGGCCCCGATGCACACCGCCGTATAGTACATCCCGCCGAGTCCTGCCTGAAGGCCCGTCCCCACCAGGGCCGCGATCACCAGAACCTGCATCAGGCCCACCGCGAGCCGGTCCATGGAGCCGAACAGGAGGGCCGTTGATTTTACGCCGACCTTCAGGTCGTCTTCGCGATCGGCCATGGCATACAGGGTATCGTAGGCTACCGTCCAGAGTACCGTGCAGGCAAACAGCAGCCACGCGACGGGGGGCGGGTAGATGCCGGTGGTTGCAGTAAACGCCATCGGCACGGACCAGGCAAACGCCACACCCAGATGCACCTGCGGCAAGTAGTGCAGCCTTTTCATAAACGGATACGTTGCGGCAAGCAAGGCCCCGCCGACGGCGAAGCCGATCGTCAGGCTATTCAGCAAGAGTACTGCCAGCAAGAAGGCCATGCAGGACAGCCCCGCCGCCAGTATCACGGCCTCGACCGGTGAGAGTGCCCCGCTTGCGACCGGCCGGTTCCGGGTCCGCGCAACATGCGGGTCAATGTCACGGTCTGCAAAATCATTGATGGCACAACCGGCCGAGCGCATCAGGATGCTCCCCAGGATGAAGACCGCTAGGATGGCCGTGTCGGGTGCCCCGTCTGCGGCGATGAACAAGGCCCACAAAGCGGGCCATAACAGCAGGAAGATCCCGACCGGCTTGTCCAGGCGAATCAGTCTGGCATAGAGAGCGAGCCGGCCGGAGGCTTGCCGGGGAGATGAAAGCCGCATCATGCAGACGGTACTGGTCGCAGGCAATTACTGGCCATGGTGGTATCCGGGCGCTTGTGTCGCCACAGATAGAAGGCTTCGGCGGCCTGTTCGAGCAGCATCCCGAAGCCGTCCACGACCCGGGCAGCCTTTTGTGTGTGGGCCCATTGCATGAACGGGGTCAGGGTCTCGCCGTACACTAGGTCGTAACAGCAGGTTTGCGGGCCGATGATGCCGTCCGGCAGGGCCAGCACCCTGTTTTGCAGGGCGGCCGAGGTGGCATGCAGGACCAGGTCGTAGTGCCGGACCGGAATCATGTCCAGGCCGCAGCTTTGTATCGCACCGATGTGCCGGAAATTTTCAGCAATCGCTTCTGCCCGGGCTTCGGTGCGATTGGCGATCCGCAGTTCCCCGGGCTTTTCATTGAGCAACGGCTCAACGATGCCCCGGGTGGCTCCGCCCGCCCCGAGGATCAGGATTTTTTGGTTCTGTATCTGCAGCTGCAATGATTTTTTCAGATCGCGCAGCAACCCGATGCCATCCGTATTGGCCCCAAGGTACGTGCCGTCCTCTTGCGGGATAATGGTGTTCACTGCACCTGCGTGTTCAGCCAGGTCTGTCGCCCGGTCGACAAATTCAAAGGCTTCGTTCTTGAACGGCACGGTCACGTTCAGGCCCCGGCCCCCGGTGTCAAAAAACCGGGTCACGGTTTGCGTGAAATCCTGGCGTTCTGCGAGAATTTTTTCATACGCGATGCGCTCACCGGTCTGCTCCGCAAACAGGAGATGGATTTCGGGTGACCGGCTGTGGGCAATCGGGTTGCCGATGACGGCGTAGCGGTCGGTTACATTGTTCACGCTGTTTTGCTGTACTGGGTACCGTATGCAGGTATCGCCTGTATATCAGGAAATTGCCCGGGGATACAGTGCCCCATGAACAGGCGTCCGCCGGGCGCGCGACAGGGGGACGCCCGCACGCTATGGACACCGTCAAGCCAAAAACCTACAATATCCAGACCCAAGGGTCCATACTGCGGCCTGGCGGGTAAACCGGTTTTTTGTACGTGTTGGCGGGGGGTGGCGATGGCAAAAATAATTCATTCAATGATCCGTGTACTGGATGCAGAGCGCTCCAAAACCTTTTATGAAGAGGTGTTTGATATAAAAGAAAAGCGCTATCTGGATTTTGAAGATTTCGCCTTGGTGTACCTGGGCAATGATGAGAATGATATTGAGATTGAGCTGACCCTGAATAAGGGCCGAGCGGAGGCCTACACACATGGTACCGGCTACGGGCATGTTGCGGTTTGCGTCGATGATCTGGAAGCGGAACACACACGCATCAAATCGCTTGGCTATGAGCCTCAGGATATTGTTTCCTTTAGCCCCGGCGGGGAGTTGCTCGCAAAATTTTTCTTTATCAATGACCCGGATGGATATGAAATAGAAGTATTGCAAAGGCACGGGGCCTATCGGTAACCATCAACGGCCCCGGAATATCCAAAGCCATACCATCCGGGTTACTTCAAGATCGGGCGGGTCGCGTTTTTTGACGCTTGCGTCGAGCGTTGTGGCGTAGTGCAGGGATCAGGGTCCGGGTTCTGGTTCCTGCCGAAATCATGCCACCTGGCGTGCCTTTCGTAATTTCCACTCAGGCAAAGACCGGTACGCTTGATGGTTTTCCTGTAATCGCCGCTGTCCAGCGCCAAAATAATGTTCGCGCGAGGTGCTCGTCTCGTAGTGCGTACGCATGCGTCCGCGCCGTTGCAACTCAGGCACCACCAGATTGACAAAATCGATATACCCGGTAGGGTGGTTGGGCACGACCAGATTAAACCCGTCACAATCCGTCTCATCCATCCAGCGCTCGAGTTCATCGGCAACCATTGTCGGGCTGCCAATGATTTTTGGCATTACGCTGCCGATCGAAATAAACTCGGCCGCTTCCTGCAGCGTCCATTGGCGTTCCGGTGCGACTTCTGCGAAATAACTCAGCAATCCCTGGATCGCGTTGGTCTCGGCATTCTCCAGCTTTTCATTGAGTTCGATCTTGGACAGATCCACACCGACCCAGCCGCAATACAATGCCAGCGCACCTTCGGGGCTCCTGTACTGCTTGCAGGTTTCGTATTTCAGCCTTGCCTCTTCGTCAGTCGGCGCAACGATTACCGATATGCCGGGAAAAATCTTTACATCGTCCGGACCGCGACCTTCCTTGGCAATGGTTTCGCGAGTGGACCGGATGATATTGCGTGAGACCTCGATCGTTGGATGAATCGCAAATATTGCCTCGGCGTGGCGCGCTGCGAACTGAATCCCCCGGCCCGAACCGCCTGCCTGAAACAGGACGGGCGTACGTTGCGGCGACGGCTCACACATGTGCGGCCCTGGAACATCAAAATAGGTCCCTTTATGATTGATTTCGTGCACCTTGGCAGGGTCAGTATGGACATCGTTTCCGATATCACGCACTACGGCATCTTCTTCCCACGAGTGCTCCCACAGCTTGTACACCACGTCCATGTATTCATCCGCCCGGTCATAGCGCTGGTCGTGTTCCATCTGTCCACCGATGCCGAAATTCGCATTGGCGTCGGGCAGGTAGGAGGTTACGATATTCCACGCAATGCGCCCCTTGGTCAGGTGATCCAAAGTGGAAAATAATTTTGCTGTCTGATAGGGAGCGAAATAACTCGTTGAATACGTACATGCAAACCCCAGGTGCCTGGTGGCATAGGCCATCGCGGATATAACCAGGGTGGGATCGTTGCTGGGAATCTGCGTGGAGTGCCGGACGGCAGTGTCACGGGATCCCCTGTAGACATTATAGGTGCCATGCACATCGGCTAAAAACAGGCTGTCAAAGCACCCGCGTTCCAGGGTCCGGGCTATATCGACCCAGTAGTTCAGGTCCTTGTACCCCCGCGAGGATTGATCAAGAGGGTGTTTCCATTGTCCTTTCGAGTGGAAACAAATGGAGCACATTGTGAACGCATTCATGTGAATCTGTTTGGACATCATTCATCCTCGCGTTGTCTAGTTTATTCTTGACAGTTTAAATGGTAAGGCTGCACGGTCAATTGTCAACCAGCGCGTGTGACAATATGTGACGTCTGGCCTTGATTTCAGGTCTTCGCCTTAAAAAATCAATGATCAAGTGGAAAAGAGGGAATGTTGGGGCCTGTTCGGGGAAAAGCCTGATTTCGATCAAGTCTAAAGAAAATCTCTCTCTGACACTGGCTACCTTTTAGGGGGAAAGATCAGCTCGCACTTCCCTGTTCGACAGGCTATGTGTAAAATGCTTCATCTAATTTCCACACAATGCATTTTACGAATGACCGCTAACGACCCAAAGCGGACATTCAATAATAGGCTGATTAGATCATTCAGGCAGAAGCTATACTATGGGTAAGCTGTACGATCATATTGATTCCAATCTGGCAAAATGGATTCAGCGGCAAAAAGTATTCTTTGTTTCCACAGCACCACTATCAGAAGATGGGCACATTAATTGTTCTCCGAAAGGTGGTGATACTTTCCGCATAATTGATTCGCATACCGTCGCCTATCTGGATTTTACAGGCAGTGGAATTGAGACGGTTGCTCACCTTAGGGAAAACAAACGGATACTTATCATGCTTTGCGCATTTGAGGGAGCACCCAAGATAGTGCGACTGCATGGTAAAGGTGAAACACTCCTTCCGAACAGTAAAGACTACGACTCATTACTGACAGGATTTCCACCCTATAAAGGATCAAGATCAATCATTAGAATACGGGTAGAACGTATCAGTGATTCATGTGGATTTGGTGTTCCGCTAATGAAGTTTAAGGCTCATCGAGATGACATCAAACGGTGGGTAGAAGTCAGGAGCCCACAGGAACTCGCAGCATATCGAGGCGGTAAAAACAGAATAAGCATAGATGGATTGCCTGGTCTGGATGATACCTGGGTGACAAGTGTCGAATGACCGCTATTGGCCGAGAGGCGGTCATAAAGGGAAAGGGTCAAGGTTGAAAAGTCGATGACTTCAGACCATTTGTTACCAACGACCGACCGGGGGCCGCAGCGATAATCGCTGCGGCCCGTCTCGACCTCCCTGAGGCTGCTGCCAGCGCGAGGCTAACTAGCTAAAGCAAACCCCTCGTACCCATTCGCCGCGACCTCGTCGCACTTTTGCCGGTAAGCGCCGACACCGCCAAGGTAAGGCATGAACACGAGCGGCTTGCCGGGAATGTTCGCGCCCATGTACCAAGAGTTGGCTGTGACCATCAGCGACGAACTGACCACTTCAGCGACATGCGCGGTCCATTGATCTTCCGCTTCGGCCGTCGCCTCTATCGTCGCAACATCGTGCTTTTGCATGTAATCGATACAGCTCGTGATCCAATCGACATGTTGCTCGATCGACACCGGCACGTTGCTCAGCACCGAGGGACTGCCAGGGCCAGTGACGGTGAACATGTTGGGGAACCCCGCCATCGCCAGGCCCAGGTAGGTGTGCGGACCATCGCTCCATTTTTGTGACAGCAACTGGCCGTTACGCCCACTGAGGTTGACCTTCTTCAATGGACCAGTCATCCCGTCGAAGCCGGTAGCGAACACGATGATATCGACCTCATACTCCTGGTCGCTCGTGCGGATCCCCTTCGGGGTGACCTCTTCGATCGGCGTTTCATTCACGTCCACCAGCAAAACGTTCGGCTTGTTGAAGGTGTCGTAATAGTTGCTTTCCAGCGGCTGACGCTTGGTGCCGTAGGGGTGGTTCTTGGGGATCAGTTTTTCGGCGATCGCCGGGTCCTTCACTTTTTCGCGGATCCTTTGGGCCATGTAGTCAACGCATTCGTCGTTGGCCTCCTTGCTGAAGAACACGTCCTGGTAGTTGGCTATCCAGAAGGGGAAGCCGCCTCGATACCACATTTCATCCCACACACGCTCGCGTTCCTCCGCCGAGGCATCGAACACCCCCTTTTCTATGAAGGCCAATTCAAAACCGAAGAACGAGTTTTGAAGGCGTTCGCGGATTCCGTCATAGTCGGCCTTGCGGGCCTTCACCACTTCGGGGTCCACCTTGCCATGGCGTGCGGGCCAGCAGAAGTTGGGCGTGCGTTGGAACACGGTGACGTGTTTCGCCTGCTCGGAGATTTCCGGAATGACCTGCACTGCGGTCGCGCCGGTGCCGATGACGGCGGCCCGTTTGTGAGTGAAATCGACACCGTCGTGCGGCCAGTGCGAAGTGTGGTGCTGCGTGCCCTCGAAAGTTTCGAGACCCTTGATCTTCGGCATGAACGGTTCAGATATGGCACCGATTGCACTGATGAAGTACTTCGCGGTAATGACCTCGCCGTTGGCAGTGCGGATTGTCCAGCAGTTTGCATTCTCATCGAAGCTTGCCTCGGTGACGGTCGTATCGAACTGGATATCCTTGCTCAGGTCGAAACGGTCAGCAACATGTTCGAGGTATTTCAGGACTTCGGGTTGGCGGGGATAGCGCTCAGACCACTCCCAGTCCTGCAGCAACTGCTGGTCGAACATGTAGCAGTAGATGTAGCTGTCGGAGTCGCAGCGCGCGCCTGGATAGCGATTCCAGTACCACGTGCCACCGACGCCACCGCCTTTCTCTAAAACCCGCACCGAAAGTCCGAGTTTATCACGCAAGCTATGCAGCATATACATCCCGGAGAAACCGGCGCCAGCAATAACCGCGTCTAAGTTGGTTGTTTTGGAACTAGTCATAGGTTTTCCTCCTATTCGTTAAAATTGAAGTTGTTTGTTCTAGACTGCAATCGCCAGCAAGTCCTCCAGATTCTTGTCGAGCTGGCCTAGAAAGTCTGCGTCGGTGCCAAACAGTGCCAGGTGACCGTCGACACTGTGCAGCGGACGGAACTGACTATCAGCAATCATTTTCTGCTCCGCTTCACAGTCTCGCGGCGGGAAGAACATGTCCATATCAATCGGCATAACAAAAGCCTTGGCTGTGATGCGTCCAAGCGCTTCCTCGAGACTGCCTCCTGTCATGCGGCTGACATCGCCGTGCTGCCACTTCCACGCCATGCAGATCAGATTATTGGGGTCCATGACGCAAAAATAGCCGTTCATGAAATTAATGACGAAATCGTCGATCGACGAAAAACCCAGTGCCCTCGGGCGGCCCTGCTGGTAGAATTCCGTGCTCCAGCCCATCACCGCAAACATCTTGGCGTGCCGTAACAAACCCTGTCGTACATCGGAGGGGCACTCATAGAAGCCGCCGTTGAAGCCGGGATCGGACGTGATCGCGTCGACCAGCGTTGCGGTGAACAGGAAATCATGATCGGAGTTTTTCGCTGTGCCGGCGATCGGGGCAATGCGTTTGACCATGTCTGGATAGCGTACGGCCCATTCGTAGGTCTGCTGCGCACCCATTGAGCCGCCGACTACGAGGGCCAGGCTCTCGATGCCAAGGGTTTCCGTGAGAAGCTTGTGTTGCGCCCGCACATCGTCGCCAATGCGCACGTGGGGGAAATTGCCCATCCCGCCAGGGGCGGGGGTGTTGTGCGGCGACGAAGAAAGCCCGCTGCCAATTTGATTGACAATGACGATGAAATACTTGTCCGGGTCAAGGGCGCGGCCCTTGCCGATATAGACCTGCTCCATGATCTTGTTGGTGCCGGAGTACCAAGTGGGAATCAGGATGGCATTGTCCTTGGCGGCATTGAGTGTGCCGAAGGTTGCGTAGGCGAGCTGGCAGTTGCGAAGTGTTCCGCCTTCTTCCAAATCCAGATTGCCAATATCGTGCAGTTCGTACGGTCCGTGCACTTCCTGCGAGTAGTAGCTGTTGTCAGTCATAGTATTCCCCCCCTTTCAAATCCAGGTTGCCAACATCGTGCAGTTCGTAAGGTCCGTGCACTTCCTGCGGGTAGTAGCTGTTGCCAGTTACAGTGTTTTCCCGTTGCCTTTGTTCGAGCCAAGATAAAACTCCTTGATATCATCACGGGCGGCCAGCTTGTCGACCTCGCCGGATACAACGACGGTGCCATTTTCCAGAATGTAACAGTAGTCGGCGTATTTCATGGTAAGGCTGACATTTTGTTCCGCAATCAAAAAACTGACATTGTTTTCGCGATTCATCAGCTTAATAATGTCGAAAATTTCATGAATAATGACGGGTGCAAGACCCATCGACGGTTCGTCCAATAGAACCAGGACAGGCTTGGTCATTAACGCACGCCCAATGGCAAGCATCTGCTGTTCACCGCCCGAGGTTAACCCCGCTTTATTTTTGCGTATCTCCTTGATCCGCGGAAACCACGCATATATCTGCTCCAAATCCCTATCCATTTGGGCACGATTGGGCCGTCGTACAAAAGCACCGGCCTTAAGATTTTCTTCCACAGTAAGTTGCGGGAAAACATGTCGGCCTTCCAGCACCTGAACTACGCCCTTGGCAACGAGATCGGAAGCGGAGAGACGGTCAAGAGACTCTCCGCGCCAAGTAATTTCACCTTTGGTGACCGCCCCTCTTTCTTGTTCGAGAAGTTTGGATATTGCCTTCAAGGTAGTGGTCTTACCCGCACCATTGGCGCCAAACAGGGACACAATTGATCCCTGTTCGACTTTCATCGTCACATCCTGCACGGCAAGAATAGCCTGGCCGTAGTGAACCTCGACGTTGGAAACGTTAAGAAAATCGTTCGTGCTCAAAACGGTTATCCGTATCTAGCCTTTAGCCTTCGCACTCAGGCAGATCACGTTTCGGTACGCCTTGTTCTTTTGCTTGGGCCTCAGCTCTTGCAGTGAAAATAGGCACGAACATCTGTGTATCGATCTCTATCCAGTCTGTTGAGCCCCAGCCATCCCCAGTCCATTGGACCACTTTGGCCTGGATTTTTTCGCCCTGGTGGTTACAGCGTGAGAGCTTGAGTGGGGCCATTAAACCGGTTGCACCCAGTTCATCAAGACGCGCTTGATCGACTTCCATATGCTCATAAGCCCATCTGGCTTCTTCACCATTGAGGGGTCTATTGCCGAACTTCGCGTGGCCGGTACGCAGCATCTCGGCATAGATCAGTGATGTGATGACACCGAAGTTGTAGTAGACCGTACCAAACCGTTCCATTTCCTTAAGATCGCCCATGCCCTTGTCGTAAAGGGTCTCCTTGATGCTCTGGATGAGCTTGAAATCAGTACCTGGCGGAAAAATATTGACGCCTGTGTAACCGATCGCAGCATCTCCTGCAGGACGTACATCGTCCTCCGAGGTAGACCAGATGTCACCCACGATATGATCTACCGGGAAACCCATCCGCTTTGCGGTTTTGATGCCCACAGGTGTCATTGCACCCCAGGCACGGTAATAGACCCAGTCACCTTTCACGTTGCGAATTTGTCGCCACTGCGCTTCCTGCTGAACACCCGGATGCGCAACAGGGATCTGCACATCTTTGAAGCCATACTGCTCCGACAAGATTTTCATGGGTTCAAGGGTTTCACGGCCATATCCGGAATCGTGGTACAACGTTACGATAACCTGATCCTTGAGCTTGTCATGACCGCCTAAACGTTGAGCAATATATTCAACGACTACCTGTGATTGTCTCCAGTAGTCGAACATCACTGAAAATTGATATTCATTGAAGCGTCCGTCAATCGCGGTGGCTTGACCGCCGCCCGGGATCATGTGAGGCATCTTGTTCTCACGGTTCCTCTCTACAGTAGCCGCGAACAGGCCTGAAGACATGCTGGTAATCGTGGCGGTAGGAGCGCCCTCGTGTCCTTTTACATACCGGTCGAAGCATTCGATGCCCCGATCGATATCGTAGGCAGTCTCGCACTCCACCATATAGTGCTTGATACCGTTCACACCCCCCTGGGTTTCGTTCTGGTACACCAGCATGTCTTTCTGTCCGGCAACGATCGAGGTGCCAACATTTGCGTAGGCCCCAGTCCGGTAGGTAAACAAAGGATAGAATTGCTCTCCTTCGTGTGCCCCGGCTGCGAACGCTGCCTGGATGCTTGCCAGACTCAGCACAGTGGCAAGCAGTATGTACTTGAGTTGATTTAGAAACATAATATGTTCTCCTTCGTAATTATTGTTTGTGTATTTAGTTAAAGCTTGTTCCAGATACGGTGACAAGCACAAATACGCCTGATATTACCTCCTTTTTTTGTAGTGTACGGACAGCAAAACCTCAAAAACCAGTGGCCCGCACTTTCCATTATGATCCCCGGCGGGTCCGGTACTACTGTACAGGGTATCCATATCATGAAACTGTACCCAGCCGTCGAGACCAGTTGAACAGCGATGCCGCTACACGTTGCAGCAGCCTGTAAAGACCGTCTGGCTCTTTTATTAGAATGTAGATAATCAGGACGCCGAATATCACTCGCTGCACATTTGTGAGGGTTCCGATATTCACATGGTCCGTCAAGCCCAGGCTGACCACGGCAAGAGTGAGAAAAATGGGAGTCAGGACGATGAATGCCGCCCCGATAAAATTGCCGAAGATGTTTGCGGCACCGCCAATGATCACAATAAACAAAATTTCAAAGGACTTGTCGAGGTCGAAGGAGAGTGCATTACTGGTTCCCAGATAACAAAATGCCCAGAGTACGCCTGCGACCCCGCAGTAAAAAGAGCTGATGCCAAAGGCCAGAAGTTTGCGACTGCCCACCTTGATTCCTGTGACGGTAGCCGCAGTCTCCATATCACTGACCGCTATCCATTCCCGGCCGATGCGGCTGCGCGCAATGCTATACGCTAGCACGACTAGGGTAAGCGTTGTCACAATGACCATCATGTAACGGCCGTGGACAGACTTGAGATTCCAACCGAAAATCTCCAGGCGAGGAGCCGTGATGGTTAATGACAGGTTATAGTTGCAGAACCAGGCAAAATTTGTAAACAGCCATTCGAAGAAAAATTGCGCTGCAAGCGTCGATACTACCAGGTAAAACCCTTTTATTCGCAGGCTGGGCAATCCAAACAAGACGCCAAACAATGCCGCAATCAGTCCTGCCAGGATGACGACGACCGGCAACGGCAACATCGGTGCCCGCAGTAACAAATTGTAGGCCGAAAAAGCGCCCACTGCCATGAAGGCAGCCGATCCAATCGAAACACATCCGGCGTACCCCATCAGAAAATTGACCCCAACACCCGCCAGACCCATCACCAGCATCGGAATGACAATCGAGCTGATCCAGTAGTCACTGAAGCTGAATGGCAGGATGGAAGCTGCAATGACCACCACCCAAACAATACTTCGCTTCAGCCCCGCATGCTGATTGACTGGTTGACGCAGGGTCGTGCCGGTTTCAGCCAGGTTTTTGATGTCTGACATGGCTCAAACCCGCTCGATCGCACGTTCACCGAAAAGGCCGGCAGGCCTGAACAGCAGGAAGAAAAGTGCCAGCATGTATACAAACCAGTTCGAGACACTGCCGCGAAAGATCGGGCCCAGATAGAAATCAGCCAGGCTTTCACATGCGCCGACCAGCAGCCCGGCGATGACGGCTCCACTCATGGAAGAGAAACCGCCTATGATCAGAACCGGCAATGCCTTGAGGGCAGACAGGGTCAACGAAAACTGAACCCCCTGACGTGCCCCCCAAAGAAGACCGGCGACCAGCGCGATGAATCCCGCCACACTCCATACGATGCGCCAGACATTCGGCAGCTGAATGCCAATCGATTGCGCAGCCAAAACATCATCGGCCACCGCACGCAGCGAGATACCGATGCGCGTTACATTGAACACAAATGAAATGATGATGACCAGAAGGATAGCCATTGCAGTGGCGAACAGGTCAAATTCACTCAACCATAATTCACCGAGTTGAATGGTGCCGTCCGCAATCCCAAGCTCCAAAATGTGGACGTTATTTCCCATCGTCAACTGCGCCACACCTTCGATGATGAAGCTCAGTCCCAATGTGGCCACAAACAGCACTATGGGATCGCGGTTCGCCATGGGACGGAGCATGAAGCGCTCGATCAACACGGCACACAGAATCATGACCACCAGTACCGCTAACAGCGCGAGCCAAAACGGGACACCCGATTCGACGAGGGTCACATAAATCAAGGCCGCAAACAGCACCATAGCGCCTTGCGCAAAGTTGAATACGCCGGACGCCTTGTAGATGAGTACGAAACCGAGGGCCACGGACGAATACAGCACCCCCGCCAGCAATCCCCCCAACAATACTCCAAGAATTTCAAAAAACATCTGCGCCCCTATCGGTTCTTATTCATAATCCTCACCCAGGTAAGCCTTGATCACAACCGGGTTATTTCGTACCTGCTCCGGCATTCCGTCGGCAATCTTGCGGCCATAGTCCAGAACCACAATGCGGTGTGCCAGTCCCATCACGATGCCGATATCATGCTCGATCAGCACGATGGTGGTCTCAAAGCGTGTATTCACCTCTGAGACGATACGGCTCATCTCTTGCTTTTCATCCTGGTTCATACCCGCCATCGGTTCATCGAGCAGCAGGAGTTTGGGCTCTGATACCAGCGCACGTGCCAGGTCAACCCGCTTTTGAATACCAAATGGAAGTGTCGAAACGACTGTGTGGGCATGTTCCTCAAGCCCGAGAAAGGGGATCACCTTGTTGGCCCATGCAAGAAACTGCTGCTTTTCGGCACGGTCTCGGCCAATACCGAAAATATTCTCCCAGAACGTGGTTTTGCTGCGCCGCGCCAGCCCGGTGAGCACGTTGTCCAGCACCGTCAGCCTTTCGAACAAGGCATTGTGCTGGAAGGTTCGCCCGATCCTGCGCCGTGCCGCTTCCAGGGGCGAGATCTTCCGGAAATGCCTGCCATCGAAAACCACTTCACCCTGCTGGGGTCGATACACACCGTTGATCACATTGAGCAGTGAACTCTTGCCGGCGCCGTTCGGACCGATCAGGGCACAGATTTCACCCTGGTGAACCTTCAGGCTGACCTTGGAAAGGGCTGTCACGCCCTTGAACGACAGGGAAATATTACTGGTTTCCAGAAGCACTCCGTTACCGGCGGATACTTCATTGGACACCAGAGCCTCTCCTTACGACAGCAGGCTCTCCATCGACAAATTCTCTCGGCGTCGGGTGCATCATTATTCTTATTCCAACCCCTCCAACATTAGTGGATTCCAATATATCACGCAGTATTTGACTTGACTAGTACAAAATAGGTATGCTCAAAATAGCGCCTGAGGAAAGCCGGCGTATCTTGAATGAGGGTATTGACCACCCTGCTGTCAAGCCAGGAAGGCCGAAAAGAGACCCGGCAAAAAATTGATATCGACGCTGGTTGCATAGGGTTTTTAATCTGGCTTGAGGAAACGATTATGTGGAAATATCTGAAGTTTGGATGGTTGAACTGGACTGTAACGTTGGGTACCGCCGCAAGCTTCATCGCCGGGGGCTGGTGGATGTGGTTCGGGGTTGCGTTCATGTTTATTTTAGGGGTCGGGGGCGAGCTGCTGAGTGGAGAAGATAACTCGGAGCCCCGCTACAGTTCTGGCTGGATCTACGACTGGATCATCTATTCGGTTTCCCTGTTTTTAGTCCTATCCCTGTGTACCTTCGTCTGGGCATTCGGTTCGGCTGATCCGCTGGGCATCGGGAAATTCACACTCGGGCAATTCGGATACGATGCCTTGGCGGCTCGTGGTGAAAATGTCTGGTACCACTACACGGGTGCGGCGTTATCACTCGGTATCATTCTGGGGGTACAGGGCATCGTGATGGGGCATGAACTGGTTTCCCGTACCGACGATGCGGTGGACACGAAAATCGGGGAGTGGGTGTTCGCATTGATGTTCGGAACAAACTTTGCCGTGGAGCATGTATACGGCCATCACAAGAATCTGGGATTTCCCGAGCACGACGCGGTCACGCCGTTACGCGGCACACATTTTTATCAGTTTCAAACGGTCGGCACATGGACCCAATGGAAAAGTGGCTGGCAGGTTGAAACGCAACGGTTGAACGAGGTCGGCCGGTCTTCGTTCTCGTTCGGGAACCGGATCGTGCAGGCCTGGCTGCGGGGTGGAGTGGTGATGGCGCTGGTACTCATCGGCGGCGGCTGGATGTGTTTTCTGTGCTACCTTCTGGCGATTGCCTATGCCAAATTCATTCTGGAGGGGCTTAACTTTTTCTCCCATTACGGGCTGGTCCGCGAAAAGGGCCAACCGATTACCCCAAGAGTGACGTTCTCCAGCAATAACGCCTGGGGCAACTGGATCCTGCTGAACCTCGGCCGTCACGGGGCGCACCATGCGGACAGCAGCCGCTACCAGGACCTCAAGGCGTACCCGGACGCCCCGCAATGTCCCTACGGGTACCTGACGATGACGGTCATTGCATGGATTCCTCCTCTGTTTTTTAAAGTGGTTATCCCCATGCTCAAGGAATGGGACGAAAAATACGCCACGACGGTGGAACTGGAACAGACCCGGAAAGAAAACCAGGAGAGCGGGATCAAGGAGCTGGAGGAGTTCGTACCCCGCCACACGGCTTCGGCGCAATGACACGGGAAAGGGGGTAAGGCAATGGGCATCAACACGATGACCCGGTCCGAACCGCCTGCCGGGCATTCAAAGCACCACGTGGTATGTCCTCATGACTGCCCGGACGGCTGTTCAATGCTGGTCACGGTAAATGACGAAACCGGCCAGGCCGTTCGCATAGAAGGGGATCCAAGCAACCCCATTACACGCGGATACCTGTGTAACAAGGTCAATCATTACCTGGATCTTGTCTACAACGACAGCCGGGTTCTCTATCCCCACAAGCGGGTCGGGCCGAAAGGACCGGGTGCAGAATTCGAGAGAATTTCCTGGGACGAGGCGCTGGATGCCATCACGGACAATTTCAAAGCGGTGATCGATGAGTACGGACCGGAAGCCGTACAGCCGTATTCGTATTCAGGCACCCTGGGGCTGATTCATTTCTTCGGGATGGACCAGCGGTTCTGGAACAAGATGGAGGCCGCCAGGCTTGACCAGTCCATCTGTGCGTGGGCGGGGATCTGGTCGCACATTTACACCTACGGGCTGGCAGACGGCCCGAGCACCGAAGACATCCCGGATGCGGACCTGGTGATCCTGTGGGGAAACAACATTGTCAGCACGGGGGTACACCTGATACCGTTTGTGCAGGAAGCCCGGGAGCGAGGCGCAACGATCGTCGCAATCGATCCCAGGAAAACGCGCACCACTGAATTTGCGGACTGGCACATCCAGCCACGCCCGGGTACCGATGCCGCCCTGGCGCTGGGTATGATGAAGATCATTGTGGATGCCGGGCTGCATGATGAGGCATTCCTGAAAGAGTACACCCATGGCTGGGAACAGCTGATCCAGGACGAGCTCCCGAAATGGACACTGGAGAAGGTGTCCCGCATCACCGGGATCCAGGCTTCGGAAATCGAAAAGTTTGCCAGGGCGTACGCGGCGAGCCGGAAAACGAATATCCGGACCGGCTGGGGCCTGAACCGGCACAAGAATTCAGGCCAGACCTGCCGGGCCGTCATGCTTTTGCCCTGTATCACCGGAGCCTGGCGGGAAAAATGCGGAGGGGCCTTGTCCTGGACCGGCGAGGAAAACTGGATGCGGCTGCAGCTCGGCAAGTTGCAACGCCCGGACCTGGGTGACCGGGCCTCCAAGCGTACCATCAACATGGTGCAGATCGGACGGGCCCTGGCGGATCACCAGGACATGAACGGGGACCCGCTCGACCCGCCCATAAAATCCCTTTTTGTCTATAACTCGGACCCCGCCAACTGTGCGCCGAACACCAATAACGTGCGCAAGGGATTGATGCGGGATGATCTTTTTGTTGCGGTGCACGATACGGTCTGGACCGACTCGTGCCTGTATGCGGACATTGTGCTGCCGGCCGATACGCAGCTGGAACGCTGGGATCTGCATGCTCCCTGGGGCCACTACCTCTATAACCTGAGTCAGCCTTGTATCGAGCCACTGGGGGAGAGCGTTCGTAACACGGAACTGTTCAGGAGGCTGGCCAGGAAAATGGGCTACGACGAAGATACGTTTGAACAGTCGGACGAGGACATGATTAAAGAAATCATCTGCGCTGACGGGCACCCGGGCATGGAGGGAATCACGTTTGACGGGCTTAAAGAGAATGGCTGGATGCGCTGCAACGTTGATTCACCCAACCGGGACTGGCTGAAGCTCGGCTGGCCTACGGAGTCGGGAAAAATCAATATCTGGTCGGAGGAGATCAAGAGCCAGGGACAGTCTCCCCTGCCGACGTACGTGCCGGAGGAGGAAGGCCAGGAAAACTATGAACTGAGGAAGAAGTATCCGCTGCAGGTGTTAAGCAACGCACCTCATTACTTTATCGGTGATTCGTTCCAGACCGTGCCCAGGCTCCAGGCGATGATGTCCAGGCCCACCGTGGAATTATGTCCCGAGGACGCCTTCGAGCGCGGCATCGAAGACGGCGATCTCTGTCGTCTTTACAATGACCGCGGTGAGACGTACGCGCATGCCGTGATCATCGACGGTCTGCTTCCCGGGGTATGCGGCACCCAGAAGCAGTTCAAAGGCAGCAATACGCCAGGCGGTGTGAATGCAAACGCCCTGATATCAGAAGAGTTGACGGATATCGGCTGGAGTCCCACCTTCTATTCATGTCTGGCACAGGTAGAGCGAGTACCGGTTGAAGCAGCCTAGCGGGCAACGGTCGGGATAAAGGAGGTTTAAGTGTCTGCGCAACTTCGAAGCCTGCCGGCGGCAGACCCCCGGATTCACAACAGCCGGGTACAGGTCAGTCAGGGCGTCATCGCCCGTACACAAAAACTTACGTACGACACGATGCAGCTGGCCGTGCAGTGCCACCAGGCGTCCGCTCCATTGAGCGGCATTGCAGGACAGTACGCTACGCTGGCGACCCCGAGCCTGAGCAAGCCGCGTGCCTATTCATTTGCCAGGGCTCCTGAGAACGAGGAGGCGAACCAGCATACGTTTTTTGTCAAGCTGATTCACGGCGGCGAGTTTTCGGGATGGCTGTTCAAAACGGACCGGACCGGAGAGCCCATCACCCTGACCGGACCGCTTGGACAGTTTGTACTCGATGCCTCCGATGACCCGATGGTGTGCATCGCCGGCGGCAGTGGCTTGAGTGCCATCAAGGCAATTCTTGAGCAGGCGGCAAACCGGTCTGTGATGCGGGATGTCCTTTTTCTGTACGGGGCCCGGACACAGGCGGATCTCTACTGTCAGGATGAAATTGAATCGATCAAACGAAAATGGAACAGAGACTACCGGTTTGACTACGTGAACGTTCTTTCGGTGGAGCCGAAAGACAGTGACTGGACCGGCCCGAGAGGGCTGGTGACCGAGTATTTTGAAAAAACCCATGTCAAGAGCGGAAATTTTGATATCGGCCAATCGAGAGCGTATCTTTGCGGGCCGCCCCCGATGGTGGATGCAGCCGTTGCCATGCTGGTGAATGGCGGGCTGACACGGGATCGTATCTATTACGATAAATTCGAAGACGCGAGCTCCCCGGCGCCCGTGATCGACAATTCGAAATGTGTCCTGTGTGACGAGTGTCTGCTGGTCAAGCCGATTGCAAACTGCATCGTCGAAGTTTCCGGATTCGTCTTCGGTGAAAACGACGAAATCGTTGACTATGCGCGCGTACATCCCGCACACACTTCCGGTCTGTACTACAACTCGCTCTACATTGACGAAAATGAATGCATCCGGTGTCTTGCCTGTGTGGATCAATGCCCGACCGGTGCGATTTCCACTACAAACTCGGTGAAACCGGCTATGCTCAGAAACATGAGGACGGAAACTCCTGCGGCTTGACTCCCTGAGAGGCTTGCTGACCGGCTCACCGGGTTAGCGAAAATGCACCCTGGTGCTCAGGCTTCCTTCAGCCATCCGGCCACGTCTCTGGCAAAATACGTCAGGATGGCGTCTGCCCCCGCACGTTTGATACACAGCAGGGATTCCATCACACCGCTGCGCTCATCCAGCCAGCCGTTTTGTGCCGCCGCTTTCAGCATGCTGTATTCCCCGCTCACCTGATAGACGAAGGTAGGCATCCAGAACGCATCCTTGATGCGTCGTACGACATCCAGGTACGGCATACCCGGTTTGACCAGGATAGCGTCTGCCCCCTCGTCAAGGTCCAGGGCCACCTCACGCAGGGCCTCATCCGAGTTGGCCGGGTCCATCTGGTAGGTGTATTTGTCACCGCTCCCGAGGCTGGCCGCCGAGCCCACGGCATCCCGGAACGGACCGTAAAAACCGGAGGCGTATTTTGCGGAATAGGCCAGTATCCGTGTGTTGCAAAACCCGTTGTCTTCCAGGGCTTGGCGAATGTGCCCGATGCGCCCGTCCATCATGTCCGAGGGGGCCACGATGTCGGCACCGGCTGTGGCATGCGATAACGCCTGCCGGGCCAGCACGGCCACGGTTTCATCGTTCATCACGTACCCTTGTCCGTCGAGCAGCCCGTCCTGTCCGTGTGAGGTAAACGGGTCCAGGGCCACATCACTGATAACGCCGAGTTCGGGGACGGCCTGCTTGACCGCCGCAATGGCACGTTGTGCGATCCCGTCAGGATTGAAGGCCTCTTCCGCCTGCGCGCTTTTTTGCTCCGGGGCCACCACCGGGAATACGGCAATCGCAGGGATGCCCAGTGCGTACGCCTGTCCCGCTTCATCAACCAGCTGGTCGATGCCGAGTCGCTCGACCCCCGGCATCGAGGCCACGGCCTCGCGCTGCGAGCCTTCCTGTACAAATACCGGCCAGATCAGGTCGCCAGCCTGGAGGCGGTGTTCGCGCATCAGTTCACGCGAAAAAGGATCCGCACGCATTCTGCGCATGCGCAGGTTGGGATATCGGCTGCTCATGGGTCTTGTTTCGATTTCTGGACGTTGGTATCCGTCGATAGTAGCAAAGCTGGCAGGTGCTGTCTTGAAGGACGCGGTTGGGCCTGGCGCAGCCGTATCCGGACAGATCCTGGCAGCCGGTCAGCTCCTGTCAGGGTCTTGGCATCTTCTTTTCCAGATCCGCAATAAACGTGTCAGGGAAAGGGCGCGCTAGGATACGCTCGGCCCGGTTCACTTTTTCCCATGCCCCGCGGTAATCCCCTTGTTCGTACAGGGAATACGCCCACCTGCGCTAGGCGTTTCCATACGCCGGATCCAGCCCGGTACTTTCGGAAAACTTTTGATTGGCCTTGCTGAAATAATGCCGGACATGTTTTCCCTTGTACGTGTAGGCGCTTCCCATATCGGACAGGAGCGCAGGTTTTTGATAGGGGTCATCAATCAAGGTTTCCGCTTTTTCAAAAAACCGGATCGCATCGTCCATCCTGTCCTGCTCAAGCAGTATTCTGGCAAACCCCCAGTAGGGCTGGTAGTTGTCCGGGTTCAGTAACCAGGACTGGTTATAGCGGTGCATCGCAATATCAGGATGGCCTTCACGCAGCAACCGGTTGCCTTCAGCAAACCAGGCCTGGCTTGCTTTTTCCCTGGAGCCGATACCACGGGTTGCTTTCTCGATAAAGGCTTCGTCCGCTTTTTTCAGAAAGTCCGGTCTTTCGACTTCCGGCTGTCCATACATGGGAAGGGAGTCGATTCGAACCCCGTCTGCCAGTGCGCACCCGAACAGGGACCCGAGCATAACGATGCCGACCGCACCCTGGCGGATCTTCATGTGCCCTTCACCTCGCACGAACCCGGGAACGCTGCAGAAGCGCCCCTGTGCACAGGGTTTTTGCCGGATGAAAGGCAGTATCCCGGGTGCCGGCCTCAGGCCCCCGTAACATGTGTCTCCAGGTGTGTTGTTGCAGTCAGCGAGTTGGTGACCAGGCAGTTTTTCTCCGCTTTTTCCAGTACGCGTGCCGCCTTGTCCGCATTTTCGCCGGGGTCGATTTCAAGCGAGGCGGTCATGTGCAGTTCGGTAAACCGGAGGACCCGGTCCACCATCTCCAGGGTCCCCCGGGCCTCGCAGGTCAGGTTCTGCCACTTGAGTTGTGAGGCATTCGCCACGGCACGAAAGGTCAGGATCAGGCAATCGGCGGCGCATGCGACCAGCAGGTCCTCGGGAGACCACATGTCCCCCGGTCCGTCAAACTGTTTGGGAGCGGCGACATCGAGCGCCGTCAGGCCCTCTGCCTGGGTGGTGAGGGTACCGGAAGGTTGTCCCTCGGCCCGGACCGTGTAGTAGTGGGGAAATTTTTGCATGTTAGGTCACCATTCCTTTAGTTTAGTTCAAGTATTCGGGTCCGGAAATGAGAATCCAGCGATTGTATGAAGGGTTCCGTATCCAGGGGTCAGGTCATGACCCCCCTGCAACCGGGACAGCCCCTGTGAGGGTGTCTCATTTTTCAAAGAACAGCTATGATAGTATCTTATGCAGGAAAAATGAATCCTGTATGCATATCCGGCGCAGGAATGCAGGCCTTGCAAATTTTGTACTGAAACCACCCATTGTATTTGAGAAATGCGGTTAGCAATAGGCTGTCTCCGTAGCGTGACGTTATCGTAATGTATTTTCCAGTAAACGAGAGAAACGAGAGATTTGCCCGGGAGGTCGGACATGTTCGATATGGATAGCGCGACTCCGTCTGATCGTCTGATCGTTGCGCTGGATTTTGACACGGCCGATGAGGCCAATTCCTTGATCGAAACACTGGGCGATGCCGTCGGATTTTATAAAGTCGGATGGCAGCTGTTTCTGGGAGCGGGGTGGCCGTTTGTCAGCAGCCTTCTGGAAAGAGGCAAGAAGGTCTTTCTTGATCTGAAGATAGGCGATATCGAAAATACGGTTCGCGCCGCACTGGGCAACATGCCGGATGAATTTGCCGGCAGACTGGAGCTGCTGACCCTGCAGGGCAATGGCGCCACGGTACAGGCGGCAAAAGCCGGTCGCAACGGAAAGGCCAAGCCCTATCTGTTAATGGTTACGGTGTTGTCAAGCATGGGGGATACGGATGTCAGGGACATGTCCCTGACACGCGACCATCAAATGGATGTATCCAGTACCGTTCGTCTTCGCGCGCAATGGGCACTGGATGCGGGCTGTGAAGGTTTGATCGCTTCGGGCGAGTCCGTCCGGGAATTACGAAAAGAGTTTAAAGGGGAGGAGTTCCTGATCGTGACCCCGGGGATACGTCCCGAAGGGACGGGTCAGGACGATCATAAGCGCTCATTGACCCCCTACCGGGCGATTACGTATGGTTCGGACTATCTGGTGGTCGGCCGGCCGGTTACCCGCGCTGACAATCCGTATGAGTCCGCAAGATCCATTATTTCCGAGATTGAAAGGGCTCTGGAAGATCGAAGGCCTGATTATTAAATCAAGACAGACGGGTCAATAAGGGCTGCCTGAGCCGTGCATCTGCCCGCCGTGTGTGGGGGTGGCGGACCTTGGTCGCGAATCGCTAGGGTTCCAGCCAGTCCCGCGCCGGCAGGTACTCCTTGTACAGTTGTTCTTCGGCACTGCCTGCTTCGGGTTGCCAGTTGTATTCCCAGCGAACATCGGGGGGCAATGACATCAGGATGGATTCCGTACGCCCTCCTGACTGCAATCCGAACAGGGTGCCCCGGTCATACACCAGGTTGAACTCAACGTAGCGACCGCGGCGATAACGCTGGAAGTTACGCTCCCGTTCACCGAAGCCGTGATCCTTGCGGCGTTCGACGATGGGCAGGTAGGCCTGCAGGAAATGATCCCCCACGCTCTTGAGGAGTCGGAAATCCTGTTCGAAGTCACCCGTGTTGTGGTCGTCGAAAAACAATCCGCCGATGCCGCGGGCCTCTTTACGGTGCCGGATAAAAAAGTATTCATCACAGTTTTTCTTCAGTTCCGGATACAGGATTGTGTCGATCGCATCACAGGCCGCCTTTGCAGTCTGATGCCACCAGACGGCGTCCTGCCTGAATCCGTAATACGGGGTCAGGTCAAAGCCGCCCCCGAACCACCAGACGGGGGCCTCATGTTCTTTTTCGGCAATGAAAAAACGGACGTTGCAATGGGTGGTGGGCACGTACGGATTGAGTGGATGAATCACCACAGAAACCCCCGTTGCCTGAAAGCCGCACCCTGCAAGTTCGGGGCGCAGCCGGGTTGCGGAAGGGGGCAGCTGCTCCCCGTGCACATGCGAGAAGCCTACCCCGGCCTGTTCAAACACACAGCCATTTTGCAGGATGCGCGTCGTGCCGCCACCACCGTCATCCCGCTGCCAGGTATCCTCGGTAAATTTTCCCCCGCCGTCGGTCCTCTCCAGCTGCCGGCAGATATTCGCCTGCAGGGTTTTCAGGTACCGTACGACATCGTCCAGGGCAGGCAGCATCATGGGCCTAGGGACTGCGACGGTGCACCTTCGTGCCCATCAGTTCGCGCACCTCACTGGGCACCCCGGTTCCTGCCGGGTCTGTGATTATGTAGTCCAGATGCGGGCCAAACCAGCTGCGGAGCTGCTCGACACCGGTGGCCGTGGGGTAGCCGGAGACGTTGGCACTGGTGGAGACGATGATCCCGGCTGCGGTGCAGAGCCCGCCCGCGACCGGGTGTTGCGGGATGCGCAGGGCAACACTGTCGTGTGCCCCGGTAATCCAGACCGGCACCGTACCTTTTGCAGGCACGACCCAGGTTGTGGGAGCACCGGTCAGGGAAGCCGTGATCTGCAGGCGTTGCGCGGCATCAAGCGGTCGTGCGAACTTCTGCATCGCTGCAATGTTTTCAGTCAGCAAGATCAACCCCTTTTCAGTACTGCGACGTTTCAGCCACAGGATTTTTTCAACGGCTCTGCGGTTATCCGGATCACACCCCAGCCCCAGCACGGTGTCCGTCGAGTAGGCGATGATACCGCCTTGTCGGATAACCGTTGCGGCTTGCAGGATCCGGTTGGCCAGCACAGTGTAAAACAAATGAAGGGCCGGCTACCGGGTTTTCGTACGGTTCCCGGCCGCCTTGCGGGTTGTTCCCATCTTCTTCTTTTTCTTCGTCGTGGCCGAAGTCGGCGTGCGCTTGGCCGTTTTGCGCGTTGCTTTGCGGGCCGATTTTTTCGCCCACGCCTTTTTTTTCGGGGCCGCGGCAATCAGGGTTTCGCATTCCTCCAGGGTCAGTGCCGCCGGCTCCTGGTCTTTGGGGATCTTTACGTTCCGGCTGCCGTCGGTGATGTACGGCCCGTAGCGGCCGTTCAGGACCCGGATTCCCTGTTTTTCAAACTCCTGGATGACCTTGTTGGCATCCGCAAGGCGCTGGGCGGCAATCACTTCGAGTGCGCGCTCCAGGCCGATGGTATGCGGGTCATCGTCCCGGAGGGAAATGTACTTCTTGCCGCATTTCACATACGGTCCGAAGCGTCCGATCCCGGCCTGTACCGTCTCCCCCTGTTCGGTTTCACCGAGCGTGCGTGGCAGTTTGAACAGGTCCAGGGCCTCCTCCAGGGAGAACTCCGCCATTTTTCGCCCGGGAGGGAGTCCGGCGAATCGGGGTTTTTCCACATCCTCCCGGGTGCCGATCTGCACAAAGGGCCCGTACCGCCCCATGCGCACGCTGACCGGCTTGCCGGACCCGGGGTCGGTGCCGAGTTCACGGGCCTGTACGGCCTCTTCCCGGCTCACGGTTTTTTCCTTGTCGAGGATCAGGGTGTTGAAGGGGTCCCAGAACGCATGCAGCACGGGCACCCATTCCTTTTCACCCCGTGAGATCTCGTCCAGGTCATTTTCCAGGTGTGCGGTAAAGTCATAGTCGACGTATTGCGAAAAATGTTTGGTCAGAAAGCCGTTTACCAGCCGGCCCATGTCGGTGGGCGTGAACCGGCGGTGTTCAAGCTCGGTGTATTCGCGACTTTGCAGGGTCGAAATGATGCTTGCATAGGTAGACGGCCGCCCGATGCCGAATTCTTCCAGGGTCTTGACCAGGCTCGCCTCCGTGAAGCGCGGCGGCGGTTCGGTGAAATGCTGTTCGGCCCGGATCGCATTCAGCGTAACCGCCTCACCGGTCTCCAGGGCAGGCAGCATGCGCTCGTCCGCCTCTTTTCGGGTATCGTCCAGGTCCTCCTGGTACACCTTCATAAAGCCGGGATTCTTGATGGAGGATCCGGTAGCACGAAAGAGATTCCCTTCCCCGCAGGCCAGTTCGGCCGCCACCAGATTCAACGTGGCATGCACCATCTGGCAGGCTACGGCACGCTTCCAGATCAGGCTGTACAGTTTGTACTGGTCCGCGCTCAGGAATTTCCTGATGCGCTCGGGAGTGCGCGCACACGAGGTGGGGCGAATCGCTTCATGCGCTTCCTGGGCATTCTTGGACCGGGTGCGGTATACCCGCGGCTTGTCGGGCAAATCGTCGGCACCGTACTGCCTGGCAATGAACTCGCGTAACTCGCCGATGGCCTCCCCTGCAAGGGCGAAGGAGTCCGTGCGCATGTAGGTGATCAGGCCGACCGGCCCATCCCCGAGATCAATGCCTTCATAAAGTTGCTGCGCGGTGCGCATGGTTTTCTGTGCAGAGAAACGCAGCTTGCGCACCGACTCCTGTTGCAGGGTAGAGGTGGTAAAGGGGGGCGCAGGATTCCGGTTGCGCTGCTTTTTCTCAACCGCGCTGACGGTAAGTCTCCCCTGGACCTGCTGTTCCAGGTCCTGTCGGGTGGCGGTGGCATCCGGCTCGTTATCGATGTCGAACTGTTTGAGTTTTTTGTGCCGGTAGACGTGCAGTTTTGCTGTGAACGCCTGCCGGTCTTTTTCGCAGTCTGCCTCCAGGGTCCAGTATTCCCGGGTCAGGAATTTCTCGATCTCGTCTTCGCGTTCACAAATCAGGCGCAGGGCAGGACTTTGCACCCGCCCGGCCGAAAGGCCGCGTTTGATTTTCCTCCACAGCAGCGGGGAGAGATTGAAGCCCACCAGGTAATCCATGGCCCGGCGCGCCTGCTGTGCGTTGACCAGCGCATCCGAAAGGGCGCGCGGGTTTTCAATGGCCTCGTTCACGGCACGCCGGGTAATTTCATAAAACACCACCCGGTACACTTCCTTGCCATTCAGTGCGCCACGTTCTTTCAGCAGTTCATACAGGTGCCAGGAGATGGCTTCCCCTTCACGGTCCGGGTCGGTGGCCAGATACAGGGCAGTGGAGGTTTTCAGTGCCCGGGCGATGGCGGACACGTGTTTTTCGTTTTTCCTGACCAGCTCGTACTTCATCTCGAAATCATGATCGGGGTCCACGGCACCATCCTTGGGCACCAGGTCACGCACATGCCCGTAGGAGGCCAGCACACCAAAATCCTTGCCAAGGTACTTCTCGATGGTGCGGGCCTTGGCAGGAGACTCGACTATGACCAGGTTTTTACTCATATGCGGGGAGGTTGAATATCATCAGCAAAAGGTTTTAAGGGCCGTCAATCCTTGTAATTCGAGCAGGGTATCGGCGGCAAACTAATACGCTGTTATAGCGCTTTTGTAAATATTTTTCGGAATTTTTATCGTGACGGGTACCGGGTGCCGGCATTTTTCTGTGGTCGTTTCACGCCGAAACAGACCCTGTGCGACGGATACCCGCCGGGTCAGGGTGTGGTGCAATGCGCAGCTCACGTACCCACACAACCCGGGCCTGACAGCGCTGAATGGGCCATCCCCCGGAATTGAAACCGTTGCCCCGGCGGTGCGAATCGTGCCGGGTATTGTGCAGGCGCCCGGGTCTGTCTCCTGTGCAGGGAGCCCGCACCAATACTATGTTGCCGCAGGTGATTTTTTGCTAGACTGCATGGGGACTGGAACCCGTTCCTGCAAGGGGTTCCAGGGCCGGAAATCGGGCACCCGTTTAACTTTTTTGTAGCACCATGGCATTACTGGAAATTCTGCACTTTCCCGACCCGCGGTTACGCCGCAAGGCGCTCCCGGTCGAGGGCGTGGATGATGCGCTTCGCCAGAGCGTGGAGGATCTGTTCGAGACCATGTATTCGGTCCTGGGCATCGGGCTGGCTGCCACCCAGGTCAACCTCCTGCACCAGATTGTCGTGATCGACATCTCGAAAGACAGGAATGAACCCCTTTGCCTGATCAATCCGGAAATCACGGATCGGGAAGGTGAGGAGGAGATGCGGGAGGGCTGCCTGTCGGTACCGGATGTATTCGCCGATGTGCAGCGCGCGGAAAAGATTACGGTAAAGGCCCTGGACCTGGACGGCAACGCCTTCACGCTGAAGGCCCAGGGCCTGCTGGCCGTTTGTATCCAGCACGAAATCGACCACCTGGAGGGCAAGCTGCTTATCGACTACCTGTCCCCCCTGAAGCGCGAACGCATTAAGAAGAGACTGCTCAAGGTGCAAAAGGCCGGGCCGGCGGCCGGTGATTCCGTACCCCGGTTCACCCAGGTAATCTAGCGCGTCCGTCCCGTACCCTGTCATTGGGCGTTAGCGTGTTTGCCGGTCTTGAAATTGTTTTTGCGGGGACCCCCGGGTTTGCCGCCGTGGCCTTGCAGGCCCTGGTGGCAAGCGACCACCGGGTCGTTGCCGTATATACCCAGCCCGACCGCCCGGTGGGGCGGGGGCGGAAGGTGCGCCCCGGTCCCGTCAAGGAATTTGCAGTGCGAGAGGGGATTCACGTCCGCCAGCCCGAGCATTTTGATGAAGGGGAAGGTCAGCGCCTGCACGCCCTGGGCGCCGACGTGATGCTGGTGAGCGCCTATGGCCAGCTGTTGCCCGGTGCCGTACTGGGCATCCCGAGACTGGGCTGCATCAATATCCATGCTTCGCTGTTACCGAGATGGCGGGGCGCGGCACCGGTCCAGCGCGCCATCCTGGCCGGGGACCGCCAGACCGGGTTCTGCATCATGCAGATGGTCGAGGCCCTCGATGCCGGGCCGGTACTGTTTCGTGGGCAATGTGAGATTCGGGCCGGCGATACGGCCACCATCCTGCAGGACCGCCTGGCGTGCCTGGCGGCCCGGGAGATTGCAGGCGTACTCGAGAGACTGGGTGAGGGCCGGCTCGAACCTGAGCCGCAGGATTCAGGGCATGTGCGCTATGCACAAAAAATTGACAAGTCCGAGGCCAGTATCAACTGGCATGAAAGTGCCGTGCAGATCGAGCGTCAGGTGCGGGCGTTCAATGACTGGCCGGTGGCCTGCACCTGGCTGGGAGAGCGGAGAGTGCGTATCTGGGAGGCGCGACTTGCCTCTAGGGACAATGCACGGGACCCGGGTGCAATTCTCGTCACCCGGGAGGGCATTGAGGTGGCGACCGGCGACGGGGTACTGGGCGTGACCACGCTGCAGCTGCCGGGCGCGCGGCGCATCTCTGCGCGTGATTTCGTCAACGCCCACGACCTGCACGGGCAGTGCTTCAGCCGTGAGCCGCAAGGATGCTGTAAAGTACCGGAATGACCAAGGACCCCTGTACGATCTGCCTGCGATGCCTGATCGTCATGCTGTGTGCGCTCGGTATGACATCGCAGGCGGTGGCCCGCGCAGAGGCCTTCCCGATCAGCCACCTGAATGTCGCCGAACTTGGAAATGAGTTGCGCCTTGATGCACGCATCAGTTACCGGCTGAACGAGACGGTGGCCGAGGCCTTGAGAAATGGAATTCCCATGCAGTTTCAACTGGAAGTGCAGGTAAAGATCTTGCGAAAATGGCTCTGGAACCGGACCGTTTCCAGTGTCAGTCGAACCCATGCGCTGAAATATCATGCGCTCAGCAAACAGTACATTCTGGAAGATCTGAACCGTGCCGTCACCGAGGTCTTTCCCGATCTGGATTCGGCACTCATGCGCCAGGGTCGAATTCACGCCATGTACATTGGCGAGGCGGACAGCCTGAACCCGGAACGCCCGCACGTCGTGCAACTGCGATCGCGCCTGCTGGCCGGTAAACTGCCGCTGCCGCTGCGTATGGAAAGTTATTTTTCTTCCGAGTGGAGGCTGGATAGCGGGTGGTACGAATGGCCACTGTAGACAAACTGTTTTCGGTACGCATCTGGCCGATCGTACTGCTGTTTATCCCCCTGATGGGCTCGCTGTATCTGATTGCCGATGCCACGCGCAACGAGACGAGTTTTGAGCAGCTGCATTACTGGCTACTGCCGTTCAACCTGTTCCTGCTGGGGGTTTTCGGGGTACTGATCATTTTCAATGTGGTGTGGCTTGCCATGCAGGTCATCCGGCAAAAACCGGGCTCCAGGCTGACCCTGCGTCTGCTGCTCATGTTTGTCCTGCTGGCGATCATGCCGGTCGGAATTGTGTATTCGTTTTCAATCTGGCTGTTGCAGGAAGGCGTGGACAGCTGGTTTGATGTGGACGTGGAACAGGTTCTGCAGGCCTCGGTCGACCTGAGCCATTCCTCGCTTGACCTGCACATGCGCAAGCTGCGCCAGCAGACCGAGCCGATGATCGATGAACTGGCCGAGACCACGGCCCTGGATGCGCCCCTGGTGATCAACGACCTGATGCGCCGCAGCGATATGGCCGAGATCGTATTGTTTGACCAGAACAGCCAGATTATTGCCTCGGGCGGTGCGATGGGTACGTCGGTGGTGCCGCAACTGCCCGGCGAGGCGGTCATGCACCTGGTGAGCCAGGGTGAGACCTATGTGGGGCTGGACCCGGTCAAGGATGCCGGACCGCATATCCGTCTTGTTTTTCCGGTGCGTTCCGACCATCTGGGTTCCGGGCCACGCATGGCACAGGTGCTGTATCCGATTTCCGATCGCATCAGCAACCTTGCGCTGAATGTGCAGGAGGGGTTTGGCAAATACAATCAGCTGCTGTACCTGCGTACGCCCCTGAAACGGAACTTTAACCTGATTCTGACACTGGTGCTGCTGCTGGGGGTGCTGTTTGCCGTCTGGGCGGCCTTCTATTCGGCGCGTAGGCTGGCTGCACCGATCAAGGACCTTGCACAGGGCACCCGGGCCGTTGCGGCCGGGCAGTACCACAAAAAACTTCCCGTGCAGCAACAGGACGACCTCGGCATGCTGGTGGCCTCCTTCAACCAGATGACCGAGCGTTTGTCCCTGGCACGCGACCGGGACAAATCGAGTCAGCAGCTGATCGACAGCCAGCGTCTGTATCTGCAGACCATCCTGGAAAACCTGTCATCCGGCGTGATCAGCCTGGACCAGCAGCAGGTGATCAAGACGGTCAATCCGACCGCCGCACTGATCCTGAAGGCGGACATGAACCGGTTCATTGGCCGGGACATCGCACAGATGTCAGAGGGAAGCGAAAACCTGAAAAGTTTTTTCGAACAGATCGCACCGCTGATACGGAGTGGCGCCGGTCAGTGGCAAACGGACATCAAGCTCGTCGATGAGGGTGAGATCCTGATGTGCCGGGGCGTGACCCTGGCGGGGGATGCCGGACAGCCAGGCGGCCATATACTGGTATTCGAGGACGTCACCGAACTGATCCAGGCCCAGCGTGACGCCGCCTGGGGTGAGGTCGCGCGTCGTCTGGCGCATGAGATCAAAAACCCGCTGACGCCGATCCAGCTTTCCACAGAAAGGCTGCGCAGCAAGATCCTGCCTGACCTGAATGCACAGAAAGCCGGCATTCTCGAGCGTGCCACCGGTACGATCGTACAGCAGGTGGAGTCGATGAAGGCCATGGTCAACGACTTTGCAGACTATGCCAGGGCCTTGCAGGTCGAGACGGTACCGCTGGACCTCAACGCACTGGTGGGCGAAGTCATCGAGCTGTACCGGGGCCACACCCGTAACGTTACCATCGATGCCACGCTGGATGAGCATACGCCCCTGATCAAGGGCGACAGCATCCGCCTGCGCCAGGTACTGCATAATCTGCTTAAAAATTCACTGGAGGCCATATCCGGACAACAGGCAAAAGCCCGGATCGAGATTGTTACACAGTGTTTTGAAATCAGGGGGGTGCCTTTTGTCAGTCTGATCGCCGTGGATGACGGACCGGGCATTCCGGGCGAAATACTGGAGCGGCTGTTTGAACCGTATGTCACGACCAAGGCCAAGGGCAACGGGCTGGGGCTTGCGATTGTGAAAAAGATCATCGAGGAACATGGCGGCACGATTCGGGCCGAAAATGTGCCCGGGCGCGGGGCCCGCATCCGGGTGCGCCTGCCGGTGTGCAGTGCCCGGGTCCCCGACCGGCCCAGGGAGGCGCACGCATGAGTCAGCAAAACATCCTGATTGTGGACGATGAGCCCGATATCCGTAACCTGGTACAGGAGATTCTCATCGACGAGGGCTATGCGGTCCGGGTTGCCGAAAACACGGTTACGGCCCGCCAGCACGCCAATACCCTGCTCCCCGATCTGGTTTTGCTCGATATCTGGATGCCGGGCGAGGACGGGATCAGCCTGCTGAAAGACTGGCAGGGCAGCAATGGAATCGATTGTCCCGTGGTGATGATGTCCGGACATGGCACCGTGGAGACCGCCGTGGAGGCCACCCGCCTGGGCGCATACGGCTTCATCGAGAAGCCCCTGACCACGGCCAAGCTGCTGGCAAGCGTGAAACGTGCCCTGGAGGCTGCGCATGAGAAAATGGGGCCGGCCCGGGCCGGCCTGATGGTGAAAGAGCCAGTCGGCATGAGTCTGCAGATGCGTACCTTGCGCGAGCAGGCCAAAAAGCTGGCGCAGCATGACAACATCGTTCTGATCACAGGGGAGCGCGGGGCCGGGAAAAAGACCTTTGCCCGGTACGTGCATGCCCTCGGTGCCGGCCGCGACCGGGAATTTATTGTCCTGAGTGAGGATGACTTCAGTGACCGCGGACTCGCCCGGGAGTTGTTCGGATCCGAAGCCGACGGGGTCATAACCCCCGGGGTTCTGGAACTCTGCAAGGGCGGTACGGTCCTGGTGGATGACGTGGTCACCTTGCCTGTACAGGACCAGAAGATCCTGTCGCACTTGCTGGAACGCAAGCAGTTCAGCCGTATCGGGGGCAATACCCTGCAAAAGCTGGAAGTGCGTATCCTGGTCGCCACCTCCCGTACCCTTCAGGCTGAGGTTCGGGCCGGGCGTTTTGACAGCAAGCTGTATTTTCAGCTGAATGCCGTCCCGATCCACGTCCCCGCATTACGCGAACACCTGATGGATGCGCCGGAACTGCTGCGCCACTACATCGACTTCTATTGCTCACAGGAAAACTATCCCTACCGGAGTTTCTCCATCGCCGCACAGAACCTGCTGCTGCATTATGCCTGGCCGGGGAATATTCGCGAGCTGGCCAATCTGGTACAGAGACTGCTCATACTGGGCACTTCAGATGAAATTTCCGCCGAGGAAGTCGAGCTGGCCCTGGAGGAAGATGCCGTGCACAGTGGGCCGGAGGCCGCATGGCGTGAGAAGCTTTATCAACTGCCGCTGCGCGAGGCACGGGAGTCCTTTGAGCGGGACTACCTGCTGTACCAGCTCAAGCAGGTAGGCGGCAATATCAGCAAATTATCCGGGCGGGTGGGCCTGGAACGGACCCATCTGTACCGCAAACTTCGTGCCCTTGGGATCAATACCAAGGAACCCTGACAAAAACCCTTGCCCGGTCCTGTGACTTCCCCTATGCTGCATCGCCTGCAAACCACCTGTCCACAGACCTGGATAGCCGAGGCATTGCTATGAAAATTATCATCCTGGGAGCCGGTCAGGTCGGTTCCTCGCTGGCGCTGAGTCTGGCGAAAGAGGACCACGACATCACCCTGGTGGATACCGATCCCCTGATTCTTCAGGATATCCAGGGTCGGGCTGACCTGCGCACCGTGGTCGGCAAGGCCTCGCATCCCACCCTGCTGGCGCGCGCAGGGGCCAAGGATGCCGATATGGTGATCGCCCTGACCGACAGTGACGAAACCAACATGGTGGCCTGTCAGGTCGCCTACACGCTGTTCCATACCCCCACCAAAATTGCGCGCATCCGTGCCGTTGAGTATTCCGCATACAACAACCTGTTTGTGCAGGAGGCCTTGCCGGTGGATGTGCTGATCAGTCCGGAGTACCTGATCTCACAATATATACAGAGACTGATTGAACATCCCGATTCACTGCAGGTGCTGGATTTTGCCGAGGGCCGGATCAAACTGCTGGCGATGCGTGCGGGGGCGTCCATGGTCGGCAGGAAATTGCGCGATATCTGGGAGCTGATGCCGGAAACCGAAGCCAGGGTGGTGGCCATGTATCGCGACGATGACTCCATCGCCGCCGATGACGGGACCGTCATACAGGCGGGCGATGAACTGTTCTTTCTGGCCTCTTCCGAAAACGCCTTGGCCCTGACCGCACAGTTGCGCGGGACGGACAGGCCCTACAAGCGTGTACTGCTGGCCGGTGGCGGCAACATCGGATTCAACCTGGCAAAATCCCTGGAAAACCGGTACCAGATCAAGATTATCGAACGCAATCCCGAGCGCGCGAAATTTCTGTCCGAGTCGCTGAACAAGGCCATCGTGTTGCAGGGGGACGTGGCCGACCAGGACATGCTGCTGGAAGAAAATGTCAAGAACATGGATGTCTTTTGTGCACTCACCAATGATGAGGAGGCCAACATCCTGTCCTCCATGCTGGCCAAGCGTCTGGGAGCCAACAAGGTCATGTCGCTTATCAATCGGGCCAGTTATGTGGAACTGGTCGAAAGCAGCATCATCGACATCGCGATTTCACCCCGTCAGGTCACGCTGGGCACGTTATTGGCGCATGTGCGCAAGGGAGACGTGGTGGCGGTGCACTCGTTGCGCCGGGGGGCGGCCGAAGCCATCGAGGCGGTCGCCCATGGCGACCGCAAGACCTCGCAGGTGGTCGGACGCAGGATCAAGGAAATCGGCTTGCCGAAAGGGGCGGCCATCGTTGCGATCGCACGCGCCGGGGAGGTGATCATGGCCGAAGCGGATCTCGTGATTGAACCCGAGGACCATGTCATCCTGTTCCTGACCGACAAGACCGGTGTCCGGGAAACCGAACGCCTGTTTCAGGTAAGCGCGACGTTTATCTAGGCCGGCCCCCGGGCCCGCAAGCCGCATTTTGAGGTACGCTGACAGGTATGCAAAGACAGGTAATACAGAGGATACTGGGCATCCTGCTGGGGGGATTCAGCATGGCCATGCTGCCGCCGGTTGCGGTGGGAATGATTTATCAGGACGAGCCGACGCTGCCGTTCATCCTGTCGACCCTGATTACCCTGGTAGCCGCGCTGGTCCTGTGGTACCCGGTACGTGATTTCCGGGGCGACCTGCGCCTTCGGGAAGGGTTTCTGATCGTCGTTCTGTTCTGGACGGTGCTGGGGACATTCGGGGCACTGCCCCTGCTGTTTTCCCAGTCGCTGACGCTCGGCATCACCGACGCGGTGTTCGAATCCATTTCCGGACTGACCACCACCGGGGCGACCGTCATCACGCAACTCGATGCATTGCCGAAGTCCGTCCTGTTTTATCGCCAGAGCCTGCAGTGGCTGGGGGGCATGGGAATTATCGTACTGGCGGTTGCCATCCTGCCGATGCTGGGCGTCGGGGGCATGCAGCTGTACCGGGCCGAGGCCCCGGGACCGGTCAAGGACACCCGCCTGACCCCCCGGATCAAGGAAACCGCCAAGGCACTGTGGTACATCTACCTGTCCCTGACTGTGGTCTGCGCGCTCGGTTACTGGGTGGCGGGCATGAGTGTCTTTGATGCGATTGCGCACAGCTTCTCGACGGTGGCCATCGGTGGATTTTCCACGCACGATGCAAGTATCGGCTACTTTCAGAGCGCATCGATCGAGGCGATTGCAATCCTGTTCATGCTGCTGGCCGGCGCCAACTTCGGCCTGCATTTCATTACCTGGAAGACACAGAGCCTGCGCCACTACCTGCGGGATGCGGAATTCAGGACCTACCTGCTGATCCTTTTTTCGATTACCCTGATCGCCGTCATCTTCCTGCGCTTCAGCGGGGTCTACCCAGGCTGGAATGACACCTTTGCCAAAGCCGTTTTCCATGTGGTATCCATCGGCACGACGACCGGCTACACCACTTCACAGTACCACCACTGGCCGGGTTTTCTGCCGCTGCTGCTGCTGCTGGTAAGTTTTGTCGGAGGCTGTGCCGGGTCGACCGGCGGCGGCATGAAAGTGATTCGCATACTGCTGCTGGTCAAGCAGGGCCTGAGAGAGATGCTGCGCCTGATCCATCCAAGCGCAAAGATTACCGTGAAGATCGGATCCAAACCGGTGGACAATCGTGTGATGGAGGCGGTGTGGGGGTTTTTCTCCGCCTACATCGCCGTCTTTGTGTTCATGCTGCTGCTGCTGCTGGCCTCCGGCCTGGATGAAGTGACGGCGTTTTCCGCGGTGGCGGCCGCCCTCAACAATCTGGGACCGGGCCTGGGCGAGGTCGGCATCAATTACACAAGTATCAATGACTTCAGCAAGTGGGTGCTGTGCCTTGGCATGCTGCTCGGGCGTCTTGAGATCTTTACCCTGCTGGTGGTGCTCACCCCGGCATTCTGGCGCCGGTAGGGGGTGCCATGGCGGATGAGCGAGCCCGACAGAAATGGAACCGCAGGTATGCAGGTCCGCCTGCAGACAGCCCGGCTCCGGCCGGGGTGCTGACTGAATATGCATACCTGTTGCCGGTGACCGGCACGGCCCTGGACCTGGCCTGCGGGCGCGGGGCCAATGCCCTTTTTCTGGCTCGCCAGGGCCTGCAGGTGCACGCCTGGGACATTTCCGGCGAGGCGATCAATCAGCTGGCCCGCCAGAGTGCGGCAGACCGGCTCGGGATTGAGACGGCCGTGCGCGATGTGCAGGAACGCCCGCCGCAGGCCGACACCTTTGATGTGATCTGTGTCAGTTATTTTCTGGAACGGGAGATTAGCGATGCGATCATGGCCGCCCTCAGGCCGAACGGTATCCTGTTTTACCAGACCTTTCTTCATGAGAACGTCTCCGATCAGGGTCCCGGCAACCCGGAATACCGGCTCGGGCCGAATGAATTGCTGGAATTGTTTGCACCGCTGCACGTGCTGGTGTACCAGGAACAGGGTCGTGTGGGGGATACTGCACAGGGGCTGCGTGACACCGCCTGGCTGGTGGCGCAAAAACGCTGACATCCGGAAGGTCCGCAGGCACGGGATGTGGCTGAAAACCGGAGCGTTGATACGGGGTGGTGCATCACACCGGCGCTTTCGCGTATCACCTCTGCAAGGCTGGCCATTGCGCATCAGGCGGCGGTGTATCCCATGGGTTATCCCTGCAGGAAAGCGTCTGTGCGTTTATTGATTAAAAATACTCAATAGCATAGTTTAAGGGGAGGATGAAGTATGAGCGCGCACAAAAGACGACACTCAGCGCATCGGTTCAACACGGAAACTGCCGGGGCTTGCCTCCATTTCTGGCGCGGGAACAACCGCGAGGCGGATTTCGTTCTGGAACGGGGCCGGAATCTTGTCGCTTTTGAAGTCAGGAGCGGAGCCTGCCGGGCAAACGTGAGCGGCCTTGAAATGTTCAGGCAGCGATTCGAGGGTACCGCCTCGATTCTCATCGGTAAAGGGGACATTCCACTGCCGGTATTTCTCTCGGCCCCGACCGGGGAAGGGTTCGCAGTCTCATGATGTCTGTGGTTTCGCGTACATGCACCGAGTTTCGCGGATACGACTCCCGGGACGGGTCGGAAAGTTCTTCCCGGCCTTTTGAGGACTTTCGAGAGAGCGGTGCCTGTGTGCTGCTTGGCGCACCCGGGGCCGGCAAGACGACGGTATTCAGGCAGGAAGCCGAACGTACGGGCGGGTGCTACGTCACCGCACGCAACTTCGTGACACTCGATGACAGACCGGAATGGCAGGATGCAACCCTGTACATTGACGGGCTTGACGAGATGCGGGCGGGAACAAGCGACGGGCGCACGCCGTTCGACAACCTTTGCAAGAAGCTTGATCAACTGGGGCGTCCCCGGTTTCACCTGTCCTGCCGCGAAGCGGACTGGCTGGGGGCCCATGACCGGGATCATCTGAAAACCGTATTGCGCGATGGAAATATTGCGGTTCTGCGCCTTGACCCGTTATCGGATGAGGGCATTCGCGAGATTTTGCGGACGCGTTGCGATATCGAAAATACGGGCAGGTTCATCACCGCGGCCCGCGAGAAGGGAGTCGGTGCCTTGCTTGCAAATCCCCAGAGCCTGCAAATGCTGGCCAGGGCGGTCGCAAGCGGTTACTGGCCGCAGACCCGGATGGAGGCGTTCAATGAGGCCTGCCGGATAGGACTCGGTGAGCCTAACCCGGCGCATCGGACAGCCGAGCTGGACGGCATGTCTATTCCCGGTCTGATGGAGGCTGCAGGGCGGTTCTGCGCCGTGCAACTTCTGACCGGCAGTGCGGGGTATGCCCTGCCCGGCAACGCGGAGCATCACGATTACCCCGGACTGGGCCGGATACCGGGCACGCACCGGAATGTTCTTCGCCAGGTACTGGGGAGCAGACTGTTCGAAGTGTCTGAAGAGGGCTACGCGTCCCCGGTCCATCGACAGGTTGCAGAGTTTCTCGCCGCAAGATACCTGGCAAGCCTCATTCACGACGGTCTGCCTGTCAGGCGGATTCTCGCCCTGATGACGGGCCATGACGGCGGCATTGTCTCGGAACTGCGCGGCCTTGCCGCCTGGCTGGCGGCCCATAGCCCATCCAGCCGCCAAGAAGTTATTACGCGCGACCCCCTCGCAACCGTGCTCTACGGCGATGTTCGGGAATTCTCCCCCGACGAGAAACGCTGGGTGCTGGAAGCGCTGCACCAGGAGGCGAAAAAGAACCCCTGGTTTGTCAGGGTGATCCGAATGGATGCCCGGCTGGGCGATATGGTCACGCCTGACATGGAAGCGGTGTTCCGGGAAATCCTGGCCGGTCCGGTGCGAGACGACGCACGACAGTACTTGGTCCTGATCCTGGTTGAAATGCTGGTACACGGTCAGCCGCTTCCGGGACTTGCCGGGTGTATGCTGCAGATGCTCAGGGAGGAGGTATGGTGGCCCCGAATCAAACACCGCATCGTGGATGCGTTTGTCCGGCACCGGGGGGATGACGGACAGGCGATCGGTGAACTCAAGGAACTGATAAAGGATGTATACGCCGAGCGGGTGTCCGATCCCGAGGACGACCTGCTGGGTTATCTGTTGGCCAGACTCTACCCTGAGGCGCTGTCCGCGCGGGAAGTCCTGAGGTACCTTCGGCCCTCAAAAAAACCGGGGGGTTGCCCGCGGTATGAATATTTCTGGACCGGTCTTCTCCCCCGGAATTCAACCCATGCCCGGCTTGCCCAACTTCTGGATGAGCTTGTAAAGCAGTACGATCGGCTGTGTGCTGAAATTCAGAGGCACCGATGGCCGGTCTTTTTCCTGCGCCGGATACCTTTGATCCTGCTGAGCCGTTTTCTGGGATTGTCTCAGGAGGAAGTTGAGCCGAACCGGCTTTTCGGTTGGCTGGGGGTTGCCGCATGGGCAGGGGACTGGAGGAACGATATCAAGGTCGCAGACAGGGAAGCGGTACACATCGCTGGCTGGCTTGGATGTCGCCCTGAAGTATGGAAATCGTTGTTCGAGGCAGGGCTGAAGCGTTGCATGGATTCGCCCGGATGTACCGGTGTGTCTGAGTTCAGGCGCTGCATGTCCACGGAAGAATGCAGGCTTTTTAATGCCGAAAAGCCACCGGATTTCGGATCCTGGTGTCTCGACCGGGCCCTTGGTATGAAAGACCGTGGCGCAGTAACCTGGTTCATGAACAAAGTTGCGGAGGCTGTACATCGTTCTCTTCACGACCGGGGTCTTTCCCGGAAAATCGTCGAAAGATGCATCGCCGGGAAGGGCGTTCTCGAGGAAGCCTTCAAGGCGAGGCTGGGCGAACTTGAGGGGGGCCGTGCGTGGGAGAGGGAATCTCAAGAAGCGCATGAAGCGCAGGAGAGTCAGCTTCGCCGGGAATGGCGTGAGCGCGTGCAATCGCAGGCCGCGGCGTTGCGTGAAAACCGGGCGCCCCCCGAGCTGCTGTACCCTCTTGCCACGGCGTACCTGGGCGGATTCAGTGAGGTTCGGGACGATCGGCCCCACGACCGGCTGCGGCGCATGCTGGGAAATGATCAGGATTTGATTGGGGCCGTGCTGGAGGGGTTTCGTCGATCGATGTGGCGCGAAGACCTTCCCTGCGAGGCCGAGGTCCTGCAGCTCGGTACCCAAAACCGGATTCACCCTCTGGTGCTTCCCTTCATGATTGGACTGGAAGAAGTCACACAGACTGTGAGCATAGAGGATATTCCTCTTGATAAAACACAGATGCGCCTGGCGCTTGCCATTCATTACACGCTGCCCCAGTGGTTTCTTTACGCCGGCCATGAAGCACGTTCCAGGGATTGGCGGCCCTCCTGGTACCAGTCATTGCTGACCGCTCATCCCGGTGTAGTCTCCGATACCCTGATTCGATCGACGCGCTCCAAATTACGTAACGCAGAGGGGTCTTTCGGCGAACTGTATGAGCTGGTATTTGCGGAGGATCACACGGAGATCGCCTGCAGGGTGTCGTTGCCGCTGCTGGAAGGATTCCACGTACGTTGCACGGCAAAGCCGTTGCAGGGTTTGAGTTATCTACTCAAGGCGGCGCTTCTCCATTGCGAGGCGACATCGCTCCTTGAGCTGATCGAAAGGAAGCTTTCGTACCGTAGCATGAACGTGGCACAACGTGTCTACTGGCTGGCCACGGGGCTGGTGGTTTCACCGGGCACGTATTGCGGCAAGCTGGAATCCTATGTAGCCGGACATAAGCGCCGGGTTCGCCATCTGGCGGAATTTGTGGCGGCAGGTGAATTTCCATCGGCCTTGATGCGACGCCTGGAAGTTCCGGCCCTGGAAGTCCTGATTCGCCTGACGGCCCCTTCTTGCAGGCCCTGTTATCCTGACCCCGATTCGGAAAAAGGGAAAAGGGCGACGCCTGCAACGGAGGCCTCGGACCGCATGCAGGGCTTTATCAGCGGGCTGGCATCCATCCCGTCCAGGGACGCCATGAACGCGCTCGCAGGACTGTCGGTCAATGAACGTCTGCGTGCATGGCGGTCCCGGCTTGTCGATGCGGCCTATCGGCAGAACGCGATGTACCGCGAGGCCAGCTTCCGCCACTGCGATGTCGAACCGGTCATTGAGGTGCTCGAGCGCAGGAAGCCGGCGAACGCCGCCGAACCTCACTCGTGACGTGCGTATTCCACAACACCTGTTCTTGCGGACAGTCGTTACGACCGTTACGGTTATACCATGAGGGTGTAGGCCACCGTTCTCGGTGAACAGGCGAGGCATGTGGCAGGCGGTGAAAGGTCATGCCAGCCCGTAAGCTGCCTTCATGTCAGTCGAAGGGCCTTTATCGGATCGGTGGACAGCATGTCGAAGACCCTTGAAGGGATCTTCAGATTTTGACCCGTAAGGTATATACCACTTGGAAATAGCCCGCATGCACTGACCATTCGTTCTTGGCTCCGTGCTTATGAGCTCCCGTTGGAGTCCGTCGCGAGGTCGCCAGGCCGTAGTCGATATCTGATCACATTGCCTTCATGCAGCCCTTCTAATTCCTGTACGATGTAGTCAATGACCTGCTTGCGCTCGTCTTCGGGAATACCTGCACTCTCTGCCATCACCATGGCTTCATCGCGCCGGAATCCTTTCCACTCCAGGACGGCGCACCCTACCGTTGTGCGCACGAAGTCCCGGTAGGCAAGTGCAGCCTTTTCCGGTATTTCGACTTCGGCGCGCAACGCACAGTAGTTCTGCGCTGAAGCTATATAGGCATCGATATAGGCCTCGCGCAGCAGTGGGGTTTTACCCCGTAATCGCGGACACATCAGAAAGGGCCATAATGCTGGTCAGGGGGATGTGTCATGTCACGAAGAAGAAAGTATACGAAGGAGTTCAAGGTTGAAGCCGTACGCATGGCGGATACGCCGGGGGTGACGCTGAAGCAGATGGGTGAGGAGTGAATCGCCCCGGGTTTACCGGAGACTGTTTAGTTTGAGTCATGCTGCTTGAGCCGACTCGGTTAGTTGATAATACATCATTTCGTATTCAGCAGGTGGTACATCGCCAATCGGTTGGAGCAATCGCCGATGATTGAACCAGTCCACCCAGGTCAAGGTGGCCTGTTCCACGGCCTCCAGGCCCCGCCAGGGACCCGCTTTGTAGATCACTTCCGTTTTGTACAGGCCGTTGATGGTTTCAGCCAAGGCATTGTCGTAAGCATCACCAACCCTTCCAACCGATGCGTTGAACCCCGCCTCATCCAGTCGCTCGGTGTAACGAATCGAGAGGTACTGGCTGCCACGATCACTGTGATGTATGACCCCTCGTGGCTTTCCCCGGGCCCACAGCGCTTGTTCCAGCGCATCCAGAACCAACGCTGTCTGCATTGATTTCAGAACACGCCAACCCACGATAAAACGTGAGAACACATCCACCACAAACGCCACATACACAAACCCGGATCGGGTCCTCACATACGTGATATCGGCCACCCAAAGCTGATTCGGTCGCGCTGCGACAAACTGACGATTCACCCGGTCCAAAGGGTGATCGGCCAAGTCTGCCGGAAGGGTCGTCTTGCAGCGTCGACCGCGCCTGATCCCTGCCAAGCTCAGTTTCCTCATCAACCGCTCCACGGTGCAGCGCGCAGCCACAATCGACTCTCGCTTGAGTTGCTTCCAAACCTTACGCGCACCCTAAACACATCGGTTTTCATGCCCGACACGGCTGATCTCGATTTCCAGCACCGCGTCTGTGCGAGCACGGGCTGAGCGTCGCTGCGGATACGATTCCAGTTGTTTGACGCGATAATACGTCGACGGTGCGACCGGCAATACGGCGCAGATCGGCTCGACACCGTGGTCGTCTCGATAGTGATCAATAAATGACACCATTACCTCGGTCGGCGGTCGAACTCCGCCTGGGCGAAAAAAGCCGCTGCCTTTCGCAAGATCTCATTCGCCCGCTTCAGTTCGCGTACTTCACGTTCCAGTTCCTTGAATTTCTGAGCGTGATCCGTCGTGAGACCAGACCTCCCTCCCTGATCAATCTCCACTTGTCGAATCCACTTTCTCAGTGTTTCCGGCGTACAGCCGATCTTTCCAGCAACCGATTGCGTTGCAGACCAACGCGATGAATGTTCATGTTCGCTGGTGAATACCAATCGAACCGCTCGTTCCCGTACTTCCGGGGCATAGACAGGTTGTGTTTTCATAGGCTAATCCTCTCAAAGGTTTTAGCCTCCGACAATACCGGGGCGGTTCAGAGCTCGGAATCCATCCACATTTGCTTGGGAAATGGCGCAAGCAATTCCAGGTCGAAGGGGAAGCTGGCGCGTTTTCTGGTCAAGGCAAGCCTCGAGACGAGGAGGTTGCGGTACTCAAGCGTGAGCTTGCACGCGTCAAGAAGGAACGGGATTTTTTAAAAGAAACGGCGGCGTTCTTTGCGAAGGAATCAGGGTGAGATAGCGTATGATCGAGCGTGGCCGCAGCGCTTACCCGGTTCGCATGATGTGTCGGTGTCTAAAGGTCTCTGCCGGTGGGTACTATGGTTGGCGTGGGCGTGCGAAAAGTGCGCGCGCCGTAGACAACGAGAGGTTTCTGAATCGTATCGATGAACTGCATGCGGATAGCGATGGCGTCAAAGGCAGTGCTCGCATTTGGGAAGATCTGCGCTACGCGGGCGAAGCGTGCGGCCAGAACCGTGTCGCTCGATTGATGCGAGAAGCTGGGCTGCGGGGTATTCCACAGAAGCGTCGATGGCGCAAGAAGCCTTCAGGAGTTCGCCCAGGCGACATTCGCAATCACTTGGCAAGACAGTTCGATGCGGACGAACCTAACACGAAATGGGTGACTGACATTACGTATATCCGCACCGCCGAGCACTGGTTGTACTTGTGTGTTGTGATTGACTTGTACTCTCGTATTGTCGTGGGCTGGTCCATGAGCACACGTCAGGATCGACAACGGGTCATTCAGGCGGCGTTTATGGCGCTAGGGCAACGAACAGATCGAACACCGGTGATCCTGCACTCAGATCGTGGCACCCAGTTCACGAGCGACGCGTATCAGCGGTTCTTGAAGGGACACAATCTGATCTGCTCGATGAGTGATGTGGGCGACTGCGCGGACAACGCTGCAGCGGAAAGTTTCTTTGGCTTGCTCAAACGAGAACGCGTTAATCGGCGCCACTATCGAACCCGGGCTGAAGCGAGAATGGATGTCTTTGACTACGTCGAACGCTTCCACAATCCGCGCAGGCGTCGTCAAATGAAATCGAAAAAAATAGACTTAACTAAACCGTCCGTGGAAACGGGGTAAAACCCGTATGGGCGACCGAAGACCGGGAACAGGCATCGGCTTTTTTTCGCTGTACTACGCTGCAGTCTGTCGGGGCTTCACGTGCTTGGCAATTTCGCGGCCTGCTTCAATCTCCGCACGGCGAAGCTCCCAAGTCTTTTGCAGATTCAACCAGAACTGCGGGGTTGTTCCAAAATATCGCGCCAGCCGCAATGCCGTGTTCGCGCTCACACCGCGCTGACCATTCAGGATCATCGTGACCCGGTTCACCGGAACGCTCAATGCCTTTGACAACACATTCGCCGATACCCCGAGTTCGTCAAGTTCCTCGCGCAGAATCTCACCAGGATGCACTGGCCTCATTCCATTTCTCGCATTCATGTTCGTACCCTCTTAATGATAATCCACGATCTCCACATCATATGGCCCATCCTCTCCCCAACGAAAACAGATGCGCCATTGGGCATTGATCCGAATACTGTATTGGCCAACGCGTTTACCCTGCAATGCTTCCAGCCGGTTGCTTGGTAAGGCCGCAAGGTCAAAGAGCGTTTCTGCGCTGTCCAAAAGAGTCAGGCGGCGCGCCGCCTGACTGGCAAACCCGTGAAATGCCGCGACGCGAAGGCCCTCGAAGAAGCGCCTTGTATCGCGGTCCCTAAAACTCCGGATCATACACCAAAACTATACCTATCTTTACGATGTACGTAAATAGACTTAACTAAACCGTCCGTGGAAACGGGGTAAAACCCGTTCTCTTTTTTTAAACAGGTCCAGCTCCATGACCTGTTGACCGATTTTACGTTCAAGCGCGACAATCCTGGCCTCGTATTTTCGTGCTTTCTCAAAATCACCAACTGCTTCGCTGATCGCGCCTTTCTTATGGGACTTATATACTTTAATCTACGAAGGCTGGCCAGTGTGCCACGACTAGCCGGAGCCGGAGCCGTCGCCGTAGCCGTAGCCGTTACTTTTCTCCATAAGCACCAATCTCTCGTATTGATTTTTCAGACTTTTCGGAGCATGGAATTATCTCACAAGCATCGGTGAGCAAAATTTCCGGCAGGACGCGACCCACCTTGCTGGCATTGGTTATACCGGCGGTGGCTACACCTGATAAAAAAGAGGCGGATTCGGCACATTTCCAGTACCAAAGCCGTCTGCTGTCCATGAGGACAACCTCCTGCCCAGAGTGTGATTCTAAAACTCCAGCGTGGACGCCTGCACTGCTACAGCGCGCGATTACATATTTACCTTTCATAAAATCTCCTTCGTAGATTGATGTATATAATTCCCTTTCTTATAGTCTTCCATCCCTACCATCAACCAGGAATGTAGAAATGTCATGCTTCCTGGCAAGGGCTTTATAGCTCCCCTCACCATTGAGGTAAGTCCGGATGAGTTCTAACTTGAAAGCTGTGCGATGCGCCTGTGTCGTGTTCGCAGGTAGTAACGTTCCTTGGTACGCGACACAGGTGTCAACTTAAAGGACAGACTGTTCCACTTCCAGGGGTTCACTCCACCCCACAGTATTCGACTCACGTAGTATGGATTAACCCCCAACCCGCTCCATCGAAGTAGCGCATTTTGATTGAAGTACATGGCTGCTGGAACCGGCATGAGCCCATGAAAAGTGAGAATTTTGACTCCCTGGTTGCTTGAAGAAATCAGCATCTTGACCTGGCTGCATTATGGTCACGGCTTCGGTCCAGCAGGTTGCTAGAACTGCCGCACGAAGCGAACCTCGCCATTGGTACGCTTGTAATCGTAGACCTGCGCGTTGGTCTTTCGTTCCTCATGGGTCACCACGAGTTGCGGACTGAAGCCGTACAGGGTGAAGGCGCGGTTGAATATAGAGGCTTGCAAGATCTCGGTCCGGTCCTTGCGAGCCGAGCCGTTCGTGAAGGGAAACCAGTTGCCTTCATATTCTGTCTTGCGATATTCGCCGCTGGCACCTAGGGTAAAGCCGCGCGGCAGGGCGACGGATACGCCTATCCGACCCCAGCGAGAGTCATTGTGCCAGGTCTTGACTTTTGTGTCTTCGTTAGCGTATCCGGCCGCCGCATTGGCCTGGAGGGTAGGCGTGACCAGCCAAGTGCCGTGCAGCGAGAAGTCGAAAACCGACCCATCAAGAAACTCATGCGTCCGGTATTCGCGATCGTACCAGGAAGCTCGTCCCGTCAATGAGATCCGCCGGTTGAGCCGGTGCCTGATTTCCGAGCGGGCACCGAGATCCAGGTAATACGGGGAAGTTGCGAGCCAGCGCTGGCGGGCGTCGGCGACCAAGCTTACAGTAGTGTCCCGGCTCATCAGCCAGTGCAGGCCAGCATGCCCTGACAGGAATGTTTGATCGTACCTTCTCCCCGGGTATTCCTCCCGGGTTACATCGCTGCCCAGGCGCAGCCGAAGGCGTTCCCCCAGCGGATAATGGTATTCGCCTCCCGCCCACACAGAAAGGCCCACACCTGACCTTCTGGGTTCATCTGCATCGCGACGGAAAGGCAGACCGAAAATATTGATGATCTCAGAATCCGATGCCCTGCCGATGTTGGTGCTGGGTGTCACAGCGCCGCCGAGATACATTGACCAGCGCCGCCGAGCCCGGATCTCGACAAGAAAGCGTCGGATATTGGCGACTACCGGTTCCAGTGGATTGCCGGCCAGCACCTGTTCAAAATGTCTGCGTGCCAGGCTGTCCTCCCTCTTGTAAAAAAATGCACGTGCAAGCTCCAGACGTACGCGTTCAAGATCAGGCTGATCAATCAGGACCGCATGGAGTACTGCGATCGCCTCGTCCAGCAGCGCCGCCTGGTCTCCTTCCGTGGTCTCTGCTTTCCGGGAACTCTCGATGGCTGCTAGGGCAAGAAGAAAGTGGATATTGGTATGTTTCGGATGGGTTTTTGCCAGAGGGCGGAGGATAGCCAGCGCCTCATTGAATTTACCACTATTGATCAGTGTCCGGGCCTCACCTTCACTTAGGGTGGCCGATGGTCGATCTGGCTCTGCGTCTGTGGCACGTGCCTCGTTGCCTATGGCGAACAAGGCGGCAAAGACCAGCAGCAGATTGGCCGCTACACTGCGCAGCGTGAATGGCCGAATGCAGGATGGAAGAACCTGCGTGGTACGTATCACCGAAAAAACTGTTAAGGCTTCTTTCCAGGTTCGGTCGCAGCACTTGGGACAAGCAGGCGCGACGCGTGCGGTGTAGTCGCGGTGCATGGGAGGGGAACCATACAGGCTCGAGGGTCGTTAATCCACCTCAAATAAGGTGGATTGTCAAACAATCAATAAAATACCGTGTGCCGGGTCGTTATACGGGTACCGGCGACGCGTTCGATTCCGGGACGCCGGCAGGCCGGTGAGCGACAGCACGAGTCGCACCAACTCCGCCTGCCGGGAGAGCCCGGTCTTTCGGAAGATCTGTTTCAAGTTCTAACGGAATCCGCATTTCTCAGCCTGATCAGCGGCCAACCACAACCTGCTCAACCGAATACCTCTTAAACTTCCTGCTCAAGGCGGCGCTTTCCCATTGCGAGGCGACACAACTCCTTGAGCTGATCGAAAGGAAGCTTGCTTGCCGTGGCATGAACGTGGCACAACGGGTCTACTGGCTGGCCACGGGTCTGGTGGTTTCACCGGGCACGTATTGTGGCAAGCTGGAGGCCTGTGTGGCCGGACATGCGCACCGGGTCGGCGCCTGGCAGAATTTGTGGCGATGGACAAATTTCCATCGGCCCTGATGCAACGCCTGGAACCCCCGGCCCTGGAAGTCCTGATTCGCCTGACGGCCGCTTCCTGCAGGCCCTGCTACCCTGATTCCGATTTGGAAAAAGGGGAAGGGGCATCCCCTGCCATGGTGATGTCGGACCGCATGCAGGGCTTCATGAACCGGCTGGCATCCATCCCGTCCAGGGACGCCATGAATGCGCTCGCAGAACTGTCGGTCAATGAACGTCTGCGTGCATGGCAGTCCCAGCTTGTCGATGCGGCCTATCGGCAGAACGCGATGTACCGCGAGGCCAGCTTCCGCCATTGCGATATCGAACCGGTAATCGAGGTGCTCGACCGCAGGCGGCCGGCGAACGCCGGCGAACCTCACTCGTGACGGGCGTATTGCACAACGTCCGGCCTGTGTCGATCCCGGCATGAGACCGTGATGTGACCTGTGCCCCGACCCGGTCCGCCGGGCACGCACGCCGAAACAAGGCCCGTTGGAAGTTGCCTGTTCTTGCGAACAGGCGTACCGGCAGTTACAGTGATCCCATGAGGAGATATGCCACCGTTCTCGGCAAACAGGTGGGGCCGCTGATTGGTTTTTCGGGGCAGGGTGTATAGCGTTCCCTGAAATTGCGGCATGGAATACCTGCAACTGTATCCGGACATCGAACCCTACCGTGAGTTTCAGCTCAGGGTATCCGGGCTGCACACCCTGTGGGTCGAGGAATGTGGCAACCCGGACGGCGTACCCGTCGTATTTTTGCACGGCGGGCCGGGAGCGGCCTGTGAGGCGTTTCATCGCCGGTTTTTCGACCCGCAACACTACCGGATCATCCTGTTTGACCAGCGTGGCTGCGGCCGTTCCACCCCGCATGCGGAGTTGCGCGACAACACCACCCAGGATCTGGTCGCCGATATGGAGCGCATCCGGGCGCACCTGAACATCGATACCTGGCGGGTGTTCGGCGGTTCATGGGGCTCCACGCTGGCGCTGGTCTATGCGCAGACCTACCCGCAGCGTGTCACGGGACTCATCCTGCGTGGCATATTCCTGTGTCGCAGGCGGGACATCCAGTGGTTTTACCAGGAGGGGGCCAGCCGGATTCATCCGGAACTGTGGCAGGACTATATCCGGGTCATCCCGGAAGACGAAAGGCATGACCTGGTGGCTGCGTTTTACAGGCGCCTGACCTCAAGCGACCGGGACGTGCAACGCGAGGTCGCACGTGCCTGGTCCCTCTGGGAAGGCCGCACATCCAACCTGGTGACCCAGGCCGCGGTCCTGGATCATTTCGCCGATGATGCGGTTGCCCTGAGCCTGGCGCGCCTTGAATGCCACTATTTCATGCACGACTCCTTCTTACGGGACAACCAGTTGCTGGAAGAGGCACACAGGCTGAAAGGCATCCCCGGGGTGATCGTGCACGGGCGGTACGATATGGTCTGTCCCGTTGAACAGGCTTGGGCTCTGCACCAGGTCTGGCCGGAGGCCGAGTTCAGGGTCGCCGTACGATCGGGACATTCTGTAGCCGAGCCCGAGATTATCGATGCCCTGGTCGGGGCTGTGAGAAAATTCAGCCATGCCTGAACCGCCTCGATACGGTGCCTTGTGCCCTGCCCCTGCCGGTTCGCCTGAGTGATTGCCCTGCTCCAGCGCGTCAGGCGTGCCAGTGTGATGGTCGATGACCGGTCCGTCGCACGCATCGGGCTGGGACTGCTGGTGTATGCGGCCCTGCAGCGCCATGACGATGAGGATACCCTCGCACGCATGAGCGAACGGGTGCTCGCGTACCGTATCTTTGCGGATGATGCGGACAGGATGAACCGAAGTGTCAGGGAGGTTGAAGGCGAAGTCCTGCTGGTCCCGCAGTTCACACTTGCGGCAGATACCCGCAGGGGGCTGCGTGCGAACTTCTCGCAGGCCGCCCCGCCCGGGCGTGCAGCCGCGCAATTTGATTGTTTTGCGGACAAACTGAAGTTAAGATATGCTAAAGTCCAGACAGGTGAATTCGGTGCATGCATGCAGGTGTATTCAGTGAATGACGGGCCAGTCACGTTCTGGCTGCAACTGTAATGACATACAACACGAACGACGTATTTTTTAAATTCTCTTTATAGTCCAGCCGCCGTGAGCATGCGAACCGCAAGTGTTGAACGCAATACCCGTGAAACCCGGATTACGGTCCGGTTGAACCTGGACGGTAACGGGCAATCGGTCCTGGACACCGGCCTGCCCTTTTTCGAGCACATGCTGGACCAGGTGGCCCGCCACGGGCTGCTCGACCTCGACATCCACGCCCGGGGGGACCTCGAGATCGATGCGCATCACACCGTCGAAGACGTTGGCATCACGCTGGGACAGGCGTTTTCACAGGCCATCGGTGATAAAAAAGGGATCCGGCGCTACGGGTATGCCTATGTGCCGCTGGATGAAGCCCTTTCACGGGTGGTGATCGATTTTTCCGGTCGACCGGGCCTTGAGTTCCGGGTGCAGTTCCCGCGTGCCCGGGTAGGCGATTTTGACGTCGACCTGACCCACGAGTTCTTTCAGGGCTTCGTCAATCACGCCCATGTCACCCTGCACATCGACAGCCTGTCGGGGTCCAATTCACACCACATTGCCGAGACCGTGTTCAAGGCCTTCGGGCGTGCGCTACGGATCGCGGTGGGTGCCGATGAGCGCATGCAAGGCGTGATCCCGTCCACCAAGGGCAGCCTGTGACCGTGCGGTACCCCCATGCGTTCCTGTTAGTGCCCTGATATCCGGATACGACGATGAGCCAGGTCGCGATAATTGATTACGGAATGGGAAATCTTTATTCCGTGGTGAAGGCGGTCGAACATGTGGCGGGACCCGCAGACTGTGTATTGGCCACCTCGAAGCCTGAAGAGATCGAGGCCTGCGACAAGGTAATTTTTCCGGGCCAGGGGGCTGCACACGACTGCATGCGTGCCCTGCATGCGCAGGAACTGCATACGACCGTGGTGGAGGCTGCACGGCAGAAACCGTTTCTGGGGATCTGTATGGGGATGCAGGTACTGATGCAGGAAAGTGAGGAAAACCAGGGCACCGGGTGTCTGGCGCTGTATGACGGCAAGGTGGAGTATTTTGGCAGTCATGTATCCGTAGGCGCGGGCGAAGGCCGCTACAAGGTTCCGCATATGGGCTGGAACGGCATCCGGCAGTGCCAGGCCCATCCATTGTGGAAAGATATTCCGCAGTCCAGCTACTTCTATTTTGTGCACAGCTACTTTGTGCAGTGTGACGAACCCGATCTGGTTGCGGGCACGACCGACTATGGTATCCCGTTTACGTCTGTCATCGCCCGGGACAACGTGTTTGCAATGCAATGCCATCCGGAAAAAAGTGCGACCCCGGGCCTGCAGCTGCTTAGCAACTTTATGCGCTGGGACGGGAGCGGCGCAGTCAGCTAGTTCCGTATAAGAAATGCTCGTCATTCCTGCAATTGATCTGAAAGACGGCAAATGCGTGCGCCTCCGCCAGGGCGCCATGGACGATGTTACGGTGTTCTCCGAAGACCCGGTCAGCATGGCCGCTCGCTGGATCGAGGCCGGAGCGAGACGGCTGCACATCGTGGACCTGGACGGGGCTTCTTCCGGGTCACCGAAGAATGCTGAAATCATCCATGCCATCGTTTCCGCTCATCCGGAGGTTCCGATCCAGGTCGGGGGCGGCATCCGGGATGAAGACACCGTACAGGCCTATCTGAATATCGGCGTGCAGTACGTCATTATCGGCACCCGTGCGGTCAGCGCACCGCATTTTGTGAATGACCTGTGCCTGGAATTTCCCGGACACATCATCGTTGGGCTGGATGCAAAAAACGGCAAGGTAGCCATCGACGGCTGGTCCAAGTTGTCTCACCACGATGCCATTGACATGGCGCAGCATTTTGAGGCGGACGGCGTGGCGGCCATCGTGTTCACGGATATCAGCCGCGACGGCATGATGCAGGGTCTGAATGTCGAATCCACCGTGGAACTTGCGGGCGCCATCCATATCCCGGTGATTGCATCGGGGGGTGTGACCGATGAAAACGATATCAGGCGGCTGTGTGAATGCGATGAGGAAGGGATTGTCGGGGTGATCATAGGGCGTGCGCTGTACGAAGGCACCATTGAGCTGGAGCATGCGCAAGCGCTTGCCGATGCCGCCGATGAGTCGGCGGAAACAGTCTGAAACCGGATCATAAAAAATCATTTTCCGCTAACGGGTATCCATGTCGCTTGCAAAAAGAGTTATCCCCTGTCTGGATGTCGATGCCGGCCGTGTGGTCAAGGGCGTGAAGTTCGTAGAGATACGGGATGCGGGCGACCCGGTCGAGGTGGCCAAACGCTACGACAGGGAAGGTGCGGATGAGATTACTTTTCTGGACATTACCGCCAGTTCCGATAACCGTGACACCATGGTGCATGTGGTTGAACAGGTGGCCTCCGAGGTTTTCATTCCGCTTACGGTAGGTGGCGGGATTCGCAAGGTGGAAGATATCCGTACCCTGCTGAACGCCGGGGCGGACAAGGTTGCGATCAATACCGCCGCGGTGTTCAACCCGGAGTTCGTTCAGCAAGCCAGTGAAAAGACCGGTTCACAATGCATCGTGGTGGCCATCGATGCCAAACGGGTCAGCGCAGAAGGTGAAAGGCTGCGATGGGAGATTTTTACCCACGGGGGGCGTAAGCCTACCGGCATCGATGCCGTGGAGTGGGCTCTGAAAATGGAGCGTTTCGGTGCCGGCGAACTGCTGCTGACGAGCATGGACCGTGACGGCGTGAAGACGGGCTTTGACCTTGAACTGACACGCACCGTCAGCGAAGCCGTGGGGATCCCGGTGATCGCTTCCGGCGGGGTCGGCACGCTGGCGCATCTGGCGGAAGGGGTAACGGCAGGCAAGGCCGATGCGGTACTGGCGGCGAGCATCTTTCATTTCGGTGAATTTTCAATCCACCAGGCGAAACAGTACATGGCCCGTCACGGGATCGTGGTCAGGGTTCCACCCGCCGCGGCGGTAGAATAGTGTCCCGTACCGGGCATGTGGTACTGTAGACAGCGGCGGTCAAACGGACGCAAGCGATGAATACTGAGAACACCCTGCGGCAAATCACCGAGATCCTGGAGCAGCGCAAGGGTGCCCGGGCACAGGACTCCTACGTGGCGAGTCTGTACGCGGGCGGGCTTGAAAAGATTCTTGCTAAAATCAGCGAGGAGGCGAATGAGACCGTGGAGGCGGCCGCAACGCAAGACCTGCAGCACCTGGTCTGTGAAGTTGCAGACCTGTGGTTTCATTGTATGGTATTGCTTGCCTACAAGGGTTCGGGCCATGAGGCGGTATTGACTGAACTTGGCAGAAGGTTCGGAACCTCGGGGCTTGTGGAAAAGGCACAGCGGAAGACGGTACGTTGATCGCAGACTTTAATTTTAAACCGGAGTATACGTTATGGGAATCAGCCCCTGGCAGTTACTGATCGTACTACTGATTATCGTGTTGATTTTCGGCACAAAAAAATTGCGCAACATGGGCGGTGATATCGGCAGTGCAGTCAAGAATTTTAAAAAATCCGTAAAGGACGAGGGTGAGCCCGAAAATTCGGAAACGGATGAGGCCCCGCCGAAAGAGTAATCTTTCCAGACCATGTTTGATTTCGGCTTTTGGGAGCTTACCATCGTGATGGTGGTCGTGTTGCTGGTGGTGGGGCCGGAACGCCTGCCGCGTCTGGCTGGCCAGGCGGGCAAGTGGATCGGCAAGGCGAAGCGCACGATCGAGGCATTCCGTGCGGACATCGAATCTGAAATCAAGTCGGCCGAACTGAAGGAAATACTGGAAAAACAGCAGAGCGAGATCGGCGAACTGAAGGAAATACTGAAAGGGACCCAGAAAGAAATCGAACAGGAACTTGACCCGGACGATGACCCGCTGATCAAGGCCGTTGAAGACCAGATCGAATCTGCCAGGGAGCCGCCATTGAGCTCCGGACCTGAAAAGAATGAAGCCGACTGATTCCACGGGTCCCGATACCAAACAGGAAACTCTTCTATCGCATCTGTACGAACTGCGCAGCAGGCTGATGTGGGTTGCCGGGAGCGTGTTCGCAGTGTTCCTCGGCCTGTTTCCGTTTGCCAATACCCTGTATACCTGGCTGGCAGGACCGCTGATGGCACACCTGCCGGAAAACACCTCGATGGTGGCCATTGAGGTGGCCTCCCCTTTTCTGACCCCGTTCAAACTTGTATTCCTGATCAGCATCGTACTGGCGATCCCGATCATTCTTTTTCATGCCTGGGCATTCGTTGCACCGGGTCTGTACGGCGGTGAAAAACGGCTTGTCTTTCCACTCCTTGTTTCCAGTTCGATCCTGTTTTACGTGGGCATGGCGTTTGCGTACTTCATCGTCTTTCCCCTGATGTTCGGATTTTTTACCCGTATGGCCCCGGAAGGGGTGGCGGTCATGACCGACATCGGGCGCTACCTGGATTTTGTGATGAAGATTTTCATCGCCTTTGGCGCGGCATTTGAAGTGCCTGTGGTTACCCTGGTTCTCGTCAGGCTGGGGATCACCACACCGGAACAGCTGTCCGCCAAACGGCCTTACGTCATCGTGGTTGCCTTCATCGTGGGGATGCTGCTGACGCCACCGGATGTGATTTCGCAAGTGCTGCTGGCCATACCGGTCTGGTTGTTGTTTGAACTCGGTCTGGCATTGTCCCGCATCGTCACCCCGCAGGCCCGGAAAGAGGATCAGGAGGTGCCCGCAAAAAAACCGGGCCAGCAGAAGCCGGCGTCGGTCCCGCTCTCGGCTGAAGAGCAGGCGGTGGAACTGGGGGGCGGGGAACCCCTGGAGGATGCCGATGGCGTAAAAGATGAGCCAGATGAGCCGGATGAGCAGACACCCTGATGCAATTGCTGCATAATCACCTGCTTTTAAATCACCGGTTTTTGTTGTGACCAAACCTGTAGTCATTCGTAACCGCGTCGCGCTTGTCATTCTCGACGGGGTTGGCGTCAATCCCAGCAAGGCCAACAATGCCGTGCTGCGGGCCGACACCCCGCGCCTGGATGAATATTTTTCCAGGTATCCGCATACGGTACTGGAGGCCTCCGGCGAGGCGGTGGGCCTGCCTGCCGGACAAATGGGAAACTCGGAAGTCGGGCATATGACGATTGGCTGCGGGGCGATCGTCAGGCAGGACCTGATTCGTATCAACGATGCCATTGCCGATGGCAGTCTGTCTGAGATGTCACCTCTGGTGCGTGCCGTCAGGAAGGCCCAGAAAAAAGACGGTCACATCCATTTGATCGGTCTGCTGTCGGACGGTGGCGTGCATTCCCATATCAATCATATGATCGCACTGGTCAAGTTATGCCAGGATCACCGGACCCGGCCGCTGGTGCACATCATCACGGACGGGCGCGATGCCCCGCCGAAGAGTGCGAGGAAATACGTTCAACGCCTCAACCGGGTCCTGAAGGGGGCCAATGGGGCGGTCGCCACGGTCATGGGACGGTATTTTGCGATGGATCGCGACCGCAGATGGGAGCGCACTGTCAAGGCCTGGCAGGCTCTGGTCCGGCTGGAAGGTAAGAAGGCCGTCGATGCAAGGGATGCCATCCGCAAAGCCTATGCACGGGGGGAGACGGATGAGTTTATACTGCCCACCGTGCTGGATGCTGCACAGCCCATGACCGGTGAGTCCGAAGTGATTTTCTGCAACTTTCGCAGCGACCGCCCGCGCCAGCTCAGCAAGGCCCTTGCAAAGGACGGGTTTACGGCCTTTGACCGGGGTCCGGGATACGAGCCTGTCCGCCTGACCAAGATGACAAAATACAGCAGGGAATTCCTCGGACCCGTGGTGTTTCCGCCACGCAAGCCGGAAACCAATCTGGCGGAAATCATCAGCAAATCCGATTTGTATCAGTTTCATTGTGCCGAAACGGAAAAGTACCCCCATGTGACCTATTTTCTGAACGGCGGTCATGAGGAGGCCTACGAAGGTGAGGATCGCAAGATCGTGCCGTCACCCAAGGTGGCCACGTACGACCTGCAACCTGAGATGAGCGCCGAGGAAGTCGCCGACGAGGTCATCAAGGCTCTAAAAAATGACGCCTATTCCCTGATCGTCACCAACTTTGCCAACGGCGATATGGTGGGTCATACCGCAAAAAAAGAGGCCGTGATTGCAGCCCTGGAGGCTTTGGATACGCATGCCGGGCGGGTTCTGGATGCTGCGGTTGAACAGGGGGTCTCGGTGGTGGTGACGTCAGACCATGGGAATTGCGATGAGATGGTCGACCCGCATACCGGCGAACCCCACACACAGCATACGACCTACCCGGTGCCCTGTCTGGTGATCGACAAGGGACACTGGGATCTCGCGAACGGCCGGGGCCTGAGTGCCGTGGCGCCGACCATTTTGCAGTTGATGGGAATCCGAAAACCCAAGGCGATGACGGGAAGGTCATTGCTGGTGCCGTACAACAGTCGCTAAAAAGATTCCCGTCCCGTAGGTTCATCCTGTCCCTGAAACATTGACGTTTTCAGGGATTTTCCGGTTTCCGGAGGGGCCGCAAACAGGACACACTGAGGTTCCTGCTCTCTCTCAAACCCTGGTACATACCCAGAGTGCTTGACAATTATTCCAGTACGCTGGAGTACTTTGGCTTCTATCCAAAGTAGTTCCTGATGCTCTTCAGCTTTTGCCTCGCGAATACTCTTATTCACATTACGAATACGATCAATCACACGACTGAGGCGGTGTGACAATGAAGAAAAACGGGAGCAACAGCTAATTGTATTACTTGGGAAATTTCGTGGAGGGGACCATTATCCATTGATTACCTCCCAACTTACTTTGCAATAATATTTTATTAAAATCCACTGGTGCAATTTATCGAACATAGTCAAATAACATAATTAAGGCTTTAAGCTTATTATCTTCGGTCAATAAAAATTGTTATGGAACTGTAATGATATTTCATGTTGGCTATTATTAAAAAATAAACCTTAGTTATTTATAAAATCTGAAATAGCTGTTGCAACAGCAGGTGAACTTAAGATACGGCCATGCCCTAACCCATCGGTAGTAAATAATTCTGCATTGAGGTGAGACACATTATATTCTGCTTCTGTAAACTCTATGACCGTATCATTTTTGTCGTGAATAATAAGAATCTGACCTGAATAGTCTTTTAATAGGTTTGGAATATTTACTAGTTCAATAGGACGTTTAACGAGGTACTCTACTTTTTTACAGAACAATTTAAAAACTGAGTATGGTAAATTCATTGAATGCACAAAGGCCTGAACGACATTCACCATGCTGCCTGGACTAGATATTATTATGCATTTTTTCACCTGTGATAATACTTTATTATCATGACACAAATTTAACGCGAGGGAATTTGTCAATCCGCCAAAAGAATGACTTATAAGAACATCAATTTGATCTGATATTTTTGCAACTTCTATTAGCGAATTTGCAATCAATTGAATATTTGCTTGTTTTCCAGATGAACTTCCATGAGCCGGACTATCATATACAATGACAATGTGTCCTTCTCTTATTAATTCCGTAATTATATTTGTAAAATCTAGCGATCTCCCAGACCATCCGTGTGTAAGCAATATAACAAGACCATCCGTGCTGAGTTCAGATGGTGTCCATTTGTATACTATAATTTTGTAAGAATTGAGGGTTATGTGAGATTTCTTCGCTTGATTCAGCATGCGTATTTCATTTTTAGTAAATGACTTCTTTCCCCCTAGTGGTGTGCAGAACAATAGCCATGCAATTTTTGCAGCCAAGCTTGGGCATATAAGCCCTAGAAATTTAAATTTCCTGGCAAGATATTCGGTCATCTCTACTTTAGATCTACTGAATTTAAGCTTGTAGAAGCACATCTTGATTCATTAATCTCTACTGTATTACTCAATTCAATAAGTGAAGAAATTAAACAAACTTTACTAATTGCACGGCCAAAAAATTAATAAAAATTGAAAATGAATTCTTACATCATCCAGTTATTTTCTCGTGTAGAGTGAATTTTTGCTATGTGTACTGAAAACTAGTAGCAAACGATGCTGAATTATTTTGGTTTGAATGCTGGAAGTATTCGTCCTCCGATTCGAATCGGCATAAGGTGTAAAGCATCTCCTACAGAGCATGAATAACCTGGGTCAGTGACGATAAAATTCAGCATTGTCGGACCTTCTTCCAGCTCGACTAAACCTACAACATATGGTACAGCAGGCAACCAACCCGGATGGCTTGGTCTGTAAATGATTGAGAAGGATTTCAAAATCCCATGTCCTGATGCTTCGCGCCATACCAATTGATGACTCCAACATACGGGACAAATCGTACGCGGGTAGAAAACAGCATTAGCACATACTGTACAGTATTGAAGCATCAACTGGCCCTTTTCAGCAGCCTCCCAAAATGGAGCAGTGACTTTAGTGATTGTAGGTCCAGGTGTTTCTAGTAAATCTAAATCAACAGTCATTACTCAACCCCTAATACCAAAGCAGTTGCTTCACTCATCGTTGCACCATTGCCGGTAACCAAGGCCTTCATAGCGTTTTTAATCTGCCGTCCGTTCGCTTCACCACGCAATTGTCGTACCGCTTCAACAACATGTGTCATGCCACCTGCTAAATCCGGTTGTCCAAACCCTAGCTGACCACCATGCGTGTTCAACGGATGATCTCCAGTATGTCCCAAATCATGGTCATGAACCCAACTTCCAAAGTCACCAGGAGCGCAAAGACCCGAGTCCTCGATCGTAATTGCTGTCAATATTGTGTAGCAGTCATATAGCGAGAATAAATTCATATTGGTAACTTTTGCATGTGCTTGAGCAAAGGCATGTGCGATTGCATCTTTTAATGGACCGGTAGTTAGATTTGGTGATTGCGATATTGCACGATGAGTTATCTTTTCACCGGCACCAAGAAGGTGCACAGCTGTTTTTGCTAGTTGTTGCGCCCTCCTAGCTGAAACTACAACAACCGCCTCTCCACCTGCAACAGGCATTACAATTTCTAGAAGATGTAATGGTGATGCAATTATCGGAGACTTTAAAACATCTTCAATTTTTACAGGTTTACCATAAAATATTGCATTTGGATTAAGCTGAGCATTTTTACGAGCCCACACAGCAATAGAGGCAAAGTCTTCTGCCGTTGACCCGTATTTCGCCATGTGTGCCTGCATTAACAATGCATATGAAATATTTGCTCCGGAGGCCCCAAATGGCACATCAAATTCGCGAATAGGATTCCGGTTTGGTGAACGAGCAGGAGTATCTTCCCGAGTATTTGCGAGAACACATAAGACCGCTTCACACATACCTGCTTCAATAGCTGCGGCTGCACGCCAGACCATTCCTGCGCCTGAAGCGCCTCCAAGATCAACAACATTTGCCATGTTTGGTTTTATACCAAGATATTCGCATACCGTTGCAGGAACATGTTGTGGGGTTTCACCAACTTGTGGCCCAACAAGAATTCCATCTATGTGCCCTGGCTCAAGCGCTGCATCCATGACCGCAATACGGGAAACTTCTGCAATCATTTCAAGTGTCGTACGACCACTTGTATGACGTATTGGTTTTAATTCACCGATACCAACAATGGCGCCGCGAGATAGCTTAAAACTCATTACACACTTCTGGAATTAAACATTTAGAAAATATCTCGGTTCCGCAGATTTAAAAACGTAGGTGAGGGAAAGAGCCTAAAGCTTGCCTGCGAGACGCTGGCGATTAAATATGTATCTTTGGATTCATGCTGTTTCTGGTCTTACACAATTAATTGTAACTTCATTTTCTATATCAACTCCGAGAACAAGCATCTCCAGCACTGGACATTGCTCGTTTACTGCGTTAGTTCTTTTAAATTTTCATCAGTGAAGCTAAAGCGGATCACATGATTTAATGACAAGTATCTAGTGCTACTAATATCATTTCAACTGGACTAGGACCTAAATCTGCCCCACCGGGTGCAGGCGGTTTATCTATTGGAATTGTGGAAAGTTTTCTAACGGTGGCCTTACACCAAACACCTGCTTCCAATACGGTTTCTACTTTAATATTTAAGCCTTCCTGAATTTGGAGAAGCGTTCAAGCCTTCAATGATTTTCTCAACAGCATATATATTTTTCCTGGTACTATTCTTAGTACCTTCAATTTTGCTATGTATGCTTATGTACTTTGAATTTAGTGACTTATTTATGTAGACACTAGCCGCATATACAAAACTTGAAACTCAAAAGATATTTTGACTCAAGCCTTAAACGTGATGTCGTGAACTTAACCTGTTATTAAATAGGCCCGTCACTATTCCACATGTCTTTATGTATCAACCAGGTATTGTCAATATTGCTCCATAGTATTAGATATTTGCCCTCATCCAAGGTTTTCCCATCAACATCATGAAGCCCATACTTCCCATATTGGCAAACTGTGCTCATTCCAAAATCTTCGATCTCAATAGTTTTTAGCGTAACCTTCACGATACCGCTGTCGAATACATGCTGCCAAAATTCCTGGATAGATTTAATACCGGCTATAGCCGCTACATTTGGTGGCAATAAAGTTGCATCATTCGTATAAAACGATGCAATTCCCGCTGCATCCAGATCAGCAAAAGTTGACATAAATTGCTGATCCAGCTTTGCTAAATGATCGACTATATCCATAGTACTCCTATAATTTTTGCTTCTTATATCTGTTAAAACAATTATGTGGTGCGTTCTGACAATTATCGCACTTATAGCACGGCCGGTAAAATTCTTATCCGGCAAATCAATTTGTTACATCTTCACGTAAACACATGCATCTTCAATGGCTAATAAGTGGCATTTTTGTTGAGTCAAGTACATCTATTGGTGTTAGGATTAATGCTTAAAGCACAGGCACACTCAGGTAATATTTATATTAATGACAGTAAGCCGCAGAATTTTGATTGTCGATGACCATCCACTAGTTAGGGGTGCACTTCGAAGCGTGCTTGAAACAAGCATTTTATATGGGCATGATGAAAATCATAACCTCCACTCTCTATGTTATTTTGATTTGCCTTTTCCACCATTCAGTTCAAATTGTAGTTTGGCTAAGCAAAAGTTACAAAATTTAACGTAACCCAGAGAATCACCAATTAGGACAATGATTCATATTTGTTTGTAGCACTTTCGGGTCATAAGGACTTATTTAGCTTAGATCGTCAGCTAATATTTTATGCCAAATCTTTTGAGATATGCCTGAAATGAGCGCATTTAATGAAGGCCTGGGAAAAAACCTGGCAAATTATGTTCCGCTGTCTCCTCTTTCATTCCTTAAACGGGCTGCAAACGTATTCCCGAATCATACCTCTGTTGTATCGGATAAACGTCGTTACACATGGATCGAAACCTATAACAGAATTCGCGCTTTTGCATCTTCGTTATATAAACTTGGAATTCGCAAAGGAGATGTAGTTTCTATTTTAGCATTCAATGGACCTGAAATATTTGAAGCTCACTTCAGCGTGCCACTAATTGGCGCGGTGATACATGCAATCAATACTCGCCTGGATGCCCAGTCCATTATCCTTCAACTCAAACACAGTGAATCTGAGATACTTATCGTTGATGGTGAATTAACATCCATTTTGTCAGATGCCCTTAAACAAAGTATGCCTGCGTTATTGATTATAGATATAGAGGATCCCGCGGCGACTACTAACAAACCGATTGGTAAAATTTCTTATGAAGATTTAATAATAGAAGGTTCAGCTGATTTTACATGGACTCTACCTAAGGATGAGTGGTGGCCAATTTCATTAGGTTACACTTCAGGAACTACTGGCGCTGCTAAAGGTGTCGTATCACATCATCGAGGTGCTTATTTAAATTCTTTAAGTAACGTACTGACTTGGCAAATGCCTAACCAACCGGTTTATCTGTGGACACTGCCTATGTTCCATTGTAACGGTTGGTGTTTTCCATGGACGTTAGCCGCTGTGGGAGGCACAAGTGTCTGCCTACGAAGTATTGAGGTTAAACGAATTTTTGAGTTAATTAGCCAGGAAAAAGTTACTCACTATTGCGGTGCGCCAATAATTCATCAGTTATTGCATGACGCACCCGAAGAATTGCGTAACAAAAAGCAGCATATAGTTCATGCAATGGTTGCTGCTGCCCCTCCACCTACCGCAGTTTTTAGAGAGATGGAAGCCTATGGGTTTCGACTTACACATACTTACGGCCTAACTGAAACCTATGGGCCGGCAGTATTCTGCGAGCCACAAGCAGAATGGGAAAAACTATCAGAAGAAGAACATGCAAAATTAAAATCTCGCCAAGGTGTTCCTTACCACGTGCTTGAGGAAATTATGATTGCTGATCCAGAAACTATGGAACCTGTAGCCAAGGATGGCACGACGATTGGAGAAATATTTATGCGCGGCAACAATGTAATGATGGGGTACCTCAAGAATCCTGATGCGACTGCAAGTGCATTTAAAAATGGATGGTTTGCAACGGGTGATTTAGGTGTATTGCATACAGATGGGTACATCCAAATCAAGGATCGTTCTAAAGATATTATTATTTCTGGCGGTGAAAACGTCTCAAGCTTAGAAATTGAAGATGTGTTATACGAGCATCCAGCCATAGCAGGTGCTGCAGTTGTCGCATATCCAAACCCAAAATGGGGAGAATCGCCTTGTGCATTTATCGAGCTTAAGTCATCGATACAAAATATTCGTAATGATGAAATCATTAATCATTGTCGACAAAAATTGGCGCGTTTCAAAGTCCCTAGTAAGATTGTAATAGGAGCTCTCCCTCGAACGTCAACAGGGAAAATACAAAAATTTAAACTCCGGGATATTGCTAAAAATAAATTTAACACTGGAGAATCAAACCATGAATAACCCGAAAACCACTTCGCAATTAATTCTGATGTCAAAAACCGATGCAATTGCAACGATCACATTAAATCGACCTGATAAATACAATGCATTGTCAATGGAAATGTTGGCCCAATTTAAAAGTGCACTAGACGATATTGCCGTACAAGATACTATCAGCGTAGTGATACTTGATGCAAAAGGTAGAGGTTTTTGTGCAGGTCATGATCTGAAAGAAATGCATGCCGATAGAAGCGAGCGATATGCGCAAGAATTATTTAATCTATGTTCAGAAGTTATGCTAAAGATTACTCAATTACCCCAACCTGTAATTGCAAAAGTTCATGCAACTGCAGTAGCTGCAGGATGCCAATTGGTTGCAAGCTGTGACTTGGCTTATGCTGCTAAAAATGCAAATTTTGGAGTGAATGGTATAAATCTTGGTCTTTTTTGTTCTACGCCATCTGTTCCAGTCAGTCGAACAATTTCCAAGAAACGCGCGATGGAAATGTTGCTTACTGGACGCATGATTGATGCTACTACAGCAGCTGAGTGGGGTTTGATTAACGATGCAGTCAGTGTTGAAGATCTTGATGCAAAAGTTGAAGAGGTGGCACAAGCTATAGTTAATAAATTTTCGGGTGCAATACAATTGGGCAAAAAAATGTTTTACGAACAATCAGAGCTTGATATTAACAACGCATATGAATTGGCCACCAAAAGTATTGTTTGTAACCTTATGATGGATGAAACAGGTAAAGGTATATCTAAATTTTTAAATAAAAATAATAAAAATTAATTATTTGGAATTATGATTACAGATATAAATAATCAGTTATTAGCTAATAGATCAAGTAGTATTGCTAAAAAACATCATATACAGACTCGTAATTTAGAAATATTAGACACTGGACATAACCGCATAACTGCTCGAATTCATGAGGCTTGCGCAACGCATCATTATGGGCGGTCACTACATAGGGCGCCGGTCGCTACTACAGATGCTATTAGTAAGTTAGTCGAACGTTTATATATAAATGCAGAACAAGAATATTGCACAGTTTTAAAGCACGGTATTGAGGTTATTTACGAAGCAAGTACTGATGATATTTTTGCAAAAAACCACGTGCTATATGAAAGACGAAACCACACAGGTATGGTTTATAAGTTTTCGCGGTGAAAATAATTATGTAACAGTATTATCTCTATAGACTCTAGCGATTGCTAAAAAGTAAGCATGGTCAATTCCAATGTTTTGAGTCATCGATAGATATATTGCAGACATAATATAAAAATTACAGGAGGATTTTCATTGAATGAAAATTTAGGAAAAGATGTTTTACCTTCTTTCGTAGACGCACTTGCGACTAGACCCGCAAGAATGTTTGTTGATGGAAAATGGGTTTCAGCAGAAGATGACCAAACTTTAGATGTCTACGATCCTGCTACGGGATACGTTATCACTCAAGTGCCAAATGCAACCGTTAAGGATGTGGATCAAGCAGTTGCTTCTGCGCGCAAAGCATTTGAAGAGGGCGCATGGTCAAATTTCACACCCTCTGAACGAAGCAAGTTGATTTGGAAACTTGGCGACTTAATACTTGAAAATTTAGATGAATTAGCTCATCTGGAATCGCTTGATGTGGGAAAGCCTATTGGTGTTGCAACTGCAGCAGACGTGCCTCTTGCGGCAGATTTATTTCACTATATGGCCGGGTGGGCAACCAAGATCGAAGGCTCAACAATACAGCTTTCCGTACCTTATACGCCAGGCGCACAATATCATACATACACTACAAGGGAGCCCGTGGGCGTCGTTGCCCAAATCATCCCTTGGAATTTTCCTTTATTAATGGCAGCTTGGAAACTGGCGCCTGCATTGGCAACTGGATGTTGTACTGTCCTAAAACTTGCCGAAGAAACTCCTTTAACTGGACTTAAATTAGCAGAACTAATTGAAGAAGCTGGTATACCAAAAGGCGTAGTGAATATTATAACAGGAGTTGGTGAGATAACCGGTGCAGCACTGGCTGCACATCCCGGAGTCGATAAAGTCGCTTTCACTGGTTCCACAGAGGTTGGTAAATCTATTCTAAAAGCAGCAGCAGGTAATCTTAAAAAAGTTACTTTAGAGCTTGGTGGTAAATCACCCAACATAGTAATGTCGGATGCAGATCTTGATTTAGCCATTCCTGGTGCGGCTAACGCAATTTTTTTCAACCATGGTCAATGTTGCACCGCAGGTTCCAGGTTATATGTTGAGCATAAAGTTTTTGATGAAGTGGTAAGTGGTGTATCTGAAGTAGCAGCAAATATGAAATTGGGAAAAGGTTTAGATCCATCTACAGAAATGGGTCCATTGGTATCAGAAACTCAACTGAATCGAGTATGTAAGTATTTAGATTCCGGTTTGAACGAAGGTGCAAAAGCAATTGTAGGAGGGAAACGTAGTGGTGATAGAGGTTATTTTGTTGAACCTACAGTATTAACTAACACAAAACCTAGTATGAAAGTGGTGCAAGAAGAAATTTTTGGACCTGTTGTTGTTGCTTCGCCTTTTGACCCTGTCGAATCTGATTTATTGCGACAAGCGAATAACTCAGTCTATGGTTTAGCCGCAGGTATTTGGACAAAGGATATTAGCAAGGCACATAGAGTCGCCAATAAGTTACAAGCTGGCATAGTTTGGATCAATTGCTACAACATATTTGATGCAGCAATGCCATTCGGGGGATACAAACAATCAGGTTGGGGGCGCGAAATGGGCAAAGAAGTGTTGAATAACTACACCGAGCATAAGTCTATATGTGTAAATCTTTAGTAAATGTTCGGTTAGAATTCTATGCATAAATGAAAATATCAAAACAATAAGGAACAAACTCTATTTTGACCCCTTGGCGCGTGAACTCAGTAAAATGAACAATCTCAGCTTGATATTTGCATAGGAAAAAAATATTGGGAACAAATCGGTGACAGCCGAATGCCCGCTTTGGGCCGTTGGCAGTCATTTACTTTATCTTGGGGGAAGTTGCTCGTACTGTGGCAAGGTATTCGGTTCAACATACCATACAGCTTTTGAGTCACAGTAAATATTCTGTATGGGCTTAATGTTCGGATCACTATCAAGAGTGCCTGCTGGTACAATAATAGCTTTACCAGTTTTATCTAACCAAGGTAAAGACGAACCACAATTTTTACAAAAGGCAGTTGCAAAATATTTCGGCTCTTCTGGCTCATATCTACCAACATATTCCTCACCACCCAGCCATTTAAAATGTTCGGGTAACACTAATATATTTGAGGCAAATGCACTCCCAGTAAATTTTCTACATCGAGAACAATGGCAGTATTGGAATATGCCGTGATTATTGGTTATTTCATACGATATCTTAGTGCAGAAACAGCTTCCGACTACCTTTTTGTTAGACATGACTATTCTCCCGTTTTGTACACTATAGAACACTTTATTATAGCCTTATTGAATAGTCGGCCTGCAGAGGCGTATTCTTCAAGGCCTTCCATGATGGCTGCCTTGCGGTTCGAGGTGCGGGCACGCAGGCCGAAGTCCGGAAGGTTGCTGTCCCGGTGGAACCGGTCCGATCCATTGCTCGGATGCGACCGGCGGTCCGCTTTGTGATCTTGATCTATGCGGGCCTGGCGGCCCCCATTTCCTTTGCTGCGAATCACTATATCAAACCGGGAATCCTGTAGGGAATTTTTCCTCCGACACCGACACCGGCGAAATTGTCAGTGCCAGAAATCACTGTGTGCTGAATCTGCCTGGATGGCTTTCAGGTGCCTCTAGATCACGATCCATGCTATCCCCTGGCAAGCCAGGTTTTGATGCAGGGGCCACACCCTGCCCGGCGATGGGGAGTCCTGTGTCCATCCCTGCCGGGCCTTGATCCGTGACGCCGTTGCCTTCACCTTGACGACGGGCTGTCGAGGCCCGCCAGCTTCTCGACGGCCCTTTGGTGCAGAATCTGTTCGTAAGCGTTTTTCGACGGTATCCGGGTCGCGCGCGAAAGCAGGTCACGCGCCGGCTCGCGATACTTTTTGTGATTCAGGAGCAACAGGCCAAGTCCATATTCGACGAGCACCCCTTTCTCTTCGGGCGCGAGTTCGAGGGCTTGTTCGTAGTGTGCCAGCGCGCGCTTTTTTGAAGCGCCGTACACCATTTTGGCCATGAGTCCGCCGCCGTCGATGGCGCCTGCATGCCAGGCCGCCAGGCTCACATGAGCGGCTGCCATCTCCGGGTCCAGGTCAAGTGCAGTTTCGATCGCCTTGCGTATTTCCCCCACATACCCTTTTTTGGCGGCTTTCATCCCTCCGATTGCCTGTGCATACCGGCCCATGGCATGGGCCAACTGTAAATAGGCTTGCGGACGGGTCGTATCAAGGCGGATCGCCTCTTGCGCCAATCCCATCGCACGCTCCAGCAAAGCCTTTTTTTCATCATTTTCGCCAATATAGTGGTGGCCGTGTATGGCCAGCGATCCGGCCGCCAGCGCATAGCCTTCGGAGGTCTGGAGGGCTTCGCCGAGCTCGGCGGCCTCGGTGAACCGACCTTCAGCAAATGCCATACGGGCCGCTTCAATTGACTGGGCCCTGGCGGCCCCTGCAGGCAGGAGCCCTTGTGCGATGGCCAGGCAGGCGAGGAGTGTAGCGGTAGCTTTGATCACGGGATTTGAGGTGAATGGATGGCGAGCCAGCACTGCCTGGGATCATGCATAAGGAAAGCGAGGCCTGTCAAGTGTTGGTGCGGTGCTGTCCGGGAAGGGAATTGCAGATAATCCTGACCATCGGTCAGCCGGTGGCTTCAATCCCGGGCTCCCCCGGGTTCCGGTGGGCACCGTCCCGCTGATCATGGCCCCGGTCTCATCGACCTTCACCATTATCGTCAAGGCCGCTGCAGTCGCCCCGATCCGGCTCGTATTCTTCAAGGATTCTCAGCGGAGTCCCCGGACTCAGGCGTGATCGAGGATCTGGCTCAGGAACAGTTTGGTCCGGTCGTGTGTGGGGTGATTGAAGAATTCCTGCGGGGTATTCTCCTCGATAATCTCCCCGTCATCCATGAAAATTACCCGGTCCGCGACGGTTTTTGCAAACCCCATTTCATGGGTCACGCACAACATGGTAATGCCTTCGCTGGCCAGTTCAATCATGACTTCAAGCACTTCCTTGATCATTTCCGGATCGAGGGCCGAAGTGGGTTCGTCGAACAACATGATTTTGGGACGCATGCACAGGCTTCGGGCGATCGCGACACGCTGTTGCTGCCCCCCTGAAAGCTGTCCGGTGTACTTGCCGGCCTGCTCCGGAATCTTCACCCGTTCAAGGTACTTCATGGCGGTGGCTTCGGCCTCGGCCCTGGGCATTTTTTTGACCCATATCGGGGCCAGGGTACAGTTCTCCAGAGCGGTGAGATGAGGAAAAAGGTTGAAATGCTGGAAGACCATGCCCACTTCACTGCGGACTTTCTCGATATTCTTGAGGTTATTGGTCAGTTTTATTCCATCGACGATGACGTCCCCTTTCTGATGTTCCTCAAGTCGGTTGATGCAGCGGATCACGGTGGATTTGCCCGAACCGGAAGGTCCGCAGATCACGATTTTCTCCCCGCGGGCGACCAGCAGGTTCAGATTCTTGAGCACGTGAAACTGGCCGTACCATTTGTTCACGTTGCGCAGCTCAACCGCATACCCATTCCCCTCCGAGGGCTTGTCATTGTGTTCGCGTTCTGCCATTTCGTCTCCGTTGGGTTATCGTTGATGTCCTGTGTGCAGCTTGTTTTCCAGATAAAGCGAGTAGCGGGCCATTCCGAAACAGGATATGAAAAAGAAAATGGCGACAAACAGATAGACTTCGTTGGAAAGCCCCGTCCACTTGGTGTCCGCAAGCGAGGAACGTCCGATCCCGAGCGGATCGAGCAGTCCGATGACGATCACCAGCGTGGTGTCCTTGTATAGGCCAATGAAGGTGTTCACGATCCCCGGTATGGAGATTTTCAGTGCCTGGGGCAGGACAATCAGCCGCATGGATTGCCAGTACTTCAGTCCCATGGCATCGGCCGCTTCGGTCTGGCCCTTGGGGATGGCCTGCAGTCCGCCACGAATGACCTCCGCCATGTAGGCCGATGCAAACAGTGTCACCATGATCAGTACACGCAACAACAAATCAAAGGTCGTGCCTTTCGGCAGGAAGTAATTGAGCATGGTCGAAGCGACGAACAGCAGCGTGATCAACGGCACGCCACGAATAAATTCAATGAATCCCACGCAGAGCAGCCTGATGATGGGGAGCTGGGACTGTCTTCCCAGTGCCAGAAGTATGCCGATCGGGAGCGAAAAGGCGATGCCGGTCACACCGATGACCAGTGTCAGCATGAACCCCCCGAACTCGTCCGTCGCGACCGGTTCCAGCCCGAATCCCCCCAGCAACAGCCAACCCACAATCAGCGGGAAGCTCATGGAAAAGCAGAGTCCGTATTTCCGCAAGGGGAGTCTGTCATAGAGCACAGGAATCAATGCAGCGGGCAGGAGGATGAATGAAAGATTCACTCTCCATCGCTCCTCGATCGGATAAAATCCGTAGGTGAACAGCCTGAATCGCTCACTGATGAACGCCCAGCAGGCTCCGCCTGCCTGGGCCCGGCACTCATTCCGGTCAGCGCCGGTAAACGCCGCATCGAAAAGCAGCCAGTCCAGCGTCGGCGGGACGATTATGTACAGCAGCCAGATCGAAACGGCCGTCATCACGATATTGGAAGGCGAGGACAACAGGTTCTGGCGAACCCATGCAATGGGGCCGATGGTGTGCACAGGCGGCGGCAGGTCAGGGTGTTCGCCGGGTTGGTAGGTATTTTCAGCCATTCCAGTCCCCTACCGTTCCACCAGCTTGATACGCTTGTTGTACCAGTTCATCGCCGCGGATATCAGCAGCGACAGCACCAGGTACAGCAGCAGTACAATGATCATGCATTCCATCTCCCGACCGGTCTGGTTGAGTGAGATGCCGCCGACGGTGGCCACGATATCCATGTACCCGATGGCGATTGCCAGCGATGAGTTCTTGGCCAGGTTCAGGTACTGGCTGGTCAACGGGGGGACAATGACCCGAAGGGCCTGGGGGATGACCACCAGGCTCAGCGTGCGCCCGCGACTGACACCCAGAGCCAGGGAAGCCTCGGTTTGCCCATGGCTCACGGCAAGGATCCCGGCACGAACGATTTCCCCGATGAATGAAGCGGTATACAGTGACAGGGCCAGCCACAGGGCGACGAATTCCGGGCGAACCACCATTCCGCCCTTGAAGTTGAATTTGTGCAGTGCCGGGATATCCCAGGTGATCGGGCTTCCGAGCAGGAAGTACGCGAGCACAGGCGCGCCGAGGATGGCCCCGAGTCCGATCCAGAACACGGGGTAGTGTTTCCCTGTCTCGTCCTGCGCTCTGCGGGCGTATTTTCTGAACCACAGGAAAAAGACGATGCCCGCGGCAAACACGGCAACCACTCCCCAGAACAGCGGCTCATAAACCGGCTTCGGGACAAAAACCCCCCGGTTGGTGAGGAAGGCCACCTCATTGATCCCGGTGGCCTGCTTGGGCATGGGCAGCGAGTGCACGATGATCCCGTGGACCAGCAGGATGTGAAGCAGGACCGGTACATTGCGAACATACTCGATGTACACATAGGCGAGTTTGTTCGTCAGCCAGTTCTTTGACAGCCGCAGTACACCCAGCATAAACCCTACGATGGTGGCCAGTATGATTCCGCAGACGGCGACGAGCAGGGTGTTGAGAATCCCGACCAGCATAGCCGTGAAGTGCGTCGACCGGGAGGAGTATGGAATGAAGTGCTGGTTAATGTCGTAGTTGGACTGCTGCCACAGGAACTTGTAGCTGAACCCCTTGCCAATGGCGTCCAGGTTGATGAATGCGTTGCGAACGATATAGGCGAGGAAACCGAAAATTAATACAGTGGCGATGACTTGTACCACGACAGAGCGGATGCCTTTATCGTTCCACAGTCTTGAGAGGAGGTTTCCCTCAGGTATGGTCGCTTCACTCATACGATGACTTACGGGCTCGCCAGTCCCGGGTCATGCCATCGGGTGTCGGTTCTTCGGCATCGGTTCCCGGGGTCATTACGGATTGCTCATGATGAGCATGAACCGGTCCTGTTGACCTGTCAATAGCGACCCTGAACTCAAGCCGGATACGCGATTTCCGGCTGAAAAACGGGGCGCTCCACACCGTGCAGCCCCCCGTTTCCCTTGTTTCGAAACTGCCCGTTAGCGAATCGGTGCCGCGTACAGAATACCGCCCATTTTCCAGGACGCGTTCAGGCCGCGGTCCAGGGCAAGCGGGGTATCCGGACCGACGTTCGCATTGAAGATTTCAGCATAGTTTCCAGCCACTGAAATTGCGTGCATCGCCCATTTCGCATCCAGGCCGAGTACGCCACCCATGTCGCCTTCGGTGCCGCACAGCCGGTTGATGCTCGGGTTAGTGCCCGAGGTTGAGCAAAGTCCAGCGGCGTTGTCCTTGGTGATACCGAGTTCCTCGGCGATGATGATTGCATTGACCACCCATTTTGCGATGTCCGCCCAGTTGTCGTCACCGTGGCGCACGGCACCGGCCAGGGGTTCCTTGGAAATGATTTCCGGAAGAATCGTGTGTGCAGTAGGGTCGTCGAGTACGGCCCGGGTAGATGCCAGGGCGGATACGTCCGTGGTGTAGGCATCGCAACGGCCTGCCGTGTAGTTGGAAATGCTTTCCTCGTTGGTCTCGGTGTTCACCGGCTCATAGCTCATCCCGTTGGAATTGAAGTAATCCGCCAGGTTCAGTTCCGTGGTGGTACCGGTCTGGATACAGACGGAGGCCCCACCAAGTTGCGTCGTTGAGGCGATGTCCATGTCCTTGCGAACCAGGAAGCCCTGACCATCATAGTAGTTGACGGGCAGGAAGGTCAGTTTGAGGTCCGTATCACGACTCATGGTCTCGGTTGTGTTGCGGAACAGGATGTCGCCTTCCCCTGAGTTGAGCAGGGTGAACCGGGTTTTTGAGGTAGACGGAACGAATTTGACTTTTTCGCCGTCCCCCAGCACCGCCGCCGCTACTGCACGGCAGAAATCGACATCGAAGCCCTGCCAGCGGCCATTTTCATCCGGCGATGCGAACCCCGCCAAACCGGTTGTAACCACGCAGTTGAGCTCACCTCGGGCCTGTACGTCTTCCAGCGTACCCGCCTGAGCAGTAACCGCTGCAAGCGATAATACAGCCCCAATGACTGCAAGTTTGGTAATTTTCATCTGGATCTCCTCATTATGTTTATTCTAAGTTGTTAAGGGCTTGTCACACCAAATGAAAAGTGCGGGCCCATGTGTCTGGTCGCATTCAATTGGCATGCGTAGAGTCTAGCCCACCCGTGACCGGGTTTGGTGATCATCTGGGAGTAGTATATCACGCATTGAATCGCCCCGGGTTTACCGGAGACTGTTTAGTTTGAGTCATGCTGCTTGAGCCGACTCGGTTAGTTGATAATACATCATTTCGTATTCAGCAGGTGGTACATCGCCAATCGGTTGGAGCAATCGCCGATGATTGAACCAGTCCACCCAGGTCAAGGTGGCCTGTTCCACGGCCTCCAGGCCCCGCCAGGGACCCGCTTTGTAGATCACTTCCGTTTTGTACAGGCCGTTGATGGTTTCAGCCAAGGCATTGTCGTAAGCATCACCAACCCTTCCAACCGATGCGTTGAACCCCGCCTCATCCAGTCGCTCGGTGTAACGAATCGAGAGGTACTGGCTGCCACGATCACTGTGATGTATGACCCCTCGTGGCTTTCCCCGGGCCCACAGCGCTTGTTCCAGCGCATCCAGAACCAACGCTGTCTGCATTGATTTCAGAACACGCCAACCCACGATAAAACGTGAGAACACATCCACCACAAACGCCACATACACAAACCCGGATCGGGTCCTCACATACGTGATATCGGCCACCCAAAGCTGATTCGGTCGCGCTGCGACAAACTGACGATTCACCCGGTCCAAAGGGTGATCGGCCAAGTCTGCCGGAAGGGTCGTCTTGCAGCGTCGACCGCGCCTGATCCCTGCCAAGCTCAGTTTCCTCATCAACCGCTCCACGGTGCAGCGCGCAGCCACAATCGACTCTCGCTTGAGTTGCTTCCAAACCTTACGCGCACCCTAAACACATCGGTTTTCATGCCCGACACGGCTGATCTCGATTTCCAGCACCGCGTCTGTGCGAGCACGGGCTGAGCGTCGCTGCGGATACGATTCCAGTTGTTTGACGCGATAATACGTCGACGGTGCGACCGGCAATACGGCGCAGATCGACTCGACACCGTGGTCGTCTCGATAGTGATCAATAAATGACACCATTACCTCGGTCGGCGGTCGAACTCCGCCTGGGCGAAAAAAGCCGCTGCCTTTCGCAAGATCTCATTCGCCCGCTTCAGTTCGCGTACTTCACGTTCCAGTTCCTTGAATTTCTGAGCGTGATCCGTCGTGAGACCAGACCTCCCTCCCTGATCAATCTCCACTTGTCGAATCCACTTTCTCAGTGTTTCCGGCGTACAGCCGATCTTTCCAGCAACCGATTGCGTTGCAGACCAACGCGATGAATGTTCATGTTCGCTGGTGAATACCAATCGAACCGCTCGTTCCCGTACTTCCGGGGCATAGACAGGTTGTGTTTTCATAGGCTAATCCTCTCAAAGGTTTTAGCCTCCGACAATACCGGGGCGGTTCATTAATACTTTTCAACCCAGGTCAGGTCCGACCAGGCCCGCCAGCCTGAATCGTTGAGCCTTTGTTTGTCCGCGATGGCAGGCTGAGTCCGTCAAGGCATACGGTAAACCAAATATGTCCGGATGCCCCTGGAGTCCAGAAGGTACCCAGGAAGCAATACTTGGATTAATCAAATATGTTCTGAAAAATATTCTTGTGTACCTTGCTCCTGTATGGCTCCGACAATGCGTTTTACGCCATGCAGGTACGCCGCGGTTCTGAGACTGATGTTCTGTTTTTCAGCCGTATCGAAAATGCAGTCTGCCTCCCGGTCCATGGTTTTTTTCAAACGCCGGTTTACTTCCGTCTCTTCCCAGTAAAGTCCTGCACGGTTTTGCAGCCATTCAAAATAACTTACCGTGACGCCACCCGCGTTCACGAGCACGTCCTCCCTTTGGAACAATCTCTCCTTGGAAGCTGCCCGGTGTTTCCAATTCAAGGTGCATAGGGTCGAAAATTTATTACTCGTATCGAAATCAGCGTGATATGCAACATGAATATCGAAAAACGCTTACAAGTATCGATTAACACCCTCTATTGGGCAGTTATTTGTCCATTTCTCCTTAGCACTCTTCCCTCTATTTGAATTTAAATCTTTCGCAACCGACAACATACAGTCGTCTTCTCAGTTCTATACCGAACTCTCTTTAAATAAGAGACTGGATAATCAGAAAACTTCCCCAAGAGGAGATAGGTCGCTTCAGCCGTACGTGTTCCCCACGTCTTTGTCACAGCATACGTCTTTTCGTTGACATGAATCCGTTCGCCGTCCCCGATGAAATAGCGTCGGGTCTATGGCCTTGTTACCCTTTGGGAGGAAACGGATCGTTTCCATGGGAATCACGCCCCCTGATGCGGCCATCTCGACCGTGGATAAAAAGCTCAGTCTTTTGGTTACGAGCGACTTCCCGACCGGCATCAATCGCCTCATGCTGAGTCCGGTGAACGGACGATGCTCTCTGGCTACCGGCACCACGGACAGCCCACCCGTCTTCATGCGGTACGACATGCTGATTACGTTTCGCCATATTAACCTCCTGATTGTGCAGGGTTTACAAACCTGTATAATGATACAAGAATGTAAACTTTAAATCCAGTAGAAGTATAATGTTCGGAGAACGATTAAAATTGGCCAGAAAAAAGGCAGGCTATTCGTTACGCGGCCTTTCGGATAGGCTTGACCGAAAGGCTAGCGCCCAAGCTATTGGTAAGTATGAGCGCGGCGAGATGATGCCAAGTTCAGGCGTATTGCTCAGTCTAGTGAAAACCCTTGATGTGCCGCTTGAATATCTTCTTAGCGAACAGGTAGAGGAACTTGAGGAGGTTGAGTTCCGGAAACGATCGGGTACGAGTGCAAAAGATCGTGCTCGCGTAGAGGCAGCGGTCATTGACAGTCTTCAGCGTTACATCGCTATCGAAGAAATCCTGGATCTGGACAGCAGTTCATGGAAAGCGCCAAGATTTGGTAACAGGTTTCTCGGACTTGCCGATGAAGGCGAGATATTAGCCAAGGATGTGAGAAAGGAATGGAAACTTGGGATAGACCCCATTCCAAATATGACGTCTTTGCTGGAAGACAGGGGTATCAAAGTTGTGCTACTTCCCCTACCTGAAGGTGTTTCCGGGTTAACTGCTTCAGTACGAAGGCCAGCTTACAAGCGAACTGTCCCGGTCATCGTTGTGAATCACAATATCACTTTGGAAAGACGGCGGTTCACGTTGGCCCACGAACTTGCTCACAGGCTTATTGATCCGGATTCAAATGTGGATCATGAAAAAGCATCAAACGTATTTGCAGGAGCATTCCTTGTGTCCGAGGCACATTTGGTATGGGAAATTGGAAAACGCAGAAATGCACTTGGGTATCAGGAAATCATTCACCTGAAGCGAATGTACCGCGTTAGTGCTGCTGCACTCTTGGTGCGGTTAGAGCAATTGGGCATTATAAATAAATCTGTTCAAGCTTATGCCTTCCAGACGTTTGCCAGAAAGTGGCGTTCTGTGGAACCGGAACCTCTCGAAGCTGAAGGTGAGGAAGGAAGGCATGAGGTTCCGCGTCGTTTTGAATGGCTGTGCTACTGGGCTCTGGCAGAAAAGCTTATATCTCCTGCCAAGGCGGGCGAACTACTTCGGCAGCCTCTATCGGAAATCGAAAAAGGACTGAAGGGGCCCGCTAAAGCCGGTGCCAATAGTAGTAAGTGACACCAGTTGCATGATCGACTTGCACAAGGTCGACTTACTGGAGGCTCTCCTTCAGCTTCCCTACACATTCGTGATGCCAGATATTCTTTTTAATGATGAGTGGCTTTGCCTGAGCGATGAAGAAAAGGCCGCGTTATGTGGCCAAGGCTTAGAAGTCAGGGAGCTGCCCGGCAAATCAGTTGAAAGAGCAACACGATACTTCAATCAACATGTTCCGTTAACGTTGAACGATTGTTTTGCACTTGCGCTCGCTGAAGAGATGGAAGACTGCATACTCATGAGCGGGGATGGGTCATTAAGACGAATTGCTGACAGTAACAGCATCCAGGTCCGTGGTGTCCTTTGGGTAACCGACGAGTTAGAGACACACAATATTGTTGAACCGGAAATACTGCGCGATGCCCTCAGGGTTTTCCGGGATGATGACGCGATATTCCTTCCAGAAGATCAAGTTTTACGGCGTTTTAGGCGGTTAAGCCAGCGTTTAAAGAGAGGCTAAAATTTATCCTCTAGACATGTACGTCGTCAAAGTTATTGGACAGATGCTCGCCCGATTGAAGAGACGGTTCAGTTCATCTTGTTGGCTTTCAGTTGTCGATCATAATGTAATTGTCGGTGCTGAGCCATAGTGTGTATGCGTCCAGTACCTATTGCCCTTTGGTTGATGTTGGAGGATGTATGGTACGGGTGTTTTCAGTCCGAGCCCCTGATGCGCTCGGAGGCAGTTGTAGTGTACCCACCAGTCGGCCCGTTTGCGGTTGAATGCATGGGTATCGGTGAACAGCAGAGCTTCATGATCGTCGACGAACGGTTCCTGGAAGGTGCGATGGAAGTGTTCACACACGGCGTTCATTTTCGGGGTCTTGGGATAGGTTCACACGTGCACGATGTGGCGGTCCTGGAGCCAGGCATCAAATACCCCCTTGCATTCACTGCCGCCGTCGGGGCAATGACCGGTTCGATGTGGAACGGGGTCAGTTTGAAGCATTTTTCGAAGAACTGTCTGGCAGCCTGACTCGTGAGCCGGGGCACGGCCTGGGCCAGGGCCACAGCAGTACCTGTACCGGCGCCTTGCCCAGGTTCGCAAACTCCACCTGCAACGCGCGGATGCGCTGTACCATCGCCGCGGGGCACCGTAGAACGCGGACACAGCCCCGACAAGCCCGGTTCCCGATACGCTCTCTTCCAGTTGTAAAGGGTGCGGCCAACTGGCCTGAATGATCCAGGGTCGCTGCCAGACCATGATGGTCCCAGAATTCCAGCACGCTGAAACGCTGCCTGGCAAGCGTAGGGTTCATGGCAGGGTCTATCGCATACCTGACCATCCGATAAAAACCTTTGACCCTGTAGCCTATGGGTTGATACTGCACGGCTTCCCTGACTCCCTACAGGGTAATATATTTCTGAACCTATACAACAGGTCCGGTCCGGCCCGCCAGCCTGAATCGTTGAGCTTTTTTGTCCGCGATGGCAGGCTGAGTCCGTCAAGGCATACGGTAAACCAAATATGTCCGGATGCCCCTGGAGTCCAGAAGGTACCCAGGAAGCAATACTTGGATTAATCAAATATGTTCTGAAAAATATTCTTGTGTACCTTGCTCCTGTATGGCTCCGACAATGCGTTTTACGCCATGCAGGTACGCCGCGGTTCTGAGACTGATGTTCTGTTTTTCAGCCGTATCGAAAATGCAGTCTGCCTCCCGGTCCATGGTTTTTTTCAAACGCCGGTTTACTTCCGTCTCTTCCCAGTAAAGTCCTGCACGGTTTTGCAGCCATTCAAAATAACTTACCGTGACGCCACCCGCGTTCACGAGCACATCGGGCAATACGGTGATCCCCCGTTTAAACAATACCGCATCACTTTTTGAATCGACCGGCCCATTTGCAATTTCCAGGATATGACTGGCCCGGATACGGTCCACGTTCTGTCCGGTGATCTGGTTTTCCAGTGCAGCCAGTGCGAGCACATCCACATCAAGCTCCAGCAGTTCATGATTGCTAAGTACCTTGTATTCCGTCGTTTCACAAACGGAGGTGTCGCAGTACAGCATCTGGGTAAGCTCACGATGTTCATGTTTTTGTGCCATCAGGACATCCGGGTCGAGACCATTTTCCGCAAATATCGCCCCTCTGGAATCTGAAACCGCAACAATGCAATACCCCGCCTTGTTTGCAAGGCTTGCAAAGTGGGCACCGGCGTTGCCAAATCCCTGGACCGCAATGCGAATGTCCTTTGCCTCCAGATTGCGACGCTCTGCCCATTTGTTCAACACGAACAACGCTCCCTGTCCGGTGGCCGCCTCCCTGCCAAGCGAGCCGCCAAGGTGAACCGGTTTACCGGTAATGACCCCGGGAACCTTTTTACGCACGATTTCGTAATACTCATCGGCCATCCATCCCATGACGGTGGCATTGGTATACATATCCGGTGCGGGGATGTCCCGCGCGGGTCCGATAATATCGGCTATGGCACGAATATAGCCTCTTGAAAGGCGTTCAAGCTCCAGCCGTGAGAGGGTTTTGGGGTCCACGGCAACCCCTCCCTTGGCCCCCCCGAATGGCAGGCCTGCCACCGCACACTTGATGGTCATCCAGAAAGCCAGGGAGGTCACTTCGTCCACATTGACATTCGGATGAAACCGCACCCCTCCTTTCGTGGGTCCGCGTATGTCGTTGTACTGAATCCGGTAGCCTTCCAGTACCCGCAATCGACCGTCATCCATACGCAATGGAATGTTCACAGCAAGAGTTATTTTGGGATGTGCCAGCCGTTGATCCACATCATCGGACAATTCAATTCTTTTGAAAACTTCAGATAACCGGGTTTTTGCGTCCTTGAAAGTATCGTTCATATCAGGGGCTCATTTTGAATTGGACTCTGTGGGTAAACCGGTAGGTGGATAGTATACGGAAGGCTTGAGCGCTGATGGAAATTTTATCTGGATTTCACGGTTTGGGAACCCTGTTCGTCGGTTCTGGATCGAAGGGTCCATCACCACACAAAGCAGATATTAAAGTAGTTCATATGCATTCATAGAGGGGAAATGGAAGCGATTTTACCATGCCACAATATTCTTTAACAACTATCGGCGCCTGCAAAAGCTCCAGGTTGGCAGCCGCTTTGGGTATAAGTATGGACGTGTTGGTTTTTGGTCGGAAGTGAATGAGAATTTAACCAAGACAAACCAGTCGAACCGGTTGATACCAGAAAGGGTACGACGTTTTTAGCTGATGTTCAGACTGATGAAAAGCGCACTCAGGCTTATTTGAAACTCCTCAGAGTTGAAGATATTGCAAGGGAAGCGCTTTGTACGACGCTAGCTCGGCTATTGAATTTGCCGGTTTTGCAAGCCTACTACGTGCACATCGATCCTTCCTATATTGATAGCCGGACCGCTGGCAATCCGGACAACATAGCTTTCGGTTTAGAAAAAGACCCATCTCCAACATTCCCAGTCAGGAACATTCCCTTGGAAGATCTGGCTCGGAAGTGGCCAGAAGCGCTCAGTTGTGCGGTGTTTGATCAATGGATTTGTAACGGCGACAGGCTCCCTGATAACCTGATATTTGGTGGAATTGATACCTATTGGTTAATAGACCATGATGAGGCATTACCTAATTATGCTTCACCCGATACTCCTGTAAACTCGCCACTTCTCCGTATGTTGTCCGATTCGAAATCTGAAATTGAATTGTGGAAACTTCTGAAAGAAGCGATGCGCCGGGTACAACGGTATGAAGACATTGACTGGGATAACGTTCTGAAATTGCTCAGGCCAAGGGACTTGCCCGGCAGCGAAAGGTTTTACATTGGCTATATTGAGTTTCTCAGGAATAGAATACCTGCGATGCATGACATTATCACAACCAGCATTGGTATACGGCAAACACAACTGGACCTGGCAGATAACAAGGTTCCAATCAACAAAATCGGGAAAAAGACATGAACTCTCAGTACCCCACTCTCCCAGGTTATGGGCTTTCCTGGCGCAGTATTCAGGTAGAGCCGATTCCGCATTCCGATGAGCGAATTACGATTGGCACCGTAGTGAAAGGAGAAGACCAGGCATTAATAGCTGCCAAACTAATACCTGTACAGAAACTTAAAAAAATCTATGGAAAGGAGTTTGGCAAGCGCATTGGAGATGCTTTAGAACTTTGCGTTGATGCGGCTGAAAAATTTTATTCTCTAAACCCGCTATCTTCCGGTTGGTCTCCTCCATTGGAAGGGTTCTATCTGGGTAAGGAAAATTCAACACTTGCCAAAAGCATTGAAGATGGGTTGCTGGTGTCCGCAATGCACAGTTCGTCATTCAGCGTGGCCTTTGAAGCTGAAAAGGCGAGCAATGCAAATAAACCTGACTTGACCGCGCCAAAAGATTGGAGAAAGCAAATTATTGAGGCGGTGAAAATGAACAGGCATGATTTCGACCATTGCTTTCAATGTGAGGTTTCGATTCCGGGTTCAGGTATTCCTTTCAAGTTTGATTTTTATTCCGAGAATTACGCTGCTCACTTTGATGCGATTTCTGAAAATGGAAATTTGCAGAATACCCTGGTACGGGCACAAAGTAAGTTATGGCAGCTCGATAGACTGAGAGATGGAGATACACTGTTTAAACCAACAATGTGCGAATTGCTTCTAGAGACTCCAGCAAGCAATATCGGCTCTGATGAAGTAGACGAATTTGTAGATGAATTAAAGTACGAGGCGTCCAAACGTGAGCTTGGTCTCTATACCTCGAATTCATCCACCGAGGCGGCTCGCCATTTAATCAAACAGGCAGCCTAGTGTAGCATTTCTGCGCGTCCCCGGGACAACCGCAACACGTGACAGGCATGTCGCTTACTGACCCGGTACACCTTCTGAAGATCGCGCGCCGCCACCCGACTGCGAGCTGCTCACCACTTTCGACGCGTGATGTCCTGTAACATCGCCTTGTCCAGACTCAACTCTGCCACCCGCTTCTTCAGACGCGCGTTCTCCTCCCGCAACTGCTTGAGCTCTCTCACTCGGTCCGGCTCAAGCCCGCTGTAGTCCTTCTTCCACCGGTAAAAAGTCGCTTCCGAGATCCCCAATTTACGGCAAATACCCGCTATCGATGTGCCGCTCTCATGCGCCTTGACCGCGGCGACAATCTGCTCAACCGAATAACGCTTGCGTGCCATGATGCCTCCTCCCCGTTCCAGGAATCAATCATGCCAGTTTTTCGCACTCGCTCTGGACCAAATTATGGGGTGACCACCATACTGGATCCGTATTGGGAGGTCAGTATGTCAAGCTGTTCATTTCGAGGTACCACTCCGATTAAGGGGCGCTATACAAGAGTGATTAACAGTATTTTGTTGGTGTTCCCCCTCATATGGGTGGCGACAAACGGCGTTCGCACCCGTACATTCCCATACATCCCGGCCGCTTTTTGAAGCAGTTGGGATCGATACGATCGCCGCGGTGATGGGCCACGGCCTTTTCAGGTCCTTCAAGCAGTCGGCGTATCAATGTGATTAACAGGTTCACGAGGGTGTCCGTAGGCTCATCCGCCTACCGTGGTTTGAAAGCACGCACGGGCATTAGGAAGGCAAAGGGGTGTCATGAGCGATCAAGACGTGTACGAGCGCATCCTGGCTTTGCTGCACGAAGCGGCGTTCGACGATGCCCGGTGGCTCGCCGCTGTATCCCGTCAAAGGATGTGAAGCCAAACTGAGTTAAATAGTAAGAGAGACTTCTGTTAATTTAACGATAAGCAACAGGAGTCAGGAAATGAGTAAATACGATTCAGAGAAAGTCGTCAAAGATATTCGGCGCAGAACCCGCCGCAAGTATTCTGCAGAAGAGAAAATCCGAGTCGTTCTGGATGGCCTGCGAGGTGAAGACAGTATCGCTGAGCTGTGCCGCCGGGAAGGTATTAATCAAAACGTTTACTACCGCTGGAGCAAGGAGTTTCTGGAAGCTGGAAAACAACGCCTGACCGGTGATACCAAACGAGAAGCCAACTCCACAGAAGTCACTGATCTCAAACAAGAGAACGGCCAGTTGAAGCACCTGTTGGCCGAGCTCATGCTGAAGAATAATGTGCTTAAAAAAAGTGTACTTGGCTCGGGCTCGACTTGGGAAGACGAATGAGTTTATCTGCCAGTGAGAAGCTGGAGGTTATTCGCATCGTAGAAGAATCCGAACTCTCAGTGCGCCGGACATTGCGTGAATTAGACGTCAGTCGCAGCAGTTTTTATCGCTGGTATCGTCAGTATCTGGACGGTGGACTGAAGGCATTGGAGCCGGCCTCCCGATCCCCTCGGCGTTTCTGGAACCAGATCCCGGAAACGGTGAAGGAACAATGTCTGGAGGTTGCCCTGCAATACCCTGAGCTCTCTCCCAGAGAACTAGCCTGGACCGTCACCGATAAACACGGTTACTTCATATCGGAATCCAGCGTATATCGCTTGTTGAAGCGCTATGACCTCATCACCAGCCCAGCCTATATCCTGCTGCAGGCGGGAGACACCTTTCAGCATCCGACCCGACGCGTGAATGAGTTGTGGCAAACCGACTTTACCCACTTTCGTATCGTCGCCTGGGGTTGGTATTACCTGTCCACAGTCCTGGATGATTATTCCCGCTATATCATCGCCTGGAAGCTCACCTCGACCATGGGGGCAAGTGATGTGAAGGAAACCCTGGATGAAGCGATTGTCTACACCGGTGTCACACAGGTGCCAGTACGACACCGGCCACGCTTACTCAGTGACAATGGACCGTGTTACCTGTCATCGCAACTCAAAGACTATCTGGACACACATCAGATGACCCATACCCGCGGTGCACCGTATCATCCCATGACGCAGGGTAAAATCGAACGTTACCATCGTTCAATGAAAAATGTGGTGAAGCTCGAGCATTATTACTCACCCTGGGAACTGGAACGGGCAATAGGACAATTTGCCCAACACTATAACCATGAGCGTTATCATGAATCTTTGGATAACGTCACACCGGCTGATATGTACTTTGGTCGATACCAGGAAATCATGGACAGAAGAGCGATAATTAAACAAACAACATTACAGCAAAGGAGAAGAGTAAATCTGGCAATGACAGCCTGTCATTAAACAGATGCTAGAATTGGAATGTCTCTCTTAACTTTTAGACCAGCTTGTCCCATATCTTTTGACGACTTACACCACCACAACCCGCAAACAAATCGATAAATGTATGATGAGAACTAGGGCTCAGACTTGAATTAGACATTTATGTTGCCTGCCATACTTTCACAAATTCGTTTTCAGTTTGCATCACCATTATGCAAGTTTATCCATGCTGACTCACCTATTGCTCTATAAAAATCCAGAAAGGCCAGTGGGCATACTACATCCCTATATGGCACTCGCAACCCCATTCTCGTAGAGTTGGGTATGCAGTCTCAGTAATACAAATTTTAGCGAGTCCTACTAAGCACCATAGATGACATCAAGGTATTGCCATGATTTACCAAGTCTGCTTGCTGACGCTAAACATTTTGGCATTTATAATTCCATAACCTCTTTCTACATAAGGTAGAGAATTAGTGCAGAAACAGAGTTTTCTATAGCAATCACGTCACACTGCCTGTTCCAAAAGTTTGCTAAGCATATCTAGTTCATCTGCGTAAGAATCGTCAGGTTTCTTAATTTTCAACTCCTCAGCTACAGTCATTGCTTCATTTTGGTCTAGAGAAGCTGGAATAAGCGCTATAGCATATTTCCTAACTATCGAGTCTGAATGAGTTAGTAAAGCTTTCAGGGTATAAAAATCGATTGCAACATCATTGTCAGCAAGATTTTCGATTGACAAACAAATTTCGTTAGGCCCAAGGGTTTCATCTTCAATTGCAACTAACCATGGCAATACTGACGCCTTTATATCATTTTCATTTGTTTTGATTTCGTCTAAAAAGTTAGGATCAGAGCTATCAAGCAGCCTTGGTAATGTTGAGATAATAAATTTGCTCGCCGTCTGCAAAATGACTTTAGCTTTCTTGTTTTCTGGTAGATTTACATTTTCATGTTTAATGTCCACCAAATAGGTAGGGATTCTCTCAGAGCATTGTCGAAATATGTCAAAAATATCTGGATCCCTAAGCGAGGTCCCTAAAAAGATCGTAAGATCTGCATGTCTAGCGGCATTCCTAAAATTAGTTACCAAGTCAGGATACGGGGGTTGATTAATCCTTTTTTCCATTGTCGGTAAAACTATTGCACTTCTTATTTTTGGAATATCACCACTACTGCTCGAAACAAAAAGGTCGCCATACAAAGGCATTGGGTGTTTGAGCTTAAAAACTAAATTATCTTCACCTTGGTACCAGTCTGTAGACCCATGAATTTTGAGAAGCTTTATGGGGCTTTCCACATTTACGCCACTCCAAAGTGAATATTCATTACTATTAAATTCCGCGAATCCATCGTCAATATAATTTCCTGAAAACCTACCCCCAATCTCAATCGATCGGTCATAGTTTGTTGTGACAAAACATACACTGTGATTGCCAATCCTCCGGAATGTCGGACCCCATAAGGCCCTTGCCTCAGATTCTCGTATTCGTTCACATACATGCTGAATAAACCATTCAGTTTCCCATCGCATTATCCTCATAGTGTCCAGAAGTTCCTGATTTACACCAAGACCTAAACTTTTCTTTTGATTCTCTCCGCTTTCCATCCCTTCTACTGCTTCGATCAGCTTTTCAATATCGTAATCTGTATTCGGGAGCATATGCTCGAAACGACTAAATATATCTGAGGGTAAATTTTGATTTTTTAAATGCGCATGAAGATCAAGCACCATCCGCCGCATAGCCGGCACCCCTAGCTCGACACTCACACCGGCACCTGCAAACAAAAGCAAATTCAACGTATCAATCCCTTTAAAAACTGCCGTTTAATTGGCCCAAGCTTATTCGGTTCTTCTGGGCATTTTGCTAGCACGCTAATAATCTGATTCGCGTAATCCCGCGCACCTTGAATGTCGAAATGTTTTAGACAGGAGATATAAAGACCGACGTGGCCTTCGTTACGTGTGCAGGTATCTTCAACAATTTGTTTCCCAACATCACAATCGATATTAATCCATACCTCCTGACCAACAGGTATAATGGCTGTAGCATCTGCACCAAGGTGGACGAGCTTAACTCCTGGTGGATCTTCGAACATGCTTACAGCAGATTCCTGACTAATTACACTGCTAGCTATATCCTGAACTTGTATTAATTTAGGCAAAGATTTTTGAAAATGATTGAGAAGTAAATCACGAGTTGATGCACCAACAAGGCTAGTTTTCTTCATGTAATGTGAATCTCTGCTAATTCCTTGTACAACTATATTGTGACTGTCGCGCAACACACGAACTGCCTGCTGAGTGACGAGGTTCGCTTTTCTTAGATTATCTGGTACAACATATATCTGGTTTTGCTTCAGTCCCTCCAAATCCTGAACTGACACATCGCGTACTTTTCCTTCAGAACAAAGTAACTTAAATGCTTTTCTTCTGCGAAATTCATCATCCCAAATTTTTGCAGCATTTTCGTATTGTCCAGTTCGTGGCACTGCAAGCCACAATGTAATCCATCTATCTAATGACCATTGTTTAGTTACATTGCTTTCGAAAATTTCTTTTACGCATTCAATGGCACGCTCCAATACTTTCGGATGGCTAGCACGCAGAATTGGTTCAAGTTCTGCCTGCAACTTTTCTCCTACAAAGCCTTCGCGGTTCAATTTTGGTCTAAAATGTTTCGGGTCAACATGGATTGCTCCAGCTATAGCCCACAGCTGACTAACCTCTAGTTTGTCTACAAAAACACCCCGATATAAGATATCTACATGCGCTGCACCATCAAAGGTATCCCATTGATCAAGTAGCTCTGGAGGTCCGATTTGAGCCATGTCAATCCAGCTTGGCTTATTGATAACCTCGATTGGTTTGATTTCTCTACTTAATCCCCCTTGGTTTAGTAATTCCCCTCCAGGATTTTTTTTAGCGGTTAGACCTTCAACATTCCTTATCCAGTGCGGAAACTTCTCCAAAAGGAAATCAAAATGTTCTTCCTTTTCTACAGATAAAGCCAATTCAGTTCCAATTTCATTTTTGTGTGGTTTGATGACTTTGGCAGGGCTTGTCGCATCTAGCATGGAACGGGAAAACTCAAGCCCAATAGGTTCCTCGCCATTCCTTTTCGTATGTATCTGGAACCGATCACAAATTAGAAAATAGCTAAGCACCCCTATTCCAAATTCACCTATGGCTGTGTACTTATTATTTTGAAATTCGGAAGAAACTCTTGATGCTGATGCACCTATAGTTGTAAATAGATCTAAAATTTGCTCCTTACCCATACCGTCACCATTATCCGTAACAGTTATGGTCATTGACTGCCTATCAAAAATAACTCCTATTTGTGGAGAAATATCTTCCTCTATATCTTGACGTCGACCTATTGCATCAACTGCATTTAAAATTGCTTCTCTAATTGATGCATCAACATTTGAATAAAATGTTTCCCCAGTAAACAGATTTAGAATTGACTTTTGATCAATGACGAACTTGGGTGGCCAGACAGGCATCAATTTTTAACAACCTTTTTGTGCTTCGTATCTATGCGGTACTAAACTATCAGTTTGCTATCAAAAGAAGTTAACTTTTTTCGTCTTCAAAATCTTTCTGCTTAATTACAAGCGTAGACAATGTTCTTCGACAGTACTTGTAATACTATAGATTTAGTAAGCTATATTTTTGAACGTGCAAAATTATACTGGAACTACATGCTTCCCTGTATGTTGCTTCATATATTCAGATTTCTTTGCGATGCCAATAAAGAAATTTATTTCTTTTTTAAATTCACCCACCATCTGCAAACCAGATATCCATGAGAAACGCTAACAATAAGTTTCTATAGCTATAGTTCCTGATTATATCTACAGATATGCTGAAAAAACGGTTTGCCGATAGACATAAAATCCTTTCAGATTTGTATCAAAGTTGACTCCTAGTGAAATTTAGTGCTGTCACGTGTGTGGCAAATCCGGAACCAGCCTCGGCATAGACGTTGAAAACAGTTGATGCCCCGGCCTCTTTGAGTGGTTCGATTTCATCCTGAAACCTCGCAGTCGCCGCGACTCGACCATCAAACGAGGCGGCCTTGAGCTGATCAAGCACTGCAAGATTGGCAGCCAAGTTTGGTAGTGCCAACATCACCAGTCCCAAGGTGTGGGTGGCATGCACCCGATCCCAGAAATCGGCATCGCTGGGATCACCTAAAAGCACGGTGCGACCAGTAGATTGCTGACGCTGTACCTTCACTGGGTCGATATCGACACCTACGACGGCTCCGCCGTGTCGCTGGTGCATATCATCATAGGCACCGGTACCCACACGACCCATGCCGATGATGGCGATCTTCGCACCTCCGATATCGAGCGGTCGATCATCGGCAAGTCGTTCTGCGCGTTGCAGGCGTTTCCATATCGTCCAATATTTGGTGTAGAGAGGGTGTGCGATGACATTCAGTCCTGCAGCAATTGCACAGGACAGGGCTAGTGCAATCGCAATGACGATCAACCAGAGGCTGTCAATCCAGCCACTGGCGACTCCGATTGCCGCAACGATCAGTCCGAATTCACTGAAGTTGGTCAGGTTCAATGAGGCGAGTAGCGAGGTTCGTGCCCGCAGTTTGAATCCCGTCAACAAGCCGAAGAACAGGGCCGACTTGAGAAACACGAACGGCGTGATGGCCGCACCGATGAGAACGGCCTCCACCGTTAATGGCCCGGACAGTCCAATCGACAGGAAGAATCCGACCAGGAAAAGATCCTTGAAACTGAGCATGGCCTTTGACATTTCAGCGGCCTTGCTGTGGCTGGCGATCAGAACGCCCATCACGAGCGCACCCAGGTAGCCTTTGAGCCCGATCAACTCAAACAGTTGCGAGCCTCCGACAGCAAGGACAAAACCGTATAGGACTAGGAGCTCGCCATGCTCTGCACGCTGCAAGATGGAGGCCAGTAGCGGGCGCAGTAATATGAGCAGCACCAACAGAATTGCCCAGCCCGCCGGATACTGACCCGCCGAGACGGCGAGGAAAATGACGGCGGCGAGGTCCTGCACGAGGAGAATACCGACCGCGATTTGTCCATGCAAGGCAGCCGTCTCCCCCTTGTCCTCGAGCACCTTGACGACAAACACGGTGCTGGAGAAGCTCAAGGCAAAAGCAATGAGCAAGGCTCGGGAAAGATCGAGGTCTGCGAAGATAGAGGCTCCAAGAAGAGCCAGTCCATAGATGGCAAAACCGAAGACCACCACGACAATGGCCATATGCAGTCCGGTGACGGCCCATACCTGCGGGCGGGTGAAGGTTCGAAGATTGAGCTTGAGACCAACGACGAACAGCAGCAGGGTAATGCCGAGATCCGACAGTGTCTGCAGTATTTCCCCGCTGGTGATTCCATACAGGTTGAGCATGAATCCCGCAGCAAGGAAACCGACCAGAGGTGGCAGGCCGATGCTTCTGGACAACAGTCCCAGTACGAACGCCAAGCCAATCCAGGCGACGTCTCCCAGGGCGATGGCGACGGACTCTAAGCTCATGAGGTTATGATCGATTTCAGTGCTATTCGGAGAGCAAACCTATCATACCCTGCCATTGAAAAATCACTCACCAAAACTCGCAGGATTGAGATGAGACTTCCAGGCCTGAAAGCCATGGGCCGTTTGAATTCCGGCTTCTTCTGTTACCTGCTTCCCCTGGAATTTATTGAAACCAAATCGTTCGCCTGATCATCACCCAGTCGCTGGGCATGCGGCGATACAAGCCAATTAATTAAGAATCCGTACCTGGACTGGGCGGCATCTGAATACCCTTCGAGATGGACTTCAGATGCAGGTCTCTTTGCGGATAGGGGATTTGAATACCATGCTCATGAAACAGATCCCACACCCCCAGCAACACTTCATTTTGGACATTCGCACAGCCGTTCATCGGGTCCTTGATCCAGATACGTATCTCCAAGTCCACGGCACTGTCGCCGAATCCTTTCAACAGGCAGGCGGGTGCAGGATGTGCCAACACCCTTTTGACATTATTGGCGGCCTGCTTGCAAAGGTCGATGGCCTGGTGCACATCGGAGTCATAGTGAATCCCAACGGGGATCTTCAGCCTGACGTTGGCATGGCTGTAGGACCAGTTCTCGACTCGATTGGTAATCAGCTCCTCGTTCGGCACCAGGTGCTCGATCCCGTCTCGCGTGATCACCGAGACATAGCGCGCCCCCAGGGTTTCAATCTTGCCGTACTCACCGCCAATGTGGATGGTGTCCCCGGGCTTGATGGACTTGTCGGTCAGCAGGATGAAGCCTGCCACGAGGTTCGAGAATATTTTCTGCAGGCCTAACCCCAGGCCCACGCCGATGGCTCCACCAAAGACCACGAAGGCCGTGATGTCAATGCCTACGGATCCGAGTGCGAACAGGAAGGCACCGACGATGATGACAATCTTGAGGACCTTGGTGATCAGGACCTTGGTCGTTTGCGAGATATCACGACTTGCCTGGATACGCGTCTCGATCATCCGGGTGATCAGAAGCGCCAGCCACAAGAAAACCGCGACGGTAATGACAGATACCATCACATCAAATGCACTGAGCTCGGATCCTCCGACATGAAACTTGTTCGCATCCAAAAGCCCGATCAGGGGGGCCAGCCAGCCAAATACATGCAGGGCTGCAATGCCCCAGACAAACGTTGCGATGCTCTTGCTGATGGAAGTATCGGAAATGACCGACGAGACCAGGCGGATAATCGCCCAGGCAATGGTAAGAATGACGGCAGCTTCAATTAAGGCGTAGGGTTGTTCAAGGTACAGATACAGGCCTGTGAAGGTGCCCAGCCACACCAGCAACAAGATCGGGACGGCGAATTTAAACAAGAGATCAACAAGAAATGATTGTATCCGGATGGACTCGGAGGGCTTGAGCTCAGCCAACTTGGCATTGATTTTTTTTGCGCTGACAAAGGTGATGAACAAGCCGGCGGCAATGATGACCACCTGGACGAAGTTTTCCAGATTCAATACATGTTGATCCGCCCACCGATAGATACTGTTCAGAAACTCGATCGAGTGCTCCGTATCCAGTACTTTATCGATGAGGGCTTGATTCTCTTCCATAGTGCTCTAGTTTCACCTAAGACTCATGAAGTTTCCCAGGATGGGCCACCTGTCCAATCACTGTGAACCTTATCACTTCGGTCACGAAGAAGTGTCCAGGCCGATCGCAACTCCTGGCACAGAATCAAAGTCTATGGCACAGATGACGGCTGTAACTATGAGCGGCAGAAAAACGATGGCAACGATGATTGGCATTTTCAATATTTTGTATTACCGGTATCCAGATACAGAAATATACCATTGATCCAGCCTGCAATAGCTGCACTTAATCACGTAGCCAGTGTGCCAAACGCTTTGCCGGCGTCTGGTCGCGGATCAGGAAGGGCCCGGCTCGAACAACAACTTCATTTCGGTGGGCGGTCTTGGCGGGTGCGCTACCTCGCAGCCCTCGATGCACCTAAGAGGCAGCCACAGAGGATCACTTCTGGAATAAATGGATTGTGTGAACCTTGAATAATGAAACCAGGCGATTCAACTGGACTGCCCATCAGGGGCGCACCCCGAGATTGACTTGCCCTGAGTATTCCTCGTCATTCGTTGCCAGCCCGTCTACGGAAACCTGCCCGCTGATTGAGAGATTGCCACGGCGGTAGAGGCCGCCGAGTCCAAGTAACATGCGCGTTGAAACGGTCTCTGATTTCAGCTGCTCTCCTGATACGGTTGCGGTGGTCCCCCGGCTATTCAACATCTGCTCGATATCCAGCGAACCGTGCCAAGAAAGCTCCCCGCCTTTCCAGGCGCGCAGAGTCTGTGCAGAGGCCCCGATACCGCCGATAAGACGATCCTATCGGCGAATGATGCACGTGCGCCCACGGCATCAGTGAAGCTGTCGATATCAATGCCTGAATGAGACAGCCAGGCACGTGGTGTCATCTGGAAGGTTTCACCTATCACCATGCGCCTGCCTGTCTCCAGACCCAGGGAGGTACCGAGTGCATCGACAATGCTTCTCAAGCGGCCCCGTTCATCCGATGGCGCAAGCTGTACGCCAGCATGGGCCGAGGTCAAGCGTTGCAAGGACCTGTAGAAAGAGAATGGGCGCTTACGCAAGATCGTGGCGGGCCTTGAGCTGGATAAAAGCATTCTGAAGGGGGCCCTGGATTTTTTAGGGCACAGGGGTTAAGCCCGGAACAGGTACGTGACACGGTAATCCACGTTCACCAGCGCAGCAGTGAGCGTCGCACCTGCCATTGCGCCAACGACGAGACTCAAAGTACCCGAGGGCTGCTGCGTCATCCGGGAATCGTTCCATGAATTCAAATATGCTTAAGGTCTCAGGTCTCTTGCTCATCTGTGCGGTTGTTGACCCTCTGGAAAGCAGCACGCTTGCACTGCTCTATGCAGTGCGTAAACCAAGCACTCAATAGGCTCTCGTCCTTCGCATACTCCGGGTTAAACTCAATAAATGTCTCAGCCCACTTCCTGCCGTCATCACCACACCTGTCCGCTACCTTACGCGCCATTATTGGATCCATAGGGCCTCCTATAATTCATCTCTGTTCATGTATGCCAACCGTCATCTATTTGTCTTCATACGGATACATGTAAATAGTGTCTCTGAATCGCCCCGGTATTGTCGGAGGCTAAAACCTTTGAGAGGATTAGCCTATGAAAACACAACCTGTCTATGCCCCGGAAGTACGGGAACGAGCGGTTCGATTGGTATTCACCAGCGAACATGAACATTCATCGCGTTGGTCTGCAACGCAATCGGTTGCTGGAAAGATCGGCTGTACGCCGGAAACACTGAGAAAGTGGATTCGACAAGTGGAGATTGATCAGGGAGGGAGGTCCGGTCTCACGACGGATCACGCTCAGAAATTCAAGGAACTGGAACGTGAAGTACGCGAACTGAAGCGGGCGAATGAGATCTTGCGAAAGGCAGCGGCTTTTTTCGCCCAGGCGGAGTTCGACCGCCGACCGAGGTAATGGTGTCATTTATTGATCACTATCGAGACGACCACGGTGTCGAGCCGATCTGCGCCGTATTGCCGGTCGCACCGTCGACGTATTATCGCGTCAAACAACTGGAATCGTATCCGCAGCGACGCTCAGCCCGTGCTCGCACAGACGCGGTGCTGGAAATCGAGATCAGCCGTGTCGGGCATGAAAACCGATGTGTTTATGGTGCGCGTAAGGTTTGGAAGCAACTCAAGCGAGAGTCGATTGTGGCTGCGCGCTGCACCGTGGAGCGGTTGATGAGGAAACTGAGCTTGGCAGGGATCAGGCGCGGTCGACGCTGCAAGACGACCCTTCCGGCAGACTTGGCCGATCACCCTTTGGACCGGGTGAATCGTCAGTTTGTCGCAGCGCGACCGAATCAGCTTTGGGTGGCCGATATCACGTATGTGAGGACCCGATCCGGGTTTGTGTATGTGGCGTTTGTGGTGGATGTGTTCTCACGTTTTATCGTGGGTTGGCGTGTTCTGAAATCAATGCAGACAGCGTTGGTTCTGGATGCGCTGGAACAAGCGCTGTGGGCCCGGGGAAAGCCACGAGGGGTCATACATCACAGTGATCGTGGCAGCCAGTACCTCTCGATTCGTTACACCGAGCGACTGGATGAGGCGGGGTTCAACGCATCGGTTGGAAGGGTTGGTGATGCTTACGACAATGCCTTGGCTGAAACCATCAACGGCCTGTACAAAACGGAAGTGATCTACAAAGCGGGTCCCTGGCGGGGCCTGGAGGCCGTGGAACAGGCCACCTTGACCTGGGTGGACTGGTTCAATCATCGGCGATTGCTCCAACCGATTGGCGATGTACCACCTGCTGAATACGAAATGATGTATTATCAACTAACCGAGTCGGCTCAAGCAGCATGACTCAAACTAAACAGTCTCCGGTAAACCCGGGGCGATTCAGCTTCCCGTATCGAACCAAACACGCACTCAAGGTTTCCAGCATCCTCGGAAGTCAATTGGAACGGTGCATGCACCGTCCTACCCTAACGGGTGTAGGCATCCATGACGGTGAGCATCGTGTAGCGGCATCCCCGGAACAGGCGATCCTGGACAAAATCCACGCTCCAGATGTGGTTCGGATACAAGGGACGCATTCTGATGATGGAATGTCGATGATCATATAATCGTTTGCGTGCTTTGTGGCGTCTTGGCACCTGCAGGCCTTCTTCGCGTCCCGGGCGCTCGACGTTCTTGTGGTTGACATGCCATCCCTCGATACACAAGAGTGCGGGTAACTTGCGATACCCTGACCTGCCATATTGTCTGGCCAGGCAATAGGACGAGTGAGGGCATCCTCATCATCCGTTCGCCTGGAACCATAGCGTTGCATACTGCGGGGCTGACTGAACCTGGCCGGTAACGGCGCTCACTGCTGCAAAGGCGCTGGCGCACATGGACTACCGTGTCACGTACCTGTTCCGGATCTACCCCCTGTGTCCTGAAAAATCCAGGGCCTCCTTCAAGATGCTTTGATCCCGTTCAAGGTCCGACACGATCCTGCACAAGCGTCCATTCTCCTTCTCCAGATCCTTGCAGCGCTTGACCTCGGTGCGACCCATGCTGCCGTACAGCTTACGCCATCGATAGTAGCTTTTATCACTGACCCCAAGAGTGCGACAGGCCTCCTGCGTACCCATGCCTCCGCTGATTTTTACCTCAATGGAGCGTAGTAAATTGATGATCTCTGATTCACTGAATCGCTTGCGCATGATGACCCCCTGATATCAACCTGTTATGAGAGTTTTACACCCAAATCTGGATCAAGTTTAGGGGGGCAGGACAAAATAAATACTGATTCACTTTTTGAATATGCTCAAAGATTGAACTTTGGAACAGTATTTTCAAAAAACAGGTATGGTGAATCAGAAACTGTATATGCAAGCGGTGACCACTTAATGTTGAGTGTAATTACACACCAAGATGGTGTAAAAGATTGGGCAGTTGCATGTGTTAGTATCGAGGAAAATAAGTACATTCACGAAAGCATTAGTACTTTCTTTACACTAGAAGGAGCTATCAAAACTCATTGCATGATTCTTGGTGACACATGGGATGAATCTTTTGATGACTATTGTTAACGATGACTTTCAGTTAATCCAATTAATTGACCGCTGATCCCAAGACTCTTTTTTACACAAAATATAGAAGAGTGAGTCAGCTCTTCTAATCACCACATAATTTATGGTATTTGTAAACATTCACCAAATAGGGTATGATCGTTCCACATTAGATGAATGATAGATGATGATATGGCCACCTTAGACCACGTATTTAATAAGACGCAAAGGCATATTTTAACTCTGATTTTCAACAACCCCAGCGAATCATTTTACACAAACGAATTGATTCGAATGGTTGATACAGGCTCGAATGCCGTCAGTAAAGAGCTTAAGCAATTCAAAAAATCTGGGATTCTCACTGCCGAAAAAAGAGGCAACCAAGTTCATTATCAAGCTAATCAAAATAGCCCAATCTACAAAGAATTATATAGCCTTATTCGCAAAACATTCGGTATCTCTGAACCGTTTAAAGAAGCTTTACTACCGATAAAAGATAAAATTGATCGTGCATTTATATATGGTTCATTTGCAAATGGCACTGAAAACGCCGAAAGCGATATTGATTTAATGGTTGTGACCGACAAGCTTAAATGGGAAGAAATTATTGATAATGTTGATTACTTAAGTGAGGAATTAATGAGATCGATTAATCCCACCATCTACAATACGAAAGAATTCAATGAAAAATTGAATAGTGATCATTACTTCATTAAAAAAGTAATGGATAGACCACGCATTGAGTTGATCTAATGGGAAACAACCTAGAGAATCTTACGCGCTTACAACCACCACGCTTAATCAGCGAGGAAAGCACGCAAGATGAAGTGCAAAGCTTCATTAATATTGGCTCACAACGATTAGTGGACGCGCAAAATACGGGTCTCTCTATAAACAGCCGATTTGTACTTGCGTATGATGCTTGTTTTTCACTTGCATATGCAGCTTTACGAAGAAGCGGATATCGTGCAAACAAAAATGCACAAGGGCATCGTAGCACTGTAATTTTAACGTTAGAACATACGATTGAATTGGATCGTTCAAAATGCTTAGTAGTCAATAACGCACATACCAAACGCAATGGCATGGAATATGAAGGCCATATTGATGTAGGCAATCAACTTGTAGAAGAACTGATTGAGATCGCTATACTGATAAATGAAAAGCTTGTGTAATGAAAACAAATGAGTAAAGAAGAACTAAAAGATCTCGGAGCCAACCTCTGGAAAAGTGCAGATACTTTGCGAGTAAATACGGGGCTTAAATCTAGTGAGTATGCAACACCTGTTTTAGGATTTATTTTCCTAAAGTTTGCTGAGAATGTATATAAGCTGCATGAAGGTCAGATCTTAGATGAGTATGAAAAGTTAAAAGGGTCTAGATTATGGTGTTCCTCCCATAATTTGGTCCATTGCGTTTGCGAGAATGTCAAGCACTGAGGGGCCTCCATTTTCAGGTCCATGCAGTCAGTGAATTTCTGACCTTCGTTCGGCCCAGCGGGCCTTATATTCCAGGGGCGAGCGTTCATTGAGAGACCGGTGAGGCCGAGTCTCGTTGTACGCTTGCCGCCAAGCTTGCAACTTCGTCTGTGCATCGGTCAAATCGTCAAACCATCTATGGACCGTTCCCCGTTTGCAAGAGCAATTCTTTGTTCAGGAAGAGTAGGCTGCAGCCATCTATCCGACCTGTTTTATGAAGGACTATGTGCCTTCTGGCCCTGATGGAATTCGCGCCGGGATGTCCTTATCAGTGCTTCGACCTCTGTCGCAGTCACCCTCTCAAGGGGTCATGCATCGGGCCTTTGGTTTGATCAGGTTCTCACCCCGGCAGAGTTGCCTTTTCTGCCATCACGCGGGTTCACTCTTTCGCAACCTGGGTGGGTATCGTCCTCCTGTGTCCGTCCGGGGTTGATCTTACGTTTCCGGGTCCTCGTGGACCGGTGTCTGTTCACACCGGCACGTAGTTCTCTTCATACGGCTTGCCTGAAGCCAGCACCGCCCATGCCGTACGGGCCATGCGATTCGCCAGCGCCACCGTCGCCACGTTCCTGTGGCGTCGTTCCAGCAACCGCTGCAGCCACTGGCTGCGGGCATCTGTTCTCTCCTTGCAAGTGCGCTGCCTCACCACCGCCCGGGCCCCATGGATCAACAGACAGCGTACATACCGGTCCCCGCGTTTGGAGATCCCCAGCAGCCGATCCTTGCCCCCGGTGGAATGCTGCCTCGGCACCAGCCCCAGCCAGGCAGCACATTCCCGCCCGTTCCTGAACACTCCCGCCTCCCCGATCGAAGCGAGCAGTGCAGTGGCCGTCATCGGCCCTACACCGGGGATCGTCATCAGCAATCGTGCCTGCTCATCCGATCTGGCGATCGACTCGATCATGCTGTCATACCGCTCTACCCGTGCCTCCAGATGCACCAGCTCGTCATACAGGTCGGCCAGCACCTCCAGAAACAGCGGGGGCAAGTCGATCTCTGCCATCCCCCCATCCCCCAGCACCTGCGCTACTGCCGGGCGCACCTGCCTGCGACCCTGAGGGATCTCAATGCCATACTCGGACAACAGGCCACGGATCTCGTTCACATGCGCGGTACGGTTGGCCACTGCCCTGGAACGAACCCGGTGCATCGACTGCTGTGCCTGGCGTGCCTCACTCTTGATCCCGACAAAGCGCATGTTCGGACGTTGTACTGCCTCACAGATGGCCTCGGCATCGGCCCGGTCATTCTTGTTGGACTTCACATACGCCTTGACGAACTGTGGAGCCATGAGTCTTGCCTCATGCCCCAGGGCCTGCACCTTGCGACCCCATTGGTGGGCACGCCCGCAGGCCTCCATGCCCACCACGCAGGGGGTCAGGGTGGACAGCAACGCCCTGGCCTTGTCCGGGCGCATCTTCTGGTCCACGCAGCGCCGGCCTTGAGCATCCACCCCGTATACGTGAACCGAGTTCTTGGCCAGGTCGATGCCGATGCAGGCAGGGGTCCTGGGGGTAATCGTGCTAGGCTTGCCCTTGGTCATGGTTTACTCCTTGAAGTGGTATGGTTTGAACTGACAGACCATCTGGGCTCTTTGAAGTCGGATCCAAGAGGCGTGAATCATGACCTCCCTTCAGAACCCTCCTGCCTCCCTCGTCACACCTTGTTAAAGCGCCCACTGTAGCAGACGCCAAAAAAGGGAACGGTCCATACCATTAGTGCTGGTTCAAACATTCCTGGCGTACCCGTGCATTGAACGACTCGATATAGGCATTGTCGGTCGGCTTGCCGGGTCGTGAAAACTCCATGACGACGCCGTTGGCGTAGGCCCAGAGATCCACGAGACGCCCGGAAAACTCGCTTCCATTATCACAGTAGATTCGCTTGGGTGCCTTGCGTACGGCGGCCATCCGACGCACCAGGATCGCTCGACCTTGGGGCGTCAATCGGGCATTCTTATGAAGGTTCATTCGGCTCTCTCCTTGGCTATCAGTTTCAATATCCCTAATAGCTTCGGACATAAGGCCCGAGTGAACAACCTACTGAGAAGTCACACCTAGCGCGCCTCGTCGTGCGTGTCAACCCGATAGGTGGGCAGCATATGGACTTTCGTCCCCAGGGAGTCGCCGCATTGGTAGTGGTAATCGACCCAGCAAGCCGGTTGCGGATCGATCCGGAACTGGTTGTGTCCATCTTCGGCCTCACACTGATGGAGGGCCAGGTGGCGGTGTTGCTGGCCGAAGGCAAGACTGTTCGCGAGATCGCCCACGTGCTCGGTCGCAAAGAAAGCACGGTCCGTTGGCACATGAAGCATATCTTCGCCAAGCTCAGGGTATCCCGGCAGGTGGAACTGGTACAAGTGGTGCTGGCGCTGGCGGGGGTTGGTGGCGGATCCCGGCGCTGATGCTGTCCTCGGCGGTGCACACCGCCTTTCTTGTCATTATTTTCAATTAACCCCTTCATCTGGGTGGCGACAGGCGGAGTTTGCTTAGGTACGGTTCCTGATATCTGTTGACGACGAGGCATAAGAATGTGAGGCACAGCATTTTCGAACTTAAAAACAAAAAAGCGGATGCACGAGATGATTCAGTTGAAAGTACTGGTTCATACAGTGTGTACGTCATCAAAGGATCTCGGACTGCGGGCAGTCTGATCCAGGAGAGGCTTTTGTCTCATCAGGTTCATGGTTATGCGGTCTTCTGTTTGTAGTATAGCCGACGTCGCTCGGCGATTGTTTTCCGTTTGATTTTTAGTCTTCGGCTCAGGACTGTCTGAGCGCGGCCGGTGTAAACATCTTCCGGCGTCAGGTTATTCAGGCTCTCGTGATAGCGTTTGGTGTTGTAGTACTCAATGAACTCACCGATGTGAGCCTTGAGGTCACCGGGCAGATAATAGTTTTCCAGCAACACCCGGTTCTTCATCGAGCGATGCCAGCGCTCGATCTTGCCTTGCGTCATCGGATGATACGGACGGCCACGCGTGTGGCCCATGCCGTGATCATCGAGCCACGTTTTCAGTTCCGAGGATACATAGGACGGGCCGTTGTCGGATAACAGGCGCGCTCGATGACGAACGTTGGCCGTTTCAAGCCTGCTGTTCCTCAGTGCCAGATTGAGTGTGTCGCTGACATCACTGGCTGTCATACCCTCGCACAGCTTCCAAGCCAGGATGTAACGCGAGTAGTCATCAAGTACTGTGGACAGATAAAACCAGCCCCAGCCGATCACCTTGAGGTAGGTAAAATCCGTCTGCCACAGCGGGTTGGGTGCGGGGGTCGGATGCTGGAACTTGTCGGCGGCCTTCATCCACACAAACGCCGCACAGGTGATCAGATCGTGCGCCTTCAAAAGCCTGTAAACACTGGACTCGGACACGAAGTATCCTCGCTCGGTATACCGCACAGAAAGCTCCCGTGCAGAGAGTTCCGGTCGCTCAAGAGCGAGCGCCAGGAGCGATTCCCGGATCTTCTCCGGTAAGCGATTCCAGACCCGGGTATTACTCGGCCGGACATCGGCAAGAGCGGTATAGCCGCCTTCTCGGTAACGCTCGTACCAGCCGTAGAAGGTCGACTTCGGGATGCCCAACCGCTCAAGTGTGCGCCGCACCGGTAGCGAGGAGCGCTCCACCAGATCAATGATCTCGCGTTTCTCTGAAGCTCGGTATCTCATGTATCGTCGCCCCCAGCCCCGTAGGTGCTTTTTTTAAGCAGACGATTTTCCAGCAGCGTTTCGGCCAGCGCTTCTTTCAGTTGCGCTGCCTCGTTGCGTAGGTCTTTGACTTCCTCGGTATTGGCCTCTCGTGCGGTATCACCGGCCAAACGTTTCTTGCCGGCCCCCAGAAACTCCTTCGACCAGCGATAGTACAGGTTTTGATTAATACCTTCCTTGCGGCACAACTCGGCAATACTGTCTTCACCGCGCAGACCTTCCAGTACAATCCGAATCTTCTCCTCGGCTGAATACTGACGCCGAGTCGCTCGGCGAATATCTCGAATCGCTTTCTCAGCGCTGTCTTTTTGCTTTGTCATCATCGTTCCTCTTCAGGATAACGATGAGCCAAATGTCTCTCTTATTCAAACCAACCGGTTGGTCCGACTGCTGCTGACGGTGCACACTTGCTCATATGATCAGTCCTTAGAAACTTAACAATCTATAATTTATCTATTTTAGAGTTAAGGTTATTTAAAAAGCCCAGACTTTCGTGCTTTATTAATTAAATAAGAGGAAAAAGAGGCACATGCACCGAACATGAAAACAGCATCTTCCATATCTACATTCGAATTATCTTCAAGAAGAGCGTGGCGTATACCGTCTTCATTACTCGTATAACCATAAAGTTTCTCGACTCCCTTCTTGAGTGAAGGGTGAAGGACCATACCTCTTTTAACCAAGGCATCAAGAGCTGGTTTCAATGATCTCTTCGCATTCTTATCCAAGCGCTTGGCTACTGATTCGATGGCGTGAATGCTCTCACGGACACTACCAGCCAAATCATTACTATTGAGGCATTCGGCTGATTTGCGAAAATGTGCCCGTGCTCCTTCGAATGGACCAGGTGCAAGAACTTTAAGGCTCTCTTGAATAGCGGCACCCTGTTCAGGTGATGATATAGGAACAATTGTGGGGTCGTCCTCGATAACCGTATAGGCACACATAAATTTTTCCAGCGTCTTTTTTATAAGATCAGACAGTCCAGGAGGCGATAATTCATGTCTCAAGACAAACTGCAAAAAATCAAAAACTCTATTGTACTTTTGGCGCATGATAAGCTTCTGTATATCAGCAGCGTTACTCTCCAAGCTGTTACTGAAGCTGTCCTCTGGTCTATATAAAAAATCGATATGATGATCGTACAGAATTTTACTCCATGGATCCTTCAAATCGGTTTCAGGAAGTATAAAGACAAATTCACTTGATTCTTGGAGACTAGAATGTATGTGATCCCAGAGGCGTATGCGTACACGTTTAGGCAACTTGCCCAATGCCAGTGGTTGAGGAAGTGGTTTGATTCCTTCAGCTTGAGAAAAACTCAACTTGCTTCGAGGAATTTGCTGTTCTGTCACGCTCGTAACTGTCCTGCCCCCCTAAACTTGGTCCAGATTTGGGTGTAAAACTCTCATAACAGGTTTATATCAGGGGGTCATCATGCGCAAGCGATTCAGTGAATCGGAGATCATCAATTTACTGCGGGCGATCGAGGTCAAGATCAGTGGAGGCATGGGGACGGAGGAGGCCTGCCGCAGTCTTGGGGTCAGTGACAAGAGCTACTACCGATGGCGCAAGCTGTATGGCAGCATGGGTCGTACTGAAGTCAAGCGTTGCAAGGACCTGGAGAAAGAGAATGGGCGCTTACGCAGGATCGTGTCGGACCTTGAGCTGGACAAGAGCATCTTGAGGGAAGCCCTGGATTTTTCAGGGCACAGGGGCTAAGCCCGGAACAGGTACGTGATACAGTAATCCACGTACGCCAGCGCTTAGGCAGCAGTGAGCGGCGCACCTGCCAGGTACTGGATCAGCCCCGCAGTACCCAACGCTATGCATCCAGGCGAACGGACGACGATGAGGAGGTCCTGCGGCTCGCCCTCATTCGCCTGGCCAAGCAGTATGGCCGCTATGGCTATCGCAAGATCACTGCGCTCCTGCGTATCGAGGGCTGGTCCGTCAATCACAAGAAAGTCGAGCGCCTGTGGCGCGAAGAAGGCCTGCAGGTGCCAAGACGTCACAAAGCACGCAAGCGCTTATATGATCATCGACATTCCATCATCAGAATGCGTCCCTTGTATCCAAACCACATCTGGAGTGTCGACTTTGTCCAGGACCGCCTGTTCCGGGGACGCCGCTACCGGATGCTCACCGTCATTGATGAATACACGCGCCAGTGTATGACGGTGCATGCACAGTTTCAGCTGACTTCACAGGACGTACTGGAGACCTTGAGTGAGTGCTTCATTCGTTACGGGAAACCGGAATATATCCGCAGTGACAACGTCCTACCTTTGGAGTCAACTTTTTTTGGCCACAAGATCTCCTGTGCCGACCTCAATCAGCAAAAATCAAACATGCCATACTGCAACGACGATTGCAGGCGGCCTCCGCCATGTCAATGAATCATGTTCTCGCCCATAGTGAACACAGGCTGGCCAGGCATGGCCGCCTCACCTTCCTTAACACGAGATACAGGTTCCAGGCGGAAGTCCCGAACATTATCTACAGGGTCACACTGTGCCCTGACGGCCCTACAGAGAGAGGTGCTTCCGCCTGGTTATCGAACCCCATAGAAGGGTCGATAATCGGTATCGCCTTTGACCACGGCATGGGCCACCCGCGCCATCTTGGCGGCCACGGCCGTGAGGGCTTTGCGTTTTAGATCCTGATCATCACGGTTGCTTGCCGTATAGCGCGTGTACTTGTCCCTGAAGGTATTCTCCTTTTGTCGAACCGCAACCTGTCCCGCCATCCAGAAGGCCCGTCGCAGGCGGGCATTGCCGTACTTGGACAGCTTCGGTTGCCCTCGTGACTGACCGGACTGACGCGTTGCCAGGTCAAAGCCACAGAACTTGAGGAACTGCCGGGGGTGTTGAAAGCGGCGCAAGTCACCGGCTTCTGCCAGGATCGTCAAGGCGATGATCGGGCCGATACCGGGGAGTTGGCGCAGGCGTTGATAGTCAGGATGTTCACACAGCAAGGCATGGGCCTGTTGTTCAATCGCGTCGCGCTGCTGAATCAGCTGGCGGATGTGGGCAATGACCATTCTATACCTGCGCACCGCAGGTGAATCCGGGTCGATCGGCAGGGCAATCGACTCGCGGGCGGTCTCGTACAGGTCGTTGAGCACGCGGCGCTTGGCCACTTTGCGCCCCACCAGGTCCCAGGCCGACCGGATGAACAACTCCTTCTCCAGCCCAGTGATGGCCGCAGGCACCGGAAACCGGTCCAGGAAGATAAAAAACCACTCGGCCCTGGAATTATGCCGAAACCGTTCAACCTCAGGGAAGTACAAGGGTAAATAATGGGTCTGCAGACGGTGCAATGCCTCGGTCTTGGCCCTGGAGATGACTTCGTGGGTCTTGGACAGCTCCTGCCAGTCATTGATCCCCTGTTGCAGAGGATCGTAATACCGCTGCGTATGGCCCAGCTTCATCCTGTGCAGCATCACCTGGGCATCTTTGGGATCATTCTTGTCCCAGCTGTTATACAGGGCTTCACGTGTCCGGGCCAACGCCACGGAAGAAATCAGCTGTACGTCAAATCCGGTATCCAGTAACCGCCAGACCAGGGGACGATGATAGTTGCCGGTCGCTTCAAAACCGATCGTGACCGGTCGCTCAAATGCCTGCAAGTGGGCCATCAACCGGTCGTGGGCCTCCCGCGTGTTCAATACTGATAAACGTTGACGACGGGTCCGGTCCGGGTGTTCGATCAATACCTCATTGCATCGCTTGGCCACATCAATGGCTACCCAAACTGGCTGAGAAGATTTATCCTGCTGCTTGACCATGGTGGTATACCTCCTAAAGTAAATATCACTTCACTACTCTAGAAGATCCGTGTGCCGCTGTGGTCAACTCTGAAAGCTGACTGCTCATTCGTCATCGAAGTCATTACCATAGGCTTCCCTATGTACTATGGAAGTGAGTTCAAGGCCGGTGTACTGCAGCAATGGCTACGTACAGTCGATGTTGAACCGATCTATAGCTACCCGGGCAGTCCCTGGGAGAACGGATACAACGAACGGTTCAATGGGACGCTCAGACATGAAGTGCTGAACCCGGAAGTCTTTTACTCATTGGATGAAGCTCAGGCTGTGATTGCACAATGGATCCATCAATATAACCACATCAGGCCCCATCAATCCCTGGATCACCGGCCGCCTGTGCCGGAAACCATCGCTTCAACTCTCTCTCAACACCTGGTACATACCCGGGGGCTTGACAACCTGGCTTTCCCCCAATCGCTTTGCGGCACGTTCGGCTTAAAGTGTAGAGGTAGGTCACGTGCGTTTCTGATGAAATCTATTTCATCGGTATCTAACTGAAGTACGCACATCACTGCCCTGCCAGTCGAATAAGCCTGGCCTGCAGTACAGGCAGGTAATCAGCCAGATTTCCGGTAGACCTGCAGTTTCGGCGGCCTGGCTGCTTGATTCACGATCCCGCCATGTCGTGATTCCGAAGGCTTTCCTTTCAGGGCGCTTCGTATGTACAGTGTCTGACCGTTCTCATGTGGAGAGCCACGGTCAGAACCGGAGATCCATCACTGAGATGTTTCTAAAACTGCAGTTCAGACCAGATGCCGATTTTGCTGTCAGATGAACCGGCTGTATCCCTCAGGCGACCCGCTTCAATCCCCAGGCGCATCGACTGTCCGACTTCAAGATGGCTGCCCAGGCGGAAATCCGATGTGCTTTCACCCGAACGCGAAATACGTGCATAGGGTGTCAGCAAACCAAGCCCGCCCAATGCAGGCAGGCCATAATCGAGTTTCATATCCACGTGGCCCGTCATGGGCCGTTTGCTTTCAGGGGATCCCGTGTGGACCTCCTTGAACCAAAGCCGGTCCAGCTTGCTTGTTGATACCCCCCATCGGGGTACGAGGCTGAACGACAGGCCTCTGCGACTGGCTCCCGGGTCCACATTGATTTCCCCCTGGAGGCTCCACTCATGATAATCGTCCCCATGATCGAGGAGTACGCGGGCCTGCCCTTCGAGCGTCAACCCTTGCGCCGCATCGGTATAGCGGGCACCGGCACCGATCTCCACTCCGGTTCCGGTCAACCCGTCTCCGCTGTCATGCAGCAGCCCCAGTTCGATGGAAGGGATGAGTTGCCGGTCCTCACCGAGCTCGGATATGTGCCTGCCCTCCAGGGCCAGGCGCAGACGCTGCATATCCGAAGTCAGGGAACGGATCTGGCGGCCTTTTTTTGCCTCAATTTCCGATATATTCCCTTCCCCTTTGAAATGGAGCGTGGACGTACCGGGCATGAGCACATCGTGCACCGCAGCCAGTTGACCCTTGACGCCGACCGTTCCAGTCCATAGCCGGGTGTCGCTGGAATGCCAGCCATTTCCAGCATCAATCTTGATCTCACCCCAGCCATAGCCGACGCTTGCCCAGGTGTGCAGCGTATTATCCGGTGAGGACCAGCTGATGTACGGGTGTACGCTGAACTGCTCGCTGTCATAGTCCCCTTTTCCGGTACCCGTCCGCCCCCGGTAATCGAATTCACCTTCCGACCAGGAGATTGCAAGGCCTGCAAGGATATTCGGGCGCAGCCACACGTCGGCTCCCAGATGAAGGTTGACCAGATCACCGTCCCACTTGACCGGGCGATCGCTTCCGCCTCTCAGGTTGCGGTAGTCGCCCCGCCCCCAGAGTGCAAGCTCACACGAACCATTATCTGCCAGGTTCAGCGGCAGGAAAAAGGACGTTCCGGCCAGCATATGCTTCAGGTCCAGTGAATCACTTTGCGCGGCATAGGAAAGAGAGGTCAGTGCCTGTTCGAACGAGGGTATTTTTTCAGACAAAGGTGCCTCAGATGAACCTGCGCACAGCACCGATTTGTCAAGGTGGTCCGAAATGGCAGAAAGCGTGCTTTGCATCATCGCCTGGGTGATGCGTGGCAGCAACTCTTCATTGACGCCTCCGGTTAACCGGGTGGATCCCCCACGACCATCCGGAGCCCTCACTCCCACGCCGTCATCATCGCGCACGGTGACCGTCGCTGAGAAGCCCACCGAGTAGAGTGCACCTGCCGTCACTCTCATGCTGATCTGACTGTCCTGCTCGTCAATCGCATCCGCTTCTGTCTGTACCGCAAGTGTGACTCTCTGGACCCCGGTATCAAAAGTTGCCCCGGAGGGCTCCGCCCCGCTGATCATGTCTCCGGTCTCACTCACTTGTAGCGTAACGGTCAGGGCTGTCGTGGTCTCGCCTGTGCGACTCAGGATAAAGACCGCATCGGTGCCTTCGGTTACAGGAGTGGGTCCTGCCCGTACCGCCACAACCGGCAAACCAGGCGTGTCATCGTCCTCGACGGTCACCGAAGCCGAGGCGCGTGAGCCGGGCGAGTAGGTCGGGGCAGTGGTTATCGTGGCCGTGACCACGCTGTTGTCTTCGTCCACGGTGTCCTCCTGGGTCGGCACCGTCAGTATTGCCTCGCGTGCGTTTGCACCGAAGGTTACCGAGGTGGGTGCGGTCCCGCGGAGCATGTCTCCGGTCTCATCCACCTGCACCGTCACCACCAGGGTTTGCGTGGTGGACCCGGCCCGGCTCAGGGTGAATGCCGCATCGGTGCCTTCGTATACAGGTGTCTGTCGGGCCACGATGCTGACGACCGGCAGGTCGTCATCCTCAACCGTCACCGAAGCCGAGGCATTGGTTCCCACGGAATAGGCCGCATTCACTCCCGCAGTCACCTGTGCGGTGACTACACTGTTGTCTTCGTCGGTGGTGTCCGCCTGGGTCGGCACGGTCAGTGTCACCGTAGTGTCATTTGTACCGAAGGTTACCGAGGCGGGCGGGGTACCGCTGATCATGTCTCCGGTCTCACTCACTTGTAGCGTAACGGTCAGGGCTGTTGTGGTCTCGCCCGTGCGGCTCAGGGTAAAGGTTGCACCGGTGCCTTCGGTCACGGGCGTTTGACCCGCTGTGATCGTCACCACTGGCAGACCCGGAGCTGCATCGTTATCCTGAACGGTGACCGAGGCGCTCGAGGGCATGCCGATCGCATAGGATGCATCCAGTGCTGAAGTCACGCTGGCCGTGATCACGCTGTTGTCTTCGTCGGTGGTATCCGCCTGGGTCGGTACCGTCAGTGTCACCGTACTGTCATTTGCACCGAAGGTCACCGAGGCGGGCGGGGTACCGCGGAGCATGGCTCCCGTCTCCCCTACGTTGACCCTCACGGTCAGTTCTGCAGTGATCACGCCCGTGCGGTTCAGGGTGAAGGTTGCATCGGTGCCTTCGGTCACGGGTGATTGACCCGCTGTGATCGTTACCCTCGGCATGTCATCGTCCTGAACGGTCACCGTGGCACTCGAGGGGGTACCGGGCGAGTAGGCCGGGGCGGTTGTTATCCTGGCCGTGATCACGCTGTCGGCCTCGTCGATGACGTCCGTCTGGGTCGGCACCGTCAGTGTCGCCGTACTGTCATTTGTACCGAAGGTTACCGAGGAGGGGGGGTTGCCACGGAGCATGGTTCCCGATTCTCTCACATCCACGGTTACCGTCAGGGAGGAAGTTGTGGTCCCGGTTCGCCTCAGCGTGAACGTCGCATTACTTCCTTCGGTCACAGGTGAAGTGCCTGCAATGGTGACGACCGGCAGTGCGATGTCATCATCCTGAACGGTCACCATGGCGCTCGAGGGTGTACCGAGCGAGTAGGCTGCGTTGGATGTAATGGTGGCCGTGACCACGCTGTCGGTCTCATCGGTGGTGTCCGTCTGGGTCGGTACCGTCAGTGTCGCTGTAGTGTCATTTGTACCGAAGGTTACTGAGGAGGGGGGGTTGCTTGCGAGCATGGTTCCCGTTTCACTAACATTCACAAATACCGTCAAGGCCCCGGTTCCAGTTCGCGTCAGGGTAAAGGTCGCGTTACTTCCTTCGGTCACAGGTGAAGTGCCTGCAATGGTGACGACCGGCAGTCCAGGTACCGTGTCATCATCCTGGACGGTCACCGTGGCGCTCGAGGGTGTACCGGGCGAGTAGGCTGCGTTGGATGTAATGGTGGCCGTGACCACGCTGTCGGCCTCGTCGGTGGTGTCCGTCTGGGTCGGCACCGTCAGGGTCGCTGTAGTGTCATTTGTACCGAAGGTCACTGAGGAGGGGGGGTTGCTTGCGAGCATGGTTCCCGTTTCACTGACGTTTACGTTCACAGTCAAGGGTGAGGATATGGCCCCGGTTCGGCTCAGCGTGAAGGTTGCACTGTCTCCTTCGGTTACCGGTGACGACCCGGCTTCAATGGTCACAACCGGCAATGTGCCTGGCGGTGGATCTACCTCCCTGTCTCCAGGAACAGTAACCGCTACCTCCCTGTCTCCAAGAACAGTAACCGGTATCCCTATGTCATTGGGTCCTCTGACACAGCTCTCACCCGCATCAGGGCTCTCCGTTGCGTCAGGATCCCAGTACATCCAAACGGTATCACCAGGCTGTACCGGAACAGGCTCCCCCTGCGAATTGACATAACCAAAGCTGCCATCCACATAATAATTGGTTGTTACGGTTGCAGGATACCTTTCGTACCCGTACCCACCTGAAGGACAATGCTTTACGCCATTTACATATACCGTGATGTCTAACGCATAGGGGCTTACCTTCAGCGTCGTGAAGCCGTCACCTTCGACAAAACACATGAGTATGCGTGGTCTCGGGGATTCGCCTTCCATAAATGAAGCATTGATCACATGAGCATGAGTGGTAAGCGTTTCTCCTTTTTCAATAATATCTTTACAGTCACCATACCTGTGACCTGCGTGTGCAGTCGAAGTGATCAAGGTAACAAGCCCTAACACGAGGAGCATGAAGAATCGGACAAAAAACTTTGCGGTAGCAGTCAAATCAATTTACGGGAAGGAGAGTTGCTGATAAATACGAAATAGGCCGGTCGTACTCACCCAAGGCTTTTTGGTCTCGATTACATGAGAACTGATTTGGTGCATGAACCCAATCGATCCGGTAGTAAGACTAATCATAAAGATTTTCCAATACCCAATATATAGTATATTTTAAAAATTTCAACACAATATAAACGGTTTATTAGGTTTTACATCACGATAACTGACAATCCAGACGGTACAGGCCGCACTCGGTTTTGGGCACCAGAGTGCTCGTGGAAAGCAAAGGGCGCCCTGAGCCAACATTCCAGTAACGGGTTTTGAGGTGGATCAGGAGCTGTGGAGGGACTTGAATTCTGGTCCCACGCCCCTTGCAAATCTGGAAGGTTGTTTGGTTTTGGGAGAGATGTGATTGGTGGGCTTGACCGATTGATTGTCAGTCGAACGGGTTCCACCAGCGTTTCTTTTTCTTTACCTGCTCTTCTTCAGGTGCTGCACTTACCCCATCCGTTTCTTGTTGGGCCAACCTGAGATTTGGATCCGGCTCCTTGGACAGGGCCTGCAGCGATTCGATGAGTTTGACAACTGAATAGCCGCCCCGGACCGGTATCCGGGTCGTGTCCCCTCGGGTTTTCCAGTCGAAATAGCGTTTCAACTGTTTCCTGAATTGTGTGGGATAGTCATCAAAGTCCTGTTTGGGTTCGCGCTGGATACCCCCCTGGATCGTAATCGAGCTTTGTCCGAACATACCAAACTGCTTGCCTGAGGCAACGGCTGTCAGCCCCGCACGCAACACCGTGTAAAATACCTCAGGACAGGCCTTGAAGCGCTGGGAGTATTCCTTGCCCTCCTGCACTGTCAGGCATACCTTGACCGTATACTGGATCGAATCCTGATCAACGGTCAGATTCACTACATCTGTGCCGACTTGCAGTTCCTTGATGGCCATTCTCTCCTCGCGTGTAAAGCCATCCTTGACGCCGGGTGCCTCTCCCTGCTGATAGATAATCACCTGTTGCTGATACGGCGTATAGTCGGGAACTTCAGCCTTGGACCCCGCACATAACTGGGTGACCTGGTCCTGGGTGAACCCCTTGTCCAGATAGAATTTCACATCCTCCTTGTCGCAGGCGGAAAAACCGGCACCTGGCAGACAAAGCAGCAGGTAGCCGAGCAAGGGAATCTGTCTAATCAGCATAAAATGAATGGTCGTGGAAATTGCGTGCCTGTATTACACAATTTTGACGGAAATTATGCAATACCTGTCAAAAAAAGTTCCCCTGTACGGGGTTCATGACACTTGCGGTTTCAGCAGCTCTGTAAAGCGAGTCATGGGCGTTCGCCTGTAGAAAATGAAGGCACTCGCGAACACCGTATACGATATCATATGAGGCCATGACCTGCCTTTATTTTTTGGCCTGGAGGACTGTGGCAAGACCTTTATTCTGGGCTGCTTCGAGAAACCGGCGTTTTCCTGTTAACGCAACAAAGGTGGTTTAGATTGAGTTTCAGTCAGGTCCCTAGTAATCGGATTTTGCACAGGTATTCGCACAAGCCCGAGCGTGCCCACTGAACGACCTTGGAGCCTTGGTTGCCGGACGCTGAGACCCGGTTCGGTTCCATGAACCCAGATAGGCAAGCGAAGGGAATCCGGTCATCGACCCGCATGATCATACGAGTCAATCGTACTGCCTGTTGGTATTTCCATCGTGCCGGTGCGGGTGGGACAATGTACCACCTCTAGAGGATTTCAGCGGCACACTCTGCATGTAACAGGTAAAAACGAGGGCGTACACAAAAAAACAGGCGCCCGAAGGCACCTGTTTTCGTGTTTTCCAGACAGTCTCAGGAGACTCTAATTGGCGCTCAAGGCTCCTAGAACCACTGAACCATACCAATCTGGATGCTTTCCTCATCGCCTCCTGCATCAACGCCATCAGACCCGATGCCGAATCCATTCTTGGAGTTACTGTCATTGTCCACTTCACCATAGACCAGTCGTAGCTCTGTGCCAGCCGGCATGGTGTAGTACAGTCCAACCGAGATTGCCTCGGCACCGGAACTGTTCTCACTGATGGCGCCACAATTGTTAGTTACACCGTTGGTTGTGTTCATCATACTGGCACCGCAGTCATAGTCGTCCGCTTCCTGGTACATGAAACGGAAGTCCAACGGGCCCGGGAAGTCGTGCTTGCCGGAGATCAGCCACGCATCGCGCTCGATGTCGACCATGCCGTTAGTCCTGTCGAAGGCAAATGGTCCTCCACCAGCACCATCACCGCCACAGTGCTCCCAGTCGTATTCCATCTCTTCATACGCCAAGGATATGCGTGTGCTGTGTCCGTTGCCCCAGTCGCGGATATAGCGTGCCGCATAGCGCACGGTCTGATCATCGGAATCCGCACATGAGAGGGTCTCGTCCGCGGCTGCAAACTCGTCATGCTGCTGATAGCCAAGCGCTACCCACAACTCGTCGGTTTCGTTAATAGCAGTGGAGTACGCGATACCGATAGACAGGATTTGGGGATCCAGCTCATGTGAATTACCATTTCTGTCTGTGACCATTGACTCATCAGTAGCCCAGCGGTTGGTGTTTGTCCAGCCGACGCGCATGGTCAGTCCGCCCCAGTTGGGTGAGAACCACTGCCAAAGGTTGTCCTTACGGCGCATGAAGCCTTGGCCACCGACGCCACCACCATAACTATCGAAGTCAAAGCCGGTGTTGTTGTAGTTTGGACCGTAACCGATCGTTCCGAGCAAGGTGGAATGGGTATGACTGCCGGCATCATAGAACGGATCAATCGACTGCGCGGTGACCTCGTTGTACGGTGTCAGCCAGCTTGAGGCCATGATCTCACCCCAGGGACCGCTGAGTCCCAGTTTGCTGTTCCGGTTACACCATCCATAATGATTGAAGTTGGAAAGACGGTTCCAAAGCGTGAACTGTTCACACTGGAAGTTGGCCTTCACCGGCGTGCCGGCTACCGACATCCCCGTATCGATGGAAGCCGCAAAACCAATATTGGCCGCTTCGTTGTTCATCTGGATTCTTTCCCACTCTCTGCCTCCAACGTCGGAGGTCCTTAAATCCAGCGACCAGTTCTGCCAGCCGTAGATGGTCCAGTTTGAATTTGCGTTACCGCCTCCTACACCCCCGGCAAACGACGCCATTGGCAGCATCGCAAGCCCCAGCGCAAGTGCGGCTCCTGTTAATTTAACTTTCATGAAGATATCCTCAATTTGTTATATATAAATCATTAAAACCAAGAAAAATACTCGAGTAATTTTCCTAAAACAGAGACCTCTCATATCTGTAATGTAGCGACTTGCGCTTCCCTCCCTCTGCATGTTTCAGTCTCGATCCGGATGCAAGGTCAACAGTCCGTGCTGACTCTACACCACAGGCTAATACAACAAACGTTGTATTAATGTCACACATTGCCTTGCAAAGCGCGCCAAGTCAAGCCATATATGCGGTAAATTTACAACAAATTCGTAAAAATTTCGGGAATCAGTTCAAAAAACCGCCGAAGCCCGAATCCCTCTCCTTTTTGCCTGCCCGGCACCACCCGGATGCCGGAGGCTGCGTTTTTCGTTCACGGGCGATGGGTGGAAGAAATTCCCGAAGGGGCAGGTGGCGGGACAAGGAGATGAGGCCTGGGGCAAAAGGTTCAAGTGCGGGGTACCGCTTGGCCCCTACGAGGTTGTGTTTGCCACGGACTCCATGTTCAGCCGCGGGTGTGACTGCTTCTAGCAACGTGGGATTGCCAGCAAGTTCGCTCGGGGCATAGACAACGACAGCCGTGCCCGCGAATGGATCCTTACCCCGCACAGCGTGTGTGACGGCAATGTCCGCGCAAATTCAATGCACTACGACGATTTCGACAGGCTTTAGCCGGATCCCCCTTGCACAGCGCGGTGGTGTCAACCCGGTGCATCTCGCCTCACATCACGAGGTAACTGCAGTCAATCGTTCTGCCTGTTGAGAGCCTGCCTGGACTGGGTGGCCTGCAGCCATCGCCGGTTACGCCCATGTTGTCAGGTGCAGTACAGGAATGCATGACGACAGGTTTCTGAGAATAAATGAGGTACTGAACCCGGATTGTTCCCCAGAATTTCGCAGGATAGATGTTAAGGCTCACCTTTCGCCAGTGCAGCGACAGCCTCCGGTAGCGATAGCGCAATGCCCGAATATTGTCTGGACCGATCTTCCCGGACCTTACGCTGAAAGCGACCGTCAGCGGTTACGAATTGCCAGTCACGCTCAATCGCCAGCGCTAGGTAGATGCAGTCATAGGCGGCATGATCCAGCTCGATTGCGAGACCGGTTGCCGAACCAAGCAGGTGCCGTGTTGGAAGTATCTCGATGTCCGCCTGCTCGAGTAGGCGTGCGCTGACCCGGGCTTCGTCTTCCGAGAGTTCCTCCCGTCGCACTTTTTTCCAGAGGATATTGGCGCATTCCGCGATAAACAGGTCTGGCGCAGACAGTTTGGCTTTGCCGAGAAGGGTGAGCGCGTCGGCCGTACCTTCCTCTTCCACAAGCCATTTGATCGCTATGCTGGCGTCAATGACAAAGCCGTTCACCGCTCCGCTCGCCCCTCACGCATGAGTTCTTCAGAGGGTGTGTGTTTACGCCCCTCGGTCAAGCGACGAAGTTTGGCTGCAAGTTCATCAAACGCGGGCTCGACTTCGGCGGAAAGCGCCTGGCGCAAAATCTCGCGATGTTCTGCCTCGGTCGAGCGTCCATGGCGAGCGGCACGCCGTTTCAGGCGGGTAATGAGGCTGTCTTCAAGATTTCGCACATGCAAATTGCCGGACATGGGTCGCTCCATTGAGATATCTGATCTCAATGATCTCATACGCTCATGTCTTTTCCAATTGTTTTCGAGGCGTCGCGGTCGCTGGAGCCGACGTATGCGCGGGTATTTTCGATGCGGTACGCTCGAAGCTGGCCGACCTTGGCATCACCGAGGACGATGTGGCCGATGCTGTCTTCTGGTCCAGGAGCGGGACCCGGCCTGCCGGGTGACTCCGCCGTGCCTTGTTTTCGACACCAATCTGCTGCTCCCGGCCCTTCTGTTCCATGCCGGATCGCTGGCGTGGCTTCGCCATGCCTGGCAATCGGGTACCCTCCGTCCGCTGGCCAGCCGCGACACTGTCGCAGAACTGATTCGTGCCCTGGCCTGCCCGAAGTTTGAACTGACAGGAGAGGGCCGTGAAGACCTGCTGGGCGACTACCTTCCCTGGTGCGAAACCATCACTGTGTCAAACCCGGCCGGGATTCCGGATGGTCGCGATCCGTTCGACCGCCCGTTCCTGGCGCTGGCACTCACTGGCGAAGCCGATGCCCTGGTCACAGGCGACAAGGATCTGCCGGTGCTGGCAAACACCTTTTCCGTACCGGTCCTGACGCCTGCCACGTTCCGGGAGAGGCTGGACCCGTCCAGATAAAACAGCATGACCCGGGGGACTGATTCCGATCCTGGGCTAGCCTGACCGGATATAGAGGGTGATACGTCTGCCGATGTCCATCCGGAGTCCCGGAATCCTGCCCTGCGGGAAACCTGCCCGATACTTTCATTCTTTCAACAAATCCGTTGACATCAGATTCGTTGAATCTCTACCTGCAGCAATTTTGTTGATCAGGAATTCCAAGGCTCGGCACACTGGCCTGCAAGATAATTCCAGCAAGGAGGTGGCTTTCCAATCAAAAAGTCTAAGGATAGCTGTGATGATCTTGCCAGATTTTCAGAAAAGTTCAAAATTCTCTCTTGCATCTGGCGTCCACCAGAACTACAATTTGCTTAACACAGCCGCCACGCCTCTTAACAATGCGCAACCTTGGTGGCTTTTTTTTGCCTGCGTTCCGAGGATCCTCAGTGGTTGAAGTCTACACGAAACCTCCTCTCACATTTGAACAACAGCTACAACAGCTGAAAGATCGCGGTCTGGCTATTGATAATGATGATTTTGCCTTATCTCACCTCAAAACCATCAGTTACTACCGTCTGAGCGCCCTACTGGCACCCATTCCGCAAGATAGAACAGGATGGCGCTATTTCCGACCACTTTGAAGAAGGCGTACATTTCAACGATGTTATGAAGCTATATGAGTTTGATCGTCGTTTGCGATTACTGGTGATGGATGCAATAGAACGTATTGAAGTGTATACACGTACTCTTTTTATTTATCAGATAGGACACAAGTACGGTACATTTGGGCATACAGATGCTGCAAACTTTCATCCCAAGTTCGATCATGCCCCATGGTTGGCAAAACTTGAAGAAGAGATCGCTCGGTCCAAAGATGTGTTTATTACTCACTACAAAAACAAATACGCCGGTTTTCCCACCCTGCCAATCTGGATGGTGACGGAAGTGATGTCCCTGGGTAGTTTATCCGTTGGTTACCGGGGGTTAAAACATGACGATAAGAAAGTCATATCAAATAGATTTGCACGCACTCATAGGTGTCTGGCGGGCTGGCTTCACACACTCACCTTATATTCGCAATGTCTGTTCACACCACGGTCGCTTGTGGAACAGGGAACTTGCCATACGCCCCGGCACGATACACTCTGCTTTTTGGAATCCACCCGCTACGCCTCGCAATGACAGAATATTTTATGTTCTCTTGATCCTTCGATATCTACTGCAGAAGGTACAGCGTAGCGATGAATGGAAAGAACAATGTAACGACCTGATTAAACCCATTGCGGAAGACAGGAAATGGCGGGCAGCTATGGGAATACCAGAAAACTGGATGGAGCACCCAGTGTGGCAATAATGGAATTAAATATTCAAGATGCTGGCTCATTATACGCTCACACACCAAGTGTTTGATGCCATGTTTGAAAGTATGTGGTCTTCGCGCCTGTACTACTGTGTACCTAGCCCAAGAGAAAGATCAAGGGCAGACATTCTACAGTTAAAAGGATAGACCAGTAGGTATCAAAAATTTCCAGCAACGCGGTCCCGATTCTTTCATCTGCGCCCCCAATCAATCAGCGTGGTGGCCAGGGCCGGTGATCTTTCCCCTGGGGGGTAGCCACTGTGGGAGAGACAGATTCATCCTGTCAGGCTGCCCTGGTTTCGAACACAGCGGGTGTTTGATAGCCTAATGAGCTGTGTGGTCGTTCGTGGTTGTAGTGTTGTTGCCAGTGCTGGTTTAAGCGCCCGTCCCGCAGTCGTGCATTGAAGCTTTCGACGAATGCGTTTTGTGTGGGTTTGCCAAGCTGGATGAAGGAAAGGTGTTCGATCGATGCCAGCGGTGTCTTTCCCGTACGCTCAGGCACACCGGGTACCTGCCTGCGTTGCCGGGCAGGGAATGGAGGGCGCGGTTCCCGGGTTCGCCCGTATCTTGCGGTTATACCTTCTCGCCCTTGAACACCACGACCCCGCAGATGGTGGCGGCCACATTGATTTCGATAATCTGTTCGGGCCAGTCCGGGTTCAGCGCCCTCAGGTACTGCCGCTCGCCCTCAATGACCAGTTGCTTGAACGTGGTCTCATGCGAGCCGTCCAGGCGCACCACCACGTATTTGCCGTGCACCGCGGCCACCTCCGGGTCGACAAAGATCAAATCGCCGTCATGGAACCTCGGTTCCATGCTGATGCCGCATACATGCAGCACGAAGGTCCGGTGGCTGCAGCGCACCGGACAGGGCAGCAGTTCGGCTTCGTACTCCGGTACGTAGCTTCTGGAGACCTCGGTCCATTCCCCGGCCTGCACCCAGGAGATCAGCGGGCACAGGCTGCGGATATCCGCCTCGCCATACGGGGCGCATTCCGGGTCGGGAGGGGGCGCTTCCGGTTCGTGGGATTCATCCATCCAGCCCTCGGGTTTTCGCATGCCGCGTTCCAGCCTTTCGGCCAGTTCATCGCCGACCCGTCTGCGGGCGCCGGTCGGCGTGCGGATCTGGTGGCGGACCTGGCTGAGGTAGGAGTTGTTGGTGCCGGCGATGCGGGCGAGTTCAATCAGCGACCCGGCCTCAATGACCAGGAGCTCGAGGTTTTGCAGGCGGATCGGTTCCAGTTTGCGGGTCATGCGGGGAGTGTAGCACATTCAATTACCGCCGTGATAAGAATTAAAGCATAAATAATAAAAGTTTCCGGTTGCATGAACATTATCATAATGATAATTTAAGGATATGAACTTCAACCCGCCGATCGTTGTCCCCGGCATCCGAAGGCCCCCGGTGGGGTCAAAAGGCTGCCCGCAGGGCACCTACTGAAATGGCCCAGCCTGCCACGGATCCGGCACCGCAACATTCCGCATCCCGGCCTTGTGAGACGAACCCGGCCGGTGTGCCGACCCCCGTACAGGTGGAGGTCACGTGCATCAAGGTCTACGAACGCAATCCACGGCGGGGCGAGAATCCGGAATACGACCGTATCAAGGCCTCAATCCGTGACCACGGGCTGGACCAGCCCCTGGTCATCACCTGCCGGCCCGGTGAGACGGAGTATGTGGTGCATACCGGGGGCAACACCCGTCTGCGGATCCTGAAGCAGCTCTACGAGGAGACCGGTGAAGCCCGGTTTTACCGGATTCAATGCCTGCTGAGACCCTGGACCCGCGAGTCCGATGTCTTGCTCGCGCACCTGAGGGAGAATGAGCTGCGCGGCCGGCTCATCTTTATCGACAAGGCCCGGGCGGTCATCGAGGCCAGGGCCCTGCTCGGCGAGGAACTGGGTATCCGGGTAACGCAACGAAGGCTTGAGGCCGAGTTGCGCCAGGCCGGGTACAGTATCAGCCACAGCCGGATCTCACAGATGGAGTATGCCGTGGGCAGCCTGCTGCCCCGGATTCCCGAAGCCCTGGAGGCCGGTCTCGGCAAGCTTCAGGTGGAACGGATACGGACCCTGGAACGGGCTGCCGGAAATCTCTGGAAGCGGTATTGCCCCGAATACGAGGGCACGTTCGACATGGTATTCACCGCCCTGTGCCGGCGCTACGACGGGCCGGACTGGGATACCCGTATATTGCAGGCGGCCCTTGAGACCGAGATTGCACAGGAGGCGGAACGCAGCATCCATGCCATGCGCACCGCACTTGACGCCGAGCTTGAGGGGCGGGAAGTGACGTTCCCTGAACCCGAGCCCGAACCGTCCCCCGAACCTCCCGCAGGTGCCAGACGTGACCCCGGGCCCGGCGCTGCGGACTTCCCCTTGCACCCGGATACCGGGACCGTGCGTGCGGGGCCAGGCCTGCCCCGTCCGATCCGGCCTGTCTTGCCCGGATCGCCCGTCCCGCCCCGGGACCTTTCGTATGACCCGGTGGACGCGGGGAGTCCGGTGGATCGGGTGGTCGCCATGGACCTGCCTGCCCCCGACCTGAAGACCCTGCGCAGTCAGGCCTGGGGCCTTGCGGCACGCCTGGCCCGGCGCAACGGGATCGGTGATCTCGTCCTGCCGCTGCCGGATACGGGGCTGGGTTTTGGGTTGTGCGATGTGCCGGATCCGGGTCCGGGCGAATTCCCGGGGGATGGCTATCCGGGCCAGGTCTGCACGCTCTGGTGGCAGCTTGCGGCCTGCTCGGAAATGACGGTGGCATCCCCCGCATCGGTTGCCCCGGCCCTGCCGCTCGACTGCGCACTGCGAAAGGCCCTTGAAGACCAGGATGCCGCCTCGCTTCTCGAGCGTGTGTCCCTGCCCGATCCCGGACACACCGGGTACCTTCTGTGGCGATCGCTGCATGAGCAGGACTGGAATGACCTGATCCGTCTCATGGACACCTACCGGAAAATCCATCACCTGGCCGCCGAGACCGGTGATGCGCTCTGGGGTGAGGCGTCATGAAGGGGACCAAGGAGGCCGATCTGGTGAGTGCCGTACTCATGTACGCCACCCGCTGTCTTGCAGAAGGCGACCTCGTGGCCTTGCGGAACATGAAGTTCGGGGCCCGGGAGATCGAGGCCCTGCGCGAAATGAGTGTCTCGGATTTCTACCGGATCGAGTCGCTGCGCGCGCACTGCCTCAAGATTGTGCTGAACCGGCAGGTGTACTGGCCGATGATGGATTATCTGCGCACGCAAAGGGAGTCCGAGGAGACGCTACGGTCCCTGGTGGCTGCAGACGCCCCTCGGGAGATGCTGCATACCCTTTTTGGTCTGGGGGGACGCGGCTACAGCCGGTTGCGCCGGACCCTGTCAATCAAGCCGACCGTCGGTCGACCTGCGGAGCCGGATGAAGCGAGTTCGCACCGCTTGTGGTGTGTCTGGTCGAAGCGGGTGGATCAGGATGAACCGGGGTTGCTCAGTCCCGGGGCGTACCTGGAGATTCACAAGGAGACCGGCCTGTCGATGCGTGCCATCTGGAGCCTCACCCAACGCTGGGCCCAGTATGGAAAGCTGACCGGTAACCCTGACCAGAAGGTCGCCTAGGCAGGGGACGACCCCTGCGCAAGCGTAAATCGGAAACCAATGGCCTGAAGGGGGTTGAGCAAGTCGGGACCAGACCGCTTAACTTGACAATCCCTCCAAACCGGATCCTTGAATTCTTGCAAAGAAAGGGACCCGGTTCATTCGGGGTGTTTCATGCAAGACGATCTCTTGTATGCAGCCATACCGGTGATCTTCTCAAGCGTGATCCCAATCGCTTTCCTGGTATTTTCCAAATCGTGGTCATCCTGCAGCCCCATCCAGAATTTCTCGCTGTTTCCGAAGTAGCGTGAAAGCCGTAAGGCGGTATCCGCCGTAATGGAACGCTTGCCAAGAACAATCTCATTGATGCGACGAGGCGGCACAGCGATGGCGTTCGCGAGCCTGTTTTGACGGATGCCCATGGGCTCAAGAAAGTCATTCAACAGGACGTCACCGGGATGAATGTTTTTAAGGTTGGCCATTTCAGTTTCCTTTAGTGATTATCCACGATTTCGACTTGGTATGCCTCGCCTTGTCGCCAGACAAAAAAGCCCTGCCACCGGAAAACAACAGGTTAAATCCGGGTCTTCAAGTCAATCGTATGGTTCCCAGGGAACCATACGATTGACTTCAGGGTTGACGCCCAACCTGTTGTTTTCCGGTAACGCGGATTGAGCGTCCCGAACCGCGACGCCCTGCGTGCGGTTTTCCGCTTGTCGATCCGGCCCCGTCATGGATTCATAGCGTGCCATATCTTCTGAACAAGGAACGAGTCGCCCATGAATACCGAACTTCCCGATCCCGCCCCGCAGGACCCGCCCGTTGCCCGACACCCGGGAAAGTCCAAGAAACCGGGCGCGCTACGCGGCCAGGTATGGCTGACCGTCCAGACCCGCCAGGCCCAGCAGCTCATTCACGGGCGGGCAGGCACGCCCGGCAAGGCGCCGATTATCGGGCTGGTCGGGTTTGCCGACCGGTTGCGCATCATCTGGGAGGCGGCGCGCCATGACGACCCCTGGGCGGACTGGTGGCTGATCAAGGTCTGTGATGCGATCGATGCGACCGGGGACGTTATCCGCCGATGGAAGCAGGACCTGGATCATCTGCTGGCACTGGAGGTCTGCGGACTGGAAGTCGCCCCGGCCGAATCCCTGCGACCGTGCCGGACCCCGCTTCAGTTCGCAAACCCCTACGCCTACCAGGGAGCGCACCTGCTGTCGGAGTACGACGCACTCGCCTGCCAGGTGCTGACCGCAAGCCATATCGGTCTTCTGGACAACCGCACCCGGGATGACCTGCTCGGAAGCTGTGCACAAAAAATCCGTGCCACCTTCATGGTCCCGCAAGACTACCGGCTCACGGGCGTTGATCGCGAGGCCTTGCGCGACGGTCATGACGAAAGCCGCCATGCCTGTCAGGTGATGGGTGAGGTGCCGGGCGAAGTGGTCCGGGGCGAGCGGTGCGCCCCGCTGGTGCCGCGCACGATCCGGCCTCCTGCAGCGCTCGCAGAAGACGACCGGGTGCCACCGGCCTCCCACCCGACAGCCACCGGCCCGGCAGGCGATGAACCGGCAAGCCGGGACAACCGCCGGTTGCCGCAGGCATGAGGCCGGCAATGCGGTCCTTGCAATGTGCCGTACCCCTCAGGGGCCGGCATGCGGGCCGGCCCCCGGCTTTGCCGGGGAAAAGATTTTATCCGTGGCCACTGCGGTATATCAGTGGCAAATGAGGCACCTCAGGACCGTGCAACCGGTGCACAGCGGCCCAGGCCGTCGGTCCAACTTCAACCAGACGGAGCCGGACTCCGTCTTCATTTCCCTGCCGGGCACGCTTCCCGTCAGGGAAGGGTTGCTCCGGCACAATCAAACTGTAAGGAGTACACATTATGTCCAACGACGAAAGAACGAAATATTTCGATCTTCATACCACCGGTATCGGCTATCTCAGCCGTGTCCGGGAGGTGACCCAGGAGGGGGGAACCTCTTTTCTCGGCGTCACCATTGCCGCCCTGCGCGGGAGCGTAGGCAATGTCCAATACACTCATTTCGAGTGTTCCGTGTCCGGGAGGAAAGCACAGACCACTGTGCGTGAACTCCAGTCGGCCGTGGAGGGCAACCTGAAGGTGCTTATCGGATTCACGCTCAGCAATCTGCACGCGGAATCCTTCACCTTCCAGAACGGGGACAAGGCCGGTCAGACCGGGATTCGTCTGAAGGCCCGCCTGCTTCGCGTGTCCTACGCGAAGGTCGACGGCCAGCCGTTCGTTACGGAGCACGAGGCTGCTGCGTAAATCCACATGCGGCCGGGTAACACCGTTACCCGGCCATCTTTCACCCATCGGGGGATCATTCCCCCGTGGGTCTGGTCTTCCCGTCATTTCGAGGAGATCCATAATGAAAACCAAACAGGACCGGTTCGCCGGTTTGAAACTGTCGGAGCTGAACGGTGCCGAAAGGCAGTCGGTGGTGATGCTGGCGACCCGGGCATTGGCGATGAAACATCGTGCAGGAAAAACCCTGAGCAGTCCGGACGAGACACGGAATTACCTGTGTCTGCGCCTGGCCGAGTACCGTAACGAGGTATTCGGGTGTCTGTTCCTGGACAACCTGTGCCGGATTATCGCCGTGCGTGAACTGTTCCAGGGCACGGTCAACAGTGCCTCGGTCCATCCGCGTGTCGTCGTGCAACAGGCCATGGAAGCGAATGCCGCGGCCATTGTCTTTTTTCACAACCACCCTTCCGGGGTCGCCGAGCCCAGCCGTGCGGATGAGATGATCACCCGCCGGCTCAAGGAGGCCCTCGCACTCGTTGACGTGCGCGTGCTCGACCACTTTGTGGTCTCGGCAGGCGAGAGCGTCTCGTTTGCGGAACGGGGTCTGCTCTGACGCGTTTTATTTTTTGTACACCCGACCGGGAAAGCATCCTCTTTCCCGACCGGGAAGGAGGGGTGACCCGGTATACATTCCAGAAGGAGGAATACCATGTCCAACTCTTCAAGTAACTGTGCGGGCGAGCCGTTTTTCGGTGACGTCATCTTCACCTATACCCGGGCCCAGGCCCTGGCGGACGGGGTGCTGATGGACGCCGGTGCCCTGGCGCAGGAAGCCGGTTTCAGGCTGCCGGTGGCGATCACCGCCGCTGCCTGGGCCGATTGTGTGGCCTGGACGGAGGCCGACAGCCGCCAGCAGGTCCATCAGGACGAGCCCGGCCGGTTGTGGGATGTGCTTTTCATGGCATCCCACGCGATCCGTACCGAGGCGGGATCCGGTTCCCGGATGCGGTTCCGGTTCTACCGGGTACCCCGCGACGGGCATTCAGTGGAGGCCAATCAGGCCCTGCTGAAGCTGGTCATCGGGCCGGATGATTATGGTGACCCTGTGGTCACCATTCTCTTGCCGGATGAGGATTGAACCCCGCCGGGGTCTGACCCCGGCATCTTGCCCCTGGCCACTTGGGTTAAAGTGGCACCTCCGGTTTTTTTTCAGGAGCCGCCCGGCAGACAGCGTCGACTCTCATCCGTGCTGGCGGATCTCCTGCTGGTACGAAGGCTTCGACCGTTTCACGGTACGATCCGCCACCCCGGCCGGATACCTCTGTGCCATCGCTTCTTCAATCGAAAAATCCCGATACCGGTAGCGCTCAATGAGCGCTGTCCCAAACGTCTGGCGACGCCTTCGCGCCTTCCATTCCGCCTTTCCGGCCTGCCTGCATGACCCTGCCCGCAAAAGCGCTGCAGGCCGTGGACGGATTTCAGCGTGACGGGGGCGGATGCCTGCCTATACTGGCTGCCATCGGATCGATTTTGTCCGTGGCCACTGCGGTATATCAGTGGCACCTGAGCGCACCCGGACCGTTCAATGCGCTGCGGCACCTGCCGCCGGTCCATCTTCCACAGTCGGTGAGGTTTCACCACAATTGAAGGCCCGTCCTCGGGCAAGTTGGTCTGCGCGGTCCGGCTCCTGAAAGGGAGAACCCGCGCGCCTGTGACCAGGCACATTCAGGTCAAGGGAGTGGTGTCCCGCGACTGTTCTGCGCAGCAGGCCCGGATCGTTACGGCTTCCGGGCAGTCAGAAACACTAACTTGAAGGTAATACACCGTGAGAGATCTGAATTATCAGCTTAAGCAACTCTGCCATCGCAATCGTGATGGCAGTTTTGCAACCCAGCACACCCGGGAACGTACGCTGGCCCTGGTTGCCAACCAGTTGCACGACCTGGGCTACCGTCACATGAGCACGCATTCCCTCAAACCCAAACACATCGAGGTGCTGGTCCGGCACTGGCAGGACCAGACGCTGTCGGTTCAGACGATCAAGGCGCGGATGGCCGCCCTGCGCTGGTGGGCCCAGAAAGTCAACCGGGCAAGCGTTGTCGCACGCTCGAACGATCATTACGGGATTGCGAAGCGGCAATTCGTTGCCACCGTATCGAAGGCACGGAGCGTCACCGAAGCGGATCTGACCCGGGTGCGTGACGAGTATGTGAGAATGAGCCTGGAGTTACAGCAGGCTTTCGGGTTGCGCAAGGAAGAGGCGATAAAGTTTCAGCCGAGCTATGCGGACCGGGGCGACCATCTTGTGCTCAAGGGCAGCTGGACCAAGGGCGGAAAACCCCGGGTCATCCCGGTGCGAAACGAGGTGCAACGTGCGCTGCTCGACCGTGCCAGGCGGCTTGCCGGGCGGGGTTCGCTTATCCCCAGTTCACGCAACTACCGAAAGCAACTCTCGATCTACAATTGGTATATCCGTGTTGCCGGGCTACTGAAAATGCATGGCCTGCGACACCGGTACGCCCAGCAGCGATACCATGAACTGACGGGATGGCCGGCTCCGGTACAGGGCGGCCCGAGCGCAAAAACCCTGACGAAAGAACAAAAGACCCTCGACCGCCAGGCACGCCTCATCGTCAGCCGGGAACTCGGGCACGAACGCGAGGAGATCACGGCGGTCTATCTTGGCCGCTGATTGCCGCAGTTTGGCAGGCGTGCCGTGCGCCTCAAACCGGACGGTTTCTACGCGGCCTTCCGGTGAGGTACGGGCGCAACTCAATTGCCTTCGTTCAGATGCGCTTTGGCATGCGTGCAGCGCAGCGCCCGGAAATCCGTACAATGCGGGCGGGTCTGTTCATAGTCCGCCCGCTCCCCGCTCGCCTGGTCGATGATCCAGGCTCTCCAGTCTATGTAGTCCACCTCTTCATAGACCAGCTCGTACGATTTTCCGGCTTCGACCATGAACACGATATCCGTGTAATTTTTGTAGAGTTTTTGCAGATCGCGTCCATGATTTCCCCGAACGGTGATTACGCGCTCCCCCGGAACCAGCAGGTAGGTATCAAACAGACCTATGCCTCTAGGCTTGCCATCCACGAACACCACGAAGATTGCATGGCGGGCATACGGAATGCTTGTATCCAGGGTGGCCAGTTCAGCTTCCTCATACTGGTGGGCACCTTGCATTTTGTAGGTGCCTGCACACCCGCTGAGCAGCACGGCAAGCAGTACAGGAAAAACAAATCTTGCACAGACCCTCATCATGACTCCTCTCTGGGTACACTCATTAAAGACGGTAAGCAGGGTAGCAAACCTACGACATTTCTTTGCAGCCTGGAGCCGTCGGCCTCAGGGCGGCACCCGTGATCCCTGCAGACCCCGCACGTACCGGGTCCCTTGTGGCGATGAGCCTGCCTCCAGATCAATCGCTACTGACCGGCTCACCCGGAAACCGCACCCGACACGGGGCCGGTTTTCCATTTCATGATCCGGCCGCCGGGGGGATGATCGTTACCCGATACGGACAAGGAGTTTTGTTTGCACATTTCCGAGACGGTTCTGAACATGAATACACGCATCCCTCGCAAATTCTGCTCTCCGCTGGTTATGGTACTTGCCGCAGCGGGAATCTGGATCATCAGCCCGCCCCTGCATGCCGTCGAGATGCAGGTCGGCCGGTATTCGGTGCTGCCTGCCCGCCCAACGGTCGAACAGGCTGACCTGCTGTCTGCAGTCGTCACGGTCCGGTTCCAGGAGCCGGTGCGCACGGTCGGTGAGGCCGTGCACCACCTGTTGCAAGACAGCGGGTACCGCCTGGCGGAGCACCACGGGGCCTCCCTGACCGTCCTGCTGGGCCTGCCTTTGTCCCCAGGGCCGGTCCACCGTGCACCACCTCGGACCCCTCACGGGGCCTCCCTGACCGTCCTGCTGGGCCTGCCTTTGCCCGGCGTCCACCGGAATCTCGGACCCCTCACGCTGCGCCAGGCGCTGGAAACCCTGGCCGGCCCCGTTTTCCGCCTGGTGCAGGATCCGGTTCACCGCCTGGTCTCCTTTGAATTATGCACGCCGCCCACCGCGGCGGACCCGGCGGATTCCGGTGTGCAAACGAAGACCCCGGGAGACGGGGAGGGCCTGCAACCGGAGCGCCCATGGGAATACTGAGCGTACTGGTACTGCTGTGTGGAGCCTTCCTGTCCGGTGCGGTTCTCCAGGACGGGGCCCGGCAGGACCCGGTCTCCCCGGAACTTCATGCGGTCTGGCAAGACCCGGGTCCTGCGCAGGGCGCAGGCGATTTCGATCCTTCGGGGGGACTGGACTGCCGGGCGCACCGCCCCCGCGTGATCTACCGGGACCTGTCCCGCACACCGGGGCATGAAACCGGTAGCGCAGCGCCTGTTAGGGTCTGCACGGGTGCGTGTACGCATGATTGAGGCCATGAGGGGGCCCGTTGTGGTTTTGGTGCTTGCCATGGCCCTGCCTGCGCAGGCCGCGGAGGTGTCCGCTACGCGCACCGGCGAGACTGCCCTCACCCCTTCCCTCACCAACGAACCGGCGTTGACGGCGTCCGAGCGGGTCCGCCTGCGGGCCTGGCAACTGTCGACGGTGGAATGGCATCGTTACCAACAGCTGATGCAGGGCGTTCGTGGCAGCGTCAGCCCGGCGACGATCTCACCGGTCGAGGTACTGGGCATCCATGCGCGCGATGCGGGCGAACGGCGTCGTTACGCCGAACGCTGGGCCCGTATCCTGCACGAGGACGTGGAGCGCATCCTGGCGTTCCAGCGGGCCTATGATGCGGCCAACCGGCGCCTGTATCCGGATGAACCCCTGATCGACCTCACCCGCTTGCCCGTACCGGATAAAAAGCCCGGCACCCTGCAGCCCGGCGATCGCGTGCTGTTTTTCACCCGGACGGACTGTCCGGCCTGTGACGTCCTGCTGCAGCGCCTGCTCAAGCGCCTGGAGCGGGTGGCGGGCCTCGATATCTATATCACCGGCATGAACGCCGGCAGTGATGCGGCCATACGGGACTGGGCGGCCCGCCACGGGATCGATCCGGCATGGGTGCACAGCCGGCGCATCACGCTGAACCACGAGGCGGGGGCACTGGAACGCCTGACCCGGGGGCGGGGTGAGATTCCTTATGTCATGCGCCGTCGGGGGCAGGACCTGTCCGCAGTCCGGGCCGCGGAGCTTTGATGAGGCTTCGGGTACATCCGGTATATGCCGGGCTGGGCGCGGTGCTCGGGATCGCCAGTGCGGGTGCAGTATGGGCGCAGGCCGGCGTGCCGGGCGGCTATTGCCGGGTCGCGGGCGAACACGGAGTGCCCTGCACGATCCTGTATGCCGTCGCCCTGGCGGAAAGCGGTGCGGAGGCGAACGGCAAGAAGGTGCGCCGCCCCTGGCCCTGGACCCTGAACGTCGCCGGGCGCGGGTATTTCTATGCCTCCCGCAAGGCGGCGTGGCAGGCCCTGAACACATTTATCGCGCGTGGCGAACGCTCCATCGACATCGGCCTGATGCAGGTGAACTGGCGGTTCCACCGGGACCGGCTGGGGGACCCCTGGCAGGCCCTCGATCCGTATCACAACCTGCGGGTCGGGGCCGCGATCCTGAAAGACTGTTTCCGGCGCCGGGGCGACTGGTGGGCGGGCGTCGGGTGCTATCATGCCCCTTCGAATCCGGTGCGCGCACAACGGTACCGGGCGCGTGTGGTCAGGCACTGGCGGTCGCTGGTTTCGAACGGATAGCGGATCGGACACCGGGCATGACAGGAAAACGCCGGCCTGCAGGCTATGGCCCGATGCTGATGGCCCTGCTTCTGGTGCCGGTCTGTGCCTGGCCGGAGCTCACGGTGATTTATGACGCCGGCCAGACCCGCCCCCTGGCACCGTACCTGGAGATCCTGGACGATCCCGAACCTGAACCCGATTCCCCTTCGATGCCCGAACCCCGGCTCGGGGCCGCCGATGTCCGGGCCCTGCTGCCGATCCGCTCACCGGGGCTTGCGCCCGGGCCGGTGCAGGCAAGATCGCATGAACGTCCGTTCTCGCGCCCGTTCTTCCTGATCGGTTCCGACCCACGCTCCCGAAAGTGGCTGGTCCGGCACCGTGAATACCTGGGTACGATCGGGGCCATGGGCCTGCTGGTGCAGGCCGAAACCGTCCACGACCTGCAGGCCATGGCCACCCTCGCAGACAGTCTGCCGGTCACGCCGGCCCCCGGTACGGACCTCGCGGCGGCCCTGGGCCTTGCCCATTATCCGGTACTCGTCACCGCAGACGGTATCCGCCAGTGAACGCGCACCCCGTCGAGGCGCTGCTGCGCCCACCGGTTGAACTGTGGTCGGCACTGGTGGCGTTCGCCACCGCCGCCCTGGCCACGCTCGCCCCGTGGGCCCTGATGATGCCGCCGGGCGTAGCCCTGGGGACCGCGGCGGTGCTGGCCGGGATCGGAGGGATCCGGGCCCGCCAGGCCTGGAAGGTCATGCGCTATCAGCGCAACCTGCGCCGCCTGCCCGTCTGGCGGATGCGGGCCGAGCGGATCCCGCTCAGTACCCGCAAGCTGTTTCTCGGCAAGGGCTTTCGCTGGACCCAGAAGCATACGCAGCGCCTGCGCGACACCCTGCGCCCTGAAGTCCAGCGCTACGTGCAACCGGGGAGGTTGTATCAATGGGCACGGCGCAAGGAGGTGGCGTGGGAATCCGCCCCGCTGCAGGGTCTGCCGGCCCGCCTGTTGCGTGCACGGACCGGGTGGAACCCCCTGGCGCCGCTGCCGGCGGTGGGCGGAAACCCTGCCCTGCATGCGGTGGAACCCGGCGAGCAGGAGGTCTGGATGGATCTCGGTGAGCGGGTCGGCCACACGCTGGTGCTGGGGACGACGCGCGTCGGCAAGACACGCCTGGCCGAACTTCTCATTGCCCAGGATATCCGCCGCGGTGACGTGGTGATCGTGTTCGACCCGAAGGGGGATGCCGGACTGTTGCGGCGCGTGTATGCGGAGGCCCGGCGCGCCGGGCGCACCCGCGACTTCTATATGTTCCATCTGGGGTTCCCGGAAATCTCGGCCCGCTACAACGCCATCGGCAACTTCTCGCGCATCACCGAGGTTGCGACCCGCATTGCCAACCAGCTCCCGAACGAGGGCAATTCCGCGGCCTTCAGGGAATTTGCCTGGCGCTTCGTCAATATCATCGCCCGTGCCCTGGTCGCCCTTGGCCGGCGCCCGGACTACCAGCAGGTGCGCCGCTACATCAACGACATCGAGCCGCTGTTCGTGGAATACGCCGAGGAATACCTGCATCGTCAGGGCATGCCGGACTGGCGCAGCCAGGTGGCCGATATTGCCGCCGGCATCAAGGAGCGCAACCTGCCGACCTCGCTGCGCGGTCGCAGTGCCAAAGCCATTGCCCTGATGCGGTACCTGCACCAGCAGGACCTCTACGATCCGGTACTCGACGGCCTGGTGTCGGCCTTCAAGTATGACCGGACCTATTTCGACAAGATCGTGAGTTCCGTCGGACCGCTGATGGAGAAGCTGACCACCGGCACGATCGCGGCACTCATTTCACCGGATTACCTGGACGGGGCCGATGCCCGTCCGATCTTCGAGTGGATGGACGTCATTCGCCGCAAGGGGATCGTGTATGTCGGTCTGGATGCCCTGACCGATACCACCGTGGCCAGTGCCGTGGGCAACTCCATGTTTGCCGACCTGGTGTCGGTGGCCGGTCATATCTACAAGCATGGCGTACAGGCCGGTTCCACCAATACCGCCCCCGTCCTCCCGGATGAAATACCGGTCATTTCCATGCATGCCGACGAGTTTAACGAGCTGATCGGTGATGAGTTCGTGCCGCTGCTGAACAAGGCCGGCGGCGCCGGGTTCCAGGTCACGGCCTACACCCAGACCTGGTCCGATGTGGAGGCGCGCATCGGCAACCGGGCCAAGGCCGGGCAGGTGGCCGGCAACTTCAATACGCTGGTCATGCTGCGGGTCAAGGAACTGGCTACCGCCGAGATGCTCACCGACCAGCTCCCGCGGGTCGAGGTGTTTTCGCTGATGAGCGTATCCGGCGTGGACGACTCGTCGGACCCGGCTTCCGGTGTCGACTTCAAGTCCCGCAACGAGGACCGTATCAGCGTCTCGGAAGTTCCCATGCTGAGTCCGGCAGAACTCGTGGTGCTGCCCAAGGGTCAGGCCTTTGCCTTGCTCGAAGGCGGCCAACTCTGGAAACTGCGCATGCCGCTCCCCGACCCGTGTGCCGACCGCTTCATGCCGGCGAGCCTGGCGGACATTGCCCGCGAGATGGAACGGACCTACATCACGAACGACCAGTGGTACCGCATGCAGGAGTCCTGGGGACCGGACCCCGGTGTACCTTGGACCGGTACCCGTGGCTGAAGCGCACACCGGCCCGCGGCAACCTGCCGCGCGTCCAGACCTGATCTCCAAAATCCTGACCACCATTGCCCAGGCGATCAAGTGGCTGCTGCTTTCCCTGTTGTTCTCGATCCTCATCGAGTGGGCAGGGATGGTGTTCTGGTGGCCGGACCAGGGCCTCGACCACAGCCGCCTGATGCTCGCCCGCGAGATCCGCTACCTGGATACCGATTTCCGCCGCAGCGTCCTGACCCCGGATCCCGCCCGCTTTGCCGCGGACGTGGCCGATGGGACGTACCGCTACCTGTTTGAAATCACAGGCGTGACGGCCTTCATCCGGTGGGTCTCGCCACGACCGGGGACACAGGAGACCGGCTTGCGCCCGGCCCTGCACCGGGCGTTCCGCCCGGTAGCCCGGTTTGCGATAGCGGCCATGCAGATCACCCAGGTATTCTCGGTGCGCCTGGCTATCCTCAGTCTGGCCATGCCGGTGTTTCTCCTGTTCGGTCTGGTCGCCCTGGTGGACGGCCTCGTGCGTCGGGACCTTCGGCGCTGGGGCGGCGGGCGGGAGAGTTCGTTTGTGTACCACTATGCGAAAAGGGCGGTCGTCCCACTCGTGGGAACCGCTTGGGTGACGTATCTGGCTCTGCCGTTCAGCCTGCATCCGGCATGGATCATCCTGCCCTTCGCCGGGCTGGTGGCGCTTGTGGTCACGGTGAGCGCGAGCACGTTCAAGAAGTATCTGTGAATCCACCCATGCGGAATGCCGGCCCGGGGGATCATCCACCAGGCATAAATACCGGCATTTAAACCGGCATTAATATTTTAATTTAATGAGAAATAATAATATAAATAATTGATTTATATATACTTGAATTCTGCATGTGATCCGGCATAATACTTGGTATTATGGATGTGTACGACATGGAACCCATGTTGCCTCGAGATCGATCTCGTAGGTTGGAGAACCTGGCCATTGAGCTGGTTGCCAAGTCCAGTCAACTGGCTGGCCAAATTCGGCCTGAAGTAAGGGAAGGCATTGGCCATTTGGTCCGGTCAATGAATTGTTATTACTCAAACCTGATCGAGGGGCATAACACGCATCCTCGCGATGTCGATCGCGCTATACACAATGAATACTCTTCCGATCCGGCTCAACGTGCCTTGCAGCTGGAAGCCCGTGCACATATTGAAGTTCAGCACATGATCGATACGGGAGAAGATCCTGATGATCTTCCTGCTTCAGCAAACTATGCCCAGTGGCTGCACAAAGAATTCTGTAAACGGTTACCGGATGAATTACTGTGGGTAGAAAACCCCAGCACAAAAAAACGTGTGGAAGTTGTGCCAGGCGAGTTTCGTGATGGGGATGTGGTAATCGGTCGTCACATGCCGCCGCCTGCCCAGGACCTGTTAAATTATATGGATCGTTTTGAACAGGCATACGATTTTGGTCGGCTGTCGAAAGTCCAGGGGATCATAGCCGTTGCCGCGGCACACCATCGATTTTTGTGGATTCATCCCTTCTATGACGGTAACGGCCGTGTCGTACGCTTGATGGCCCATGCAATGCTGTTGCGTTGTGGAGTAGGCAGCAGTATCTGGTCTGTAGCGAGAGGACTTGCGCGTAACGTAGCGGACTACAAAGCAAAACTGATGGGCGCAGATGAAGCGCGCTACAACGACTATGATGGGCGTGGTGCAAGGTCAGAGAAAAAGCTTGAAGAATTCTGTGACTTTTTTCTGCACGTAAGCATAGATCAGGTCAAGCTCATGGAATCCCTGCTAGAACCGGGCGAACTGTTGAGAAGAATGAAATTGTATTGTGACGACGAAGTTGCGGCAGGAAGATTGCCAAAGCGTTCCATGGCATTAATGAGGGAAGCACTGTTGGTGGGAGAAATTGAGCGCGGAAGAGCACCCGAAATTACCGGCTATCAGGAACGCCGTGCTCGTGAAATTCTATCTACGTTGCTAAAAAAAGGACTTTTGGTACCTACTGGTCCCAAAGCACCCGTGCGTCTCGGGTTTCCTTTAGACATTGTGGAACGCTGGTTTCCAGCGCTTTATCCGGTGAACTGATAAATGAATGACCAACTAAAAACTTCACTCATTGGGTGTCACCTGGAAAATGCCTGGGTAATTGAAGGGCATTGAAGCATACCACGAGGTGGATGCCCTACAGGAGATGCCTGGAGACCATACTGCGCTGGTTGTAGAGTGCTTCAGGAAACTTGACTGGCCTCGTTGCTGAGAATAAAAGCACCATTTACATTCAGACCGATAAAGCAAAGTCGATTCTCCAGGCTGGGCTGGATAGCGATGATGCCCAGGTGCAAGAAAATGCTGAACAAGCTCGCGAGAATTTACTTCGATGCGGGCGCTTTGATGTGTTGGATTAACGAACCAGCACGATCGATTATCAGTTACGAAATACACGTTGGAACTTCCACGAAGGATAGCCATGCGGCTTGTTTGTGACGGTGTCAGTAACAGCCTTCACTGTGGCTTGTGGCGACAGGCACCTATACTGGGTAAAATGTGATAAGCATAAAGATAAATGCAGGCAAAGCCTTATATGAAACAATGCATCCTGATCATGGGTATCGTGTTTGCATCGGCCGTGCTGCAGGCTGAACCGGTCGTGGTGTATACGGCGGACCAGTTGGACCCGAGTTCGGACCAGTATTGCCCGTATTGCGTGTTCAAGGTGAATGAGGCGGAGCGGAAGGCACGGGAACGCGGAACCGGTGGACCGGTCGTGGTGTATACGGCGGACCAGTTGGATCCGAGTTCGGGCAAGTATTGTCCCTATTGTGTGTTCAAGGTGAATGAGGCGGAACGGGAGGCACGGGAACATGGAACCCGTGAGCCGGTCGTGGTGTATACGGCGGATCAGCTTGACCCGAGTTCGGACCAGTATTGCCCGTATTGCGTGTTCAAGGTGAATGAGGCGGAGCGGAAGGCACGGGAACGCGGAACCGGTGGACCGGTCGTGGTGCCCCTATGGAACCCTCAGCTTGACCCGAGTTCGGGCAAGTATTGCCCCTACTGTGCGTTCAAGGTGCAGGAAGCGGAATCGGAAGCACGGGAACGCAACATCAAGGATGCGGCCCTGAAAGTCTTGCGCCAGTTTGATTCCTTGCGGGAACGTCGTAATCGGCAATGACGGATACGGGACAGTGAGTCCTGATACCGTTTAAAGGGGCCTGTTTCAGCGTTCACGGATATCTTGTTTGGTATCCGCCCGGATCAGCATCTCAATCACGGCAGGATTGTCGTTGCCGTACGCCGTCCAATGCAGGGGCGTTGTGCCTAGCTCGTCCTGTGTATCCGGATCGGCCCCGGCCTCAACCAGTGCGCTCACAATGGCGGGGTTGCTGTTGTACCCGGCCGCCCAGTGCAGGGGCGTCGCACCTTTGTCGTCTCGTGCGTTCGGGCTGGCCCCGGCTTGGGTCAATGCGGTGATCACAGCGGGACTGCCGTTGTACCTTGCCGCACGGTGCAGGGGCGTGGCCCCCTGATCGTCCTGCGCGTGCGGATCGGCACCCCCCCTGATCAGCGCCAGGACCGCGACGAGTCCGTCGTTGGATGCCGCGGCCCAGTGCAGGGGTGTAGTGCTGCTTTCCGTGCGTGCGTTCGGGGCGGCTCCGCCGTCGATCAGCACGGCGATCACCGCTGCGGGGCTATCTTTATACCGTGCCGCTTGGTGCAGGGGCGTCGCGCCGTACTCGCCGCGCGCATCTGGGTCAGCGCCGGCTTGGATCAGTGCGGCAGTGATCCCGGTGGAATTGACGTCGTTCACAACCGCCTGATGCAGGGGCGCCCAGCCATACTCATCCTGCAGGTCCGGGTCGGCCCCGGCCTGGACCAGCGTGGTGATCACAGCGGGATTGTCGTTGAGGTCCACTGCTGCATGCAGAGGGGTGGCCCCTTCCTCGGCCCGCGCATTCGGGTCGGCGCCGGCCTGGACCAGCACGGCGATCACGGCGGCACTGTCGTTGTGCATCGCGGCCCGATGCAGGGGCGTCCAGTCACCGTATTCATGTCGCGCGTTCGGGTCGGAACCAGAGGCCAGACAATCCCTGACCATCGAGGGCGTCGCCTTCTCGAAAAATCGTTTTGTGTTCCAGTCCGTGCAGTCCGCTGCGACCGACAGGCCGCCCCGGGCCACAAGGGCCAGAAAGACGGCCCCCGCAACGGCTTTCATGCCGGGTTCCGCACGCGCATCGATGGGGGTGCAGGCAGGCGAGGTACCTGAAAAACCTTTTTCGCCCGATCCATGCCGGTGGCCGCATTTCCGTTCATACGTACTGTCTTCCTGTGAAGAAGTACCGGAGTATATACTTGATGCACCTGAAATCCGGAACCGGTATCCGGTCTGGCATGGACAAGCATGAATTCCGCCCGCCGCGCATACGCCTCACCCCCTCCCGTACCGGCGCCAACCCTCCCTGGGCGGCCTTCGCAGACCCCCGGTCTTCCGGGCGCAAAACAAGAGCCGTCGAGCGGGTGCTGAACGGCATGTGACTTGCTGGTATTGGGTAAACGGCGAGTTATGGTCGAAAGTGGTGTACGGCTGAATTGAAAAAAGGCGGCATATCTGGTTGAAATGGTTGTTACGAAGCAATTCATTCAACTGAGGAGATACGCCACCATGAGTAAGCATAACGTTGTCGCATTATCAGGTCGAGAGAAGATCCGTGACGAGCTGACGGAGTTGATCCGCGACGGAGCACACAAGCTGATTGCACAGGGTCTGGAATTAGAGGTTAGTGAACTACTCTCGGCGTTGTCTGGGCGGCGAGATGAGGTGGGTCGTACGGCGGTGGTCAGGAACGGCTATCAGTCGGCGCGAGACATTCAGACCGGCATTGGCCCGGTAACGGTGCAGGTACCGAAGATACGCAGCCGTGACGGCAAGCCGGTGAGTTTTCACTCGGCGCTGGTACCGCCGTATGTGCGCAAGACCGCGAGTCTGGAAGCGGCGCTGGCATGGCTGTATCTGAAGGGGATTTCCACCGGCGAGATGCAGCCGGCGCTGGAAGTGCTGCTGGGCGCCGAAGCCAAGGGTTTATCGGCGAGTACGGTATCGCGCCTGAGGCAGACGTGGCGGCAGGAATACGAGAGCTGGCGACGTCGTCGTTTAGGCCACGATCGCTGGGTGTATATCTGGGCGGACGGTATCTACAGTGGCCTGAGAGCGGATCGCCAGCGGCTGTGCGCGCTGGTAATCGTGGCCGTCAACGCGCGTGGTGACAAGCATTTTCTGGCGATCGAGGACGGCATTCGGGAGTCAACACAGAGTTGGCGCGAAGTGCTGCTGGATCTGAAGACACGCGGCATGAATGCCCCGGAACTGGCGCTCGGCGATGGTGCCCTGGGTTTCTGGGCGGCGCTCGAGGAAGTATTCCCGGCGACCCGTCAACAACGCTGCTGGATGCATAAGACCGGCAATGTGCTCAACGCGATGCCAAAGAGCGTTCAGCCGAAAGCCAAATCGGCGCTGCACGAGATCTGGCAGGCCGCCACCCGCGAGCATGCCGAGCAGGCTTTTGATCAGTTTATCGTCACCTATGAAGCCAGGTATCCGAAGGCGACCAACTGCCTGCTCAAGGATCGGCAATCGTTAATGACGTTCTATGATTTTCCCGCAGTGCACTGGCAGCACCTTCGAACGACCAATCCGATCGAGTCGACCTTTGCCACCATCCGTCATCGTACGACACGAACAAAAGGCTGTATGACGCGCGACAGTTTATTGCACATGATGTTCAAGCTTGGCCAGTGCGCTGAGAAGAACTGGCGAAAACTACGCGGCTTTGCATACCTGGCGAAGATTGTTGAAGGCGTGAAATTTATTAACGGAGAAGAAATTGAACAATCAGACCAGGTTGCCGCTTGATTTCATCGGCATACACCAGATTTGACAATAGCTCGTAAACGGCTTACCGTTCCATAAGGGTTGAAGGGAAGGCGTTCCGTTTCGATACGCCGTTTCGGAAAAGGAAGGGGTGAATCGGCCACAAGCCGCTTGTGCTGAACCGGTAATCAGGCCTTAACGACGAACGAATATCCGTGTGTCCCGGAGAGGGAGGATACGAAAAAACAGGCTTTAATCACGAGGGGTAGACGCTACTTTAATGGGTGTATAAACTATAGATTACGCGTTTGTCTAGTTTACACTAGTATAAGGAGTGTATAGTATGTATAGGGGGTACTTGCGCATGATTTTCTCAAAACTATTCAAGCCCATCGGGATTGGTGCATCTGTGGTGGCGCTGTGTGCCTTCGGGCTGACCAACGTTTCGGCTGACGAGATGACCCTGAAAAAGATGGAAGAAACCATCAAGCAGCAGCAGCAACAGTTGGAGGAACTCCAACGGCAGTTTGAGATGCTTAAGGAAATGGCCACCAGCAACGAGATGGCGGTCGCCAAGAAAGACAAGGATTACGGCCTAACCGTCTATGGCAGCATACGTCCTGCCTTGACTCACAGCGACTTCGGCGATAGCACGAGCACCGATGTGACCGACTTTTTATCACGCATGGGGGTGAAGGGCGAAGTTGGGGTTAATGATCGCCTGACAGCCTTCTATCGGGGCGAATGGGATGTGGATATCGAAGATGATGCGGACTTTGGTGATGCGCGTCTGGCCTATGTCGGTATCAAAGGCCGCGCCGGCCAGATTGCCATCGGTAAGCAGTGGAACCCGCATTTCAATATTGTGGCGGAAGTGGTCGACATTTTTAATCACCGCTCCAGCCCTTTTGCATACGATGAGGCCAGCCCTTTTCGAACCAACCAGATGCTGACCTATTCCTACAGTCAAGGCGGTTTCAAGCTGGACAGTGGCCTGCAGTTCAACGGCGACCCGGAGAATGGTGCGGGCGGTGGAAATAGTAGTGCCTCAGAACCTAACAATATTGATTCAGCCTCGCTCGGTGTAGGCTACAGCACGGGTCCTTTCTATGCCGGGGTTTCCTACCTGGAGCAGCAGGGCGAGAGCGATTACGAACGCTCCTTTATGGGTGCGGCTGCAAGCTGGAATGTGACGGATAATTTTTATCTGGCAGCCACCTATCAGGACATTGACGTGGACAACAATGTTGATACACCGGCGGTTGAGGCGGCTGATGCGGTGATGGATAGTAATAATGATGTGATCACCGAAGCAGTTGCAGCAGTGCCCGCCGTCATCTCGGATTACGACCAGTCATCGTTTGACCTTGCCGCCTCCATTGCCCTTGGCGGCGGCTACAAGATCAAGGCCTCTTACTTTGACTGGGACGGCGACGGCAACGGCCGCAGCTTTGATGGCTATAACCTGACCCTTGAAAATCAGATATCGGACTCCATACGCTTATTTGTTGAATGGTTACAGCGCGATGTTGAAAGGGGTGAAGAACAGGATTTTTTAAGTATAGGCATCCGCTACGACTTCGAAGCGCACCTGTAAGCAGCAGCCTTGCCAGGCGCTGCATGCCAGTCCTCCCTGAGTTGCTTTTTAACAGCTCGGAGTTTGGATCAAAAGGTTAGTTCCGGCTGCTCTTTAACAGCAGCCGGTCCCCCCGCGCAGGCCTTCGCCAGGGCATCGCAGTCTGGCATGAGGGTAGCGGGCATTGCGGGAATGAGTGCCACCTTTTTGTGACGGGATCAACGCCGGAGTAGCTAGCCTCCTCAGGAAGGCGTTGAACACAGCGTAGCGTGTGAAACAAGCTTGTCACTGCCGCACGCCCGGCTTCTTGGATCATAGACTCCAAGCCCCAGCCCCACATCCCTTGCGCGCTTCGCACTTGATATGTCTGTACCGGTCCCCGTACCCGGTCATGGTGTGTCTGTTTCGCGTGTGTCCTTCCCCCGTCATCCTTGCCGTTGCCGGTCACGCTGTCGATGATGCGCCTGTATGGGCTGTATCTCCTGACCTGACCTCGACTCGAACGTTCTTTCCGCCAACCGCCCGAGTGTAGGCTTTTTCCGGATAACCGCAGGGTTCGCCGTCTATCACATAGGCCTTGCCGGGGAGGGTATCTCTGCTCTGCTCCGGAACCGCAAGGTGGGTCAGGATTCCCTTCGCACCCTGCGCTTGCCAGAACCGCCGCCCGACCCTCACCCTGCTGAATACTGCACAGACAAAAACCACGCCGCTTCCGGTACCGGTTTTCCGTAGCCGGTCCGACCCGTTTGCCCCACCATGCGCCCCATGAACAAGACATCCCCGCGCATCGCCCGTTCGCTGGTCACAGGAATACTTGCTGCCACCCTGGCAGTACCGGAGGCGCTGGCGGATACCGGCGGTGAGCGCGCGGCCCTGGCAAGAATGATCCATGAACTGGAAGTGCTTGAGCCGCTGATCCGCGAAGCCGAGGCTCAGGTCCGCCCGGATGCCCGCATCCGGCTGCGCTACGACTGGCTGCGCCAGGACCTGGCCCGGATTCGCCGGGGCATCCGGGCACACATCGAGGGGCCCCGGGCCGAACCCCGGACCTTCCCGCCGCTGCGCGGCGACTACCGCCCGTGATGAACGGCCATGACGTCCGCACAGCATACGGCATTCCAGGCCGGTTCCGGCGTGTCCCCGGCTACCCTGCTGAACGGCATTGCGACCGTCACCGTCCTGCTCGCCTTTATCTGGGTGGTGTGGATAGTGCTCGGGACATTCCGTGCCTGGCAGGGTGGGCAGGCGGCCCTGTTCGATGTCATGTGGAGTGCGCTTCGGGCCAGCATCGTGCTGATGGTCCTGGGGTTTTATCTGCGGTGAAGCATTGTGCGTCACTGCATCAATCATCCGGGCAAGGGGCCCGTTATCTCGGAGGAAAAGGAATCATGATCAGGATATTCAAAGAAGGTGCAGTTGTAACCGGGCTGCTGGTGACCGCGAGCTGGCCTGCCGCACAGGCGGCCCTGCCGACCCCGGTAGCGCCGAGTACGGCTCCGGGGTCGGGGGACTGGATCGCACTGATCCAGGGCTACATCAAGGACGGCGGTCTGGTGCTCGGACTCGCGATTGCAGTGCTCGGGTTCTTGTGGATCGCCTATCTCGGGTTTGCGAAATTCAACGAAGCGCGCCAGGGCAAGGCCGAGTGGGCCGAGGTCGGTGTGCTCGGCATCGTCGGGGCCGTGGTGCTGACCTTTGCCAGCTACCTGCTGACCGAAGCCGCCGGCGTCATCTGAACGGTGGCCGATTCAAACGAAATACTGGCCGACCGGCTCAACGTCGAGCCGGCCGTATTCAAGGGATGCTCATCATTCGAGCTGGGCATCATCACAGGCATGAGTGCGCTCATCTGGTTGCCGGTCAGTCTCCTCCTGGCCGGGCTGATGGGCGCACTCACCATGGGATTCGGGATTGCCGGAATCGGGGTGGTGGCAAGTGCCGTCGGGATGGCCAGTGTGTTCCAGCGCCTCAAGCGCGGCCGCCCGGACGGCTATTACCAGCAACAGGCCCTGATCTGGCTGAATGACCGCGGCCTGCGGCGTGCGGCCTTTGTGCGGCGCAGCGGCGCCTGGGATATCGGGCGGACCGCCCATGCAACGCTACCGTCACGAGATCGATAACGTACGCGCGCACCTGCGCTCGCTGTGGGTCGTGATCGCCCTGCAGTTCGTCGTGGTTCTGGCACTCTGGTTCGGCTGGAGCCAGGCACCGCGCCACCTCACCGTGCACATCCCCCCGGACCTGCGTTCCGGGGCCACCCAGAGCGTCGATGCGGTACCGCCGGCCAACGTCTACGCCTTCACCTATTATATTTTCCAGCAGCTCAACCGCTGGGCCCGGGACGGTGGTGAGGATTACGGTCAGGCCATTTTCCGGGTCTCGCCCTATCTCACACCGCGTTACCGGTCCGACCTCGTGGCGGACATGGAACTGAAAGGCAAGCGCGGTGAGCTGGCGTACCGGGTACGTGGTGTGCAGGAAGTGCCCGGTCACGGCTTCGAGGAAAGCCGGGTCGATGTGCTGGCACCCGGCATCTGGGTGGTGTGGCTGGACCTCGAACTTTTCGAATCGGTGAAAGGGATGACGGTCAAGAAGACGGCCATCCGGTATCCGCTGCGGGTCATACGCCTTTCGGTCGACCCGGAAACCAATCCCTGGGGGCTGGCCCTGGACGGCTTTGCATCGTCCGGTCCCAGGCGGCTCGCCAAGTCCGAGCTTGACAAGACCCTGGAGCCGGACACCCCATGAATACGTTCCATACCCTTTGGCGGGCAGCGCTGTGCGGACTGGGACTCGCCTTTTTGCTGGCAGGCCCGGTGTGGGCCGAGCCCGCCATCACGCAGCGCATCGAGTGGAAGAAGGTGCCGATCCGCCTTGATCTTAGTACCGGTTCCGAGCGCATCGTGCACTTCCCGGGCCCGGTCAGGGTAGGCGTCCCGGCCTCCCTGCGCCCGGTCCTGCGGGCTCAGAGCCTCGACGGTACGGTGTACTTTCTGGCCAGTGCCCCGTTTGATGCGACCCGTATCCTGGTGCGCAGCCTCGAGGCCGGCCGGTTCTATCTCCTGGATATAGCGGCTTCCGGGGTGGGGACCCCGATGCCTCCCGTACAGGTGTACGTGAAGGAGGCAGATGGCCCGCACAGCCTTACCCGCCCGCAGGCCCCCCTGGATGACCGCCCGGCTCGCGCACCCTACGGGTATGTTGCCCTGACCCGTTTCGCCGCCCACCAGCTGTACGCACCGGCCCGGCTTGTGCAGGACCGCCCGGGCATCGTACGTATGCCGGTGTCACGCGATCCCGTGGCCCTGCTGCGCGGCGGCGTTGTTGACGCCGTGCCCCTGGTGGCTTGGCGGGCCGGCGGCCTGTACGTCACGGCCGTACGCCTGACCAACCGTACCGGTCAGCCACAGATCTTGGATCCGCGTACCCTGCGCGGGACCTGGCTGGCGGCGACCTTCCAGCACCATCACCTGCTGGGCGTCGGCAGCGATGCGGACACCACGGTCGTGTACCTGGTATCAGCCCGCCCGTTCGAGACTGCCCGATAAGCCCGTGGTGATCGCAACCGGTAACCGGCTGCTGCCCCTGCTCGTCGGGATCGTGGTGCTCATGCTGGGATTCGTCACCCTCCGGTCCTGCTCGAGTGGCCCGGACAGCCCGACCGTCATGGACGCCGTACCGCAGGCCCCGGTGCCGGATGCCGATACCCCGGCCGATACCATCAAGACCCTCACCGCGAACGTCGCGGCGATGACCGCCGAGGTCGAAGCCCTGCGCCAGGACGGTAACCGGCTGCGCAACGAGAACCGGCAGTTGCTGGAGGACCGGGCCCAGGTCGAGGAGAACGTAATGGCGCGCGTCAAGCGCGAATGGCTGTCACGTGAGCATGAACAGGCCGCCCGCAGGCAGGTGGATTCCGGTGTGCTGTCCTCGTTGACGGAACGGGTGGACGCCCTGTCACAGTCCCTTTCCCAGGGCCTTTCGCAAGGCCGTGACCTCCCGGTCGGTCTGGGACTCGAGGGGACCGGACCCGGGGGGCTGTCCGATGCACAGGTGGTATGGGTCGACCCGCTCGATGCCGGTGCCCTCCCCCTGGACCCCCCGGACACTCTGGATACGCTGGATGAAAACCCCCTGTTGTATCGTGCCGCTCAGGCAGCGGGCGGAGCCGCGCCCCGTGCCCGCGAGCAGGTGCAAAAGATGGCCCGGGCAGCAGAGGTGCCGCATCCTGCCTACACCGTCCCGCGCAATGCCACGCTGATCGACTCGACGGCCCTGACGGCCCTGGTCGGGCGGGTACCGGTACAGGGCCAGGTGCGTGACCCGATGCCGTTCAAGGTCATTACCGGAAGCGAGAATCTGGCCGCCAACGGTCTCACCGTACCCGGTGTCCGCGGGATGGTGTGGAGCGGTACGGCCATCGGCGACTGGACGCTGTCCTGCGTCAACGGCCGGCTCGACTCGGTCACCTTCGTGTTCGACGACGGGACTATCCGCACGATTTCCGGGGATGAGCAGGGCGGTCAGTCCGCCTCGACCAAGTCCCTGGGCTGGATCTCGGACCGCCAGGGCATCCCCTGCATCAGCGGCGAACGCAAGACCAACGCCCCGGCCTTTCTCACCCAGCGTATCGGCGTCATGGCGGTTCAGGCGGCCACCGAGGCGGCGGCTGCGGCGCAGACGACCGCAACCGTCAGCGAGACCGGGACCGCCACCGACACGGTCACCGGGAATACCGGGGCCTATGTGCTCGGCAAGACCTTCGCAGGCGGCAGCGAAGAGGTCGCCAAATGGCTGCTGGAACGCCAGTCGCAGAGCTTCGATGCCGTCTTTGTGCCGGCCGGAACCCGTATCGCCATCCATGTCGACCGGGAACTCCCCATCGACCTCGACCCCCAGGGCAGGAAACTTGATTATGCAAAAATTGTTGACCCGTATCACCGTACTCGGCTTGACTAGCAGTCTCATGCTGGGCTGTGCCGGTACCAAGGACGCCGTATTGCCCGGGGACGGTCCCACCATCCAGACGATCTATGAACGCCACCTCCGCGAAACCGGCACGCATGACCCTCTGGCGTTTCGCGCTGCCTCCGGGGGACGTCCCGTCACCGGCGGTGACGGTGCGCTCCATGGTTATACCCGCACGGCCCGCGACGAGATCGATATCCGCTTCCCGCGCCTTGCGAACCCGGACCTGGTGATGTATGTGTTTCCGCACCTGGCCGGTGACGAGCGGGTGCCGGTCCCCGGCTATGTGACGACCTTCCCCATGTATGAACGGGTGGAGTATGCACTGCCCGGTGAAGGGTCGGTACGGGTGCCGCCCGAATGAACCTGGCGGAACTGCTGTCGGGCCGTGCGGCGGGGAAAGGGTGTGACCCGCAATCCACGGCATCGGACAAGCCGGTACCCGCGAGTGCGGTACGGCGTCTGTATGACCGCCCGCCGTCCTTTACCGACCTTCTGCCCTGGGTCGAATACGACCCGCACAGCCGTACCTTCCTGCTGGAGGACGGTGTCAGCGTGGGGGTCCTGCTCGAGATCGTCCCGGCCGGTACCGAGGCCCGTACCCCGCAGTTCATGCAGCAGTTGCAAAATGCCATCCAGACAGCCCTCACCGATGCCATCCCCGAAGAGGAGGATGCCCCGTGGATCCTGCAGGTCTATGTGCAGGATGAGCCGAGCCTGCAGGCCTTCGCCGGGGAGGTCGGGGCGTATCCGCAGTCCGGTGCAAAAGACAGCGCCTTCACCCGGTACTATCAGGACACGTTTGCCCAGCACCTGGCGCGGATCACCCGCCCCGGCGGGCTGTTCGAGGATACCGCGGTGACCGGAGGCCGCTGGCGGGGACAGGTGCGCCGCGTGCGTGCGACGCTCTACCGCCGGCTGAAGACCCGGGGCCGGGTCCCGCCGGCACCTGAAGTGTCAGAGGCCATGAACGATGTGGTCACCAAGTGGGTGGCCTCACTGGCCTCGGCCGGCATTCGCGCACGCCGGGGTACCGGCCGGGACCTCTACGAATGGCTCATCAAGTGGTTCAACCCGAAGCCTGAGATCGCGCAGGGCGATCCCGACCGGCTGCTGGAGCTCGCTCCGTACCCGGGTGATGAGGACCTCCCGTTTGCGCATGACCTGGCGGAGCGGCTTACGCTTGCGATGCCCCGCTCGGAGAACGGAACGGGCACCTGGTGGTTTGACGGGGTGGCGCATACCGTCGTGACGGTCCAGGGGCTGCGCCGGGCCCCGGAGGTGGGGCACATGACCGCCGAGCGCCAGGCCGGCGACCATATTTTCTCGCTGTTTGATCGCCTGCCGGAGTACACCGTGATGGTGTTGACCCTGACGATGAAACCGCAGGACCTGACCCGTAATCACATCGCTCGCGTGCGCCGCGCCGCGGTCGGCGATTCCGCCGAGGCCGCTCTGACCCGCGAGGATGCCGAATGCGTGGAGCGCGCGATGGCACAGGGCAACAAGCTCTACCCGGTGAACCTCGCCTTCTACGTGCGCGGGGATGATCCGAAAGCGCTGCGCACCAACGTCAACCAGTTGAACGCACTGTTGCTGCCGAACGGTCTGCAGCCGATCCTGCAGGAGTCGGACCTGCTGGCCCTGGACAGCTATATCCGCAACCTCCCGATGGCCTATGACCCGGCCCTGGACAAGTCCGCCCGGCGCTCACGGCTGGTCTTTTCCAGTCACGCTGCGAACCTGCTGCCGGTGTACGGGCGCTCGAAGGGCACCGGGCATCCGGGGCTGGTATTTTTCAACCGCGGGGCCGAACCCCTGGTGTTCGACCCCCTGCACCGGGACGATCGCAAGAAGAACGCCCATATGCTGATCCTCGGGCCCACCGGGGCGGGCAAGTCGGCGCTCCTTGTCTACCTGCTGCAGCAGATGGCCGCCGTGTACCGCCCGCGCATGTTCATCATTGAAGCCGGCGGCTCGTTCTCACTGCTGGGCCAGCACTTCAAGGCCCACGGTGTGTCCGTCAACCAGGTCACCCTGAATCCGAACCGGGACGTGAGTCTGCCGCCGTTCGCGGACGCCTTGCAGGTACTGGACCGGGAGCGGCGTGTGAACCCCGGCCCGAACCCGGATGAATTGCCCGAAGACGGAACGGACGCCCTGGACGAGGCCAGCGGCCGTGACATTCTGGGTGAGATGGAAATCGCCGCGCGGGTCATGATTACAGGCGGGGATGCGGCGGAGGATGCACGCATGAGCCGTGCCGACCGGCTGCTCATCCGTAATGCGATCTTTCTCGCCGCCAAGACTGTCAGGGACAGCGGGCGGGACCAGGTGATCACCCAGGACGTGGTCCAGGCCCTGCATGCCATCGGCCGGGACCGGGACCTGCCGGAACCCCGGCGCAACCGGGCGGTCGAGATGGGCGATGGCATGGCGCTGTTCTGTTCGGGACTCGCCGGTCACTTCTTCAACCGGCCCGGCAGGCGCTGGCCGGAAGCCGATGTCACCATTCTGGAAATGGGTATCCTGGCGCGCGAAGGCTACGAGGACCAGCTTACCGTGGCCTACATCTCCATGATGAGCCATATCAACGATCTGGTGGAACGCCACCAGCACGATGCACGACCCACCCTGGTGGTGACCGACGAAGGGCACATCATCACCACCAATCCGCTGCTGGCCCGTTACGTGGTCAAGATCACGAAGATGTGGCGCAAGCTGGGTGCCTGGTTCTGGATCGCCACGCAGAACCTGGAGGACTTTCCCGATGCCAGCCGCAAGATGCTCAACATGATGGAGTGGTGGCTGTGTCTGGTCATGCCCAAGGAAGAGGTCGAACAGATCGCACGCTTCAGGGACCTGACCGAGGTCCAGCGCAACCTGCTGCTTTCGGCCCGCAAGGAACCCGGGAAATACGTCGAGGGGGTCGTGCTCTCCGATAACCTGGAGGCCCTGTTTCGCAACGTGCCGCCTCCGTTATCCCTGGCGCTTGCTATGACCGAGAAGCATGAGAAGGCCCAGCGAGCGGCCATTATGCGTGAACGGGACTGCAGTGAGCTTGAGGCCGTGTATGCCATTGCAGAACGCATTGCCGGGAATCGCTGAGATCAGGACGGCAATGCTGATTTTCAGAGAGACCAGTTCTAGTAGTTTATTGCAGGCTTCTCCTACAGGCATGCAAGCCTTTGAAGCGCGGAAATTGTGTTTTTAAAACTTTGCGAAGTATTGTTTTCAACTCTTAGATGAGGCGCAACTGATTGTGCACCGAGTCTTTTAGCGTATCCTCCAGTGATCTTATCTAACACTTTCGATGGGTTATGAATTTGATCAACGTCCCCACGTATTGTTTCTTTATTAAAATTAGCACTTAGTATTCCAGCGGCATCCAAGGCATGACGATCACCAAGAAACCAAGCTTCAAGCTCTTGGCAAACGATCCTTATAAGACTTTGTTCCTCACGCCCAGTCTGTTCAACAATATTTTGTAAGCGTTGCTTGCGAGCAACACAGTCGCTCGAGTCATTGTCTCTGACTATCAAGAATCGTGCATCAGGATTTCGCCAAGCTCTTAATTTGTGGGGCAGAGATTTTTCAAGGCTGGAAGCTCCATCATGTGGAATTATGATGATTTCTGCACCACGCAATTTTATCTGCTGTGTTATATGTTCAAACACAGGTTCGATTGACGGTTCCTCTGTCAAAATTACGATTTCTTTCATGAGTTCGCATGCTGCAACAATTTTTGGCGCCAAAGTTCACCTGGTAAATCTCCTGCTTCAATGAAGTCAACAAGCTGTTCATTATCAGAAGCCTTGTAGGCTGTGGTAAAGCCACCATTCTTTACTAGAAAGTAAATCGATTCCAACGGGATTGAATTTAGGAAGTCTGGGGAGTGGGTAGTTACAAAAACCTGCCCTTCGCCTGGTCGACGCTTAGCATAGAGAGCAAACTGTTCTGCTAAAATTCCAAGCAGCATCGGATATAGTTGGTTCTCAGGCTCTTCCACGCAAAGCAGAGGGTGTGGATTAGGATCTTTAAGCAAGGCAAGGTAGGCAAACATTTTTATAGTGCCATCTGAAACTGCACGCGCAATAAATCCATTTTCAAAGGCTCCATCCCAAAATCTTAGAGCAACTCGACCGTCTCCTGTATTTTCTGCTGAAACCTTACTTATTCCTGGGACAAAACGGGCCATCTCGCTTACGAGTTCCTGGTAAATATCATGATGGTCTTCAAAAAGGTACTGAGCGTACAAGGCTATATTGTCGCCGCTTGAACTGAGATGTTCAGCTAATCCAGCATCGGGTTCGATACGCGCATCCTCGATATGAAAATCACTAACTTCCCAGTTTTCAATGAGCTCCCTTAACTGGCTAGCGGCATCAAAGCGCTTGAATTGCCCTAATCCTTTCAATGCCAGAATATAGGGTGCGTCAAGCTCTTGTCTTTCGCGCACCAAATTCTCTAGTGAGACACTTTGATCAAATGCATCAAATGACTCAGCTAAGGCATCGCCCTTGCCATTTTCGAAAAGGATAAAGTGATAGGGCGCCCCATAGGCCGCACGTTTGAAACGTAGCGTTTCTTTGGCGACAGAAATCTGGCGTCCGTCATGTTCTTCAATCTTAAGATAATAGGTAACCAGACGCTTTTGCTGTGCTGCTTCTATATCCATTTCGATTTGCAGAGTCATCTCTAAAGCTTCGTCTTCAAATCCGCGAGATACAATTTGTTGGAAGCCACCACGTTTACGCAAAGCTACTCTGACGTCGTCTTTTAGGGAGTCTTTAAGAAAATCGAATACATCGATCAAAGTGGATTTCCCTGCGCCGTTCGCCCCCACAAGAACAGCCAAGCCAGGAATGTTGCTTAACGTAACATCTCTTAGGGTGCGATAGTTTTTTACGTTGAGTGTGCGGATACGCACTGGTTTTTCTCCTCTATTTTGTCTAGTTTATCAGCTTTAATTGAGCATTTTCCAATTCTGAAATGAGCCTGTGTTAGTAACAGTGTACAGGTGATGGAGTTGGAGGGCAGCCTGCCATCTTTCAAATGAGAACCCATACATGGGGTTGTATACTTTTATCCACACCGCAATTTTGTGCGGCAAGAACGAACCGTTTGGCTTGATATCTGAGACTTAGCTCGGCATGCAGGTGGCGTACGATTTTTGGCAGGCCCGCGCGCTCGTCGAAGAAATCAATATTGACAGGTTTGAGGTAGTCTGATCCTTGATAGGCGGGGGTCATGAATCAGTACGACTGGCGAGTCTTCCAATGCCTCCGCCAGTTGGCGCTCAACATATCGAGGGTAGAAAAAAGTCTCTGGCATCGGCTGATCGTAACTTTTTTGCCCGGCTAACTGAAAGGATGTACGGTAGCCTGGTTGGACACCGCAACCGTGAAGGAAGACACGGAAGCCGGCGAAAACGTCCCGATATCCGCTACAGGCCGAAGCGGTGAATGATCGCCAGGCGCACGCTGGCGAACTTGTTCTCGATTTTGTAGGGACAAGGTCTGCCGGGATTTCCCGGCCCGCAACGGTTGTTGCCGGAGCGGTTCACGTAATGGGTGCTCCGTCCGAAATCCAGGTACGTGCCCTCAACCCGCAGGGTCCAGGCCTCGGCCAGCGGGGCTTCCACACCGGCGCCGATCATCCAGCCGACCTCCGTCGAGCTGTCACGAAAGGAATCGTCCGGGTCTACCCGTGGCGGCTCCCCGTCTGCGCAGCAATCGATGTCGGTGACCGAATTGGCGATCCGGGAGATTGCCATTCCCCCGGTGGCGAACACCGTCGCCGGGCCGACTGTCTTCTCCATCCCCGCACGGGCCGTGGCGATCCATCGAAATTCCGATTTTACCGTCTCGTCCAGGCCTTCGGGGTCCAGCTTGTTCGAGGTTGCCGACAGGTCACCGGACATCCCGTCGATCTCGACCCTGAACCGCGCACCACCCATCTCGAACTTCCTTCCTGCCAGCGCACCGGCCACGAACCCGGAATCGTCATAATCGACCTTCCAGCCGGGATGGCCCCAGTTCGCGAAGCCGTCGACATCAACGCTCCGGTTATCCACCCAGCCGGAGCCGGCGAAAAGGCCCGCGTACGCGCCCGTCCAGCCGGGGGTGGCATCATCGCTTGCGGCCTGTGCAGGACCGGTGCCGGCGAGCGCCAGCAGGGCGGACAGTGCAAGCGCCGCCCAGCGCCATGCAAAGCCGTGCCGAGAACTTTTATTCATGAGATATCGTTGTTTCGTACAGGTGGCCCCGCGGGGGCTTTGAATGCTCTTATACGTGAGTCGATCTTCCCTGTCCATGCGCCATCCTGCAGGGTCCGGAACCTGCAATCCGGCACGCAGGTTCATGTCCGGCTCACTCCACCTTCGAGGGTCCTTGCGGCTGCAGTTTCGTGCCGAAGCGGCGGCCCCTGAAAAGGGCGTCGTCGCCAAACTTCTCCTGCACGGTGTCCAGTACCTGATCAACCGGGTTGTCGGTCGGGCCTTCGCTGAAAAGATCGCCCTGGTGCACCGGGTCGGCCTCCGTGAGATCGTGGACTCCGATGCCGATCAGGCGAAACGCACGTCCGTCGGCCTCGCGGGTGAGCAAGGGCTCGGCCGCCCGGAACATCGCCTCGGCCGAGCGCGTCGCGCCGTTCAGACGGTGCGCGCGGGTGAGGAGGCGAAAATCTGCCGTCTTGAGCTTCAATGTCACGCCCTGACCGGCCACATCGGCCTTCTTCATCCGCCGTGCCACCGTCTCGGCCAGTTGCCAGAGGATCGGGCGCAGCCGGTCCGGATCTGAGATATCCTCATCCAGGGTGATCTCCGAGGAGACACTCTTGGCCTTGCGCTCAGGGTCCACCGGGCGCTTGTCCTCCCCCCGGGCACAGGACCACAGCCGCCGGCCGATCTTGCCGTAGCGGGCCACCAGTTCGGCCTCATTGATGCGGGCGAGTTCGCCGATCCGTGTGATGCCGTCCTTGGCGAGGCGCTGCTGCAGGGTCCGGCCCACGCCCCACAGCAGCCCGACCGGCCGGGCGGCCAGGAATTCCCGAGCCCCGGCCCGGCCGATCACCGAGAAACCGCGTGGCTTGTCCAGGTCCGAGGCGATCTTGGCAAGAAACTTGTTGTAGCTCAGCCCGATGGAAACGGTGATGGAGAGTGTCTCCTCCACCTGCCGTGCCAGCTCTGCCAGCGTCTGCGCGGGACTCGCGCGATGCAGGGATTGCGTACCGGTGAGATCCATGAAGGCCTCGTCGATGGACAGCGGTTCCACCAGCGGTGTCAGCTCCAGCATCATCGAGCGGATCTCGTGGCCTACCGCTGTGTACTTCTTCATATCGGGTTTGACGACGACGGCATTCGGGCAAGCCTGCAGGGCCTTGAACATCGGCATCGCCGAGTGCACGCCATAGGAGCGGGCGAGGTAGCAGCATGCGGCCACCACACCACGGTGGTGTCCGCCGACGATCACCGGAACCTCGCGCAGTTCCGCCCGGTCGCGTTTCTCGATGGCGGCGTAGAACGCGTCGCAGTCCAGATGGGCGATGGCCAGGTCATGCAGTTCCCGGTGGCGCACGATGCGCGCCGACCCGCAGGCCCGGCAGGTCCGGGCCTCGGCAGGCGGCGGGTGGCCGCAGTCACGGCACAAGGTATTCACGACTCAATGATAAGGCTCGACGGACGCCTGGTAAAGGCGCAGTCGGATCCCTGTGAGGGCGCGATGCAGTCAGGCTGTCTGAAGTTTGGGAACGGGCACTGGAAAGGGAGTCAGAACGCGGTACCGGGGTAGGGTCTCAAGCGATCGGTATCGTTTTCAGATGAGCCTCAATGGCCTGGATGACTTCAGTGGATAGCGGAAGGTTTGCCTTTTCGGCCTGCCAGTGCTGATGAAACCGGGCTACGGTTTCATGGGCTGTATCGAGCACCAGTTTTTCAGGCAACCGGGCCCTGGCAGCAAGGTGCGACAGTTCATCTGCGGAGAATTCATCAAAGCGCTTCGTACGGCTGAATTTCAGTGCGGCCTTCCCATCCGCAAGGTACGGGATCGTGGATACCAGGTCATAGGCCGGGGCGAGCGCCGCATGCCGGCGGTCAGGATAAACCAGCGACCAGTTTTTCAGGTGCATGTCGGCGTTGCCGATCAACGTGCTGAACGTTAGCCGGCGAATGAACTCGACAATGTCGGCATCGCTGCCTTCAGCACCGATGACCCGGGCAAGGCTGCACGCACTGGCTTTCCCGTATTTGTCGTGCGGATAGACCGCGAAGACCTGCGCGAAGTCTTCGATGTGAACGGGCATACCGTCCTCCAGCCGGTCAAAGCGTTGAATGGCGAGCGCAGGCCCTTCCAGCGTGCCCATGCCGTCGGGCAGATTCCCGATTGCACGGGTAGGGACCAGGTCAAGGGCCGGCACATCCATGCCGATCAGCCTGGCCAGGGTCATCATCGCATATTCGTTTTCGGGTATGCCCGGGAACGCACGCGAAGGCAGTTTGATAATCCACGAGCCGCCACTCCCCCTGGCCGGAATCGTCAAACTGCCTCGGGTCCCGGTAATGGCCGAGAATTTGAGCTGCATGCCGGCGAGCGAAAAGCGCAACGCAGGCTCACGCCGGTCAGGATCATCAAGATCGCCATCATGGACATCGGATGGCCATCCTTCACCCTTGGCAGACCGGATCGTGACCGCGCCCGGCAGATCGCTGCCAAGCGCCCGGAGCAGAAAGAATTCACGTGCAGGATTTACACCGGCGCGCCCGGCAAGATAGGTACGCATAGGCCCTTCCGGCAGCAGGTTGGAAAAGAACGGTAACGCGCGCGTCCGGGTCGGTCTGAAGGCGGTGATCAGCGCACCGAACTCGTCCTTGAAGCCCAGCCCGAGCACAGGCCGTCTGTCATCGGCAATATAATCGTCGTTGAAGGCAAAGAAGATCCGATCACCGTTAACGTGCGTCAGCGTAGCGACCGGCTCACCGTAAAGCAGGACATCCAGGACGGTGACATCAGTCATGATCATCTTCGTCCAGGCGATAGGCCGGGCGCACGGACTCCTCGCCCTCCCGGGTGCCCCGTACAATTGACCGGACAGCAGGGATGGTCTTGCGCGGCACGAGCATCAGTTCCAGATCAAGGGCCCGGGCCAACTCCACCAGGCTGGAAACCCGGAGATCGACCGTGCTGTTTTCGATCTTCGAAATATGGCTCTGTGGCACAGCCGCCCTTTTGCCCAGCGCATGCTGGCTCAGCTTTTTGGCCGCACGCGCGCTTTTCAGCGTACTGGCAATGTATTCGATCGTGTATGGCATGTTGATAGCCTTTTCTATATTAGAATCGATATACTATAAGTTATAGTATATATTTTTGGAGGCAAGATTCAAAGGATCAATATATATAGATAGATTATATATATTTTTAATATAATATTATATATTAATTGTGCGAATCGGCAGGATCCTGACAAAGTGCAGAAAACGGATGCCTGCGGGTTTTGGGCAACGGCAAGGGTCGTATCAAAGGGCTTGCTTTCCCCGCTTGACGGTCTGTCACGATGTCAGACCGGTGTTCTCGCGCAACGCTTCCGTTTTTGGCCCGGACGGGAAACGACTTGCCGCGACCGCGTCATCGTCCCCGACCCAGCAGTCTGGCCGCGACCCAGACCGGCCCGCTGATTACCGCCGCATAGGCTGCGATGGCCACCGGCCCAAGCAACCCCGCGAAAAGCGACGCCGCAATCGTCGCAGGCGCCAGCACGGCCAACGCCGCCCACGCGGTACCGGGATATCCCTGGCGCCACAACCGCCGACAGGCCAGCGTCAGCGGCAGGCCGCATGGTGCAATCACAATCAGGGACAGCCAGGCCTGGGGTTCTGCCGGGAACCCGAATCCACGAAACACGGCGGTCGCGGCAATCCCGGCCGGCAGCCAGACCAGCGAACCGAGCATGAATCCAGGCCGACGGCGCCGTACGACAGTCTTGTTCATACCTTCCTTTATCACACAGATCCCTGCCCGATAGAATTCTTTTATCCCATACCCTGTTTTTTCTGCGTGTCGGGCATCCAAAACCCCGTCACCTGTTGAAAGGATTTCCGGTTTCACCGGAACCCCCTGCAGGCCACGATACGGCCTCGTATCGTCAATGAGTATTTACGGGAATGAAAGGGAGCCTATATTCAAAGCATCGCATCTGTCGGGGGTCACTTGTTTTCTTGATCCTTGCCGTACCTGCCGTACAGGCCGTCGAGGGTAACGCAGGGGTGCCCCGGGTCATTGAGGTGTTTACCGTATCGGATCTGCCCGTCACGGGCAGGGCGGTTGTGCCTCCGGACTCAGCGCACCCATCCCCCAGGCTTCAGGTGTATGAACTGGACGGCCTGCGGCATATCGAAGCGAAGCTGTCCCGGGGTCTGTCCCCGGATCCCGAACAATCCAGACACATGGCTTTACAACATATCCAGCAGTTGGACGAAACAGACCGTACACGGATGCAGCAGGCTGCCGTCGGCCTGGCAAGGGCGGTACACTACGGAATCGACCGCTATCCGGCCATCGTGTTTGACGGCCAGGCGGCCGTGTACGGTCTCACCCATCTTGCGGCCGCCTTACGGTATTACCGGGTCTGGCGAGCCGCAAACCCGCCATGAGTGCAGCCTGCAGGGTGTCTTTCTTTTTTGCCGTCGTACTGGTGCTGCCGGCTAGCGCACAGGGGGGTTCGATCACGACCCCGCAGATCGTGGCCCGGACCACGGCGGCCGCCTTCTCATGCGCGCAATGGATGCCCATCGGGACGTGCTTCTGGTTACGCTGTTCGTGGTCCGGATGCAAGGTCAAAACCTCGCTCAAGGTCGGACACTACAACCCGGATCTGGTGGTCAGCAGCTACAATGAACTGGGCGGCAACCCCTGGACGGAAATCCGCGCGACACTGGGCCTTGCCCAGAAGACGGCCGCTGCCGGATTGCTCGGTTCCCTGCTGCCGGTTCCTGCAGGCAGTGCCGGCAACCGTACCGAGGGAACTTCCCGTGCGCACCGGAACCTGATCTTTCGTGAGGCGGATGCCATCGGGCACCCGCTCGCGGCGGTCCCCACTCCCGGTTTTACCTGCGGGTCGCAGACCCGGCCCTTCGTTCCCTATTTCCAGTCCGGAATCGATGCGCTGTCCTGGCGCCAGGAGATACCCGAGATACTCTATCCGGCAAGTTTCATCCCGGGACTGCGCGAGATCGGCACCTGGCCGTTGCAGACCTGGGGCGGGGTATATCCGCGCACCGGGTGGACCACACAGGTGGACGAGCCCAAGGCGGCGGCGGTCACCGCACAGCGTGCCGGGGACATCGTCACCCGCACCGGACAGCCGCATGTATATGTCCCGGTTACCGGGTCCTCCGCATCGGGTCAGAGACTCTGGCCTGCGGGTCCGCTGATGGAGCAGGACCGGCGTACCGGTACCTGGCAGATGCTGTCTCCCCGCACTGAAACGGATTGCGGGATTTTCGGGGCCAACGACCTGGCGGACGCCGGGGGCTGGGGTGGCGGGCGGGTGGATGCGGGCGGTGATTACGTCTGGACCCTCTGGCGTCCCTACAAGTGCTGCCGGCGGCGCGGACAGTGGTTCCTGTTCGATGTTGACTGGATCTCCTGGCCGCCGTGAGGGACAGACAGGGGTACTTCATGGCGGCCGCCTGCCGGCCTGCCCGGAGGCTTTCGGCAAGCCTGTGCGGGTTGCTGGTTGTACTGCTCGCGTGCACCCCCGGCCAGGCCGCCATGGCCCCGACGGAGGACGGTTTCTGGTACTACGAGATCGGGGGCGCAAGCCCGGTCTCGGCCCCGGCCAACCCTTCTGTGGTTTCGGTCACCCTGGGGGGTTCGGCCCAACTCGGGCTGGGCTACAGTTGCGGCAAGTTCAATCCCGTGACGGCCGTTACCAACACGCTGAATGAAATCGGTGCCGGGGTCGACAACATGATGAATGCCATGACCGCGGCGGCCAGTGCCGCCCTGGCGGCCCTGCCTGCCCTCATTTTGCAGCGGGCCAACCCCGGACTCTACGACCTGTTCCAGAACGCGTTGCTGAAGGCCGAGGAGACCCTGAGCCTGGCCACCAAGTCCTGTGAGCAGATGGAAGCCGAAATCGCGCAGGGCAAGAATCCGTATGCCGATCTCATCGTCCTGTCGAAGGGTAACGACTGGAAGCGGCAGATGGGCATCGGCGGCAACGATGCGGTGAGCGCAAGACAGGCCGTGGAGACCGCCAGCGGCGGTAACGGGGTGCCGTGGATCGGCGGTCAGGCCGGGGGTTCGGGCCAGCCGGTTCTGGAATTCACCGGGGACCTGGTCAAGGCCGGCTACAACCTCAACATGAACCGGCCCGTCACGGCGGCCGGACCCGTACCTCCGGGGTCAACGACCCGGCTGTCCGAGGTCTGGACGACCCCGACCGAGGCCAGGGGCTGGGTCGTGGATGTGGTCGGGGAGAATATCGTGACGACCTGTGACACGTGCCGCAAGGACAGTATTCCCGGCACCGGCCTGCTGCCGAAGCTGCACCAGGAAGCCGGCACGGTGACGGTGGAACTCCAGCGCCTGGTCGCGGGTGCCACGCCGCCGACACTGGCGAACCTGGAACAGATCACCGCGCCCGGTGTGGCCATCACCCGCCAGGTCATCGAAGCGATCCGGGAGATGCCGGCCTCCGAGCAGAGTCTGGTCATCGGCCGGCTGGTCGCGGAGATCAGCACCGCACGTACCGTCGAGAAAGCCCTGTTTGCAAGACGCTTGCTCCTTACCGGCCGGCAGGTGCCGGAAGTCTATGCCACCGAGGTGGCCCGCGAACATGCCGACACCTCCATCACCGAACTCGACCGTGAAATCGAGAACCTCCTGTTCGAGACCCGGGTACGCCGGGAGGTGGTCTCCGAGACCGTGGGCGTATTGCTGCGGCGTGCCGCCGCACGCCGCCAGGCCTCCCTGAATACTCCCACCGTGCGACCGACCGACCCCCGGCCCCTGATCCATGGCCGCGTTCCCTGACGGAGATACCGTGCGCAAACCCGGCTTGGTGCTGTTGACCCTGCTCGCACTCGGGCTTGCGGTGGGCATCGGGGCCTTTCTCTGGCAGTGGATACACACCTCATCCGTGGTCGCCGTCCAGACCCGGATCGAGGCGTTGCAGCCCGTCTTTACCGCGGCCCGGATTCTGGTGATCAGCCTGACTGCACTTGTATGGCCGCTCGCGGTCCGGGGGCTGCATCGATGGGGGCGTACGGATAAGGCCGGGGCCACACGCTTGCTGGCCCTGCGCTGGCGGGTCATCACCTGGCTGGTCCTGATCGAGTTGCTGCTCGGACAAGATCTCCCGGGCCGGTTCCTGGGCGCACTGCAGGCAGTCGGAGTATGACCGTCGACAGCTATCTTGAACTGTTCACCACCCTGTTCGGCTGGGCCTTCTACAATGTGCTCTGGGACGTGCTGGCGGGAACCGGCATCGTGTTTCTGCCTTTTCTGGGTATCCTGATCGACAACTGGCGTGAGCCGTCCGAAGGGGGTGAGTTCGGTACCGCCTCCGGGCTGTCCCTGCGGCGCATGGAAATCGAGCTGTTCATCGCGTTGCTGGTAGTGGTCCTGGCCGGTCAGCCGGCGGCCCTGGCGCCCTTGAATGCCGGCACGCTCCGCTACACCCCGCCGCCGACCCTGGTCAATCCGACACCCGTCACGGCAACGCCCGGGACGCCCCAGAGCACCTTTGGCACGACCGGGTTCACCGGTTCGCCGGCGACGGTGAACCTTCCGGTCTGGTGGTATGCGGTGCTGGCCATGGCATCGGGGCTGAATCATGCGGTGGTCGAAGGGCTGCCTTCGGCACCCGACCTGCGCACCTATGAGCAGCAGGCGCGTCTGGCCACCATCGTGGACCCGGGTCTGCGCCGGGAGGTCAGTGACTTCTTCAGCCAGTGCTATGTCCCGGCACGCTCGAAATACCAGGCCGAGCGCCCGGCAACGGCTGCGGTCCGTATGCTGCTCGGCACCTACGGACCCGATGACCCGGACTGGATGGGCTCTCATGTCTACCGTGACACACCCGGTTACTACGATACCCTTCGACCTTCCATGCCGGTCCCGGGCTGGGTCTGGAATTCTGCACGCGACACCGAATACGATCCGGGCGCACCGCCTGTCTGGGGCAAGCCCGGTTGCAAGCCGTGGTGGGAAGACGGCTCGATCGGTCTTCGCAGGAAGCTGATCGACCAGGCCGATGCCACCTCGGCAGGATTTTCAGGCCTGGTCGTCGCCGTGGCCCCGGCACTGGCCAGCGAGCAACACAACGATGCGGTGGCCCGCACCATCCTGACCAATTCCCCGCCCGTCTGGTCGAACAACGACCTGGTCGCCGGCAACGCCACCACCGGAGGCTGGCTGGGCACCGCAGAGCAGTGGGTCAAGGGCGGACTGGCCGCAGGGGGAATCGTGACCGCATCGGCCCTGTTTTCAGTGACCGTGACCGCAGTCCTGCAGGCCCTTCCCATGATGCAGGCGGTGCTCCTGCTCGGCATCTACGCCCTGCTGCCCCTGGTGGTGGTGCTGTCGCGCTACTCGATCTCCATGATGGTGACCGGTGCCATGGCCATCTTCACCGTCAAGTTCTGGAGCGTACTGTGGTACCTGGCATTGTGGGTGGACCAGAACCTTATCCTGTCCATGTACCCGGACGTCAACGTCTTCTTGCAGGTCTTCGCCAATCCCGGCGAGCATGACCTCAAGCGCATGCTGCTCAACATGGTCACGACCAGTCTTTATCTGGGTCTGCCGTTGTTGTGGAGCGGGATGATGGCCTGGGCGGGCATGAACATCGGGCGCTCGATTGCGGCAGCTACTTCACCGCTGGCGCGAGGCGGGGACGATGCCGGACGTCTGGGAGGCGGGATGGGCAAGGTGGCATTCAAGCGATAGTGTATGTCCGGAAAAAAGGAGAAAATGCTTGGTAGAAAATGACCGGGTTGGGGCATAATCAGTCTCATTCAGGCGGCCAGTTTTCAATGCAACCTGGGTCAGTATAGTAAGTGCGAATCAACAACGGGAGAGGCCTATGAGTACCAACACACTGTTTGAGCGCTTGGGGGGTTATGACGGAATTGTAACGTTCGTTGAGGATTTGCTGCCACGCCTTGAAGCCGATCCGCAACTCGGCCGCTTCTGGCAAGATCGAGGGGATGACGGTTTGGCAAGAGAAAAACAATTGCTGATCGATTACTTGTGTTCGAATGCCGGTGGGCCCATGTATTACACCGGACGTGACATGAAACTGTCGCATATAGGTATGGGGATCAGTGAGAGTGACTGGTCAGTATTTATGGGTCATGCGGCCGATACGATGAGCGCTTTAAGCGTCCCCGAACAGGAATGTGATGAAATTGCAGCATTCGTCACCAGCTTAAAAGCCGATATTGTTGAAGTGTAACGGTCCCTCACGACCCCGGCCATTGCAATGATTGGGAATTCTATACACCGGGAAGTCAGGTTCTCTCTGACAACCCTGTCACAATGTCACAAAATCCGGAAGGGTGCGCCGGGCACGGCGAAGGAACTGGTATGAATTATCGCGAGGTTTTTACTTTTCGAAGGCTCTGGATAATGTTCGGGGTTTCCCTGGTCGTCATGTTCACGATCCTGTTGCTGGTCGGGGGCCGGGCATTCCAGTTGGCGCCGCCCATGCCCGATCAGGTCGTCATGATGGACGAGGGTACGCCTTCGGTCATTTTTACCAGCGACGATATCCGGGTCGGGCGCGACGTGTGGCGTCGCCTGGGGGGCATGGAACTTGGCTCCGTCTGGGGTCACGGCGGGTATCTGGCACCTGACTGGACCGCCGACGTGCTGCACCGTGAGGCCCTGGCGATGCTGGGTGCGGAAAGCGAATTTACGGCACTTTCCGAACCCGAGCGGGCCGCCCGGGTGGCGGCGCATGCTGCACGGATACGCGTAAACACGTACGATCCCGCGACCGGACAGATCACGGTCTCGCGCGAACGGGCGGAGGCGATCGACACGGTCGTGAGCCATTACACGGCATTATTCGGCGGTACCGGTGACGGTCCCGAAGCGCTCGCCTTGCGCAAGGCCTTTGCCATCCCGAACAGCCCGCTCGGCGGACGAGGATATCCGTGCGCTCACGGCATGGTGGTGGTGGTGGACGTCCTAGGCGGCCTCCACCCTGCGCCCCGGCGACCGTGTCACCTACACCAACAATTGGCCGCACGAGCCCCTGGTCGGCAACAAGCCGAGCGCCTCAATGTTCATCTGGACGTTTATTTCCATTGTCCTGCTCATCGCCGGTGCGGGAGCGTTGTGCTGGTTCTTCCTGCGCGAACGTGACGAATGGCAAAAGGACACGGCACCGCCACCCGGCACTCCGCAAGCAAGTCCGATCGATATCGCCCGACCCACCGCCTCGATGCGCGGTGTCCTGAAGTATTTCTGGACCGTTGCAGTGCTGCTCGGCTTGCAGATCGGCCTGGGAGCGATCACCGCACACTACGCAGTCGAGGGCCATGATTTTTACGGGATCCCGCTTTCCGAAATCGCACCGTATGCGTTGACCCGTACCTGGCATGTGCAACTCGCAATTTTCTGGATTGTAACCGCCTGGCTCGGTGCGGGGCTTTATCTGGCACCGATGATTGCCGGGTCCGAGCCACGCTGGCAGAAACCGGGTGTGGACATTCTCTGGGTCGCGCTGGTGATCGCGGTGCTGGGGTCGCTCGCCGGCGAGTGGCTGACGATTACCGGGCGGATGACAGATCCCGCGCTGGTCTACTGGTTCGGCCATCAGGGTTATGAATTTCTGGATATGGGGCGGTTCTGGCAGATCCTGATTTTTGCGGGCCTGCTGATCTGGCTCTTGCTGATGGCACGCGGTATCCTGCCCGCGATCCGTCGACGCGGCGCGGACAAGCATCTCCTGATTTTGCTGTTTCTGGCCTCCGCCGCAATTGGCCTGTTGTTCGGTGCCGGCTTCCTCTACGGGCGCGATACACACCTCACGATCGCGGAGTACTGGAGGTGGTGGGTCGTGCATCTCTGGGTCGAGGGTATGTTTGAGGTATTTGCGACCGCCTGGGTCGCCTGGGTCTTCGTGCACATGAAGCTCTTGCGGCCATCGGCTGCAGCGGTGTATGTCATGTTCTCCGCCATGATCTTCCTGGGCGGAGGCGTGCTGGGCACATTTCACCATTTGTATTTCTCAGGCACGACCGAATCGGTGCTGGCACTTGGCGCGGTATTCTCGGCACTGGAGGTCGTACCGCTGGCGCTGATCGCGTTCGAGAGTCACGATCACTGGCGGGCGGAGCGCCATGCTCCGTGGGTTCGACGCTACCGCATGCCCCTGATGTTTTTTCTGGCCGTCGCGTTCTGGAACCTGGTGGGTGCGGGCGTTCTCGGCTTTCTCATCAATCCTCCGCTCTCACTGTATTACCTTCAGGGTCTGATGACGACCCCGACGCATGGGCATGCGGCGTTGTTCGGAGTCTATGGCATGCTGGGCATCGGTCTTCTTCTGCTCTGCCGCCGCGATCTTCCGCGCACGGCGGGCGCCTGGTCGGACCGGATGCTGCAATGGGTGTTCTGGTTGTTCAACGGGGGGCTGGCGTTGATGGTGTTTGGCTCGCTGCTTCCGCAGGGAATCGTACAGGCCTTGGTATCTTTCGAGCACGGCTACTGGCATGCCCGTACACCCGAGCTTTTGCATTCGCCACTGATGGAGACACTGGTCTGGCTGCGGGTGCCGGGCGATATCGTGTTTGCCCTCGGGGCGGGGCTGCTTCTGGTTTTTCTTCTGCGGCTCGAAATCGGTCCGCGACGGACTGGATAGAATACGATCCATGCGTCCCGCCATACTCGGTTTTTCCATAGCGACACTATTGTCAGCAACGACAATGGCCACAGCGGCAGAAGGGGTTGGTCGTGGATTCTATCTTGGCGTCGACCTCGGTGTATCGGAGGCGCGGCCATTCAAGTCGACACGCACCAATGTCGGTATTCCGACGAACTGCGACCAGTGGCTGGAGCCGGTCGTCATTGATGGCGAGCAACTGCCGCTGCCTGCCGACCAGTGCCAGCCTCGAAGCCTTCCGTCGAGTGCCAGCGAATTCGATCTCGGTGCCGGTCTGCTGGTTGGTTTCAATGTCGGCTACTCGGGTCTCGGGCCGTTTCGCATTGAGGCCGAGTATTTTCACCGTCGGCAAAGCGGGAAGAAAGTGAGCCTGTTTGTCCCGGGTGACCCCAAGCAAAAGGAGTTCTCAGTACGTGATGAGGAGATCGACGAGTTGCGCTCCGACAGCTTCTTTACCAATCTTTACTACGACTTTCCAAACCCGGGTGGCTCGGCGTTCACTCCCTATGTGGGGGTCGGGGTCGGGGTATCCCAGGTGGAGATCGACTACTCGGCAACCTCGACCCGGCGCGACGAGAGTGCGCTGCAAGCCCTGGACCCACCCCGTCACCCCGGTGTGGCGAACAAGGCCTCCTATGCCAGCAAGAAGTTGTCTGACTGGCTGTGGAGCTATCAGTTGATTGCCGGTATGGATTATGCGCTGACTGCACATCGCGTGCTAACGGCCAAGTTCCGCTATGGAAGCACGCTTGACAATTTCCGGGATGACGGCAACCGATGGCGGAGTTTGCGCGGGCACGCGTCTACGGTCGCACCAGGCGGCGCACCCGTCCATTACGGCATTACGACGCACAGACAGAACTTCTGGGCCGTCTCGCTCGGGCTTAAAAATTTCTTTTGACCGGAGCCGTGCCCATGGGCTGGATCGGAATATAACAGCTGATTTACAGACTCAATATATCCAGGGGCAACCCGTGTTACCCAAAAAATTCAATCGGGCTTGTGATTCCAGCATGAAATAAAGCAAGGGTTCGTCCTTCCTGGATCCGGCCTTGATGATTGCTGTGCCGCCTTTGCGGGCAATCCTGGTTTTGCCGCAAGGTTGGGCGATGCTGATGTGCGGGTTGGGTATTGTGGCGGTACCCGCGGGGCTTATTGCAGCGGCCCTGTCAAAGGTCTTGCGGGAAGAGGATCGCGAATGAGATCGTGTGGGTTGCTTGGCACGGCCCGATTGCGGTAAGATCACATTCGCAGTGATTCTATCTGCACCAGGCAGTCCTCCTGTGTATATGTTTGAGTTTCATACTGTGTAGACTGCCGGATTTTTCATGTGTTTTCAGTCCTCTCAATGCGGCAGGATCAAGGGAGACTGAAGTACCGGAAAATCGTACCGGTATGGGAGCCGGGGTAACGGGCTTGTAATCCTGTAAAGAATGCTTAAAAATACGGGTGCGGAGATTATCTTTGTGACCCCGAGTTCGCCATTCCAGGCGTATGTTTTCACGAACATCACTTTTTATTTTGGATAGGGAGAAAGCAGTCAAGTGAGTGAAGTGGTCAGTCACATAACTGACAACAGTTTTGAGCAGGAAGTGTTACGGTCCGAAACACCCGTACTGGTGGACTATTGGGCACAATGGTGTGGCCCGTGTAAAATGGTCGCGCCCATCCTCGATGAAATTGCTGTCGAATATCAGGGTAAACTTAAAGTCGCCAAGCTGAATGTTGACGACAACCCCCAGACACCCCCGAAATACGGAGTGCGGGGTATTCCCACATTAATGATTTTCAAAAATGGTAATGCAGAAGCCACCAAGGTCGGCGCATTGTCGAAATCGCAATTAACGGCATTTATTGATCAAAGTATCTAGACCTCACGGGTAGCTGTTTTCTGGCAACAGAATGCCTGTGACCCCTAATTTTTAAACAGTACAGAACAATACAGGCCAGCCACACCGAAAGCCTTGAATGCGTATAAACGCTGTATCACGGTGTGCATAACGTTTTTCGCACAGCTTCTGCAAAGCGCTGTGGGGCTGTGCCCGTATTCATTACAAACCTTTTTACTAAACAAATGTTGAGCATGATATGAACTTGACGGAACTAAAAAAGAAGTCGGCCTCTGATCTGGTCGATACTGCGGCGGATATAGGGGTTGATAACCTGGCCCGGTCACGCAAGCAGGACATCATCTTTTCAATTCTCAAGGCGCACGCAAAAAACGGCGAGGATATTTTTGGCGATGGCGTTCTGGAAATCCTGCAGGATGGATTCGGATTTCTGCGTTCCGCAGATTGCTCCTATCTCGCAGGGCTGGACGACATTTATGTATCCCCCAGCCAGATACGAAGGTTTGGTTTGCGCACGGGCGATACGATATCCGGCAAGATTCGTCCCCCCAAGGACGGCGAACGGTATTTCGCCATGCTCAAGGTGGACCAGATCAATTTTGAAAACCCTGAAAATTCAAAGCTCAAGGTCCTGTTTGAAAATCTGACCCCCCTGCATCCTGATGAGCGCCTGAAGCTGTCCCGGGGGAACGGGAGTACCGAAGATATCACGGCACGCATCATTGATATCTGTGCACCCATTGGCAAAGGGCAGCGGGGCCTGGTCGTATCGCCCCCCAAGGCGGGCAAGACCCTGATGCTGCAGAATATCGCACAAAGCATTACCTCCAACCATCCGGAGTGCTACCTGATCGTCCTGTTGATCGATGAGCGGCCCGAGGAGGTGACTGAAATGGAACGGATGGTGCAGGGTGAGGTCGTATCCAGCACCTTTGACGAACCTGCAACTCGACACGTACAGGTTGCGGAAATGGTGATTGAAAAAGCCAGACGTCTGGTCGAGCACAAACTTGATGTGGTGATCCTGCTCGATTCCATCACCCGACTGGCACGTGCCTACAATACCGTAGCGCCCGCATCGGGAAAGGTGTTGACAGGCGGTGTCGATGCCAATGCCTTGCAGCGGCCCAAGCGCTTTTTTGGTGCCGCGCGTAATATTGAGGAAGGCGGGAGCCTGACCATCATCGCCACGGCACTGGTCGAGACGGGCTCGAAAATGGATGAAGTCATTTATGAGGAGTTCAAGGGCACAGGGAATATGGAAATCCATATGGACCGCCGCATTGCAGAAAAGCGTGTGTTCCCCGCAATCAATATCAATCGTTCCGGTACGCGTCGCGAAGAACTGATTACCGATCGGGAAGAACTGCAAAAAATCTGGGTATTGCGAAAGTTTCTGCACCCGATGGACGAAATCGAAGCCATAGACTTCATGCTCGGGCGGATGCAGGCTACCAAAACCAATGAAGATTTTTTCAATGCGATGAAACGCTAGCGTGATCCCCGGTTCAGTGCCGGGCCGTCAGCTTGTCCAGCGGCACAAAGTTCATTTGCAGTTCTTTTTGATACTCACGATCAAAAATCAGTTCAATCGAAATGGTTCCTTCTTGCTCGAGGGCCCGAATCTGCTTGAGTTCGGGCAACGCTTTCGCCAGATAAGCGCAACTTGCCGCCGCGACCCCGTCTTCCTCTTCCAGTAATGCGGAGACCAGATTGGCGGTCATGAATTCCACGCGCTGTTCCCTGTCCGGGCGGGTGATGAACTGATCATTCAGGAATATCCCCTGGTCCAGCTTTTCATCCATTTGCCCGAGTGATTCATGCTGTTTGGGGGACAATGTCTGGCTGCGGTCGTATTCAAGCAGGGGCGTACCGTTTACCTGTACGACCAGAATACCTGAAGGGTTGTCATTCATTTCGTGCGTGTGTTCATTCGTGTCCATAGGCCCGCGCGGACTTGGAGGATACGGGTTTCCGGGTCATGAGGCTAAAGCCTTCGCGGGCGCTGTTCAGGATCATCGGACTCCGGTTTTTCTTTCAGGCAGTGTAGTGTCCGGGCCGGGATTCGTCCACAGAAAAATCACACCGTTCCCCGTCCACAAGGGCGATCACATTCCTGGCGACCGCGGGGTCTCGTCACAGGGTATCTTCGGGTGACCTGTGACGGGGCGTCTGGGGTCCGCTGCGGATCCGGGTCCCGGTTCAGCTGACCGCTTCTCCCAAGGCCAGGAATTCGGCAATCTGCTCCGAGTACTGGTGTGCATCATGTTCCCCCAGTTCGATCAGGTAGCGCAGGTAGTCGGGCTGGAACATCAGCAGGGACAACGAGTCCGGACTTTCCGTATCACGGGTTCCGAAGCTTCGCGTGAAATACCGGAAGGGTTGCGGCAGGGTGATTTCATACTGGCCTGCGAGTTTTCCGATGTCCTCGCTGGGTCGCAGGATCAGTACCTGGATTTTCTTGTACTGCTGGCGCGATGCTTCACTGAGTTCATCGTAGACCTCGTTGATGCGGTTCATGTTGGCCGCATCGTAGTCGAGCAGGTCCAGGAACATGGAGTCCATCAGGATACCGATAATCTGTGCGGCCGGCACATATTCCGTGATCATGGACTCCTCGGGGCCGACTTGTCCGCCCTGAAAACGGGTGGAGATCGCAATGACCCGTTTGGCACCGAGGTGCATGGCCGGGGACAGGGGTGCGATGGAGCGGATGCCGCCGTCTCCATGCCAGCCGTCCTTGATTTTAATGGAAGGGAAAACCAGCGGCAGGGCGGTCGAGGCCATGACGTGTTCGATGGAAATCTGCGCATTTTCACTGCGCCTTCTGGGACGCTTCCAGTGTTCGCCCGCATCGCCCTGTACCCAGGTAATCGACACGCCGGTCCCGTAGTTTGTGCTGGTGATCCCCAGCACGCGCAAGCGGCCACGTTCAATATTTTCCTGGATCCCGTGGATGGGCTCGTGAGCTTTTGAGCGCAGTTTTTTCTCCAGCATCCTGCGCAACGGATCGCTGTCCAGCAGACTGCGTTTGCGCCCGCCGATGCGACTCCCTCCGAGTACCAGACTCAGGCCCCAGCGCATGAAGTTGGTAAGGAAATAGCTGCTGTCCGTACGAAAGACCTTGTCGGCGGTCAGCTGCAGCCACAGGTCGGCAAGACGATCCACGGCCTCCCCGAAGCTGCCCGGGTAGGCCGCAAGATGTACCGCGTTGATGGCCCCGGCCGACACACCGGTGATGATGGGCGGGTGAAAGTCTTTAAAATTCTTGCAGATATACCGTAAAACCCCGACCTGATAGGCTGCCCGTGCACCGCCGCCGGTCATTGCCAGGCCCAGATCGGAACAGCTTGAGTTCGGCATTTTGTTTCAGGGTCCGGGCGCGCCTGACACGCGGCAAGGGCTCCCGGCATTCGCCGGGCCGGGTGGCAGGCTGCCACCCCGTTGTAAAGTTGTCCGAATGAAATTCACGCACACCCCGTATAGGCAGTTTACAATTACACAAGCTGTCTGAACCATTATTATAGCGTATTGTTATGTTTGAACCGTGCATGCAAAACCAGGAGAATCCGGAAATGGCCGGGCAGGGGTGCCTGAATGAGTGACATCGATCCGCTGGAGACCCAGGAGTGGCTGGAAGCGCTGCAGGCGATTCTGGAGCGTGACGGCGCGGCGCGTGCCCACCATATCATTGAGCAGCTCATTCACAGTGCACGCATTGCGGGTGTGAACCTGCCTTTTCGCAATACCACGGCCTATGTCAATACCATCCCGGTAGAGGAAGAGCCGCGCCTGCCGGGTGACCCGAGAATGGAACATCGTGTCCGTTCCCTGGAACGCTGGAATGCGCTGGCCATGGTGGTGAAGGCCAACAAGAAGTTTCCTGAACTCGGCGGCCATATCTCCACCTACGCTTCGGCGGCCACCCTGATCAGCATCGGATTCAACCACTTCTTTCGCCCTGCAAGCCAGGATTTCGCAGGCGACCTGGTCTACTTTCAGGGCCATGCCGCCCCCGGCGTGTATGCACGCGCCTACCTGGAAGGGCGTTTGAGTGAACAGCAGCTGTTGCATTTTCGACGCGAAACGCACGGTCAGGGCCTGTCTTCCTATCCGCACCCCTGGCTGATGCCCGACTTCTGGCAGTTTCCGACCGTATCCATGGGTCTGGCCCCGATCATGGGCATCTATCAGGCACGTTTTATGGAATACCTGCACGACCGCGGCATCCTTGACAAGGGCGATCGCAAGGTGTGGGTGTTTGCCGGCGACGGGGAAATGGACGAGCCGGAATCGCTGGGAGCGATTTCACTGGCGGCACGCGAGGAACTTGACCACCTGATCTTTGTCATCAACTGCAATCTGCAGCGCCTTGACGGTCCGGTGCGCGGCAACGGCAAGATCATTCAGGAACTGGAAGGGAACTTTCGGGGGGCCGGATGGAACGTCATCAAGGTCCTTTGGGGCGGCAACTGGGACCCCCTGCTGGCGCGTGACGGGGAGGGCATTTTGCGCAAACGCATGGAGGAAGCGCTCGACGGTGACTACCAGAACTACCGCGCCAAGGGCGGTGCTTATGTGCGCGAGCACTTCTTCGGCAAGTATCCCGAACTGGAAAAACTGACGGAGCATATGACCGACGATGATATCTGGCGCCTGAATCGCGGCGGCCATGACCAGCAAAAAGTATATGCAGCCTATGCCCTGGCTGCGAAACACCGGGGCCAGCCTACCGTGATTCTGGCCAAGACGGTGAAGGGGTACGGGCTTGGCAAAAGCGGTGAGAGCATGAATATCGCGCACCAGTTGAAAAAACCGGCCCGGGAATCGCTGATGGCATTCAGGGACCGCTACCGCATTCCGGTCCGGGACGAGGAACTGGACGATGTCCCGTTCTACAAACCGCCTGATGACAGCCCCGAGATGCGCTATCTGAAACGGTTGCGTGACAAACTGCAGGGCGCGGTGCCGCGACGCGACAGTCCGAGGATTGAACTGCAGATTCCCCCGCTCGAGATTTTCGGGGGTTTGCTGGCAGGCAGTGAGGGTCGTGAATATTCAACGACGATGGCCTTTGTGCGGATCCTGTTTGCCCTGACCCGGGACAAGGCGCTGGCCCGTCACATCGTTCCGATCGTGCCGGACGAGGCACGTACGTTCGGTATGGAGGGGCTGTTTCGCAGCATGGGCATTTATGCGCACAAGGGCCAGCTTTATGACCCGGTGGATGCCGATCAGGTCATGTTCTACCGCGAAGACCGTGCCGGGCAGATTCTGGAGGAAGGGATTACCGAGGCCGGTGCCATGTCTTCCTGGATTGCAGCCGCCACCTCCTACTGTTCCCACAACATGCCGATGATCCCTTTTTATATCTTTTACTCCATGTTCGGTTTTCAGCGCGTCGGCGACCTGGCATGGGCGGCCGGTGACAGCCGGGCGCGCGGCTTCCTGATTGGCGGGACGTCGGGGCGTACCACCCTTGCAGGGGAAGGCCTGCAACACCAGGACGGGCATAGCCATATCCTGGCTTCCACCGTGCCCAACTGCCGTGCCTATGATCCGGCTTTTGCCTATGAACTGGCCGTGATCGTGCACCATGCCCTGGACGCCATGTATGTACAGCAACAGGACTGGTATTACTACATCACGGTAACCAATGAAAACTACGTACAGCCCGCCATGCCCGAACATTGCAGACAGGGCATTATCGAAGGTATGTACCGGCTGCACGAAACCCCGGTACCCGAGGTGCAGGTGCGCCTGCTTGGCAGCGGTGCGATATTGCGTGAGGTGATGCGCGCGGGCGAGCTGTTACGGGAGGATTTCGGTATTTCCGCCGAGGTCTGGAGTGTCACGAGCTTCAATCGCCTGCGCAGGCAGGGCATGGAAGTACACCGCTGGAACATGCTGCACCCCGATGAGCCGGCCAGAGCCTCGTACGTTGAGCAGTGTCTGCAGGACTCCGAAGCCCCTGTGGTTGGCGTATCCGATTACATGAAAATCTACGCCGACCAGATCCGGCCCTATGTGAAATCGCAGTATGTTGTGCTGGGTACGGACGGGTTCGGACGCAGCGATACCCGCCGCAATCTTCGCAGGTTTTTTGAGGTCGACGCGGAATACGTCGTGGTTGCGGCCCTGCATGCACTGGCGGAACAGGGCACCGTCGATCGCTCACAGGTGAGTTCCGCCCTTGAAAAATACGCGATCGATCCCGAAAAACCGAACCCGGTACACGACTGACCTATCATGGGAACGCTTGAAGAAATCAGGGTCACCGACATCGAGGAAGCCGAATCGGTCGATGTCGTAGAGGTTCTGGTCCGTGAGGGAGACCGGGTCGAGGTGAACCAGTCGCTGGTTACCCTGGAAACCGACAAGGCGCTGGTCGAATTTCCCTCACCGTTCGCAGGACAGGTCCGGAAAATACAGGTGCAGTCCGGTGAAACAATCGGTCCGGGGGATACGCTTCTGGTGCTTGAAGTGGAGGCTCCGGTGCTACCGGACGAGAAACCCGAACCGGCAGCAAATACCTCGCGCACCCGTGTTGAGCCGGACCCGGATGAGGCTGCCGGGGCGGTGGGTCCGGACAGTACCGAACATGCCTATGCCAGTCCGGACCTGTATCATTATGCGCGTGAGCTGGGTGTCGAGCTTGACGATGTGCAAGGCACCGGTCGGCGCTCGCGTATCCTGAAACAGGACCTACAACAGCATGTTCGCACCCGATTGCAGCAGGCTCCAGGTGATGCAAGAATGAAGGCCGCTTCGCAGCCCCTGCCTGACTTTTCCGGGTATGGAGAAACCGAAGTACGGTCCATGACAAAAATACAGGAACGGACGGCACAGAACCTGCTGGCTGCCTGGCAGTCCATCCCGCATGTGACACATTTTGATCAGGCCGATGTGACCCGCCTTGAGCGGTACCGCAGACAACTGACGGGTGAGGCACAGGCCCGGGACATCCGGCTCACGCCCCTGGTATTTGTGATCAAGGCCCTGGCGGCAACGCTTGCACGGTTTCCCCAGTTCAATGCCTCACTGGATCCGGCTGACGGGAAGATTATCCTGAAAAAGTTTTTTCATATCGGGATTGCCGTGGATACCCCGCATGGCCTGCTGGTGCCTGTGTTACGTGACGTTGACAAAAAAACGCTTGTCCAGGTGGCAGGTGAACTGGTGGAACTCAGTACGCAGGCACGTGAGCGCAAGCTGACAGCACAACAGATGGCAGGTGCCAGCATGACCGTCTCCAGCCTGGGTCCTCTGGGTGGGCAGGCCTTTACGCCGATCATTAATCCCCCCGAAGTGGCTATACTGGGGCTGTCCAGCATGATTGTCCGGGAGAAGTCCACGGCCGGGGACGCCCTGCAGCAGAAATTCCTGCCGCTGTCCCTGTCGTACGACCATCGTGTTATCAACGGTGCGGATGCCGCGCGGTTTTGCACGCATCTGAAGGCTATCCTGGAAGACATCTGGAAACTTGTTCTGGAATAATGGCTTGCAATGAAAATTGGTATCCCTAAAGAGATCAAGGCGGACGAGTACCGCGTTTCACTGTTACCGGTTGGCGCACAGTTGCTGGTGGAGGATGGGCATGAGGTGTTCATCGAAACCCTGGCTGGCCGGGGCAGCGGATATCATGACGAGGAGTACCGGGCCGCGGGTGCGACAATCATCGATTCGGCCGATGCGATTGTAAAGCAATGCGAATTGCTGGTTAAGGTAAAAGAACCCCAGCTCCAGGAACTGGAGCAGTACACGGCCACGCAAACTGTATTCGGATATTTCCATTTTGCGGGCTCAAGAGTCCTGACGGAAACCTGTCTGCGGAAACACATCACGGCCCTCGCTTACGAAACGCTCACCGATGCACGGGGTGAACTGCCGCTTTTGAAACCGATGAGCGAGGTGGCCGGCAAGATGTCGATTCAGGAAGGTGCGAAATGTCTGGAAAAACCGGTGATGGGTCGTGGCATCCTGCTCGGCGGGGTGCCTGGAGTGGCCCCTGCCAACGTACTGATTCTGGGAGCAGGTGTTGTCGGGTCCAATGCCGCACGCGTGGCAGCCGGTCTGGGTGCCAATGTCACGATCATGGATATCGACATCGAAAAGCTCAGGCATATCGATGAGGTCATGCCGGACAACGTTACGACCATTTACTCCGACCCGCATGCGGTACGGCAGTTTGCATTGCAGGCTGACCTGGTGATCGGCGCATTGCTGATTCCGGGGGCACGCGCACCGAGGCTGATCGGCCGGGATCTGCTCAGGGAAATGAAACGCGGTGCCGTACTGGTGGATGTTTCTATCGACCAGGGCGGATGCTTTGAGACCAGCAAGCCCACTACGCACCGCGACCCGGTATATGTCATTGATGACATTGTGCACTATTGTGTAGCGAATATTCCGGGTGCGGTCGGGCGTACCAGCAGCCAGGCCCTGTGCAATGTGACGCTGCCCTATATAAGAAAACTTGCGGGGTCCGGGCTGGATGCTTTTCTTGAACATGCCGACCTGCGCAATGCCCTGAATATCCATGCAGGGGAAATCCGGCACTCAGGAGTGGCCAATGCCTTTCCCGACCTTCCGGGCCATGCCTGACGGTACAGGATATCGGTCAGACGGGGGGATGCCATGACCCAGCCACCCGGCTTCGATGCGGACGATGTTCCTGCGGGAAGGGAGCATGCCGGTACCGCCTTTTGTGAAATTCTCCGCAAGCGTGTCAGCCGGCGTGCGATACTGAAAGGTGCGGTGCTTGCTGGCGCGCACGTGTCACTGCATGATTCCGCTCATGCGACAGGCGTGTCTACACAGCCTGCTTTTCGTGAGCTGGCGCATGGTCTGGATGAAACCCTGCACATAGCACACGGCTATTCGTACCAGGTGCTGTTACGCTGGGGGGACCCGTTGTTCCCGGATGCTCCTGCATTCGACCCGCTCAGGCAAAGCTCAGCTTCCCAGGTCAGGCAATTCGGGTTTAACAATGATTTTGTCGCCTGGCTGCCCCTGTCGCGCACAGGTAGCCTGCCCGCATCCGGCCTGCTCGTGGTGAACCATGAGTTTGTAAACAGTGCGATGATGCACCCGGGTGCGCCCGATGCATTCAGCCTGACCCGGTCCCAGATGGACACTGAAATGCACGCGCATGGCCTGTCGATTGCTGAAGTGCAAAAGCGGGACCGTACCTGGCAGGTCAATCTTTCATCAAAGTACAATCGCCGCATCACACCGCATACGCCCATGCGCTTTTCCGGTCCCGCACGCGGGGACCCGCGAGTCAGGACCGCTTTTTCGCCCGATGGCGTGCAGTGCATGGGTACCTTTGCAAACTGTGCGGGGAGCCGGACCCCCTGGGGGACGGTGTTGACGGCTGAAGAAAACATACAGTCCTACTTTATGGGACAGGCGGAAAAGACCGGTGAATACGAAAGTTATGACCGGTTTGGCCTGCAGGGGAGCAAAACGGCACGCTCGGCCTGGGGCCAGTTTCATGATCGCTGGAATCTGGACAGGCACCCCCGGGCAGGGCTGCATGCAGGATGGATCGTTGAGATCGATCCGTATGATCCGGCGTTCGTGCCGGTCAAGAGAACGGCACTGGGGCGGTGCAAACATGAGGGTTGTGACGTGGTTATCAACTGGGATGGCCGCGTAGTCATGTACATGGGGGATGATCAGGCTTTTGAGTATATCTATCGTTTTGTCAGCAGGGACCGGTATCGGCCCGGCGACTCCACACATAACCTGTCCGTGCTGGATGAAGGGGAGTTGTCCGTGGCCGAGTTTACTGAACGCGGGAACGTCATCTGGCATCCCCTGGTGTGGGGGACAGGGCCGCATACCCGGGCCAATGGATTTTCCAGTCAGGCTGATGTGGTGCTCGATATGCGCAGGGCCGCCGACCTGGCGGGGGCTACGCCGATGGACCGTCCCGAAGAGGTCAAGGTCAACCCGGCTACGGGACATGTCTTCGCAATGCTCACGAACAACTTCAGGCGCCATCCCCTGAGCACGGATACCGCCAATCCACGTGCAGTCAATCGTCATGGCCATATTCTCGAATTGATTGCCCCGCAGCGCGATCACAGTGCGCGGGAGTTTACATGGGAAATATTTATTCTTGCAGGGGATCCGGAAAATAAAGCCGACCGGGCAAGATACCACCCTGGTGTATCCGAACACGGCTGGTTTTCAAATCCGGACAATTGTTCGTTCGACCGTTATGGCAATCTGTGGATTGCAACCGACGGCTTCAATCGTCAGGGCCGTGCCGATGGCATATGGGTGAGTGCGGCACAAGGCCGGGAAAATGCCTTACCCAGACATTTCTTGCGTGCCCCCGAGGGGGCGGAAATTTGCAGCCCCTGTTTTACGCCCGACCAGAAAACGATGTTCTGTTCCGTGCAGCATCCGGGTGAAGGCACAGGCTTTGACCGGCCCTCGACACGCTGGCCGGATTTTGATGACAATCTGCCACCGCGTGCTGCCGTGGTTGCGGTTACGCACGATCAGGGTGAAGAGATCGGGAGTTGAGTGCTGCGGGCTTCCCCTTACTTTGTGTCTGCAGGATGAATGAATCTATCGGTCCATGGCGATTGCTGCATGAACTCCGAAAATTCGACCCGACTGATCGAGCCATTGCCGTTTTCATCATAACGACTGAAGACCGCCTTATCTGACAGATTATGCACGAGCTTGGCCTCGTTCGGGTCCAGACGTTCATTGCGGTCCAGATCGGCCCCCCAGAAAAGACCGTCTTCAAGGCCCATTCCGCCACCGCCACCACTGAAGCCTGCAAGGGATACAACCGGTATCAGCACGAACAACGCCAAGAATGCAACAGGCTTTATACTCATCATGCGTGCTCCGTTTTTCAGTTCTGTTTGCGGACTATAAAGATAGCACCCTTCCCTGCAACAATGAAGCTGGGCCTTTTCCGACGGGACATGAGCCTGAAGGAGACTTGCATAAATGACACAGGGATTGAAAACAGGGTGGAGCCGGTCGGGGCCATTATCGGAGCGAATACAGGCAGTAGTGCCGGTCAAACCGTTCCGCCAGTATAACGTCACCAGCGGTCAGGCATTGGATTTGACGACTGTCTTCGGTTGGGTCGAATACAAAGTCGTAGCTGCAAACAGGGTTTGGATAGCGGGCTCTATTAACCTATTGGGTGGTAGGTACCCAATACTTTGCGTTTACGGCGCTTTCTAACTCCCTGCAGGCCCTCGCGGCGGCGAATTAGTCGTACCCGTTTGCGGCTGATGACCACGCAGTCAGGCTGCGGAGCATGCGCACCCTATTCACGTGGCGCACGGCGTACCCAGAAGGGCTCCTTTGCTAAAACCGGTACTTGAGGTTCACGCTGACACCAAACATTTCAATGTCGTCTACCCGCACGCTATACTCCACCGGTTCGCTACCGTCCCGGCGCAGGTTGGACGGGTGGCTTCGCAGCTGATCCCACGCATCCCCGTCCTGGAAGGCATCAAAATGGACCCAGCGCCCCTTGACCCCGAGCTGCAGTGACTCGGTCAGGGCATAGTCCACACCCAGTATCAGCTGGTATCCGAACAGCGTATCGTCAAGCTCCTCGCTTTCGGTCGTCGTCGTGCTGGCCAGATTCTGCCTGATTTGATCTGTACCGGGTGTGCTGGTGATCCCGTCCGGCACGCTGGTGATTTCACCCGGGTCCGTGTTTCTCGCTGTCACGCCGCCGTACTTCAGTTCGGTAAACCCGAAACCCACGCCGACCCCCACATACGGCGTGAACTTGCTGTCGTTCGCAAAGTCGGCGTACAGGTTGACGAACAAATTGTGCGAGGTGAGGCTCCCGATACGGTCGGTCAGCGTCGTCAACTCACCTTCAACTTTCTCCACGGTCTGCGCGGCAGTGCTGAGAACCGTGCCGCTCGTCTCGTCATATCCGGTATCGCGGTAAAAGTACTCAAGTTCAGTGCGAAAGCGCGAAGCCCTCATGCGATAGCCAAGTGCTGCACCCAGCAAAATGCCGTCATCGGAGCCAAAGTCAACTTCCCAGGCGTCTCCCTGGGTACGCGGACTTGTGCAGTCGATGACCGTACCTCCCACCGCAGTATTGGCATAGTTCGGGTTGATATACTCATCGCACAGGCTGGCCCGGTCATTATCGTATGCCTCCAGGTCCAGTGACTCGCCGAAATTCATGCCCAACTCGCCACTCACGTACCACCCTTCGGCCTGAACCGGAAGCGCAATCCAAAATAAAATAACGAGCAAGGCAAGGGCCCCGAAGGAAAAAATTCTGTTCATACCTATATCCTCCTTACTCCTGCCTGAAGTGTTTCAAAGTTGCGAGTCTGATAGCCGTCATACCCTAACCACCCGACCCAGAATGTTTTGCGTGATACCTTCCCCGTGGAGACTTATCAGATGCGCCTGATAAGAAATATCCGGTGATCCGGTTCCTTGGAGGCTATTCACTGCCTGAATGAACGCTGTGTTTAAGTATACTACCGCTGCACAGGGGCATTCTAACGAGATTTTTCGCACTATGCTTGGATCAGTTTATGGGGAGAAGACCATTTGTCTCAACATTTTATTATCCTGCTTGGCAGAGTTACTTCTTGTAACTTCATCAACACTTCCTTTGTAACTAATGTTCACGTTCCTTACAATAAAAAATCTCATGTAATGGCTGTATCATTTTTGGTTATTTTAAATTAGAAACTTTATCTGGAATTTTCCAAAATTGCTCTCACTATCTCTTTAGATTGTAGTGCCGCATAGCCAGCATCAAATCCTCGGACCCACTCAGCTAAGGATGTGCAGATACAAATTCAACAGACCAAAGTGCTATGGGAAACTTGTTGGTGATAGCTAGAAAGTTAGTTAATAGAATTAATGTTCACTATTCTTAATAAATACTTTGAGCAATAATATTTTGCGGAGAAAATTCATCATAAAACTTACATAAAAATCGTTTTCCATTGTGAGTAAGGCTCCAGCAATTTCCCAGTTTTAATTACTCTTGCCAAATTGAGCTAAAAAATTGAGCTAGCACTCATAAACCCAATGACTCATAAGCAGCTTTATAAATCCAAAAATTAGGTCCTGAGCTGTGTGGTCTGTTTGGTAGTGTTGCTGTACTGTAATTCCTCAGCAAGATCGTGCAATATGTACTCGAACGCACACCAATTTTAGCTTTAGTAACCTAAAGCAACCAGCTACTCTTAAGTCATGGATCATGAATGAGGAAAACATGGAGCGATTCACTTGGAATTGGAGTCCAAACTCATGACACCGTTACAAACCCTCCTTAATAGCTTCCGCGCTTCTGCCAAGACCGAGCGTGAGAAAGGTAACTATTTTGAAGAACTGGTTGTTCAATATTTACAAGCCGAACCAGTCTACCGTGACCGATATAGCAACGTGTGGTCGTATGCTGACTGGGTCCGTGAGGAAGGTGGGAAGTACGGCAGGGATGCTTCAGATGAAGGGATCGACCTGGTGGCAAAGACACGAGGCACAGAGGAATATCACGCTATCCAGTGCAAGTTCTACGATCCAGATCACACCATAGCAAAAACTGATATTGACAGCTTTTTTACCGCCTCCGGACAGAAGCCTTTTGAACATCGGATTATCGTTGCTTCGACAGATAAATGGGGCTCAAAGGCAGAAAAGGCACTTTCGAATCAACAGCCCCCTGTCACCAGAATCGACTTGGCTACGTTGGAAGCCAGCCGGATTGACTGGTCTCAGTTTGCGCCTAGTAAAAACCCTGTACTGAAGGAACAAAAGGTTCTTAGGTCTCACCAGAAAGATGCACTCAAGCTTGTATGTGAAGGATTAGCAACTACTGATCGGGGCAAAATGATCATGGCCTGTGGCACAGGCAAGACCCTGGTTGCCCTGAAAATCGCAGAACAGATGGCGGGCAAGGGTAAACGGGTGTTGTTCATGGTTCCAAGTCTGGCTTTGCTTTCCCAATCCCTGACGGAATGGACCCAGCAAAAGAGTATTCCGATGCACAGTTATGCCGTTTGCTCAGACAGTCACGTTGGCAAGAAACGGAACCGATCTGAAGATCGAGTGGAGATACTTGTGCACGAGCTGCGCTATCCAGCAACAACAACATCATCAAGTCTGGCAACAGAGATGGCCAAGCGCCATGATGATGACCATATGAGTGTGGTGTTTTCGACCTACCACTCCATTGAAGTGTTACGCAAAGCTCAAATTGAACATGGTCTGGCCGCTTTTGATCTGATTGTTTGTGATGAAGCGCACCGCACGACCGGGGCTACCTTCGAAGGCATCGATGAAAGTCATTTCATCAGGGTACATGACAATGAATATATCCAAGGCTGCAAGCGCATCTACATGACTGCCACGCCTCGGATCTATGGGGATATATCCAAAGCCAAAGCAGAAGACAGCGACATCACCCTTTGTTCAATGGATGATGAGAAACTGTACGGCAAAGAACTGTATGTGCTTAGTTTTTCAGAAGCGGTACAGCGTGACCTGCTGGTCGATTACAAGGTCATCGTGTTGGCCATGGATGAAGCCCATATCAGCAAACGCCTGCAGAACCTGCTGGCCGATGCGGATAACCAACTCCGAGTGGATGATGCGGCTAAGATTGTGGGCTGCTGGAAAGCATTGAGCAAGGAAAACCTACAGGATGAAACGGTCTTGAATACGACTCCCATGCAACGAGCTGTCGCATTCTGTCAAGTGATTGAGCATCAGCCGGGTAAATCAAAAACCCACAAGGTCAGCTCAAAACATATCGCCACCATGTTCCAGCCTGTAGTGGAGGAGTATCAGGCTTTGGAAGATGCAGCATCTGCTGTGGTCTGTGAGGCTGAGCATGTGGATGGCAGCATGAATGCTAGTGTCAAGGAATCCAAGCTAACCTGGCTCAAGTCGGATCCTCCTGAGAACCATTGCCACATCCTGTCCAATGTGCGCTGTCTTTCCGAGGGTGTCGATGTGCCGGCCCTGGATGCCGTACTATTTCTCACTCCGCGTAACAGTCAGGTGGATGTGGTGCAGTCTGTGGGAAGAGTCATGCGCAAAGCACCGGGCAAGGAGCGTGGGTATGTGATCCTGCCCGTGGTGATTCCGACCGGTGTCCCGCCCAACGAAGCATTAAACGACAACAAGGCATACAAAGTTGTCTGGCAGGTCCTGCAGGCGCTTCGCTCACACGATGATCATTTTGATGCCTTTGTGAACAAGCTGGATCTGGTGGGGCATGAGAATCGCAAGATGGAAGTAATTGCCATTACGGATAATCTCGCGAAGCCTGCAACCAGGGAAAAACGTCATGGTAAAAGTCGCACCATCGGTAAACCAGAACCAATTTACCCTAAGGATAAGCAACCTGTCCTTCAATTCGAGGTGGGCGATATTGAGCGGGCCATCTATGCCAAAGTCGTGCAAAAGTGTGGCCGCAGACTGTACTGGGAAGAATGGGCCACGGATATTGCCGAGATTGCCCAGACACATATCACTCGTATCACCACGATCGTCAGCAATGCAGCCAGTACCAAGGAAGCGAGTGCGTTCAAGGCATTTGCCAATGAATTGCGTGATGATCTGAACGATAGCATCACAGACGAGGAAGTGATTGAGATGCTGGCACAGCACCTGATTACCAAACCAGTTTTCGATGCTTTGTTTGAGGATGCCGATTTTACCAGTCAAAACCCGGTATCAAAGGCCATGCAGGGCGTGCTGGATGTGTTGCAGGAACACCATCTGGACAAGGAAGCGGAAACCCTGAACAAGTTCTATCAGAGCGTTAGCATGCGGGCATCCGGGATCGAGACGATTGAAGGGAAGCAGCGCATCGTGGTGGAGCTGTATGACAAGTTTTTCCGCAATGCTTTCCCACGGATGACAGAACGGTTAGGTATCGTGTACACCCCAGTTGAAGTGGTGGATTTCATCATTCACTCTGTTAATGATCTGTTGCAACAGGAGTTTGGGCAAACACTGGGATCAGAAGGCGTGCATATCCTGGATCCATTCGTTGGAACTGGGACTTTCGTTACCCGGCTGATGCAAAGCGGCCTGATTAAGCCGGAAGAGCTGCCGAATAAGTACAAGAATGAAATTCATGCGAACGAGATTGTCTTACTCGCTTATTACATTGCGGCCATCAATATCGAAGCGGTGTACCACAGTCTTGTCAGAAAAGGGGACACTTCCTATCAGCCTTTTGAAGGGATCTGCCTGACCGATACGTTCCAGATGTACGAGTCCGAAGATATGCTTGATGAATTCTTGCCGGACAATTCGGAACGGCGCAAACGGCAGGTGGCCTTGCCTATCCAGGTCATCATGAGTAACCCGCCTTACTCATCAGGTCAGAGAAGCGAAAATGACAATGCTAAAAATATAGCTTATCTGTCTTTGGACAAGCGTATTGCAAATACCTACGCAAGACATTCTGCGGCGACTCTACAAAAGAATCTTTATGATAGTTATATCCGAGCAATCCGGTGGGGTTCAGACCGGCTGGGTGATGCTGGGGTGATGGCATATGTCACTAACGCAGGTTGGGTAGATAACAATGCTATGGATGGGATGCGCAAATGTCTGGTAGAAGAGTTTTCAAGTCTGTATGTGTTTCATCTGAGGGGTAATCAGAGAACCTCAGGGGAAAAATCTCGTAAAGAAGGCGGTAAGATTTTTGGTGGCGGTAGTCGTGCCCCTATCGCAATCACGGTGCTGGTGAAAAATTCTAGCGCCAATGAACAAGGCAATATTTACTTTTATGATATTGGTGATTACCTCAGTCAGGAAGAGAAGCTCGATATTATTAGCAAGTTTGGCAGCATTCAAGGCATCACCGAACGAGGCGGCTGGCACACGATTGTGCCTGATGACAATCACGACTGGCTAAATCAGGTGGACCCGAACTTTGGTCAATTCATGGCCATGGGTGAAAAGAAAAATAGATCAGCCTTGCGAATGTTCAAGAATTATTCACAAGGTGTGTTAACCGCTCGCGATGCGTGGTGCTACAACGCCTCTAAGAACCTAGTAGAGCGCAACATAAGTTCGATGATCAAATTCTACAATTCTGAAAGGGAGCGTTATCAACAACACCCTGATCAAGCAACGCTTGACGTGGACAAATTTATTAACGCTGATTCATCAAAAATTAGTTGGACTCATAATCTTAAGAAAGACCTGGCAAAAAATAGGGTCTTGGAATTTTCTGATGGTGAGGTGTTGGTATCAACTTACCGGCCCTATTCTAAACAGTGGATGTACTACAGTAGGCGACTGAATGAAAGGGTTTATCAAATGCCGCAGATCTTTCCAAATGCAAAGGCCGAGAATAGGGTGATTTGCGTTACGGGCATTGGTGCAACAGCTGGATTTTCTGCCTTGATGATAGATGCTATTCCAAACTTTCATACAATGGATACTGGGCAATGTTTTCCGCTCAAGCTCTATGAGAAACAAGATGCTGCAAGTGGGGATGACGATCTATTTGTTGATAAAAACAATGTTCAATATAGAGTCCAGGATGGGATCAGTGATAAGGCACTAATGCATTTTCAAACTACATACCCTGATGAACCCATTAGCAAGGAAGATCTGTTCTATTATCTATATGGAATCTTGCATTCAGAAGACTACCGTACCAAATATAAGAACAACCTGATCAAGCAATTGCCCCGGCTTCCCGTGGTCACAGATGTTGCAGATTTTCGAGCTTTCAAAACTGCTGGATGTGCATTGGCAGAAGGGCACTTGGGATATGACACTACTGTCGACCCATGGCCAGTGACGGTCAACGATGGGGAAGGGCTGCCAAATGATGTGGAACCTGAACATCTATACCGTGTTGAAAAGATGAAGTTTGGTGGTGGGCATGGTGTCAAAAAAGATCGAACCACGATTATTTACAATTCTTATATTACAGTCACCGATATTCCGCTTGAGGCTTATGACTATGTTGTTAATGGCAAGCCTGCTATTCAGTGGGTTATAGAGAGGCAATGCGTGAAAACGGACATAGTCAGTAGATTGGTGAATGACGCTAACCGCTACGCCACTGAAACAATGAAAAACCCTGCTTATCCATTTGAACTGCTTTTGCGCGTCATTCGGGTATCTATAGAAACTTTGAAGATAGCGGAAGATTTGCCACCATTACAGACCTGAATCCGGTTCTATTTATATTGGCTTAACTTATTCTGCTTATGGTGCTGTCTTTAGAAATTTGCATGTCAGCTGATGTCATCTGCCAAAGGCAGTTGCAATGAAAAAAATTATAATTACGGATTTAACTCGATTTGCAAATAGAGACATATTGTGCACGGCTGGTGTTGACACTGATACAGGCAGTTGTATTAGGCTCATACCTTACCTTGAAACAGGGATGTGTCGGAATTTGAACATCCTTCCGGGTTCAATATTAACTGGGGATTTTTCAGTGCACCCCGATGTCGAGGCACCCCATGTTGAAGACATGCATTATGATAATCTTAAGTTTCATGGTCAGTGCTCGTCGTCTGAATTTAGAGATGTACTTTCTAACAGTGCGTTTGACAATATCGAGAATGGGTTTGAAGTAATACTAGACGAACGTCAAAAGCATATAACTAGAGAAGCAAATCCAATAAGATCACTAATAACGATTTCAATTGATCCTGATTCACTGCATATCGTTCGAGATAGGTACGATCAAACGAAAATAAAAGCTAATTTTACTGACAGCTCGGGGAGAGAATTCAGGTTCTTAGCAATTACTGATCTTGGGTTTCATAGTTATGCTGAAAATCACTATGAAGAAACTGGAGATTATGAAGAACTAAATGAACTTATACATAATCAAGAGGAGGTCTACTTGCGAATAGGATTAAGTCGTTTTTATGAAGCACCAAATGGCAGGGCAGGCTATTGGATTCAAGTAAATGGAATTTATAGCTTTCCTAATTATTTTGAAACTGCAAGACAATACGAATAAATTTCAGTGAAAACTTATACAATCGGGTTCACACAAAAGAATGCGGAACGATTCTTTAGTTTGATTAAAGACAATCAAATTTCTCGTGTAATTGATGTCCGCCTAAATAATGTTTCTCAACTTTCCGGTTTTGCGAAGAGAGACGATCTGAAATATTTTCTTGACCAATTATGCAGTGCTGAATATATCCATTTGCAAGAACTAGCTCCCACTAAAGATATTCTTGATGCATATAAAAAGAAAAAAATATCATGGGATATTTATGAAATTGAGTTTCTTAATTTGATGGCGCAACGAAATATTGAAAGATCTATAGATAAGACACTGCTGGATAACAGTTGCCTTTTATGTAGTGAGAATAAGCCGCACTACTGCCACAGACGACTAGTAGTGGATTATTTAAACAAGCTCTGGGGCTCTAAACTGGAAGTTACACATTTAGTATGAGCACCCAAGTTACACCTACTATATTTATTGCTTACCCGAAAGCATTTTCTTCACGTGAGAAGTTTGAGAGGAAATTATCGTACACCCTTTCTAGTTTTAGTAAGTTTCATGTCAAATATTTATCAGATGAAAATAAATTCATCCAGGCTCATATTTCATCTGATAAGCGAGTATGTGACTTTATAAACTCGTCTTGTGAAAATTTAGACCTGTCAGACGTTTCGCATTTGGTTGTTTTTAATGATGGCGAGTCATTTAATGAACTGATAAAGAAAGCGAAAAGGCAAAAGATCAAATCTAGAATTTTTAACACCCGCCTAACCAAGGTAGTAAACCTTGAGAAAGGCTATAAGTATGATGTCTATATAGGGCGAGGGACTACTTGGGGCAACCCTCATGCTATAGGAATTGACGGCGATGATAGGGAGGAAGTAATAAGAAAATTTCAATATGACTTTGATAGAGAACTATTGAGATTTAGCAAAAAAGACACTCTAGTTTTGAAAGGTAAAATTCTAGGCTGTCATTGTAAGCCAGCTCCTTGTCATGGCGACATAATTGCAGAATATTTAAATTCTCTCGATGATGGAAGGTAATGCGGCTATTCAATAAGATATCCTACAGTCATTGATCCTTCCTAGGATCAGGGATGGGCTTTTTAAAAAATTAGCCTTGAAGGATTACACTCAAAATTCGTTCAGGTCTAGTTTAAGGGGCATGACATGGCAAACACTGCTTCTATCGCTCAAATTTCAAGCTAGAAGCTTCTGACCTGAACGGATATATAGGGATCAGATTCGCTTGCTGATAACGGATCAGGCAAGTGTAAGCAGACGAAAGAGAAACCCCATTTTGCCACTACTCTTGCCATTATATTATCTGTGTGTCGCCACCTCGGAGACGATCAACTCATCTAGTGCAGTAGAATCAGGTGACAGAAACATTGCTAAGATCTTGACTGTAATGGGATATACTATCGATGATGGCTACTTTAGTGCAACTAAACAAGGGTCTCAGGAGTTCTCATGAGCGATAGGTCTAAAATCGAATGGACAGATGCCACATGGAACCCAGTAACAGGGTGTACCAAAATTACGCGTGGTTGTGACAACTGTTATGCCGAGCGATTTGCCGAGCGATTTCGGGGCACACCAGGGCATCCATATGAGAACGGGTTTGACCTTACACTTCGCCCTGCACGCCTTCTCCAACCCCTTTCTTGGCGGCGACCACGCCGGGTGTTTGTCAATTCCATGAGTGACCTGTTCCATAAGCAAATACCAACACCTTTCATTGACCGCGTATTTGACACGATGGAGGCTGCTGACTGGCATATTTTTCAGGTGCTGACAAAGCGAAGCTCACTCATGACAAAATATCTTCAACGTCGCTACCAGGGCTGCTCAGCTCCCCAACACATCTGGTGCGGTGTCTCAGTTGAAGACAGTACAGGGACGGCTAGAATCCGCCACTTGCAGAGCGCACCAGTTCCGATCCGTTTCCTTTCCATAGAACCACTAATCGGCTCAGTGGGACACATTGACCTCACTGGCATTTCTTGGGTCATTGTTGGAGGTGAGAGTGGTCCAAACGCACGTCCGATGAAGTTGCAATGGGTGATAGAGGTCAGGGATGCCTGTAAGCGAAATGGGGTGGACTTTTTCTTTAAGCAATGGGGGGGGCGCACAGCGAAGGCAGGAGGGCGTCAACTCGAGGGCAGTGAGTACAACGCCATGCCTGTGTATAAAAATAAGGAGAATACGAGTGCAATTCAGGTGGCATCCTGATGAACCCCCACCACTGATCGAAGAGCATAGCAAGGCCAAGCTCAAAGTCTTGCGCCGATACATTCGCGCCTATTTCGATAGGCTAAATGTCAATCCTCATCGAGAAACATTCAAACTTGATCTTGTCGATGGATTTTCAGGGGGTGGCACCTTTCTGGACAATGGCCACCTGATTTCTGGCACACCCCTGCTCATGCTCGAGGAGATGCAAGCTGCAAGAAGCCGTTTGAACCAGAGTCGCAACAAGCCCCTTGAATTCGATTGCAAATGTTATTTCGTTGATGTTGAGCAAGCACATATAAACCATCTTCGAAAGGTTTTAACTGTCAAGCCCCCTGGGTATGTACCAGGGTTTGAGAGAGAGTTGGGACGATAGTTTCCGGGACAGGCGGTCGATGATCCAGTGATTGATGGGGCCGGATGTGGTTATATTGATGGATCCATTGTGCAATCACGGCCTGGGCTTCGGCCAATGAGTAAAAAGCTTCCGTATCCAGCACTTCATGTCGGAGCGTGCCGTTGAAGCGTTCGTTGTACCCGTTCTCCCAGGGACTGCCCGGGTAGATATAGATCGGCTTGACATGGACGGTTCGTAGCCATGCCTGCAGTAGTCTGGCCTTGAATTCGCTGCCATTGTCACTGCGAATATATTCCGGTTTCCCGTAACGAATAAAGCACTCGCTCAAGGTCTCCAGTACGTCCTGTGAAGTCAGCTGAAACTGTGCATGCACCGTCATGCACTGGCGCGTGTATTCATCAATGACGGTGAGCATCTTGTAGCGGCGGCCCCGGAACAGGCGGTCCTGGACAAAGTCGACACTCCAGATGTGGTTTGGATACAAGGGACGCATTCTGATGATGGAATGTCGATGATCATATAAGCGCTTGCGTGCTTTGTGACGTCTTGGCACCTGCAGGCCTTCTTCGCGCCACAGGCGCTCGACTTTCTTGTGGTTGACGGACCAGCCCTCGATACGCAGGAGCGCAGTGATCTTGCGATAGCCATAGCGGCCATACTGCTTGGCCAGGCGAATGAGGGCGAGCCGCAGGACATCCTCATCGTCGTCCGTTCGCCTGGATGCATAGCGTTGGGTACTGCGGGGCTGATCCAGTACCTGGCAGGTGCGCCGCTCACTGCTGCCTAAGCGCTGGCGTACGTGGATTACTGTATCACGTACCTGTTCCGGGCTTAGCCCCTGTGCCCTAAAAAATCCAGGGCTTCCTTCAAAATGCTCTTGTCCAGCTCAAGATCCGACACGATCCTGCGTAAGCGCCCATTCTCTTTCTCCAGGTCCTTGCAGCGCCTGACCTCGGTACGCCCCATGCTGCCGTACAACTTGCGCCATCGGTAATAACTCTTGTCGCTGACCCCAAGGCTGCGGCAGGCCTCCTCTGTACCCATGCCACCACTGACCTTGACCTCGATCGCCCGTAATAGATTAATGATCTCCGATTCACTGAATCGCTTGCGCATGATGACCCCCTGATATAAACCTGTTATGAGAGTTTTACACCCAAATCTGGATCAAGTTTAGGGGGGCAGGACACCGATAGTGGTGTAAGTATTCGAGATTTAATATTTTATAATAGTAGAACTGATGAGTTCTTGAAGGAAATTATGGACGATTACGGCTCGAGACAAATAACAATGGAAATGAAAAATGTTTCTAACGTAGAGCGAGCGCATATAGACCAAATCAATCGTTATCTGCATGACGAGTTGGGGAAGTTTGGGGTATTGGTTACGAGGCGGGAGCTAAAGCGGGCGGAGCGACAGCGGGTAATAGATCTTTGGTCGGGTCAGCGGAAAGCCGTAATATCGATTAGTGACATGGATGTCGAACAAATGGTAGAGATCTTCGAAAGCAAGCAGCGGGCTCCGCTAGATGTACTAAAGAAAAAATATGTCGAGTTCAGACGAGACTGCCCATAAACGGAGGGACTAGTGAAAACCCGAGAAGACATTGAGCAGTTGGAAAAGACAATTGGTCAGCTAGCAGCGATACATCGTGAAATGTCGTTGCTTTCCAAGAAATCACCCAATGATGCTGTTAACAAGTTTAAGCTTGGACGGATAAATCAAGCACTCAAAGTGGCGAATGGTGTACTTGGAAGCCGCTATACCCCCGTAGAGGGGTTTCAGAAATTTGAAGAGGATGACGTTCCGTCTAATAGCGACGTGGTGTTTGTGCTAGCGCAGTATCTGGAAGAAGTGAAGCGGTATAGAGCAGATAATATAGTGTGGCATGACCACAAGAATGTGTACGTTCTTAATGGCAAGCCAAGCGATGTACTGGCAGATGCGAGTTCGAGAGGTATAGGATGAGAGAATTTGAACATGTGACGACTTTAAAGACCGTAGACGTCTATGAGGCTACGTCACCAATTTTTGGCGGACTGTTGTCTGAGATGAGAGAGCTGTCGAAGAAGAAACCGGAAGGGACGTTGAACAAGAATAAAGTAATAATCTTAAACCGTATGTTGCAGGACCTTCACACTATTTTGAAAGATGAGCCTGAGGGAAAATACTTGGATTTATTGGATGATGAGGTTTTGCCGCAGAATAGTGATGCTGTTTTGGTGATGGTTCAATATGAAAATGCGCTAGGTGCATTTGAAAGACGCTATTATCGCAGAATATTCGGACAAGCAAATTGGGTTACGGAAGAAAGGCTTCGCGAGTGGGAGGAGAAAACCGAAGAGTAGTCAGTGAGAGCGTAGAAGCGTGACTTTGTAAATAGCTAGGTTAATGTTTAGTTGCAGGGCAGAAGCGAGGGCCGAGCAAACAGGCGGGCATCTGCTCCTTTGAGAATGACGACAAAATCTGGCACCCCTGCCGGTAATTCGTCTATATAGAGAGTTTTCATAAAACTCACGCTCTTTTCCCTAATCCTGTTTTTTGTTTCAATCGTGCAAGCAGGATCTGTGGATTACCGAGGTGAGTTCTTTTCCTGGGTGTGGTGGCTCTGTATGTCACAGTTGGCTGAGAATCAGGGACGGGATACTACGCAGCTATACTCTGAAATGGAGGGACAGCTCTTTGAAACACTTGCGGCACAGACACAAGATGTGGTCCAGGGACTAGATCCTGAGGAGAGAGAAAAAGCCTATCAGTACCTACGGGGTGAATGCACACACGGGCATGTGGATGAAAGCTATCTTCCGACCTGGAAAGTTGGAAAGGCACCTTTCTAAAGTGCTGCTGTAGATATATAAGCAATTCCTTTTTTATAGGCTATAGGATACAGAGAGTTGCCTTGACGTGTAATCCTTCGACCAGCTGAGGACAATTGAGAGGTCGCTACACTCGCCGGACATTTTTGTAGTTTGATTACGATGAAGTAAAGGTATATGAGCATGCCCACCATGAACAATCCGTCTCTCGGGTGTCTCCAGCGCGTCAACCTTAGAACCATATGGGCAAGTGAGCCAGCAGGCTTCACGCCATAGCTGGCTGAACCGGAAAATCTCGGAATCCTTGGCGCTGATCGAAAACCAGATTGAACAGACGGACCATGATCATCTTGGCAAGCTGCTGACTTATGCGGCAGGTCTGCAAGCAGTTATCGTTGTTTGGCTGGCGGAAGGGTTCCGGGACGAGCATCGAGCGGCTCTCGACTGGCTGAACGAGATTACGCACCAGGACTCCCGTTTCTTCGGACTGGAGGTCGAATTGTGGCGGATCGGCGATTCGCCCGCTGCGCCGAAGTTCAACATTGTCTCAATGCCGAACGACTGGTCACGGTCCGTCGCGCAGGCCGCCCGTGCGACTGATGATGCCGAGTTGTCTGAACTAAAACTCAAGCAAAGGAACTACTGGATGAGACTTCAGGACCGGCTCAACGCTGTAGGCGGGACGGTTCGCGGCAACCGCACTCCACGACCACGATCATGGATGTCTTACGGTATAGGGCGCAGCCGGTTTTGTCTCGGCGCAGTGATGAACACCGTGGATAAGTTCATCCGGGTGGAGCTTTACATTTCAGGTGAGGATGCTGGGGAGCGCCTCAGTCTTCTAGAACAGAAAAAGGACGAGATCGAGGGTGAGCTTGGTTATCGGCTTGAATGGGGGAGACCAATTGTCGACAGCACGCGACCGCCGGATATCATACCATCTCCGTGATGTAGATCCGGAGGACGAGTCGGACTGGCCTCGTCAGCACGAGTGGCTTGCGGAGCATCTAAACGAGATGCACCGTGCCTTCGCCTAGCGGGTCAGGGATTTGTGAACAGTGGCCTGCCATGCTCTGGTTCGACGACGTTTCGGTTTAGGGCTTATTCGTGGCTGGCTGAATCGAGCAGATTTCCCAGTAACTCGCGTCCAATCTCTCAACGCAACTCCTTTGTCCAAGGGTTGACCACCTTAGCGCCAGTGTTAAGGAACTCGCTTTCGTTACGTGTGACGATGACACAGTCACAGCGTATGGCGGTTCCTGCTAGCATCGCATCCGGAAGATGGCTATCAAGCGGCTCGCCCCGTCGGCGTTTGTCTTCCATGATCCGGGCGCAGACCTTGGCATCGACAGCCGTCCAGTCGAAGACTCGATCCTCGAAGAGATCATCGAGCATCCCCTGAAATCGATCCGCAATGTCCTCTCGACGTTTGCCAGGGTCCAATTGGCCAATACCGTTGAGGATCTCCCAGACCGTAATTGCAGCCAGACCGATTCCTTCTGGAGCAATCTCGTCAAGAAATCCAGTAACCCGCGGCTCGGGATTCGGACGCATCATTTCGGAAAGAATATTTGTGTCGAGAAGCCAAGAGCTAGGTGCTGTCATGTCCCGCTCTCATCGGAAAGCACGACTGGCCTGTAGCCATAGCGTCCAGACAGCGGCAACTCAACTCCGTACTCTGGCCCAAAATATCGCTGGAAGGCTTCTGACGGCTTTGTACGCCCTTCAGAGTGCTTACGCTTTTCGTGGATCAAACGACGAACTAACTCTTCCATTGAGAGGCCTCTATGTGCCGCTTCCTGCTTAATCCACGACTTATCGCCCGGATTAATGTCTCGAACAACAATGGTGGAACTCATTAGAATATTCCTTAATTGGATTGACCTATAAGATAGCATACTGCTAGCATATAACGCTATCAATATTGCTTTGTAAAGCATTTAGCCCCTGCTTAGAAGTCCAGGCTTGTTCACTCAAGATCTCACGGTATCACCGCCCGAGATAAGCCGCGATCACTTGTTCCCGCTCATGCCCCAGTTCCTGGCTGATCGTCAGCCTGACTTTCCGGTCCAGTTCCCGTTGCTCTGGAGTCAGTGATAGCCTATCTGGTCCTCCGGTGGCCGGGCATTCCCAACCCGTCAGTTTTTCATACCGCTCCTGCGCATACGCGTGACGCAGCCCATGCATGCTGGAAAGCCCAGCCCGCAGCGTATTGCCCTCATAGACCCGCAGCTGATGCACGTAGCTTCTGTGGCTCGGGATCAATGAACCGAAGCCGACCAATTCCCGGGCACTACCCAGGACCTCTCTCTGGCTGTCTGTCCGGATAGGGATCGTCCGTGGCTTCCCACCCTTGGTCCAGCTCGCCTTGAGTCGGATGTAATCGCCTTTGTCTGCATAGCTCGGCTGAAACTTCATCGCCTCTTCCCTTCGGAGTCCGAAGGCCCGCTGCAGTTCCAGGCTCATCCGGACGTGTTGGTCCTTGATCTTGCTGAGCTGCTCTTGTGTGAAATCTTTGGCTTTACTCTCGTTTGTAACGAAACGTCGGTCCGGGATGCCGTAATGCTCGTTTGATTTGGCGACTACATTCTGCTTGTTGATCTTTACGGACCACCAGCGGATTGTGGCCATTCGGTTCTTGATCGTCCCGATGGAGAGATCTCTTTCCTGCCAGTGTTTTATTAAAGCCTCAACGTGCTTGGGCTTTAATGATCTGGCCTGCATCTGTCGGTAGCCCATCGTATGTAGCTCGTTGGCGATTAGTGTGAGGATGCGTTCCCTATTCCTCTGCGTGGCATAGCTTCCCTCTCTGCACTGTTTGCAAATCTGTTTCAAGTTGTAGTTCAAGTCTTTGATTGCGTGTTCTCCTTTCTATCTGGTGAGTGTTTCTGACCTCCTGCAAGCCGGTGTCAACTGCAACTGAAAACTGACCCACTTTAGCTATAGAGCTGCAACTTAAAATTGACCCACCCGGTTAGGTTTTGTGCGCGCCGTCCGATGGTATCAGGCCGGCCTTTCTTTTTTCCTTGAGGCGATAGCTATCGCCTTTGATTTGAATGACATGCGCGTGATGTAAGATACGATCCAGCATGGCAGAGGTTAAAGCGGTATTGCCGGCGAAGGTTTCATCCCATTGGCCGAAGGACAGGTTGGAGGTCAGGATGAGGGAGCCTTTTTCATAGCGTTGAGCGATGATCTGGAAGAACAGGTTGGCCTGTTCGCGGGTCATGGGCAGGTATCCGATTTCGTCGATGATGAGCAGGCTGGGTCCGTTGACGCTGCGCTGCAGGGTTGGTTTCAGGCGGCCCTGTCGTTGTGCCGTGTCGAGTTGCAACAGCAGATCGGCGGCCGTCATGAAACGGGTTTTCAGGCCCGCCAGGGTGGCCAGGTAGCCGAGTGCAATGGCGACATGCGTTTTGCCGACCCCGCTGGGTCCGAGCAAGACGATATTTTCCTTGCGCGCAATAAAGCTCAGCGAAGCCAGGCTCTCAATCTGCTTTCTGGGGGCGCCGACGGCAAACGTGAAGTCGTACGCTTCCAGTCGCTTGATCGCCGGGAAGCCGGCCATTTTCAGCAACACACTGCGCGTTCGCTGCTGGCGGTACTGCTGCTCCGACTTCAGACATTGCTCCAGATAATCCCGGTAGCTGCACTCGCGCTCGCTCGCCCACTGGGCCAGCGCATCGTACTCCGCGGCCAGACCGGACAGCTTCAGGGTCGCACACAATGCGTCCATCCGTTCGGCTTGCAGGTTCATGCCGATCCCTCCCTGAGCAGCGCTTCATACACCGACAGGGCATGATGCAGGGGCTCGCGCGCGTACGTATTCGGGATACACAACCCCGTCTCTGTCGGCAGGGGAATGACCTCAGCCCTCGGCGGGGTGTAGGCCTGCAGCACCGCACGTTCCTGTCTCCAGCGCACCGCCGGTTGTTCCTCTGTCACCGTATGAATACGCACATTGGCCACGTCGCGCAACCACTTCAGAACCTCCATGTTGGCCGTCTCCACATCCAGTACCAGACCCGCCTGCCGGAGCTGCGCCACCAGCGGTACATAAAAACTGTAGCGCAGATACCGGATGAATCGCTCCACCTTGCCCTTCGTCCTGGCACGATATGGCTGGCATAACCGCGGCCTGAATCCTAACCGCCTGGCCATCTCCCACAAACCAGGATGAAAGCGGTGCAAACCGGTCCCGTAGGCATTGCGCTGCTGGACCACCGTCTTCATGTTGTCGTACAGCACCTCCCCAGGCACGCCCTCAAAGTAGGCAAAGGCCTGCTCATGACAGCGCCTGAGCGTCTCAAAACGCTCATCGGTGACAAATTCCACATACGTGTAACGACTCCAGCCCAAGGTCGCCACAAACGCCGACAATGCATCCCTGCCGCGCCGAAACACCCCCCAGTCCACCTGCATCTGTACACCCGGACCCGTCTCAAACCGTACTACCGGGTCCGCCTTTATCGCAGGCCGCAACCCCGCCATATAATACTGCAGCAGCCGAAGGCTGCCTGCATACCCCGCCTGGCGCGAAGCTCCCGCTCCATCACCGGCGCCGGGATCCATTGCGGACAAGCCGCCGCCAACCGCTCCTGTATATACGACTTGTAGGGATCCAGCCTGGATCCCCGGACCGCACGCTTCGCGTACCGCGGCTTCCCCCCAAAACGCATATACTTGCGTACCGTATTGCGCGATACCCCCACTTGCCGGGCAATCGCCCGTATCCCTACCCCCTGCCGATGCAATATCCAAATCTCCATCACCCCCTCCTCGTGTAACATCCCGGCTCCTCCCCTGTATGGCTTGAGCCGAGAGTAATCATAGGTGGGTCAACTTTCAGTTGCAGAAGTGGGTCATTTTTACATTGCAGCTAACACCGGAGCTTTGAACAGGATTCACTGTTCAGTGAATACGGCCTTGGGGCACTACCCCCGGATGACTTGAATGTGCCTCAGTCAAGGCAGCACAGGGCGTCTTCTGTTGAAGACGGACCCCTGTGCAGGTCCATAAGCCCTTACAGGGCAGAAATTAAAGATGGTTACACCTCCTTTTAAGTTAAACGGATACATTCCGTATGGATTGATATACAGGCCAGGTACACAGCACAGGGTTACCAAGACCATGATGGTCTTGCTCGTGCGCTGCACACGTAGCTTCATTGCAGGGATTCACAAGCGAGTTGTGAGTCGTACAGGCAGATGGCCTGGTTCAAGATGGACAGGGCCAGAAGCCGTGTCCGAGGTCCTATAAGGATAGGACGTTGAAGATGGACCGCAGCTTTCGCTGATGCACCGGCTGCACGGTCCGACGGTGCCTTGATTGCCACTGATATACCGCAGTGGCCCCGGTACTAAATCGAATGCGGAGCCAGTATAGCACGCAGTCCGAACCTGTCACGGAAATGTATGGGTTCAGTACCTATGGCACTGTGGGATCAGGCGGCCTCCAGGGTGACAAGGTACTCGTTGGGCGTTTTCCAGTCGAGTGCTGCGTGGGGGCGTTCATAGTTGTAGAAGAACTCATAGCCGGCGAGGGCGGCCTGCACCGGGTCGATGCTCAGGGGGCCATCGTAGCGTCCCCAGAACTCGATGCGGGCAGCGCGGTTGGCGCGTTCCACACAGCCGTTGTACTGGGGATGCTTGGGCGGCAACACATGCAGCGGGATGTGCAGCGCTTCACAGGACGCCTCGAAGCCGGCCATGAACTCGCTGCCGCCGTCGACCTGGATGGAGACGAGCGGGAACGGCAGGGCCGCCAGCAGTTCGTGCAGGAAGCGGCGGGCGTGCCCGGCAGTGGCCCGTGAGCAGGCGCGCGTGACCATGAACTTCGACACCGGGCACACGGCGCGGAACTCCTTGACGGTGTCGCCGTCTCGCACATAGGTCATGTGGTCGATCTGCATCAGCTCGCCCGGGGTACGCGCCTTCGCGCCGTACTTCCAGCGCCGTGCCCAGCGGGCGAAGCGGCGCGGGCGCTTCGGCGCATGCCTGCCTTCGCAGAACGCGGCGGGCCGGATCACACCGCGGGCCAGCGCCCGGCTGAGGATGCGCCCGACGCTCGACACACTCAGTGCCACGCCCTCGCGCCCCAGCAGGACCTGCAGGCGCGCCTTGCCCATAAACGGGTACTTGCGGCGCAGGGCCAGCACCGCCCTCACGTCCTGCGGCGTATAGGCCGGACACCGGTGCCGCCGCGGGCGGCTCGAATGCGGCGCCAGGGCGTGCACACCGCCTGCGGCCAGGACGGCCTTCCAGCGGTACAGGGTGCGCCGGCTGATCTCCAGCTGCTCCAGGGCGCCGGCCTCGCTGCAGCCCGCCGCACGCAAGCGCTGGTACGCCTGCAACCTGCGGTAGCGCTCACCCGCCGCCTCGGGTACGTGTTCGTCGACCTTGAAGCTCTTGTATGATCGAATACGAAGGGATTTAATGTCCATGCTCGGGTCTCCTGTTCCAGTGGCTGTGGTTGGTTCACTGGAGGATACCCGATCCGGTGCAGAGAGAGGCCACGCCTCCCTCTGCACCCCCTCATTCAGATCCCTTGCTCACGATCACTGAAAAGTGCCATAGGTGTCTGAACCTTTACATTGCCGACCCGGTGCAAAAAATCGCGGGAGACCGGATTCGTCACAGTGTAATTCGTGTGGCATTCGAGCTCGCAATCAAGATCGTGCCGTACGGCGCGGGTCCGCACCCCGGTTGCCCCCGCGTCACTACCGCGTTTGCTGCGCTCTCTGGTAGTGACGCGGGGTCCGTGTGTGGACATATAGTACGTTGAAGCACTCTCCCTGGCATGCGATCATCTGGCTGATTCCCCGGGGATACCAGATCTCGTATAGCCGTTCGGAGGATAGTTTACCGGCCATCACCAGCTATGCAGAGTACATCAGATCGCACGAGTCAGTCTTCGATAGAGATAGGTGACGTTGTATTACGTGCGGTGTGATGCCGCAAGATTGGCATAGCGCAGGCTATGGTATATTCCGGCCATGTTCAGATCTCTACTGATTTGCTTGATGCTGCTTGCATGTTCAGCGCATGCTGGCAGTGAATTTGAATACTTGGAAAAGGAAGCTGAGCAGGGAAACGCTGTGGCACAACTCGCTCTCGGAGCCAGATTTGCTCTTGGTGAAGGCGTTTCCAAGGATGATGCTAAAGCTGTATATTGGTTTCGAAAGGCAGCCAAGCAAGGAAATGCCGAGGCACAGTACATGCTCGGCGCCATGTATAAAATAGGCACAGGCATTCCAGAAGATGATACCAAGGCCGTGCATTGGTTTCGAAAGGCCGCCGGGCAAGGATTAGCTGAGGCACAGTTCGATCTGGGCATCATGTATGACTTCGGTAGAGGTGTGCCCGAGGATGATGCCGAAGCTGTGCATTGGTACCGTGAAGCGGCTGAGCAGGGGAATGCCAAGGGGCAGGTCCAACTCGGGACCATGTATGACTTCGGTAGAGGTGTGCCCGAGGATGATGCCGAAGCTGTGCATTGGTACCGTGAAGCGGCTGAGCAGGGGAATGCTACGGGGCAGGCTAAACTTGGTGCTATGTATGTTATTGGCAAAGGAGTACCCGAAGATTATGTACAAGCCTACGCCTGGATGAGCATTGCTGCCGCACAAGGCAATGAGGCATCCAAAAAGGCTAAAGAATTGATCGTCGAAAGTATGACTCGTGCCGAGATTGCGGAGGCACAAAAGTTGTCACGTGAATATTGGGAATCCTACGGTCCTAACCGCAAATCGGAATAGCTGCACATACTACTTCCTGTACAAAAAGCCGCTGGAATCGAAATTCTGAAGGCACTAATAGTTACTATCAGAATTGCAAACTGACGTGATTGCCCTGCCAAATTGACTACTTCTAAATTCACTGCCTTTAATGATCTGGAACTTGGGTTCGTTGTAGATTGAGATATCCATTGTTTTTCGCGATTATATACCTTACCCGCGTAAGTAATTCATATATACTTCCTCTTAACATTGGAGGTAAATATTAAAACCACGACAATTCAGGGGTTTATGCAGAAGTTTCCAGACGACAATGCTTGTCTGGATTACCTGATGCACAAACAACATGGCGACACGCTGACTTGCCCTAAGTGTGGCAAACACGGCAAGTTTCACCGTATTAAGCGCAACCCAGCTTATGAGTGCGCTTGGTGTGGCCATGAAATTTACCCCATGAAAAATACTATCTTTGCTGGCACCCATGTTCCTTTGCAAAAGTGGTTTTATGCTATCTACCTTTTCACTACTACGAGACATGGAGTGCCCGCCCTGGAACTTCAGCGTCAGCTTGGAGTGGCTTATCCTACGGCTCTTAGGATGGTTCACAAGATACGTGAGCACATGTCCGATACAGATGGTGAAAATCCTCTTGATGGTGATGTAGAGGCTGACGAAACCTATATCGGTGGCAAGGTCTCTGGCGGGAAGCGTGGACGTGGTGCTCCGAACAAGACCATAGCTTTTGGTATGCTGGACAGGGACGGCGATGTAATGACCAAGGTTGTTCCTAATGTTAAGAAGCGTACCTTGCAGCCGATCATTCAAGAGAATGTTATGTCTGGCAGCACGGTTCATACAGACGAGCTTCGCTCCTACAAAGGGCTTGACAAAGCTGGGTACGAGCATGAGCGAGTTAATCATGGTGCTGGGCAGTATGTTAGTGGAAAATGCCATGTAAACAGCATCGAAGGGTTTTGGGCCAGATTGAAGTTGTCTATTCGGGGTACTCATATTCATGTTTCTAAGAAGCATCTTCGGAAGTATCTGAAGGAGTTTGAGTTTCGCTACAACTATCGGGACAAGCCTGAGAGGATGTTTCCTGACTTGATTGCTTCCCTTTAGCAGCAGCTTCCAGCGCAGGCCAAAAGCGTTCATCCGCAACGGATGGGTGCTCCTTGCAAAACCGCTCCAGTTTGCCTTTCTTTCGTGCCTCTTCGAGACTTAAATACTTGCCTATTCCCATGATGAGTAGTCTTTAGTAATGTCTTTGAGTTCCGATGCTAATCTCTGAGCCTCTTCTCCAAGATTTTCAAGATATGCACGTGCAGCATAAAAATCTTTGGCCTCAAGGTATATTCTCACCTCAGTAAACTGTAGTCTGAAAAGTCGAAATTTAGTTAAAAACTTCTGCAACTCATACCGCCTTATCTCTTTATCCGCCTCATCCATCTCATTCATCATGCATTCCTCTTACTAACCATATTTGGTAAGTCAACTTGATATTCGCATTCTTGAAATATGTGCTAATTTACTTACTTGGGAAATACTCAAGCACTTCACAGTCTTCAATACTAATGGTGACATCAAGAAAAGCACTTACTTTACCTCTTAAAGTTATTTTGCTTCCCTTGGCTAGAAGTTTTGAAAATCCTATAAATTCTTCATCTGGGCACATAGTGTTCACTCTTATTTTCTTTCCTTGGACTGCCAAGAAATAACCACCAAATGACTCTTTAATAATCTTGTCAATTACACCAGTGATTTCAAGCACATCACCAATAAAATAATCTGTCTTTTCTATTGGTTCAGGAAGAACTACAGTATTTACTGTCGGTGGTGTTTGTTCAATTTCGTCACCAGTATTATTTTGTGTGATATTTATGCTTTCTACAGTGTTTTGATAAACTTCATTTGCTCCCCATATAAAGCCAAAAATTATCACTACAGAAATTAATACACGAACAGTTTCCTTGCCAAAATATTCATCCAATCGTTCAAAAATACCTCTAAAATCCACGCTTTCTAGAAACTCTCTGATACTGTCTATAAAAGAGACAACACCTTATTGTTCTGTGCGCATGGGATGCTACCCTAATTTAATACGCGGGTAAAGTTTATAATCACGTTGTTTTTTCATGGGCCAAATCTATTTATGTGCGTTGTGCGATCTCAAGCACACGGCGCACCAGTGGACTGTTTTCATCCACTGGAGCCAGCTCTGGTAGCCTCGTCACCTGGGCTTTCACCCGCAGCTTCGCCTTGCGTGCCTGGGCGATGAGGTGGGCGCGCTCAGGGGTGAACGCGCCTTCCCTCGCTCGCTGGATCAATGCACGCAGGCATCCCAACGGGGAGGAGCGTATGCTGTCTGCAGCAATGATCCCGGCCCACTCATCCAGCACCTGCTGGTTCAGCGGTGGACCCACTGCACCGATCATCCCCTCAGCTCGAATCCGTTCCGAGGGCAACAGGTCCTTGGGGTAATGCAAGTCAGATACATCTCCACCACCACAATCAGGGATCCCGGGTTCAACTTTTGGCACCGGCTTGCGTGGTGGTGGTTCTCTTTCTGTTCTTCTTTCGGTTAAAGGGGTGACACGGGTGTCACCCTCCCCATGACACCAGTGTCGTGGGTGGGTGACAGACATGACAGGGGGTGGTGTCAATTTGTCAGGAGGGGGTGACAGGTTGACACTCTCCCGGATCCTCAACCGGTACAGGTTCGATGAACTGGAGCCGTCCGATCTCAAACGAGGTTCAGCGGTGATCAGTTTATGCTTGACCAAGTGCTGTACGGCACGTTGCACGGTTCGGGTGGAGACCCCAACCTTTTCTGCTACTGTGGAGACACGTGGCCAACACAGGCCCTGGTCATTGGCAGCATCGGCGAGCACCACAAGGACGAACTTGTGCACGGGTGCCAGGTCCTGGCACAGTGCCCACTCCCGGGCAAGGATACTCACAGGTCGGGCTTGAAGCCTTCTGTATAACTCATACTCCGCTGGGCTCGAGGATGATCTGGGCGACCTCGGCAGCCGGGTAGTACACACGCCGCCCGATCTTGCGCCCACAGTCCTTCAGGGCTCTTGTCTGGCGATCACTCGGATAACTCAGGCTTGTAGCGCAGGCCGCCGGTGGTGCGGCCGAGCAACTGGGCCAGCTGTGTCTGTGACAGCAGCAGACCAAAACGTTCGGTCAATTGATTCTCAAGGGTAACTGCATTTTGACTTTCAGTGTCTTGCATGATCCATCTTCTCCTGATACATGATTCGAACGCACAAGACTGCACAAGATGTCAAACAAAAACTATAGAAAACCGTTACAAGAATTGTTGGAATTTTCAAAACTGAAACAACTTCTAGCATGGCATACCCTAACTTCGAGTGTAATAACCAAAGTACTGCAATGAGTAACCTTGTCCTGTCTCCAAGCCTCTACCATCTCCTGTACCTCCTCCATTGACAAGAATCAGTGTAAGTTCAATCACTCGTCCCAGAAGCTTCGGTTAAACGACTCGATATATGCATTGTCGGTAGGCCTGCCAAGTCGCCTAAACATCAGGGTCACCTAGTGCTGATATGCACACAGGTTCATCAGTCGCCCAGCAAACTCACTGTACGCCTCGATTTGCCTTGTGCCCCCCGATTCGGCGGCTGATGACGATGCACCGCTCTCACGCGTCGGCGAGGCCGCTTGTGGTACATCTGTTGCCTCCCCATACTAGGAATTAATCAGACCATTCTCGCAAACGCTATTGATCGACCTATGGAAAGATCACCAGTATCAAGTAATATTTGGCCAGCATGTCATTGATATAAATAGGGTTTTATGCTAACGTGTATGATGCTTTCAAGAGGAAAAATCTACTCAAGCCCTTCATTCAGAATAAAAAAATCATTATGGATACGATCGCGACTCTATGATTACTCAGCAGATGAGGTCGTAAGTCAAATCCACGAGTGTGCTAAGCAAGGACACGCCTGGGCACAGTTTGATCTAGGATACCTGCACACTGCAGGTCAATGGGTTTCACAGGATGATATTCAAGCCTATGCCTGGTTCAGGATTGCTGCCATGCATGCAGACATTGAAGCTAAGGAACTGGTTCATCTTTTATCTGAAAACATGACACCCAGCCAACTCGCTGAAGCCAAGAAACTGTCTCGCGAATTATGTGAACCCCTTGATTCGGTCTGTGAAACAGAGAATAAGTCTTCATCTAAGACATGTATGGCCTATGAACGGCAGGCTGTTGAGCAGGGACCTGAAGCACAATTCAGACTTGGTTTCAGATACTACAAAGGCAGAGGTGTCCCTTTGGATCATGACAAGGCTGTGTATTGGTTTTACAGAGCTGCAGAACTAGGGGATGCCCGCGCCCAGTTTGTTCTCGGTGTCATGTTTACTCAGGGTAAAGGGACGTTCAAGGATGGCACCAAGGCTGAGTACTGGTATCACAAGGCTGCTGAACAAGGCATCGCCGGTGCACAGTACAATCTCGATGTCTTGCATTCAAAAGGAGAAAAAGCCTCTGAGGATCAGATCAAGTATGTGAATGAATTGCAGATGACCGCAGAGCAAGGAGATGCTAAATCGCATTCGATTCTCGGGGTTATGTATGCCAGAGGTGAATGGATCCACGATGCCGGTAACGAAATGCATTGGTACCCTAAGGCTGATGAGCGATTGAGATTGAGAGCACAGATTAGCCAAGCCATATCAGGTAACAAAGAAATATGTAGAATCGATGTCAATGTAGTGTATTGGTATCGCAAGGCGGTTGAACGGGAAGTCGCTAAGCTTCACTCGGCTCTAGGCATTAGACATACGAACGGAGAAGGCATCCTCAAGTTTGGCTCCGAAGAAGTGCACCGAATTCGTCAAGCTGCTGAACAGGGAAATGCCCGCGCGCAGTTTGTTTTTGGTATTAAGTGCGCGATAGGGATTTTCAGTGACAAGGCCCTGGCTGAGCACTGGCTTCGTAAAGCTGCAGAGCAGGGGCATCCCGAAGCACAGGGCAAATTCAGTTTTCTTGATACTAATGTAGACAAGGTATTTACTGAGGATGAAATGCATGCCAATGCCAGCACCGGCATAGCCGCTGCACAAGAAACTGAGCCTGATAAAAACGCAAAACAAAAAATTACCAAACGCAAGACCCATGTTGAAAAACCAAAACTAGGACTTGTACAGAAAGTCCTAAAAAACATTGCCCCATGGTTAAAGGAGTCTGATCGTTCTACTCACTCAGAGTCCTACCTAATTTCACTTCGGCATCAATCTGCCTTGTGGCTTGCTCCGGCTGCTCTACTCGTTATTGCCCTTCTACCTTGGCCCTATGGTTTCTATATCTTTCTAAAGCTATTCATATTTGCTGTATGTCTGGTACTTACGTATACGCAGTGGAAGCACGATAATGCGATCAGCGGTTGGGTGCTAGCTTTTGGTGCTATGGCGATTCTGTACAATCCTTTATTTCGAATCTATCTCACGCGTGAAATTTGGAGTGTGCTGAATATTGCTACTGCATTATTGTTTGTGGGACATCTACGAGCTCTCAGGAGGTTGGTGACAGAGCCAACTTTTGAGTCTTCTGATTCTAAGCAGAAATTGTCAAGATCATCATTTAGCTTAGTAAAGCGAGGCTTGTCTCTAATTATGAGATTGAGAAATACTCGCTCAAGCGCCGACTAGTATTAACTAGTACGTCCAATAGCTAGACTTAACTAGAAATCATGATACCGCACACAATCGCGAAACTGTCCGCAGTAGTGATATTTGTTTTTGCAGCACTAGTGAATTTGGCAATAAAAGGGTTTTTTACTGAAGTCAAAGATTTCGATTGGTGGTTAACGGCATTTATAACCATTTTTTCATTTGCAATTTGCGGTTGGCTACTGGAAGGCCTATTACCTAAGCGATGGGAATATCGAAAAATTGCATCTATGGCTCGCAAAAATGAAGCTGCAGTGAAGGCACATGAAACACATGCTCGTGGGTGGGAAGCTATAGCCCGTGAATTAGAATCCTTAGGCCGCGATGCTGAAGCTCGAAATGCTGCAGCCGTAGCACAGTCCAATAAAACCATGGCTGACCTACTCGAATCTATGCTTCCTAGTTTGAAAACTAAGGACCGGCAGGCTGTGGCTTGTATAGCTAAATCAGTAATTCATGTGGCTGAAACCGGTGCTAGTAATTATCAAGATATGGCACGCGAATGGCAGAGTATTCCCGAGTACGAGATCTTGGTCTGCAAAGCAGAAAATGAAGCTCGAGAATGGCAAGCGCTTGCCAAAGACTTTCATGTATTGGCTCAAGAATCTTGGATTAAGTTATAAGGGATCATTGCAATACATTATTGCCTTGCTTAACCAAGCTCATCACCGACCATGCTCAGAAATTAGTTTTTGAATTACTAATTCTCGGAAAACCCACACAAAGTGCCAACGCAGGTGTTATTTGCAATAGACACCGTCACAGCCCCCCGGTAGTAAGTCCCAGTTAAATACTTGAATTTCAGAGAGAAGGTCAATTTAGCTCAGTAGTGGCGAATAGCTATTTCTATTTATTCTGGCGAGGGGCCAATCATGGTGGTCCCCCATAAACCAGCCCAAAGCGTTTGCGAGATGGCATGATAAATCCCTGTAGAGGGGAGGAGGAAGAATGGCGCGCAAGCGTTATTCGGTGGAGCGGATTGTCGCAGCAGTCAAGGCCCATGAGAACGGCACCTCGATCGGCGACATATGCTGCAAGATGGGGATCTTGGAGGCTACTTTTATTGCTGGAAGAAGGTTTACGGAGGACCTCAGCCGGACTAGGTGCGAGAGATGGTATGAATTCCGGCAAGCGCAGGCATACAATAACCTGTACAAGAAACTCCAGTTACATTCATAGACCACGCGAACCAAGTCTTCATAAACCTCTTGTAGCTCCGCAAATGAAATTGCTCAATCTCGGCTATACGAAGGAGGCGAAAGAAATTGGCGACTCGTATGGATTGCAATGGTATCAATTTTTTGCGTGACGAGAGTTGTCGACGCGACGGAATCGGAAAGAGTGTCTGAGAGATACTTTAGCCTTTTGATATGAAGGCATTTCCCATGCATTCAACGTGATAGAGCCAGCTATCTGCGAGCGTATCTTGTATACGTCGGATGTGACATATCAGGTGCTTGTTCAACTCATCACCCCATCAAGACGGGCCACCAGGTCCTCGGCACGCAAGTGCGTGTAGCGCTTGAGCATCTGCATGGACTTGTGTCCAGAGATCGCAGACACTTCCTGATCCCCCAGCCCTGCCTCAACCAGACGAGAGACCGCTTCATGACGCAGGTCATGAAAGCGCAGGCCTGCGATACCGGCTTTCCTCAAAGTGCGACTCCAGGCCGGGCGGAACTCATACGGACGGCGCTTGCCGTCCCGTCCAGGCTCACCCCAGAAGAGGAGATCAGTATCAAGAGGACGGACAGGATGGTTGAGGGCGGCACGAAAGACCTCAGTGGCCGATCGGGTCAGCGGCACGGTCCTGGAGGATCCATTCTTCGTCTCCGTAAGATGCACGGTGCGCTTTTCCAAATCTGTCTGTGAACGGGTCAGGGACTTGATTTCTCCGGCCCGCATACCAGTATACAAGGCAATTCTTGTGATCCAGCCCAGCATCGGGTTGGTGTGGCGGTCGCAGGCCTGGAACAGCGATACTTCTTCGTCCTTGCTCAATCTTCGGTCACGACCTTTCCCAGGTGTAGGCTTTCGGATGTTGCCCACCGGATTGTAGAACAGGCCCACGCGCCATTCCTTGATGGCAATGGTAAACAGGTGTGAAAGCAAGGCCAGCTCCAGGCGCACGGTGTTGTTGGACTTGCCTGCCTTCAGCCGTTCATCTCGGTGCTTGGCCACCAGATCCGGAGTGATGGCTGCCAGGCTATACGCTCCCAAGCTCTCTTTCAGGGCCTTGGCCTTGTGCCCCTCGGCATAGGCCGTAGTTGCACGTTTTGTGGAGGAAACCTCACGCAGGTAGCGGTCCAGTGCACACCTGAGCAAAAGACGGTCCGACCCAGCACGGTCAATATACACTCCGCGCACCATGTCGTCCTCGGTACGCCGTGCCCAGTCCTGGGCATCACGCTTGGTACGGAACGTCTTGATGGTGGTCGGCCAGCCGCGCTTGCGGATCATCGCCTTCCAGGTGTTAGAGGGAGTCTTTGTGATGGTAGCCATGGGGTCATTCCAGTAGAGGTGTACCGGAATTGTACCGTATGACACAGGGATTGAAAAGAGTAATATACTAACCTATTGATATATATGGTGGGCCCGGTAGGATTCGAACCTACGACCAAAGGATTATGAGTCCTCTGCTCTAACCGACTGAGCTACAGGCCCGGGACTGTTTGCTTTGAAGAAAAGGATTTTATTCTATTTCAAGAAAGCTGCGTAGCTGTTCTGACCGGCTCGGGTGGCGAAGCTTGCGCAGTGCCTTGGCCTCAATCTGGCGAATACGTTCACGCGTAACGTCAAACTGCTTGCCTACTTCTTCCAGAGTATGATCCGTGTTCATATCGATACCGAAACGCATGCGCAATACCTTGGCCTCGCGTGGCGTAAGCGAGGCAAGTATTCCACGCGTAGCCTCACCCAGACCTTCAAAAGATGCAGAATCTACGGGTGATTCGATGATGACATCTTCAATGAAGTCCCCCAGATGCGAGTCTTCATCGTCTCCAATCGGAGTTTCCATGGAGATGGGTTCCTTGGCAATCTTCAGGACCTTGCGCACTTTTTCTTCGGGCATTTCCATACGTTCAGCCAGTTCTTCAGGGGTCGGTTCACGCCCCTTCTCCTGCAACATCTGTCGCGAGATGCGATTCAGCTTGTTGATCGTTTCAATCATATGTACGGGAATTCGTATGGTGCGAGCCTGGTCTGCGATGGACCGGGTGATGGCCTGGCGTATCCACCACGTCGCATAGGTCGAAAATTTGTACCCGCGTCGATATTCGAATTTATCCACCGCTTTCATTAAACCGATATTGCCTTCCTGGATCAGGTCCAGAAACTGAAGGCCTCGGTTGGTGTATTTTTTTGCGATCGAAATGACCAGGCGCAGGTTGGCCTCAACCATCTCTTTTTTGGCACGGCTTGCCTTGGCTTCACCGATCGACATGCGTCGATTGATGTCCCTGATTTCACGGATTGAAAGACGTGCTTCACGCTCGATCAGAGCCAGGTGATCCTGCCTTCTGATGATTTCGGGTTTCAATTCCATAAGGGCTTTTGAATACTTGGCGCGTGACCGGGTAAGGGAGGTTATCCAGTCGGAACTTGCCTCATTACCTGAGAATGCCTTGATGAATTTTTCGCGTGGCATTTTTGCATCGTTAATACACAGGCTCATGATGCGCGATTCATGCTTGCGAATCTGGACTACTATTCTTTTGAAATTGTAAGTGAGAGCGTCGACTACCTTAGGTGTGAGGTTGACCATGGTGAACTCTTTGGCAAGGTCTTCGCGTGCCTTGAGTTGTTTTTTCGCATCACCGCTGGTGGATGCCGTACAAGACTTTTTATACAGCCTTTCCAGCTTCCTGAAATACGCCCGGGCTTCTTTGGGGTCAGGGCCTGTATCCAGTTCTTTTTCGTCTTCTTCACTGTTCTCGCCTGCATTTCCGTTCTTGTTGGCCTGGGTAATTTGTGCGGCAGGCGGTGGAATGGCATTGGTATCTTCATTCAGGTCAACATATCCGGTAAGCAGGTCCGTTAAACGCAATTCCTCAGACTTGACCCCTGCATAAAGTGCTAACAGTTTTTCGATGGTAGACGGGTAGTGTCCGATTGCAAGCAGGACCTGACGCAAGCCTTCCTCAATGCGTTTGGCAATCTTGATTTCGCCTTCGCGGGTCAACAGGTTTACAATACCCATTTCACGCATATACATGCGTACCGGGTCCGTGGTGCGACCGAACTCGCTATCAACGGTAGCCAGGGCCGCGGCCGCTTCTTCAACGTCATCGTCGGTGGCAGCATTGTCGGTAAGGACCAGACTGTCAGCATCAGGCGCCTGCTCATGGACTTTAATGCCCATGTCATTGATCATGCTAACGATATCTTCGATATGCTCAGGGTCGACAATGCCGCTGGGCAAGTGGTCGTTGACTTCCGTATAGGTAAGAAAACCCTGTTCCTTACCTTTTGCGATGAGTTGCTTAATGCTACTGGATTGCTGCTGGTTTTCGTCCATTTAATACCTGTTGCCCATGATCTGGGGAGTCAATGCGCCAAACCCAGGGTGACAAGGTACTCGTTGGGCGTTTTCCAGTCGAGTGCTGCGTGGGGGCGTTCATAGTTGTAGAAGAACTCATAGCCGGCGAGGGCGGCCTGCACCGGGTCGATGCTCAGGGGGCCATCGTAGCGTCCCCAGAACTCGATGCGGGCAGCGCGGTTGGCGCGTTCCACACAGCCGTTGTACTGGGGATGCTTGGGCGGCAACACATGCAGCGGGATGTGCAGCGCTTCACAGGACGCCTCGAAGCCGGCCATGAACTCGCTGCCGCCGTCGACCTGGATGGAGACGAGCGGGAACGGCAGGGCCGCCAGCAGTTCGTGCAGGAAGCGCCCTATATTATATCAGAAAAGGGTGGTATGAAATACACTACCTGGTACTCCTGTTAGTAACACATAAACTGTCCGGTTTTCACAGGGCCTCAAACCTCGAAGGAGAAGCTACTGTTGCCCCGGGCGCCAGCGCAAGTCTGTTCATGCGTTTTTTAGGACGACAATCGAGCTGTCCGGTATGCGCAGCGTCTGGGATCTCTTGCGGAGCCGCATCGGTTACAACAGCTTCGGCCTCTCACGGTTTTTCATCCTCTTGCGGGCTTTCCTCTTCAGGGCGGGCCCTCTCGACCACAGCTTCGGAAAGGGTTACCCAACGGCCTTCGGTTGTGCTCACTGTGTGACGCCCCGCTTCGTGCCAGACAGTGGACCCGACCTGTAGGGGAGTATCCTGGAACAACCGAACTTCCTGACGTGAAGGAACCCGTCTGGCTCAGGGTGCTTTCTGGTGGAGCAAGTTCCTGAATTCCTGTTTTTCTTCCTCGCTCAGGCCCTCCGCCTCTTGCTTCGCAATCAGTTCATCGATCCGGGTCTTGTGCGTCTTGCGGTAAATCCAGTTCATGGCCTCTTCAAATGCCTGCCCGGGGTCCTGTAATTCGAGCGAGTCCCAGATCAGCAGCCTCTGCAATTGCTGCGCCTGTTCCTGACCCCGGAAACGCTCAATCAATGCAGCGTGGCCAAGTCCGGGTTCCTGTTTCCAGATCATGATGATCTCCACAAGCAGCGGCACCCCCGGTATGGACGATTTCTGCAGTGGGTCCACGGAGGGAACCTCTGATACGAGTGCAGGTTCGTGCAGCAGGGCCGAAATCGCCAGTCGAACCGGAGTGGACCGGGTCAAGGCATCCGCAAGCCTGAGTTTTTTTTCATGTGCGGTAGCCGGTTTGCCGGGGCTGTAATGAACCGGGGTTCCGATTTTTTTTTCCAGCTCTTCGAAAATCAGTTTTTTGAATACCCCATCCGGAAATTTTGCCAGCAACGGCTTGGCTGTCTTTGCAAGCCTCGCTTTTCCCGCAGGTGTGCGGATATCCGTGTCCCGGATTAATTTTTCAAGGATAAAAGTGGATAACGGGATACTTTCTTTCATGTACTCCAGGAAGATCGCTTTACCCCGCGTACGGATCAGGCTGTCCGGGTCTTCATCCTGCGGCAGAAACAGAAACTTGGCCTCCAGCCCGTCCTTGAAGACGGGGATGGTCTGCTGCGCCGCGCGCCATGCGGCCTCACGTCCGGCACGGTCGCCATCGAAACAGAATATGACCTCCTGCGTGTGACGATACAGTTGCTGGATATGCTGGGACGTCGTTGCAGTACCCAGCGTTGCAACGGTGTTCTCTATACCGTGCTGCGCAAGTGCCAGAACATCCATATAGCCTTCCACTACCAGCACGGTTTGCACGGCCTCCTTTGCTTTGCGTGCCTCATATATGCCGTACAGCACTTCACTTTTATGAAACACCGGAGTTTCAGGCGAATTCAGATACTTGGGGACTGCGTCGTCCAGTACTCGCCCGCCAAAGCCGATGACCCGTCCGCGACGGTCCTTGATCGGAAATACAATACGGTTTCGAAAACGGTCATACAGATGTCCCTTTTCGCTTTTTTTGATCAGTCCGGACTGGACAAGCTGCGCCTCGGTGGCGGCAGGTTTGAGCTGGTTCAGCAGGCTGTCGAAGCGGTCCGGGGCAAAGCCCAGGCCAAACCTGGCGGCCACTTCGCCACTTAATCCGCGGTTTTTCAGATACCCCGTTGCCGCAGGATCCTGGCGCAACATTTTCTGAAAATGTGCATGCGCCTGTTCAAGAAGGATGAACAGTTCCCGGTGACTCTGCTGGGCAGGTGAAGCGCTGTCCCGGGGTACCTCAAGGCCTGCACGTTGTGCCAGGATTTCCACGGCTTCCGGAAAATCGAGACGTTCATACTCCATCATAAAACCCAGCGCGGTACCATGGGCTCCACATCCGAAACAGTGGTAGAACTGCTTGTCCGGACTGACGGTAAAAGACGGGGTCTTTTCATTATGGAAGGGGCAGCAGGCCATATATTCCTTGCCCTTCTTCTTTAACGGTACGTGACCGTCTATGAGTTCTACGATATCGGTACGGGTGATGATCTCGTCAATGAAAGACTGCGGGATTCTTGTCGACACAGTGGGTCAGTTGATATGGTGCGGCACAAGGCTCGGTTTTTATGGTTTTTATCACTGCCCTGTACGCTTCCTGCGGGCGCCGGGCAACGCCCAGGAGCACCGGGTTCGTTATCCGGTCATTGAATGATGCCCCCTTGATCAGGAGCGGGTCAAGCGCTCTGTCCCGTGCGGGCTGCTTTCAGATGATCTTCGCATTGAAAATGCGCTTGTGTTCTGCGATGGCGTACCGGTCGGTCATCCCGGAGATGTAATCGGAGATGACCCGTGCACGGCCACTTTCGCCGAGTTGCTCCCGGGCTGCAATAGCCTGCTCATGGTACTCATCCGGCATCAGGCGCGTGTCCTCATAAAATACGGTGTAGAGGTCTGAAACCACTTTTTTGGCCTGCCGGTTCATCCGGTGTACACGATAGTGCTGATACAGGTTTTTTTGTAAAAAGGATTTGAGCTCACGATTTTTCAGCCGCATGGGCTGACTGAACTGGATCAATGCCTTGTCGTGGTTGCGGACATCGTCTATGCAGGTGATCTGCTGCTGGCCGACTGCAGCCTGACTGGCTGTGATCAGGTCGCCAACCAGGTCATTCCTGATGCGACGGATGGATTCATATATTTTTCTGCGCGCAGTGAGGCCCGGGAATTCCCGGTCAACCGCTGTAAAGTGACAGGCAAACAGTTCGACGTCCCTGAGCTGGGCGATAGTGATCAGGCCTGCACGCAGGCCGTCATCGACATCATGGTTGTTATAGGCAATCTCGTCTGCAATATTGGCAAGCTGTGCTTCCAGACCCGGCTGTGACTGCTCGATGAAACGCCGGCCCACCTCACCCAGTGTTTTTGCATTCCTTTTTGAACAATGCTTGAGAATGCCTTCTCGCGTCTCAAAAGTCAGGTTCAGTCCCGGGAACTGCGGGTATTTCAATTCCAGCATATCCACGACCCGCAAGGACTGCAGATTGTGTTCGAAACCGCCGTGCTCGCGCATGCACAGATTGAGCGCATCCTGTCCGGCATGCCCGAACGGCGTGTGGCCCAGGTCATGTGCCAGTGCGATCGCTTCACTGAGATTCTCATTTAGGCCCAGGGCGTTTGCGACGCGGCGTGCCACTTGCGCGACTTCAATGGAATGTGTGAGTCGTGTGCGAAACAGGTCCCCTTCGTGATTGACAAACAGCTGGGTTTTGTATTCCAGCCTGCGAAAAGCGGTGCTGTGGATGATACGCTCCCGGTCGCGCTGAAATTCTCCTCGATGAGAGGCTCTGGCTTCCGCGTATTGTCGTCCCATGGAAGTTGCATCCTGGGCGGCATAGGGGGCCTGGCCGTGCGGACCGATGTTCTGTTCAGGGTTTGAGGCCGGTGTGCCGCGCATGGACTCAGGTCTTGCAGAAATCCTGCAATACGCCTTTCAGTTCCGAGGCAGGAAAGTCCGCGGTGAGCACGGCCTGACCGATCCCCTTGAGCAATACCAGGTGCAACTTGCCTGCGCGGGTTTTTTTGTCTACCGCCATGCATTCCAGGAAATGATCGGCCTGCATGGTTTCAGGGGGGTGTCCAGGCAGTCTTGCAATCTCCAGCAGGCGTTCAATTCGCGTGCCGGCATCCCCTGCCAGCCAGCCAAGCCTGATCGACAGCCGGGCCGCCATCAGCATGCCGCAGGCGACAGCCTCTCCATGCAGCCAGTTTCCGTACCCGGCACCGGTTTCAATGGCGTGACCGAAGGTATGTCCGTAATTCAGCAATGCCCGCATTCCACTTTTTTCCAGTTCGTCTGCGGCAACGATTTCTGCCTTGTTCTGGCACGAACGATGCACGGCATACGCCAGTGCCTGCGGGTCCCGTGTGAGGAGCCTGTCGATATTCTGTTCCAGCCAGCCAAAGAATTCGGCGTCGCGTATGAGTCCGTACTTGACGATTTCCGCGATCCCTGCGCTCAGTTCCCGGTCATCAAGGGTGTTCAGGGTATGCAGGTCTGTAATCACGCACTGCGGCTGGTAAAACGCGCCGATCATGTTCTTGCCCAGCGCATGATTGACCCCGGTCTTGCCGCCCACGGAGGAATCCACCTGGGCCAGTAGCGTGGTGGGAACCTGGATGAATCCCACACCACGCAGATAGCTTGCCGCGGCAAAACCCGTGATGTCACCGACCACACCCCCTCCCAATGCAACCAGGGTCGTGTCCCGGCCGCAACGGTTTTCCAGCAGAGCCCCGTACACCTGATTCATGGTGTCCAGGGATTTGAAGGCCTCACCGTCAGGAAGGGTCAGATGCAGACAACGATACCGTCCAAGGTGCTGCCTGACGGTATCCAGGTACAACGCAGCTACCGTTTCATTGCTGATGATAAAAACGGAGCTGCCGTGTATGTGTTTTTCCAGATACTGAGGCTGTGCAAGAAGGTCTGCACCGATATAAACCGGGTAACTGCGCTCGCCAAGCTGTACTTCAAATGTAGTCATGTGAATACCGGTCTGCGTACCTCTGTCTAAACATTTTCCATATGCGCTGCGATCTGGCCTGCAATCCTGTCCGTGGTATGACGGCCGGTCGTAATCGTGTAATCCGCTGTTCCCAGATAGAACGGCTCTCTTTGCCGCAACAGGTCGGCAACGGTGCGTTCCCCCTCCGGGGTCTTCAGCAAGGGGCGCTTCGCATCGCCGCGGATTCGGCCAAACAGTACATCGGCCGGGGCCTTTAGATAAAACACCGTGCCGGTCTCGGACAGTAAATCCCGGGTGCTTTTTGAAAGTACGGCTCCTCCTCCGGTGGCGAGGACGATGTCTTCCAGTTGACACAGCTTACCAATGGCTTTTTCTTCACGCGCCCGGAAGCCTTTTTCGCCTTCGTATTCAAAGATTGTAGCAATATCGACACCTGTTTTTTTTTCAATGACCCGGTCGCTGTCATAAAACGGCATTTCCAGCATGTTGGCAAGCTTGCGTCCAATGGTCGATTTACCGGCTCCCATTGCGCCAATAAGGATGATGCTCCTGTCTTTCATGTGATTATTTTGTGGACCAGTTTTACTCGGCACTTGCCTGTCAACAACTGCCATTCTCCTGCACCTGCGCTAAAAGTAAATATGAAATCACTTTAAAAGTGAAAAGTTAAGCTTGGGAGGCTTTGCCTTTTCAGGAAAACCACCCGGCGTGGCAGGGACCCGATGCGTTCGGCCTCATTAAAGCTGACCTCTCATGCCACGGAACCTCCTCCAGCCTGAGGGCACAAATGAAAACCGCACAGCCCGCTTTCCTGCGTGCGCCATGACTTGCCAAATGCTTTCACTTACAATAGCGGTACTGGAAACTGCTTTTTCAGTTATGTGGGGTTTATGCCAGGCCCCTTGTTTTTTTCTGGGGAGCCGTCCGTTTGCACCGAATGATCAGAATTTACGGTAGCTTGTATGCCTGTATCAGAGAATAAGGAGTATAGCCACGCTGTATCCATGGGCGGGTCAGGTCAAATACCTGCTGTATGCCCGGGTCAGGCGCTGGTGCCGGACTCCTGCAATTCACTGCAAAGATTATGTCCTTTTTCCTGAAGCTTTTACGCTTCGGGTTCATCGGAGTTTTCGAGGCTTTTGTGGCTGCAGTTATTGTAGCCTTGGGTACCTATATCTATTTGGCACCTTCCCTGCCGGGTGTGACCATCCTCAAGGATGTGGAACTGCAGGTGCCACTCAAGGTCTACAGCCGGGATGGCAAGCTGATCGCGGTATACGGGGAGAAGCGCCGCCAGCCGCTGACTATCGATGCCTTGCCCGGACCACTGGTCCAGGCATTTCTGGCGGCTGAGGATGACCGGTTTTACGAACATCTGGGGGTCGATTACCAGGGTCTCATCCGGGCTGCGCTCAATGTGCTGCTCACCGGGGAGAAGCGCCAGGGCGGAAGCACGGTCACGATGCAGTTGGCCAGAAATTTCTTTTTGGGCAATGAGCGCACCTACAGCCGCAAGCTCAAGGAAATCTTCCTGGCATTGAGAATTGAACATGAACTCGATAAAAATGAAATCCTCGAGTTGTACCTGAATAAAATCTATCTGGGCAATCGCGCGTACGGTGTCGGAGCGGCGGCGGAAGTCTATTATGGCCTGGATGTCAATGAACTGAATCTTGCACAGGTAGCGATGATTGCAGGATTGCCAAAGGCCCCTTCACGCTTCAATCCCGTTATCAACCCTGACCGTGCCGTTCTGCGTCGTAACTACGTGCTTGGCAGGATGTACAAGTTGCATTTTATTGATGAAGGCACCTATCAGAGAATGCTTGATGAGCCGGTGACTGCATCGCTGCATTACCCCAGGGCGGAAGTGGATGCGCCGTATGCCGGAGAGATGGCCCGGGCGCAAATGTTCGAGGCCTATGGGACCGACGCCTATAACCAGGGCTATCGTGTGTTTACGACGATCAACAGTGGGCTTCAGCAACAGGCACAGCGAGCCCTGAGAGAAGGGTTGCATGCCTATGACCGGCGTCATGGCTGGCGCGGTGTGGAATCCCGTCTGGAGCTTGAGTATGCAGACGAAGGCAACAGTGCGATTGATTTTGAAAAGCTGGATAAGGCCCTCAATGGCATGTATAAGACGGATGGACTGACACCGGCCGTAGTCATCCGGGTCGACCCCCGCGAAATCGGAATATATCTGGGCAGGCAGCAGTTCGCCACGCTGTCCATTGAGCAGGCAAAATGGGCAAAAGCCTATATCGATGAAAATGCCGTAGGGAAGGAGCCGGAAGATTTTACCGGCATGGTCACAGCGGGTGATGTCATTCGTGTTACCGAAACCGAGTCCGGCACATGGGTCCTGAGTCAGATGCCTGGGGTCGAGGGCGCACTGGTTGCCGTCGACCCCCAAAATGGCAGCGTGCTGGCACTGGTAGGCGGATACGACTATCAGCACAGCAAATTCAATCGTGTCACACAAGCCAAACGCCAGCCCGGTTCCAGCTTCAAGCCTTTTATATATTCTGCTGCACTGGAGTCGGGCTATACCCCTGCCAGTATTGTGAATGATGCACCGGTAGTCTTCGATGACGGAGGAGGCCTGGAGAATACCTGGCGACCCAAGAATTACAGCGGCAAGTTTTTTGGTCCCACCCTCCTGCGCGATGCCTTCATCAAATCACGTAACCTGGTCTCCATCCGTGTACTCAGGGACGTGGGCCATCGCTCTACCGTACAGCATGTTGAACGCTTTGGCTTTGACAGCGGACAGTTGCCCCAGGGCCTGACCCTGGCACTGGGTTCAGGTGTCGTCACGCCGTTTGAGATGGCCCGAGGGTATGCGGTATTTTCCAACGGAGGGCATTACATTGAGCCGTATGTCATTGAGCGGATTGAAGACGTCAAGGGTCAGGTTCTGTTCCGGTCGAGTCCGCTAACGGTGTGTGAGGAGGATTGTCTGGCCCTGCAACAGCAACTGTACGACAGCAGCGATGATGTCATGGGCGGAGACGAGGTGCCGGTAACGGGTATCCGGATTGCCGAGCGCGTATTGCCCAAAGAGAATGCCTACCAGATGGTAAGCCTGATGCGCGACGTCATACAGCGCGGCACGGGCCGCAGGGCCCGCCAGTTGGGGCGCAGTGATCTGGCCGGAAAAACAGGCACGACCAACGAACAGCGTGATGCATGGTTCGGGGGGTTCAACGGGGATATTGTGGCCATTGCCTGGGTAGGCTTCGATCAGCACAGGCCACTCGGGCGCAGGGAAGTGGGCGGGGTGGCGGCGTTACCGGTCTGGATGGAGTTCATGCGCGTTGCCCTCAAAGGCAAGGCAGAAAACACATTGAAGCGTCCCGAGACCATCGTGACGGTGCGTATTGACCCGGCAACCGGTTTGCTGGTCGATCAAAACAGCGACCAGGGCATTGAGGAAACATTTCGTGAAGGGTATATCCCGGCACAGGGTACTGAACCCGGCACCCAACCCGCTTACCGGAAAAATGGTGAGGTGATCGAAACGCCGGAACAGCTTTTCTAGATGAATGCCGATGACTTCACCCCGGAGGGTCGCAGGGCGTGCCTGCCGGCTGAGAGGCTTTCGATGAAGCCCGGACCGGAGAACACCCACGTGCCTGGACTAGTGATAGGCGGGACTTAACTCCTTCACCGCATCGACCAGGACAGCGACTTTCCCCGGGTCGACGTATTGCTGGATGCCGTGTCCCAGGTTAAAGACATGACCGCTGCCCTGGCCGTATTTTTCGAGAACCTTTTTCACCTCCCGGCGGATCACCTGATCCGAGGCGTACAATACTGCCGGGTCCAGATTGCCCTGCAGAGCCACCTGGGTGCCTACCAGTGCACGCGCCTGATCCAGTTCCGTAGTCCAGTCTACGCCTACGGCATGACATCCCGTGGCCGCAATGTCCGGCAGTTCATTACCGATCCCTTTGGTGAATAAAATGATGGGGACCCTGTGTTCCGTCTTGATCTGCAGAAGCTGTGCCACGATACGTCGCATGGGTTCCAGGGAGAATTTCAGGTAGGATTCACGGGGCAGCACGCCACCCCAGGTATCAAAGATCATCACCGCCTGTACCCCGGCGGCGATTTGCGCCGATAAATACGAGGTGGCTGCTGTACTTAGTATGTCGAGCAGGTGTTCGAGTATTTCCGGCTGTTTGTACAGCATGGTCTTGACCTTGCGAAATTCTCTGCTGGTCTGGCCTTCTATCATGTAGGTAGCGAGTGTCCATGGGCTGCCGGAGAATCCGATCAGCGGCACCCGCCCGTTCAGTTCACGTCTTGTCAGCCGGATGGCATCGCACACATACTCAAGGCCTTCCATGGGTTCGGGCCGGACGATGCGCTCCACATCTTTCATGCTGGCTATGGGGCTTGTAAATCTTGGCCCTTCGCCTTCACTGAAATGAAGACCCAGTCCCATGGCATCCGGGATGGTCAGGATATCGGAGAAGAGTATTGCCGCATCGAGATCAAAACGTTCTATGGGCTGCAGGGTGACCTCACAGGCCAGTTCCGGGGTTTTGCATAGTGTCAGAAACCCTCCTGCGCGTTTGCGTGTTGCCCGGTATTCCGGTAAATAACGGCCCGCCTGGCGCATGATCCAGAGCGGTGTGCGCGGAACCGGCTCTTTCAGCAGCGCACGGATCAGGACATCATTCTGTAGGCGGGGCATAGCGGCTCGAGTATAGCAGACACGCTCTGCGCAGTACGCAAAGGCCCCGGACCTTTAGTCGGTCTGGGGTTTGATGGGGATTGGGGTGATTCAGTACAGACGCCGACGCCGCAGACTGGTGCGGGCCACGCGTTTCAGATTGCGTTTGATGGCCGCCGCCGCTTTTCGTTTGCGCACTTCAGTGGGTTTTTCATAGTACTCACGTCGGCGCGCCTCGGTAATAACGCCTGCTTTTTCACAGGACCGCCGAAAACGTCGCAAGGCGAAATCGAACGGTTCATTTTCTTTTACACGTACACCAGGCATTTTTAAGGTATTCCCCGATTACAAAATGTTAAATCAAAAAGAACCGCGATTATACCGACCGGCACTCATATTTCAAATACAAAACATTGTCCGGCAGAATTAGGGGTCTGGGAGGGGCCCAGGGTTCCAGTGAGTCCAAACGGCTGATTCCGGAATTATCGTGGGGGTGGTGCGTCGTGGATTGACGGGCGGGCGGCGCGAGTCCTTTTTCCAAAAACCTGGCTTCAGTCCGCCTGTAACCGGTTGCCGGCACGATTCATCCTCTGAAACAATATTCATTGTGCCAGCCCAGGGCGCCGCGGTCGGGGCGTTCATTGGGTCGCTCTGGTGCGGCAATCCGTTTTCCATGAAGGGCGTAATACTCTCTGCCGTTTTCGAACTCTTCCCGAATGCATCGACTGACCTCGAAATTGAGACCGGGTGTTACCGTCACGCAACCGGTGTCGAACAGCTTGTGGGTATCGCGTCGCAGCATCTCAAACCCGTCGTTATCTGTGACAGCGACTACAAGTTTGGTGTCCATCGTTTCCCATTTCCATTAAAAGTGCCCGCATCCCCTGCGGATTGTCTGACAAGGGTCTCTTTTTTTTGCCCTGGTATGAAACAGGTACCTATAATAGCCGGATGCCCCGTTCACACCTTGAAGGAAGAGTCGTATGAGAATGTGCAGCGACTTCAGGATGTCAGTTTATCTTACCCGATACAGGGAACCGGAACAGGGCATGAACCCGGGACTTGTGGTAATCGTTACAGCCCTTGATGTGACTGAAACCTGTGCAGACAACTGGAGCATGTACATGAAAATGACGGTATGCGAGTACTAGGTATAGAAACTTCCTGCGATGAGACGGCGGTTGCGGTGATCTGCGAACAGCGGGGGCTTCTGGCGCATCACCTGTATTCACAGACCGCGCTGCACAGTGAGTACGGCGGGGTGGTTCCCGAACTGGCCTCGCGCGATCACATCCGCAAGCTGGGACCCCTGATCCGGAGTGTGATGCACGCGGCACAATTATCCCTGACAGATGATATCGATGCCGTGGCCTACACCTCAGGCCCTGGACTGATGGGGGCCCTGCTGGTCGGGGCCGGTGTAGGGCGCAGTCTGGCCTGGGCACTGGGCAAGCCGGCCGTGGCCGTGCATCATATGGAGGCCCACCTGCTGGCACCGTTGCTGGAGGATACGGCACCCGGATACCCGTATGTCGCGCTGCTCGTCTCGGGCGGGCACACCCTGCTGGTGGAGGTTCAGGCCGTCGCGCACTACACCATACTGGGTGAAAGCATTGATGATGCAGTCGGTGAGGCCTTTGACAAGGTCGCTCAAATGCTGGGCCTCGGGTACCCTGGAGGACCACAAATCCAGCACCTGGCCGTACAGGGTGACCCGGACCGCTTTGTGTTTCCGAGGCCGATGGTGGACCGCCCTGGTTTCGACTTCAGCTTCAGCGGATTGAAAACCCATGTACTGAATACCTTGAAAGGCCTGACGTGCGTGGATCATCAGGCGCGTGCCGATGTGGCGCATGCATTTGAGGAGGCCGTGGTGGATACGCTGGGAATCAAGTCCGTGCGTGCGGTGGAACGCACGGGTGCGAAAACCCTGGTGGTAGCGGGTGGTGTAGGTGCGAATCTGAAGCTGCGCCAGCGGCTGACACAGCGCCTGGCCAGGCAAAATGTTGCCGTGGTTTTTCCGGCACCCGAATACTGCACGGACAATGCAGCCATGGTGGCACAACTGGGGCTGTTGCGCCTGCAAAATGGTGGTCGGGAGTCCTTGCAAATACAGGTTCAGCCGCGCTGGTCTTTGGGGGATATCTGACTATTTCTTCCCGATCTTGCCTTCATTGCCCGAGAGCAGGTCACAAATATTACTGACATGGCGCCAGAAGACCAGAACCGTGATGACGGCAAGTGTACCCGTGATCCATAGCTCACCGGGCCAGAACCGCAGCGCAAAACACAAGGTCGTAAACGTTGCCGCCAAGGCCGCGAGTGATGAATAACGAAACAGCAACGCCACGGCAAGCCAGGTGATTGCCCACAGCCCACCCAGCATCCAGTTCATACCCAGCAATACACCTAATGTGGTCGCTACCCCTTTGCCGCCACGAAAGCGATAATAGACCGGGTATATATGGCCCAGCAGCGCGGCCAGACCCGCCCCTGCAACGAGCCAGGGATCTCCTGCGAAGGCGCCGGTCAGGAACACCGGGATAAAGCCTTTCAAAAGATCGCCGAGCAGGGTGACGGCTGCCGCGGATTTGCTGCCCACACGTAATACATTGGTAGCACCGGGGTTGCCGGAGCCTGATGTACGGGGGTCGGGTAAACGCATGGCTTTGCTGGCCAGTATCGCGCTGTTGATTGAACCCGATAAATATGCCGCAATAATGATGGCTATCTGGAGGCTTGCTGTACTCATTGGACGTATCGTGTTGAAACTACATCATTCAAAATCCGGTCAAGGCCCGAATCTTGTATTGTTACATGGGTGGGGGTCAAGTTCGAAGGTATGGCAGGATGTCGCAGGCGAACTGGGGGAGAGGTTTCAGGTCTGGTGTATCGACCTGCCGGGGCATGGTGACAGTCATGCCGTACGGTGGGATTGCAGCACGGAACAGGGCGTACAACTGCTTGCAGAGGTGATGCCCCCCACGGGCACGGTGGTGGGCTGGTCCTTGGGGGGTCTGATGGCCCAGTTGTATACCCGGCAGTTTCCGCAACGCGTGACGGGCCTGATGCTGGTTTCAAGTGCTCCAAGATTTACGGTTGCCAGGCAATGGCCGCATGGCATGGCCCATGAGACCCTGTCAGGTTTTTCCCGGCAATATGCGAAGGCTCCGCAGCAGACCCTGCAAAAATTCTGTGCCCTTCAGGTACTGAATAGCGAATATGCAACCCGCACGTTTTCCGTGTTGAGGGATTCATTATCCGGCTTGCCATGCCATGCTGAAAAAATCCGGTGGGGCCTGCACTGGCTGGAACAGGTTGATCTGTGCGCGGATGCCGGCCTCGGGGCCGTACCGGTAAAATTGTTGCACGGCGAAGAGGATCAGGTACTGTCGGTCAAAACGGCAGAGGATACGGCCCGCATCTGGCGGCACGTCGAGGTCGAGCGGGTTGTGCAGGCAGGGCATGCCCCGTTTGTCTCACACCCGGGCCGGTTTCTGCGATGGATGGATCGCTGTACAAACGATGAATGAGTACCCGAACATAAGAAAACAGCGCGTGTGTGACGACTTTGCAAAGGCCGCAGACAGTTATGATGCGGCCGCAGTGGTGCAGCATGCAGTCTGTGAGCGCGCCCTTGAGCGTGTGGACATGCTGAAACTGCAGCCCGGGGTCATTCTGGACGTGGGTACCGCAACGGGCCGCAGCCTGAGAGGACTCGCGTCCCGTTTTCCTGACAGTTCAATGATCGCATGCGATCTTGCCTTGCCGATGTTGCTGCACTGCCGTCGACATCAGGATGTCAAATACGCTGACCGGCTGGTGTGCAATGATGCTGAGCAGTTGCCCTTTGCAAGCGGGTCGGTGGATCTGGTTTTTTCTGCCTCTACCTTTCAGTGGTGTACGGACCTGCCCCGGGTGTTGTCAGAATGTATGCGGGTACTGCGTGTCGACGGCGTATTGATTTTTTCTACATTTGGTCCGGATACGTTGCAGCAGTTGCGCAGCAGCTTCGCAAAAGTGGATGGTTTTCAGCATGTGCACGAATTTATCGACATGCATCATATCGGTGATATGCTGCTGGCCGCAGGTTTTGCGGACCCGGTCGTTGATATGGAAACCATCGATATCCAGTATTCGTCGTTACGGCAACTGTTACAGGATCTGAAAGATACCGGTAGCCGTGGAAAGTTTGATGCGGCACAATCGACACCCGCAGGCCTGATGGGTAAACAAAAATACCAGTCTCTGGTGCAAGCCTATGAGGAATACCGCCAGGAAAACGGTCTGCTTCCTGCAAGTTATGAGGTGATTTACGGGTATGCACGAAGGCCGGCGGAGGATGTCCCCGAGGCTGCCGGAACAAAGGAAGTGAAGGTGCCGGTAAGCAGGATTGGAAGATTGGGCCCGGTCACGGGTTCGAACGGGGGTCCGAAAACTGAATAATACGCATCCTGCAACGGTCCCTGGTGATGCGCTCGTGCTGGGCATGACAGGCCGGTGTTCGTAAAAGGGTGTTCGAGGGAATGCGCGATGGGCCAGGGAATGTACAGGATATGAAACCGGTGAACGGCAAGTTGCAAGGCATATTTCGTGCCACGGCACTGATAGCTTGTGGACTGGCTTTATTTGTAGTCGTGCTGGGTGCTTATGTGCGACTTTCCGATGCCGGCCTGGGTTGTCCGGACTGGCCGGGGTGTTACGGTCATTTGCTGGGCATTCCGGAGTCGACACAGGAGATCGAGCGCGCCAACAGCACCTATCCGCAACGTGCAATGGAGGCGGACAAGGCCTGGAAAGAAATGGTCCATCGTTATTTTGCAGCGGTGCTCGGGATCCTGATCGTATTTCTCGCCCTTGTGGCGTGGCGCAATCGTACGGATCCGGGCCAGGCGGTCGCGGTGCCGGTTTTTCTGGTGGGTCTGGTTGTTTTTCAGGCACTGCTGGGAATGTGGACCGTAACCCTGTTACTCAAGCCGGTCATTGTAATGCTGCATCTGCTTGGGGGTCTGTTCATCGTGTCGTTGCTCTGGTGGGTGTATCTGGATGTCGGGTTTGTGCAGCCGAACAACCGGCCGTCTACCGGTCGAACAATGATACCGATGCTGGTCACAGGATTGCTGCTACTGATTGGACAGATCATCCTGGGTGGCTGGACCAGTGCCAATTATGCGGCGCTGGCCTGTGCTGATTTTCCAACCTGTCAGGGACAGTGGTGGCCACAGATGGACTTCAGGGAAGGCTTTGTGTTCTGGCGGGGCCTTGGCACCAGTTATGAATTCGGGGTACTGGAAAACCCGGCACGCACGGCGATTCACCTAAGCCACCGGATCATGGCCGTCGTGGTCGCACTGTACTGGGGTGTGCTGCTGGTGCGCATGCTGATGAAAAGCCGCATCACCGCCGCCTTGCGCCGCGTCGGCATCGTGACCGGGCTGCTGCTATTCGTGCAGCTGTCGCTCGGGGTATCAAATATCGTACTGCACCTGCCAATCGGTATTGCCGTGATGCATAACGGGGGGGCGGCACTATTGCTGCTCGGTGTGATTACCCTGGTTTTCCTGGAGCGAAGCGAGGCGGGCAGGGCGCGGTAAAATCAGGTAACGACCGCTGCTTTAAGGGTTTTGATGGCGTTGTTTTCCAGTTGGCGTACGCGCTCGGCCGAGATCTTGTAGCGTGCTGCAAGTTGCTGCAGGGTGGCCCTGCTTTCGGTTAACCAGCGCTGGGTGATGATGTCCCGGCTGCGCTCATCCAGAACCGTCAGCGCAGTCTTCAACTGCTGGCTCTGATGGACCTGCCAGTCCTGTTCTTCGGCCTGGGTTTCAGGGTCATCTTTCTCGCGGCTTAAATAGGCAGCCGGGGCAAAGAAAGCGGACTCATCCGGGTGATCGTCATGGTCCGGATCAAAACCAAGGTCACTGTTGCTGAGGCGCTTTTCCATCTCCATCACTTCACTGCGTTTCACGCCAAGTTCCCGGGCCACGGTGTTGACTTCGTCCTGGTTTAACCAGGCCAGACGCTTTTTGGAATTACGCAGGTTAAAGAAAAGCTTGCGTTGCGCCTTGGTGGTTGCGATCTTAACGATACGCCAGTTGCGCAGTACAAATTCATGGATTTCAGCGCGAATCCAGTGCACCGCAAACGAAACCAGGCGTACGCCCTTGTGCGGATTAAAACGGTTGACCGCCTTCATCAGGCCGACATTGCCTTCCTGAACCAGGTCTGCCAGTGGCAGGCCATAGCCGAGGTAACCGCGCGCCACATGAATCACAAACCGCAGGTTATGAACGATCAGGGTACGTGCGGCATCCAGGTCATTGTGTTCGTACAGGCGCAGCGCCAGCGCCTGTTCTTCTTCCACGTCCAGCACCGGAATCTGCAGGGCCGAGGCAATATAGCTCTCCAGATTCGCTGTAGAAATGGCCATTGAGGCTTGTAAAGGCTTCATGGATGCAGACATGGTTTTCAGGTCTCTCCTGTGGTTCCGGTAGTTGAACGGTATCAGTCAATGCTTATATTAGCACTCTTATACATAGAGTGCTAATACTTTTCAAAGAATCCTGTCCTCCAGCCGGTGATGGCCGGAACCGCTGCTGCCGGTTTCAGCGTCAGCTTGGCTCAATCCTGGCCACATGGCGCCAGACGGCCAGCCACGACCCGAGTACTCCCAGACCGATGCTGGTCGCAATCAGCCCCAGGCTTTGCCGGAGGCTTGGGAAGATCAGTTCGAAACTGCTGTTGTACAGTCCGATCAGGTATTGCGCGGGTTGTTCGATGGTCAGCAAGACAAGGAGTACCAGAAGCCAGGCAAGAATTCCGCCCAGCAGGCCGTACCACATCCCGCCATACAGGAAGGGCCTTCGGACAAACCGGTTGGTTGCGCCAATCAGCTTGGTGACCTCGATTTCGTTACGGCGATTTTCAATGTCCAGGCGGACGCTGTTGCCGACCACCAGCAATACGGAGATGGCAAGTGTGATGCCGATCATCATGATGGCACGGTATACCACTTTGGTAATGGCCTGCAGTCGCTGCAGCCACTGCATGTCAAGTTGCACGTATTCAACGCCCGGATAGGACCTGAAATTACTCACCAGCTGATTCAGGTTACCGGCTTTTTTGGCTGCTGCAAACGGGGTCAGGGTCAGGGTGGGCGGCAACGGGTTGTCCTGGAGCCCGTCGATCAGGTATTCCAGCTTGCTGAGTTTGCGAAATTCATCCAGGGCCTGCTCGGCGGATATATATTCTACCGATTCGATTTCTTCAAGGGCTGCCAGGCGGGCACGCAAAACTTCGACTTCGTTATCACTCACCTCGACATTCAAAAACAGGGTGACCTGACCGGAATCATCCCATTTATGCGTAACGGCCTGCAGGTTATTGAGCAGTACGTACATGCACGCAGGCAGTGCCAGGGCCACGGCAATCATGAGCAGGGTAAGCGTCGTGGCGAACGGCTGCCGGTACAGCTTGCCCAGACTGAATACCAGACTGCGCAGGTGATCGCGCGCATGGGCGCGCAAACGCATCATCAAGTTTGGTTTTGCCAGGGATTGGGGGGGTCTGGTTTTCAGCATGTTCCCATGCGGGTCTGTGTAACGGGTGTGCGCAGCCTCATCAGGCTGCCGGCCGATTTTCGTTGGCACACTGTCCATCATGCAGCCGCACAATGCGTTTGTGCATACGGGAAATCAGGTCAAGGTCGTGACTGGCAACCAGTACCGTCACCCCTACCTGGTTGAACTCGGAAAAAAGCTGCATGATTTCTGCCGATAATTCCGGATCAAGATTGCCTGTCGGTTCATCGGCCAGCAGGATTGCCGGCTTGTTGACGACAGCCCGTGCAATTCCGACACGCTGCTGTTCTCCCCCTGACAGCGTAATGGGCATGACCTGCTCCTTGTTCAGTAAAGCGACCTTATCCAGTGCCGCCCGTACCCGGCGACTGATATCGGTCCGTGTGTAGCCTGCAATCTGCAAAGGCAGTGAGACGTTATCGAAGACATTGCGGTCATAAAGCAAATGATGGTCCTGGAATACGATCCCCATATATCTGCGTAGATTGGGAATCCTGCGTTTCGGGATATGCGTGATGTTTTTCCGGTTAATAAGAATCTGTCCGTGCGTAGGTCTTTCGATGGCCGCGACCAGTTTCAGCAAAGTGCTCTTCCCGGCACCCGAAGGACCGGTAAGAAATGCCATCTCGCCACGTTCAAGAACAAGACTTAACTGTGACAGGGCCTCCAGGTTTCCGGGGTAACGTTTGGTGACGTTCTGAAGTTCAATCATGCGTTAAAATCAGGGTCCTGCCTACGTCTGCAGCAGGGCTTCTGCATAATGATAGGCATCGAACACCCGCAGGTCTTCAATGCCTTCGCCGATCCCGATATAACGGATTGGAATTCCGAGCTTGTCTGCAATGGCAATGACCGTACCTCCTTTGGCCGTGCCATCAAGCTTGGTGATGCACAGGCCGGTGATATCCAGGGCCTCATGAAACCCCATCGCTTGTTTCAGGGCATTTTGTCCGGTACCGGCTTCCAGCACCAGCAGGATTTCATGCGGGGCCTGAGGTTCAATCTTTTGCATGGCCCGCTTGATCTTGAGCAGTTCATCCATCAGGTTCTGCTGGGTATGCAGGCGTCCGGCGGTATCGGCAATCAACACATCCATGTTGCGCGCGCGTGCGGACTGGTAGGCATCGAATACGACCGCGGCACTGTCGGCTCCGCTTTTTTGTGCAACGACCGGTACCCCGATTTTCTCTCCCCATGATTTCAATTGCTCCACCGCCGCCGCACGAAAGGTATCTCCGGCTGCCAGCATCACGGACTGGTGTTCCCCGGCCAGACGGTGTGCCATTTTTCCTATGGTGGTGGTTTTGCCGGCACCATTGATGCCGACCACCAGAATGGTAAACGGCTGTACACCGTGGGTCAGCAGGGGCTTGTTACAGGGAGCCATGATTTCTGCAATGCTTTCCTGCAGGATCGCCTGCACCGTCTGTGCACTGTCTGCCCGTTTACGCCGCAGCTGCGCATTCAGGTCGTCAATGATTCTGGTGGTGGTTTCAATCCCTACGTCTGCCAGCAATAAACGGTCTTCCAGCTCGGTGAGCAGGTCGGTACCGTTGCCCCGGAATGCAGCAGCGGGTATGCTGCCGGTCAATGCATTTCTGGTTTTGTGCAGTCCCTGGCGTAGGCGGGAAAAAACTCCTGATTCAGGCATGGATTTCGGATAAGCGGTTATACTACGGTTTGGCGATCACACATTAATCTGTAGAAAGCGGCGCTTATCCTAACATCCAAACAACAGTCCTTCATGAGAGTCATTAACATTGCCCTGCTGCTGGGTCTGGCGGTTTTTTGCGACGCATACGCCAGCGCAGAAAGCACCCATGAGAAAATACTGGACAATGGCCTGAAAGTCATTGTCAAGGAAGACCATCGGGCTCCGGTTGCGGTATCACAAGTCTGGTATCGTGTAGGCTCCGCCCAGGAGCACAGTGGAATTACCGGTGTATCCCATTTGCTTGAGCACATGATGTTCAAGGGTACGGAAAAATATCCTGCTGACACGTTTTCTTCTACTGTAGCAGAAATCGGGGCACGCGATAATGCATTCACGGGGCGTGATTACACGGCCTACTATCAGCTAATGGGCAGCAACCACCTGGAGGTGAGTTTCAGGCTGGAGTCGGATCGCATGGTGAACCTGATCCTGTCGCAGGATGGTTTCAACAGTGAACTTGAGGTCGTCAAGGAGGAAAGGCGCTGGCGTACGGATGACAACCCGGAGGCCAAGGTCTATGAGCAACTGTATGCTGCAGCGTTTGTCAACAGCCCGTATCACCATCCGGTTATCGGCTGGATGAATGATCTGGATCATCTCGTACTGGAAGATCTAAGCGTATGGTATCAACGCTGGTATGCACCCAACAATGCGACCCTGGTGGTCGTGGGGGACGTCGAGCCGGACGCTGTATTTGCATTGGCCGAGAAGCATTTTGCTGCAATCGAAAGCCGGCCCGTGCAGGCAAGCAAACCGCGGGTTGAACGCCTGCAGACGGGTACGCGCCGTGTCACTGTAAAAGCGATTGCCAAGTTGCCGCATATCATGCTGGGGTACAAGGTCCCTTCCCTGGTCACCGCCGGACAGGACTGGGAGCCCTATGCCCTGTCGGTGCTGGCGGGTGTACTCGACGGGGGGCGCAGTGCCCGGTTGAGCAAACGTCTGGTGCGCGGAAAGGAGCTGGTTGCGAGTGCAGGTTCCGGCTACAACCTGTACGCACGCTATCCCACCCTGTTTTTATTTGAGGCCACCCCTGCAGCGGCCCACAGTACCGATGAAGTGGAACAGGCACTTTATGCGGAGATCCGGGAATTGCAGGAAACCCTGGTCAGCGAGCGGGAACTGGCACGTGTCAAGGCGCAGGTGATTGCCGGTGAAGTGTATGAGCAGGACTCCATCCGGGGGCAGGCCAGTGTGATTGGCAGTCTGGAGACGGTGGGTCTGGGCTGGCCGGTGATGAATGAGTACAGTGCACGAATCAATGCCATCAGTGTGCAGCAGGTACGGCAGGTGGCGCGTACCTATCTGGTGGAGGATGGTTTGACGGTTGGTGTACTTGAACCGCTGAGCGAGCCGGCACAGCCAGACGTGGCCAACCGGACTGCGGCAGAAACAGAAACTTTGCATTAGTCCGCAATGAAATTCACACGCCATACGCTCTGGATATGCGCAGCCCTGCTGGGCAGCGTCTCGGCGGCTCCGCAGATTGAGCAATGGCAAACCGAAAATGCAGTCAGGACGCTGTTTGTTGCGGCCCCTGAATTGCCCATGCTGGACATTGCCGTTACCTTTGATGCCGGCAGTGGACGCGATGCAAAGCTGCCCGGCCTGTCACAATTAACGCATGGTCTGTTAAACGCGGGCTCCGGAGAACTGGACGCCGATGCCATCGCCGAGAAATTTGAGGATGTGGGGGCACAGTTTGGCGTCAGTGTGCACCTGGACCGTTCCAGTGTCAGTTTGCGCAGCCTCACGGACGAAAGCCTGTTCGAGCAGGCACTGTCCACCTATATCCGTGTGCTCACCCGGCCCGGCTTTCCGGAAAAGGACTTTTTGCGCCTGAAAAACCAGGCCCTGACTGCGATCAAGGATGAACAGCAGCGCCCGGGCAGCATTGCCAGCAAGGCCTTCTATAAAGCCGTATACGGGGATCATCCCTATGCGCAACCCGTGTCAGGGAATGAGAGCAGTATTCATGCGCTTGCGCTGGACGATATCAAGAGGTTTCACCGGCAATACCTGGTTGCGGAGAATGCCGTCATTGCCATCGTGGGGGGTATCGATACCGGCAGGGCCCGGCAGATTGCCGAACGCATCTCATCGAATCTGGTGCGGGGTGCCAGACCTGAACCGGTTGCGACACCGAAGCGCCAGCTGCCTGCGCAGGATCTGTACATTCCCTATCCTTCCCAGCAGGCCCACGTATATTTGGGGCAACTGGGTATCGCTCGTGGTGACCCGGATTACTTTACATTGTATACCGGCAATTATGTACTTGGCGGAGGCGGGTTTACTTCACGCCTGATGAAGAAAGTACGCATAGAACTCGGCCTGTCCTACAGTGTGTACAGCTATTTTTATCCCATGCAGTCCAGGGGTCCGTTTATACTGGGTCTGCAGACGCGCGCCGACCAGGCGCAACAGGCGGTCGAGGTCTCCTCGCAAGTGGTTGAGAAGTTTATTGATGAGGGGCCTGATCAGGAAGAGCTGGTGCTTGCCAAGAAAAGCATCATCGGCGGGTTTCCATTACGCATAGACAATAACCGGGATATCCTGGGTTATCTATCGTTGATTGCGTATTACAATTTGCCACTGGATTATCTGGGCACCTTCACCGATCACATCGCTGCGGTGACCCGGGAGGGCATTCGCGAAGCCTTTGACAGGTACCTGCAAAAAAACCCTATGGTCAAGATTGTCGTCGGTGGCCCGGAAAAGGAATAGCTTGCGCATCATCGGCGGCGCCTGGCGCAGTCGCCGTATCCACTTTGCGGATACCCCGGGGATTCGCCCCACTCCTGACCGGGTACGGGAGACTTTATTCAACTGGCTGGCAGACAAAATAACCGGGGCACGTTGTCTGGACCTGTTTGCCGGCAGCGGTGCCCTGGGGTTCGAGGCCGCTTCCCGAGGTGCGGTCCATGTCGTACAGGTGGATCACGATGCGTCGGTTGTGGGCATGCTGGCTGAACAGAAACAAAAACTTGAAGCCCGGCAGATTGACATCGTACAGCAGGATGCCCTGGATTATGTGCGCCAGGCTGCACAACCGTTTGATGTTATATTTTTGGACCCGCCTTTTGGTGCGCACCTGCTGCACCAGGTCTTGCCGGTTCTGACGGCTCGCAGGCTGGTACGTGCATCCGGCCTGATCTACATTGAATCCCCGGCGCAGGGGACATCGCACTGTCCGGATTCCCTCCACCGTATTCGTGAAAAAACAGCGGGGCAAGTGCGCTGTGAGCTGTATGCGCTGAAAGACTGACTCGGTAACGTACATCCACCTGTCGCTCACCTGCAGGGTGCTTCATGCTAGAATTCAGGCATGGCACTTGTTGCAGTCTACCCCGGCACCTTTGATCCCATTACCAATGGTCATACGGATCTGGTGCGTCGGGCCTGTACCCTTTTTGACCGGGTTGTCGTGGGCGTGGCGACGGGCGGTGGTGGTGACAAGCAACCGTTTTTTGACCTGGTCAAACGTGTTGAACTTGTCCGTGAAGCGCTGGCTGCGATTCCCAATGTGGACATACATGGTTTCAACGGGTTGCTGGTCGATTTTGCGCGCCAGCAAAGTGCCAAAGCCATATTACGTGGCCTGCGTGCAGTTTCCGATTTTGAATTTGAGTTTCAGCTGGCCAGCATGAATCGCCGGCTTGACGATAACTTTGAAACCATTTTTCTGACTCCGTCCGAAGAACATACCTTTATCTCTTCGAGTCTGGTACGGGAGATTGCAAATCTCGGCGGGGACGTGTCCAGGTTTGTTTCCCCTGCGGTGGTGCAGGCATTGCAAGGCAGGGTGGCAGACAGAACATAACCTGATGGATTTCGAATGCGAAACCTGATCCTCGTGGTTCTGGTGTTCGGGCCGGTTTCGTGTGACCTGCGACCTGTATCTGAACCTGACCCGGGAAGTCATGTATCCGCACATACAGTAGCCAGCCATGCGGTGGCCAGTGCGCACCCGCTGGCAACCCGGGCCGGAATCGACGTTCTGCGGCAAGGGGGGAATGCCTTCGATGCGGCCGTTGCCGTGACAGCAAGTCTTGCGGTGGTGGAACCCTATTCGTCAGGCCTGGGCGGCGGCGGGTTCTGGCTGTTGCACACGGCTACGGATGACCGGGATATCATGCTGGATGGCCGGGAGGTAGCACCGCTTGCTGCGACCCGCGATATGTACCTGGACCGTGCAGGCAACCCGACCCGGCAATCCGTTATGGGCCCTCTGGCTGCAGGGATCCCGGGAGTGCCCGCAGCGATCGTGCATCTGTCCCGCAACTACGGACGACTCCCTCTTGAGACGACTCTGCAAGCTGCGATACGTCTTGCACGCGATGGTTTCACGGTGAGTCCGCACTACCGGAAACTCGCGGTGGCAGTGATCGATCACCTGCACGACTCTGCACAGGGGTCTGCAATTTTTCTCGATAAGGGAGCCGCCCCTGCCTCCGGATACGTGTTGAGACAACCGCAACTGGCCCGTGTTCTGGAACGGATCCGTGATGAGGGGGCCGATGGATTTTACAAGGGTGAGGTGGCCAGACTGCTGGTCGATGGCGTGCAACAGGCCGGAGGTATCTGGCAGCTGCAGGATCTGGTGCAGTACCGGGTCAGGGAACGCCAGCCCGTTTCCGGTACCTACAGGGATTTGAAAATTACAAGTGCCTCACTGCCTTCTTCAGGGGGCATCGCGCTGATGCAGATGTTTAACATGTTATCGTTACTGGATTTATCGCAACTGGATGCCGTGCAACGCACGCATGCTGTGGTCGAAGCCATGCGACGCGCCTATCTTGATCGCGCCCGGTTTCTTGGAGATGCGGACTACGTCGAGGTTCCTGTGGAACGGCTTTTGTCCAGGCAATATGCTGAACAGGCATTTGCCGATTTTAACCCCCGGCAGGCCTCTTCAAGCCGCAGGTATCTGGATGCGTTTGAAGCCACGGAGAATCTCGAATCAGGAGAGGGTCGGGACACTACCCACTTCTCCATTATTGACCAGGACGGCAACTATGTCGCAGCCACACTTTCGATCAATTACCCGTTTGGTTCCGGGTTTGTGCCGCCGGGTACCGGCATATTACTGAATAACGAAATGGATGATTTCGTGATCAAGCCGGGTTATCCGAACCTGTACGGCCTGATCGGCAACCGGGCCAATGCAATCGAAGCCGGTAAACGCATGCTGTCGAGTATGTCTCCCACGTTTTTGGATGACGGTGACCGTATTGCAATCCTGGGCACGCCGGGTGGAAGCCGCATTATTACCATGGTGCTGCTGGCGGCATTGGAATTTGCAGGCGGCGGCGATGCGGACGACATGGTTACGCTGCCACGCTTTCACCATCAGTTCGTGCCGGACCGGATTCAGTTTGAAAGCAATGCCCTTGACTCTGAAACACAGGCAGCACTTGTCGGGCTGGGCCATACCCTTGAGGATACGCAACACAATTACGGGAATATGCACACCATCATCTGGGACCGGAAAGCGGACCAGGTTACCGTTGCAAGCGATCCCCGTGGAATCGGTAGCGCACAGGTAGGCAGGTAAGTATTTTTTGTACGGCAGCTGCCTTGCCTACTTGGTGTGTTTTGAAGTGAAGGGGTTTCTGTCTGTCCGGAAAATCAAAGACACGTTCATGCGTGTCTGGGCCATCGTCTGCAACGGTAGACCTTTTTGTGCGGGCTGCTGCCAATGCGCGGTTTTCTGGGAACCAGATGGTCGGGAGTTTGAACCCTTCCGGGCGCCATTTTGTAATTTTGTTTCTGCGCATCGTCTGTCTTTGTTGCAGCAGAACTCAATTCCAATGAGGGATCAATCAGACCGCTGGTCAGCTTGTATCATCATCAGCATTGATGGCCCCAAGTTTACGAAGAAGGTGATCGTAATACGTGATGGCGTCGGACAGCAGTTGTGTTGCGGATATCTTATTTGTGCCAGCCGTAACAGTGAGATGCCCGATATTAAAACCTGAGCTGAACCCAGAAGAGAAGCCACCTCCAGTCAATCCAGAAGAACTCAACCTTGAATTATCGGTTGGGCTAAAGTGCTTTGAACCGTTACAGATATCGCGAATGAGTGAAAAATTCTTGTGTTGACTATTCACATATGTACAAAAAGACAACCAATTATCACACTCCAGTTTCTCTCTCACCAACGTCTCGTGTTCTTTCCAGACCCACTCCCTCAGATGGTAAGCGAACATGAATGCCGCAACCGCTTTTCGGCTTGAGGTAGGATCGTTCTTGAGATCCTCTGTCATGCCTTGCAGTATGTGAAAGAACTCTACGGATGATGTAATTTCAAAGGAAGCATTTGGCATCTGTTATTCAAGTCTATTTCTCAATAACCTACTCATTGTAGCTTTCTTTTTTATAGCGATTTTCATAGAACTAGTTATATAGGTGCTCATGGTGGAATCACTAATAGAGCGCCACATTAAGTCAAACGATGGAATTCTGTTCCCTGATAAAGTTTATGCAAACTACTCACCACCAAGAGGGCGTATACACAGCGTCAACTACAAGCGGACTTGGAGCCAGTGAAACGATTTCTATAAATCATGCAATTTAGTACTGCACCGTTTGCGCTTTCACGGTTTTAGCAAACGACTTCAAAGCAACGTCGAATTTTCAAATATATTGAATATGCGCTAAGCCATCAGTGGATTTATTTATGGCACGCAAGACAAACTTTTGCCTTGCCGTATAAGTCATCAATATCCAAGGGCTCGCTATCAGAACGCAAAGGGTTAGGCTGTGTTCGATTTTTTAAACGCGCAAGACGCTGCGCATGCTCTTCTTTAATCTGGTCGATACGTTTCGGTTGCGACAACTCCTCTAAAGACTCACCTTGACTCCAAGTAAAAGGAGAACCATGGTCAACGGCATTTTTCTCGTAAGCCTTTGCTTCCAAAAATGCTGCAGGGTGCTCTTCTATTAAACGTACCCATTCAATTTTTTGCTGAAAAAAACAAAACGTGCATCCACTTCGTGTTCGCCATGAGTAATATTTGGGTAGACCGAGACCGGCGCCGTCAAGAATTTCAAGAACCCCGGCTTTGTCTATGCCCACCTCTTTAAAAGGCAATTTAACTTTCAGATTCTCATGCTTAGAAGAATAACCTTCCCTGTATTCCTCGTCACTACGAATAGCAACATAACTGTAAACTCTCATTCCATCTTCGAGCATAGGGCGAACCCAATTTTCAAATGGGCGAAGCTTTAACTGTCTTGTGCACCACCGTGTCTGGGGAGAAGGAAGAAAATTGTTATACTGTTTTAACCAGAAGTCAAAATCGCGATCCGGATTAAGGCGTAAAATAGGCTGCCCAAGAAACCCCTCCAATCGTCCTAGGTACTCATAAACTTCCGGCAATTCTTTTCCAGTGTCGGTAAAGAAGTATTCCAGTTCAAGTTCGGGATGGTGCTGTCGCATGTAAACAGCCAACGCAGCACTATCCCTGCCCCCAGACAGTCCTAAAACATGCTTTTCAGGCACTGGCATCAGTCAGTTTTCCGTTTTTTCTTTTTCGTTTAACTTTATCCGGCTTTTGCATGTACCGGGCACTAAGTTCAGCCAGCGCGGCCAACACTATACTTCGGCTATCCGTATCAACCGTCTCCAGTGTTGTGGAAACACGTTCAATAAGATCATTAATTGCTGCCCGGTCGGATTCGGTAACATCAAACTCTTCCAATAAAGGTGCAGGTCGTCCCTCCATACCAATAACGACAGCCATCGCCTGGCGTTTTTCAGATCGCCCCTTGATGCGAGTAAAAGTTTCGGCTCTTAAAAACTTCTGCGCCATGTCTGCGAGTTCCATCGTGGCATGATCCATATCTGGATCAACCCAGTCACGAGGCGGTTTATTCGCTGCAAGGCTGGCGATACCTTCAAATTCAGTATTGCTCCCATCATATTGAGCGACTCGCCCGATAAAAGCGTCAAGACGGAAATCACCCGTTAGCTCTTTTACATTTGCAGCCCTGTCCCTTAACTCCGAAAGAGACTGCCGTGATAAATTCGGAACCTGCAATTCTGCCAGCATAAGGTCCCTGAGGCGGTGGAGCATCGCAAGATAAGCCTGAACAAGCTCTTGCAGGCCTTCATTCACCACAGAAACAATTCCTGGGACAGCCTGCACATTTGCGACACTTGCTTTTTTATCTTCCAGTAATGCCGGAATATCATCGAACAGGAACTTGTTGGGGTCATGTGCACGTTTGAAAATATCCCGCACTCTTACGGCATTTGCTGAAAGACGCATTGTGCGCTTGGTCCACTGAGGCAATTGCTCGTAAATTGCAACCAAACCACGCGCTACATCAATCGGCTCCAAGTGTATCAGATCATTGTCCCTGTCCAGATCACGAACAACCTGCGCCATATCCGATAATAAACGGCGCGATACGCCATTGAAGTCCATCCAGCGCAACTGGATCGTCTCAGCGTCTTTAGCCATGTACTCTACATCAACATCGTCAAAACGAGCACGAAAAATACCTTCACGGTAGATCGCCAGGTTTTCACGCTGCGACAAGATAAACGCAACGGATAAAACAGGCATTAATCCTTCCTTGATGCCATAAGGGGGCTGTGACCAGACCTTGTTGTAAAGTTCTGATACAGATACAGACCGATTTTCATTGTCTCTGACATATCGTACAGCTGCATCCCATGCAGGAAACATTCTGCACTTGTCGGTCTCATCATTTGACGGTGCTATAAAACGCCAGCCCTCCTGCGTTTTGGTATACAGACCTGTTGCCTCAAGTATAGAGGTGAACAAACCACCCTCAGCAGGATATCCCTCTATCCCAAGACGAGGTTTGTCCTCGTTCTGGATCATGTGTCGTAACAAGGCGTTTTGAGCAGCGATAGCACTACTCGAAGGCTTTTGTCTATTCAAAAGTTCATTATGGAGTCTGGGGCACTGATTAAAGTACTTGTCAGCAAGCTCAGACGCCAGACTGTTCAGGTCGACTTGGCGACACAATTTTGGAGAATGATGCTTACGATGCCATTCAGCCTGATCAAAGGATTTATCCAACTCGGATTCAAGCTGAGCCTGCCAATCGGCAAGGCGAGCAGACACTTCTCGGCGTGCAACAGGGTCACCCGCCAACTCGGGGTGATCGTTATTCACTTTATCCAGTGCCAAAAGCTCACGTGCAAGGGTAATAACGGCCCAGGAGCGTTTGGAGAGCCCGACAACGATGTCCCATCGATCGCTTGACTTCGCTGCATCACGGCATAATTTTTTGACCGTATCTTCATCTTCTCCCTCTGTTGGAATTGCCAACAGAAACTCACCGATAACACCGTTCTTCGATTTAAAACACGACGCGAGTTCCACTACTTCACACGCCAGTGGGATATTTACGTCAAACCAGCGCATGGCCCCTGTTTCATGATAATGGCGCTTTGCAAGAATCGGCTGAAGGCCGGCCAGGGATTTCAGAGCAGCAAAGTCAATTTCATCGATTTCCTCCAGTGTCTTCACAACAGCTTGCTCAATGTCGAAGTCGCTACCGGCAAATATGGCATGGGCATCCTGGAATTTTTTGAATATAGTTAATGACCAATCGTCAAGCTTTTTCAGCCCTTTCCTTAAGGAGTTCACCGTTACATTGGGAAAACATGATTTAAGCAGCTTGAAGCTAGCTACAAGTCCTGACCGTTCTTTGAAAAGATCGATCACCGCAATCGTCTTTAACAAATTCACATGGAAAATATCTCCCCCAACAGCCTCACAACGCTCTATGGCTTCCGCTGCAAGTGCCCACCGATGCCCATCCGGTGAAGCGAGAATGGATGGTTCAAGGTTTGTTCGCAAATAATCCCAAAGCTTTTCAGGTCCATAGAGGTTAGCTTCTGTTGCAGAGCGAAGATAATCCTGAAAGCCATGAGGCTCAGATGAATTGAGAAAGCCGAAAATGCTACGTTGGTTTTGCCCAAAGCGCCGACGTGAAATCGGGCCAAGCAGGCATGCAACGACCGGATGCAGCGGCCAGCATCTCTCCAAAGTCTCTGCCAAACGATTTGCATCACTTTCATGGTCGCGGTGTGACAATCGTGCTACAGCTACCGATAGTTCGCTCGCTTTATCCTCATGGTGGTTACTCTCAATTGCGCGCGAGATCAGCTCAACCTGCTCCTCACCAACGGTATTGACGGGAAGGTCTATAAAGCGCCCTTGAATTTTTGTCCATTCATCCCGCATTTCATGAGACAAACGATGCGCGTATTCTTCAAACGCCTGGTGCAATACCCCAACAAGAAGAAATCGCCCATTGCTACGAGAAGCTACTTCGGCAAGCTGCTGGAAAATATAAACATCCGTTCCATTTTGTGCAGCGACTTCCAGGAATTTACCCATAGTGTCCTGCCCCCCTAAACTTGATCCAGATTTGGGTGTAAAACTCTCATAACAGGTTTATATCAGGGGGTCATCATGCGCAAGCGATTCAGTGAATCGGAGATCATTAATCTATTACGGGCGATCGAGGTCAAGGTCAGTGGTGGCATGGGTACAGAGGAGGCCTGCCGCAGCCTTGGGGTCAGCGACAAGAGTTATTACCGATGGCGCAAGTTGTACGGCAGCATGGGGCGTACCGAGGTCAGGCGCTGCAAGGACCTGGAGAAAGAGAATGGGCGCTTACGCAGGATCGTGTCGGATCTTGAGCTGGACAAGAGCATTTTGAAGGAAGCCCTGGATTTTTTAGGGCACAGGGGCTAAGCCCGGAACAGGTACGTGATACAGTAATCCACGTACGCCAGCGCTTAGGCAGCAGTGAGCGGCGCACCTGCCAGGTACTGGATCAGCCCCGCAGTACCCAACGCTATGCATCCAGGCGAACGGACGACGATGAGGATGTCCTGCGGCTCGCCCTCATTCGCCTGGCCAAGCAGTATGGCCGCTATGGCTATCGCAAGATCACTGTTTCAAAACCTCCGCTCCTGCGTATCGAGGGCTGGTCCGTCAACCACAAGAAAGTCGAGCGCCTGTGGCGCGAAGAAGGCCTGCAGGTGCCAAGACGTCACAAAGCACGCAAGCGCTTATATGATCATCGACATTCCATCATCAGAATGCGTCCCTTGTATCCAAACCACATCTGGAGTGTCGACTTTGTCCAGGACCGCCTGTTCCGGGGCCGCCGCTACAAGATGCTCACCGTCATTGATGAATACACGCGCCAGTGCATGACGGTGCATGCACAGTTTCAGCTGACTTCACAGGACGTACTGGAGACCTTGAGCGAGTGCTTTATTCGTTACGGGAAACCGGAATATATTCGCAGTGACAATGGCAGCGAATTCAAGGCCAGACTACTGCAGGCATGGCTACGAACCGTCCATGTCAAGCCGATCTATATCTACCCGGGCAGTCCCTGGGAGAACGGGTACAACGAACGCTTCAACGGCACGCTCCGACATGAAGTGCTGGATACGGAAGCTTTTTACTCATTGGCCGAAGCCCAGGCCGTGATTGCACAATGGATCCATCAATATAACCACATCCGGCCCCATCAATCACTGGATCATCGACCGCCTGTCCCGGAAACTATCGTCCCAACTCTCTCTCAAACCCTGGTACATACCCAGGGGGCTTGACATAGCTGCTCGGGATTTTTGTCTGTGCAAAAGAATAGAGTTCTCCGAATCTCGGTTTTGTTATTAGGTAAAGCCCCAGCTAGTCGAGAAATTTTTTCTGAAGCCGATTCAACGATCCTTCTTCTCTGTAAACAGAGTAGTTTCCAGCGGTCTTTTCCGGGATCTCCATCAGCTAGCTCGGCCGCATAGCTCAATTTACGAATCTTCTCGGTCAATTCGGACCACTGTTCTTGTTCTTCATCATCAAGTTGAACTCTATGGACGTGGTAATCATATGGGACAAGACAACTTCCAATCGCTTGTTCCAGCGGAAAGTCATAAACCACATGTCCAAAGTAATCTATCAGGAACTTAGTTCCCTCTTCATCAAACTGTCTGATATATGTTGCTGAGAGACCAAGCAAATACTTAAAGCAATATTTCACTTCGGTCTGAAAACCAATGCTGCCCAAGTTGTGAACTTCATCTCCGATTAGCATAATCGGAATATCCGCACTAGCTTTTTCTAAGATATCGATCAACTCAGATTTAAGTGCCTCATGGGTCATCACAACTACTTCATTTTGAGAGGCCCCAAGCCGTAGTTTCCTGATTTGATCTTTCAGTTTGCGTTTGACTTCTTTTTTTGGGCGTCCATAGGTATTTTGCGGTATGACAGAAAAAGACTGCACATCGTCAGACCATTGATTAAGCAGAGCTTTTGTAGGTACAGCGACAACAATGAGCAATTTTTCTTCTCTGGAACTAACTTTACTCGCCGCAATTAAGGAAGTAAGTGTTTTGCCGCCACCCGTGGCTATTGAGAGAATACCCTTTCCTTTTTTCAGCCACATATTTACTGCTTCACCCTGATGAGCATATTCTCCAGTCTGAAAATTTAGCCATCTGGGAATAGCTAATTTGGGCTTTTTCCCCCTTACTTCACTAGGCCCAAATTCTTCAAGGATTTTGGCGTTTAAATAAGACAACCAGTCGATAACATCACGATTTCTCTTGTAAATCTTAGAGAGATACTCAATTGTTTCATTATTAACTTCTATAGTTTCGACACCCTCATACCTCCCACTCCAAAGCGACTCAAAAGTCCCGCGGATTTTACTAACAACTTTTTTATCTGTTAGGGTTTCCCACTCCTTACTGAGCGCTATTTGCTCAGTATTGATAGAGAGCCCGCCACGAGTGGCATTGACTGAACCGTGAATCGCAATCCCACCAAACGCTGTTTCAAATATCCAACACTTAGTATGGAAGAGCCCCTGCTTTTGCAAACCTAATTTCATAATAAGCCGACCAGTTGCTACCAAATAAGCTAGAGTGTTGACAGCTCTTGATCGAAGATTGTCTTCTGATAGTTCATATCTAGGAAAAAGCAGAGGGATAACATTTTTGCCTGCGCCTAGCGCAACCTTTAACGCTGCTAAATCTTGCTCTTCCAAGTTTGGACTTATAATAAACCTTACAGGACTATCTTTGGTGGCCAAAAAGTGGCTTAGTGATTTGGCCAGCTCACTCAAAGCGCCACTGGTAAAATATCCGCTCATACAAGATACACTTGAAGCTATTTCAACTATTGGCAGAAATACTTCACGATCGATATCATGCTCGTTAGCAAAATAAATCGGTTCTAGCTCAGCCACTGTGTTTAGAATAGTCACGAAAGTCTCATAAATAGGAATTGCCACACACTCTTCCTTCTTCGATACACTGCGTCGCTATAACAAAGCAATGCGAAACATTGCCGCACCTCAGTCTGGTCAATCCCTGCCCAGTTCACTGTGTTGCAGTACCCTGATCAACATCTTTGAGGAAGCCCACATACATTGCCATGGTAGACAATTGACGTGATGTTGTCTCAGATTTTGAATTCAATAAAGCATGTGGTCAGTACAATGCTTGTTTTTGATATTACAAGAACTCAAATTACCCTACAATTTGGTTGTTAGGTATTTTGTACAAATAGAGGTAGCACTTTTTAGTATAAAAGGATTTGGAAGTTGATGGCTCATGTATCTTTCTTTTTTACTCTGAAGTGAATATTGACCAGTTTGATTAACTCTTTGTTAAGTCTACAGCTTTGCACCTGCTTCAGGCCTTGGACTTGTCGTGCCGGGCTGTCATGCCTGCCTCAATGTTGGCACTGGCTGCAAAAAAAGCTGCTACGCTGGCCCAGTATGCGAACCTGGATCGGTTTTTTGCAGACTGGACAGGGCTCGCCGCGTCGATTGTATACATTCAGTTTTTGGGCAAAGTAACCCGGTTGGCCGTTTTCACGCACAAAGTCCCGTAAAGTGGTTCCCCCTGAATCAACGGCTGTACCCAGCACTTTTTTTATGCTGTCTGCAAGCTTTTCATAACGAAGCTGCGATATGCGGTTCGCCGCACGCTGGGGGTGTATGCCGCTTGAAAAAAGTGCTTCACTGGCATAGATGTTGCCTACGCCCGCTACGATACCGCTGTTCATGATAAAGCTCTTGACGTTTACCTTTCTGGATGCGGCGCGGCTGTGCAGGTAACGGCCGTTGAATGCATTGCTGAAAGGTTCCGGCCCAAGCCCCTGCAGAAGCTTGTGTTGCAGCGGATCCTGCCGGGTCCAGAGTATGCTTCCGAAGCGGCGTGGATCATGAAATCTCAGGGTTTTTTCACCCAGTACAAAATCAACGTGGTCGTGTTTTCGTGCCGGCACACTGCCCGTTACGATACGCAAACTCCCGGACATGCCCAAATGTACAATAAGATGACCGCTGTCTGTTTCGAACAGCAGGTACTTGGCACGGCGCTTTACGGATTTTATCTGCTGGTTTTTTAACAACCGGTTCAGATTGCGTGGCACAGGCCAGCGCAGTTGCCGCTGGTGTACGGTGATGCTGGTAATCCGTTTGCCTGTCACGTGCCGGCTGATGCCACGGCGGGTAGTTTCTACTTCGGGAAGTTCAGGCATTCCGGAAACAATTCAGGCCTGATAAAAGGCTTCGATTTCGACCAGCAGATCATCCCGGCACATATCACCCCGTAACAGTATTCGCGGTACAGTGCCTGGAAGCCGTGCGGCCAGCACTTTTTCTATATGGGGAACATCCCGGCCATGGCGAACGTACACGTTCATATACAACAGGTCGTCCTGGGCATTCAATTGCGTTTGATGCCGGTCATTGGCATGCACGACCAGGGTTTCGACATTGCTTATGGACTCATTGAGTTGCGCGCCTACGTCATTGACATGTTGCGTTTCATGTCCAACGATACTGGCCGTACCTGAAACATAAAAATGTATGCGCCTGCCCCAGGCCTTGAGCACGCCGCGTGAAAACAGCGGCGGCGCATCCGTAGCCGGGTAATCGTAAGCACTAGTCTGGCGTGGATTCTCTACCGCGACACCGGGTGTGTTGCCGGCCAGAAAGTAGACCTGCAAGAAATCATTCTGGTTGCCGATTACCGTGGCTGCGGGATACATTCTGTTGCCGATGCTGCTCGCCTGTGTGGCCTGCAGGCGGCCGCTGCAAAATGCGCTGTAACGGCTGGTATGGTGGCCGGCCGGATTTGTAATGCCGGGAAAGTAGTTCCAGGTGCGCAGCAGGTGTGTACAGGCCATACTCTGCAGACAGCCATAGACCTCCTGGTAGGCCTGTCTGGCCAGTTGCCGGAAATCGACGGGTCCGGAACACGGCAGCTGAATATGACCGAACAGCATGTGTTGATTGCATGAATACTGTACATTTCCATACTGGCCTTGTGTGATTTTGTGGTCTGTATACCAGTACTGCGAAAATGCATGTGAGCCTGGAAGAACCTGCAGGCTGGTTTGAATCGACAAACAGTTTTCATCACAATGAGCTTTGTTTCCAAAGTACAAAAAAGTCTGTATCGGATGATCTGCCGCCAGCGATACGGGGTCTTCATGTATCGCAACATCCAGATCGGGCGTCAGACCGGGGGTAATCGTTTTGGGATCGAATACTGTCATGGTAGTACTGTAACCCGCTCAGGCCAGACTCGTGAACAAAGGATATTGACCTGGCCGGGGTCGGCTTTAAATTTTTGGCAATGACGTTTAAAGTGTACGCTTGCCGGCCCCCTTCGTACCAGGTAACACCGCAGCACTATCACGATGGATTTTAAAACTGACATCATGTATGGCCTCATGCTGCGTATCGCTGTGTGCAAAATTTTGAACGGATGATCATGCTTCTTTCGGGACATGGCCTGACTGATTTCACCCTGGAAATTTCATGCATATACTAGGTGTTGACACAGGCGGAACCTTCACGGATCTGGTCTATTTTAATGGACAATCGGTGTTGACGCATAAGGAACTGTCTACGCCCCCTGCGCCGGAACAGGCCATACTGCGCGGCATTGATGCTCTGGGGATCGATATCAGGGGCTTACAGGTCGTGCATGGTACCACGGTGGCGACCAATGCATTGCTGGAAGGCAAGGGGGCGCGAACGGTTTTTATTACCAACCATGGCTTTAAGGATCTGCTGTTGATCGGACGCCAGACGCGCGAGGAATTATACAATCTCACTCCCGCAAAAAAGCGTAGCTTGTTTGATCCGCAGCTGTGCCTGGAGGCAGGTGGCCGGGTGAGCCCTGAAGGGGAGACCGTATTGCCGTTGCCCGCGGCAGAAATTGAAGCGCTTGCCTCCGGAGTTGAGCAGCTTGAGGCCGAAGCGGTCGCGATCTGTCTGCTGTTTTCATTTGTAGATAACCGTTTTGAAAAAGCAATCCAAGACCGGCTTGGCGATCAGTGTTTCGTTTCCATTTCATCTGAAGTGCTGGCAGAATATCGCGAATATGAGCGGGGGCTTGCTACCTGGATAAACAGTTATCTGGGTCCGGTCATGCAGGGATATCTGTCACGTCTCGGCAGGCAAATACCTGACTCCAGGATTTCTGTAATGCAAAGCGATGGCCTTACGCTGGGTACGGCAACCGCGGAGCGTAACGCCGTGCGTCTGCTGTTATCCGGGCCTGCTGGCGGGTTGTGGGGAAGCTTCCATATGGGTGCGGGTCTGGGGCACACGCAACTGCTTACTTTTGATATGGGCGGGACTTCTACGGATGTGTCGATCATTAACGGGGAATTTGATCTGACCAGCAACGGAAAAATTGCAGGACTCCCGATTGCTGTGCCCATGCTGGATATTCATACCATCGGTGCAGGCGGAGGCTCTATTGCCTGGGTGGATGAGGGGGGACTGTTGCAGGTGGGCCCGGATTCGGCCGGGGCCTTGCCGGGTCCGGCATGTTATGGAAGGGGTGGCCGGCAGGCTACCGTTACCGATGCGCATGTCGTGCTGGGACGTTTGCCGTCAAGCTGCAAGCTTGCCGGGAATCTGGTGCTGGACGATGCGGCGGCACAAACCGCGGTCTCGAATCTTGCTAAGCGACTGGACCTGAATATCCAGACCTGTGCCCAGGGCATTGTGCGTATTGCAAACGAACAGATGGCACAGGCACTGCGTGTGATGTCGGTGCACCGTGGCCATGATCCGAAAAACTTTACTCTGGTCAGTTTCGGCGGTGCCGGCGGTCTGCATATGTGTGACCTTGCCGAAACCCTCCGGATTCGCCAGGCGCTGGTACCTGCCTATACAGGTGTGCTATCTGCATTCGGGTTACTGGCAGCGCCTTCCGGGAAAGAGGTATCACAAAGTTGTATCCGGCTGCTCGGTGACTGCCAGGAGGAAGAGGTGGAGGCAGTCTTTCAGCGTCTTGAGCAAAGAATTACTTCCGATTTAAGGCTGGAAGCTGCCTCGGCATTCCAGCTCAAGCGTGAAATTGATTTGCGTTATCAAGGCCAGTCCGCAACGTTAAGACTGCCCTGGCTGAATCAGTCCCAGGCAGCCGGCGCATTTCATGAACGGCATCGGGACCGGTTCGGATATGCTCTGGATATGCCGGTTGAACTGGTCAATGTGCGGCTGACTGCGCGCGGGACGGATACGCCAGCCCTGCCTTTGCCGGGCATTGCCCGCCGGGAGCATGGCCAGCCAGCCGACCGGACAAGGCTCCTGGAACTCGGGGCGCAGGTGCCGGTATTCAGAAGGTCAGACATTGGGCAGGATCAGGTGCTGACCGGCCCTGCTATCGTTATCGAAGACCAGACTACACTGTATGTTGCGCCACAGTGGACGGCTGTACAGCAGGATTCAGGCAGTCTTTTGCTGGAACGAACGGCTACCTGTTGAACAGGTTTGTGCAGGTGCTTGTTGTCCCCCTCATGACCACGTATGATTCAAGGGCTGAAGAACAGGATGCTTTTATAAAAAACAATAATCGCTGATTAGGATCGACCCATGCTTGATGGATTAGTTTCTTTGCCGTGGTGGGGATATACGGCGCGAAGGCGCGTGGTGGGGATATGTTGTCCTCTCGTTTATTCTTACGCACTGCAGCATTATAGCGGTCACCCTGTATCTGCATCGGTGCCAGGCACACTGTGCTTTGGAATTGCATCCGATACTGGCACATCTGTTTCGTTTCTGGCTATGGGCAACTACCGGAATGATCACCAAGGAGTGGGTCGCGATTCACCGCAAGCATCATGCCAAAACCGAGACTGCAGATGATCCGCATAGTCCGCATGTACTGGGTATCGGTATGGTGTTCTGGCAGGGTTCAGAGCTATACAGGGAAGCGGCCAGAAATCCGGAAACCCTGGAACACTACGGTCACGGTACGCCCGATGACTGGCTTGAGCGCAACCTGTATTCACGTTTTACGTATCTTGGAGTGATTGCGACTTTGATGTTGAACCTGGTTTTGTTTGGAGCCATCGGAATCCTGGTCTGGGCCGTTCAAATGGTCTGGATTCCGGTTACTGCGGCAGGTGTTGTAAATGGTATCGGTCATTACTGGGGGTATCGAAACTTCGAAACGCCTGATGGCTCTACCAATATCATCAATCTTGGAATGCTTATTGGTGGTGAAGAGCTGCACAATAATCATCACGCCTACCCCAGCTCAGCCAAGTTTTCCAGCAAGCGGTGGGAGATTGATGCAGGCTGGATGTATATTCAATTACTGTCCTTTTTAAGCTTGGCAAAAGTACGCAGGCGAGCTCCGCAACCTGTGAGAGTAATGGATAAGGATAAAATCGATCTTGAAACGGCCAAGGCCATCATTTCGAGCAAATTACACGTGATGGCGGAGTATGCACGACAGGTAACCCTGCCTACTTTTCGCGATGGATTGCCAGGCGATACCCGCCGCAAAAAACTGATGCGTCAAATGCGTACCGCACTGATACGTGAAAATACCCGTCTGAAACCGTTGCATCGCAAACACCTGCAGGAGCTTTTGCAAAGCAATGAAGCCTTGCATACGGTGTATGAGTTCCGAAGCAAGTTGCAGCAATTATGGAGTGTCACCTATATCAGCCATGAGCGCCTGGTACAGGCGATCACCCAGTGGTGCAAGGAGGCGGAAGAAACAGGTATCCGGGTGTTGCAGACGTTTGCCCAAAGTCTGAGAAGCTATGCGCTGCAACCCGGTACGGTCTGCCTGTCAGAACGATAGCGGATCTACCGGATTTTTGTGGAACCGTGGACCGGTAGGTCAATGAACTATTTGATTTTGGCTTCTTTGTAAACGACGTGGCTTCGAACAACCGGGTCGTATTTTTTCATTACCAGCTTGTCGGATGTTGTGCGTTTGTTTTTGCTGGTCGTATAGTAATGGCCTGTTCCGGCGCTAGACACCAGCTTGATTTTTTCACGTACTGCTTTTGCCATGAGAGAGGTCCCTGTTTGCAGCGACAGTCTTAAACCCGGACACCCTGTTTTCGGATATCACTGAGCACTTCATCGATGCCTTTTTTGTCTATGATGCGTACCCCTTTGGAGGACACACGCAGTTTTACCCATCTGTTTTCGTTTTTCACCCAAAAGCGACGAGTATGTAGATTAGGCAAAAAGCGGCGCCGTGTTTTATTATGCGCATGGGAAACGTTATTGCCCGAGATGGGCCGTTTTCCTGTGACTTGGCATACGCGTGACATGGCTGTAGTTTCTGTATCAGATGCAGTAAATTTGTATTGGGCGCGTGAACATACCAGAATCGTTGATCGGGTACAAGCCGGTCTGGCAGGCAGCGTCCTGGATGGATGGCACTCCTAAATATAGCAACCGAATATAGAAATGGACACAATATTTTTACGCGATCTGGAAGTTGACGCCACAATCGGTGTGTTCGAATGGGAACAGCGCATCAGGCAAAAGGTACGCATCGACCTTGAGATGGCTGCAGATATTACCAGAGCTGCCACGACGCACTCCATAGAGGACACCCTGGACTATAAAGCGGTTGCCAAACGCGTCGTGCAGTTTGTCGAAAACAGCCGCTATGAACTGGTTGAAACCCTGATCGAAAAAGTGGCTGGGATCCTGGTTCAGGAATTCGGTATCTCCTGGCTGCGTATTACGATCAGCAAGCCTGGAGCAGTGCGCGGTGCGCGCGACGTAGGCATTACCATAGAACGCGGGAAACGTGACCGCTAATGGCCCGTGTCTTTGTTGGCATCGGTAGCAATATCGACAAGGAAAAGAACATCGTCTCATCGGTGGCTGCGCTGCGTGTACATTTTGGCCGTCTGGATATTTCCAATGTGTATGAAACCAGGGCAGTCGGGTTTGAAGGGGATGACTTTCATAATCTGGTCGTCGGGTTTGATACCGACGAATCACCACTGGAAATCAGTCAAACACTCAAACGAATCGAGGCGGATCATCATCGTACGCACGGCAAGGAACAGTTTGAATCCCGTACCCTGGACCTGGACCAGTTGCTATATGGTGATTTAATCATGCAGACGGATGGTGTGAATCTCCCCCATCCTGATGTCTTGCGTTACAACTTTATGCTCAGGCCGCTGGCTGAACTCACAGGGGGTATGCAGCACCCGGAAGAAAAACGTACCCTTGGAGCGCTATGGAAAGCGCATGTTGTAAATGGTGGTATGAAACGGGTTGAGTATGAGTTCTAGTCATCCGCCGATGCCGGTCGCAACCGGCAGGCCCTGTTCAGGAGCGCGGGTTGTCGCGTTGCATTGCCGTCATTTTTTCCTGGGATAATCAAAACCGGCCAGATAACCTTTTTGCCTGGAAACCGCCTTCCAGGTATCCGTGTCGAATTCAATCCGGGCAATACCGCAGGTCGGTAGGTTGTCAATCCGGGCTGTGCAAAGAGCATTGCATAAGTGTGTAAATCCCGGGTTATGTCCGACCAGTATTGCATGTTGAAAGCGATCATCAATCCCGGTAATGACTTCCACAAGCGTATTCAGGCCTGCTGCATACATTAGCGGGTTTTGAAGAATTCTGTTTTTGTCGAAGCCAATTTCAGCTGCGATCATCCCGGCGGTCGTAACCGCGCGTTTCGCCGGGCTGGAAATGATGATATCCGCCTTGCAATCATCGGCTGCCAGACGTTTGCCCATCATCGGCGCATTTTCGAGGCCACGTTTGTTCAGGGGCCGCTCAAAATCCTGCAGGTCTGCATCGTAGGGCGTGTTAACCAGCTTGATTTTGCATGACGTATAACCGCCGCGCGTTTCGCCGGGCTGGAAATGATGATATCCGCCTTGCAATCATCGGCTGCCAGACGTTTGCCCATCATCGGCGCATTTTCGAGGCCACGTTTGTTCAGGGGCCGCTCAAAATCCTGCAGGTCTGCATCGTCCCAGCTTGATTTTGCATGACGTATAAGCGTTAGATTCCGGGGCATACCGGCTAGTCTGCAGTGCGCGCTTTTTTACCCAGGTAGCCGCCATGATGACGCTTGCCATAGTCTTGCCGGCTGAAACCCTTGAGCTCCATCAGTAACAAAGCCAGCGCATCGCTTATGGCCAGCATGACTGCCATGCTGCAGGTAGGTGTGAGATCGAGTCGGCAGGCTTCCCTGACCGTTCCCATGTCCAGTATGACGTCGCTCAGGTCACGTAACCTTGAGTCCGGGTGAGAAGTAATGCCTATGACGGTGTGCAGGCCCAGTTCGCGTCCGGCCACCAGCACTTCCAGTACTTCACGGGTTTTGCCGCTGGTGGAAAAGGCTACCATGGCGTCATTTTCCTCGATCAGGCCCAGGTCTCCGTGCGCGGCCTCACCCGGATGCAAAAAAGAGGCTGGCGTTCCTGTAGACGATAAGGTTGCTGAAAATTTATTCGCGATGTGACCCGCTTTGCCCATCCCGGTTGTCAACACCTTGCCGTTGCAATTCTTTAGCAGGGATGCGGCTTTTTCAAAATTGTCGCTGATGGGTATGGAGGATATTGCCTGAGCTTCCTGCAAAAATATTTCCTGTACGCGTTTTCTGGCATCCATACATTACATCCTCGGGCATTCAGCCCCCTGATTGCAGACGGTACAGCGGTTCCATGCAAATTGAACTGTACAAACAGGTACCGCAGGCATTCCGGAATCAGTCACGCTGCAACGATCGTGTTACGAATTGTACCGATTGACTCGATTTCACATTCTACTACATCCCCTGGAAGCAGGTATTCAGGTGGATTACGGACATACCCCACGCCGCTCGGGGTGCCTGTCGCGATGATATCTCCCGGCTCAAGCCGCATACCCCGGGATAATGTTTCAATGACGGTTGCCGTATCAAAGATCTGATACCTGGTATTTGAATCCTGCTTGACCTGATCGTTCACGCGGCAGGTCAGATTCAGTATCTGGGGGTCGGGGATCTCGTCTGCCGTTACGATCCAGGGACCCATGGGGCATGCTCCGGTAAGACTCTTGCCGATAAAAAACTGCTTGTGGCGTTTTTGTAAATCCCGTGCGGACACGTCGTTTATTACGGTATACCCGAAAACATGCTGCAGCGCATGTTCACGGCGAATGCCTTGGCCCCCTTTCCCAATGATGATGCCCAGTTCGACTTCCCAGTCCATTTTGTCTGAAACATCAGGATTCACCGGTATGTCTGCATGTGGGCCATTCATACTGGAAGCGGCTTTGGTGAATACGATGGGGTATTTGGGCAATTTGGGTGCTTCCAGCAGGGTGCGTGTTGTTTCCTCAACATGCTCAATATAGTTCCAGCCAAGACACATCATGTTTTGACGTGGTCTGGGGATCGGCGATAACAGTTCGACAGAAGCCAATGCAACCCATTGTTCGTGCCTGGACTGCTGCACCAGTTCACGCAGGTCCGCCAAGCACTGATCCTGTTCATCGATCACCTGCAGCATGCTGTCCATCTCCGATGGCCAACCGGGACAGGTTGCGGGTAACAGGATAGAATCAGCTTGCACTACGGCAAGATGCACTTCACTATTGTACAGGCATGTAGCTAATTTCATTACCGGACATCATGGTTTTTCTGGAAGGGGTATTGTAATCACAGCCTGATGTCTGAAGCCAGATTTCGAGCGACACTGCGCGCAGGCTCACCATGGGATATATACAGTGAAAAAAATAGCCGTTTTATTAGCTGTAGCAATGCTGGTTACCGGGTTTTTCATTTTTGATTTGCATCAGTATCTTGATTTTTCCTACCTTAAATCAAGGCAGGCGCTGATTACCGGCTACTTTCATGCCTACCCCGTTAAGACAGCGCTGATATTTTTCCTGATTTATTTCGCAGTCGCCGGTCTTTCCCTGCCGGGTGCAGGGGTCCTGTCGGTGCTTGCCGGGGCTATTTTTGGTTTGCCTGTAGGGGCAACCATCGTACTGCTTGCAGCAACTGCCGGGGCTACGGTTGCATTCTGGCTTTCACGGTATATTTTTCACGACTTTGTGCAAAGCCGTTTCGGGGACAAGCTGCGGGCCATTAACAAGGGCATTGAGAAAGATGGTGCATTTTATCTGTTCACGCTGCGATTGATCCCTCTCTTCCCGTTTTTTGTGATCAACCTTGTCATGGGTCTGACCCCCATGCGGACGGTTGTTTTTTTCATGGCCAGTCTGCTTGGCATGGTGGCCGGTTCCATCATTTTTGTGAATGTAGGCACCCAGCTTGCAGACCTGGAATCGCTGGGCGGAATCCTGACACTTGATCTCGTCATTGCGTTTGGACTGCTGGCGATTTTCCCCTGGGCAGCCAAAAAAATACTGGCCATATTCAGGGCAAAACGTGTCTACGCAAATTTCAGCAGGCCCAAAAAGTTCGATCGTAACCTGATTGTAATCGGTGCCGGCTCTGGAGGACTGGTTTCTGCGTACATTGCTGCGACGGTCAAGGCCAAGGTAACCCTCATTGAAAAAAATAAAATGGGAGGGGATTGCCTGAATACAGGCTGCGTACCTTCCAAGGCATTGATACGTTCTGCAAAATTTGTTTCACAGGCAAAACGGGCTGCGCAATATGGTTGTGAACCTGTCCAGGTGGATTTTGATTTCAGAAAGATCATGCAGCGTGTGCAACAGGTAATCGAAAAAGTTGAACCTCATGATTCCGTGGAACGCTATACGAAACTGGGGGTCGAATGTATTCAGGGCGAAGCTGAACTGAAAGACCCGTGGACGGTTGCCGTCAATGAAAAAACCCTGACGAGCAGGAATATAGTCCTGGCTACAGGTGCCAGCCCCCTTGTACCTGACATACCGGGTTTATCTGATATTGGGTATTATACTTCGGATACCATCTGGAACATTAACGAACTGCCCGAACGCATGGTGGTGCTCGGGGGAGGTCCGATCGGCTGTGAACTGGCTCAATGTTTTGCGCGTTTTGGCTCGAGGGTCACCCAGGTTCAAAGGGGTCCCAGGATCCTGCCGCGTGAAGACCCTGAGATCTCCGCTATGGTTGCGGAAAGTTTTGTCCGCGAGGGCGTGCAGATCCTTACTGGGCACGCCGCAAAGGAGGTGCTGCAGGAGCAGGGTTCAAATGTATTGATCTGTACGCACGACGGCACGGAAGTAAAGGTCCCGTTCGATGCCATTCTGGTTGCTGTCGGGCGCAAGGTAACCTCACACCCGACCTGGGACAAGAATTTGCAGATTGAACTGCAAAAAAATGGAAGACCGGCACTGAACGAGTTCCTGCAAACCAGTTACCCCAATATCTATGCCTGTGGCGATCTTGCGGGCCCTTACCAATTTACGCATACGGCTTCCCACCAGGCCTGGTATGCCAGTGTCAATGCACTGTTTGGCCGGTTCAAAAAATTCCGGGTTGACTACTCGGTCATTCCCTGGTGTACGTTTACGGAACCTGAAGTGGCACGAGTGGGTCTGAATGAGCAGGAGGCACAGAATCAGGGCATTGAGTATGAGGTAACGCGGTACGATATATCCGATCTGGACCGTGCGATTGCGGATGAGGAAGCGCATGGGGTGGTGAAGGTGCTTACCCTGCCTGACAAAGACAGAATCCTGGGTGCAACCATTGCTGGCGAGCATGCTGGTGATCTGATAACAGAATATGTTTCAGCCATGAAACACAAGCTGGGCCTGAGCAAGATCCTTGGCACCATACATATTTATCCGACCCTGGCTGAAGCCAACAAGTATGCTGCAGGCGAGTGGAAAAGGGCACATGCACCTGAAAAAATGCTGAACTGGGTAAAAAGGTACCATGCGTTTCAACGTAGGTAACTATACATTGAACAATCCGCGATACACGATATGCACGAAACCCTTCACTTACTGAAACAAACCGATTTCCCTGAAATTTACCGCGACAAGGTTGAAACCTTGCAGGTTAACCTGGGGTACCGGTGCAATCAGTCCTGTGTACATTGTCATGTGAATGCCGGACCCGGTCGCAAGGAGATGATGTCATCCGGAACGATTGATACGGTCATGGATTACCTGCACGCCCGGGATGTCCAGACGCTGGATCTCACCGGTGGTGCGCCTGAGTTGCATCCGCAGTTCAGACAGCTGGTAACGATGGCCCGCGGCCGGGTTCAACGTGTGATTGATCGCTGCAATCTGACAATTCTTGAGGAACCTGACCAGCAGGACCTTGCAGGCTTTCTGGCAAAACAGAAAGTGGAAATCGTGGCTTCGTTGCCCTGTTATCTTGAAGAGAATGTTGACAAACAACGGGGTAACGGAGTGTTTGTGAAAAGTATACGTGCGCTTAGAAAACTGAATGCCCTTGGATATGGAAAAAACGACGAAAGCCTGGTCCTTACACTGGTCTACAATCCCCAGGGTCCCGATTTGCCGCCACCGCAGGAAAGTCTGGAAAAAGACTATCGCAAGTTTTTAACCGGATATGACGTAAGTTTTGACCATTTGTTCACCATCACAAACATGCCGATCAAAAGATTTGGCAGTACCCTGATCAGTCAGGGAAAATTTGACGAATACATGAAGTTGCTGCGTAATGCCTACCATGCAAAAAACCTGCAGTCCGTAATGTGTCGTTCCCTGGTAAGTGTAGACTGGCAAGGCTATGTGTACGACTGTGATTTTAACCAGATGCTTGGTTTGCCTTTACCGTATAATAACCAGGCACGCACACATTTGTCAGAGCTTGTTGACATTGATCTGGAGAATCGTGAAATTACGGTTGCCGATCATTGTTACGGCTGCACCGCAGGACAGGGGAGCAGTTGCAGTGGCTCGTTGAACTAGTTACCGCACACTTAGTCCCTGTAACCCTGTCTCAGGCTTTTATATGAAATCCCTGCTTGCAAACATCACCCTGGTTCTGGTTTTCCTAGCTTCTGCTGTGCATGCAGAAGAAAGAAGAGGGCCTCCTCCTGTGTTCGTCGTGACCGAACATGCGGTGAAAAAAAATGTATCCCCTACCGCCTTGTACAGTGCAACGGTAATCAGTCGAAACGATGCAAATCTGTCCGGAGAAATATCCGGACACCTGACCTGGGTTGCAGAAGTAGGGGATCATTTCCGCAAGGGTGAGAGGGTTGCAAAACTGGATGATGTCTTTATCAGGCAGCAGGTAATCGAGGAGCAATCCATCATCCAGAGTGAAAAAGCCAGATATGATTTCCACACCCGGAATGTGGAGCGTTTCAGGAAATTGTTAACGGACGAAGCCATTGCATTCAGTAAGGTTGATCAGGCAAGCACAGATCAATCGGTCGCACACAGCAATATCCTTTCAGCCGAAGCACGTCTTGCACAGGCGGAAGAACGTTTGAAACGCACCAGCATACTCGCACCTTTTGACGGTATCGTGTCGGAACGGTTGCTGCAGGCAGGAGAGTGGGCAGACAACGGCACCACCATTGTGCGGTTGGTCAGTATTGACAATCTGGAGGTTCAAACACATGTCCCGGCCGGTGCCTTGCAGTTTGTAACGACAGGCACACCATTAACCTACACAGATGGAAAGGTTACGGGCACAGGTAAAGTGCGTACGTTCGTACCGGTTGGCAAAGATGTGTCCCGGTTATATGAGTTGCGGATTTCTGTATCCGACTCTTCGCTGAGTGCCGGCAGGCTGTTACGTGTTGCAGTACCGACGGCGCACTCGCGTGAAGCCGTAATGGTGCCTCGTGATGCCTTGGTGTTGCGCAGGGAGGGGGTGTATGTGTACCGGATCAATAAGGAATCCATTGCTGAGAAAATTACTGTGGAAACCGGAATTGCCGAATCCCGCAGCATAGAGGTCATCGGGGGCATCCAGGAAAATGACCGGGTCGTCACACGTGGCGGTGAAAATCTGCAACCCGGTATGACGGTCAGCGTAAAACCGCTGTAAGCGGACTCATGAATTTTATCAAGTTTGCCTTAAGTAATCCTACTGCAACCCTGGTTGGTTGTTTGCTGGTAATCCTGTTTGGTTCGTTAACCCTGGCCCGTCTGCCCATACAACTTACCCCTTCAGTTGAGCAACCTGAGATTGTGATCTCTACCAATTGGCGTGCAGCTGCCCCGGAAGAAGTCGAGTCTGAAATTATCGAGCCACAGGAAAAACAGTTGCGTGGCCTGCCTGGTATGAAGGAATTACTTTCTGAAGCCAGAACCGGTGGAGGTAAAATTACGATTGCCTTCAAAGTGGATTATGACCTGAATCGTGGATTAATCGAGGTTATTAACCGTTTAAACCGCGTTCCCAGTTATCCCGAAGATGCGGACGAGCCCATACTCAGTACGGCCGGAGGGCGAGGGCGCCCTGTCGCCTGGTTTATAGTCAAAACGGATGAGGGCAATCCAAGGCCTATAGAAACCTACCGGGATTTTGTCGAAGAAGTTGTACAAACACGCTTTGAACGCGTTCCCGGTGTAGCCCTTTCCGAAGTTCGTGGGGGTAATGAATACGAAGTACGTGTCACGGTAGACCCGTATAAAGCAGCAGGACTGGGTATTGAGTTACCTAAAGCTGCGGCACTGATCGGTGGCAACGATGATGTTTCCGGCGGCACTGCCAATGTGGGGAAACGACGTTACACATTGCGTTATACCGGCGCACTGGATGCACAGCAATTAGGCGAACTTATTCTGGAATGGCGTGAAGGCAAACCGGTTGCCTTGCGGGATATTGCCCGCGTGGAGATTCTCACTGTCGATCGCAATAACTTTGTAATTACCAAAGGCGGGCAGTCTATTGCCGTCAATGCCTATCGGGAAGCGGGTGTCAATGTACTTCAAACCATGAACGACATACGCGCTGCGGTAAGGGAAATTGAACAGGGCCCTTTCAAACGAGCCCATCTTAATATCGAACAGGTCTATGACGAAACCGTATATATCAACAGTGCGATTGAGTTGTTACGTAACAGCCTGGGCCTGGGTATTTTACTGGCCGTAGCCGTTCTGTGGTGGTTTTTAAGGAGGCTCCGGGCCACGTTTATTGTCACTTTGACCGTACCTCTGTGTTTGTTTGTAACGCTTGTGGTGATGAATATGACAGGTCGCACCATCAATGTCGTTTCATTAGCGGGCATGGCCTTTGCGGTGGGTATGGTTATGGATGCTGCAATTATCGTGCTGGAGAACATTGTGCGGATGCGCGAGCAGGGAATGGCTTCCCGGAAAGCAGTACTCGAGGGTACCCGACAGGTATGGCCGGCCTTGTTTGCCTCCGCTGTAACGACGGTTGCGATTTTTTTACCGATCATATTTCTGAAAGATCAGAGTGGTCAGTTGTTCTCGGATCTTGCCATTGTAATTTCAGCGGCCACAGCCACTTCACTGCTGGTGGCGAGTGTAGTCATTCCTGTTGCAGCGCATAAGTTTATGGCAAACGTAAAACTGGTAGACAGGCCCTATACCTGGTGGGATCGCGCTACCTCTTTCATCATAGATATAACCGGTACGGCTGCTTTACGCTGGTTGTGGATCATTAGCTTGACCAGCGTTGCGGTCGCGATCACTTATCTGGCATTTCCCAAAATCGACTACCTGCCCACAGGCAACCGTAATCTGGTGTTCGGTATTGTGATTCCACCTCCGGGCGTCAGCATTGATCATATTGAAAAGGAAATGGGCAAGGTGATTGCCGCACGGTTGCAGCCTTATCTGGATGGCAAAAAGTCTCCAGAAATAAAGCACTACTTTTTTGTTGCCAGTTCGGGCTCTATATTTTTAGGTGCGCGCGCGCGAAACCCGGGAAAACAGGAAGTTGATCAGGTACTGAATGTCGTGCGTACTGCAATAACGGGTTTTCCGGACAGTTTTGCCATTGTGCAAAAGGCTTCCTTGTTCAGTGGCGTCGGCGGGCGTACGGAGGTCGATATTAATATTCAGGGAAGTAATATCGATAGCCTGTTACGTGCCGCGAGAGTTGGATTTTTTAAAATTCCAGCTGTTTTCCAAGGCGCACGAGCACGCCCGCGCCCCGGTCTGGAATTGGCTGAGCCTGAACTGCAAATGGCGCCCAAGAACAGCCGCCTGGTTGAAGTTGGCTGGAACCGGGCCACGATGGCGGCCATGACCCGGTTTCTGGGTCAAGGTCTGTTTGTGGGTGAATATTTTAATGGTGAAGAAAAACTTGATGTGGTTGCAAGGGTTGAACCCTGGTTTACTCCTGAAGAACTGGCAGCGATCCCCCTGTATACTCCGAAGGGCGGGGCATTGCCTGTCAGTGAGCTTGTCGATATCAAACGCACGGCCGGGCCGGATCGGATCCGTCGCCTGGACCGTCGACGCACGATCACTCTGGAATTGCGACCGCCTCCCGGAATGCCGCTGGAAGTGGTCATTGAGAAAATAAAACAGGAGGTCATACCGTTGATGGAACGGGAGCTTCCTGAGGATGGGGAAATTCGACTCAGTGGGTCTGCGGATAATCTGAAGACAGCAATTAGAAGTTTTGCCAGCAGTTTTGTCCTGGCAGTGATTATTCTTTATCTTTTGATCAGTGCCCTGTTTCGATCATTTGTCGATAGCATCCTGGTTATCCTGGTCTTGCCTCTTGCTACCGTAGGCGGCGTGCTTGTGTTGCGACTACTGAATCTTCCTGCGGACTTATTGACCATGCTGGGTTTTATTGTTCTGCTGGGTCTGGTTGTGAACAATGCGATCTTGCTGGTGCATCAGGCACGCACCGCCGAACGCAGGGGCAAGTCGAGGCGCCAGGCAGTAGGTGAGTCAGTACGTGTGCGTTTGCGACCCATACTCATGAGCACCCTGACCAGCATTTTTGGAATGTTGCCTTTATTGCTCATTCCGGGAGCGGGCTCTGAGCTTTATAAGGGTTTTGCAGGTGTGATTGTTGGCGGCATGGTCGTGAGCACTGCCTTCACGCTGATTCTGTTACCCAGCCTTTTGCAACTTGGAAAAGCAAAGCCGTTTGCAGGGCATGCAGTTGAAACCCAGCCGGCCTGAGATAATCCGGGTAGCCTTCGGACCGGGAAAATGCAGTGCCTATTTTGCAGTCAGTTTGATCTCTATCCTTCTGTTTTTGGCATAGGCCTCGGGGGTTGCAGCGGTGTCCAGTGGATGGAATTCACCGAACCCGGTTGCTGCGAGACGTTCTGGTGGAACTCCCTGCGCAATCATGTATCTCACTATGGCCAAGGCTCTTGCTGTGGACAATTCCCAGTTTGAGGGAAATTCCGGTGTGTTGATTTCCCTCAGGTCGGTATGTCCATCAACACGTATTACCCAGTCAATATCATCCGGTATATCGGCCGCTATCGTATTGATAGTCCGGGCCAGTAGGGCTACCTGCTGTTTGCCACGTTCACCCAGGCTGGCAGAAGCGGTATCGAACAGGAGTTCTGACTGCAGGATAAACCTGTCTCCTACAACCTGTATATTGGGATTTCCCCCCAGTAAATCACGTAGACGACCAAAAAAATTGGAACGGTAGTGTGCCAGTCTGTGTACCATTTCAAGCAGGGACCTGTTCAGGTTTTGGGAAAATTTTTCCAGGTCTTCATCGTTCGTACTCATTTCGAGCCCCATGATCTCCGATATAGCACCAAGCTGCTCGCGCAGCATTTTGACCTGCCTGTTGATTAACTCTATTTGCGCCACGGAGCGAGCCGAGAGTTCTTTTTCTGTTCTCAGAGTTTCACGACTCGCCTGAAGCTGGCCAGAAAGACCCGCAACCTCTTCTTCCAGTTGCTGGCGTAATTCAATTAATAACTCTGCATCCGTCTGCAGCGTGGCGAGGTCTTTAGTCTTGTCTGAAAGATGTGCAGTCAGTTTTTCAACGCGTTGCTGCAAATCTGCAGCGCTTGTTTTTTCCGTGACAAGCAACTCTGAAAGATGCACAGCCACCCGATCAAGCTCCGAAATCTTTTCTTCCTTGCTACTCAGCGTAACACTCAGGTAAAACTGCCCGATCATAAATATTAACAGTATGAATACTATGACAATCAGCAGGGCAGACAATGCGTCTACGAAACCTGGCCAGATATCGATATTGCGCCGGGATGAATAAGAGGGCTGCACGTTTTTGGATTATTCGCGATGTGCCAGGGATGCACCGATTGTGCGTGCCAGAATGCGCAGTTCCTTGCGCAGTTCTTCCGATAGCGGTTGCTGATCCCGTTTCATATATTCGTTTAACTCGGCTAGCTGGCGTGTGAGTTCAAACAGGTTTGAATCAAGCCTGGATCGTTCATCCACCTGGCCACTCAGGGCTCGCTCCAGGTTCTCGATGCCATCAGCAGTTTTTTCTAACAAGGCCTGTACATATTCCGGTACGGATGCCTCGCCGGTTGCAGCCAATGTGCCTGAAGAAAGGCGTGTAATACTGGAAAGCCATTCTTCCAGTTCATTGAAAAACCTCCTTTGCGCATGGCCTGTCTGCAGGTCTGTAAAGCCCAGCACCAATGAGCCGGCCAGACCAAAAAAAGATGAACTGAACGCAATGCCCATGCCCGCCAAGGGTTGTTGCAGCCCCAGCTTCAGATTTTCAAATAACAATAAACTGTTTTCACCTTCGGCAGACATACCCTTGATCACATTGCTCGCTGAACTGACCGTGGTCAGCAACCCCCAGAACGTACCCAGCAGCCCTAAAAATATCAGCAGGCCAATCAGGTAACGTGATATGTCACGGGACTCCTCCAGACGATTCGTGATGCTGTCCAGCAGGGAACGCATGGACAGGGTGGATAACGTAAGGTGGTCACTGGTTTTTTGGGACAGCATCCGCGCCATGGGCGCGAGTAAAGGCGTGACCCTTCCGGAAGTGCTTACATCTTTGGTAGTGCGAAAATGTTCGATCCATTCAATGTCCTTGATCAGGTGAACCACTTGTTGAAAGTTGTACGCCAGGCCGACAAGCAGGACCAGTAAAATCAGGGAGTTGAACCATGGATTGGTTTTGAACGCAAAGATGATCGGGTCGTAGGTGGTCAGAACAACAACGCATGCACTCAGCACAAAAACTACCATCCACGTTAACACAAGGTAAGGTTTTGTCATGATAGGTTGGGTACTGTTGGGTTGTTTGTATTCCATGTTAGCATGTCATATCAGTCTCTACATATACATAAAATGAAGGCGACAGGGCACGCCAAGAATCAGTAATTTTTTATTGTCTGGTTACGGGCGATACTTTTTACGTTGTTGTCGAACCAGGTCGTATGCCTTGCGTATTTCCTGTGTCTTGTCTGTGGCGACCTTGACCATCTCTTCCGGCAAACCTCTGGAGACCAGCTTGTCCGGATGATGCTGGTTCATTAATCTGCGATAGGCCTTCTTGACTTCTGCCTCTGCCGCCTTCGGGTCAACACCGAGAATTCTGTATGCGTTTTTTATTTCGGATGCCGGTGGTGGTCGCGTACCCCCGGTATGCTGCTGCTGCCCAAAGATTATCGATTCCAGCTGCGCAAGCCACGCGAGAGGATAGCACAGCTTGTTGCAGATATGATGTAAAATACGTTCTTCTTCCGGGTCTTTGACGCCGTCTGCATAAGCGGCCTGCAATTGAATTTCTATGAACATCTGGATAAGTGTGGTCTTGCGATGGCACTCCTTGCGAAATTGTTCAAGCACATCGTCCAGCATGAAGTCGGCCTGTCTGCCCTGATTGAACAGTTCAACGGCAGCTTTGCGTTGTTCTTCGTTTAAACGCATCTGCGCGATTATCTGTTCTGCAAGCTGGATTTCTTTTGGGGAAACATGCCCGTCGGCTTTGGCGATATAGCCCATTACAGAAAACGTTGCAGTAAAAAAAGCGGCCTGGGTGCGTTCCCGGGAACCCGGGGAAAACCCGAGTTGTTCCTGCTGGCTCGAGGATGACTTGTCCAGCTGATGGCCCAGCATGACACCAATCATTGCCCCAAGGGGCCCGCCCAGGGCAAACCCCAATCCGCCCCCTGCCAGTTTTCCCCACCAACTCATCGTCGTACTGCCTGCCCTGTATGCATAATCATCGGATTCTTACAATTTTACCAGTGCGGGCCAAGCATCGCTATTTCGCACAGGTTCTGAATCCTGCAAAGACATCATTCCGGTCTGCCCCGTAGTAATTGCGCCAGGTATTGTGGATCATACGTCTGCGGGTCGTCCAGGCACCCCCACGCAATACCTTTGTCTGGCCGAATAGCGGTCGGGAATATTCCGTATACCAGTCGGGCGAAAAACCCGGATAGGGCAAAAACGTCGAATCCGTCCACTCCCATACATTGCCAAGCATTTGCCGGCAGCCCAATGCACTGTCGCCACCAGAGCATGCGTCTACTGCAACGGTACCCGGGCTCGTACTGTCCAGATTGGCACAATTTACAGATGCATCATCTCCCCAGGGAAACAATGCCTTGTGCAGCACACCATCGGTCTGTTTGTCTGGATTGCAGGCTGTGGCAAATTCCCATTCTGCCTCTGTAGGCAAACGACGATTTGCCCATTTGCAAAAAGCCCTGGCTTCATACCAGCTGATATGGATCACCGGATGAGACAATGCCAGGGCAGGCCACTGGTCGAACTGCCTTGCATACCATGTAGGTCCTGAATCCTTTTTCCAGTACACAGGGCATTCAAGACCCTGCTCACAGCGCCAGCGCCATCCCTCCTGGCACCAGTATTTCTCCGTCGTATACCCCTTGGCTTCAACAAACTCTGCATAATCCTGATTGCTCACTGCGTACCTGGCAATATTGAATGGAGCGAGTGTAACCTTGTGTGCCCATTTCTCATTATCAAACATAAATTCGCCGTCCCGTTCTGCACCTAACATGAACCGACCACCTGCGATTTCGATATCTTCATTCACCGGAGGCCTGGTGTCGCCGGCGGGTGCTTTTTTCTGCATGAAACCCGGCGCTGGATAGGCCAGTGTCTGGTGTGTATACGTCAGGGCCTCGCCATGCATGTCTTCATGAAACAGGGCCAGCAGGTAAAAGTATTTTGCGGAATCGTTAAGTTCGATCCGGTTCAGCTGCAAAAGCTCTGCTGACAACACGTCATCCATATACCTGAGGGTATCAACAATGTTTGGCAATGGCAGGTTCCAGCGCTGTTCATGCTGAATCGATATGGAGTCGAACAATTCATCCGAGCCTGGAAGAACTTCCGGTTGCTTGCCCAGATGACGTAATACCCACAGTTCATGAAAGTAAGCAGTATGTGCAATTTCCCAGCACAATGGATTTATAGTGGGCAGTCTGGGACCCAGTAATTGCTGCTCATCCAGGTCCGCTACCAGTGCCAGTGTTCTGGAACGCGCATCCCGTAATGCAGCTGTTAGATTTTCTACTGTAGCGTGTCTGTAATTCATGGGGTATTCGTGTTGCAGTGCACCTGGAACCCGGATAAGGCAATATACCCTGTTATCCATACCATAATGTAATAGCACGTATTTTATTATGAAAATTGCCCTCATTACGCCAGCATTACCTCGTTCCCGTGCAGGAAATCGTGCTACGGCCACCCGCTGGAGAAATATATTGGCTGAACTGGGGCACAGGGTAGACGTGAAAACTGTCTTTACCGGAGGCCGGTATGACGCCATGGTTGCGTTGCATGCATGGCGCAGTGCTGCATCGATACGTCGCTTCCATACACAATATCCTGACAGGTTGCTGGTGGTGGCATTGACCGGTACCGATTTATACAAATTCATCAGGACCTGTCCTGAACCCACTTTATACTCAATACAGGCCGCAGATCTGCTGATTACCCTGCATGACCTCGCAGGCCTGGCGATTCCTGAAATATACAGAAAAAAAATATCGGTGATCCATCAATCGGCAAGACCGGTAGTTCGTAAACCTGGAAAGAGAGGAAACAGGTTCAAGGTATGTGTGATCGGGCATTTGCGCGAGGAAAAAGACCCGCTGCGTGCGGCCTATGCGGTTCGCAGGCTACCTGCTCATTCCCGTATGCAGGTGGATCAGTATGGCAAGGCTCATACACAGGAGTGGGCAGAACGGGCAGAAAAAGAGATGCGGGACAATATTCGATACCGCTGGCATGGTGAGGTACCACACTGGCAGGTGCGTAAAGCATATGCTGCAGCAGATCTGATGGTGCTGAGTTCCAGAATGGAAGGCGGGGCCAATGTAATTTCAGAAGCCTGTGTAGCAGGACTGCCGACGATCGCATCAGATATTGCGGGTTCTGTTGGTTTGTTAGGGGAAAGCTATCCTGGCTATTATGCTGTGGGCAACACCCGGGCATTACGTGACCTGCTTCTCAGGGCCGAGGCGGATACGGTCTGGTTGAGGAATTTACAAACCACATGCCTGGCGAAAGCCGGGTTGTTTTCCTATGAGCGCGAGAAAAATAAATGGAAGACACTGTTAAGCAATATTGCCTGATATCCGCACTGTGTGGCTGATTTTGACCGTGTGTGCATCCTCAAAAACCGGACGGGAGATGAGCGCTTGCATACGATTCACACCCCCTGTCATGCAGTAACGCTCTATCAAAGTATTTGATTAATACTATAACGAAGTTTTAGTTGTGCAGTTAACAAGCTCCGCGTACTCTAGTCAGTGTGAGTGTTTTATTGTTGTTTTTGATTGCAGGCCAGACAAGCAACAGAACGCAGATCGACTTGGCGTAACTTCACAATCATGTCTTGGAAATGCAGAATACTGCAGGACAAGATAACTTTAACGTCATAGCGTACAACTCGATGCGACAAAACATCACCAACAAAGACCGGCCTGCGTGGAAAGCCTGCTTCAAGCAGGCTTTCCTTTTCTGAAGCCATGCGACGAACTTGATTTTGCGATTCCAGAAGTTCACAGATCAGGTCCGGTTTTCATTGCTGCTCAGCTGGACTCATCCAGATTGATATATATGGACTCTAGTGCATCACTTGGTTGCTGCACATGCCCAATAACACAGGCATGCGGATAACCAAGGCGGTGTAATTCTGTGACACACGCAGCCGCGAGCTGACTGGGGACAGCGGCCAGCAAACCTCCTGAAGTCTGTGGATCAAATAACAATGGGTAGAATGGATGTTGCGTGGCCGCTTGCTGGTTTTTGACTGCGCGACGCAGGCGAATGTTGGAGGGTTGCAGGGAACTGAAAATTCCCAGGTCAGTCGTCTCAAGTGCACCGTCCAGAACCGGTAGCGCATTTAAATCAATACTTATATCCATCTGACCTGCACGTACCATCTCTACCAAATGTCCCAGTACACCAAAACCCGTAATATCGGTGCATGCATGCACCTCATAGTGGTACAGGCATTGTGCGGCCGTGTGGTTTGAAAGAAGCATGCATTCAATGGCTCCGGCTACCCAGCGCCCCCTGGCTTTGCTGCGCATTTCTGCAGCAAATAAAGTGCCAGTGCCCACGGGTTTTGTGATGATCAGGGCATCATCAGCCTGCATGCCTCTTTTGGCGAGTAATTTTTCTCTTTCTATCAGACCTGTAACACTCAGTCCAAAAGAGAGTTCAGCTCCTTCACTGGAATGGCCGCCAACCAGAGTTGTCTTGTGCTGATTCAGTACCTGTACTGCACCTTCCATTACTTGATAAAGCTGCTGCTCTACAATACTTTCCTTGCCGTAAGGGATTGTGGCAATGGCCATAGCTGCCTGTGCTTCTGCGCCCATTGCAAACACATCGCTCAGGCTGTGATTGGCTGCAATCTGTCCAAACACATACGGGTCATCCATGAAGGCCCGGAAATAATCCACCGATTGTACCTGTACTTTTCCGGCAGGCACTTCTATTACAGCGGCATCGTCTGGGGCATCCAGCCCGAGCAATACATCTTCGCGCATAAACGGCGACAGTTGATTGATGACGCGACTCAAGACATTACTGCCTATCTTTGCGCCACATCCACCGCAGCGCATCGCAATGGCAGAGAGTTCCTTGAGTGTGTCGTCGCTTACCAGTCTGCTGTTGACAGGGTTATCCCGTTTTTCTTCCATTTCCGGGAGGCTGTTGTACTTGCGCATGAATTTCCGGTCGATAGCGTCTTTAAGTTTCCACACCCATGCTCCTTCCATGGCGAAAGCTCCCCGTGAAGCTACAGCGTATTGGTTACCCGTGCTGACCAGGCTCAGGAAACTGATTTGTGGTACATGTTTTTTTAAAGGCCTGCTTTCAAGGGCACGTTTCAGATTTTTATATAAAGGCAGTCCCTGCCGCACCGCGAACACACCTGATTTGGGGCGCGGATAATCGGTAACCGTGGCAACGTCTCCTGCTGCAAACACATCACTGTGTGATACAGATTGTAAGGAGCTGTTTATCTGTATAAACCCCCGTTCGTCTACGGCGAGTCCGGATTTTCTATACCAGGCCGGAGCTGAAGCATGAGTGGCCCAGATCGTAGCATCGGCATGCAACGAACTGCCGGAATCCAGTTGAAGGGTATGGGGGCTGACCTCAGTGACCGTACACGCGTTGTGTAGGGTGACCTGGCGTTCTGCCAATATCTGCGTAAAGCGGCGCTGTACAGAGCCGTTGTGTGTAGGCAGGACAAACCCGTTACCGCAGATGAGGTGAAAACGGAGTTTGTCGACGGGCAAGGCGTGCTTGCGTAATAGCTTTTGCAGATGAAATTGTGTCGCCAGGGCAACCTCAACACCCCCGGCACCTGCGCCCACCACAACGATCTGATAATCGCCTTTTTGTACGAGTACTTCCTCCATTATGGCGTCCCATCCCTGTAGGAACTGATGAATGGGTTTTACCCCCAACGTATGCTCGCTTGAGCCTGGCACTTCTGTGAAAGAAGGTGTGGATCCGGTATTAATCGAAAGTACGTCATAATGCACGGGCGGGCGCTTGTCGCAAATGACTTGTTTGTTTTCCAGGTCAAGTGCATTTGCACACGCATGGAACAGGCGTGCTCCCGCGAACCGTGCCAGGGGTTGTAAATCAATATGACTTTCGTCATAGCCGTAATGGCCAGCGATATAGCCAGGCAACATGCCTGAATACGGGGTGTGCACATCGCGGCTGATCAGGGTAATTTGCAGGCCCGCTACGGGCCTCATGCCGAATTTCTTCAGTACTGCAACATGGCTATGGCCGCCCCCGATTAACACCAGGTCCTTGATCACTGCGCTATGTTTCGAATTTTGCACGAAATGTTGTCCGGTTTGGATTAATTTAAATGAGCCTTGTCGGCATCAATGACCCACTCCAGCCCTGTTTAGGCTGTCAGGTCTTCTCGGGAAGCGTTCGCCGAAAGTACTTCTTCAGAAATTCATCGAAAGATGCCGTATCAGAGGCCTCAATCTTGCACTGTTCTTCAACAGATTGCAGCACTGCATTTTTAAAAAACTTGGCGTCATGTTCACGTAACGCGTGGTCGCATAACTGAGTATGATGCATACTGGAGTAACGGTTAGCCATTTCAAAGAATCCTTCCTTGGTAGTGCGCATCTCATGCAGTATTTTTGCAGACGGTGTGAGTGTGGCGTCTCCAATCACCGCGGTTTGTTCCCGTAAGGCGGTACTGTAGTCGTTGCAATGGTTTGACTCATCCAGTATTTCACAGATAGCCTGCATCTCATACAGGATTTCCCGGCCCCATTCCTGCAGTGAAACCCTTTGTTTCCCCCTGGTTAGTCTGAGTGCAGGGTCACGGCCATGATGCGCAGTACTGATTTCATTGTTGTCGATTGCCTGCCGTTCAGTTGCATCGATAAGCGGACTGTGCTGCAAAAGACAAAAAACCATAAAGGCCTCCAGAAAATGGAGCTGTATGGAACTGATGCCCAGCGGTTCAAATAAATTCAGGTCCAGGGAACGCAGCTCTATATACTGGACACCATGCTGGTTTAATGCATAAACCGGTTTTTCATTACTGGCAGAGGGCTGTTTGGGTCGTACGGTACTGTAATATTCATTTTCTATCTGCAGGATATTGGTGTTGAGTTGACGATACTCGCCCGCAACCCGGACTCCAATCTTTTCATATTCGGGGCAGGGTGTTTCAATGGCACGTGTCAGGCATTTAATGTATGAGCCGATACTGTCATAACACGCCTTGACCCCGATCTCACTTTCTTTTTTATTGTTGTAGCCAATGTCCCCCATGCGCAACGTTGTTGCATGAGGCAGGTAATACGTAGTGGCAGCAAATTGCCTTAGTGCTCCGGGTGGCCCGTTCAAAAAAGATTTGCAAATTGCAGGGGAAGCGCCAAACAGATAATAAATCAGCCAGCCGTAGCGTTGCAGATTGCGAGTTAATGCGAAATACCGGTCTGAAATAAAATCCTGTTGTGAGGTATCGCGGCTGAATAAATCATGGTAATACAGCCAGAAAGCATCCTGCATTGAATAATTAAAGTGCACGCCTGCAATTACCTGCATCATCTTGCCGTAGCGGTAACCGAGACCACGACGATAAACGGTCTTCATCATGCCCAGATTCGAGTCGCCGTAATACGCAATAGGAATGCTTTCTTCTCCAGCTACCATGCATGGCATGCTCGCGCTCCACAATAATTCATTCTCCAGCCGTGCATGAACAAACTGGTGGATTTTCTGCAAAAACCCAAGTGTTGTAGAAATCCCTTGCGTGGGCGGTGTAATAAATTCCAGCAGCGCTTCCGAGTAGTCGGTTGTTATGTATGGATTGGTGAGCGCCGAACCCAATGCAGGCGGGTGAGGTTGTTGAGAGATTTTTCCATCACTGTCTACCCGCAGTGATTCTTTTTCCAGGCCAATTTTGCTGCCGGATAATAAATTTTGCTGCTTGTCCTGGATGATCCTGGAGAGATTGTTATGTAACTGCTCGTACATTTATTTTGGAGCGCTGATGTGCTTTGTCCCGGGTTGACCGGAATAAAGCAGCGCCCTGAATTTTCAGTTCACCGGCATTTTACACATTTTATTTTCAAATGCTGTCACGATGAAAGTCTTATCTGCAAATAAAATGGGCTTTTATCAAAGGCCGCACCTGCATGGGCATTGAGCTGAATGCTGTAGCAGCCTGTTCTTGCAGGTCTGGTACATGAATTTCAGCACAGGCCTGCGAGCCTGCTTCAGTAAAAATGAACGGATTATACCAGTTCCCTGTGCAGGCGTTGCCAGTCAAATGCATGACCCGGGTCGGTTTTTCGACCCGGTGCAATTTCAGAATGGCCGACAACTCCCTGTCTGTTCAACGACGGGTAGGCAATGCGTAGCGCATCAATCAAGGCTGTCAGAACCAGATACTGGGTATCTTCGTAAGGTATTTTATCGGTACCTTCCAGTTCTATCCCTATGCTGAAATCATTGCAGCTTTTCTGCCCCTTGTAGGTCGAGATGCCGGCATGCCAGGCACGACGATCAAAGGGAACAAATTGCACAATCCTGCCATCGCGTCGTATCAGCACATGTGCGGACACCTTTTGCTCTGCTATCGACGCAAAATAGGCGTGTGTGTCAGGGTCGAGTTGATTGGTAAACAACTGCTCAATGTACGGTTCTCCAAACTCACCCGGGGGCAGGCTGATGTTGTGGATGACAATCAGCGAAGGTTGACAATGATCGGGACGTTCATCTGCATTCGGTGAGGGCATATAGCCTACACCGGCAATCAAATGGCTCGCAGGGTCGACACGCATGCGGGCCAGTATGCGGAATATTCAGGCAATAAAAAAGGCCCCGCCATGGCGGGGCCTTTAAAGACGGAATATGTCGCAAGGGCGATTACATCATACCGCCCATACCGCCCATACCTGCCATATCAGTGGCACCTGGGTGATCAGGCGCTTCCTCCTGCGGTTTTTCAGCTACCATGGCCTGTGTGGTAACCATCAGGCCTGCAATGGAAGCTGCATTCTGCAGTGCAGTACGCGCTACTTTGGTGGGATCCAGAATCCCCATTTTAATCATGTCGCCGAATTCACCGGTAGCCGCGTTGTAACCAAAGTTACCTGTGCCCTCATCGACTTTTGCAAGGATCACAGAGGCTTCCCCTCCGGAGTTGGCAACAATCTGGCGTAGAGGCTCTTCTATAGCCCGACGTGCAATCTTGACACCCACATCCTGGTCATGGTTGTCACCTTTCAGGTCATCCAGGACCTTGCGGGCACGCAGCAAGGCCACACCCCCGCCCGGGACTACGCCTTCTTCAACTGCAGCACGTGTCGCATGCAAGGCATCTTCAACGCGGGCTTTCTTTTCTTTCATTTCCATTTCAGTGGCAGCACCTACCTTGATTACCGCAACCCCGCCGGCGAGTTTTGCCATGCGCTCCTGCAGTTTTTCCTTGTCATAATCAGAAGTGGACTCTTCGATTTGTGCCTTGATCTGGTCAATGCGTCCTTTGATATCGCTCGCTTGGCCCGCACCGTCCACGATGGTGGTATTTTCTTTCGATACCATAATCCGTTTGGCATTGCCCAGGTCATCAAGACTGGCTTTTCCCAGTGAAAGACCTACTTCTTCAGAGATCACCGTACCTCCGGTCAATACCGCAATATCCTGCAGCATGGCCTTACGCCGGTCACCAAAACCGGGGGCCTTGGCTGCACAGACTTTCACGATGCCACGAATGGTGTTTACAACCAAAGTCGCCAGGGCTTCACCTTCTACGTCTTCTGCGACGATCATCAAGGGTTTGCCTGCTTTTGCCACACCCTCAAGCAATGGGAGCAAGTCACGGATATTGGATATTTTCTTGTCATACAGCAGAATGTATGCATCTTCCAGGTCTGCACTCATACTGTCCTGGTTGTTGACAAAATAGGGTGACAGATAGCCACGGTCGAACTGCATGCCTTCAACGACTTCCAGTTCATTTTCCAGAGCGTTCCCTTCCTCTACCGTAATGACACCTTCCTTGCCGACCTTGTCCATGGATTCGGCAATGATGTCTCCAATAGACGTATCAGCATTTGCAGATATGCTGCCGACCTGGGCAATGGCTTTGGAATCTGCACAGGGCTTGGAGAGATCTTTAAGGCTGGCTACTGCAGCGACTACGGCTTTATCCAGGCCACGCTTGAGATCCATCGGGTTCATGCCTGCCGCAACGGCCTTCATGCCTTCGCGCACAATGGCCTGGGCCAGCAGGGTTGCTGTGGTGGTTCCGTCACCGGCAACGTCAGAAGTTTGCGAGGCAACCTCTTTTACCATCTGCGCGCCCATGTTTTCAAATTTGTCTTCCAGTTCAATTTCTTTTGCAACGGACACTCCATCTTTGGTTACGGTGGGGGCCCCAAAAGATTTGTCTAGAACAACATTGCGTCCTTTAGGACCCAGTGTTGCCTTTACAGCATTGGCCAAAACATTGACGCCTTGCGCCATACGTTGTCTGGCATCTTCGTCAAAACGTACTTCTTTTGCACTCATGATTATTCCTTCCTAAATGCGTTAAAACTTTTTGATTGTAAGAAACTAGCCTTCGATCACTGCCATGACGTCGTCTTCGCGCATCACCAGCAGTTCTTCTCCGTCTACCTTCACTTCAGTGCCAGAATATTTTCCAAACAGGATTTTATCCCCGGCTTTTAAATCCAGCGCACGAACATCTCCACTGTCTGTGATTTTACCATTTCCTACTGCAACCACTTCACCCTTGATCGGTTTTTCTGTGGCTGAATCTGGGATCACAATACCACCAGGACTTGTACGCTCTTCTTCCATACGCTTGACGACCACCCGGTCATGCAACGGACGTATCTTCATCAGGATCGCCTCCTTAATATCAATTTTGATGTTTCAATAACTAAGCTTGCTTTGGCAGGGAGGCCAAATTTGTTAGCACTCCCACCTAATGAGTGCTAATCATACGGGTGCAATGCATGAAGTCAAGATGTTTTTTAAGGGTATTTTTAAGGATTCAGGCGGACTGTTCAGTCATCGTGGCCGGTAGTCTTGCCTTCATAGGTATTGCCACGGGATGTGTGTATCGAGGTTGTATACAGGGTGTTTTTGAAAACATTGCCGAATCTGGCCATTGACCATGCAACCAATGCCCTGCGTGTAAAAGGTACCAGACAGACAAGCCCGATTCCGTCGGTAAAAAACCCCGGGGTGAGCAACAAGGCCCCGCCGACCAACAGGGCAACCCCTTCCAGCATCTCAGTGGCTGGATAACGGCCCTCACTCAGGGATCGGTGAAATCTCAGATAGGTTTGCAACCCCTGTATACGCAGCAAGGCAGCCCCTGTGATGGCAGTCAGAATAACCAGACCAACCGTAGGGAGCACACCGATCAGGCTGCCTACCTGGATCAACAGGTAAATTTCAACGATGGGCACTATTAAAAAAGCAGCCGCCAAAACGGGAAATGGTCTGATCTGAACACGTGACATGGATTTGCTCCTTCTATAATGCCAATATGGGAGTACATCACCTAAACTTCAATACCCTAAAGGCAACGATGCCCTGTCAAGTTTGCAATATACCCAAACTCTGATGTAACGCGCCATGAGTTCACATTTACTGATACTGACCACTTTCCCGGACATCGATACTGCGAGGCGGATTGCACAGGAAATTGTGCAGGCAAAGCTTGCAGCATGCGTAAATATCCTGCCCCAGGCACAATCTGTTTACATGTGGCAGGGCAAGGAGTGTATGGATACTGAGCATATTGCTCTCATAAAAACCACTGCAAGCGGATATTCAGAACTTGAATCCTATCTACAAAGTCGACATCCTTACGAACTTCCGGAGATTATTGCGACTCCTATTACCAAAGGTCTGGAAAATTACCTGGACTGGGTCACGGAGAACGTAATCCTATGAAGAGCCTGAACATCTTTTTACTTACGGTGCTGGTCGTGCTGGGACACCCTGCGAGCCTGGCGGATTCCAGTACCGGGTCTGCATTCTCCGGCAAACTTGACTGGTTGATCAGCGGTACAGGTGACAATGAATTTCTCGATCCTGACCGTGCCTTTCAGGTCACGGCAACACCGGGCGATGCCCGCACCATTGTGACAGACTGGCGGATTGCGAAGGGGTATTATCTTTACAAGGATAAAATTGGCGTTATGCCCAAGGACGAAACCCGAATCACTCTGGGTGTCGTGCAGTTACCCGACGGGAAAGAGATGCACGACGAGTACTTCGGCGCAGTAGTCAGCATTGATCATGACTTCCAGGCCGGCATCCCCGTACAGCGTGTGGCTGCGGATACCCGCGCAGTTGATTTGATGGTGACCTATCAGGGGTGCGCAAAAGCCGGTCTTTGTTATCCGCCGATTACCAAAACCCTTCGGGTCAATCTCGATCCGGTGGGGGACCGCACAATCCTTTCTGCCAAAGACAGCCCATCAGGCAGTATTTCAGCAAGCAGTCCTGATTTCCAGTCCGAGCAGGACCGTTTTGCCGCCATGCTTGCCTCCGGAAAACTCTGGCTCATTGTAGCCAGCTTTTTTGGTCTGGGGTTATTGCTTGCCTTCACACCCTGTGTGTTCCCGATGATTCCAATCCTGTCCAGCATCATCGTTGGACAGGGTGAAAACGTTTCCGCATCCAGAGCGTTTGGGCTGTCGCTAGTATATGTGCTGGCCATGGCCGCCACGTATACCGTAGCCGGAATCGTGATTGGCCTGTCGGGAGAAAATATTCAAATCTGGTTTCAGAATCCATGGGTGTTGAGTGTGTTTGTGGGAATACTGGTACTGCTTTCGATGTCCATGTTCGGGTTCTACGAACTGCAAATACCTCATGCGGTGCAGTCCAGGTTGCATACGGTCGGCTCAGGTCAGCGGCAAGGTTCCCATACGGGTGCGGGCATCATGGGTTTCCTGTCGGCATTGATTGTCGGGCCCTGTATCAATGCCCCCCTGATCGGTGCGCTGATCTATATTGCCAATGTCGGTGATGCCGTAATCGGTGGCATCGCATTGTTTGCGTTGAGCATGGGCATGGGTGTACCGCTGCTGGTGATCGGCACTTCGGCAGGGAAAATACTCCCGAAGGCGGGGGCCTGGATGGGTGCAGTGAAAGCAGTGTCCGGGGTGTTGCTGCTGGCACTTGCCATCTGGATGCTGGAGCGCATTGTACCTGCACCGGTCGTCCTGCTGCTCTCCGGAGCATTGCTCATCGCCTCTTCAGTCTATATGGGGGCGCTTGAAACCGTCCCGCGGGGCGCTTCCGGCTGGTTCAGGCTATGGAAAGGCTTAGGGATCATTGCATTGGTGTACGGTGCAGTGCTGGTGATTGGAGCGGCAGGCGGCAGTCACAGCCTGTTACACCCGCTGCAGGGCATTACCGCACGGTATATTGCACCGGACAGTTCCGGCAACAAAAATGCCGCCTACGCACTGCCTTTTCAGCAGGTCAAAGGGGTCAAAGGACTTGATATGGCGATTCAGCAAGCCGTCAAGGAAGGCCGACCTGTCATGCTGGATTTTTACGCGGACTGGTGTATTTCCTGCAAGGAGATGGAAGCCTTTACGTTCAGCAATACAAGGGTACAGGGCGCGTTGCAGGATTTCGTATTGCTGCAGTCGGATGTCACGGATAACGACCAGCAGGACCAGGCGTTGTTAAGGCATCTGAGCCTGTTTGGCCCACCTGCAATTTTGTTTTATGACAGCGCAGGCCATGAAATGCACAATTATCGTGTGGTCGGTTTCATGAGTGCATCCAGATTTACATCACACATTGAGCGTTTTAAACAGGCTGGTAGCGTCACGTTCAGCCTGAACGATTAGTGCATGGATTCGATTCAAAGAGAGGCCGTTGAACCAGCCCTCTGAACTGCTCAGCCAGACCCTTGCCATCAAAACTCCCCGGTGTCGTTCTGGCATGATGTCTATCCCAGCGTGGCAGACAACCCTTCAGGGTAAAGATCCATTGCTGCGCTGATCTTGGGCCCACAGCTGTAGTTTTTCCGGCTAAGCAAGTAGTCAGTGGTTTAGGGATCAAGCACTGGGTGCCCATACAGATACCCTGCTATCAAGACAGTGCGCCGGGTTAACCGAAACAAGCACTGAGGTTAACCATTAGTCGCTTACATCGTACAGATTGGTTCTCTGTACAACTGCACGATCCATCAGGCCGTCGACCGTGGTATCAACGTTGTGCATTGCAATTCGACTCATAAAGGCACGCGGTTCTATCTGCATGAAAAGATGCCCAAATACCTCATACGCAAAACTGCTCGAAATAACCCCAGCATCGGCATCATCCAATGTAACCGGATCTCGGTCACGCAGCAGGTTTTCAATCACGTTTCGAACACACGGATATGTCGGCATGCATGGGTTACTGTTTTAACCGGTATCCGGTCCTGAATATTCCCCAGATGATGGTGAGGCAGATTGCAGTAAACAGCAGCACCATGAACAGGCTGATTTCTATACGGACATCCGCAACTTCGTAAAAACTCCAGCGAAAACCACTGACCAGGTATACCACCGGGTTAAACAGGCTTACCACCTGCCAGACAGGTGGCAGCATATCGATGGTATAGAAACTTCCGCCCAGAAATACCAGGGGGGTAATCACCAGCATCGGGATCAGCTGCAGTTTTTCGAAGTTGTCCGCCCAGAGGCCGATAATGAATCCGAGCAGGCTGAAGGAAATACAGGTCAAAACCAGAAAGCCAAGCATCCAGAAAGGGTGATGAACGTTCAACTCGACAAAAAATCCTGCCGTTGCCAGTATAATGACACCGATGAAGAAGGATTTAGTGGCTGCAGCACCCACGTAGCCCATCAGGATTTCAACGAATGAAACCGGTGCAGACAGTATTTCGTAAATTGTTCCTGTGAATCTCGGGAAATAGATACCAAACGAGGCATTCGCGACACTTTGTGTGAGCAGAGCAAGCATCATCAGGCCCGGTACGATAAATGCCCCGTAGGAAACACCCTCAATGGTTTCAATGCGTGCTCCAATGGCGGAACCGAATACGACGAAATACAGTATCGTGGAGATAATCGGCGAGACAAAGCTCTGCATGATGGTGTCCCATGCACGCAACATTTCATATTTATAGATTATTCTGACTGCATGAAGGTTTATCATTCTGTATGCACCAAGCTGATAAAGATATCTTCCAGGGAGCTTTGCGATGTGCTCACATCCTTGAGCAATAATCCGGCACTGTCCACGGCGCGCAGTAATTCGGCGATGCCGGTATGCTCACTGTAGGTGTCATAGGTATACACAAGCCGTGTACCTTCGGCAGACAGTTCCAGTGACCACCGGGATAGGGATTGTGGAACCGATGTGATCGGCCTTTCCATTTCAATGGTCATCTGGCGTTTTCCAAGCTTGTGCTTCAGGGCCTGTTTGTCATCGACGATCAATAACTCACTTTTGTTGATTACACCGACCCGGTCCGCGATCGCTTCAGCCTCTTCTATGTAATGCGTAGTCAGAATGATCGTCACGCCTGATTCCTTGAGTTTTGTGACCAGATTCCACATATCCCTGCGTAACTCAACGTCGACGCCTGCGGTAGGTTCGTCTAAAAACAAAATGGAAGGCTGATGGGATAATGCCTTGGCGATCAGCACGCGTCGCTTCATACCGCCTGACAGAGTCATGATGTCATTGTCTTTTTTCTCCCATAGCGATAAATCCCTGAGTACCTGTTCCAGGTAAGCAGGATCGGGTTTTTTGCCGAACAGCCCCCGACTGAAACAAATGGTGTTCCATACCGTTTCAAACATGCCCAGTGTCAGTTCCTGGGGCACCAGCCCGATCATGCTGCGCGTAACCCGGTATTCATGAATGATGTCATGACCGTTGACAGTGACTGAGCCTTCGCTGGGATTGACGATGCCGCAGATGATGGAAATCAGGGTTGTTTTTCCGGCACCATTCGGTCCCAGCAGCGCGAGAATTTCTCCGGAATGAATATCCAGGTTTATATTACGAAGCGCGTGATGCCCGTTGGCGTATACTTTGGACAGATTGGAGATTGAAATAATCGGATTCATGCCTGTGTGTGGGTAATCATAAAGAATGCACTGTCTTGCATACTAAAAGATACTATCAAATTGACAAAAGGTATCTTTCCGGGGTATGAGATTATGTACAGGATCTTCTAAAGTTGCTGAATTTCCATGATCTAGATATCATCGTGCAGGCAAATTCCTTAAATTTCCATAAAAATTAAAATTTTTGAGTAGAGTGCTGGCATCTCTGCACATTTCATGTAAACTTGGACAAAATAGCAAGAAACCTGCACGATCAATGCATTTAGCAACAATATATCTATAGATATGGCTAAAATCCTGCTTTTAAATGGTCCAAACCTCAATTTGCTGGGCCAGCGCGAGCCAGAGGTATATGGCTATGAAACCCTTGCCGAAGTCGTCCGGTGTGCACAAGAAACTGCAACCGGACTGGGCCACCAGCTTGAGGATTTCCAGAGCAATGCAGAGCATGAACTGGTAGACCGGATTCATCAGGCCAGCCAGGAAGGCGTTGCCATGATTATTTTTAATCCCGGCGCATTCACGCATACCAGTATTGCCTTGCGCGATGCCCTGCTGGGTGTTGCCATTCCCTTTATTGAGCTGCATTTGTCCAATGTATTCGCACGTGAAGACTTCAGGCAGCATTCGTTTCTGACGGATATTGCAGCAGGCGTAATTTCCGGGCTGGGTGCAAAAGGCTACGCACTTGCCGTTGAAGCTGTTCACGACAAGCTGTCCAGGAGCTAGGTATGGATATACGTAAGGTAAAAAAACTTGTCGAGTTGCTGGAAGAATCCGGCATCACTGAAATTGAGATCAAGGAAGGCGAGGAGTCAGTCCGGATCAGTCGTGGTGTGCCTGCGGCCCCGGTCAGTCAGATCGTAGTACCCCAGACGTCTGTTACCACGGCTGCTGAAGCGCCGGTTTCCCCGAATACTGCGACGGAACGAGAACCTGAGTTGCCCAGTGGCCATGCAATACGTTCACCCATGGTTGGCACATTTTATGAGGCGCCCGCACCGGGCCAAAAACCATTTGCAGAGGTGGGTGACTCGGTACAAACGGGCGATACCTTATGCGTTATTGAGGCCATGAAAATGCTGAACCAGATTGAAGCAGACAAGGCCGGAGTGATCAAGGCAAAACTGGTCGAAAATGCGCAACCTGTCGAGTACGGGCAGGCATTATTTATAATTGACTGATTTTCTGCTTCCGGTAGTTCTTCCCCATGTTAGATAAAGTTGTGATCGCCAATCGTGGTGAGATTGCATTGCGCATATTGCGTGCCTGTCGTGATATGGGGATTAAAACGGTCGCCATACATTCCGAAGCAGACCGGGATCTGATGCATATCGGCATGGCCGATGAGTCGGTGTGTGTCGGTCCTGCACCCGCGGCAAAAAGCTATCTGGATATTCCTGCAATCATCAGTGCTGCCGAAGTGACCGATGCCACGGCCATACATCCCGGGTACGGTTTTTTGTCAGAGAATGCCGAGTTTGCTGAAATTGTCGAGTCAAGCGGTTTTATCTTTATAGGACCCAGCGCAGAGACCATCCGGCAAATGGGAGACAAGATTGCGGCCAAAAAGGTGATGCTGGCTGCAGGGGTGCCGTGTGTGCCGGGGACCCCAGAGCCGATCGGTGAAGATGCGGATGAAAACATGCGTATGGCCAGTGACATCGGATATCCTGTTATCGTAAAAGCGGCAGGCGGTGGCGGCGGCCGTGGCATGCGCGTTGTATTTGAAGAAGACAAACTGATCGAATCGATTTTGCTTACCCGCACTGAGGCCAAAGCTGCTTTCAGTGATGACCGCTTGTATATAGAGAAATTTCTGCAGGCTCCACGGCATGTTGAGTTTCAGGTGCTGGCTGACACATATGGCAATGTGATTCACTTGTGTGAACGCGACTGTTCCATGCAGCGTCGTAATCAGAAAGTCGTAGAAGAAGCCCCTGCATTTGGTATCAGCGAGGAACAGCGCAATACCATTGGTGAACGCATCAAGCAGGCGTGTCGTGAAATTGGCTACCGGGGTGCCGGCACCTTTGAATTCCTATATGAAAACGGGGAGTTCTATTTCATTGAAGTCAATACACGTGTACAGGTCGAGCACCCGGTAACAGAAATGATTACGGGTATCGACATTGTTAAACAACAACTGTTGATTGCCTCAGGGGAACCGTTATCGTTTATTCAAAGTGACATCAAGATGCGTGGGCATGCCATTGAATGCCGCATCAATGCCGAAGATCCCTATACCTTTATTCCCTGTCCAGGCAGGATCACCCACTTTCACTGCCCGGGGGGCCCCGGTATACGGGTTGATACACACCTGTATAATGGCTATACCGTCCCGCCACACTATGACTCGATGATCGGCAAGCTCCTAGCTGTAGGACACAGTCGAGAAGGTGCGCTGACCAGGATGGCAGGCGCCTTGCGCGAAATTGTTATCGATGGCATTACTACGAATATTCCATTGTTACAGGACCTGATGCGTGACCCTGTGTATGTAAATGCCCAGCACAATATCCATTACCTTGAAAATAAACTCAAGAAATAATTTTTGAACATGAACTGAACCTTGTACGCGCACGGTCATTTCTGAAATCCGTTTCCCATCATACAGGCACGGCAGGCAAGCCATGCAGGCCATTCTGGGAAAACCGGATGCAGTCCTTGTTGTTCTGCATCCTGTCAAAGACGGGTTCACATGCCCATGGGGCGGGTGAGGTATCCTTGCGAGGGATGCCTTTCACTGCACTTTTCAATGACCATATCGAATGGGCGCGCAGGTACAACGATGGGGAACAGCGTCTGCAATAACCCTGCCTGGCTGACGTGCTGGCTTTGGGAACAGGGCTGCAAAAAAGTCTTGGCATTTATTGAGGCAAGTGCGATTATAATAAAAAAGTTGCGCAGGGTAATTGCCGGGTATTTGGCCAAGTAAATTACTTTAAAATAACAAGACGCTGCGCATGCACCCTTGGGGGAAATCAGGAAAATGTTATCAAGCACACGTTTGATGACTTGTATTTGTACTCTGGGATTAAAGCGGGCGGTTTCACCGCTCGAAAACATATCGCCGGATATCTGAAAAGTTACAGGCTGTGGATACCTGAAGATATTTTGATGCGGACATACAGGGTATCGCAACAACGCGTGTTGTTAACAGGATTCTTGGGTATCTGCCATTTTGAAACATGGAGTTAGCTGCATGAATGTACCGTCCTCTACTGCCCAAGTGACTGATTTACACCGTGAACGCGGCAAGCAGTCTCTGCGTGACACGGTCACCAGTTCCTTACATCTTTATTTTAGTCAGTTAAGTGGTTACGAACCCGAAGGCCTGTATAAAATGTTCATAGGGGAAGTTGAACGCCCACTTCTTGAGCTGGTTATGGAATACTGCAAGGGCAACCAGACAAAAGCGGCGAAATACCTGGGACTCAATCGCGGCACCCTCCGCAAAAAGCTCAAGATATACGGGCTGAGCTAGTCGCTGGCCTGCTTGGTGGCTCCATTGGCTAATTTAAAACGGCAGTCTGTCCGTCGTGCGCTGATCAGCGTTTCCGATAAAACGGGCATTGTGGAATTTGCCCGTGAACTGTGTAGTCTGGGTATTGAATTACTGTCCACAGGCAACACCGCAAAATTGCTTGGCCAGCATGCAATCGATGTGACGGAGGTTTCCAGTTACACGGGTTTTCCGGAAATTATGGGAGGGCGTGTTAAAACGTTGCACCCTAAAGTTCATGGCGGAATTCTTGCCCGTCGTGGTCAGGACGAATCGGTCATGCGGCAGCATGGTATTGCGCGAATTGATCTGGTTGTAATCAATCTCTATCCATTTTCCGAGGCCACTGCAAGGCCGGACTGCTCCTTGGAAGAAGCTGTAGAGAATATTGATATTGGAGGGCCGGCAATGATTCGCGCGGCAGCAAAAAACAATGAGTACGTAGCGGTGGTTGTGGACCCCGGCGATTACACAGAAATGATTACCCGGTTAAAGGAAGAAGACAGTGCACTGGATGCGGCCATACGCTTCGATCTTGCGGTGAAGGCTTTTGAGCATACCGCCCAATATGATGGCCTGATCGCAAATTATCTGGGCAAAAAACTTTCCGGTGGAGACCCGGTGTTTCCGCGCACACTCAATCTGCAGTTCAAACGGAAACAGATTTTACGCTACGGGGAAAATCCGCACCAACGCGGGGCTTTTTACATTGAACCGGTTCTGAATGAACCCTGTGTAGCAGGTTCTGAGGTCATTCAGGGCAAAAAGCTGTCCTATAACAATATTGCTGATACCAATGCTGCTCTGGAATGTGCAAAACAGTTCATGGCGTCGGCATGCGTAATCGTTAAACATGCCAATCCCTGCGGGGCAGCCACAGGCAGTGATAGCTTGCAGGCTTATGAACGCGCCTTTCAGACGGACCCGACTTCCGCGTTTGGCGGCGTTATTGCTTTCAATCGGGAACTGGATGCCAGAACGGCAGCAACGGTTATTGAGCAACAGTTTGTCGAAGTGCTGATTGCGCCCGTAATTTCCAAAGCTGCGCGCGAGGTCTTGACAGCCAAAAAAAATATCCGTGTCCTGGAATGCGGAATCTGGGAACAGGCGGTTGGTGCATTTGATTACAAACGTGTAATCGGTGGTTTGCTGGCACAGGACCGTGACTTGGGTACTGTTGCAAAAGGCGATTTGAGGATCGTTTCCAAACGGTCACCTGCGGAACACGAACTGGAGGATCTATTGTTTGCATGGAAGGTAGTAAAATTTGTCAAATCCAATGCAATTGTGTATGCGCATAACCAGCAAACCATTGGCATAGGTGCAGGGCAGATGAGCCGGGTGTATTCAGCCAGGATTGCTGCAATCAAGGCGCGTGATGAAAACCTGGTGACGGCAGGTTCAGTGATGGCTTCCGATGCATTTTTCCCGTTTTGCGATGCCGTTCATGCCGCACATGAAAATGGTATAACTGCAATCATCCAACCTGGGGGCTCCATAAATGATGAGGAAGTGATTGCAGCGGCAGATGAGTTTAAGATTGCAATGGTATATACAGGCATGCGCCATTTTTGCCACTAGATTCTTTAATCGATTCAATGATCTGGTCTAGCAGAGTACATTCGACGTATTGGTCCCTGTATACAGGCGGTGACCTGTTTTACCTGGTCCAGAACGGATAATTTTTGACCAAAGGCCAAGCATCTCAATGAAAGTTCTTGTCGTTGGAGGAGGTGGACGCGAGCATGCCCTGACCTGGAAACTGGGTCAGTCGGCAAAAGTCTCGCAGATATTTGTTGCGCCGGGTAATGCGGGCACGGCCACTGAGCCAAAAACGACCAACATAAAGATTGGTGCCGAAGATATTCCAGCGTTGCTTGAATTTGCAAAGCAACGGAAAATCGATCTGACTCTGGTAGGACCTGAAGCCCCGCTGGTGGGCGGGATCGTCGACCGCTTCAATAACGAACGATTACCGGTCTTTGGTCCAACGGCTGCAACGGCCCGGCTGGAAGGGTCCAAGGCCTTTGCCAAACAATTTATGCAGCAACACCATATCCCCACAGGCGGGTATGCGGTGTTTTCAGATTTTATGGAGGCACAGGACTACATCATGTCCAGACCTGTACCGATGGTGGTTAAGGCAGACGGGCTGGCGGCCGGCAAAGGTGTTGTCATAGCACACGACCATCAACACGCATTGCACTGTGCGCAGCACATGCTAAGCGGGGATCGTTTTGGAGAGGCAGGCAGACACATCGTTATCGAAGAATTTATTCAAGGTGAAGAAGCCAGCTTCATTTGTATGGTCGACGGCAAACATGTGTTGTCGATGGCGACTTCACAAGACCATAAAAAACGCGATACGGGTGATGTGGGTCCCAACACCGGTGGTATGGGCGCATACTCACCCGCACCGGTCGTGGATGAAATCCTGCACCAACGTATTCTGGATAAAATTATCTATCCAACGGTAGCTGGATTGGCTGAACAGGGAACGCCGTACACCGGGTTTCTTTACGCTGGCTTGATGATTGATGCGCAGGCAAATCCGCATGTACTCGAATTTAACTGTCGTTTTGGCGACCCGGAAGCGCAGCCAATCTTAATGCGCATGCAATCGGATTTGGCGGAACTGTGTATGGCTGCCCTGGCAGGGCAACTGGATCAGTGCGCCATTCAATGGGATACCCGTACAGCACTTGGGGTCGTATTGGCAGCAGGAGGATATCCGCTTGAGGCCTGTCGCAAAGGAGCTGTTATTCAGGGATTGCCGCCGCCGCCCGAAATTTCTACTCGAAAAGTTTTTCATGCGGGTACCCGCTTGCACAATGGCAAGGTATTGACCCATGGTGGGCGTGTTTTATGTGCCACGGCATTGGGGAATACTGTTCGGGAAGCCCAACAAAATGCCTATAGTCTCGTACAACATATTTCATGGCCGCAGATGTTTTACCGAGCAGATATCGGTTACCGGGCTATTGAAGAAGATAGTTGAGCGGTTATTTAGCGATTGCTCCAAGCTATCTGCTTAGACAATCAAGGTATGCGCGTTATGGCAAATTCCGTACCGGACATACCGGTTAGCACTCCAGTGGCATAGTGAGTCCTGATTCGCGTTCTTCTTCAGACAGCTTTGATATTTTTTCCACGCGCCGGTAGAAAATCTCGAAATCACCCTTGCATGTTTTGAACAGCTGTTTGAAACCAGGGACCCGGTCCCGGTACAAAGCAAGGGCACCCAGTTGTGCATTGTTCAGTGGCCCTGACATCCATTTTTGATACTTGAGTAGCTGACTATTCAATTGACTCAGGTCTTCAAAACGCTTACGGATATCAGCAATCTGTTTTTGTTTTTCGATACGCATCGTTGCAGCAGGCAGGCCCAGGGCATAAAGCTTCTCAAACTTCCACTGTGCATCTTTAACAAAGTCTGCAAAAACTGTTTTCTGGGTTAACCAGTTTTCATAGGTATCCAGTTCATCCAGGCGGCCTTGATGCTGCAACCAGCGGTGTACCCCAAGTTCCTCTACTGCTGTGGCAAAAGCCTCGTTAAATGCGGAGTCATCCTTTAAATAAAACTGCTGATGTGCCAGTTCATGAAAAATATAGGAAGCCGTTACGGTTTCACCTCGATCAAGCATGCTGCTGAGTAACGGGTCGTCAAACCAGCCCAAAGTAGAATAAGCGGGTGCACCTGCTATAAACACATCCAGACCGAGATCGGAAAGTTTTGCGGCATAGCCCTGTGCCTTGTTCTTATCAAAATAACCGCGATACTGCACACAGCCAATCACCGGAAAACACCATTTCTGTAACGTGACCGAAAACTCGGGTGCAGCAAAAACATTCCACGTTACATAGGGTCCATCCAGTTGTATATAACTGCGGTAACTTTCATTTTCAGGCAGTTTGAGATGGGTGCTCGCAAACGTGCGTAACGCCTGAACAAGCATTAATTGTTCGATTAATTTTTTGTCGCGTGTAGAATCGTCTACGATGTCGGTAATGGGTTTGCGCTTGGAGATCAATGACAGATGACCACTGATAGATTGATGGTAATAACCAATCGTGCTGCAGCCTGTGCAAAACTGGATCAGTAAAGCCAGGGTCAACATGCGGATGCAGGTTTTCATCATGTTTTCACGTTATCACAATTACCGGGTCTGACAATGGAAGTCTATCTGGTGGGCGGCGCTGTTCGTGATGAGTTGCTGGGTTTACCCGTCAAGGAACGGGACTGGGTCGTAGTTGGCTCCAGCCCTGAGGAAATGTTGACCCGGGGGTATCGCCAGGTCGGCAGGGATTTTCCGGTATTTCTGCATCCGGATACGAAAGAGGAGTACGCGCTGGCCCGCACCGAGCGAAAAAAAGGTCGCGGCTACCATGGGTTTGAGGTACACGCATCACCGGATGTCAGCCTGCAGGATGATTTGCTCCGTCGCGACCTGACGGTGAACGCCATGGCGAAAAGTCAGTCAGGAGAGATTATTGACCCCTACGGTGGGCAGCAGGATCTCAGGACCCGGCATTTGCGGCACGTTTCTGCTGCATTTTCTGAAGACCCGCTTCGTATTTTGCGTGTGGCACGTTTTGCAGCCAGATTTGCCAGACTGGAATTCAGGATTGCAGATGAAACGATGCAGTTAATGCACGGCATGGTCAGGACCGGGGAGTTAAAAGAAATTGCCGCAGAGCGTATCTGGGAAGAAACGCAGCATGCACTGGTCACAAGCTCGCCCGCTGTATTTTTTTCTGTCCTGCATCATTTGAATGCGACCGAACAGGTCTACACAGGTGTCGGGAGCGTATTTTCCAGAAAGTCCGTGCGTGGCCCGGCTCTGGCAGCGCTGGAAAGTATTTCTTCACAGGCAGATGAACCTTGTGTGCGGTTTGCGACCCTGATTGGAGGTCTTTATTTTGATCGCTGTGAAGAAGCCTGCCAGGATGTTTCAAGCCTGGCTAGGCGGCCCGGCTTGCCGGGTTCGTGCAGGGAACTGCTTGAGCTTACAGCGGAACTGCAACATGAATGTCACAATGTGTTTGAGCTGGATGCAAAACCGTTGCTGGGGTTGCTGCGCAGACTTGATGAGAGGAGAAAGCCGCAGCGTTTTGCAGACCTGTTAAAAATATTTTCCGTGCTTTACAAAACCCTGAAAGAAAAAAATGAATACCCGCAGGCAGCCTGGTTACAGCTTGCATCAAAACGAATTGAAGAGGTTGACGTACATCAATGGATCAGAGATGGAATCAGAAAGGAAGGGATTGCCGACAGACTGGAGCATGCCCGACTGCAATTATTAAAAGAACTGATCAACGAAAGGGGCTCGTTCTGACCGGGGTGATATTCTACCAGTAAGCAAAAAGCAGTACCCCTCCCAGCAGGAGTCTGTACAACACAAATGGCAGCATTCCTACTCGGTTCACAAATTTTATAAACCAGTGTATACAGAAAAAAGTTGCAACTGCCGAACAGGCCAGAACGCCAAACCCGAAACCCCATCGTATGGCTGCAGCATCCTGTGCCGCATGATAGCCTCCATACACAGAGGCTGCGAAAATGGTTGGGATTGCGAGTAAAAAAGAAAAACGCGCAGCTTCTACCCGTTTCAGGCCAAGCCACATCGCTGCGGTCATGGTAACGCCTGAGCGGGAAGCTCCGGGAATCAGGGCACAGGACTGTGCAAGGCCAATAAGTATGGCATCCGCCGTCGTCAATTGTCTCGTCCCGCGTGTATGGCTGCCACGCCAGTCTGCCAGCCATAACAACAGACCAAAAAATATCGATGCAAACGCAATTACAATTGGATTGCGGCCATACTCGGCTGCATGGGCATGAAAAATGAGCGCCATGATCAATATGGGGAGCGTGGCCCACAATAACAGCCAGGCAAGATTTCCCTCTTCACTGTCTTGACCAGATGAACCTGCGGAAGCGAACCTGCTGCTGATTAATTTGCGCAAGTCATTGCGAAAATAAAGTAACACCGCCAGCAAACTGCCAAGATGTGCGGCGACATCCATGGCAAGCCCCTGGTCCTGCCAATGCATAAGGAGGGGCAGCAGCACCAGATGAGCGGAACTTGAAATAGGCAGAAATTCAGTAATGCCCTGTATTACTGCCAGTAAAAATGCATGCAGTGCTTCCATTTATCCTGTATCGGGTGGCTTATAATCGCGCCCGCATATCGCGCAACGTAAATCGATCCGTTCCATAGTCTACCCCTTTACCCAGGACCATAACCTGAAAGCGCTCAGCGATTGCCGAACCCAGCGTAAGCTGTTTGAGTTGTGCGATCTGCGCTATATGTTCTGTCTGGGTTTCCCCGGCAGGTCGCCAGTCAAGTAAATGATTAGCCAGCATGAAATTACGCTGTGAGCCAAACGAAAGGACGCCCATACGCAGCCGGGCGGCCGCTTTGGCTAATGCGGAGAAATCTACATCCACGGTTATATCCTGCAGTCCTGGTTGGGCAAACGGATCTTCTGATACCTGATGTCTGAAATAGCTGCGCAACGTTCCCATAGTGCGTTGCGGATGGTAATACTCACTGCGCGGGTATCCGTAATCGATTAAAAACATAATGCATTGCTTACAGTCGTTTGACCAGACTGCAAGGGTATTTTCCAGGTCAAGATTGATTTCACTGCAATAGGCCCCGGCCGGTGGCCCGTCCAGTAGTATTGCCAGATCGTCCAGCGCTGCGTCCAGTTCACAGGAAGGGTCTTGCAGTTGCCAGCCGAATTTCCCCTGTTCTGTTAATGCCACACATCGCTCTTTGATTTTTTGTGAATCCACTGAAAAGCATTTGACTGGCAGCGCATCCAGCACTTCATTGGCGATGACAATGATGTTGTCCAGACCTGCAGGTATATCCGGTAGCCATTCTACAACTGAAGCAATTTCCGGTGTCTGGTCCTCGAACCGTTCCCGTTGGATGGTTCTCAATACTTCACTGGGCTCAAAGATATAGTATTTAATGGGGAGTTGCCCCCAGGCGTGTAAATGCCTGATCACATCCAGCGCAAGTTGCCCGCTGCCGGCACCGATCTCCAGGATGCAGCGCCTGATATCATCCCGGACCAATCCTGCACAGGCATGGGCCAGACAATATGCAAGATGGACTGAAATTTCAGGTGCAGTCACGAAATCCCCATGGCTGCCAAAAACAGGATGCCGGTTGTGATAATACCCTGCAGCCCGATCATGCAAAGCCAACTGCATATACTGATCAAAACCGATACTGCCGCCCTGAGACCGGATTTCCTGTCTGATCCGCTTCCTGCACTTTTCGGTATGTTGTTGTTGTGCAGCAGTCAGCTCAAAGAAAGTTGAACGAGGCATTCAGTCTGTCGCAGTGGGGTGTGTTAGAGTTTACCGGTTAAATAATTGCAATAAGAATTGCTATGGAAAATTCCAGGGTAGTCATGATAACAGGTGGTGCGCGGCGTATCGGGGCAGGACTCGTTCAACACCTGCATCAGTCTGGCATGCGTATCATTTTACATTATTGCAATTCAGAAAGGGATGCCCGGTCGTTGGCCAACGAACTCAATGCGCAGCGTGCCGGCTCAGTGGAACTCCTGCAAGGAGACCTGACAGAATATGCAAAAATACCGGATTTAATTGCGCAGGCTGGCGCATGCTTCAATCGTCTGGACGTACTGATTAACAATGCCTCTTCTTTCTTTCCTACGGACCTTGGTACGATTGATGAAGACATGTGGGAAAAGCTGGTCGGGGTGAATCTCAAGGCGCCTTTATATCTGACTCAGGCCGTTGCCCCGTATCTGAAATCTTCGCAGGGCTGCATTATTAACATTGTCGACATTCATGCGGACCGGCCATTGAAAGGTTACCCGGTATACTCTATCTCCAAGGCAGGGCTGGCCATGCTTACCCGGTCCATGGCACGGGAACTGGCACCCGAAGTGCGTGTGAACGGCATTGCACCGGGTGCCATCATGTGGCCGGAAGCTGAGCACTATGCAGCCCTGCACCAGGAAATTATTTCGCGCACAGCCCTGAAGCGGGAAGGCAAGCCACAGGATATTGCAGATATTGCCCTGTTTTTAATCAATCATGCCGATTATATTACCGGACAAATCGTTGCGGTGGATGGTGGGCGAACGCTGAGTAACTGAAGTATCCGATTACCGGTTGGACTACCAGTAACTTTCAGTCGTAATCTGGCCCGGGCTGCGGCGCAAATTTTTCTTTAATCCTTTTTCTTTTAAGGCACTGCGGGTGTCTGCAAGCATATCCGGGTTTCCGCAAAGCATGGCCTGTGAGTAAGCCGGGTCAAGCTCAATGCCTGTCTTTTCTTCAAGCCTGCCGTTCCGGATGGCTGCCGGAATGCGCCCGGGCAAGGCAAAGTCAGTGTTCTCCCGGCTTACAAAAGGGATCATTTGAAAACGGTCTTCATACGTGTCCCTGAAGATCTGGATCGTATCCTGGTAGGTTAATTCTCTGGCAAGGCGTACCGCATGCACCAGCACAACCTTTTCAAACCGCTGCCATACTTCATCAGATTTCAATATGGACAGGAAAGGCCCGAGTGCAGTACCGGTGGCAAACATCCACATATCCCTTCCGTCGGGCACTTCATTTAAAGTAAAGAAACCGTTTGCGCGTTGATCAATCCAGACTGAGTCGGATTCACGCAAGGCGGACAGCCTGGGCGACAGGGGGCCCTGTTTGACGGTGATGGAATAAAACTCATAGATATTTTCATGCGGGGCATTCACAAAGGAATAGGGGCGCCCCACGATCTGGTCATCGATGTCCAGGCCGAGACGGCCATACTGACCTGCAACAAAAGGATCGATATTCGCTTCGATCTGCAGTGAATAAAGTACGTCCGTCCAGTGTTTGTTCCTGACGACCTTACCTTCAATCCAGTTACTCATTAAATTTGGTTGGCTTGGTGGATTTGTGCACGTAACATAGAGGCATGATACGTGAAAATCAACCTATAAATCCTTGATACTGTCCGGGCAGATTTCAATACGGCCATGGCTGATGCGTACCGGATAACGTTGCAGGGCTTCTGTGGCGGGTTCTTCCATGGGCTGGCCGCTGCGAACGTTGAAGCGACTTCCGTGTAACGTGCAACTGACCAGCTCACCTTTCAGGCAACCCAGGGAGAGCGAGGAATCTTCATGGGTACACATATCGTCAACGGCATATATTTTGCCGTCGACATTGGCAAGTAAAATGTCCCCATGGGCTATCGTCACTTTCAGGGTATTGCCAGGCAAAAGCTGAGTCAGTGATGCAACATCGATGTATTTTGTCTGTGGGTCCATGAAGTTCAGGATTTAGAGATAACTGCTACACTAATAGAAAAGTCAATCATGCCGTACTTTATTTATAAAATCACATCCGGGTCGACCGGGGTGATCAAGGATCTTGAATTCATTGACAAGTATGATGAGTTCAAACAGGCCAAGAAGTTTATTCGGGAACAACGGACTGCCATCGGCCAGGACAGCAGAACCACGATCAAAATGGTTTTTGCAAAAGATGAACTTGAGGCTGAGCAAAGACTGCGTGAACCACGCAGTGCACCTATATTAAGAGAATGGGAAAAGTAGTGTACCCATGATGCATTCTCATCCGGTTATTATGAATCAGCCCAGCCAAGAATGCTCACCGCATGGATGAGCACCAGTATAAAACCACGTATAAATCCATTAACCCGCACCGATGCGTGTTTGAAAAGGCGATTAACTCACGCATTTGTAATTGCAGCCGGGCACAACGCTTTAATCTGGCAGACCGTGAAGGTGTGGCATGCACTTCTGTGCGCAAACTGGAACGCTGCAATCATTTGCTTACCGAGCTGCGAAAAAAAGCAAGATTTGCATTACAGCGTCTGGAAGTGAGTCAGACCTTGGCGCATACCGAAGAAATCAAGATACAAAACGGAGGCATGCTGGGGTTGCAGGTACAGGTTGAAAAAAATGATGTGCCGACTGTCAAGGACATCGATGCACTTATAGACAAGGCAGAGCGTCAATTTGATGGGATAGATGAGTTTCCGTATTCACAGCTCATGCAGGAGATTATGGCCTATCGAATACGCAATCGCCGCCATAAGCCCCGAACAAGAAAAGAAAAGTAGATACATCGTTCATCAATGGCAGCGACCACAAAACTGGACCGGCTGTTGACTGAAGTGCGTGCCTGTCGTGTCTGTGAACATGAATTGCCGCTGGGGCCCAATCCGGTCTTGCGAGCGGGGCATGATGCGCGAATACTGGTCATGGGTCAGGCACCCGGGATCAAGGTACACAAGACCAGTATCCCCTGGAATGACGCGAGCGGCAAACGTTTGCGTGCATGGATGGGTATGGATGAAAGCGTGTTCTATGATGAGAAAAGAATCGCGATTATCCCGATGGGATTCTGTTATCCGGGTACAGGCCGTTCGGGTGATTTACCGCCCCGAAAGGAATGTGCAGAATTATGGCATCAGAAGTTGCTGAATCTGTTACCCGAACTTCGACTTGTGTTGCTCATTGGACGGTATGCCCAGAAGCACTACTTGACCGACCTTTGCCCTACGCTTGCGGAAACCGTGCAACAGTGGCAAAAATATGGTCCCCGGTATTTCCCGCTTCCGCATCCTTCACCAAGAAATACTGGATGGCTGAAGAAAAACAGCTGGTTCGAATTGGAAACGGTTCCACAATTGCGCAGGAATATTCATACTGCCTTATCCGGGTAAGGCACAGCTGGAAGACCTGATATTCCCCGGCAGGGCGCTTCGTGCGGCAGCTTATTCCAAGCAATTATATGAAATTCCTATAGATTCCGATAAAATGCTAGAGTATATCTATATTGATATATTAACAAGTATTAATATACTAGCTATGCTTGGCTCCAATAAATATTAACCCATTTTAAAGGAGCATCACATGGATAAAGTTTTTGCAAAAATCGGCAATGTTCAAACTGTACTCTGGGTAGAGACCGCTATATTCTTGATTGCAATCTCAGTAGTGTTTGGGGTTGCTATAGAGGTTTTTTAACAACCTTGCGGTTCAAACACATACTCGTCGAACCGTTGTACTCATCAGCTGTGTGACCCGTCATCACAGCTGATGAGTGATTACACGGTGTGTTGCCGGTAGATATCAGAGACCTTCAAGGGTAACTCACGGACATCTGATACCATCACATAATTCACGGTTCCGTACATATGCGGCAAATAATCACTTGCCTGTTCATCAATGGTGATACAGAAAGGGTGTATGCCAAGTTGTCGTGTCTCAAACAAGGCCTGTCTGGTATCTTCAATCCCGTACTGTCCGCGATAACCCAAATAGTCATCCGGCTTTCCGTCAGACAAGGTAATTAACAGTTTCGTCCGGGCTTCCACTTTGCCTAGCAGTTTGGCCAAATGACGGATGGCAACTCCCATGCGTGTGTAGTCCTGTGGACGAATCCCGCTGATTCTTGCCTGTACTTCATCCCCATACGCTTCATCAAAGCGTTTAACGCGGAACAGCTCACAACGCTTGCGTGTCATGCCTGAAAACCCGTAAATGGCATAACGGTCTCCCAGAATTTCCAAAGCCTCGCATAACAATACCAGTGTTTCACGTTCAGCATCGTTGACCCAGCCCTTGGTTGAGCCACTCATATCCACCATGAACATGACGGCAATGTCACGGTCGGTCTTGTGCATTTTGGTAAACAGCGCATCTGTCATCTCGGCACCGGTTTTCATGTCAGCATACGCCTCGACCACCGCATCGATGTCAATGTCTTCTCCGAAAGGCTGAAATTCTGTATTTTGCAACGCTTGCACAAATCACAGACAGTTTACAGGAATCGCTGGTGTTATCTGAGGAGGTGCGCACGGTTAAGGACCTGCTGGCATTACTGTCGAAGCGTGGCGAACTGTGGACCCAGCAACTGGATCAGCAAAACACCAGGGTAACGGTCAACAAGCAGTTTGTCACTCCGGTGTATGGGTTCAGTACCTATGGCACTGTGGGATCAGGCGGCCTCCAGGGTGACAAGGTACTCGTTGGGCGTTTTCCAGTCGAGTGCTGCGTGGGGGCGTTCATAGTTGTAGAAGAACTCATAGCTGGCGAGGGCGGCCTGCACCGGGTCGATGCTCAGGGGGCCATCGTAGCGTCCCCAGAACTCGATGCGGGCAGCGCGGTTGGCGCGTTCCACACAGCCGTTGTACTGGGGATGCTTGGGCGGCAACACATGCAGCGGGATGTGCAGCGCTTCACAGGACGCCTCGAAGCCGGCCATGAACTCGCTGCCGCCGTCGACCTGGATGGAGACGAGCGGGAACGGCAGGGCCGCCAGCAGTTCGTGCAGGAAGCGGCGGGCGTGCCCGGCAGTGGCCCGTGAGCAGGCGCGCGTGACCATGAACTTCGACACCGGGCACACGGCGCGGAACTCCTTGACGGTGTCGCCGTCTCGCACATAGGTCATGTGGTCGATCTGCATCAGCTCGCCCGGGGTACGCGCCTTCGCGCCGTACTTCCAGCGCCGTGCCCAGCGGGCGAAGCGGCGCTGGCGCTTCGGCGCATGTCTGCCTTCGCAGAACGCGGCGGGCCGGATCACACCGCGGGCCAGCGCCCGGCTGAGGATGCGCCCGACGCTCGACACACTCAGTGCCACGCCCTCGCGCCCCAGCAGGACCTGCAGGCGCGCCTTGCCCATAAACGGGTACTTGCGGCGCAGGGCCAGCACCGCCCTCACGTCCTGCGGCGTATAGGCCGGACACCGGTGCCGCCGCGGGCGGCTCGAATGCGGCGCCAGGGCGTGCACACCGCCTGCGGCCAGGACGGCCTTCCAGCGGTACAGGGTGCGCCGGCTGATCTCCAGCTGCTCCAGGGCGCCGGCCTCGCTGCAGCCCGCCGCACGCAAGCGCTGGTACGCCTGCAACCTGCGGTAGCGCTCACCCGCCGCCTCGGGTACGTGTTCGTCGACCTTGAAGCTCTTGTATGATCGAATACGAAGGGATTTAATGTCCATGCTCGGGTCTCCTGTTCCAGTGGCTGTGGTTGGTTCACTGGAGGATACCCGATCCGGTGCAGAGAGAGGCCACGCCTCCCTCTGCACCCCCTCATTCAGATCCCTTGCTCACGATCACTGAAAAGTGCCATAGGTATCTGAACCTTTACACCGGTGCACGAGATTCGGGACGGGGATGAGATCGCACTCATACCCTGACATCATCAGTGCCTGTAGCGGTTCATTTCCTGATAATATTTTTTGAACAGCGGATCCTGGCAGTCCAGCAGGCCGAGGATCGCACGCATCCCCTTGCCTTAATATAACAAGCAGGTGTCTGAGCGCACCTTCATATTCATCGTTTACGACTTGTTTTGCCGCGATTTCAAAATGCAGGTCCAGATTGTTTTTGTCCTGGTCAATACGTGCCTCCAGTTCAGGGATTCCGGGCGCATTTTCTGCACTTTGCAAGAAGCTCACATGCGCAAATGGATGGCCCACCTGTTCAGACATTTTGAATACTTCAGGCAGGTTACTTAAAAGCGTATGGGTCTTTACCAGCTCATCGTCACGAATTAACAGTTTGGCAAGGGCCAGAGGGAAACGGATATTGCCCGGATATTGCAAGGATGCATCGGCCAAAAGCTGGTAACTGCGGTCTTTTTCGCCTGCTTGGTTCAGCTCCGAAGCTTTTGCAATGATGAAATCGGATTCATCTGCAATATACCTGCCGAAAATTTCGTGCAATACAGCTTCATCTTTAAAACCGTGAAGAGTTTCTACAACCCGCCTGTCTGCAAACAATTTCACGGTAGGCAGGCTGGTTACGCCGTATTCCTTGGCCGAATTGCGTTCGCGGTCGGTATTGATATTGACTAGGGCGTGTTAACACTAACGTAACGCATCGACGATGAGCGCGAAGACAATGAATCCGAGGAATACCACGTCGAGTTTCTCGAATCGCGAGAAGACACGACGGAACCCCTTCAATCGACGGAATAACCGCTCGATTTCATTGCGCCGCTTGTACATCTCACGGTCGTATTCCCAAGGCTCGACCCGCGTTCGCAATGGCGGTACCACTGGCTCATACCCCAGCGCCAAGGCCAGTTGTCGAGTCTCGTTGCCTTCGTACGCGCGGTCCATGATCAGTGAGGGAGTATCGTGCTGCTGACCAAGGCGATTCAGCAACTTACGCCCTTCCGGGGCATCGTGGGCTTGTCCCGGCGAGAGCGAGAACGTGATGGCGGTTCGAGCATCTGCGGCAACCATATGAATCTTGGTGGTCCAGCCGCCGCGAGAGCGGCCGATGGATTGGGGGCCGTTTTTTTTAGCGCCCCCGTCCCATCGGGATGCACCTTCACAATAGTGCTGTCCATCGACATCGCCTCGAGTTTGATGCGCACGATCTGTTCTCGCTGCAGATGCTCGAATACTCGGTCGAGCACTCCGTTCTTCGACCAACGGTTCATTCGGGTATAGATGGTGTGCCAGTTGCCAAACCGTGTAGGTAACCCTCGCCATTTGCAGCCCTGTTCGGCGACATACAGTATGGCGTTGAGTACTTGGCGGTTCGAAAGGCTGACGTTGCCGCGCTGCACCGGGAGATGTAGCGCGATGCGTTCGTATTGGGCTTGGGTCAGTTCCATCCTTGGAGGATACCATAACTGTGCCCATTAGTGTTAACACGCCCTAGTAGCATCTTGCCAGCTGATTCGTGAATGAACTTGTCAAGTAAGGGATACAGGCGCAGGCAGGGGCCTGCTTTGGGGGACCAGAAATTTACCAGCACCGGGCCTTTGCAGGAGTTTTCCAGCACCAGATTCTCGAAATTTTCTGCAGTGCCTTCAAATATGTAGGGAGATTCAATCGATTCAATTTCAGACATGGCGGATACGGGTGATTTCTCAAGGCCAAATTGAGTCAGGCCATGATAATTTTTTCAAGCAGTCTTTGACACTGTAGCAGTATAATAGTATTGAGTTTCATTATGTATACCGGGCACGGTCACGACTGATATGGAAATTGATGGTCCCTTAAAAATGGGTATTGTTACGCAGGACAATTCATTGGACCGTGAGATTTATGTGGATTTTACTGAAACATTCCGGAATTTGTCTTTGCCGGAGCAGGACCGGGTATTCAAAAACTATATTCGGCAGTTGAAAACACGAAGCGAAACAGTCAAGGAAGAAAATCAGGAACGCCAGGGTATGCTGGTCGTGCTGCAAATTGCTGAACAGCTTGCGCCTCATATCCGGGCGGGTGAGATCCCGCTGCATGAAACGATCGTCGTAGAAGTACAGTCAGACTCGATGTTAGGCAATCTTATTTCCGGTCGAGACCTGAATTAAACCGATACAAACCGGTTGCAAAAAGGTGACCGGTGCGCCTGTGGAACGGAGGTTAATCGCGTGCCCGGCCTGCCGCATCCTTGGCAATCTCATTGCCATAAAACTCACGAATTTGTGCAATCGGTTCAATCCGGTTGGCACCGGAGCCTGTCAGACAGTTTTCACTTTTGTCCACTGCCCAGATAATGTATGCAGTGAACCCCTGTAGGTCCTCCGGAAACTGGTCTTTGTGAGGGATACCTGTGTATTCGACACGGTCACCCTTCAATTCCTTTTTCAGGCGAGCCAGTTCGTTTTTAAGTTCGTTTACATCATTGCCGTTCCACTGGCCGACAACCTCGCCTTTCCGGCTCATAATATCGTTTGACATGGAAATCCTTGTGATTGTGAGTTCCCAGTTGTTGGATTCTGTCTGATCGAACTGCTCATTACAAGCATATGTAGGTCCCGCCTGGTAATAATACATCGTCGTGTAGGTTCAAAAACATATTGTGCTGTGAGGAGGTATCTGGGCATTTCAGTATCAGAATATAGCATACAGGATCAAAGGCTCTTGCTGGGTCAGCAGGTATGCGATCAGCCCTGTCTTGAATAATACGGCCGTTTGGGGGTTTCCTGAGAAAGAACACGATTACAGCAGTTGATATTTTTGCTTATGACCCCCTGTGTGCAGGATCAGTGGTACTGTAAATTCATGTGTGCATTACCGTTTAATACCGGACAAAGCCAACCCAGTTTCTATTCCCTGGAAAATTTGGCCGCAACAGGTAGTAGTCAGGTGTTTTTTGAGACCATTCCACTGCAAAGATATTTCAATGCAGCTTCAGTGGTTCTGATAATAGTGCGTGGCCGGTTGAGTCTTGTGGCTTTTCAGGAAGCACATCGGCTTGTACCGAGCGATCGGCATCACACGTCAGATGTTATCAGGGACTTGGGTTAAGGGATCATGGCTGGCCTGTGTTTAGGAAGTTTTCGGACTCATTTTGAACTGACATGCTGTATACTGACGAAAATCGAATGTCCGGCTCGCCAAGACAAGACAAGACAAGGCAAGGTATCCGGTGCATCCCTGTCAACGACAGGCGCAGGCAACAGTGGAGGGCTGCTTGACAAGGTAGTCCAGTTGCAGACAATAGGCTTTAACAGGGTAGAACCTGAAAAGGCAGGGGGGTGTGATGGCAGAGTTTATGGCAGGACCAAGCGGCTTGGGCGCCGGAATGGCTAGGGAGGGAGTGATCGAGCCGTCGATCCGGAATGCTCTCCTGCACTTTATGTCCCTTACAGTTTTTCCACTCGTGATCTGTGCTGCTATGTATGGTGGTTGGTGGATCATCGGGCCGTATATCTTTTTAGGGCTCGCGAACTGGTTCGACACCCTATTCGGCATGGAAAAGCGGAGTATGGACCCGGACAATACACTCGAAAGCCAGTTGTTCTTGTACAAGCTGGCAGTCTGGATGTGGGCTGCACTCTGGCCCATCACGCTTGTGTTCTCGCTCTGGCAAATTCTTGTTGCTAGCCATCTAGCCATCTGGGAATCCGTGCTGATCACTGTGACGCTGTTTGGTGTAGCTCAATCGGTCTTCATCGTTGGCCACGAACTGGTCCATCGGCGTTCTGTGTGGGAACGTCGGTATGGCGAATTCCTACTAGCTTCAGCTTCCTATCCGCATTATGCCACGGAGCATATTTATGTTCATCACTCCCTGGTATGCACGCCTGCTGATCCCGGTTCTGCAATTAAGGGCCAGAGTTTCTGGCAGTATTTTCCCAAAGATATGGTGCAAAGCCTGATTGAAGCCTGGCGCTTCGAGCGCGGTAGACTTGCGCGTCGTCACCTGCCGGTGTGGCACTATACGAATCCGTTTTGGCGCTACTTCCTTGAAACTGCCGCGTGGTATGCGCTGGTGTACTGGATGGGCGGTGCATGGATGCTCTTGGTCTTTGCCATTCTTTGTCTTGGCATTATCCTGTCGATGAAGCTCATCAACTATGTCCAGCACTACGGATTGCAACGCATCCGTTTGCCTAGCGGTCGCTATGAGCCGGTCCAGTTGCGGCATTCCTGGAGTGCCGCCAGCAAGTTTACCAACTGGCTCTATTACAATATGCAGCGCCACCCTGATCACCATACCGAGGCGACCCGCTACTACCCGCTGTTGCAGTATCACGGTGGAGATGAGTCTCCGCAGTTACCGGAAAATTATGCCTCGATGGCTAATTACGCTATGTTTCCTCGCATCTGGTTCCGAAAGATGGACCCTCTGGTCGATCGCTGGCGCGCACACTTTTATCCACAAATTGACGACTGGGGTGCCTACGACAGTGCAGCATTCGCTGCGTGTCCGGACGAATACGAAGCAATTGCCGAAATATTTGATGCTGCACCACGCATGGCCGAATGGATAAACCGTGCTCCGGAATTGCTGGAGAGTCTGCAGGACAGGGAGTTCACCAATCTTGATCTCCCGGATGGTTTCGCCCCGGATCCGGAATTCGAGATGGTGGCACGCCGCGGGCTTGCGCGTGTGTATTGGACACTCGAGTTTGATGTCCCCCAGATGAAGGAACAGCTTGCGGCAATCCCTGCACAGGGTGTAAAGGAAGTGGTGGAGACTTCACGGAACTGGTTAAACGATAAAGTCTTCCAGATCTGCATGCACATGATCCGCGGCAACCTGTCGCCAATTGAGGCGGGGAGGGTACTCTCTAATATCGCCGAAGCCTCGATTGCCGTCCTGCTATCAGCCGTCGAAGTGGAATACGTCAACAAACGTCGTAAGAGTAGCGAAGGTGCAGTCGCTGCGGTAATTCTGGGTGATTTGGCCAGTGGGGAGGCAGCCCCTGGCACCAAACTCGATGTCCTGTTCGTGTACGACGGCGGTTCAGTCGAGTATTACGAAGCCATGTGCTACCATTTTCATGAAGGGCTCCGTGCGTTTTCGCATGATAATTTGCTATTTGCACCGATCCCGCGTGACGGTAAGGGAACGGCTGCCTGTTCTCTCGCTGATTTCGCCGAACATCATGGGAGTGCCATGTCTGGCGGGCTTCTGGACCTTGTGCGGGCACGATGTGTCTTCGAATCCGGTGATTTGGGGATTGGAGTCCGGTTTGACAAAGTACGGCACGAAGTCCTGTCCCATGACGCCGCACGCATCACGTTGAAATGTGAGTTGCGTGAAGCTGTAGGAGTTGGTACATCTGAGCTAGGACTACTGTCAATTGAAGTCATGCGTGGCGGCCTCCTGGAGGTTGAGCGAGCTGCCAGGCAGGTGCAATTGACCTATGCCGATGACGTTCCGGAAATACTGGTTCCTGATACGGCTTCAGTATTCCAGACTGCCAGTAGTCATGGGCTGATCCCTGACGATGTTGCCAAACGGTTGACAGAAGCTGCAGGGATGTGGAGGAACTTGCACGGTATTTTGCAACTGGTTGCAAAAGACGGCTTTGCCGTTGAGAAGGCAACCCCGAAGGTCAAAACTGTCATTGCCCGATCCTGCGGGATGAATGATTTTGATGCGTTGGCCGATGCAATACCTGAAATGGCCTCCCGCGCTGCTGCAGACATTGATACGCTGGATGGTACAGTTCTGAAATCGTCTCATATATTCTGAGCCCGCATATGCTACGGACAGGTGGGTTGTCAGGGTACCGGTCTGCTTGATGTCTAGCCGGCATCAGCATCCACTTGGCTGCCAGTAATGCCGTAGTAGGAGAACAGCAAGCTTGGAGAAAGGTACAGACGGGAAGGCGTCACCACACGTAGACCCACGTCGCAGTATTCTGAAGAAGACTACCGTAGATGACCACGGTCTCATTGAGGTACCTGTTCTTGCACCGCATCTTGAATTCAGATCGATTGGTGATCGGCAAGTGCTACTGGTTTCTGAAACCTTCAACACGTTGCTCCATGGGCAGATAGTTTGCGATATTCTGCCGCTTCTTGATGGCCGCCGTACACACCGGGACATCATAGAATCCCTTGCCAGTACGTATCTGGCATCCAATATCCAGACCGCACTCACTTCCTTGGCAACCAAGGGGTATATTGTTTCGGGCGAGTACAGCATGGAACGGGGACAAGCGGCATACTGGTCTTCGCAGGGTGCCTCTCCCCAATGGGCTGAGGAACGACTGAGGGCATCGCGGGTGGAAATAGCTGGCGATGAAGGTCGCCCCCTAACCCAACGGCTTGAAGCCATGGGTGTGGGCTTGGATAGGAGCCGTCCGACACTTTCCGTCATCATCTGTGCGGATTTTCTTGATGAGCGGAATGCCGACCTCAATCGGCGTCACATCACCTCCGGCCTACCTTGGATGCTGGTCCGGCCCAAGGGTGTGTTCCCACTGCTTGGCCCGGTCTTCCGGCCTGCTGAGCAGGGACCTTGCTGGGCCTGTCTGGCCTATCGCCTGCAAGGCCAGCAGGAGGTCCATAACTTCCTGCGCAATCGTGCCGGCGATAAGGCCGCCTTTCAGCCATTCGCGGCCGAACCCGTGTTTCTAGAGGCCGTCCATGGACTGATCGCGGCCGAGATTGCCAAGTGGCTGGTCTTCAGGGAACTGGCACCGATACATAAGCATGCGATGACGCTGGATGCCACTGCACTGAAAACGGCGAGGCATCCGGTGCACCGGCGACCGCAGTGCGTAGTGTGCGGCGAGGAAAGATACTACAGCCCCGATCGCCCAGCCAGTCCGGTGCGCCTCAAGCCCAGCCCCAAAAATGTGCACAACAGTGGCGGTCTGCGCTCGGTGCTTCCCGAAGAGACCCTGGCCAAGTACCGCCATCTCATCAGCCCCGTCAGCGGGGTGGTGACCTGGATTGAACGCACCACGGATGTGTACGATCACTGGCTTCACGTCTATTGGGCCGGTAGCAATCTTGCCCTTCGTGTCAAAAATCTGAGTTCACTGAGACGCAGCTTGCGAAGTAAGAGTGCGGGCAAGGGAAGCACACCCGAACAGTCCGAGGCGAGCGCACTTTGCGAGGCGATCGAGCGCTATTCGGGCGCATTTCACGGGGATGAGATCCGCACTTGCAAATGTTTTTCAGAATTTGTTGACAAAGGGCAGGAATCCGATGCCATCCACCCGAACCAGGTCCAGCTGTTCAGCGATCACCAGCTCGACCATGCGGACGAAATCAATGCCAGACAGCATCCCTACAATATCGTTCCCGGCCGGCTCGACCCGGATGCTGCGATCGACTGGTCGCCGGTGTGGTCGCTCACGCGAGATCGGCACCGTTACCTTCCGACCTCCATGCTCTACGGCATGACGCCGGAGCAGCGAGGCACTTCAGACTTGTGGTCGGATTCGAACGGCTGCGCGGCTGGTAATACGCTGGAGGAAGCCATACAGCAGGGATTTTTCGAGTTGGTGGAACGCGATGCGTTTGCGATCTGGTGGTACAATCGGCTGCGCTTTCCCGCGGTCGACCTTGAGAGTTTTGACGACGTCTACCTTGCGAGTGCATCGGACTACTACCGAAAGCTTCACCGCGACATGTGGCTACTGGATATCACCGGTGATTTCGGCATTCCGGCCTTTGTTTCCATCTCGCGGCGAACCGATTCACAAACCGAAGACATCCTGTTCGGGGCCGGCGCTCACACCGATCCGCATATTGCAGCCTTGCGTGCGGTATGCGAAATGAACCAGTGCCTGACCTGGGTTCCACGCCCGGAAAGCGGCCATGTCGGGTATGGAGTCGATGACCCGATGTGCCTGTCATGGTGGAAGAACGCCAAGCTTGAGGAGCATCCCTACCTGGCACCCGATCCCGAGGCCACGTTGCGCGGTCGCTCGGATTATCCCGTGCCCAAGACTTCGGATGTGAAAGAGGATGTCGAGCGCTGCTGCGCACTGGTAACAGCCAAGGGCCTGGAGATGTTGGTACTTGAGCAGACCCGTCCCGATATCGGCATGCCGGTGGCCCGGGTGATCGTGCCGGGATTGCGCCACTTCTGGGAACGGTTTGCCCCGGGGCGCCTGTACGATGTGCCGGTCAAGATGGGCTGGCGGGAGAAACCCCTGGCTGAGGCTGACCTCAATCCCGTGCCGGTCATCGCTTGAGGAACATGCCCATGGATGTTCGGAAAAATCAGCCATCACGGAATAGCGCCAGTCCTGCGGACAAGCGCGGCATAGAGAAAAAGCCATTCGCAACGCGATTTGCCGAACGGGTGCTCGCGGCCCGCTGGCTGGTCATCTTGACCACGCTGTTCTTGGTTGCGCTCGCTTCGAGCGGCATTGCCCTGCTCGAATTCTCCGCCAACTACCGCATCTTCTTCGACGATGACAATCCGCAGCTTCTGGACCTGGAAGCGCTGGAGAATACCTATGGAAAGAACGAAAACATCGTGTTCCTGATTGTTCCGGACGATGGTGATGCCACATCACAAAACGCACTCTCGGCCGCCGTCTGGCTCACGGAAGCCGCTTGGCGAACACCCTACTCGAGACGCGTCGACTCGCTCGCCAATTTTCAGTACACGACGGCCGACGGCGACGATTTGTATGTGCGGGATCTTGTCGATCCGCAAGAGCTGTCCCGAGCCGAGACGCGCTCACGAATTCGTGCCATCGCTTTGTCCGACCCGCGTATCGCCGGCAGTATACTAGCGCTGAAGGGTGATGTCAGCGTCGTAAACGTCACCGTCGAACTACCAGAAGAGGGCCTATTGGAGGCCGTGGCCGAAGTTGCCGAATTTGCCAGATCGGTCGCTGCGGAGGTTGAAGAACGATTTCCCGATCTAGACCTTCGCATCGTCGGTACGGTCATGATCAACCAAACCTTCTTGGAAGCCTCGATCAACAGCCAGAAGATTTTCCTGCCGGCAAGCCTTCTACTCATGGCCCTGATCCTTGGTATCCTCACCCGGGGCTGGGCAGGGGTGGCGGCGACTGGATTGGTCATTATCTTTTCCATTCTCGCGTCATTAGGACTGGGGGCATGGGTCGGTTTGCCCTTTTCCCCGCCCGTCTCGCCGGCACCGACCATCGTTCTGATGATTGTCGTGGCCAACTGCGTGCACCTGCTGGTGGCTTTGCAACAGCGCCTGCGTGCCGGGGATTCCAAGCACGATGCCATTGTCGAATCCATCCGGCTCAACCTGCATCCGGTGTTTCTGGCGAGCCTCACCACGGCGATTGGATTCTTGAGCATGAACTTTTCCGAAGTGCCGCCCTACCGTCATCTTGGTGACTTCGTCGCGTTCGGTATCCTCGTCTCCTTCATACTCTCCGTCACCTTTCTGCCGGCCCTGCTTTCGCTTCTGCCGGTTCGTACCGCAAAGGACCGTTGGCCCCGCGGGCCGACCATGAACGTCTTGGCGGATGCTGTGCTGCGCTACAGAAAGACGCTATTTTTCGGATGGTTCGTGATGGTGAGTGCGATGATTCTGGCTATTCCGCAAAACGAGCTCAATGATGTGCTGGTTCATTTCTTCGATGAGAGCGTTGAGTTTCGCCAGGATACAGATTTTATGGACGAACACTTGAGCGGCAATACCCTGCTCGAATACTCGCTGCAGGCATCGGACGAGGGCGGTGCCATCAATCCGCATTTCCTCGCCGAGGTTTCTGATTTTGCCGACTGGTACCGTGAGCAACCCTCTGTACGCCACGTGGCAGTCATCACCGATACCTTTCGGCAGCTGAACAAGAGCTTGCATGGTGATGACCCGGATGCCTACCGGATTCCGGAAAGCCAGGAGCTGGCGGCACAATACCTGCTGCTGTACGAGCTCTCGCTTCCGCAGGGTTTGGACCTGAACAACCAGATTGACCGATCCAGATCAGCCACGCGAGTGTCAATATCGGCGGCGACACTTTCCTCGCAAGAGCTGCTTGCACTGAATGCGCGTGCCGAGGCCTGGCTCAAGGAAAATGCACCACATGTTGCCGACATCAACAGCACCGGCCCCGCAGCGTTGTTTGCCTACATCGGGCAGCGCAACATCCGCGCCATGCTGGTCGGGACAATCGTCGTGCTGCTGGCCATTTCCGCCATTCTTCTCATCGCCTTGCGATCACTGCGCTTGGGGTTGATCAGCATCGTTCCCAATTTGATACCCGCCGTGCTGGGCTTCGGCGTCTGGGGGTTGACAGTCGGGCAGGTGGGACTCTCGTTATCTGTCGTGGTCGCCATGACCGTAGGCATCGTCGTCGACGACACGGTGCATTTTCTCAGCAAGTACCGCCGTGCGCGGCGTGAATACGGCCAGGATCCCGAAGAAGCGGTGCGTTACGCCTTTGACACGGCCGGGCGGGCCTTGTTCACAACGACGGTCGTGCTGGTGGCCGGTTTCTTGATATTCATGTTTTCTCCGTTCGTTCCCACCGCACAAGTTGGGGCCTTAACCGCGATGATTATTGCCTTTGCGCTCATTGCCGACCTGACGCTGCTGCCGGCACTGTTGACCGCAGTGGACCGGGATTCTGCAAAGCGCGTCGCGTCTGCGCCTTGAAAAGGACGTTTGATCAGGACTACGGAGCTGAGTTCAAGGTGATGCTCGCTCTAGCAAATTTCCCAGCATTTTGTGGGCCTTGACCGTGCTGTAGGGTCGTGTTACCGTCATTACAAACGTAATACATAAGGAGAATTGCCATACCATAAGGAGAATTGAGAAGCGGCGATGACATGCTGAAGCAGATTGTCGAAAAGTCAGCATTGGATGCAGACTTCAGGCAACAGCTTCTCGGTGACCCGAAATCTACGATCAGTGCGGAATTGGGCATTTCAATTCCCGATTCGATGAATGTCGTAATCCATGAGAGCGACATGCAGACGGTGCATGTGGCACTGCATTGGATGCACTTCCGGTGGACCCGTAATCCATGAGAACATCACCGAGGAACAGCTCGAAGCGATCTCAGCAGGCCTTTGCTGCTGCTGGTAAACCCGTTTACTAGCACGTAGCCGGTCAAGATGTGGACCTATCCGGGTCCACGTCTGTGCTTAGCTTGACCTGACTCACCGCCCCAACCTGGGGTGGAGGGTTAGGTTTGTCCGGATGGGGCTGATATTAAAAGCCAACCGCACCGGAAAGCACCATGAACACGTAGGCTTTGGCTTTTCGTAACTGATTCCCTGATATGACCAGCTTGATGTGGTGAATTCCACGCAGCAGTACATAACGCCCGGACTTTGCAAAAAGCGTGGTCGGCTTTGAAACCCAGTCAGCAAGTGCAGCAAGCTTCTCTGGAACAACAAGGTCCTCATGGCTCAGGGCGTCCAAAAACGGATCCCAATCGGTCAGCCCGTCAAGCCAGTAACGTGAATCTTTTGTATATCTCTGCTTGACAATGAGCGTAAGGCCGAGCGTCGGACCAACGCCCGTATCCTGCACGTCAATGTTCACCCCAGTCCTGACAATATTGACGCGTTCCCTGAAGCGTGCAATCACGGAGTCAACGGCCGAGATCTGACCCGGCCAACCTGTGTTTTCAAGATAGCCACTGATTTCCTGCTGTGATTTGAATCCCATGATCGCCAGGCGGATAGTGCGTGAGCGAGACGGGAATATACCGAATGAATCCATGCGCGTATCTTCCGGCTGCGCCAAGTATGCCCGTTCAAGGTTCTCCCGCTCGGTGTCATTCATCTCCCAGCCTACGCAGGAAACGAGCGCCTCAACCACCCTGGTGACATCATTCTCCTGACCACAGGCGCCGATGATCGGGCGTTCGCCGGGGCGCAGGAACATTCCCGGAAACGAGTCATCATCGCGCGCCGAACCGATGTCATATTCCAGCATCAACTTGCGGCCGACAATTTCACGCAGGGGTGAGTTCTCGGTATCCATTTGCCTGAACAGACGCGCGATCGCTCTCGCGGTCTCATCCGTCTTGTCGGTGCGTGCGCGTTCTTGGAAAAACGCTGCCGTTCTGGTTCCGCTCGCCAGAGAGACACCGAAATCCGCCTGCGGGCTGCGCGCATGCAGCGGCAGCTCAAAGCCGAATGGCAGGGCCCCCATTGTAATTGGAAGTTTCCTGGCACATTCGAGTACATGCTCCCATTGGGGAACTCCGATCAGAATTGGCGAAATCCTGTTTCGGAAGTGCCCCAGTAATTCACCCATGGTGCCGCCCTCTTCGGCGAGACGGTCCTGGGTCAGTGTGATTGCCTCGTCAATATCTATATTGTCACCTCACGCTACTCCACCGGCCCTCAAGATTTCGACAAGACGCTGCAGAGCTTCGATACAAAAGGCAGAGGTCACGGCTTCCGAGCCATGCCCGAACCGCCCTACCGTACCCCACTTTAGCATTTGGTCACCAAACGCGAGAAGTTCAGGCCAGCTACCGTCCTCACCTTGCGAGCTTAAGAACCGTTCCACCTGGCGTTTCACATCGATGCTTTCAAGGCTTCCAATATTGTAGAGTGCCGAGACGGCCTGAGCGGTCTGCAAGATGTTGCCAAAGTCTCCCTGCTCGTCGCGCAAGGCCCGGATACGATCCGCAAGTATCGGGCGTAGCTGATCGAGGGCGGGCTGTGTGCGAATTATGGCACGCGTGGTTGCATAGTAGATCGAGACCGTGTCGGGATACCATTTGGAGGTGCCCTCCAGGTTGCCTTCGGTAATCAAGGCTTCCAACCATCGTTGCGCATCCTTGGTTTCGGGGTGATCGCCAAGGTAAGCAATGACATTCGCATTGACGACGGGGTCGGCTTCGATACGAAATCTCGACACGACATTGGGTTCGTCTTCTGCCAGCACCCAGGTCATGAAACGACCTTTCTCGTCGCGATTTGCCAAAATCTGCGAAACGTTCCTGCCCAGCACAATCCAGGGGTGCGTCCCAATGACCAGTGAACAGAGCGTGGTGCTGTCAAGATCCTGGGGCAGATGGCGGTAGTAGCGCCACAATCCGGGGTATTCGATGGTGTCGGCAAGGTACGCCTGGGTGGCGGTGCACAGGGTCTTGGCCTTCGTCTCATCGCAACTTTGAAGGGCGAGTACGCAAAGTGCTGAGACAAAAGGCGGTCTTTCGAAATGCCGGGGAATGTCCGGGTCGGCGATATTGAACCGGATGCAGTGCCAGGCGCCATTTTCATTGATCGTGGATTCCAGAAAATCAAGACCTCGGCGGATACTTTCCCGGCCCGCATGTGCAAGGGTCTCGGGACTCACAGCGTTGTCTCTAGCACCCGGGCGCTCGGCGACGGGGGAACGTGCCGGCGGTGCAGGGTCGTAGAGGGTCTGGCGAAGAAACTCAAGGGATGCTGCACCGGTTTTTGCTGCCTCGCGTTCGGCCGCACTGAGTTTGCTGCGCGGCGCAAGCACCACATGCGTCTCGGTATAGGTTTGCTCGTGCACGTGAATCTCATGGTCATCGGCCAGACTCACGCCCAATTCCTGTTCGATGGTTTCTTTGGGATTGGCGAGAAGACGTTCGCGAAAGTCACGGTCCTCGCGCGCTCTTAATTCGAGGAACTCGGCTGCGTCAATGGGCTTCTTCATGGATGTCTTTTCCCGGGTGAGCGCCATGTTCAGATCAAGCGATCTGCCGTTTAACCAGTTCTCTGAATACCCCGTCAACCTCCATGAGTTCGTTGAAGGAGCCGCTTTGTGCCACTTTTCCGGCTTGCAACACGTAGATGCGATCTGCCTGTTCCAGCGTGGACAGGCGGTGGGCGATGACAACCCGGGTGGAGGTTAGGGCGGTGAGGTTCTGCATGACCTTGGCCTGGTTTTCGTTATCCAGCCAGTTGGTGGCCTCGTCAAACAGCATGATCCGCGGACTGCCGATCACCGAGCGCGCGATGGTGACGCGCTGACTCTCACCGCCTGACAGGACGGCGCCGCCGCCGACCATCGTCATCATGCCCATTGGCATGCTTTTGATTTCGTCTTCGACTTCGGCAATCCGGGCCGCCGTCCAGACTTCATCAATCGCCACTTCATCGTGGTGACTGACCATATTGTCCCAGATATCCAGCGGATGGAGTCCCACGGATTGCGGCACTGCGCCAATGTTGCGGCGCACCTGTTTCAGGTTCAGGTGCCTCAGATCGCGACCGTCGTAATACACCGCACCGGCGCTGGGAAGGTCGATTCCCAGCGCCAGCTGGAACAGGGTGCTCTTGCCGGCACCGGACTCACCGGCAATGGCGATGAACTCGCCAGGCCGGGCATGAATCGTGACATCATCGAGAATCAACGGGCCGTCGGCATCGTAACGGAAGGAAATCCGGTCGAACAGGATATCGCCGCCCAGATATTCAACCGGCTCTCCTTTGGTCTCGGTTTCAGGAACTGCGGCAAGCAGCGGGCGCATCTGTTCGAACGCCGGCAACATGGCGGCCAAGGTGCCGAAGGACTCGCCCAGCCGGGCGATCGCGTACTGGAAAACGATGAAGACGGTGTAGACGACGAGAAAATCGCCGACCAAGATATTACGCTCACCCACCGCGACCGCTGCAAACAGCAGGACCCCGGCGGCAAGGAAGGGGAGCGCGGCACCGAATGCCCGCGAATGCCCCTCCAGTGCGCCCAGTTCGAGCTCCGCGCGTTTTTGCTCGCGATAATCGCGCGCCCAGATGGCGTACGCCGAGCCTTCGGCGTTTTCCACGCGCAGCTTGGTAAAGCCGCCGACGATCTGGAACAGGCGCCCGGCGACGCGACGCGCTGCGCGGATCATGCGTCCATACGGTGAAATCTGCAACCACCCTAGCACGGCGGTGACCAGCAGCGAAGCCAGGCTGAAGACGAGGGTGATGCCTCCGAGGGTGGCATCGTAGAAGAAGATGACAGCAAACACCGGCAGCAGGAAAATGATCGACAGCAGGCTATCGGCGACGACGCCCTGCAGGCCATCGCGAAGATTCTGGAAGGTCATGCCCGACATGGCCAGATCGCCAGCCGGATGGCGGTGCAGAATGCTGGGCGGAAGGCGCATGAGGCGGTCCCAGAAGGCCGCTTCGGCGCGCGAGGCCGAGCGTCCCTCAAGGCGCATCATCGCCGAGCTTTGCAGCAGGTGCAGCAGTGCGCCGAGCAGGCCAAACCCTGCTAGTGTCACGGCCACGGTATACAGTGCGCCGACGCCACCGCCTGCCGTGATTTCATGGGCCACGAAGCCCAGCGCAAGTGCAGGCAGCAATTTGATCAAACCGCCCGGAAGTCCGGAAATCACCAGCCGTGCTAGATCCGCGCCCGATCCATGCAGGGCGATTCCCAGCAGGTCTGCCGGTTTCACGTTGCCCGACGGCAAGGGCCGATAGAACATCCAGACTTCATCGTCCAGCGCATCGGCACGATCCGCCGTCATGCGGACACTGTGCTTGCTGACGGGGTCGATTTCCCGGTAGCGCCCGAACATTCCCGGCAGCAGCGCTACGGGCTGGCCGTCCTTGGCGCGAAATCCCAGCATCGCGTTGCTGTCACCGCGCCACCAGCGGCCCTCGGCCTTGAATCGCACGCGCCGGGCGCGCACGCCTGAGGCATCCAGAACGTCCACCAGGCGCACCGCAGCCTCGGAGGGTCCCGAGCGCACCGGGATCTTGAAGTCGATGCCTTCATGGCGACCGATGATGTGCAGGGCATCGGCCAGTGCCGTGTCCTCAACGCTAGCGTCGTGGTCCATGGGCCGGTCGTAGATATTGAACAGGTGCTGACGGGCTGCTTTTTCGGCCGTGCGCCGGCTCATGGTGCGCGCGCGTTCGAGATTCACATGATCGGCCACGGCCAGTCGGCGGTTCAGGCGTTCCAGGGCGAAGGCCACCGCATGGAACGAGGCGAGCGCCGGTACCAACCTGCCCTGCCGGGCCAGTGTTTCAGAGGATTCGCACGTAAGTGTCGTTTCTTCGAACAGAGTGATCCAGCTGGTACACGTCAGCGGCAGCAGGCCTTCGTGTGCGCCGCTGACCTCGGCCAGTTCGGTGCGGTCGACAATATCCATGAACAGGATAGCCCCGCGCGTGGGTGTGGATACCCATACCACATCGCGCCGTACGGATAGCGTACACGGGGCCATGGTACGTATCTGGCCGGGTTCGGCCAGCGCATTCGGGCGCGGAAGGGGGCTTGCAAAACGCGACAGCGTGTCCGTAATCGCGCTCAGCCAGGTATCGGTCTGTTCTGCCAGTACGTCAGGGCGAACCTTGGACAGCAAGGATGCCGGCAGGCGTTTCAGCAGGGTCCCTGGCAATCCTTTGGCAATCAGGCTGAGCGTAGTGCCATCTTGATGGTCTTGTCCATCCGCTGCCAACCCCGGCAAAAACAAGCCCGATTCGCGGCGCAGCAGATGCTGCGGCGCCGCCTGTTCCACGCCGTCTTTGAATTCGAGCAGGAACAGGTTTACGGCGCCCTGTTCGATGAACCAGACACTGTCCGGGTCATCGAGCTTGACCGGCCGGTTGCCGGCGCAGGGCACCAGTGTGCCCAAGCGCGCCGCGAGTTCGGCGATGGATGTGTATGTCGGGGCGGTGTCTTGCATCAGCCTGACTTGACCAGCTTGTAATACGTGACGTCGTGGTCTGCAATCAACTCATCGTGCGTGCCGCGCTGCACAACGAGCCCTTTGTCGAGCACGATAATCTCGTCGCAATCGCGCACCGTGCTGAGGCGATGTGCGACGATCAGGCAGGTGACACCACGACGGCGCAAGGCATCATCGACGTATTCCTCGGTCGCGGCATCGAGGGCACTGGTCGCCTCGTCCAGAATCAGCACGGTCGGATTGCCGACCAGCGCGCGGGCGATCTCCAGTCGTTGCCGCTGGCCGCCGCTGAAATTGACTCCGCCTTCCTCGACCAGGGTCGCATAGCCGTTTGGCCTGAGCAGGATTTCGTCATGGATCCAGGCATCTCGCGTCGCAGCAAAGATGGCTTCATCCGGGATGGCGGAGTTCCACAAGGTGATATTGTCGCGCAGCGACGCGGAAAACAGTACAACCTCCTGGTCGACCATGGAAATGGACTGGCGCAGCACTTCCTCGGGAACCTCATCGCGCAGATGTCCATCAAACAGGATTTCGCCCGACCAGGGCTGATAAATCCCTGCAACCAGGCGCGCCAGGGTCGACTTGCCGGAACCGCTGGGTCCAATCACGGCGACACGCTGGCCGGGCTTGATCATGAGGTTGAAGTCCTTTAACAAGGGCGGGCGGCTCTTGTTGAAACCGAAGGTGACGTCGCGCAGCTCGAGTTGGCCGGTCAGCTGGAGTCTGCCGTTGAACGTGGGGATAGACTCCGATTCCGCATTTCGGCGGTGGATCACCGGGTCTTCAGCAGCCGTGGAGATGTCCTCGAGTCGTTGCAAATCGGTTTGCAGCGCCTGGCGTTTGTCGGCGAACTCCAGAAAGTGCCCGACGGGCGCCAGGAACATCTCTGCCAGGATGTAGAAGCCGACCAGCGTCCCCAGGGTCATTTCTCCTGCCATCACCAGGCTGCCTCCGATGCCGAGGATCGCGGCAGCGCGCAGCATGGCCACCAGGCCCGGAAGCGCGGTATTGACCGCGCCCATCTCGGCATAGTGCTGGCGTGCATGCAGCTCACGCGCCTGCTGACCGCTCCAGCGCGAAAAAAACCGGTCATCCGATCCCGTCATGCGCAGGTTGTCCGCATGACTCAACATCTGCATACCGACACCAATCAGCAATCCTTGTTCGCGCCGCATCGCCTGGCTTCGAACCGTGCGCAGCGCGTTCAGATAGTGGACCAGCACACCGTGCGCAAGCGCCAGCAACAGCACCACCAGCGTGAGCGCGATATCGTAGGCCAGCATCGCGATGAGTAACACCACGCTCATGGCCATGTCAATGATGAGCACCAGAAACTGGTCCGTCAGGTTCTTCGCGATCCGGTCGATAGACGAGACCCGGTCAGTCAAATCGCCGGTCAGCCGGTGTTCAAAAAACTCCACCGGCAAGCGCAGCAGCCGCGACAGGCCGCGACTGTAGCCGGTCACCGAAATCCGCACGGCAAGCCGCTTTAAAAAGCGGTGCTTGAGCAAGGACAGGATGTACACCAGCACACCGGCGACCAGCAAGGCGGCGACCAGTCCGCCCCAGGGGCCATGGTTTTGCAAAACATCGTCGACGAAAACACCCAGCGTTGCGGGAACTACCAGGGCCAGTACCGTCAACATGAGCGCGCAGGCAATCACCCCGGCCAGCACACTCCAGGATCCGGCGAGCAAGGTGCCCAACTGCCTGAACAGGCCGGGCGGTTCGCCACCGGGCTTGAATTCGTCGCCGCATTTGAAGCGCAGCGCAATTCCACTGTAGCCCTTGTTGAACTCTTCAGCGGAAACCCTGCGTCGCCCCGTGGCCGGGTCATTGAGATAGAAATGGCGGTCATCGAAGCCTTCGAGGACCACGAAATGGCTGAATTGCCAGAACAGGATCAGCGGTAACTGCAGTTTTTTCAGCTGCTCGGCGCGTATGCTGAGTCCACTGCATTCAAGACCATAGTGCCGCGAGGCGCGCAAGATGCTCGCGGCACTGCTGCCGTCGCGGCTGACCTCGCATTTTTCGCGTAACTCGGTCAGCGGCACCCAGCGACCGAAGTAAGCCAGCACGCTGCCGAGGCAGGCAGCTCCACATTCTGATGCGTGCATTTGCAACAGAATCGGCGTGGTGAGCTTTTGTTTCGAGGCGTCCGGGGCGGCCGACTGAGCCCTGGCTCCTTTCGGTGCGCAAAGCGGCATCCTATGGGCGCCTCGTTCGTAATCGTGCGAGCGGAGATTGCCTACCGAGTTCGATGACAATCCGGCATTCCCGACCTGCAAGGGAAGCCAAGGCCAGGCGTTCATCGAGCAGGATATCGATGCGGTGTGCGGACACCGGTGCTGCGGACTCAACCATCGCTAGCCCCCCGAATAAGGACAGCGCGGTAAGGCTTGCGATCGTTCCGTGCAGGGCATCGGCATCTCCCTCGACCCCATGCAGTTCGATCACCACGGGCATCCCGGCCTGGATATGCGCTGTGACATCGCCCCGGGTCCAGACGAGCGCTTGCATCGTGCGCGTATCCTCGAGCACGCCTACACCGGGCTCGACCAGTACGCCGTCTACCGCAAGGCTGCGGGCTACGCTGCCAAACAACAGCCATGCTGCGAGGATCAACATCAAGATCGCGATGCCTGCGACCAGCTGGCGCTCGCGCGGTGTGGAAATGGTCAGCAGCCGGTCGAGTTGTTCACGTTCTTCCTTGGCTTCGACCACCGTATTATGAAATGAGTCAAATGGATTATTGAACACCGCTGTGAGTCGCCTCCTCCTCGAGATCAAGCAAGAACAAAGAAAATCTCGTTCGGCTTGAGCAGAAATTTTAGAGATTATATGCAATCTAGACCAGAAAAGTTCGAAATCTCAACATGCTGGAATATTGGGTCGGGTGTGCCTCGGCTGAGGGCTTGCGGCTCAGGCCGTTTACAGCCGCACCGTTCCGAGAGCACCAGCCGGCTGGTGGCTTCACCTTTGCTGGGCAGTCAAGGTACAATGCAAGCCGTCTATCACGGAGCCTGTGCAGATGTTTACTAACCGCGAAACCGCCGAAAAATGGTTTGTCAGCCAAGGCTGGACGAAGGGCTTGCCATGCACCCGGGGCACTTTGTTCAGGGTCCTGGTTCTGGCACTCGCGTGCTTTTGCTTGCCCAATGTACCTGCCCTTGCCCAAGAAGAAACACCGCAGGAAAAAGGCCAAAGGATTGCGCGTGAAGCCAGCGAACGCAACGATGGCTTCGGGGATTTCACCGCTGAAATGAAGATGGTGCTGCGCGATCGGCAAGGTCGTGAGAGCGTCCGTCAGATGCGCTTCAAGGTGCTGGAGGTGCCGGGGGATGGCGATAAGAGTCTGTTTGTGTTCGATCAGCCGCGCGACGTGCAGGGAACCGCCCTGTTGACCCACGCTCACATTAACGCGCAGGACGACCAGTGGCTGTATCTGCCGGCCCTGAAAAGGGTGAAGCGCATCAACGCTTCGAAGCGTTCAGGGTCATTCATGGGAAGCGAATTTTCATACGAAGACATGAGCACTCCGGAAGTGGAGGAATACAGCCATGTATTTCTTCGCGATGAACCCTGCGGCGAACTCACGTGTACAGTGAGCGAGCAAGTTCCCTTGGATAAGAAATCCGGATACAGCCGCAAGCTCGTTTGGCAGGATACCGGCGAACTTCGAGTCTGGAGGATGGAGCTTTACGACCGCAAGGACTCGCACCTGAAGACACTCACTTTTGCGGACTATCAGCAATTTCTGGATCAGTACTGGCGGGCAGGAGAACAGACGATGGTGAATCACCTGACCGGTGCGAGCACGGTGCTTGAATGGAGCGATTTTCGGTTCCGCACCAACCTGGATGACAGCGAATTCACCAAACCGGCACTGCGACGCGTGCGCTGATGCGATTCGGCGGTGCCATTGCAGCCCTCGCGCTCATGGCCGCTGCAGTGGCCGAGGCTCAGGCGCTTGATTTTTCGGGCGATCTGAGCCTACAGGCGCGTTGGTATCCGCAATCGCCGATTTTCCCGGGACAGCGTTCAAGCACCGGTGGTCTGGTTTTTGAGCCGACGCTTTACGGGGAGGTCGCACCAAGAACCAGCTTCACTGTCACCCCGCTGTATCGATACGACAGCGCCGATTCGCGGCGCACGCATGCGGACCTGCGCGAGGCCTACCTGTTGACCCATGGAAACTGGGGCGAAAATTCCTGGGAGCTTCGGCTCGGACTTGACCGCGTATTCTGGGGCGTGGCCGAGGTGCATAACCTCGTCGATATCGTCAACCAACTGGACCTCGTCGAGCACCCGCGCGATCGACCCAAGCTGGGTCAGCCGATGGTACACCTGACGATTTCCGGTGACTGGGGCCTCGCTGAATCATTTCTGTTGCCGTACCATCGCAAACTCACCTTTCCGGGGCGTTCCGGGCGCCTGCGCTCGGGCCGCCTGATCGAAGATGACGCCTTGTACGAGAGTGGTGCCGACGAGCGCCATGTGGATCTTGCATTTCGCTACAGCCATGCTGTGGGCTTGCTTGATTTCGGCCTGAGTGCCTTTGTTGGAACAAGCCGGGAACCCTTGTTTGTTGCCAGCCCTCCATCCGAACCGTTGCTGGCCGTGGACACGCCCTTGATCCCGTACTACGAGCAGATTCGCCAATTCGGGGTCGACGCGCAACTCACGACCGGGTCTTGGCTTTACAAGATGGAAGCCATACGCCGGAGCGGAGCGCGCAATCTGCTGGGCCAAGAGGAGAATTACAGCGCCTTCATCTTTGGCCTGGAGCGCACGCTCTACGCGCTGCTTGATTCCCCGGCGGACCTGACCGTCCTCACCGAGTGGCTATACGACGCTCGCGGACGCCGTGCGACCAGTGCCTGGGCGAACGACCTGTATATCGCGGGCTTCCTTTCGTTCAACGATGTACAAAGTACTGAACTCGTGGCAGGCATCCTGGCTGATCTGCGCCATGAATCTCGTACGTTGAACCTGGAACTGAAACGCCGCCTGTCGGATCGTTGGTCGATACGCTTGGAAGCGTTCGCGAACCTAAAGTCGGACCCGCAGGATTTGACCTACGATGGACGGCGCGACAGCTTCCTGGGTGTCGATCTCACGCACAGCTTCTAAGGGTAGCCGTGGCTGGCGCTCGAGCGGTTCGAAGTCTGGGTACCGTATCAATAATTCGGCGATGATGCTAAGATTTTGTTAATGTGTTGCACACACAATACAGTCAAGACAGTCAAGTATCCCAACAAGGGGAATCGACCGACACCTGTGGAAGTCATCCGGGGTGATACAGCCGGGCAGTAAATCTTTACGCAAGATCGCCGTGGTCGGGCGAGGAACCGCAGGGTCCTTGGCGGCCGCCAGCGTAACGCGTCTTCACCCCGACAGCGACCACGAGCTACACCACATCTATGACTCACGCATCCCGGTCATCGGAGTGGGTGAGGGCAGTTGGCCGAGCCTGGTTCAGCAATTGCAGCAACTGACAGATTTGCCTCATGGAAGCGTCCAGCAGCACTTGAAGGGAACTCGCAAGTACGGTGTTGCATTCGAGGGATGGGGCCAGCGCAATCGAGACTTCACCCACTACTTCACGCCGCGAAAGGTGTCCTACGCCTACCACCTGTCCGCCGACTTGATGGCGGACCTGCTGCACGAAAGCACGCGCGCGCGCCACATCGACGCGAAAGTGCTTAATATCACAAGGGTGGAGGGCGGCGCGCAAGTGGAATTCGAGGGCCGGGCGCCGGAACGCTACGACTTGGTGTTTGATGCCCGCGGGTTTCCCAGAGAACTGCATCCCGACCAGCACATCAATATTTCTTTCATCCCCACCAATACAGCCGTTATCCGCCGCTGTCCGGCAATCATCGAAGAAGCGCAGGATGGGCCGGTTCTGCAACATACCTATACCCGTGCAGTGGCGCGTCCGCACAGTTGGATATTTGTTATTCCTCTTACAGTACACACCTCCTACGGGTACATCTTCAACCGCGATGTATCCAGCCTTGACGAAGTCGAATCGGACTTTGACGTGTTCCTTGAAACCGATGGCGTATCGGGATTTGAGCAACGCGCCGTCATTCCGTTTCCCAATTTTGTCCACCGTCAGATGTACGATGGCGCGGTGGCTCGCATTGGCAACTCAGCAGCCTTCATGGAGCCCCTTGAAGCCACGGCCATCGTATCCGCCCAGTTGCAGATTGGGATGGTTCTCCACATGCGTCTCAACCGTTCGGTAGAGTATCTTGAGCGCGACGCGCCGGTGGTCAATCGGTTTCTCGTCAACAATATCCTCTGTTACGGCCTGTTCGTCGGTTGGCACTATTCCTGTGGCTCTAAGTACGACAGTGGATTTTGGCGCCATGCTCGTGACCACGCCTGGCCACAATACCGTAAGGCAGTGGACCCCGAGGTCGTGGGTTGCGCCGCGCTCCGCAAATTCGACGAAATGATCGAACTGATGAACCAGTCGGTCATCGACAAAGCGGACTGGAATCGGATGTGCGCAGTCCCTCTCACCAGTTATGCCCAGATGTCTCAGGGTCTTGGCTGTTAGCCCCAGTCTTGGAACATTTCAACTGAGGTTCACCTGCAATAGTGTCTGCGCCAACGTCTGTATTCTTCGAAGCCGTGCCTTTCCAGCACTCGGTAGCGCTTGAACGCCTGCGTCGCACATACCGTGCACAGAATAAGAAATGGAATCCCGGACAACAGGGGTAAAACGAGACCGACAAGACCAATGGCGAGGCACAGAAGCCTCATGGCAAACCAACAGGTGCGTATCATCAGACGTTCTTCGCCAATTCAACAAGCCGCGCACCGGCAAGGTGAGCGTAGCTCACGGCCGCAGCAAGACCACGTTGATGCAGGCCAGGATGATGCGTTCATGGGGGCGGTGATTTTCAGCAGATGGTCCAGCTGCTGGCGTCTGTTCCTATTGGCGGAGGGTTTCTCAAGAAACGGATTGTTGAACACTGGCTGGGGTTTCCAAACTTTTCAAGCAGGACCGAAATCTGGCAAGTCCAAACCTGACAGAAAATATAGTGATGTGCCACTCCTTGGATATGGGTCCATACCACGGGTTCGGAGTAGCGCAAAGTAGGCTGGTTTTAGTCGTGTGATTGAATTCGTATTCCAATGATAACTTGACCAGGGGTTCAGCCAGATTTTTAGTTGTGATAGTCTTTCGCGTTTGTCTAGTTTACACTAGTATAAGGAGTGTATAGTATGTATAGATGGAAACGCAAGGGCAAGGACATACTGTCTTGGGTATTATTCGGTGGTTGTGGCGTTGGGGCGGGTGGCTATTTGGTGTTGTCTTGTTTCCCGCATGGGATCATCTTGTCAGTTCTAAGGTGATGAACGAGATAGCTGCTGCAATTTTGCGTTTCTTTGCTTTGAGTATGTTGATAGCGGGCGCGTGCATATTTCTTGCGTGGTGTGGCTATACCATTTGGAGAATGACTCCGGCTGGTCGCTTTCAAGCGAAATCGAAACTGATAGAGAGAACTATCATAGCCCTTGAATTTGATCATAGTGATGAAGACCGCGATACACATACTGCAACACTGACAAAGACGAATTTACACAAGGTTATTTCGATGCTTGGTAAATTTAAAGTGCCACATCCACCGCTCAAGCTCGGTGTGAATAGATGGCTTGTCTTTCTCTCCAGGTTGTTAGCTGCATCTCAAACTAGGGATCTGAAGTGGGCCATGAAAATCTGGCCCGATATGGAAAATGAGACCAAGTGAAATGGAAAAGCCATTTGGCCAAAAATGGAAGGACAACATTAGAATGACCTCCAACTGGCAAAATGTATGGCTGCGCAAACTGGTTTTGCAAGTATGTTCAATTTACGGGGATGCCTATGCGTTTCTTGGTGAGAGCTTCTGTGAAGATGAATTTGGGATGGTTAAGGCAGAAACTGGCAAGGAAGGGATAGATGGCCATATTGGGGACTTGGCAGTTCAGGTTAAATTCAAATGGTTTGGCAAGTCTGATAGGTATGTCACTGTAAGACCTGATGCAGGTTTTGACATACTGATTGTTTGCGGTAGTGGTTCGAACGAAGGTGTGAAACTATTTGGTATATGGAAAAGGCAGCAAGTAGATTCTGTAAGAAACCCGAAAAACAACAGGATAAATCTTAAAGACCTAGAGAAATTGGATCAATTCGCATTATGAGCATAGGCAAATACCTCAGCTTGGAAGAGGCCCGCAAGAAGGGCCTGATAGACCGGTTCTGCAAGGAGCACCCGTCCAAGGCAGATACAGGCCGGTTCAAGCGTCTTCTGGATGCAATAACTACAACGCCTCAAGCAAGTCAGGAAACATCTGCTCAGGCTTGTCCCGATAGTTGTAACGAAACTCAAACTCCTTCAGATACTTCGGAAGGTGATGCCTAGAGACATGAATATGCGTACCACGAATGGACAGCTTGAGCCGTGCCCAGAAGCCTTCAATGCTGTTTACATGAGAGCCACCACTTACCCATTTACCAGCACCATGATTCACCCGCTTGTGCGTGTAGCCGATCTTGTCCAGTCCCTTGTAGGAGCGAAGCTCATCACTGTGTACCGTGCTGCCCTGCTCAACATTGGCCTTGATAATCGGCTGCAAGGTTTTCTTTTTGACATTCGGCACTACCTTGGTCATTACATCCCCGTCCCGATCAAGCATGCCAAAAGCAATCGTCTTGTTCGGAGCACCACGTCCACGCTTTCCGCCCGTGGTACGCCCGCCTATGTAGGTTTCATCGACTTCTACATCACCATCAAGCGGGTTTTCACCGTCCGTATCGGCAATGTATTCACGGATTTTATGACCCATGCTCCAAGCGGTCTGGTAAGCCACGCCAAGCTGACGCTGAAGTTCCTTGGCAGGAACGCCATGACGGGTAGTGGTAAACAGGTAAATGGCATAGAACCACTTTTGCAGGGGAATGTGCGATCTGGCAAAGATGGTCCTGGTCATGGGGAAGATCGTGTGTCCGCACCATGCACAGGCATAAGCAGGATGACGCTTGACGCGGTGAAAATGGCCATGCTTGCCACACTTGGGGCAGTCCAGCGTATCGCCAAAGTGCTTGCGTTTCAGGAAATCAAGACAGGCACCATCATCGGGATACGTCTTGAAAAACTCTTGTACTGTCGTTGGTTTCATCGTGGTCTCCATTTGTTGAGACCATGTTACCAAAAACTTATACTAGTGTCAAGTGGATAATCGCGTAGTCTTTTGTTGATTTCAATGCTGCAGATCGAAGGCCAAATTTCTGACCCATGGCATCCATGCTGAGGACAACGACATTGCATGACCTGCATGTACAACAGGGCGCGAGGTTCGTGAACTTTGCGGGTTACGAAATGCCACTGCAGTACCGCAAGGGTATCCGGGAAGAACATCTACATACGCGCAATCATGCAGGCTTGTTTGATGTTTCGCATATGGGTCAGATACGTCTGTCCGGTGAAAATATCGAGAACGCAATGGAAAGGCAGGTAACCTGTGACATCAGTGCCCTTGAACAATTCCAGCAATGCTATACGGTGCTCACCAACCCGGGCGGCGGCATCATTGATGACCTGATACTGACCCGAGCATCAGATCATCTGCTAGCTGTCGTCAATGCCGCATACAGGAAATCGGACTATGCATACTTGAAAGAGGCATTGGGACCGCAATCCCAGGTGGAATTACTCTGTGATCAGTGCCTGCTTGCCCTGCAGGGGCCTAAAGCGGTGAATGTATTGGGCAACTTGCATCCCAAGTGCAAAACGTTGCCATTCTTAGCTGCCTGTGAACTTGAACTTGACGGGATGACTTGTTTTGTCAGTCGCTGCGGTTACACGGGTGAAGACGGCTTTGAGATCTCCGTCCCGTCCAGACATGTCAGACAGTTGGCCGAATTGCTACTGGAAGACGATGCTGTGGAGCTTGTCGGATTAGGTGCCAGGGATTCATTGCGCCTTGAAGCGGGTCTGTGTCTTTACGGTCATGATATCGATTCAACAACCACCCCGGTGGAAGCGGATTTGTGCTGGGTGATCGCTGGGAAATACCGTCACGGTACGGCACCGGCTCTGTTTCCTGGGGCGGACAAGATATTCAGGCAACTGCAAACGGGGGCAGAACGCATACGTTGCGGTTTCCGCGTACAGGGCAAGATACCCGTGCGTGAAGGCGCTGTCATACTGGATAGCGAGAAACGGGCTGTCGGCAGGATCACCAGCGGCGGTTTTGGTCCCAGTGTCAACCATCCTGTCGCCATGGGTTATATCGATAAGGCCTGTGCCACAGTGGGCACTGAACTGCAGGTGGAAATTCGTCATCAATTTCATGCAATCCAGGTGGTAGAGTTGCCATTTGTAAAGCATCGTTATTACAGAATATGAGTGTACTGGAACAACTTGAAATGCGTGGCGGCTTTACACATCGCCACATTGGTCTGGACAGGCACCAGATTCGTGAGATGGTGTCCTGCCTGGGCATGAATGAACTGGAAGATATTGTCGGCAGGGCCATACCCGAATCCATCATCTCAAACCAGCCGTTTTCCCTGACCAAAACCATCAGTGAACGTGAAGTCAGTGACCGTTTGCGCAGGATGCGCAGACGAAATCGTGTGTTTACCTCCATGATCGGTATGGGCTATCACGACACCATCATGCCGGCCGTGATTAAACGCAACGTATTGGAGAATCCGGCCTGGTATACCGCCTATACGCCGTATCAGGCTGAAATCAGTCAGGGCAGGCTGGAGGCACTGCTGAATTTCCAGCAGGTAATCACGGATCTGACCGGTATGGAGATTGCCAATGCCTCCCTGCTTGACGAAGCCACCGCAGCGGCTGAAGGCATGAGCATGGCAAAGCGTGTCGGCAGGAAAGAAAGCAGCCGGTTTTTCATTGATCGGGAGTGTCATCCGCAAACCATCTCGGTCGTGCAAACACGGGCACACAACTTTGGCTATAAGACCATCATCGGTGATCCGTTTGCGGACCTGGAAAATAAAGATGTATTCGGCGTTCTTCTCCAGTATCCCGGCAGCAGCGGTGAGGTGCGGGATCTACGTGAACCCATCGAGCAAGCCCATCAACAGGCTGCCATCGTTACGGTTGCCGCAGACATCCTCGCTCTGGTGTTGTTGACCTCGCCCGGCGAAATGGGTGCTGATATCGTGGTGGGCAACTCGCAACGGTTCGGGGTACCTATGGGTTACGGTGGGCCCCATGCGGCGTTTTTTGCATCCAGGGAAAAATTTATCCGGTCAATGCCTGGACGCATCATTGGTGTATCCATCGATAACCATGGTGACAAGGCACTGCGAATGGCATTGCAAACCCGCGAACAGCATATACGTCGGGAAAGGGCGACCAGCAATATCTGTACGTCACAGGTGATGCCAGCAGTGATTGCAGGCTTTTACGCCATTTACTACGGGCCCAGGGAGTTGCTCCTGATCGCGCAACGGGTGCATCGTCTGACACAGGTGCTGACTGCCGGTTTGATGCAGCTCGGGGTTGAAGTCGTCAACAGGCAGTATTTCGATACGGTAAAAGTCTGTGTCCCCAGCCGTGCCCGGCGTATTGCCGCCAAGGCAAGAGAAGCACACATCAACCTGAGGGTGTATGACGCGGATTATCTGGGCATCGCATTGGATGAAACAACGGTCCGTGAGCAGGTGCTGACTTTGTGGGGGGTCTTCGCATCTGCTGCCGGGCAAAGACTGGACATTGATGCACTGGACGCAACCGTGCACGAATGTATCCCGAATGAATTGTTGCGCACCTCCAGGGTACTGCAACATCCCGTATTCGAGCTGTACCACAGTGAAACTGAGATGATGCGCTACATGCGCTGGCTGGCGCGTCGCGATATTGCGCTGGACCGCGCGATGATTCCGTTGGGCTCCTGCACTATGAAACTGAATGCGGCGACGGAACTGGAGGCCCTGTCATACCGGGATTTTAATGCCATACATCCGTTCGTGCCGTTGGACCAGGCACAAGGCTACATGCAGTTGTTCGAAGAACTGGAGGGCATGCTTTGTGATCTTACCGGATTCGATGCCTTTTCATTACAGCCCAATGCCGGTTCACAGGGTGAATATACGGGTCTGCTGGTCATCCGCAAGTATCAGGAAGTTCAGGGGCAGGGACAGCGCGATGTTTGTCTGATTCCGGCGTCAGCTCATGGCACCAACCCCGCCAGTGCAGCTATGGCAGGCCTGAGGGTTGTCGTAGTTGCCTGTGACAGTGACGGCAATGTTGACATGGATGATTTACAGGCCAAAATCAGTCAGCATTCGAAGCACCTGTCCGCCCTGATGATCACCTATCCGTCCACGCACGGAGTGTATGAGTCAGGTTTTCATGATATCTGTGCGTTGGTACATGAGTACGGAGGGCAGGTGTACCTGGATGGTGCCAACATGAACGCCCTGGTAGGCATCGCCCGTCCCTCGGAAATGGGCGCCGATGTGATGCACATTAATCTGCACAAGACTTTTGCCATTCCCCATGGTGGTGGGGGTCCTGGCATGGGCCCCATAGGTGTGAAAGTGCATCTTGCTCCTTACCTGCCTGGGCATCCTCTTGTGGAAGGCGTCAATCCAGCCGCACGCAAATGTGGTACGGTAGGCACAGTATCTGCCGCACCCTGGGGTTCAGCCAGCATCCTGACTGTTTCGTGGGCTTATATCGCCATGATGGGGGCGGACGGATTGCGCCGGGCTACGCAGGTTGCCATCCTGAGTGCCAACTATATTGCCGCGCGTTTACGGGAGCATTACCCGATTTTGTATACAGGCAGGAACGGCATGGTTGCTCATGAGTGCATTCTTGACCTGCGACCCATCAAACAGAGCTGTAATATCACTGTGGATGATATTGCCAAACGCTTGGTGGATTATGGATTTCACGCTCCCACGATGTCTTTCCCGGTAGCCGACACCCTGATGATCGAACCGACGGAAAGTGAAAACAAACGGGAACTTGACCGGTTCTGTGATGCCATGATATCCATTCGCAGGGAAATCGAATTGATCGAACAGGGCAAATCGGATAGGGAAAATAATCCGTTGAAAAATGCACCCCATACACACCGCTTGCTGCTGGAGTCTGAATGGGCCATGCCTTACAGCAAACAGGAAGCGTTTTACCCTATGCACACTATCAGGGATGACAAGTATTGGCCTCCGGTAGGCCGGGTAGATAACCTGCATGGTGACAGGCAACTGTTTTGCAGCTGTCCGCCAATTGAAGATTACTCGGCTGAATGACGGGCTTGGAAAAAGGGATGACCAAGGCTGCGCTCCGGGGCGGTGAAATGCTAGATGTCAGGCACGTACATTGCCAGTCCTTTTATAGTCTTGTGCCCGACTGAAACCCGCCTTCGTTCCCTCCATCATCAAGCGGCTAATGCATAGCTTGTTTCGTCCAGTGGTCATGGTATTCCTGCATGACTGCGCGTACATGTTGTGGATAGCCCAAGCGTTCCATTTCCTGCATGCCTTGTGCAAAAAATTGTGACGTATCCTGTGGAAATACCGATATAAATTTGTCAAATGCCTGGCGCATCAGCTCTGTGTTGTGTGATCGGGTTGCAGTAATGCCGTAGTTGACATGCAGGATTCGCCAGGGACGACCGGGGTTCGTTTGTTCAAGATCACTTTTGAGTACTTTACTGCTGGCACCGATCGCGCATGCCATGAATTCACACAACTCGAGCAATTCAGCAGGTTGTTGTGTCTGATGCGAGAGTTGTGCAAGGCCTGATCTTTCCCCCGTAACCCGATCCACTTTATGTGAGGGATTTTCCTATAATTTGAACCTTAGGAGGTCCCAAGATGAAAGGCAAACGATTTACCGACGAGCAGATCATTTCGATCCTGAAAGAGCATGAGGCCGGCGCCAAAATGCCAGACCTGGTACGTAAGCACAATGTAAGTGAACAGAGCATCTACCGCTGGAAGTCGAAGTACGCTGGTATGGAAGTCTCTGAGGCCAAACGCCTGAAGGAACTGGAGAGCGAGAACACTAAACTCAAACGTCTACTGGCGGATACGATGCTGGATAATGCGGCATTAAAGGAACTGGTCGGAAAAAAATTTTAACGCCCGCTGCCCGTCGCCGGGGTGTTGAGCATCTGGTGACGGCCAACCTTGCCAGTCAGCGGCGGGCGTGTCGATTGGTGGGCTTATCTCGCTCAGTCATGCAGTATCGACCGAGACCTAAGCACGATAAAGTCCTGTGCCAACGACTGAAAGAGCTGGCCACGCAGTATCCGCGTTATGGCTACCTGATACTGCATGGACTATTGGCAGCGGAAGGTCTGGTTATCAATCGCAAGCGCACCTACCGACTGTATTGTGAGGCGAATCTACAGGTGAGAACACGACGACGGAAGAAGCTGATACGTCCCAGGATACCAATGATGATACCGGATGGGCCGGGGCAACGTTGGTCACTCGACTTTGTCTCTGACCAGTTGGCTTCAAGTCGGCGCTTTCGGGTGTTAAACATCATCGATGACTACAGCCGGGAATGTATTGGACAGATTGTAGATACCTCAATATCCGGTCTTCGATTGGCAGGGTTTCTGGAAGAGATCGGAACGCTTCGTTCCTTACCAAAAACTATTGTGTGCGACAACGGTAGCGAACTGACCAGCAAGGCGATGTTCTTCTGGTCACAACAAAGCGGTGTGAAACTGCATTTTATTCAACCGGGCAAACCCACTCAGAATGCGTTCGTGGAATCGTTCAATGCCCGCTTTCGAGATACCTGTCTCAATCAACATTGGTTTCGCAATCTGCCTGATGCACGATGCATCATCAATGACTGGCGACGCCACTATAACTATATACGACCACACAGCTCACTTGGCTACGTACCACCGGCTGTATTCGCACAACAAGCAGCATGATATGATAATTTTTCCCTCACCAGGAATGGATCTAATTCAGGGGAAAGATCAGGCCGTCAACAACAGGTTCCAGGGTTTGCAAAGTGCCACCATGTCGCATGATCCAGTTCGACAAGGCAATGGCAATCTGCTGAATGATTGCCGGATACGATTCGTTTGTGTGATTCGAAGCCTGCAAATACAGGTCTGCCAGCAACTGCAGGCCATACTCACCCAGCTGTGTGACATCTGCCGCAGAAAACGGCTTGTCAGTTTTGCCGTCATCAATTTGCTGTGCCATGGACAACAGTTGATGCATGCCCTCCAGAAGCGTATCCGGGCCTTCAGCAGTGGCCTGACTGGTTCCGGGCAATCCCTGTGTGGGTGTGCTGAGATCGTGCAGCAGTTCAAGAGACTTTTTGATGGAAGCAATTTGAAACGGCATATTATAGTATCCGCTGAATAACGGCTGTTGAACGAAATTCCTTTTTGAACCGATTATGTCCGGCAACGAAAAAATTGAAAAGCACAAGTTGGTACAATTCAAATACCGTATTCACGACAATCAGGGCACCGTATTTGAACAGATTGATCTGCCTGTGAGCTATGTGCATGGTGCTGAAAATGGAATGTTTGATAAAATTGAAAATGAACTGGGCGGCCATATGGAAGGCGATACGGTTGAAATCAGGATGAGTCCTGCAGAAGGGTTTGGTGAACATCTGGCAGAACTGACCTACACCGATGATCTTGACAGCGTGCCGGAACAATTCCGTCACATCAATGCAGAGGCAGAATTCCGGAACGATCGCGGAGAGGTTCGCCCGTTTCGTGTGACCCGGATCGAAAACGGCAAGCTGACCCTGGACGGCAATCATCCTCTGGCAGGCAAACACCTGGTGTTTACAATCGATATTGTCAGCATCCGGGATGCAACGGCCGAAGAGATCGAGCAGGGCAGAATACCCGGGGCACTGATGACGCACTAGAAGAGCCGGAACGGTCGGATCCGTTCAGAATACAGAAGCACTCAATTCGTTTACGGCGGTTAACATCTCAGTGTCGTCAGTCAGTGCCTGCGATATGGAGCTTTCACAGGCGGTAACCGGGGCTACGCCCGCCACAATCAGCTTTGCAGCATGTACAAGCAGACGTGTACTGGCCCCTTCGTCCAGACCACTGCCTTTGAGGTTGCGTGTCATGTGAGCAAATTTCACAAGCTGCTTCGCCGTATCGCTGTCCACGCCTGCTTCCTTTTCAACAATTTTCTGTTCAATGGCCGCATCGGGATACTCGAATTCCAGTGCAACGAAACGTTGACGCGTGCTTTGCTTTAAATCTTTCAGCACGCTTTGATAACCCGGGTTATATGAAATGGCCATACAGAATTCAGGAGGGGCTTCCAGTAACTCGCCCAGTTTTTCCATGGGCAACACACGGCGGTCATCGCATAGGGGATGAATCACAACCGTAGTATCCTTTCTTGCTTCCACGACCTCATCAAGATAGCAGATACTGCCAGCACGGACCGCGCGCGCAAGGGGCCCGTCCACCCATACCGTCTCGCCTCCGGTGACAAGATAACGCCCCACCAGGTCAGATGCAGTCAAATCATCGTGACACGATACAGTGATCAGCGGGCATTTGATTCGCCAGCTCATATACTCCATGAAACGGGTTTTTCCACAACCTGTGGGACCCTTGAGCAGGACAGGAAGCTGGTTATTGTAGGCCGCCTCAAATACCTCAATCTCTTTACCGATGGGTTCGTAATAGGGCTCTTTTTCGACGAAATATTCTTCCGGCTTGAAGGACTTTGCTTTCATTGGAGTAAGTAGACCTGATCCTGCGGCAGGGACTGACCCTACCGGTTCTCGGACCAGTTCGCAAGCATCCGTTAATTTTTAGTCGACACCGGGCACAAATATTCTTCCGGCTTGAAGGACTTTGCTTTCATTGGAGTAAGTAGACCTGATCCTGCGGCAGGGACTGACCCTACCGGTTCTCGGACCAGTTCGCAAGCATCCGTTAATTTTTAGTTATGCTGTCCACTGATTGGAAGATTCTGTCCTCGGCTGTCCCGCATACCTAGTGGAACAGCCTCATCCCGAAAGGACAGATCCGGTTGTAATTCGGGGGGAGTGCCCACACCCATGAGCGCCCAGATCATCTTCCCCAAAGATGATTGCCAGACTAGGGGCAGTGGTTAGACGAGAATTTTGAAGTGAGCGAACAGGGTGAACTCTATCGGCACACACTCAAGTCGTAGATATGATTTGTGAGCCTAGGAGGGAAATACCCTGTCTAATTTGACCCGTATGCTTAGTCTATTATGTGGTGAACGGGAGCTTTCTCTACGTCCCAACTATCGGATTCCTGATCATAGCGGGACAAGGTGAAGCAGTGCCAGTCCTTGTCGTCGAGTTTCGGATGATCACCACGATAGTAGTAGCCGGGCCAGCGCGTCTCCTTGCGGAACATTGTATGGTGAACTACTGACTGTGAGGCTAAAAACCGGTGCTGAAGTTCCCATGCCCTTTGCAGTTGATGAAGGTCTTCGGCCCCGATATGGTCAAGGTCTTCCTTCAGCATGTCTAGCAACTCCAGACCACGAGTGAGCAAAGGTTCATTCGTCATATAGTTAGTGCTAATCCCGCCGGCATATTCGTCCATGATCTTTTCAAGACGTTGAAGACCGTGGATCGGTAAGATATAGCTTGGCGAGACGGTCCCCGCCACGATCTCATTACGACCAACCTCGTAGTTCTCCAAGGGCTGGTAGATCACCTTCTTCAGATCCTCATACTGTTTCTCACTGACTCGAAGCTTTTCATTTTTCAGATCGTTTACGTAATTAACCGCCGCCTTAGCTGCAATTCGACCCTCAGTGTAGGACCCCGACGAGAACTTGTGTGCGCTGCCGCCGATAGTGTCACCGGCGCCAAACAGTCCTTCAACAGTCATCATTCGGTTATACCCCCACTGATAATCAGAAGGCGCACAGTCCGAGGGGCCACTTGCCCAGGCGCCCGAGCAGGTAGCATGAGATCCCATGACATAGGGTTCGGAAGTAGTCAGCTCTGGGTTGGTCTCCTTGGGGTCAATGTTTTGTGATGCCCAAACGACCGCTTGCCCGATGGTCATGCCGAGAAAGTTCTCCCAGCCCACGGTCTCTTTATGCGGATCCTGGAAGGCCTCTTTAGTGACCATGCGAATGGGACCTCTACCCGCTTTCGTTTCTTCAATAAAAGCGTGGTTACGCAAACAGGTTGGGGTCGGCTGATGATCAATGTAATCGCCTACAAGCTGCTTCGTTTGCTCATACCATTTGGATTCGTATTCTTCACCATACGCATTCTCTGTATACGTCTTAAGGTGCAGGAAGTAGGCGCCGACAGGACCATAGCCGTCCTTGAACCGGCAAAGAACAATCCGGTTCTCCATTTGTGTCATCTTGGCACCGACGAGAATCGGCAGCGCATAGGCCGAAGCGCTACTCCACGGAGCATACCAAGTACGTCCCATGCCTTCTCCCACAGAGCGAGGTTTGTAAATATGCGATGCGCCACCGGCACAAATGATCACCGCCTTGGCACGAAATACATGGAAATCCCCAGTACGAACATTGAAGCCAACAGCGCCTGCCACTCGGTTTGTTTTCGACTCGTCCATCAGCAGGTGAGTCACCATGATTCGGTTATAGATTTTGTCAGCGGCCTTGCGGGCAGCTTCAGCGACAATCGGCTTGTAGCTTTCGCCATGAATCATGATTTGCCATTTGCCCTCGCGCAGGTAGCGCCCCGTTTCCGGATCCCGCATCATGGGAAGGCCCCACTCTTCGAACTTGTGCACTGTGGCGTCGACATGCCGAGCGATGTCATAGCCCAGATCTTCTCGCACGAGCCCCATGAGGTCGTTACGCGCGTAGCGCACATGATCCTCCGGTTGATTCTCACCCCACTGCGTGCCCATGTAACAGTTGATTGCGTAAAGGCCCTGTGCGACCGCGCCACTGCGCTCGATATTAGCTTTTTCGACACAGACCACCTTTAGGTCGCGTCCCCAGTATTTGGATTCGTAAGTGGCACCACAGCCGGCCATGCCACCGCCGACGACGAGCACATCGCAATCCTCAAAAACCGTTTTTCTTTGATTAAACCACCCCACTAGACCGCTCCCTTCAACGTAGGCAGCCCGCCGGCGACGTTGAGCGCATCCGGTTCGTGCGCAAGTTCTTGAGATTGCATCGCATCTGAACTGGGCGCATCTAGATCAGCCGGTGACGGAATTGTTCCCCATTTAGTCGTCCGAATTGGCGAGACAAAATTCTTTTCACGGCCGTCGCGGAACAGGATCTTCCAGGAAATTGTGCCCTTTTCTTCCTCACGAAGTACTCTCACACTGTGTCCGAGAGGCGCAAAGTCAGCGTATCCGCGCGCATCGATTGCGTTTTGCGGACAAGCTTTCACACAGGCGTAACACTCCCAGCACATATTGGGCTCAATATTGTAGGCGCGACGATAGGTCTTATCGATGTGCATGATGTCTGAGGGGCAGATATCAACGCAGTGACCACAGCCATCGCAGCGAGTCATATAAACGAAAGTAGGCATGCTATTCTGTCATCTCCTGTGTTAGGTAAACTATCATCCTTATCTTCTAATAATTCTGCGGCAGTCCGCTCACCTTACCGAATGTTTCAGGGACGTCGGCCGGTGCCGGTAAATTGCTTCTCGAACCGGCTGCTTCAGCTACTCTTTTTTGCAAGGCGGCAGAGGGCTTGAAGAACATGTGCGCAAACTTGGACCAGGGTATGGATCCGAATAGCACTGTGGTGGCAAGCACATATAACCCAAAGATTAACCATCCAGCTATTGACGTCTGCAGCCATGACCACACTAAGGCCAATGTCGTGCTCGCAACCAGTGAAAGTATGAACAGGTCGGCGCGCACAACGCGAAGCGGTGAATAACCTTCGGCCGTTACATCCACACGAATGAAGAACCAGAACCAGTAGCCTCCAATGCAAACCATCAGCGCCCCGATGTGCCATACCACCGGCCAGATAGCAGGTGTCGGACTCGTCGAAGCTGGATATCCAAATACCATGACGGCGGTCGCAACGAGATATGCGACAAAACCGTACATCGTCAGCAGGTGAGCGATTCTACGCCGGGCAGCGCAAAATTCCGAAGACGTCAATACCTCGCTTGCAAAGGTTTGTACCGCCATGGACATGATTTCCCCGCTGCCAACTTGCCTCGACCCTTTGTTCTTCGACTTTTGCCAATCTTCAAAAAAATATTTGGCACTTTTTTTATGTATAACGTCAATCAGCGTGCCTGCCACGACTAGAATAAGCATGAGCGCAACGTAGGCCTGTGCCACGCCGCTGGGGATATAAGTCGAGAGTTCAGCAAAGGGATTGCCGGTGAACATGTTGGGGCCCAGGTTATTATTGCGAACGCCGATTGTGATGGTGATACTGTAACGAATCAACAAAAATATAATTATGGCAGTTTAAAATAACCTTATAGCAGTTCGGGATTTCTTAGTTTGAGGTCTTCTTTTAGGGGATTATCGAGATTCGTTGACGCGAGGATGTGATTATTTCACTTCCTCAATCAAGGGATTCCCCTTGCGGTTTGATCGCATGATCAGTGTTGCTTATGGGAGAAACCGCAAAGACCCCGACCTCCAGGGGCCAATCATCTGCGCCGAGCAGCTTGGGGCAAGGCCGCTGACTGCTTTTCCGACCGGACAACTCGTATCCAGTAAGAACCCTCTGTTAAGTAAAAACGAATTGGCAACAGAATTGGATTAGCGATATAGTCATTTGCTTAATGATTCCCATCCGTAACTTCTGAACTATCATGCAACCAGCTGGGCTAATTGAAGATGATGCACTGCCTCATCCTTTGGCTGGTACGACCATGCTGGGATCGGACGTCATCATGCATGTACTGGCCCAGGAAGGCACCCAGGTAATCTTCGGCTATAGTGGAGGCGCAATCCTTCCGACCTATGATGCGGTGTTTCGTTACAACGCCGAAACCAATGAGTCCATGCCATTGATCGTTCCTGCCAATGAGCAGGGTGCCGGTTTCATGGCTTCAGGATATGCTCGTGCCAGTGGCGAGGTGGGCGTTGTGATGGTGACATCGGGTCCGGGGGCTACCAATACAGTGACGCCGGTCCGCGATTGCATGGCAGATTCGATTCCTATCGTTGTGATCAGTGGCCAGGTCCCGACTGCGGCCATTGGCAGTGATGGCTTCCAGGAAGCACCGATTTCCAACATCATGGGTGCAGTGGCGAAACATGTTTTTTTGGTCACGGATCCTGAAAAACTCGAGGCCACAATCCGTACGGCATTTGAAATCGCCCGGACTGGCAGACCGGGACCCGTAGTGATTGATATTCCCAAAGACGTGCAGAACTGGGAAGGGGTGTTTCGGGGTAAGGGACGGTTACTTATTCGAGGATATCGTGAGCGCATCGCCGAGGTCACTGCAAATGTATTAACTGATGAGAAGTGCGGTTTCTTTTTCGATGCCCTTGAAAAGTCAGAGCGCCCGCTCATTTATGCAGGCGGTGGCGTGATTAACGGCAATGCAGCGGAGGAGGTCCGGGCATTAGCAGACCGGCTCAGGATTCCAGTCGTGACCACGCTGATGGGCATTGGCACGTATGACACCACAAGAGAACGCTCACTGCACATGCTGGGTATGCATGGAACGGCATTTGCCAATTATGCAGTTGATGACTGTGATTTATTAATTGCCATAGGTGCGCGCTTTGATGACCGTGTTGCTGCGGTACCGGACAAGTTTGCTCCGAGGGCAAAATTCATCGCACATCTTGATGTTGATCCTTCCGAAATACACAAGGTTAAAGCAGTGGACTGGAGCCACGTCGGCCTGTTGCCGCAAGCGCTGAAAAAGTTGCTGGACTATGGGGCAGATGCGCGTACGTTTGAAAAAGATTACACGTATTGGAATGCGCACATCGCAAAACTCAAAAGCACGTATGCCATGAACTACGACAAACAGAGTACTCTCATTCAGCCCTATGCGGTGATCGAGGAAATTAACAAGTACACGAAAGGTGAAGCAATCATCAGCACAGGTGTGGGGCAGCACCAGATGTGGGCCGCGCAGTATTTTGATTTCCGGTCACCGCGACTTTGGCTGACTTCAGGCAGTATGGGTACCATGGGTTTCGGCTTGCCCGCGGCGATTGGGGCCCAGTTAGCCAGACCTGATCGCGTCGTTATTGATATTGATGGCGATGCCAGTATCCGCATGAATCTGGGTGAACTGGAGACCGTGACAACCTACAAGCTGTCTATAAAGATTGTGATACTGAACAATCTGGGTGATGGTATGGTGAAGCAGTGGCAAAAGCTTTTCTTTAAGGGCAGGTTATCTGCCAGCGACAAGTCTTTGCATAAAAAAGATTTTATCAAGGCTGCCGAGGCTGACGGCTATGAATATGCCATACGGCTGGAAAAAAGCGCGGACGTTCAGTCGGTAATCAAGCAGTTTCTGGAATTTGAAGGACCGGCATTCTTGGAGGTCATGATTGACCCGGATGCCGGGGTGTACCCCATGGTGGGGCCTGGAATGAGCTATGACCAAATGATTACAGGTGAGCATATTCCCACACGCAATGAGGTGGAGGAAGACTTGCACACGGATATTGATTCGTCCGAGATGTTTTGATTTGCACCGTTACACGCAGCGATACCCGTCAACCGCCGTAACAATCACTGTGTATATTTCCACGGTCGGATTTCGTGTGCCACTTACAGGTTTTTAGCTGACTTCCAGGCTGTCCGGATACTTGTGCCGTACATGGATTATTCTTGCGTTTGGTAGTATTCTGCTCTTCGGGAGCGGGTCCTATTTGTGCCACCAAGGCGGGATCAAAATTGCCATCGCAAGTGTAATGTGTCCAGAAATGTAAGGCACGCCCACACTCTGATTTTACAGAATAGAAATTTTGCTGGTGTCTTATACAAGTGGATGTCTTGTGGTGACTCGTCTCCTTCTGTCCTTAGCCTTTTTTGTGGCGGTACCTTCATGTACGCTTATTTTGCTCAACGGACAACTGAGCCACGGGTACTATGTTTCTCCAACAAAAGCGTTTAAATGCAAGCTGCCTGGGGGGGTGTTGAGCAGGCAGCTGCACATCTGGGACCAAAGAAGCCCGATAGGGGAAACCGTTACGTTCAATCTGGGTTCGCGCTTGCTGTGGCGCGTGGAGCATCTGCGACTGAACCCTCTCAAGCTTGACAATCTGGGTCGGATCGAAGAAAGAAGGCAACAGCTTGAGAAAGGAAAGGAAAACTATTTCGAACACTATCTGTTGCCTAATTTGGGCTTCGCAGAAATCAAGTGGGAACGGTACGAAGAAGTCAATGGAAAGGAAGTGCTGATTTCACACACGTATATGAAATCAGATGGCATGGAGGGCACTCGAGAACTGTTGTTTTCAGTAGACGGTAGTCATCTGAATGTACTGCACCATGCTCAAAACATATCTGAAACGCTGGAAATTATCATCGCCGGATCCCTCGAATTGTATGAGAGTTGCGAATTCAGGTAAGTTTCTTGATCGAGAACCTGCCAGGAAAATTCTGTTTGCGTCCCGGTGCTATTCTTAATACATGTTCCAGCAGATATGCGGAAGCTGTATTTGAAAAACGTAATATGATAGTCAGTCGTCTAAATATTTGCTGTCTTCCAGTTGTTCGCGCCATCGTCTGACAGCCTCCCCTTTGCGCTTGGACCAGACTTCCTTGCGTTCTGCAACCCGCTGTTCGCGTGCATTCTTGTGCATGGGGATGGTCATTTCTCCAAACAGGACTTGCTTTAAAAATCGCATTGCAAATAATAGACGCGCTTCTTCATCATCCAGTAGTTCCTCTATTTCCTCATCAGGAATGGGGAAGATCGACCGGAATCCTTTGCTCTGAATGAATTCAGCAAAACTGTCCATGTCATAACTGCACATATCGAACAGCTGAAGACTACGTTCCGAAGGTGCGCCAACTGTAGGTCCGCTGGACCTTTTTTTAAGCACTATATCTCGCCATTCACGGTTCATTTCATCATACTTCACAATCCCCTGTTCATGACGATATTGGGCAACTGTCTGTGTCTCGGGCTCAAAGTGCCCGAGGCAATGCTCTTCTTTCACTACAAAGTAGATGTCATCCACATCCGCAGCATCCTTTTTGCGGACCCCCATATTGCCCAAGGCATAATACCGGCATGCAGCAGGGCGGTCCTCGTATATCCCGCAGCCTTCATTCGTCAGATGGATGCATTCTGTCGTGCCGGGTTTCGTAACCATTTTCAGACCAGGCATGTTGTGGTAGTCCATTGCAAAAGGTGCAGTGTACAGGGCGACAAACTCCTTTGAGTCAAGGCCTAGCCGACTTTTGAGCCGGACGATGTCGTAAGGGGTAAGCGTGATATCGATGTTTTTACAGCACGCGTTGAAGCATGCGATGCCCTTGTGGCAGTCAAATTGAAATTCACTGTCTAGGTTCAGTTCTTCCGGCTGAATGGGGCTTTGAACCGGAATATTCTTTTTTATCTCACGTTCATCAGGCATCGGCACACCTGTTCGTACTGAGCTTCACAAAAAACCGGGCAGCCATTGAGACATGGTACCCGGTTTTGCAGTGACTAAGAATTGATTATGAGACTTGTGCCGGCGGCAGGGCCATCGCTTCAGGTTCATCGTCGGATTTCTTGATCAGCTGCACATAGGGCACTTTCTTGAGCTTCCACTCACCGCTGTGCCGGTCAAAGGTTGAATTTGTAAAGCACTTCCAGTTTTCGTCATCTATGTTCATATAATCTGTACGGTAGTAATAGCCCGGGTAACGCGTCTCTTCCCGGAACTGGATATGCTTCATATGCGCGTACGCAGCAATCAGTCGATGGTAGTTTTCCCACGCACGCAAGAGTTCATGCAGGTCCTTGGCGCGCATCTTGATAGAATCCTCACGTAGCATCTCCAGTTTGCGTTCTGCAACCTCCAGCATCACCTTGTTGGTTTGGTACATGGTGGATACACCCGCGACATACTCGTCCATGATTTTCTGCAGGCGGAGCTGGAACATTTTCGGGGTGATGTAATGAGGGTTGATGTCAATTGCCGTGGTGTAGTCCTTGTGTTTCAGGAATGTCTTCACAGGCGCGTAGATATCGGACACGACTTCATCTACGGAACGTGCCATCTCCGACTTCCATTCCTTGTGGTCAATCGCAAATTTGACCAGGGCCTTGCCTGCGATCCGGCCTTCTGCATGCGAGCCGCTGGAAAACTTGTGTCCTGAAGCCCCCACACCGTCTCCTGCAGTGAATAAGCCCTTGACCGTGGTCATGCGGTTGTAACCCCAGTGATAGTGATCGGGTGTACCTGGAATGTCGTCAGGACCTGAGGTCCAGATTCCTGCGCAGCCTGCATGCGAGCCCAAAAGGTAGGGTTCGGTCGGCATGAGTTCGGACATCTGCTTGTCAGGTTCAATATTTTCGCCCGCCCAAACACCGCATTGACCAATGGTCATATCGAGAAAATCTTCCCAGGCTTCAGCTTCGAGATGCTTGATTTCCTGAGGTGTCATATTTTCAGCCAATTTTGCCATTGCAGTCGGGGTGTCTATGAAAATTGGACCGCGGCCGTCTTTCAACTCTCTCATCATCAGGTGGTTTCGAAGACAGGTGCCCATTTTCATGCCCACCGCATAGGCGTCATAGCCGTAGTCCTTGAGCGACTCGTAGTTCTTCTTTTGGTAATCTTCCCCAAAAGCATTCATGGCTTTGGCCTTGAACAGCAGGAACCACGCCCCGACAGGCCCGTAACCATCCTTGAAGCGTGCAGGTACAAAGCGGTTTTCCATCAGCGTCAGTTCAGCTCCACACTCCGCTGCCATGGGAGTAGGTAGAACCGGCATTCCAGACGGGATACCACGCCCGTCCGATGCCTTCACCCACTGAACGGGGGCGGAATACATTAACTGCCCCACCCGCCGCAAGGAGGCAGCATTTGAACTTGTACACATGCAGGGTGTTATCCCGCACACTGAAGCCGGCCGCACCAGCAACCCGGTTGGGATCATTCTTGTCGGTTTCAAGGCGCACTATGAAAACATGTTCCTGGATGTTTTCAGTTCCAATTGCTTTTTTCGCGGCTTCCGCAACGGTCCACTTGTAGGACTCGCCGTTGATCATGATCTGCCACTTGCCCGAGTGCACGCACTTGCCACCCTCTACTAGGGTCTTGCCCTCGTCACCCGGTTGTTTCCAGATAGGCAGTCCCCATTTTTCGAAATTGTGCACCGAGTCATCCACATGACGGCCTACATCGTAGACCAGGTCTTCACGGGTGATGCCCATCAGGTCTCCGCGAACATAGCGGACGTAGTCAGCAGGGTCATTCTCTCCCATGTATGTGTTGATCGCGGACAGTCCCTGTGCCACAGCACCGGAACGGTCCAAGGCCGCTTTGTCGACCAGCTTGACCTTGAGGTCTACGCCCTGCTCTTTGGCCTTATCGATCCAGCGTTTGATTTCAAATGCAGCGCCACAGGCCGCCATGCCACCGCCGATAATCAGGATATCGACCTCTTCTTCAATGATTTGCGGGTTTCCAAAACTGAATTCACTCATTGGTTTTCGGCCTCAAGAAAGTAACCGGGACCTTTTGCCCCAGCCCTTGGTATCTTAAAGAAATATGGTTGGTCAGCTTGCGATGAACTGGCTCTTATCACAGTCATGTGTGCCTTTGGTAAACAGGGTGCTGTGATCAGCAAGTTCATCCAGATTCGCTTCATTTTCCCCACCGTATGGGTCGGCAGAGCCTTCCGGAGTTGTACGGATCGGGAATTTGAAACGTTTCATGTTTCCGTTGCGGAACTTGATGGTCCACAGGATCGAGTCAGTTCCACGTAATGGCTGCACGGAAGCACCTAACGGAACCACGTCGGCATAGTGGCGACACTCAATGGCTTGTTGCGGGCAAACTTTCACACATGAGTAGCATTCCCAGCACTGTTCCGGTTCCTGGTTGAACGCTTTCATTGCATGGCCGGTCTTTGAGCCATCTTTATCCAGTAGCATCAGGTCATGAGGGCAAATGTACACGCAGGCCGTCTTGTCCTGGCCCTTACACCCATCACATTTGTCGGTACGTACATAGGTAGGCATTTTTTGTCTCCGATACACGATAATTCAGGTTGGTTTAGTTTGCCGCATCTCGTGCCAATCTACGGTACACTTGGCATAAAGAGGCTCAAAACACACAGATTTGTGGCTAACTTAGAACCTTGGGGCCGTATATTCAAATAGTTATAACTTTACCAGCCACAAGCGTATCTTATGTCATCGGGTCTGGTGGAAGGAGATTCAGCCAGAAGCCAGCCCTTTAAAGACTGCGCCGGTTGTCCATGCTCCCTTGTACCTTGGCCAGGGTCGGCTTGACACCTTTTTGGTGTAAGCGCCTGCAATTTGTACTTGGTTCTGCAGCCGTTCGTGTGTATTTCCAGAGTGATCAGCCCGGGGCCAAATAAGCAATCCTGCTTCAGACAGTGTATGTAGTCTCCAGTCTTTTCGGCACCGGGACATTCCTGAGTCGCACGTAGCTGGGCAGGCCATTTTTGTAGGGCGGGTAGGCTTCGCCCCGGATCAAAGGGGCCAGGTAGTTGCGGCATCGATTGGTGATGCCGAACCCATCTTTGGTAATATAGCTTCGTGGCATCACCTTTTCCTGGTTGGCCACTCTTGCCAATGAGGTACTGCTAATTTTCCACCGGTACGGCTTGTCCGATGTCCGTACAATGACAGGCAGAATCGCGGTTTTTCCCTGCAATGCAAATTGTACGGCAGCCTTGCCCATGGCATAGGCCTGCTCGACATCGGTTCGGGAAGCGATGTGCCGGGCGGCACGTTGCAAATAATCTGCAACCGCCCAATGGTACTTGTAGCCGTGTTCCTGTTTGACCATATTGGCCACCACGGGTGCAACACCCCCCAGCTGCTTGTGACCGAATGCGTCGGTACTGCCGGCATCTGCCAGGAACTTGCCATCTGCAAACCGTGCCCCTTCCGAAACACAGATTACACAGTAGCCGTACCGGTCTACGCATTCCTTTACACGGATTAAAAACCGCTTCCGGTCGAACGCAATTTCCGGAAACAAGATGATATGAGGCGCATCGCCCTCGTTCTTGCCGGCGAGCCCGCTTGCGGCTGCAATCCAGCCGGCGTGACGCCCCATGACTTCCATGACAAACACCTTGGTTGAAGTTTTTGCCATGGATTGCACGTCAAAAGCCGCTTCCGTGATGGATACCGCTACGTATTTTGCGACTGAGCCAAATCCGGGGCAGTTGTCGGTAACTGGCAAATCGTTGTCTACGGTTTTGGGAATCCCGATGCATTGAACCGGGTACCTCATTTTTTTGCTGAACTGTGAAACCTTTTTTGAGGTGTCCTGTGAATCCCCGCCGCCGTTGTAAAAGAAATAACCAATATTGTGTGCCTTGAAGACCTCCATGAGGCGTTCATACTGTGCGCGGTTTTCCTCGATACTCTTTAACTTGTACCGGCAGGAACCGAAGGCTCCGGAGGGGGTATGTTTCAATGCAGCAATCGCACGTGCCGATTCCCTTGAGGTGTCAATCAGGTCTTCTGTGAGCGCCCCAAGAATGCCATTCCGTCCGGCGTACACCTTGCCAATCTTGTTTGGATGTTTACGTGCAGTTTCAATCACCCCGCATGCCGTGGCATTGATGACAGCGGTTACACCGCCTGATTGCGCATAGAATGCATTCTGTTTTTCCATAACGTCCTCTATCTCAATGGTTTCAGGTCCTTGAATCAGGATTTTCCGGAAAGGCACCACTGCGTACGCTTTCGTAATCTGCCTGGGTCTGCAGCAGCGCAGTGACACATTGTTGTAAATCGTCGTACTCTTCAATTCCGGTGTTCATTTGTTCCAGTTCCTTGTAAAAGAAGTTGCATTGATAGCGACTTTCACCACTTTTTATCACTACAAAACTGCAGCCCCCGGCCGGCCAGAACAGGGCCGGGCATTCTGTCAGGTCAGGGGTTTTGGGATCCAGCTGGACTTCAACATCGGCCAGCTGGATTTCCACGGGGTCTTTTTTCCATCGACCGTCTACCGCATTTTGAACGATGTTGCGTTCATTCTCTGTATAATCCGGGACGTGGGTCATGGCTTGTCCTGGGTGGGTTGATCTGATTTTCTTGCCAGTTTAGCGAAGTTGAAGCGCAGGCATCGTATTAATTCTGATCTACGCCTCTACAATCAAAGGAGAAAACAATGCGCGTCATTCTATTAGGCGGCCCGGGTGCAGGTAAAGGCACCCAGGCGAATTACATTAAGGAAAAATACGGGATTCCGCAAATTTCTACAGGCGACATGCTGCGTGCGGCCGTAAAAGCGCGCACCCCACTGGGGTTGCAGGCCCAGGCGGTCATGGAATCCGGCGGTCTGGTGTCTGACGAGATCATTCTCGGTCTGGTCAAGGACCGGATTGCGCAAGACGATTGCACGAATGGATTTCTGTTTGATGGTTTTCCACGCACCATGGTTCAGGCAGAGTGCCTGAAGGATCAGGATGTCGGGATTGATTATGTGGTGGAAATCGATGTGGGTGACGAAGAAATTATCCGGCGCATGAGTGGGCGACGTGTGCATCTGGCGTCCGGTCGCACCTACCATGTTGCTTTCAATCCGCCCAGAGTTGAAGGCAGGGATGATGCGACCGGTGAGGCGTTGATTCAGCGTAAGGATGATCAAGAAGAAACGGTACGTGAGCGCCTCAACGTGTATCATCAGCAGACTGAGCCACTGGTCCGGTATTATTCCGGCTGGGCTGGGCGTGGCAGTGCGGGGGCCCCTGTATATATCCGGATCGAAGGCATTGGCAAGGTCGAGGAAATTCGCGATCGAATATTTGCTGCCTTAGCGTCGTGAACAGTCATAAATACCCGGCTGACTGAGCCTTGGAAGTCTGGGCAGCCTTACTCGCGCTTTTTGCTGCAGTCTGGTACTGGCAGGACAGCTTGCGAAGTCGTGAGCTGGCACTCAGGCACTGTCGCCGGTTTTGTGAACGACATAAGGTGCAGTTTCTGGACCAGTCTGTGCATGTTTCAAGATTTCTGCTTGGCAGGGTTGCGGGGAGCAAGCTCTGTATCCGGCGATTTTACGTTTTTGAATTCAGTATAGCGGGCGCAGACCGGCATTACGGAGTTGCGGTAGTGGCCTGTGGCAGGCTGGAATATCTTTCCTTGCTGCATCCGGATGGCGAAATTATTGAAGGTCGCCTGTCGTCTGAAGATCAGTAATGCCGATATCCATTGGCCTCGTGCCGGTAACCGGCGGGTTATACAGGGCTGCGGACACGAAATTCGGAAATATCCCACTGCGTATTGCCAGCAGAAATGAGCAGGCAGGATGCACCGCCTCTAGTGTGGGTTTTCCCCGCCGCACCCGGATTCAGAATCCAGGGCGCCTCCTCCTGATCACAGACAAGCTTGTGACTGTGCCCGTATATGATGGCGGTGGAATCCGTGAAGTGTTGCCGCAGTTTTTTGTGGCGATTGGCCGGTGGATCGAAGGCATCGCCATGCGTGAGCACAACGCAGCCCCCGGGCAGTTTTACCTCAGCGATTTCGCTGAGAGTTGCCAGTTCTGCATGCTCCTGTGAGGGCCATTTCCCGGTGCAATCATTGTTCCCGCGCACCGGTATCACGTCTTGACATATACTTCTTAGCTGATGCAGTACGCTGCTGGAACCGATGTCTCCCGCATGCAGAATCAGTTCGCAGCCAAGCAGCCGGTTTTGCACGTCCGCATCAATATGTCCATGTGTGTCTGAAATCACACCTACCCGCAGGCGGTCGCAGTGCGAGAAATCATAGTGTTTCCTGGAGGGTGCCGGATTCGCACGAGCGACGGTACTGGGCATAAGCATTTCTCAGCAGGTATACGGATACATCAGGGTTCGACAAAATACTTCAGAATCGCTGCTTGTGCAAACCGGTTGTACAAGTGACTTTCCTGATGATGTATTGTTTAAGGCTGCTTTTTGCGTTATGTATCTTTAACTGAGCGGGTCACACATGGATGCATCACATGTCGTTTAACGTGCAACTGGCATTTTCCCAGAATTCGTTTCATGCAGAATCGCATGAATCGATTCTCGATGCTGCAATTCGTGCAGGGGTTCCGCTGAACTATGGCTGCAGCAACGGCAATTGTGGCTTGTGCAAGGCGAGGATCGTAAGCGGTACCACAACGCCGTTGCGCACCCATGATTTTGTATTACGTGAAGCCGAGAAAATCCAGGGCTATGCATTAATGTGTTCAACCGCGTGCCGGAGTGACGTTGTCGTTGATGCGGATGTCGCGGCAAGGCCTGCCGATATACCGGTACAGAACCTGCGTGTAAAAGTACGGAAAATCGATCGTATCAGCGATGAGCTGGCGATTATCACTGTACAGGTCCCGCGCACCGTGCGCCTGAGGTTTATGGCGGGCCAGTACATGCGCGTACGTGACGAGCACAAGGGGTCGCATGAGTACGCTATTGCAAGTTGTCCGTGCGATGACAAAAGACTCGAATTTCACGTACGTAAACTGGAAGGCGATCCATTTTCTGATACGGTTTTCAAGGGCCTGGGTGTGGGGATGTGGCTGAATATACATGGCCCTTACGGTAATTTCGTCATCGATGAATCCAAGGACAGCCCGCTGATCATGATTGCTTTTGATACCGGCTTTGCTGCCGTGAAAAGCCTGCTGGAGCATATCACTGCCCAGGACAGTGAGCGTTCCGTCTACCTGTACTGGCTGGCATGCGGGGCAGAAGGATTGTATTTGAACAATCTGTGCCGCTCCTGGGCAGATGCCCTGGACCAGCTGGAGTATTTTCCCATCCGCCTGCCACTGGACATTGCTGGCATCCTGGACAGCCAGCATGAAGGTATCGCGACCATCGAGAAGGAACTCTCTGCCTCCTTGCACCACGTTGGGCATCTTGATGGCGCAGAAGTGTATACGGTTTTGCCCGATCTGATTGCCAGACTTGTGCAGCAATTGCTCGTGCAAAAAGGGTTTCAGCCACAACAGTTTCATCATGAGATCATTCGCGGCACCCCTGATCTGAAATGTATCCATCCTGTGGCACGGGCATGACGGACTGTAAATGCAGCTTTGCAGTGACCATGATCAGGGAAACCTATGCCTGCGAAAAGGCACGCATGGTGACCCGTCGGGCAGGCCCTGATATCGCGTGTACTTCCGAAGATGCAAGCAGCCGGTGCAGGGAAGTACTGGAAAAATTCAAGGAAGCGGGTCTGACGGCTTTTGATGCGGAGGATGATTTGTTAAGCACGCCGCACAGTGTATATGTCAAAATCCAGTTCGGGGGTCTGCTCGGGCTTGCTAGAGACGTGATGCATTCATCTGCGGATAATGTTGAAAACATCTTCCAGTTAATTGGTCAGGCCGTGAAGCACTATCATTCCCTTGACGCCATTCCTTACCAGGAATATGTGCAGACCATGAAGAAACTTAAAGTTGGACGTAAAAAAAGATAAGATAAACCCGCCTGCGGGCAGTGAGGACCATGATGAGCTATCAAACCATAATTTCGGCGGACGACCTGAACAAAAACCTGGATGATAAAAACTGGTTTGTTTTTGATTGCAGGTTTTTACTCAAGGACCCTGAGGGCGGTCTGAACAAATTCATGCAGGGCCATATTCCGCGTGCCCAGTTTACAAATATGGATCAGGATTTGTCTTCACCGATGACCCAGACATCAGGGCGTCATCCGTTGCCCGATGCAGATGCCTTTATAGAAAAACTGTGTGCATGGGGCATTCATAATGATTCCCAGGTGGTCTGTTATGACGATGTGTCGGGGGCCTTCGCTGCGCGGATGTGGTGGTTGTTAAACTGGGTAGGCCACCGGAATATCGCCGTGCTTGACGGCGGAATCAAAACGTGGACGGCAGGCGGACGGCCTCTCGAGACGGAAATACAAACCAGGTCACGTGGTACTTTTACCGGCAAGGCCGACCATGGGATGTGGGTGGATGTTGATTTTGTGCAGCAACACCTTGAGCAGGGGGATATCCGGTTGCTGGATGCACGGTCCGGTGAAAGATTCACGGCACAAGACCGGAAAACCGATCCCGTGTCCGGGCATGTACCGGGTGCCGACAACTATCCATTTGCAGGCAATCTGGACCCGCAAAAAATATTTTTATCTGCCAATGAGCTGCAACAGCGATTTGATTCCGTATTTGCAGGGCATCAGCCGGAGCAGATTATCAATATGTGCGGTTCAGGGGTAACGGCCTGTCACAACATTCTTGCGACGAGAATTGCAGGACTCCCCTGGACGCGTCTCTATGTCGGGTCATGGAGCGAGTGGTCCAAAGACCAGGCACGTCCTGTGGCAACTGGAAATTAGTGGTTTCCCGGGTAAGGTGATCGTTTGAAATTTTGTAGCAGCTGCGGTTCTGCAGGGATTACATTAGCCATACCCGAAGGCGATAACAGACCCCGTTTTGTCTGTGCATCCTGCCAGGAAATTTTTTATCACAACCCCAAGATCGTCGCCGGGTGTATAGCGGAGTGGCAGGGCAGGGTTCTAATGTGCAAACGAGCCATTGAACCACGTTATGGCAAGTGGACGTTGCCGGCGGGATTCATGGAAAACGAGGAAACCACTTTAGAGGCTGCGGCACGTGAGACGCATGAAGAAGCCAAAGCCGAAGTAGCGAATCTGAGCCTGTACAGCCTGTACAACCTACCGCATATCAATCAGGTGTACGTGATATTTCGGGGAGTATTGGTGGAAGGGCATGCGAGTCCGGGCGCGGAAAGCCTGGAAGTAGCGTTAATGAAAGAAAAAGATATCCCTTGGCAAGACATCGCATTCCCGGTCATTAGGGAAAGCCTGGAGCTGTACTTTAAGGACAGGCAGAATAACGATTTCCCCCTGCATTATGGCGACATGCGAAGACGGGGTTATGATTATGAAATCATACGTTATTGATGCTGCTGGGGTGTGAGTAACGGAATAACATGCCTACTGAAAAATCACTGCTCTCGATTATTGAGCTGGGCGGTTATCCTGATTTTGGTCCTCTCTACAAGCGTTACGGCTATGTGACCCGCGTGGTATTCAGTATGCGCAAGGCACTCGGGATGTTGAAGAAGCTCAAACCACAGGTTGTGGTTGCAGAATTCAATTATCAATCTGATTTCAGGGATCGCACCAGCAGTCTGGAATCATTGATTGCAGTGGCTCAGCAAAATCCACATATGAATCTGATTGTGTTTTATGAACAGGAGTATGCCCATCAGTTTGACAAGCTGTGTGCCCGATACAGGTTCTTTGCAACGTTCCCGTATCCTGTAGAGGAAGCGCATATGAAATCTGCGCTGGACTGTCTCACGCAGGGGGATGCGGTAGATTAACCGGCTTTTGATCCACCTAGACAGGGTGGGGATTTTCTGGCACCCCCTTTTTTTTCCTGCCATTCTGCGGGGGTAAAGGTATGCAGTGACAAGGCATGCACGGCACCTGCCAGTTCTTCCTTGAGCAACTGGTTAAGCATGCGGTGTCTTGCCACCGGCAATTTCCCGTCAAACTCCGCGCTCACAACGGTAACCTTGAAATGTGATTCTGACCCGGGCGGCACGTTATGCATGTGACTTTCGTTTGCCACCTCCAGGAAAACAGGATGCAGTGCACCCTGAATCTTATGTTCGATACCCGCCTGCACTACCATGCCATACGTATAGCAGTCTGGATCAATGCAAACCATATCCAGTTTGAGAGGACCCTTATTCAAGTGTAAAGAATTCTCTGGCAGTCCGGGTGGTTTCCATGGCAGTCTGCGCCTTGGAAGCCGCGCGACAGGTGGCTACCGTACGCAATATATGTGGCAGGTATGCCGGTTCGTTACGCTTGCCTTTTGGCTTTGGGAAGGCCGTATTAGCAGGCAGGTTTCTGGGCAGCAGGTAGGGTGCATCGGTTTCAAGCATCAGGCGATTGGCTGGAATGCGCTGGATAATTTCATGCAAATGTTGCCCTCGCCGTTCGTCACAAATCCAGCCGGTAATGCCTATATGGCAGTCCAGGTCGATGTAGCAGTCGAGTTCTCCGGCAGTTCCGGTGAAACAGTGTGTGACCACACGATTGAGCCGGTCACGAAACCGGGCTAGGATCCGGGAGAAGTCCGCATGCGCATCGCGCTGGTGCAGAAAAACAGGCAGCCCAAGTTCTGCGGCAAGCTCAAGTTGGGCCTGGAAGGCCACTTTCTGCGAAGTGGGACTGGAATAATTCCGGTTGTAGTCCAGCCCCGCTTCACCGATCGCTACAACCTTTTCATGCATGGCAAGCCTGTGCAGTTCAATCAGGGATTTATCCGTAAATTCCTTTGCCCGATGCGGATGGATGCCTGCCGTGGCATAGGCACCCTCGTATTGTGTGCAGAGCTGTATGGCGTGCTCACTGTCCGGTACACTTGAACCTGTCACTACAAAATGTTGTACACCTGCCTGCCTTGCACGTTCGATGACCTGTGTTTCGTCGTCACGAAATGTGTCGCTGGTGAAGTTAAAACAGATGTCTACCAGTTCCATAGGATAATTGATTGCCGACATCGGGCTGAACGCAGGCAGTGCAGTATTGTGTTTCGTTTTCTTTCAGTACAACCTGGCAGTTGCGACAGAGTCTTGTGAAAGTCGGTTTGAGGGTACAGTCAAGACTGATCCGTTCATCAAAGACAAAACAGGCTCCATGCCAGTTGAAGTCTTTGAATTTTTTCAAATAATCCAGCACTCCGCCTTTAAGTTTGTATACTTGCTCAAAGCCTTGCCGGGCGATATACGGGGCGCCCTTTTCGCAACGTATACCCCCTGTACAGAAGGTAACTACAGGTTTTTCCTTGGGCAGCCTTGCAAGTCTGTGACCGGCACTTTCCAGTTCCCTGAAATGCCTCAATTTCAGGTGTTTTGCATGGTTAAAGGTACCCAGTTCGTATTCAAAGCTGTTGCGTAAATCCAGCAAAGTCATCTCGTGTCCTGTATCGAACCACTGTTTAAGCTGACCACTGGTAAGGTAGACAGGTTGTGCAGGGCTTCGATGATTTGCAGCCGCATCCCCCGTCAGTGATTTTGCCGGCACCAGTTCTTTGCGGGTTTTTACCAGCAGGCGCCTGAAAGGGATCGTGTCAGAGTAGGTTGTATTCACCAACAGCTGTTCCAGGCCGCAGACAGCATCCAGCCGGTCCAGTGCATATTCAATGTCCGCCCCGGCACCTGCAAGGCTCAGGTTAATTCCTTCCGGGCTGATGAACACCGTGCCTTTCAGGTGGGTTTGTGCACACAGGGTCTGTACCTGTTCGCGCACTGCGTCGACATCAGTAATTACTTTGAACTGATACCCTGCAATATTGGTAATCCGATCTGTCATGTGCAGTATTAATGGAATGAAATTAACCCGGGTTTTGCTTATGCTGTACCTTTAGCAAGGTCATGCAGGCATTATGAAAGAAGGGTTTCCCCAGACAGTATATCTGAAAGATTATACACCTCCACCTTATCTGATTACCCATGTACACCTGGATTTCCTGCTTGGCGAGGAGGTTACTGTAGTCACGTCCGGATTACGGCTGATTCGCAATCCTGAAGCCAGCGAGTCGAACACTGCGCTGGAACTGGATGGCGAAAAACTGAAACTGAATTATGTTGAACTGGATGGGCAGCGTCTGAGCTCCCGGCAATTCGTGCAGTCTGATCAGGCCCTGCATATTCTTGAAGTGCCGGAGAGGTTTGAATTGAACATTCAGACCGAAATTACACCGCAAACCAATACCTCACTGGAAGGCCTGTATGAATCTGCCGGAAATTTCTGTACCCAGTGTGAAGCCCAGGGATTCCGGAAAATAACCTATTTCCTGGACCGCCCTGATGTCATGTCGGTGTATACCGTGCGTATACAGGCGGACAAGGCACGTTATCCGGTTTTATTGTCCAACGGCAATCCTGCGGAGCAGGGCGATTGCGGTGACCGCCAGCATTATGCAGTGTGGAAAGATCCTTTCCCCAAGCCCTGTTATCTGTTTGCCCTGGTTGCAGCGGACCTGGTGTATCTGGAAGGCACCCATCGTAGCGCATCCGGTAAAGACATCGTTTTACGTATCTACACGGAAAAACATAATATCGATAAATGCGAACATGCCCTGCACTCATTGCAAAAAGCGATGCGCTGGGATGAACGGCGTTTCGGACTGGAGTGTGACCTGGACATCTACATGATTGTAGCGGTGGATGATTTCAATATGGGGGCTATGGAGAACAAGGGGCTCAATATTTTTAATTCCGGTTGTGTCCTAGCGCGTCCCGATACGGCAACGGATGCAGATTACATGAACATTGAGGCCGTGGTAGCACATGAATATTTTCATAACTGGACAGGGAACCGTGTAACCTGTCGTGACTGGTTTCAGCTGAGCCTCAAGGAAGGACTCACGGTTTTCCGGGACCAGGAGTTTACTTCAGATGTCACTTCGCGGGCCGTGAAACGTATCAGCGATGTGCGGTATTTACGTGCGTGCCAGTTTGCAGAAGATGCCAGCCCCATGGCACATCCGGTGCGCCCGGTTTCTTATCTGGAAATCAACAATTTCTACACGCTCACCGTCTATGAGAAAGGTGCCGAGGTGGTACGCATGTACCAGAGCATGCTTGGTGTGGACGGATTTCGTAAAGGCATGGAGCTGTATTTCCAGCGTCATGATGGTCAGGCAGTGACCACGGATGATTTTGCTGCGGCGATGGCGGATGCAAATGCTTTGGACCTGACACAGTTCAAGCTCTGGTATGAGCAGGCAGGCACACCGAACCTGGAGGTTGAAGACCTGTGGGACAGTGCATCAAGCACGTATCAGCTTGTATTCAGGCAGTCCTGCCCGCTTGCACCGGAAAATGGATACAACCAGCCCCTTGTAATACCCGTGAAAACTTCACTGCTGGACTCCGCCGGCGATGTGCTTCCCATGGAATCGGACAAACCTGATCTTCAAGGTGCTTCAGATACGGTATTGCTGGTCAAGGACTGGCAGCGAACCTTTGTATTTAAAAACATAAAAGAGAAACCGGTGCCCGATCTGTTACAGGATTTTTCTGCACCGGTACGCGTACGCTTCAATTACAGTAACGGACAGCTGGCCTTTCTGCTTAAACATTCACCGGATGCCTTCAGCCGCTGGAATGCCGGTAATGGTCTGGCATTGAACGTTTTGCTTGGGTGGATTGCAGGTGCAGAAAGCGTCAGGGGTACCGACTCGATGTCTGCGCTGAATCAGGCACTGGCGCATGCGATGCAATCTGATATTGCGGATCAGAGTTTACTGGCCGAACTGCTTGTTTTGCCCGATGAAAGAGATGTGGAGGAGCATGTGGATCCGATTGATATGCAAAAAATTGTATCGGCATGTGATCAGCTGTCATCTTCCGTTGCACACTATCTGGAGCAGGACCTGCTCAGGGTCTACCGGGCCTGCTGCCGAAATGCTGAATACCGGTATACGGCTGAAGAGATGGCACGCAGACGGTTACAAAACGTTTGTCTGCAATTGCTGGCAACCTTGAACCGGGAGGAGTACAGAAAGCTTGCCCTGGACCAGTTTGCCCGGGCCAGCAACATGACGGAACAGGCCGGGGCAGTCAAGGCCCTGTTACACCAGGAGTGTGATGAGCGTGAACAGGTGCTTTCGTCATTTGAGCAGCAGTGGAAGCATGACGCGCTGGTCATGGATAAATGGCTGGCATTTCACGCCCTTTCCAGGGTCCCTGACGTATTGGAAAATGTAAAAAGCCTGATGCGACATCCAGTATTCAATATACAGAACCCCAATAAGGTGTACGCCCTGATTGGTGTATTTGCAGGGCAGAACCCCTGTGCGTTTCATCAACCGGACGGCAGGGGCTATGAGTTTGTTGCCCAGCAGGTGATTGTGCTGGATAAACTGAATCCCCAGGTGGCATCACGTCTGGTTCGTTCATTGATGCGATGGCAGCAGTATACTGGGTCCTGCAGGCAAAAAATGTATGAACAGCTTGAATGTATTGCGTCACACAGGGACCTTTCCGGAGGGGTATATGAAATTGTGTCGAAAAGTCTGAGGCCATCTGAATGAATGATTCTAAAAAATGTATTGGTATACTGAATCAATTTGCCTGAACCCTGAGAGTTATGAGTAAAGAAAACAGAATTACCCTTATCGAAAATGGGCCTTTGCATATAACGGGCCTGCTTGAGTTGATAAGCAGCAAGGGTGCACTGCTGGAAAAGACCGGGGAGTTGTATTTATGTCGTTGTGGAAATTCCAATAACAAACCCTATTGTGACGGACAGCACAAGGAAACCGGATTTCAGGATAAGGGGGAGTTCATTGCCCCGCCTGCCTCGCAGGATGACCTGGCCAGTGAAGGGGTCCTGGAAATCAAAATACAGGCCAATGGTCCATTGATTTTCAGGGGCATGGCATGTATTCAGGATACCCGGCAGCAAAAGATTGTTCGCAAGGTGGGGGGCCTGTGCCGTTGCCAGCATAGTAATAACCGTCCTTTTTGTGACGGTACACATACCAAAATCGGTTTTGTGGCCGAATAGCCTGAAAACAGCCAGTGTACTCAGAAACCACTTGTAGACAGGAACAGGCCAACGCGTAAGTCTTTTGCCGTGTAGATATTTCTGCCATCTACAGACATCGTACCGTCTGCAATGCCTATCGTTGCACCGCGTTTGACGATTCTTTTTATGTCGAGCTGATAATTCACTTTTTCAGCTGTCGGCAGCACCTGGCCCGTGAAGCGGACTTCATTGACACCGAGAGCCCGGCCCCGGCCAGGGACACCCGTCCAGGCAATAAAAAACCCCAGCAGTTGCCATAAGGCATCCAGACCCAGGCAGCCCGGCATGACAGGATCGCCCGGGAAGTGGCAATTGAAAAACCACAGATCAGATTTGATATCGAGTTCTGCCTTGATTTCGCCACGTCCATATCTGCCGGTATCGTCAGTAATCTTTGTGATTCGATCAATCATTAGCATGTTGGGCAGGGGCAGTTTTGCATTACCTGGGCCAAACATTGTGCCATGACTGCAGGTCAGCAATTCCTTATATGAAAATGAATTCTTTTTTGACACGTATTACGTTGTCCAAGTCTTAAATTTCATTCATGCAGACTATGAGTTGAACTTATATGGATGATTTTTATTTTGCCAAGTGTAGCAAAAAGCACTCTCTTGTGTGGTCCGGAAAGCCACAGCCGTCGTTGAATTGGTGACTGTCTGCGTGACCGGGAGACCCTGTTGCCTGGAATCCGCTGCGTGCCTTGAACAGCAAGATTCGAACCAGATCAGGCTATTTACTACCCTGACGTGAAGGTGGTATAAAGAGGTATATTTTAACCATGAATCTAGGTATTTGTCCTGTGACAGCTTATTTAGGAGGGCGAGATGAGTAAATTTTTAATAAACATACGATATTTTTTAGCGCCGTTATTGATTGTGGCGTCGTTATTTGGGGTCATTGCGGGGGGTCCGTGGGTATGGACGGGCGTAGTTTTGCTTGGGGTTGGGATTATTGTGGACACGTTAACGACGGCGCAGACGCCTGGGGCGGGGTTTGACGAGTCGGGAGAGACGCAGGGAGTGGTACCGTTATTGAATGGTACGATGTACGGGATGTTGGCGATATTTGTGGTATTACAGATAGCGTTGGCGTGGCGGATATGGCAGTACGTGAACGGGGTCCCGATTGGTGAGACGACGATGTTTGGGTTATCGATTCAGGATGGGATTACGGGCACGCAGTTATGGGGAGCGGTGTTATCGACGGGGATATTTGCGGGGGTAGGGATTATATACGGTCATGAGTTGGCGCATACGAAGGGGTTCAGTTTTGTGATTGCGCGCTGGATGATGGCGTTGAGTGGCAAGGCACATTTTTGTTATGCGCATGTGTACAATCATCATTTGGAGTTAGGGCATCAGGATGATCCGGCGACGTGTCCGCGCGGGCGGAATTTGTTCAAGCATTATCCGTTATCTGGGTTTGGTCAGAGCAAGTTTTTGTTTATGATGGAGAAGCAGCGTCTGGAGCGTTTGGGGGTACCGTTTTTATCGTGGCAGAATCGTTGGATACGGGGTTATTTCATGGCGTTACCGACGGTATTTTTGTTTTGGTTTGTGGGGGGATGGCTGGGTTTGTTGTGTTTGGCGGTAGTATGGTTTCAGTCTAATTTTGAGTTAGAGGCGTTGAATTTTCTGGAGCATTACGGGTTGATACGTGAGAAGGGTCAGCCGATTGACTATCGACACAGTTGGGACAATTCGACGGCGTTTACGAGTTGGTTTTTCATTGAGATTGGTCGTCAGGCGGATCATCATGATCGTGGCGAGACGCATTTTTGGGAGTTGGACGAGGTTGGGGCACCGAATTGTGGTCGAGGCTATTTCACGTTGTATGCGTTGGCGCTGGTGCCGCCGGCATTTCATGCGTACATCAAGCGTCAGTTGTCGAAGTGGGACGAGGAGATGGCGAGTGAGGGTGAGTTGAAGATTGCAGCGAAAATGAATAAACAGGCAGGCTACGCATAACGCCTGTTAAACCCTGTTCCGCCCTTGTCTTTGTAGCAGGAGACAAGGGCATTTTTTTGCACGAATCATTTTTTCATTACGTCCCGGAAACTGGATACCCCGGACCGGCATCCAGGTAAGAATAAACAGATGGTTGAAAAATTTGACCCAACCCAGCAACCTCTTTCCGATGCTGTCAGTGAGTTTCAGTCTGCAGACGAACGTGTCTGGTTTGAAAACAAGCTGCTTGGATGCCGTCAGCAGCTAAGGGACCTGCTAAAAGAGGCGAGTAATTTTCAGCGCGCACAACTTGAACTTGAGATTGCAGAAGCCCTGATTGGGCTTGACCGGCTGAATGAGGCATGGTCCAGTGCCCGCCCGCTTGTTGAGCTGTTTATTGCAGAAAAAGAATTCGAGCATGCGGTCAAGGCCTGTCGAGTGGTGTATCAGGCCAATCAGGGGGATTCAATCGTGGCCTTGGGTCAGGGCTGCTGGCTTGCGGTGACCTATCCGATTGACCCGGGTCTGTCTGTTGAAATGTTGCACAACATTGTGGATGAGACTCCGAGTCAGTCTGATGGTGCAGCCGTGGCTGCAATGGCGGCCCACTATATTGCAGATATGCGCGCGAAGGAGCAGCATGAAAACCTGACTTTTCTTACCATGCAGATTCTTGCAAAAGTAGCCAAACGTCATCGCGATATCGAAGACGAAGAATCCATAAAAATCTGGATTGAAATTCTGGAACTGAACGATACAGATAAACTTTTCGGCCGACTGGCAAAAATAATCGATGTGATGGCGGGTGACCAGTGGTGGTTTGATCGGGACCACCTGCGCATGCAGTTGCCTGTTAATTAAGGTAAAACCTGATGTACAGTCCGGGTGGGTGAGTCCTGTACATTTTGTCTGTCGGCCATTCAGGCATACTGTCCGCCACCCGGGGTGGTGGGATGCAGACGGAGACTGTCAGTCTACGTGGAAGCCAGGGCTTAATTTCCGGTGCTGCTCAAGTACTCATCTATGTTCATGGAAGAGCTTTCGTGAGTACTTTCCTGCCGGGACTCTTCTGTACTCAAATAATATTCAATCGAGCCTGAAAACCCCCGGTGTTCTGTAACGGCACTGGCCAGCCCATCATTTCGCTCTGAACGCATGTCTGTGAGAGGGTCGCCGGCTGGGCCCGAATGGGTTTTGGCTGTGGCATGTGCCGGAACCGGCTCATCCGCAACGGATGTTTGGGTATCGGCAGAGCCCGTTTCGTGTGCAGTATGTTCGCTTGCCATGTCCACCGTTTTTTCCTGTTCCAGTTTTCTGCGATCATCCACATAGAGTGCAATCAGCACTATGAAAACAACAATGCCAACCAGAGGCCAGAGATATTTTGCATGTAAGTTGACCATTTTTGTTACCTCATGGTGGTCTGGGTCTTGAGTGGGTGGAGTTTCGTGTAAAAGTGTAAAACAAATTGAACACCGAAACGATACGTTGCACCCCGATAGTTTTCAGGGACTGGGCGATGCTGAGCATTTTCAGCATGTAAATTCCCTGTATAGTATACGGGTATAGGCTGCTTTATGGCATCGACCTGGTGTTGTAGAGAGTCGGGGCTTGTAGTAATGTTGATTAAAACGAAAGTGACAAGTATACAGTGTCATACCATTGAAGCGGCCTGCGAGCGCAGCATAGGAGTTTGTCATGCAAACCGATAAGATTAAAGCACCTGAAGGGCATTCGATTCATCATGTTACGTGCCCACACGATTGCCCCGATTCATGTTCGATGCTGGTCACTCGCGATGACCGGACGGGCAAGGCCGTACGCGTGCAGGGCGATCCGACTCACCCGATTACACGTGGTTATCTGTGTAACAAGGTGAATCATTATCTTGACCTGGTTTACAACGACAATCGTGTTCTCTATCCCCATAAACGAGTCGGGCCAAAAGGTCCGGGTGCCAAATTTGAACGGATCACCTGGGATGAGGCACTGGACACCATTACCGATAACTTCAAAGGTGTAATTGAAGAATATGGCAGCGAAGCCATACAGCCTTACTCGTATTCCGGCACCATGGGCATGGTGGGCTACTGGACGATGGATTCTCGACTCTGGAACAAGATGGGAGCTGGGGGATTGATTCAGTCCATTTGTATCTATGCGGCCATGTGGGCGGGATTGCATACCTATGGTCTGGCACATCCGAACATGTCGGTGCATGAAGCAGCGGAGGAAGCGGATCTTATGATTCTGTGGGGCGCAAATCTGGTGAGTACGGGTGTGCATGCCATTCCATTTATACGCGAAGCCAAAGAGCGTGGCATGAAACTCATTGTAGTAGACCCCCGGGTAACGCGTACTACCATGATGGCAGACTGGCATATACAGCCCAGACCCGGGACCGATGCGGCACTGGCATTGGGCATGATGAAGCTGATTGTTGATAAAGGATTACACGATCTCGAATTTCTTAAAGAACAGACCAATGGCTGGGAAGCGTTACTGGAAACAGAGTTACCTAACTACCCGCTGGACAGAGTAGAAAAGATCACTGGAATTTCAGCAGCGGAAATTGAAAAATTTGCTCTGGAGTATGCGTCCACCAAAAAATCATTTATTCGTGCAAACTATGGTCTGAATCGTCACCAGAATGCCGGTCAGATGTGCCGCTCTATCCTGGTACTTCCATGTATTACAGGCGCTTGGCGCGAACCCTGCGGCGGTTCCTGTTTTGGCAACCTTGAAGAGATGTGGTTACGTTGGGATATGAAAAAGCTGCACAGACCTGATCTGGGTAAACGAAAACGTACCGTGAACATGGTACAGATTGGTCGTGCACTGGCTGACGATATTGATGCGGATGACAATAAGATGGACCCGCCTATAAAGAGCCTGTTTGTCTATAATTCGGATCCTGCCAACTGTGCGCCGAATACCAACAATGTCCGCAAGGGTTTGATGCGTGATGACCTCTTCGTTGCAGTTCATGAGACCTTCTGGACCGATACTTGCCAGTATGCAGATATCGTCATTCCTGCTGATACGCAGTTAGAGCGAATGGATATGGTGGCCACCTACGGCAACTGGTATTACACCATGAACAAGCCGGTGATCGAACCTCTTGGGGAAAGTGTTCGGAATTCCGAGCTATTTCGTATGCTGGCCAAGCGGATGGGTTATGTCGAAGAGGGGGACAATGCCTTTACGCAAACGGATGAAGAAATTATTCGAGACGTTATGTTTGATGAAGGCGAGCATAACCCTTTAATGGAGGGCATAACGTATGAAGACATGGAGAAAAATGGTTTTGTAAGAGCCAACACGGGCTCCGACAGAAGAAATTTCCTGAAAAACGGTTGGCCAACGGATTCCGGAAAAATTGATATCTGGTGTGAGAAATTAAAAGAAGAAGGCATCAATCCCTTGCCTTCCTATGTGCCTGAGATTGAAGGACAGGAAGACCCCAAACGCAAGGACTACCCACTGCAGGTGCTCAGCAGCGCAACACACTATTTTATCGGTGATTCATTCCAGTCTGTGCCGCGTCTGCAGGCCATGATGTCGCGACCCACAGTGGAATTAAATCCGGATGATGCAAAGGCACGTGGCATAGAAGATGGTGATCTCTGCTGTTTATACAATGATCGTGGCCAATCCTACGCCTATGCAGTCATTATTGAGGGATTGCTGTCTGGTGTTTGTTCCACACAAAAACAGTTTAAAGGGAGCAACACCCCGGGTGGTGTAAATATTAATGCACTGAACTCCGAAATGCTGACCGATTTTGGAACCAGTCCAACTTTCTATTCCTGTCTGGTAGAAATCGAGAAAGCCAGTGAAGAGATGCGTAAGCAGACTTTGCTGAAAGAGTGGGGAGGTAAAGAGGGCTATATTAAAAAATGGCGTGAAGACCCACGCAACGATGGCGTTGAAGCAACTGATGAAGAAATCATTGCATTTGTAGAAGCACGACATCCAGGAATCTTCAGCTAAAGCTGGGCAGCATAGTTTTTAGATACACAGGGGAAATACAAAAGTGGCAGCGGTACAAAAGAGCTTTTACGATCCGTTTGATCATTACATACGGGAATTACCCGTGCCTGATCGGGAAATACACAGGAGAAGGGTAAAAATAAACCAGGGCAACGTTGTCAGTGTTACAAACCTTACGCATGACACTTTTAAGCTGGTGATCAAGTGCGATGCCGATAGTCAGCCACTGGGAGGCATCGCGGGCCAATACGCTACAATCAAGGTGCCGGGTGTGCGAAAACCACGTTCCTATTCGTTTGCCAGAGCGCCGGAGGATGAGAGTCCCGACGAACATACTTTTTACATACGCCTGGTGCCTGATGGTGAATTGTCCGGGTGGCTGGCAAAAGAGAGTCGCATCGGTGAACCCGTTGAGATTGCAGGGCCTCTGGGGAAGTTTCGGCTTGATCCTTCCGATGACACGATGATTTGCATTGCAGGTGGCAGTGGTATGAGTGCAGTCGCTGCCATTGTTGAGCACGCTGCCAATCTAGGCGTGGCCAGGGATTGTTATTTTTTCTATGGTGCCCGTACTCAAAAAGATTTGTACTGTCATGAGGAAATGCAGGCGGTTCAGGACAAATGGAATCAGGGAAACAGGTTTGAATTTATCCCTGTCCTGTCGGAAGAGCCGGAAGACAGTGACTGGAATGGTCCGCGCGGATTTGTTACAGCGTACTTTAAAGAGGAATATCTGGACCAGGGAAAACTGCACATTAATGAAATAAAAGCCTATTTTTGCGGGCCGCCCCCAATGATAGACCATGGTGTAAAAGCGTTGATGGATGCGGGACTCGGTGACGAAGACATCTATTTTGACAAGTTTGAGGATGCAAGTTCACCAGCACCTGTAGTGGATAATACCAAATGTGTCTTGTGTGATGAGTGCTTGTTGGTGAAGCCTGTACCCAATTGTTTGGTTGAGGCAACAAACTTCAAAACAAATGGTGGCGATTCGGGTTTGTATTTTGAGAGGGTGCAGCCTGCACATACTTCCGGGTTATATTACAATTCTCTGTATATAGATGAGAATGAGTGCGTACGCTGTTTTGCATGTGTTGATGCCTGTCCCCATGACGCAATATCTGTGGCTTATGATAAAACACCAAAAACATTGAGAATGTATAAGTAGAAATTTAAAACGCGGGCTTGTGAGTAGGTTATTTTGCGGAAATAAAAAGCTGCTTCAGGGTTTCCAAAGCAGTTTTTTTGTGACTGAAGACTGAAAAACAGATACACGGTTATGGATTACTGCCCGGGAACTGTATTACAAAGGTCTGCTGGAATGTTAATGATGAAACCAAAAGCGGTTTTGATGGCAGGTGTCTTGTCGATACTGGTACTGCTGTTATTTTATACAAGTGAGATAAAACTCAGCAGTGCAGCGTCTTCTTCACAGGAAGTTCATACGCCGGTTGTTGAGGAAATTAGTGAGCTGTCAAGCAGTGAATTGCTGAAACTTCAGGATGAATTAAGCCAACCAAAAAAAGAATCTGGAAAATTTACCAAGGGTGTTTTGTGGAAAATCGAGAAAGATGAGGAGTTGATTGGCTATCTTTTTGGCACGATCCACATGAATGACAAGCGTGTGAACAAAGTACGTGAGAATATTATGGACGTCTTTGACGGGATGAACAGTTTTGCAATGGAATCTTTTCCAAGTGACCACTACTGGAATCCCTATCATGGCGGAAAAATGATAAAAGCGGATATGCTTCTTTCTGAGGGACAAACGCTGGACCAGCTTATTGGCAGGGACTTATATGCAAAAGTAGAAAAAACCCTGTCTCAGATAGGACTTGACAAGGAAACAATTCTGCATATGAAGCCGTGGGCTGCAATGCGCAGTTTCGCGGTTAAAGCTGAGAACACGGAGGATATGATTCTTGATTATGAGCTGCTGGACCGTGCCGCAGCGCAGAAGAAAGAGCTTTACCAAGTGGAAAGCATCGAGGAATTTTTAGTAACTTTCTACGCAATGCCACTTGATGTACAGATCAAGCTGCTCGAATTTACAGTGAACAGTTTTGATCAGATGAGAAATACCATTAGTCAAATGCTAGCTGCTTATCTGGAAGAAGATTTATCTAAAATGTATAGAATCAGTACCAGCTTTATTCCTGACGATCCGGAAAATAAGTACTATCGTGAAATATACCTGAAACATGTTGTCAAGGACCGGAATATTGTGATGGAGCACTATATGCGCAAGCCGATGCGGGAAAAAAAGACATTTATTGCGATAGGAGCATTACATCTTTATGGTGACCAGGGAGTTCTGGCTTTAATTGAAAAAGACGGTTATCAGGTCACACGTATTCCGCTGGAGAAATTTTAGCGGCAATTTGATTTTTATCACATTGTTGCAGAGGTTTCCTTGTAGAGCCGTAACGGCTATTTGATCAGGTTCACAGGACACAAGGAGACCTGGACAGCGTCTTGGCTTTTCTTCCAGATTTCGAGAGCGGTTCATTAGCCGCATACAATACTACTCGTTGAAGGTATCGATGCGGTACACTTCCCGTCTATAGTAAATACCCAACCTGTTATTCAAGAATAACCATGAGAAAAATCGTTATTGCCCCAGATTCATTTAAAGGAAATCTCACTTCACTGGAAGTAGCTGTATATATTGAAAAAGGTATCAGGCGTGTCTTGCCAAAGGTAAAGTGTATAAAAGTACCGATGGCAGATGGTGGAGAAGGTACAGTGCAGTCTTTAATCGATGCGGCGGAAGGCGAATTGATAAAAAAACGTGTCAAGGGTCCAACTGGAAAAATCGTTACGGCACGCTATGGCTGGCTACCCGCCAAGCAAACCGCAGTTATTGAAATGGCAGAAGCCTCCGGGTTACCCCTGGTTGAGGGGCGCGATAAAAATCCGCTTAAAACCACAACGTACGGCACCGGGCAATTAATGCTGGATGCTATAAATCGTGGAGCCAGGAAAATTGTCATTGGTATTGGAGGGTCGGCCACAAATGATGGCGGTACCGGTATGGCACAGGCACTTGGCGTAAGGTTTATGGGTGCCGGTGGGCGGGAAATAAAAGAACCGGGTTCTGGTGGCATGTTAGCTAAAATCCGGGCTATAGATGTAACAGGTTTTGATCTCAGGGTATGCAAAACGGATATCCTGGTAGCTTGCGATGTTGAAAATCCCTTGTACGGAAAAAAAGGTGCAGCACATGTATTCGGGCCGCAAAAAGGTGCGACGCCTAAAATGGTAGCGGTACTGGATACAAACCTGAGGCATCTTGGCAAGCTCATAAAACGCGATCTAAAAAAAGATGTCGCGCATATACCTGGTGCCGGAGCAGCAGGAGGGCTGGGTGCCGGGCTGGTTGCTTTTACAGGTGCTACGTTAAAGAGCGGTATTGATATTGTGCTAAAAACAACCGAGTTGGAAAAATATTTAAAAGATGCAGATCTGGTAATTACTGGGGAAGGCAAGGTAGATTTTCAAACTGCATTTGGCAAGACGTCGTCTGGTGTTGCCAGAGTAGCTAAAAAACATAAAGTACCGGTTGTGGCGATTGGTGGTGCATTGGCTGATGATGCACATAATGTGTTTGCACATGGTATCGATGGGATTGCCAGTGCTGCTGCAAGGGACATGTCATTGGACGAGGCATTACGGGATTCGCCTCGTCACCTAGAGGATGTTGCCGAGCGTGTAATTCGCATGATTCTTATTGGTAAAAAAATGGCCGCCAAAAAACGCAGGGCGAAGGTTGGTTCCAGATCAGGGAAATTACAGTAATACCCGCACTGGGATTCCGTTTTCGACCAAGCTTAAAATTTCATCCATGTCCTCGTTGGCTACTGCGATGCGACCTTCTGTCCAGCCCCATAACCCTAGTATTTGCCAAGTCCAGCCAAGGCCATTGGGCTGTCCATGAATTCTGAAATCAGCATCTGGTTTGGCCTGTGCTGGACCCGGTCTCGGGTCCTGTTTATCTGAATATGAAACATGTATGGATTTTCGGCCATTGCTGTCTTCATTTTTGAAATCCAGTACATACGTTCCTTCCGGTATATGTTCGTTGCCAGTTTCTCCTCTGTGACCCAGGCGGCTCACCCCCAGTCTTACCTTGTAAGAGCGATACTGCCTGGCATCTTTGATGAGGTAGAGCATGTGTTCGCTTTTTTTGATAAGTACAGAATCTGCCGTAAGCAGGTTGACTAACCCGGAAATTTCTTTTCCTGATGCATATGTCCTGGCCCCCCATTGTTCTTCGCGGGCATTGAAGTACTTCCAGACGCCATGCTTGTTGCCATCAGTATATTCGCCTTCAATATGCATATAACCACCATCCCATGCTTGCCAGACGCCGTGCTTAACGCCATCTTTTTCACAGAAAATAGCAATTCCAAGCTTACTCCAGACTTCACGCTTTTCTATGGCGCCTTCATGGCATTGAAGTGCTACATTAGCTACAGCATGTCTGGTCTTGTTGTGTGCATGCTCCATCATCCATCCAATCCATAAAGGGCTGGTCAACAGGAGCAGCAAGGCCAGGGTGACTGACAGCGCGATCGTTGCCTCAGAAAGTTTTTTTAATTGCATTTGTCTTTACACTGAAAGTCATTGAAAAATGGAATGACAAATGTCAGGCTTGAGTAGCCCGCTGAATGTCCTGAAGTCTGCATATACGGATAACAAGCTGAAAATGAATAAGATACTGGTTGCTACAGGCATAATTATTTTAGTCATCGGATTGCTTTGGCCTATTATTAGTAAAATGCCCTTTGGGAAACTGCCGGGGGATATTGCTCTTAAAAAAGAAGGGTTTCAACTGTATTTCCCTATCACCACAATGATTATTATCAGTCTTGCCGTATCTGTTATTTTGTGGTTGTTTAAAAAATAGAAGTCAATTATCGTTTAAGCTGCAACAGACCTAACTGTACGGTTCACCAATGGGTTCAGGAAACAAATCTGATTTTATTCTTTTATCTACACTAATCCAGAAGTTAGAAAATAATAACTATTATCGTGTTTTTGCCAAATCCCTGGCAAGAACAGTTTGTTCTGCTGACCTGCTACCTCCTGATAATGAACTTGTTCAGGAAATGTTTCATTATTTCATAAGAGAAAATGAGTTGCGGATTAACTATAACGGGTCTGTAGTGTCTCTGGATTTTATTGAATCAGAGATCCATCGAAGGGCTTCAGAAAAAGTCAGCCTTGACGAAGGCCTTGCACATGCAAAAGAACTGGAACGAAGGCTTATCTGGGGAAAAGAAGTGTATGTAAAAGTGCAGGACCTAAAGAAACTGTATGCAAACAAATGCATCGTGTTTCCAAAATCATTATTAGCCGATAGAGATGCGTCCGATGCCTGAAGTACAGGCCTGTGATTTGCGAAAAATCAGTCCAGTGGAGTTGGCAGATCGGAATTTCCCATTAGATATTGATCTATACTTCGTGCAGCACTGCGGCCTTCTGCGATTGCCCAGACAATCAGGCTTTGTCCACGTTGCATATCACCTGCAGTAAACACAGCCTCTATATTTGTCATCCAGTTTTTATCACGGATCACATTGCCACGATTATCCAGATCCACGTCCAGTTGTTTCAGCATGCCGGGCTTTTCCGGGCCTGAAAAGCCCATTGCAAGCAGTACTAGGTCACACGTCAAAGTCTGCTCACTGCCAGCCATTTCCTCAAAACTGAGGTTGCCGTTGTCGTTTTTCATCTTGACCGTGATCAACTCCAGGGCTTTGACATTTCCGTTTCCATCATCAATGAATCGTTTGGTAGAAACGGAATACACTCTTTCAACGCCTTCCTCATGAGCTGAAGCAGTACGAAAAATTCTGGGCCATTCAGGCCATGGATTATTTGCTGCACGGACTTCAGGTGGCTTTGGCATGATTTCCAGTTGATGTACGGATTTGGCACCCTGTCGATTCGCAGTACCTAAGCAGTCTGCACCGGTATCCCCGCCTCCAATAATCACTACATGTTTGCCGGCAGCACTGATGAAGTGTTCTGGTTCAGGTTCTCCTTCGCAAATTCTGTTTTGCATAGGCAGATATTCCATGGCCTGATGGATTCCTTTCAGTCCACAACCTTCTACAGGCAGGCCTCGTGCAGCGCATGCTCCTCCGGATAATAACAAGGCATCAAATTCATTTCGGACGTCATCCACTGCAATGTTGTTTCCTACGTGTGAATTGACCTTGAAGGTAACACCTTCGGCTTGCATTTGTTCCAAGCGTCGGTCCAGCACACGCTTTTCCATTTTGAATTCTGGAATTCCATAACGCAGCAGGCCACCGATGCGGTCTGCACGTTCAAATACAGTGACGTCATGTCCGACACGAGCGAGTTGCTGAGCGGCAGCCAACCCGGCCGGTCCTGAGCCGATGACAGCAATTCTCTTACCGGTTTTCTGGGTTGCAATTTGGGGTCGTACCCAGCCATTTTCCCATGCCTTGTCAATAATGGTGAGTTCCACACCCTTAATGGTGACGGGATCATCATTGATGCCTAATACACATGACCCTTCACAGGGCGCCGGACAAAGTGTTCCGGTAAATTCCGGAAAGTTGTTCGTAGCGTGCAAGCGTTGAATAGCATCTTTCCATTGATCCCGGTAGACCAGATCATTCCAGTCTGGAATCAGGTTGCCTAACGGGCAGCCTTGATGGCAAAAAGGAATACCGCAATCCATACAGCGTGCTGCCTGTTCTTTCAGTGGGTCGATATACCAGGGTGCCATGACCTGATTCCAGTCATGAATGCGTTCTTTAACAGGGCGATAGGGCTGTTTAGCACGTGTATACTCCATGAAGCCGGTTATTTTAGCCATGGGCAGCCTCCATTACGGCTTCATCTACAGAAGTGCCTTCGACTTCTGCTTTTTTAATTGCGGTAAGTACGCGTTTGTAGTCTTTTGGCATCACCTTGACGAAATTGTATTGGTATTCGTCCCAGTTACCCAGGATGTGTTTAGCAACAGTACTGCAGGTGTATTCGAGATGGTTGGCAAGTAAAGTCGAAACGGTATCCTTGTCTTCATCTTCCAGGTCTTCCAAGTCCACCATATCAAGATTACACTGAATCTGGAATTGATCCTTTTTCGCTAGCGCATAGGCGATACCACCCGACATACCTGCAGCGAAATTTCTGCCGGTATTGCCAATGACTACAACACGCCCACCCGTCATGTATTCGCAACCATGATCACCTACGCCTTCCACGACGGCATGTACTCCGCTATTGCGTACGCAAAAACGCTCACCGGCAATACCACGAATGTACGCTTCACCGGAAGTGGCGCCGTACAACACTACGTTTCCAACGATGATGTTTTGTTCAGCAGCAAAAGTCGAATGTCGTGGTGGGTGGACGATAATCTTGCCACCGGACAGGCCTTTGCCTAAATAATCATTGGTATCTCCTTCCAGGATTAGTGTTACTCCTTTGGGTACAAATGCACCAAAACTCATGCCCGCAGAACCATTGAAGTGAACACGAATAGTGTCTTCAGGCAACCCTCTGGCGCCATGACGTTTGGTGACGTGATATCCGAGAATCGTGCCAACAGTACGGTTAATATTCCGAATCGGTAAAATGATATCGACAGGTTTACACTCTTCGATCGCATCTTTACATAGCGGTACCAGTGTGGTGACATCCAGCGATTTTTCCAATCCATGATCCTGGATGGTGGAACAGTACACTCCGAAACCAGGCCGTGCTTCAGGTTTGTGCAATATCCTGGAAAAATCCAGGCCGTGCGCTTTCCAGTGATCGACTGCTTTTTTCACATTCAGTCGGTCTACCTGGCCGATCATTTCGTCAATCGTCCTGAAACCAAGTTGTGCCATGTATTCACGGACTTCCTGTGCGATAAATTTAAAGAAATTTTCAACAAATTCCGGTTGGCCGTTAAACTTTTTGGTAAGTTTCGGGTTTTGCGTAGCGACCCCGACAGGGCATGTATTCAGGTGGCAAACACGCATCATGATGCAGCCCATGACGACTAATGGTGCAGTAGAAAATCCAAACTCCTCCGCACCCAATAATGCTGCGATGACAACATCCCGCCCGGTTTTTAATTGGCCATCTGTCTGTACGATAATGCGATCACGCAGGCCGTTTTGTACCAGGACCTGTTGTGTCTCAGCCAGGCCAAGTTCCCATGGAAGGCCTGCATGTTTCAGGGAACTCATGGGGGACGCCCCTGTGCCACCATCATATCCTGAGATAAGTACCACATCAGAATGGGCTTTGGAGACCCCTGCTGCTACGGTACCCACACCCACTTCAGCGACTAACTTTACATGTATTCGTGCCTGAGGATTAGAGTTTTTCAAGTCATGTATGAGTTGTGCCAGGTCTTCAATCGAATAAATATCATGATGTGGTGGAGGTGAAATCAGCCCAACTCCCGGTGTTGAGTGGCGAACTTTTGCAATCCATGGATACACTTTGGTACCCGGCAATTGACCTCCCTCACCCGGTTTTGCACCCTGTGCCATCTTGATTTGCAAGTCGTCGGCGTTCACTAGGTATTCACTGGTGACCCCAAAGCGACCGGATGCCACCTGTTTGATGGCACTTCTTCTTGAGTCACCATTCTCATCTGGTATAAAACGATTCGGGTCTTCACCGCCTTCACCGGTATTGGATTTTCCACCGATGCGGTTCATTGCGATTGCCAGAGTCTCGTGTGCCGGTTTGCTAATGGAGCCATACGACATCGCACCTGTTGAAAATCGTTTCATGATGCTTTCAATCGGTTCGACGTCTTCTACAGGAATAGGGTCTTTGGCAAATCTGAATTTGAATAATCCACGCAAGGTTGCCAGGTTTTCATTTTGGTTATCTACCTTGCAGGTATACTCCTTGAACAGCTTGTATTGGCCCGAACGTGTGGAGTGTTGCAGTTTGAAGACAGTTTCAGGGTTGAATAAATGATATTCACCATCGCGTCGCCACTGATATTCACCGCCCCAATCCAGGTCCGGTCTTTTGCTTGGACGCTCAGGGAAGGCATTGTGATGGCGTATGCTCACTTCCTTGGCAATTTCTTCCAGGCCAATACCCCCTATGCGTGAAGCGGTCCAGGTAAAATACTGATCAACAAATTCTTTATTAAGGCCTATTGCTTCAAAGATTTGCGCCCCACGATAGGATTGCACTGTGGAGATGCCCATCTTTGACATTGTTTTAATCAAGCCCTTGTTCACAGCTTTGATAAAGTTTTTGATTGCGGTTTCATGCTGCATTTCTGGCAGATGTCCCTTGCCCGTCATGTCACCCAGGGACTCAAGTGCGAGGTAAGGGTTTACCGCTTCAATTCCGTACCCTATGAGTACAGCAAAATGATGTACTTCGCGTGGCTCTCCTGATTCAAGCACCAGCCCGATCTGGGTACGGGTACCTGTACGGATCATGTGATGATGCACGCCAGCAGTAGCAAGTAATGCAGGAATTGCTGCAAGTCCCTTGTTCACACCTCGGTCCGACAGGATGACATTGGTGTATCCTTGCTTTACCGCAGCATTGACTTGTGCACAGACATCTTTTAATGCCCTGTCCAACCCGGTACCTTTTTCTGCTACTGGATATAAAATAGGAACTGTCTTGGTTGTCAAACCAGGCAGGTCAACATCTCGTATACGCGCCAGTTCTTCATTGGTGAGCACAGGTGAAGGAATCCTGATTTGTCTGCAACTTTCAGCATCAGGATGCAGGAGATTTTTTTCCGGTCCGATCGTCGTAGCAACCTGGGTTACCAGTTCTTCACGGATACCATCCAATGGTGGATTGGTAACCTGCGCAAAGAGCTGTTTAAAATAGTCGTATAGCAAACGCGGGCGATTCGATAACACGGCAAGTGCAGTATCTGTTCCCATAGAACCGACCGGTTCCAGCCCGTTTGTGGCCATCGGTGCCATCAGCACTCTTAACTCTTCATGCGTATAGCCAAATACCTGTTGTCGTTGCAGCAGTGTGTCTTTATCAGAGCCGTGAATTTGTCTGGGGCTGGGTAAATTCTCGAGTGCAACCAGATTTTTTTTCAGCCAGTCCGCATAAGGGTTTTCTTCAACAAACTGTTTTTTGATTTCCGCGTCATCGATGATGCGTCCCTGTTGAGTATCAACCATAAAAATTCGGCCAGGATGCAGGCGATCCTTAATTAAAATATTTTCCGGCGGAATTTCCAGCACGCCTACTTCAGATGCCATGACCACCATGCCATCCTTGGTGACGTAATAGCGTGAAGGTCGCAAACCATTCCGGTCCAGTACCGCACCAATCACTTCTCCATTTGTAAACGCAATTGAAGCCGGGCCATCCCACGGCTCCATTAAGCATGCGTGATATTCATAGAACGCCTTGCGTGCCGCATCCATGGTTTTGTGATTGCTCCATGCTTCCGGGATCATCATTAAAATCGCGTGTGGCAATGGCCGGCCACACATGTGCAAAAATTCCAGGACGTTATCGAACGTGGCAGAATCGCTGCCATTTTCAATTATGATCGGGAAAAGTTTTTGTAAATCATCACCAAACAGTTCTGATTTAAATAACGATTCGCGTGCATGCATCCAGTTGATATTGCCGCGCACGGTATTGATTTCACCGTTGTGTGCAAGATAGCGAAACGGATGTGCCAGTTCCCAGGAAGGGAAGGTATTCGTTGAAAACCGTTGATGCACCAGGGACATTGCCGATTCAAAATCAGGCTCTGTTACATCCGGGAACATGGGCTCAAACTGCGAGCCGGTCAACATACCTTTATATATGCAGGTTCGATACGAAAGTGACGGTATATAAAAACTTTCGCGTTGTGAAAGATCGGAACCGTAGATGACATGTTCAATACGTTTGCGAATGACATAAAGCTTGCGCTCAAATGCTGCTTCATTCTCTATATCACTACTTCGGCCAATAAAAATCTGTTTAAAAGCAGGCTCTCCTGATTTGGCGGTCAATCCCAGTAAGGAATCATCGATGGGGACTTCACGCCACCCCATGATCTGCTGGCCTTCTTCCTCAACAACCTGCTGAAACCGGTTTATACATTCTTGTTGTTGCGCGGTATCTGTAGGCAGGAACACCATCCCGGCACCGTAATACCCGTATCCCGGAAGTTTGATACCGATGTCATTGCAAACTCTCTTGAAAAACTTGTGCGGCAGCTGAGTGAGAATGCCCACGCCATCGCCCGTATTTTCCTCACAACCGCAAGCCCCCCGATGGATGAGGTTTTTAAGAATAGTGAGCGAATCCTCGACAATTTTATGAGATTTGCGACCCTTGATATCAACCACAAAACCCACGCCACACGCATCATGTTCTGTACTTGGTTCATACAGGCCTTCTGCAGGCTTTTTGTGAATACTCATAGTCAGTGGGGTGGGAAAATTCTTGTACTTGTTATACTAAATGGTTTGCACGAAAAATTATCTATCGCAAAAGAGTAATCCCAAAGCAGATTAATGGATAAATCGGCAGTTAGTGCAAGCAGAGTTTATAAAAGTGTCGCAAATTATAGTGCAGAGAAATCAAATGCTCTAGTACTGCACTCTTATATAGTCTGAATCAGGGGAATCAAGCGTAATCAGGATAGTTGGCCTATGAATGAAGTTCCGACTAGGGCGTGTTAACACTAATGGGCACAGTTATGGCATCCTCCAAGGATGGAACTGACCCAAGCCCAATACGAACGCATCGCGCTACATCTCCCGGTGCAGCGCGGCAACGTCAGCCTTTCGAACCGCCAAGTACTCAACGCCATACTGTATGTCGCCGAACAGGGCTGCAAATGGCGAGGGTTACCTACACGGTTTGGCAACTGGCACACCATCTATACCCGAATGAACCGTTGGTCGAAGAACGGAGTGCTCGACCGAGTATTCGAGCATCTGCAGCGAGAACAGATCGTGCGCATCAAACTCGAGGCGATGTCGATGGACAGCACTATTGTGAAGGTGCATCCCGATGGGACGGGGGCGCTAAAAAAAACGGCCCCCAATCCATCGGCCGCTCTCGCGGCGGCTGGACCACCAAGATTCATATGGTTGCCGCAGATGCTCGAACCGCCATCACGTTCTCGCTCTCGCCGGGACAAGCCCACGATGCCCCGGAAGGGCGTAAGTTGCTGAATCGCCTTGGTCAGCAGCACGATACTCCCTCACTGATCATGGACCGCGCGTACGAAGGCAACGAGACTCGACAACTGGCCTTGGCGCTGGGGTATGAGCCAGTGGTACCGCCATTGCGAACGCGGGTCGAGCCTTGGGAATACGACCGTGAGATGTACAAGCGGCGCAATGAAATCGAGCGGTTATTCCGTCGATTGAAGGGGTTCCGTCGTGTCTTCTCGCGATTCGAGAAACTCGACGTGGTATTCCTCGGATTCATTGTCTTCGCGCTCATCGTCGATGCGTTACGTTAGTGTTAACACGCCCTAGTCGAAAGATTTGGACAATCCGGCATTTCCCCAATTCCAAGTCTGTCCGGACCCCGTGCATTTCGGGAGAAATAAGGCAATACTCAATGCCGTACTATGTGGTACCTACCCGCTAATTACCAGTACTGTATGCATGATATACAGGCGTTAAAGCTGTGGTTGAACAATCGATTTCTGAGGCAATATCCGAAAAGAGGTTGCCGTTACCGGACGATACTGCATTGTAAATCCTGTCACCGCGGCTCAGAATAATTCCCTCGGCAGGCACGTAAGTAGAAATTTTTCCAGGATTGCAGTGCCACCCATGCTTTGGGTGTGGCCACATAAAGGGCACGATCAAGGTAGAGGCCTGGAGATGTTCAGCCTCTGGTCTTTGGAGTGATTCTGCGAGCTATTGTCAAATCTGGTGTATGCCGATGAAATCAAGCGGCAACCTGGTCTGATTGTTCAATTTCTTCTCCGTTAATAAATTTCACGCCTTCAACAATCTTCGCCAGGTATGCAAAGCCGCGTAGTTTTCGCCAGTTCTTCTCAGCGCACTGGCCAAGCTTGAACATCATGTGCAATAAACTGTCGCGCGTCATACAGCCTTTTGTTCGTGTCGTACGATGACGGATGGTGGCAAAGGTCGACTCGATCGGATTGGTCGTTCGAAGGTGCTGCCAGTGCACTGCGGGAAAATCATAGAACGTCATTAACGATTGCCGATCCTTGAGCAGGCAGTTGGTCGCCTTCGGATACCTGGCTTCATAGGTGACGATAAACTGATCAAAAGCCTGCTCGGCATGCTCGCGGGTGGCGGCCTGCCAGATCTCGTGCAGCGCCGATTTGGCTTTCGGCTGAACGCTCTTTGGCATCGCGTTGAGCACATTGCCGGTCTTATGCATCCAGCAGCGTTGTTGACGGGTCGCCGGGAATACTTCCTCGAGCGCCGCCCAGAAACCCAGGGCACCATCGCCGAGCGCCAGTTCCGGGGCATTCATGCCGCGTGTCTTCAGATCCAGCAGCACTTCGCGCCAACTCTGTGTTGACTTCCCGAATGCCGTCCTCGATCGCCAGAAAATGCTTGTCACCACGCGCGTTGACGGCCACGATTACCAGCGCGCACAGCCGCTGGCGATCCGCTCTCAGGCCACTGTAGATACCGTCCGCCCAGATATACACCCAGCGATCGTGGCCTAAACGACGACGTCGCCAGCTCTCGTATTCCTGCCGCCACGTCTGCCTCAGGCGCGATACCGTACTCGCCGATAAACCCTTGGCTTCGGCGCCCAGCAGCACTTCCAGCGCCGGCTGCATCTCGCCGGTGGAAATCCCCTTCAGATACAGCCATGCCAGCGCCGCTTCCAGACTCGCGGTCTTGCGCACATACGGCGGTACCAGCGCCGAGTGAAAACTCACCGGCTTGCCGTCACGGCTGCGTATCTTCGGTACCTGCACCGTTACCGGGCCAATGCCGGTCTGAATGTCTCGCGCCGACTGATAGCCGTTCCTGACCACCGCCGTACGACCCACCTCATCTCGCCGCCCAGACAACGCCGAGAGTAGTTCACTAACCTCTAATTCCAGACCCTGTGCAATCAGCTTGTGTGCTCCGTCGCGGATCAACTCCGTCAGCTCGTCACGGATCTTCTCTCGACCTGATAATGCGACAACGTTATGCTTACTCATGGTGGCGTATCTCCTCAGTTGAATGAATTGCTTCGTAACAACCATTTCAACCAGATATGCCGCCTTTTTTCAATTCAGCCGTACACCACTTTCGACCATAACTCTGATTCTGCCACTGAAAGCAATACCCAAGTGAACCGGTAATGTGGATGCAAGCGGGAAAAACACTGCTGAGAGTTACCACAAAGCCATTGCGTACCGCATTCGGGTAATACAATTATACGTAATTACAAATTGTAACATTAGATACCACAGAATTTGTGTACCATGAATCATACTAACCGAAAAACCCGACAGCACCTGCTGTTATATCTTTTTCAGGATTAAACCAGCGTAGCGTGTTATGCAGTTGCACGACATCTCCAACGATTACCAGGGTTGGTGGCTTGATGTCATGCCGGGCAACTAACTCCGGCAAGGTATCCAGATTGCCGGTGATCACTTTTTGTTGTGGTGTAGTACCTTGCATGATCAAGGCGGCAGGTGTGGTGGATTCCAGTCCATGCTTTTTAAGATTGGTGCAGATATTTTCCAGGCCCTGCAGTCCCATATAAAAGACCAGAGTCTGGTTTTTGTGTGCAAGCATTTCCCAGTTCAGGTTGACGGTTCCATCGCTCAAATGTCCGGTTGCAAAGACTACAGCCTGTGAATGCTCACGATGGGTCAGCGGGATGCCAGCATAGGCGGCACATCCTGTGGCTGCGGTAATTCCGGGAACCACCTGAAATGGAATTTGCTCATCAATCAATGTATTGATTTCTTCGCCGCCCCGGCCAAATATAAATGGATCTCCGCCTTTAAGACGCAAGACACGGTTCCCCGCTTTTGCCAGACGGACCAGGAGCTGATTGATGGTTTCCTGGGGTAATGTATGTTGTGCACGTTCTTTTCCGGCGTAAATGAGTTCTGCATCTTTACGTATCAGGTCCATGATTTCCTGGGAGACGAGGCGGTCGTACACTACCACATCGGCCTGCTGCATGAGTCGCAGTGCACGAAATGTAAGAAGGTCAGGGTCACCCGGCCCGGCACCTACAAGATATACTTCGCCTTGAGGCAGTTCCCGGTGGTCCGCACACTCAATCGCATCCTGTAACAATTTTTGCGCCGTATTGAATTGTCCGGAAAAAACAAACCCGGCAACAGGGCCTTGTATGATTTTTTCCCAGAACTTTCTTTTTTGATCCGTGGTAGGAAATTTTTCCTTTACCTTGGACCGATTGTCCTCAATCAATTTTGCCAGTTGTCCATATGCTGCAGGTGTACAGCTTTCCAGTTTTGCGCGCAGCATCCGTGCCAGGACCGGCGATGCACCGCCGGTGGATACTGCAATCTGCACAGGTGAGCGATCGATGACGGAAGGTAAAATGAAATTGCAGTTTTGCACATCATCCGCCGCATTGACCAATATATTGCGTTCCTTGCAGCGTGCGGCGATCTCGGCATTGACTTTTCGGTTGTCGGTAGCTGCTAGGACAAGCTGGTAATCTTTCAAATCCTCCAGCATAAAATTTTTTTGTTGCCACGTAACCGCGCCGTCATTGACCCGGTTCTGAACTTCAGACGTGATTTCCGGTGCAACAACAGTAATTGTTGCCTGTGCACGAATCAGCAGTGAAATTTTCCGAGAAGCAATCAGACCACCCCCTACAACCAGACATGGCTTGTTTTTGACATCCAGAAATAAGGGCAGATAGTTCATAACAGGGAATTGTGTATTACGATTGAAGTAAACGGATATATTCAGTGATGGGCTTGATCACGGGTTCGATTTTTTTTCTCATCACGGTGCCTATTGCATCGGTCATTCCAAAAATTGGATCAACGAGTGTTTCACTTACCATGGACAGTGTCAGCATTGCTTTTAATTGTAGTCGCAGGGTTGGATCAATTAACAATATCTTTTCAAGATCCGGGTCATCCTTATAGTGCATTTCACTATAATCTGACAAGGACTGCATATCGCGCCAGTTTTTTTTATTGACTCTCCCACACCTAAAGTAATTTCCTACTGCATTCAACAGTGCGACTACGACCTCCTGATCATTCGGTTTTTGCATTACCAGATTTGTTGTATATAAAAAAGCCTGGCCGGCCGGGCCCAGTGTTCGGCAAAGTTGTTTTGAAAGCCCGCTATCCTTTTCAATTTCCGGCTTTAACGTCTTTACTGTACTTTCCCATTTCTCATGCGGTGCAATATCTATCGGCAAGTTGCTGGGGGTCTGCTGCAGAAAACCTACATAGTATGAGTTTTTTCTTTTACCCCTGCTCCATATGTCATCACGCATTGCATCATTGATCAATCCAGGTTGAAGAACCAGGCGTACACTGTCAATAATGGCTTTTTGTTCCTCCTCGAATGGCAGAAACTCAATCAGAAACTGTGTCAGTTCTTTCCCCATATCGCCTTTTACGACGCTTTCTTTTTCAAGCATGCGTCTTGCATTTTCAGCATTTGCACTGGTCCACCAGGCCCTGCGCGCCAGCTCATTTGTAAGGCCTGGTGCATGTACGACGGCAGTCACAGCTTCAGGTTCGCCTATAAGCAGCAGTTTCTCCAGACTGTCATTGCGTGCCTGGCCCATTCGGGTCCAGCGTCTTAAAAATACGGGATACCCGCCTGGCGAACCCAGATAATGGGTAGACAAAAACTGCTGGATAAGACGAATATATTTTTCATCCTTACATGTGGGGTTAAGTTCAATACTTGCTTCGCCTTTTTCCGACAACGCCTGTACACACATGCGGGATTCATCAATTCGTACTGCTTGCAGGGATTGCGCTATAAGAACATTTAACCGCAATTGGTCTTCGCTGGAGAGTTGCATGTCAGTTAAGCTGGACTCTTTGTCCCCAAGGGGCTGGCTTTTTGCCTTTGACGAGCCAGATGACGGGATAGCAGGGGGCTGTTTCAGGAAAGGCTCCTTGGCAATCTGTAAAGTAAACCAGTAAATCAGGATACTGATCCTGTAAATCGAGCCATTTGAAAACAGGACAAAAACTTGTTCCGCCGCCACCTTTCAGAACAGATGGCATTTTAACATCTTCCCAGGGTTCAAAAATCCATGGCGCCCCTTCTGCCAGTTCAGCATCACATGGGAGTAACGTTATGCGTGCACGTACATTGCCTTTGATTGCATCGACTTCGGATAAAAATTCATTCATTTCCTTGTCGTCTACTGAGCCGCTGATATCGATACCTACGGCAACATTAATCTGGGAACTGCGCAAGCTGGGGTAAATGGCCGGGTCACCACGACGGGAAGAGGGTCTGGAATAACTGTAATCATCACGTGCACTGGCGGTCATATATTTGGCCAGCAACATTCGCCATGGCAGCTTTGGCTGTAACATGAAATCGACCATGCGTGCCATGGAGCCCCCGAGTTTTCCAGCTTGCATTGCCTGTTGTGCGGCCCCTGCCAGACGTTGCTGCCACTGGATTGATAGCTCCTCCTGTTGTTGCAACGTCAATTCCGCAGGTTGTCGAGCCAGATCCTGCATTTCATCCGGTTGATCACCCGGGCCTGTCCCACCAGATTCCTGTGGTTGGCGGTTTTGTTTCTGGTTCCCTTCATTTTGCAGCGGGTTTCGGGTTTCGTTTTCTTCTCTGCTTCGGGACTGCTTTTCCTGCTCACTGTTCTTATCATCAAATTCATCAATACAGGGGTAGATCTCTTCAGCGGTCATTCCCTCATAATTTTCTTCTGTAAAGGTCCCCGGGGGTGGTTTCAGACCATCATGAACCAGCAGGGGGTTTACTGCATAGTCGCATGCCAGTTCCCAGCGATGCTTGATCCGATGTTGCCTTCGGGCAAAATGTGACAAGGCGCAGTGCAGGGCCTGTTTTGCCAGAACAAACTGTGTTTCCTGTATATCAAGTGAATCAATATATTCCTGATTGAAATAAAGCTTGCGCGCATCGGTGGCCATCGTTTTGCACCAGCCGGGATGAGCAGCGACCAAAGGCAGGCGCAGTACCAGTGCACCCAGAAAAGGTTTGTCCAGAATTAACCGGGTTCTTGCAGCGGCAAGTTTGTTTTGGCTTTTCGTGTCACCCACTTAATTTGTCACGAAACGGTATCAGGCATGATCATAGATCATGATATCTGCAATCTTGTTTGCCCATCTAGTGAACTCCGGTAAACTGAAAAGTTCTTCCCCGATTGCACGATGCATATCTGAAACCATCATCACACCCATTTCACGCTGTGGAAATCTTTCTGCGTAATTCAGAATATTGCCATGTATATGGCCCGCATTTTCAGTCTGTTTGGCGCGAATAGCACGGCCCACTAGTGCAGACGCTACGGCATATTGTAAATCAATTTCCTGCGGTGCAGCGATATCGTCACCTCTTACAATCGCTTCAAGGTCAGGCATTTGATCCAGGTTTGAGACAAAGGCACTGAGCTCGATACCTGCTGCAGGTCCCACACAGGCCTGCAGTGTACCGGTTAGCAGATCAGGTCGCTCTGAAAATTTCTGCAAGGCACGATGTGCAAACTCCCAAGATCGGGGCGATGGGAATGCAACAGGATTGTGTGCAGGATCAAAGTCAAATAACAGGTCAGGTCGAAAACGTAAAAAGGCAATTATTTTTTCATCGATCTGATTGCTGTAGGCCCAGGCTACCCAGTCATCCAGATTGATATCCATTTCGAAATGAGAAAACCGGTTTGCAAGAGGTGCCGGCATGGAATACGTTACACCGCGGTCGCCCTGACGATTGCCTGCGGCGAAAATGGCCCACCCGTTTGGTACACGGTATTGTCCCAGGCTCCGGTCGAGAATAAGCTGGTACGCGGCTGCCGACACACTGGGAGCTGCAGAAGTAATTTCATCCAGAAATAATATTCCGCTGTTACCATGTCTGTTTGCATCTGGCAGCATGGCAGGGATCGCCCATTCCACTGTATCGTCATTGCGAAATGGGATACCGCGCAAATCACTTGGTTCCATTTGCGACAAGCGTATATCAATCACTTCAACGTTATTTTTTTTTGCCACCTGTGCCACTATTTGTGATTTACCTACACCGGGCGGGCCCCATAACATTACGGGTGTGTGATGGCCGGTAGCGGCACCTGTGAATTCTTTTTCAAGCACGATGGCTAAGTGCGCAGGTCGCATAGGGGGTAGTCAGTCAGGAATTTACATTTCTTCTGATGAGAATCCGGCTTTGCCATACCACTGTTTGGCTTTTTCTGGATCCTGTTCTATACCGAGGCCTTCTTCATACATCATGGCAAGAGTTGTTTGTGACCCCTGCAGTCCCTGTTCGGCAGCTTTGGTGAACCACTTTACTGCCTCTGCACCATTTTGCTCGGTACAGTCACCTTCCATATACATAAACCCCAGACCATGCTGCGCCAGGGCATGGTCCTGTTCTGCTGCAGCTTTCATCCATCTGAGTGCTACACTCGGATTGGCGACCAGGCCTAAACCATTCTGGTACATGATGGCACAGCGATACTGGGCATCTGCATCTCCTTTTTCAGCAAGTTGCGAAAGTATCTGCAGGGCTCGCGAAAAATGTTTCGCTTCAAATGCCATGATGCCACTGGCTAAATCCATATCGTCGTCTGGCATGATATCTCCAAGCAAAATAGTTACGGGTACCGGTTGGTAGCGTATTATGATACGCGAATATTGAAAATTGAAGGAATAGCCCAATATAGTACCTGAAAAAAACAGTGGATTTCGTTCCGGAAACGGTATTTGTGCACTGATAAATGCGTATCAGGCGGGTCTTGTGGTGCAGATATAGGACATCAAGACATGTTTTGAGCCGCACCGGTTCTCTCTATAGAGGTATACTAGGGCTAGTACTGCTTTTTATATCCTGCCGCTATTCTGAAGCGGTGCCTAGGAATTCTATGTCAACAGCAAAACAGCAAATAAGCCCGGATGCGAAGCTCGCGATGCGTTCCTATATCCAGCGTGTCGCTACGGGTCCTGAATACAGCAAAGATATATCCTTTGAGGAAGCACGCGATGCCATGCACCATATACTGAATGGCGCGGCGGACCCCGTCCAGGCGGGTATTTTTTTGATTGCCTTGCGCATGAAACGCGAGACACTGGATGAAAACGGTGGCTCCCTGCAGGCTATTATTGATGCCTCGAATATTGTAACCGCGGATGCGGATCATATTATTGATATTGCAGACCCCTATGATGGGTATACACGCGGGTTGCCGGTTTCTCCTTTTTTACCTGCTGTGCTGGCTGCCTGTGGTCTGCAGGCAGTTTCGCATGGTGCCGAAGCAGTCGGACCCAAATACGGGGCAACCCACAGAAAGGTTTTGAGCGCTGCAGCAATTGATGTCGATTTGACTCCGCAGCAGGCCGTGCAGCAGATTAATCATCCTGATGTGGGATGGTCTTATATTGATCAGCGACATATTTGTCCTGCGTTACACAGCTTAATCCCTTTACGTACTCAAATTGTAAAAAGACCTGTAATCACCACGGTGGAGGTTTTGATCGGTCCGGTACGTGGCAAGACTGGAACCCATTTGATGACCGGTTATGTGCATAAACCTTATCCGCCGGTGTATGAACATCTGGCAAGGCTGTCCGGTTTTGAGTCTTCGGTGTTCGTACGGGGTATCGAAGGGGGTGTAACACCTTCCTTGAGACAGGCATCCAAATATTTTGAATACCAGGGTGGCGGTGATCTGACTGAAGTGGAAATTCGCCCTGAACAAGCAGGTATTCAACAGAATGTTCGAGCAGTGCCCTTGCCCGCACTGGCTGCCGCCAGAGTTGCCGGAGATGATACGGCAGCACAATTTGACATTGATCAGCTTGCAAGTGAGGCCGCACAGGCCGGACTGTGCGCATTGGAAGGGGAAGAGGGTCCCGCGCGTGACAGCCTGATTTACTCAGGCGCGATTATGCTTACACATATGGGAATTGAAAAAAGCCTGAAAGATTCTTCCGAGAGAATCAGGATGGCAATCGATTCGGGCAAGGCCTTAATGCATTTTCAGAAAAACAAATTACCTTAAACAAGGAGGCAATATGGACCAGACATACAGAGACGTTGTAACCAAAATGGAATCTGCGGGCGTGGATCCAGAATATGTGCTTGGTTGGCAAGGTGGCTATCTGGGACACCCTGAGCGTGAAGAGCAACGCGTAACGGAAGCCTACACGACAGGGTATGAAGATGGTCAGGAAAAAAATACAGATAACTTTGACAGGTGGAAGCAGTAATCTATCTTTTCGGCTAAGTACAATGATGGCACACGGCGGATGGTTTGCTGACTGAGTCCTATCCATCAGATCTGTCTGCCCGTTTTCCCTTCAGACACACCATGAACTTTATTCCTCTCCCCAGACACCGGATTCTGGAATGGGGGGTGGGGAAAAGTCTGCTTCACTCAATGAGGCTTCCTGGCCCCTGAAGACTCTTTTCAGACCTAGCAATAACTTCGGAATTTCAGAATCAATTACATAATCAGGGATCCATTTATTGTCTTTTTCACCCATGACTGCCTGTACATGATTTCCTGCTAGGCGTCGCATGGGAAAACCGGGGCCGTGTTCTGCAGTGTAGCTGCATTCAGAGAATTCATTCATCCTGTCATTCAGCAGGTCAATGAAATTCTTGCGATAGTCGCTGTCGCCTGTCCCGCAGGCTTCTGCGCGATTGGTCTGCATGGTATTGGCAAGATGTTGTCCAAGGGAATTGATGAATAACTCCCGCTCAGAAGCTGTCATGCTGTCAAATACCATACGGTCGGCAATATGGGCACCGAAAGCAGCAAATTCTGCTATGACATCAAGCCGCTGTGATTGCGTTCGGGTTTCGAAGCCTTCATTTTCAAGGAACAGGCATGAGTCTGCTGCCAATACCCAAAGATTAAAGGCAACCACACTGGCTATTTCTTCAGGCTTGCGTTGCCGGTCCTGTAAATTCCACTTGGTTTTCAATCTAGCCACAATTTCCTGCCACCCTGTTTGTTCGTTTCATACTCTTTTATGATCATAATATAACTAGGCGTATACTATGCCCATGGTTACCCAGACTAAACTACTTTGCACGACAGTTCAGAAGAACTGTGATATTTCAGATGCACGCAATGCTGCAAACTATACGCTATGTGTTTATCTTTTGAAGATGCGGGAATATTTTCGCTGGGAAAATGGATACACATTCAATGATGCCTTGCCTAGAGAGGAAGTAGGCAACTGGGTACAGGATCGTGAACATCTATGGGAAAGCCTGGAGGACAAAAGTTTTATCCCGCTATCCATTGATGGTAGGGAGTTTGACCCGTTTGACACGGAAAATATCAACAAGGCGCTGGTGCCAAAGCGCTATGTATACAGTGGTGGAATTGGTTTGCGTGCTGCGCCGAATTTCTTTCTGGCCAAGCTTGAGTCAAAAGAAGTCTACAATGATTTCACCATGTACATATCTGCAGATGAATGTGCACGGGGTTTAACAGCTCCGCCCGCAATGACCCAGGGTAAAAATGTTTTTATACGCAGGGAGTCACTGAATCGGCTGTTATGGGAAAAATACCAGGAATGGCAGTGGCATAAAAATGAAAATGCGATGGCAAGAGCATTGTCTTACTATGACTTTGAAAAAGACATGGTCCATGCACTTGGTCAAATGACCGATAATGAACTGGAAGCCGTAACCCTGCATGAGATCGGAGAGTTCATTGCGTCACAGGAACTCGGTAGCAGCTGGCATGAAATGGTTGTGAGCCTACCCCGGTCCAAGGCTGAAATTATGGCCAGGGCGGTCAAGGACTTGCTTGCAGACTGTTTCTCTACCTTGCCCGGACTGATTGAGAACTATAATCCTGCTTCGTTACATTTTTATGCAGCCAATTTAACCGCCATGCGCAAGGAATTATTTCCAGGTTTTCAAAATGCATATCAGACGTGGGTAGACACAAACAATCTGAAGCCATTGAAAAGACTGGTTGCAAAAGGTGTACAGCACTGGTCAGGTGTAGCGGGTGATATGCTGGCCTGCTATGAGCAGCAGGGCAGCAGGAGTTTGTCGGATCTGGAAAAAATCGTGGTAGGCAATTCGCTTTAGCCATGGCCGGGGAGCACGCAGGTCACAGGGCTGAACAGCCACTTCGAACCATTCATGAAATCAAACCTGACAGTTTTATTTTTGAACAACCCAATTCACTTTCTGAACGTTTTTGTGCAGAGGTCATCCGGCACTTCGAGGATGCAAAGGATGAACACTATGAAGGGCGTATCGGGCAGCTTGCTGATAAAAACTCCAGTATCAAGAAGTCAACGGACCTCGTCGTAAGTGGTAAAACGCACTGGAAGAATGCGGATCAGACATTTTTCCGTGCCTTGGGTCTGGCAATCAGGGAGTTTCGTGAACGCTATCCTTTTTTTAAAGGCCCGTTCAAGGATATGGGCTACGGTATACAAAGAACCCGTGCAGGCGAGCACTATCACTGACATGTCGATGGTGGCAGCCATGATTTCAGCCACCGCCAACTGGTAGCGATATGGTACCTGAATAACGTTACGGGCCCAGGTGGAGAAACAGAATTCTTATTCCAGAACGTAAAAGTCAGGCCGGAGGCAGGCAAACTGGTTTTATTTCCACCATTCTGGACACATGAGCATCGGGGTGTCACGTTGTGTATGGGTTCAGTACCTATGGCACTGTGGGATCAGGCGGCCTCCAGGGTGACAAGGTACTCGTTGGGCGTTTTCCAGTCGAGTGCTGCGTGGGGGCGTTCATAGTTGTAGAAGAACTCATAGCTGGCGAGGGCGGCCTGCACCGGGTCGATGCTCAGGGGGCCATCGTAGCGTCCCCAGAACTCGATGCGGGCAGCGCGGTTGGCGCGTTCCACACAGCCGTTGTACTGGGGATGCTTGGGCGGCAACACATGCAGCGGGATGTGCAGCGCTTCACAGGACGCCTCGAAGCCGGCCATGAACTCGCTGCCGCCGTCGACCTGGATGGAGACGAGCGGGAACGGCAGGGCCGCCAGCAGTTCGTGCAGGAAGCGCCGGGCGTGCCCGGCAGTGGCCCGTGAGCAGGCGCGCGTGACCATGAACTTCGACACCGGGCACACGGCGCGGAACTCCTTGACGGTGTCGCCGTCTCGCACATAGGTCATGTGGTCGATCTGCATCAGCTCGCCCGGGGTACGCGCCTTCGCGCCGTACTTCCAGCGCCGTGCCCAGCGGGCGAAGCGGCGCGGGCGCTTCGGCGCATGTCTGCCTTCGCAGAACGCGGCGGGCCGGATCACACCGCGGGCCAGCGCCCGGCTGAGGATGCGCCCGACGCTCGACACACTCAGTGCCACGCCCTCGCGCCCCAGCAGGACCTGCAGGCGCGCCTTGCCCATAAACGGGTACTTGCGGCGCAGGGCCAGCACCGCCCTCACGTCCTGCGGCGTATAGGCCGGACACCGGTGCCGCCGCGGGCGGCTCGAATGCGGCGCCAGGGCGTGCACACCGCCTGCGGCCAGGACGGCCTTCCAGCGGTACAGGGTGCGCCGGCTGATCTCCAGCTGCTCCAGGG
>CBDBGX010000001.1:0-104573 GCA_965205275.1 Gammaproteobacteria bacterium
GTACTTCCTCGACATTGACAGCGGTTTGGAATTGAATGTCCTGAAGTGCCTGTCGATTGGTGGGGTCTGAAATGGCAACAAACAGTCGGTTGCCTCTGTGGAAGACCGGAAGTGCGTGATGCTTGCGAATCAACGCTTTGTCAACCATGGTCCTGGGAATGATATCCAGGTCGATCGAGGCAATATCCAGTAAAGGTGTGCTGTATTCATCTGCTGCGACATTGGCAATGGTTGCAGCATTGACGAGTTCATTGTCTACCAGGTATTTAATAACGGAAACCTGGTTTTTTAAAGGCTGTTTCGGTGGCGCCCCGGGCAGCAGTATTACTGATAAACCCGTCTTTAACCAGTCTGCGAGCCAGTCCGTTTAATTGATTCGGGATTGCAGCCATACCTGTCCTGAAGCAGTATCCCATTAGCGGGGAAATGATCCAGAAAGTTTACGTGCCGTCTCCAAGGGTGTCGATAGAGATAAAGGACTGGTCAGCATGGACAATGTCTTAACAAAGTGTCAGATATTACTGCTGTCATCAGGTTGACATCCTGTGAAAAAATTGTGTTCAGTATCTATTGAGACTGAGTTATTGAATGGAGAGTGCCATGAAAATGAAATACAAGCAGGGTTTTACCCTGATCGAGTTGATGATGGTTGTTGCGATTATCGCCATCCTCGCTGCATTTGCCATTCCTGCCTATACGGATTATGTCAAGACTGCCAATATGGCCAAGGTCAGTGCGCACTATGAAGAAGCCGTTCGGCTCGCACGTTCAACCTTCGTCAAGGGCAGTTCGCAAAAAGCCCTCGGCTTGACAGGTAATTTGCCTGTAGACACGGCAGGCTGGATTGCGATTTTCAATCCGGGCGGCAATCTGGCGCCGGGTGGTGGAAACGCCTATCAAGAAGCCGCCGATGCTGTAAACGGGGTAGTGGTGGTCGAGGGTGATGACGAGGAAGTCACGATAACCAGACCTGCCTATGAGGACCTGACCGAAGAAAGCAAAACCATCAGTGCTGCCACCGAGGTGTAGTTATGGTTGTCCGTATGAGGACAGCGATTCCTGTGGCTGATCCATGCAGATTTAAAGGTGGACCGTGGCTTCCGAAAACAGCGGTATAACATTAATTGAACTCATGGTTGTGATCGCGGTTCTGGGGATCATAACCGTGGTCGCAGTACCGGCCTATAACGGCTACATCAAAACCGCCCGCATAAGTGTTATCAAAGATACTATGCAATCAATTTACCTGTTCCAGGAGGAACGTCGAATGGACAGGGGTGAATACGTTTCGGGTAAGTATGATCCCGCGGAGCCCGATACGGGTCTGGCGGCAGCTTTGGGTTGGCGACCGGACACCGGTTCCAGCATGATAACATTTGTCGTTGAATGCGATATCAATGGTGAATTGCCTCCCGAGTGTGCCAGGGGTAGTGGATTCACTATTACGGGCACTCACCCTCAGGATGTTGATCCCGTGGAAAGAACTTTTCCCTGACCGGGTGGCCTGCCCGACAGGATCGTTTATAATTGGTTTCCAGTTTGCCGGAATAGCTCAGTTGGCAGAGCAGTTGCTTCGTAAGTAATTGGTCGGTGGTTCGAGTCCACTTTCCGGCACCATTAAATCTTATCGCAATGTTGTTGCTGCGGTTAACACTCCTGGCTACTCAATATCAAGAACCGCGCGCTCCACTCTGCCGAGGCGTTCGTATAACTCTTTGTCGATGACCGCAGGCACATCGGTCGACGAAGGGCGATGAGAGCGCGAGAAGAACGCATGTTGCGCGCGACGCAGCTTGTTGGTGCAGTTCTGCGTGCCGCCATGCCATAAATGCGCGTTGTAAACGATGCACGACCCAGCGCTGCCAGTGATCTTGACCTCACCGTCGACGGGTGCGTTGAGGTCCCTTGGCGCCCCATTCACGACATCTGCTTGAGGGTGTAGGCCTGATCGATGTGAACCCGGCACCACGCGAGTTGCGCCATTTTCCTCAGTAAACTCGTCAATCATCCACACAGCATTGACGACCTGGGGATCCCCCCTTACACCCCAAATAAAATCCGCATGGATACCCTGGTGGCCGTAGCCAGGCATTGTGCAATGATAGTTGGAGCCGATGTATTTCAGGTGGACACCAAGGACATACCTGACAACTGCGAGCAGCCTTGGGTGCATGAAGACAGGATCCAGGAGTCCATCGCGATTCATGGGTTTGACCACGGTATCTACGATGCGACCAATCCCCTTTTTCTCTATATTCTCCGAATTGGCGCCTTGCTCCTCTATTGCCGCATCATAGCGATCGCGCATTGCTTGCAGCTGACCAGCATCGAGAAGAGGCCCGAGATTGACGTAACCGTCGCGATCGAGTGCTTCCTTTTCAGCATCAGAAAGAACACCATTGTCCTCATCAGTGAGGCCAAGCTGGTCCATCGCGTATTCGATCTCGGTCAGCGGAAGCCGATTAAACGACCCTCCCAAAAACATTTCCAAAACGCCCATGGCGTCCTGATCAGCATCGTCACGTGCCTTGTATGCGTCAAGGGCCGCGCGACGACCGACATCTGAATCAGCGGCATTCCAGATTTCAGTTGCCACGGCGCACCGCTCCCGTTTCACGCGACGCTGCTGCGCGCTGACCATATTAAGAATGTGGCGCGGTTTCGATAGATCGTCAGGGATCGAATCGATCTGGGCTGCTGGAAAATACCGGGTAATCTCTTCGTTTACATCCATAAAAATTATCCTGCGAATAGTGAAAATTTGATTGTTTTGACAAAGACTAACAACAAAGATGAATCCCCGAAAGAGTGTCAGCAGGCAGAGATCACCCAGAATTTCTGAGCGGGCATCTCACTTCAGCTGATTCTCCAGGTAAAAAGTGGCATCTTCAGTCCCCCCCGCACTGCAACAACGAATCCCGACGGCCTGGTCAGGTTAAAATAGTCAGTGCGGTTCAAATAAACAGCATCGACAGATCAATGGCCCGGCAATGTTTGGTCAAAGCCCCTATGGAAATATAGTCCACGCCGGTTTCTGCAATTTCAATGAGATCCCGGTCACTCTCTATGTCACCGGATGCTTCCAGTTCAACGGATTGACCGGCTTCGATGACGGCTTGCCTGATATCCGCCACACTGAAGTTGTCCAGCAAGATCCGGTCTGGACTGGATTTCAGGGCAAGTCTTAATTCGTCCAGACTTTCCACTTCCACTTCCAGCATTGTCCCGGGAGACAGCCGCCGCGCTTTTCTGACCGCATTCTCAATCGAGCCACTTGCAGCAATATGGTTTTCCTTGATCAGGAAAGCATCGAACAGGCCGATTCTATGATTATGACCGCCTCCGGTCATAACGGCGTACTTTTGTGCAAGTCTGAGTCCGGGAATGGTCTTTCGGGTATCGAGCAAGTTCACATCCGTGTGACTCACCAGTTGCACCAGAGAGTTTGTACGGGTGGCCGTAGCGGACAGGGTCTGCAGAAAGTTAAGTGCTGTTCGTTCAGCAGTCAGCAGGCTTTGTGTTTTACCGTGTATGCGGCACAGCACGGTACCGGCAGGGACTTGATCTCCGTCCTGGATCATCCATTTCAATACCGCGGTTGGGTCAATCTGTGAGAATACTTCATTCACCCAGTCCTGCCCGCAGATCACAGCCTGCTCACGGGTCAGTACTTCAGCTTCCGAGACCTGTGACGTGTCAATGAGACCGGCGGTAATATCACCGGAACCGATATCTTCAGAAAGAGCGAGTGCGACTGTGATATTAATGTCACGCAGGTAGTCAGTTGCCAAAGGTATTCCCCAACACGTCTTCAAACAACTTTTGCCAAATCGTTGTCGTTTATTGGATTGTAGTACATGATTACCAGACCTGCCAGAAAGGAGAAGGAATCGACTTGCAGATAGTGGGCGGCTATTTATCGGAGGCCATGCAGTTTGTCAGCAATAACAAAGATGACAGACCCGATTCTGAAATCAGCCTGATTGTCATTCACTGTATCAGCCTTCCGGAAGGTCAATACGGCAATACCTTTGTACAGCAGTTGTTCTGCAATACACTGGATTGTTCCGCACATACTGAATTCAAGGATCTGAAGGATATGCGAGTATCCAGTCACCTGTTTATACGCCGGGATGGTTCGATTCTGCAGTTCGTACCATTTTTTGACAGGGCCTGGCATGCGGGAGAATCGAGTTATGGCGGAAGAGAAAACTGCAACGACTATTCAATCGGTATAGAGCTGGAAGGCACTGATAAAAATCCCTTTGAGGAAGCCCAGTACGAATCTCTGTTAAATGTTTGTCATCTGCTCTGTGAGTCGTATGATATTTGCGATATTGTCGGTCACTCGGATATTGCTCCGAACAGGAAGACCGATCCTGGCAGCGCCTTTGACTGGAGTAGAGTTACTTTCAATAAAGAGCCCTCAGCGGGTTGCCATAAAGAGCCAGGTTGACTACACGATCGATTGGTAGAAAATCGGTGTTACTCAGCAGGAACACTTCGACTTCGCTGAATATATAGTTCATTAAGGGTAAAATATCGTTCTCAATAACTAATGGTAGTTGAATGAAGTTTATTACCGTCATTGTCGTATTGCTCATTTACAAGAATTGGTGGGGTGGAAATCCGGTCCGTGACGTTGTATCGGTTGACGGCTGGTTTCAGTGGATTGAGGGCGTGGTCAGCGAACGGAAATTGCGCTATGTATGCGCCGTCATAGTTCCTTCTCTGATCCTGTTCTGGGTGTCGATAGTAACAGCCGACTGGATCCTGGGTCTGGTATATCTCGTCCTGTCTGTTGTGACTGTTCTGTATGCCATCGAATGCATCGATTTCGATGGTATATTTGACGAATATCGTCTGTCAGTCCGGTCAGGGTCACAATCCGGTGAAGATGCCAATCAGAAGCATGATGAATTCTGCACGGATGTGACCTATGCCGCATTTCAGAGTTTCGCTCCTGCGGTTTTCTGGTTCCTGTTACTCGGTCCGGCCGGAGCGTTACTTTACGCCTTCACAGAACAGTATACAGAACGTCATCCTGCTGAAGACGATGAGAATGAGGAAATATTAGAACAAATCCTGTACTGGATGGAGTGGTTCCCGGCACGCATAACCGGGTTTGTTTTTACCTTGCTTGGAGGTTTTCGCCACGGCATTGCTGCCCTGGCAGCCTCTGTTACAGATACCGGAAGCCCCGTTGCAACGACCCTGAGTGAAGTTGTCAGAGGATCTTTGCAGGTTGAACAGAATGAGGATATTGACAAGGAACTCACTGAACTCCAATGGTTGCTGGAAGCCAGCATTTGGGGTTGGGTGGCGTTTGCTGCATTGTTAACAATCCTGGGATGGTGATGTGTGTAGAAACCGGCTCTAAAAAAATCGTCTCTGGAAGTTGTCTGGGTTTGTATCTGTTATGCCTGCCGGTTCTTATTCATGCCCAGAGCAACGTCCAGGTTTTAGACGATACCAACACCAGTATAGTGCTGGATGCCCCGGCTCAAAGAATTGTTTCTCTGGCACCGCATTTAACTGAATTGTTGTTCAGCATTGGTGTAGGGTCCCGTATCGTCGGCACTGTTCGCTTTTCCGACTTTCCTGAGGCTGCAAAGGAAATACCTGTACTGGGGGATGCATTCACTATCAATATTGAATCCATAGTTGCCCTGCAGCCGGATCTGGTGGTGGCATGGCGCACGGGGGGTACCAGCAATGTAGTTGAAAAGCTCCGACACCTGGGAATTGCCGTTTACGTTAATGAGGCCTATGACCTTGAGAGCATAGCGGGGTCCGCCTATATGCTGTCACTGCTGGTGGGACAAGAAGAAACAGGCAGAAATCTTAAGAAGCATTTTTTACAGCAGTTGGCGATGCTCAAGGCAGGGAATGTGGATACTGACAGGAAAGTGTTTTTTCAGATATCGGATCATAGCCTCTATACGGTCAATGACGATCATCTCATAGGGCAGGCAATATCTGTTTGCGGTGTCCGCAATATCTATGGTACTTCAGAAATACCCGTTCCCATTGTCTCCAGAGAAAGCGTTCTGGCAGCCAATCCTGATGTTATCGTTATTTCCCAACCCGCAAAGGGGACTGAGTCACCGTGGGTTGAAAAGTGGTCAGAACTTGAAGGATACGGGGACAGAATCAGGTTGATCAACCCGGCGTTGATATCCCGCCCGAGTCTGCGGATGGTTCAGGGTATCAGTGAACTTTGTCGATTGGTGCGAAACGAACAGCACCATGAAGATTGAGGAGGTAATACCGTGGCTGACCATAAAATCGTAGATAAGGACCCGGTAGAAACGGAGGAGTGGGTCCAGGCAATGCAATCTGTCCTCAGAACTGAAGGCCCGGAAAGGGCTCAATACCTGTTGAAGCAATTATCACTGACGATGACGGAGACCGGTGTCCGGCTTCCCTATGCCATTAATACACCATACCGCAATACAATTCCCGTCAAAGAAGAAGCCAGAATGCCTGGAGACCTGTTCATGGAGCGGCAAATCCGTTCACTGATTCGCTGGAATGCAATGGCAATGGTGATGCGGGCAAATCTGAAGGATGGCACTCTGGGTGGCCACATTTCCACGTTTCAATCCAGCGCGACACTCTACGACATCGGATTCAATTATTTTTTTAGAGGCAGTATTGATGAGCAACCGGGTGATCTCATCTACATTCAGGGTCACAGTTCACCGGGAATTTATGCCCGTTCCTTCCTTGAAGGGAGACTCAGCGAAGCGCAGTTGGACAAATTTCGTCAGGAAATCGACGGCGACGGGTTATCGTCCTATCCACATCCCTGGTTGATGCCCGACTATTGGCAGTTTCCAACAGTATCCATGGGCCTGGGTCCTCTACAGGCAATCTACCAGGCGCACATCATGAAATATCTCGGCTATCGCGGATTGACGGACCCGGGCAACCGTAAAGTCTGGTGCTTCATCGGCGATGGAGAAATGGATGAACCGGAATCACAGGGCGCCATTGCCCTTGCCGGTCGTGAAAATCTGGATAACCTGATCTTTGTTGTTAACTGTAACCTCCAGAGGCTCGATGGCCCTGTCAGAGGCAACGGCAAGATCATCCAGGAACTGGAAGGTGTTTTCTGCGGTGCTGGCTGGAACGTTATCAAGGTTGTCTGGGGGAGGCAATGGAATCAATTGTTTGAGAATGACAGTCAAGGTCTGCTGCAACAGAGAATGGACGAAGCAGTGGATGGTGACTACCAGAATTACAAGAGTAGAAGTGGTGGTTATACCAGGCAGCATTTCTTTGGCAAATACCCGGAATTACTGAAAATGGTTGAACACCTTTCAGATGATGCCATCTTCAGACTCAATCGTGGTGGACATGATCCCTACAAGGTATATGCAGCATATGATGCCGCAGTCAAACACCAGGGGCAGCCCACGGTCATTCTCGCCAAAACCGTTAAGGGATATGGGCTGGGACTGGCGGGTGAAGGCCAGAATTATACCCATGCTGTAAAAAAACTCGATCTTGAAGCATTGCGGGTTTTTCGGGACAGATTTGATATCCCGATACCGGATTCTGAACTGGAGAAGCTCCCCTACTATCGGCCGTCGGAAGACAGCATGGAGATTCGTTATCTCCGGGAATGTCGAGCAGCTTTAGGTGGCGAGTTACCAAGTCGTAACCAGGAATTCAAGACACCGAAAATCCCGGCTCTGAAGAGTTTTAATAATATTCTCAAGGGATCAGGTAAACGGGAATCTTCAACCACCATGGCATTCGTCCGCCTGCTGTCCAATCTGGTAAAAGATAAGAATATCGGCGATCGGGTGGTACCTATCGTACCGGACGAAGCCAGGACTTTTGGTATGGAAGGTATGTTCAGGCAGTTGGGAATTTACTCATCCACAGGTCAATTGTATGAGCCCACTGACAGTGATCAGATCATGTATTACCGGGAAGACAAGCATGGCCAGGTCATGGAGGAAGGTATCAACGAAGGGGGGGCTTTTGCCGCCTGGCTTGCTGCGGCTACTTCCTGCAGTAACAATGGTGTAGTGTTGATTCCGTTTTACATCTTTTATTCCATGTTTGGATTTCAGCGTGTAGGAGATCTATGTTGGGCGGCGGGTGATCTTCAGGCAAGGGGGTTTCTGATGGGTGGTACATCAGGAAGGACAACCCTGAATGGTGAAGGACTGCAGCATCAGGATGGCCACAGCCATGTTTTGGCTTCGACAGTGCCCAATTGTGTTTCCTATGATCCTGCCTATGCCTATGAACTGGCCGTCATTATTCACCATGGTCTTGACGTCATGTTTGTGCAGAAACGCCCCTGCTATTTCTATATCACCGTGATGAATGAAAACTACATTCAACCGGCTATGCCGGATGACTGTGAGGAAGGTATTGTCAAAGGTATGTACCAACTCCGCAAAAACACGGATAAATCATCACCTCTGGTAGTACAGTTGCTGGGTTCTGGAACCATTCTGCGTGAGGTCATCGCCGCTGCTGATTTGCTCAGGGAAGAGTTTGACGTTACCGCTGATATTTGGAGTGTAACCAGTTTTAATGAACTGAACCGCGATGGCGTAGCCACCGCACGCTGGAATATGCTGCATCCGGATGAACCGCCAAGAACCAGTTATGTGGAAAACTGTCTGGCTGAAACACGTGGTCCCGTTATCGCGGCTACCGACTATATGAAGAATTATAGCGACCAGATCAGGGAGTTTGTCGGGCGCCATTACACGGTGCTGGGTACCGATGGATTTGGTCGAAGTGACACCCGGGAGAGACTTCGTTACTTCTTTGAAGTGGATCGTCATTTCATCACGGTTGCAGCATTGAATGCACTGGCGCAGGAAAACATGGTGGATTTGAGCATTGTCAAAAAGGCAATGTCCAGATTTGGTATCGATCCGGAAAAACCGGATCCGGTTACTGTTTAGAGGATATCGTGACTATACAGGTATTAATACCGGATATTGGTGAAGCGAAGGACGTTGAGGTCATTGAGATCCTCGTGTCGCAGGGTGAGACCGTGGAAGCAGACGCATCGCTGATTGTCCTTGAATCAGACAAGGCCAGTATGGAAATTCCTTCTCCCACGAGAGGTACAGTTGCCCGGGTCCATGTGTCGGTCGGAGACAATGTGGATGAAGGTGATCTTCTTCTTGAACTGGAGCCAGAGCCAGAGACAGGGAATGAGCCAAAGCCAGCATCTGAGTCAGAGCCAATACCAGAGCCAGCACCAGAATCAGCACCAGAGTCAGAGAAAGAGAATGAGCAAGAGTCTGAGCCATCGTTAGAGATCGCTGCAGAGCCATCTTCAAAGATCAAGGCAGAGTCATCCGATAGTGGTGTTGCCGCCACAAGCCTTAATGACAACGAGATTCCCCAGGTTCATGCCGGACCTGCAGTGAGGAAACAGGCAAGGGAATACGGCGTGCAGTTACTTTCTGTAAAAGGTACAGGACATCAGGGAAGGATTCTCAAGGAAGATATCCAGAATTACGTTGCAGATCACCTGAACAACTCATCCGATCAGGCACTGCCAACCATTCCCGAGGTTGATTTCAGCAGGTTCGGAGAGATTGAACTCAAGGCACTGCCAAAGATTCGTCAAGTCAGTGCCAGGAATCTCCATCGCAGTTGGTTAAACATACCGCACGTTACCCAGTTTGATGAAGCGGACATCACAGACTTGGAGGAATTCAGAAAGCAGCAGAGTTCGGAACTGGCAGATGAGGGCGTAAAGCTCACCCCGCTGGCATTCCTGATCAAGGCAAGTGTGGTGGCGCTGCAAAAATTTCCACAATTCAATGCCTCAATTCAGCCAGACTTTAAACATCTGATATTGAAGAAATATTTCAATATTGGCATTGCCGTTGAGACCGAAGAAGGATTGGTTGTTCCCGTACTTAAGGAGGCAGATAAAAAAGGTGTAATTCAACTGGCTCGCGACAGCGCAGTTCTTGCATCACAAGCCAGGGACAGAAAGCTCCCCTTTGATGCCATGCAAGGTGCTACATTTACGATATCAAGCCTCGGGGGTATAGGCGGCACAGCGTTCACCCCGATTATCAATGCTCCGGAAGTTGCCATTCTCGGAGTATCCAAAGCCAGAGTCTCACCTGTTTTTAACGGCGAATCCTTTGTACCACGGACAATCCTGCCACTGGCATTATCCTACGACCATCGAGCGATTGATGGTGCAGAAGCCGTCAGAATGCTGCGTTTTCTGGCGGCTGTTCTGTCAGATATGCGTCGTGTAATGCTGTAGCGAGGATGACAAGTCCACCTTCAAGTTGACTCACATTCCCAAACTTATTATGCTCTTCAATCCGCATCTATCGGTCTCAGTGTGATCGAAGGTGACGGAATTGGAAACTTGACTATTTTTGACTTATGCAGGACTTGATCCCTCGGACAGGTACCGAAGCTGGTTTTACGGACTTACCCTGTCTGACGCTGGATCATGTTCCTCAATACGAGGTGATCACATGATCAACGTGCAGACTTTTCGCAGGCGCAAACAACAGAATTGCAAAATTTCGATGGTGACCTGTTACGATTTCTGGAGTGCAAAAATCCTCAACCAGACTGATATTGATTGTCTTCTGGTGGGGGACTCACTGGCAGTGGTGATGCACGGTTTTGAATCAACTGTACACGCAACACTCGAGATGATGAAGCTGCATACTGCAGCTGTGGTACGTGGTGCAAAGGACAAATTCGTAATTGCCGATATGCCGTTCCTGACCTGCAGCAAAGGCATAGAGAAGGGCATGGATGCCGTGCAGGAACTGATGCAGGCAGGTGCTTCCGCGGTCAAGATAGAAGGCGCCGGGCATCAGGCGGAATTGATTGCTCACATCGTTGGAGCCGGTGTCCCGGTGATGGGGCACATTGGACTTACGCCTCAGTCCATCCATAACCTCGGTGGGCACAAGGTTCAGGGCAGACGCGAAGGTGATGCACTGAAGCTCATTGATGACGCGAAGAAACTGGAGCAGGCAGGTTGTTTTGCCATAGTTCTTGAATGCATTCCCAACAAATTGGGTGATTGTGTCTCCAGGGCTGTAGGGGTACCCACCATAGGGATCGGCGCAGGTCCTCTGACGGATGGCCAGGTGCTGGTCCTGCATGACCTGATAGGGGCTGACCCGGATTTCTCACCAAAATTTCTGCGTCGATATGCCAATGTGAATCAGCTGGTCAGCAGGGCTGTTGGCGGGTTCCATGATGATGTCACGCAACAGGCATTTCCGGCACTGCAGGAAACCTACGGATGAAGATTGTCGCTTCAGTTGCCGGGTATATCAAAGATCGCCCGGCAGGTGATGTGGGTTTCGTGCCTACCATGGGTGCTCTGCACAAGGGCCACGAATCCCTGATCAGACGAAGTGTCACTGAAAGCAACATCACGGTTGTCAGCATCTATGTCAATCCCACACAGTTTGATAATCAGAGGGACCTTGCTGTGTATCCAAATACTCTGGCAGAGGACAAGGCCATTCTGGAGGATTTGGGTGTTGATGTATTGTTGATGCCAACTTTTGAACAGATTTATCCGGATGGCTTCCGCTATCAGGTGAGCGAGTCGGAATTCAGTCGTAAATTGTGCGGTGCACATCGTGATGGCCACTTTACCGGAGTTTTAACCGTGGTCATGAAACTGCTTAATATCGTCAGGCCCGCAAGGGCTTACTTTGGAGAAAAGGACTTTCAACAGTACCAGCTCATAAAAGACATGGCACGGACGTTTTTCCTTGACGTTAAAATTGTTCCCTGCGAGATCGTGCGCGAGTCGGATGGTTTGGCGCTGAGTTCAAGAAACCTCAATCTGGATGCCTGTGCACGGGAGAAGGCGCCGCTGATACACAATCTTATTTCAGGAAACAGTACGGATGATGAGATCGCCGGGCGGCTTGCGAAAGCCGGATTCGATGTGGATTATGTACAAAGCCGGTACGGTCGTCGATTTGCTGCTGCAAAAGTCGGAGAGAACCCGGTGGTACGTTTGATAGATAATGTACCATTGCCGTGACAGCTGTCATCCGGCAGGCTGAAGGCTCTTTATGCAGCATGAACAACGACATGGATTACGAACATGATTTCATAGCCCGACATGTTGGGCACTTCCAGCAGGCTGAAGGCTCTTTATGCAGGTATTCCGATGATTCTTTGTCTTGATGTTGGTAACACCCAGATATTCGGTGGTGTATTCGTTGGTGAAGATCTGAAATTACAGTTCAGAAGGACTTCTCAACTGAGAAGTTCATCAGATGAACTTGGAGTATTCTTTCGGACGGTGTTGCGAGAGAACGGTATTGATCCCCGGCATATCAATCGGGTGGCAATCTGCTGTGTGGTGCCGGACCTGCTGTATTCACTCAGGGCAACCTGTCAGAAGTATTTTTCCGTTGATCCGCTGGTATTAAAACCCGGTATCAAAACCGGTCTCAGAATTCTGTACAGAGATCCGAGGGAAGTCGGCGCAGACAGGATTGCCGACGCGGTAGGTGCTGTAAAACTTTATCCGGGTCGTAACGTTATCGTGGCTGATTTCGGTACGGCGACCACGATCTGTGCCATTACCCGCAAGCGTGAATTTCTGGGGGGTTGCATCATTCCCGGGGTTAATCTTTCCATGGAAGCTTTGGAAGAGAGGACTGCCCAGCTACCATCGGTTGAGATCATACCAACAAAAAACGCCATTGGCAGGTCGACCATCGAGAGTATTCAATCCGGTTTGTACTGGTCGAATGTCGGCATGGTTCGTGAGATGGTCAGTCGAATTACGAAAGAGGAATTTGCCAACGAGCATCCCGTGGTGATCGGTACAGGCGGTTTTGCACACTTGTTCAACAGGGAGAAACTCTTTGACATTGTCGTGTCAGACCTGATTCTCACCGGTTTGAGGGAGGTCATTCGATTGAATGATCAGATCCGGGCATGACGACCTTCACGGCGGGAAAAGGATGGATCCCAGTCCCGCGAATGAAATACCCACACTCGCGGGATTGAGATTGCGTGACATCTGCAGTTGAGATCAAATTCCCTCAACTGTGATAGCTCTTGGTCTTGATTCCGGTATCCGGGGAACAGAAATTTCAATGACACCGTTGTTTGCCTGAGCTTTTACGCCGTTTTCATCGACTGAATCCGGAAGATTGAATTGACGCACAAAGGATCCATATGTACGTTCCCTGTGTCTGAATTTATTGGATTCCGATACCTCGTTGCGTTCACCCCTGATGGTCAGCACGTTATTGTGCAGCGTAATCTCTACATCAGACGGTTTGATGCCGGGGATATCGGCAAGCACGCTGTAACCACTCTCGTTCTCCTTGATATCCACTTGCGGTACCCAGTCTGTGACATCCGTTTCCTGCCTGTCCAGGAGTCGGTCATTATAGAGACGGCCAAATCCACGATTAAATTCATTCAATACATTGAATGGTGTTAATAACTGATACATTTTTTTCTCCTTGTTGAATAGCTTACGGAACACTTTCTAAGGCCATATAAAGTGGATTCAAGGTCTTGTGCGAAAAAATATGCCGAGAGTTACGGCGTGAAATAAAGAAGGCAGTCCTTTTGGGCAATATAGGGATCAGTTGTTGACATAAACAAAGTGAATGGCTTCCGAGTGGTCAGGAAGCCATTGTTATTACAGAAGTAATTCTCTACTTTTTCTTTATTACCGCCTCTGATCCGGAACCATTCCAGGCCATCCGGAGAGAGCCAGCCCAGTGGAGTTCCGGCTTCAATCCGCTGAAAATTGAGTTGATCGATGGTGTTGAACATGGTGATATGGCTGTTGTGGATGACGCTGCTTGAATAATGAATTCTGGCGTCCTCCACAATCTCCAGGCGCAATGGGTAATATAGAGTCTGCATGGGTTTAGAAGGTTGCTCAAAAAGCTCCTGTGCCGTGATGAACGAAACAAGGGTTTCAAAAGCGAGTGTATCGGCTCGGGGGTCCATGATGCCGCCGAATTCAACTGTCAGCCATGGATTATCCATGTTCCCGCGTTCCAGCAACGTTCCCAGGGTTTGATCCATCACCACCAGATTGTCAGCGAATATCCCTGTTAACTGCCGAATTGATTCCGTATCCGCAAGGCATACTGCAAATGGCTCGCTGTGTGCGGACGTATTGTGCGTATCCACAACTGCTTCCGGCTTCCTGGTATCAAGTTCTGTGGTGATAGCTTCTGCCAGCCTGTTCTGATCAGTGATACAGGGGGGACCAAAGCATCGGTTCATATCAGCTTCCCAGGGTAAAAACCTGTGGGACAGAACCGGTGGATGAAGGGCTGCGTTGACAGAAGCGATGATGATAGTGAGATCCGTTGCCGGGATGATATTGTGCCTGAGTAATTGGTCAACAGCTTTGAGCCCTGAAGGTTCATTACCATGTAACAGGGTGACGATGGCGCGGCATCTCGAATGGTCGGTTCCGGGTACGTCGATCAGGGTAGGACCTTCAAGATGCTTCAGAAAATCCAGATAATCCCGGCCGAAATTCAGGTCACGATGTTCCCGTCTGTTAAGCGTTGGTGGTGTTTTCTGCATGGAAAGTATCTGATGTTTGTTATGGGTACCGTGTCAGTTTTAAAATCCATCTGCATTTACCGGAATTGAGTTTCGACGTGAGTATGAGGTCGAAGACTGCAAACATGTAGAATTACCGGTTAACGCATATAATGCAACCGTCAATTTTCCGGGTCCAGATACAGTGGTATACCATTAGTAGGATAGTGATAACTCAGGATTGTTTGCTGTATTGATGTTTAACCTGTATTTTTAACAGAGAATCAACTCATTCAGGAAGACCATGAACCAACAATCGAGACCAGAAGTACGGCCGGAAACCCTTGCGGCCATAGCTAATCTTAAACCTGTAGGAGAATTCGGTTCCAAGGCATGGTGCGAGGCATGTGCCGAAGGCGGCGTTAAATTGCTGCAAGCGGGTAATCTACCCTCTGATATGGAGTGGGGATTCAGTGAAGTCTATACCCATCCACCAGAGAGGCTGCTGACGGACGGACGGGAAATTTCCGGATACTATATGTTGGTCAAAGGAGGCAAGGTGACCGGTGGTGATGGTGCACCTGAGGAAGTTCGCAATACTGTTGGCTTTAATATCACTGCCCGCTGGGCAGCTATATGCAATCAGTCCAGTGCGCTCTATCACAGTGAGGGCCAAAAAATGCGAACGGCGGATGAAATGGTGCTGTACGCTGCCATGGAAGAATATGTGGGTCGCCCCAATCCCCTGGAACGTGGCGGTGGACCAGAACGGGTATGGTTCCCCGAGATATCTGCCGCGTTAACCAAAAATGGCGGGTTGCACAACATCGCTGCCAGTCTGCAGGCGCCTTCCCCCGAGTTTGCAGATTTATCCACTACTGTAATGGGTGTGCCCGACTTTGCCGCCATGACGGATGAACAGAAGAAATTCTTTGTGAAACTCTGCGGTATCGACATGTGATCAGGTATAAGAATAAGTGACCAGGACAGAACATGCAGGTCAGACACTGGAGAAATTCTGGAAAGGGTCCTGGTAAGATGAAAAGCAGCTTCCTGAGTGTATTCAGGAATCGAACAGAGAGGGTGATGCACCCAAGGTGGTATTGTTATGAATGAGGCAACGGTAATCCTGATTACCCTGGTAGTGTACAAGCTGATGATGATTGTCATTGGCCTGTGGGCAGCATCCAGAAACAAGAGCGAAGCCGATTTTTTCCTTGGCGGACGCGGTCTTGGTCCATGGGTGGCCGGGCTTTCTTACGCGGCAAGCACCTCCTCGGCCTGGGTGATACTCGGATTCTCGGGCTTTGTCTACGCTGTCGGTATTAGTGCGGTATGGATGATCCCGGGGGTTTGGGTGGCGTACGCTGTGGTATGGCTGTATTTCGGCCGCCAACTACGCCAGGAATCGAAAGATCATCAACAAGTGACACTGACAGACTTCCTGCTCCACGACGCTCGCGGTGACCTGAAGCGTATCGCCACCACCGTGGCTGCTGTGTTCGTGTTGTTCTGTTTCATCTTTTATGTTGCCGCTCAACTGGACGCGGCTGGAAATGCGTTGACCGAAAACTTTGCAATCTCAACCCCGTCTGCGATCATAATCGGAGCGGTAATTGTCGTGTTCTACTCTATGGTGGGTGGATTCTGGGCGGTGTCTGTCACAGATACCGTGCAGGCTGCGATCATGATGGTGGTATCTGTGGGTGTGCCGTTGGCAGCCCTGGCAGCCGCCGGTGGACCGGCCGAGGTATGGGCCACGCTCTCCGCATCCATGCCGGCGGAGTACCTGAACATTGATGGTGGTCATGCCGGACTGATTCTGCTTGGTTTTGCGGTGGGTCTGGTCGGCATGTCTCTGGGCGCTCTGGGTCAACCGCACTTGCTTTCCCGGTTAATGGCTGTACGTGGCGAGGCTGAACGGCGGCAGGGTTACGCGATCGTTTTCGGCTGGGGTATTGTAGTGTTTACAGGTATGGTAACGCTGGGCCTGTCCGGACGTGCTCTCATACCAGAAATAGGTAACCCGGAAGTGTTATTCTACCACGCAGCCAGCCATTACCTGCCAGCCATCCTGGCGGGCATTGCCACTGCTGCCACCTTGTCTGCAGTGATGTCCACGGTAGACTCACTGCTGCTCGCCGCCGCCGGCGCCGTCGCCCATGACATGGGTGTCAACCGCCGTTTCCCGGGCAGGGAGGCGATGGCATCGCGTACATCAATGCTATTGGTCGCCGCTCTTGCTGTTGTCCTTGCACTCACCCTGCCGGACAGCATATTCAATCGTGTACTGTTTGCCTGGTCCGCGCTCGGCGCCGCGTTCGGTCCCATCGTGCTTTTCCGGGTCTTGGGACGAACAGTGACCGCGGGTACTGCACTGGCTGCAATGTTATCCGGCTTCGCCGTAACCGTATTGTTCTACTCCCTGGGTACGGGACCCGTCGGTGAGTCGATCTTGTCCCAGGCCGCACACTTACCCGGCGACCCGTTCGAACGCGTGGCTCCCTGGCTGTTACCTCTGGTCATTCTCTGGTTCTTTACTCGAGTTCGTCAAATTCGTTAATGAGAAAGATGCTGCCTCATGTGAGGTGCTAGAATCACAACTCAGGTGCCAGTCTGCGGGGTTTGTTGACATGAAATTGATTGAACCGGCCTTCACTATTGGGGTTGAGGAAGAGTACCTGCTGGTGGACCTGGGCAGCAGAGACCTGGTTGCAGACCCGCCTCCGGAGTTGATGCAGGCCTGTGTACAGCGTTGTGGCGAGCAGGTGTCGCCGGAATTGATGCGGGCACAGATAGAAGTCGGCACACCGGTATGTGGCAATGTCAGCGAAGCAAGACATCATGTAAAAAGACTGCGTAATATTATTGCTGAAGAAGCCGACAAATTTGGTTTTGCACCTGTTGCCGTTTCCTCACATCCCTTTGCCTCGTGGCAGGAACAGAAGCAGACTGCTCGTGATCGATATTCAGCGCTCACCCGGGAGATGCAGGCCGCGGCACGCCGGATGCTGATTTGTGGCATGCATATTCATACAGGTATTGAAGACCGGGAACTCCGTATAGATCTGATGAACCAGATGAGTTATTTCCTGCCTCATATTTTGGCATTATCCTGTTCGTCACCCTTCTGGGAAGGTGAAAACACCGGTCTGAAGTCTTATAGATTGACGGTTGCCAATGATTTACCGCGTTCCGGATTACCCGAACAATTTGTCAGTTACGCCGAATACGAACGTCACGTGACGGTGTTGGTCGATGCGGGCATTATCGAGGATGCCAGTATGATCTGGTGGGACTTGCGTCCCAGTGCCAGATTTCCGACTCTGGAAAACAGGGTCACCGATGTGGCGACCAACGTAAAACATGCGGTGAGTCTGGTTGCGCTCAATGTGTGTCTGTTAAGGATGCTGTTTCGGACACGACAGAGAAATCAGAAGTGGCGTGTCTATGCCAATTTTCTGATCAATGAAAACCGTTGGCGATCAATGCGTTATTCATACGAAGAAGGTCTTATTGATCTGGCGAAGGGTGAAATAGTGCCTTACAGTGACCTGCTTGAAGAGTTGATAGAATTCGTCAGGGAGGATGCAGATGTCCTTGACTGCCAGGAAGAAATTGAGAGTTTACGGGATATTCTGAGGGAGGGCACAAGCGCTCATAATCAGATCAGGGTTTATGAGAATGCCGTAGCAAATGGCGCCAGCAGGGAAGAAGCATTGCGTAACGTGGTTGATTGGCTTATTGCAGAAACCGTAAACGGTATTTAGGTGTATCACGGGCAAGAGAAGAGAAATGGCAGCTGAAAATGTATTTTATGCCCAATCGGGAGGGGTTACCTCGGTCATCAATGCGACTGCCTGTGGCGTTATTGAAACAGCCCGCAGTAATAAAAAGATGTGTAAGGTGCTTGCCGGACGCAATGGCATTATCGGCGCGTTGGGTGAGGAATTGATCGATACGTCACTCGAATCGCCGCAAGCTGTTGCAGGGCTCAGACATACACCCGGCGGAGCATTTGGTTCCTGCCGCTACAAGCTCAAATCAATTGACAAAAATCTCGCTGAGTACCAGAGGCTGGTTGAAGTATTCCAGGCACATGACATAGGTTATTTCCTTTACAATGGTGGCGGCGATTCTCAGGATACTGCCCTCAAAGTCTCGCAGTTCAGTGCGGATATGGGGTATCCGATGATTTGTATCGGCATTCCCAAAACGGTGGATAATGATTTGCCGGTGACGGACAACTGTCCCGGATTCGGATCTGTGGCGAAATATGTTGCAGTATCCACTCTTGAAGCTGGTTTTGATGTGAAGTCCATGGCGGTCGGTAAAGAGTCTTCACCGGGTGGAGAGTCTTCAACCAGGGTCTTCCTGCTGGAGGTGATGGGTCGACATGCAGGATGGATCGCAGCGGCGGCTGGCATGGCCAGGGATCAGCGCAATGCGCCCCCCCATATCATTCTTTTCCCCGAGATACCTTTTGACCGCCAGGGATTCCTCAACAAGGTCAAAGATACGGTAGACAGTGAGGGATTTTGCGTCATCGTGGCATCAGAAGGTACACGCTATGAAGACGGAAGATTTGTCGCGGACGCCGGAGTCCAGGATGCTTTTGGCCACACCCAACTGGGAGGTGTAGCTCCGACACTGATTGACCTGATAAAGCAGGCACACGGTTACAAGTGTCACTGGTCAGTTGCGGATTACCTGCAACGGGCTGCCCGGCATGTTGCTTCTGCTACGGACGTGGAACAGGCCTACGCCGTTGGTAAAGCGGCGGTGGAGTTTGCCGCGTCGGGCAAAAACGCGGTGATGCCAACTATCGTCCGGCTGAAGGATAAACCCTATCAATGGGAAATCGGAGAAGTTCCCCTGGCCAGGGTGGCCAATGTAGAACGCAGGATGCCGCGGTCCTACATATCAAAAGACGGTTATGGCATAACCGGTGCCTGCCGTGCCTATCTTGAACCATTGATCAGTGGTGAAGATTCACCGCCATATCATAATGGGCTTCCGGCTTACGTTCGGTTGCAGAACAAGCTGGTGAGAAAGAAGCTGCCTGCCTTCCCACCCATGAGCCAGTAGTCCTGAATTAAAGAAGTGGCGCAATCACCAGACTGACGATTGCCATGACATTGATCAGAATGTTCATAGACGGTCCTGATGTATCCTTGAACGGGTCCCCCACAGTGTCTCCGACAACGGCCGCTGCATGGACATCGGAACCCTTCCCGCCGAGATTACCCTTCTCGATATATTTCTTGGCGTTATCCCAGGCGCCACCGGCATTGGCCATCATCAAAGCGAGTAATACACAGCCAAGCAATGCACCGGCCAGCATGCCTCCGAGACTCTGTGCGCCCAGTCCAAAACCGACAACCGCCGGCATGGCTACCGCGATAACACCCGGCAGTATCATTTTCTTTAAGGCGGCATTGGTGGCAATTTCAATACATTTCGCATGATCCGGATCAGCATTGCCTTCCATAAGCCCTTCGATTTCACGGAACTGCCGGCGAATTTCTTCAATCATTTCCATTGCGGCATCACCGACTGCCGTCATGGTGATGGAAGCGATGAGAAAAGGCAGAACGCCGCCGATAAAAATACCCACGAGTACTTTCGGATTGGACAACTCCAGGGAGAATGATGTGTCATTCACTGACATGGTTTCTACGAAGGCAGCGATGATGGCGAGTGCGGCCAGTGCAGCAGCACCAATAGCAAAGCCTTTGCCAATAGCAGCAGTTGTATTACCGACTTCATCCAGGCCATCGGTAATTGCACGAACATCTTTTCCAAGACCACCCATCTCGGCGATACCACCGGCGTTGTCAGCAACTGGTCCGTAGGCATCAAGCGCCATGGTCATGCCGACGGTTGCCAGCATACCAACGGCTGCAATACCCACCCCGTACAATCCGGCGAATTCCGTAGAAAAATAAATAATGGCAGCGATTCCAAGGACAGGAATCACCACCGACTCCAGGCCGACAGCCAGACCCGTGATCATTAAGGTAGCTATACCGGTCTTGCCGGCCGTGGCGATTTTTACTACAGGCGCCTTGGCGGTGTAATACTGGGTGACCAGACCTATCAATATTCCGCCCAGGGCACCGGCGATAATGGAATACCAGATATTCCTGTCGATACCCATAAGGTCAGTCAGGAACCAGGCACCCGCGATCAGAAGAAGAGCTGATGTGTTATGGCCCATGTGCAAGGCTGTTTCCGCTGATTTGCCGGACAATACACGTACTACTATGATGCCAAGAATGGAACAGAGGAGGCCAAGACTGGCCAATCCAAGAGGTAGGGCCATCAACGCTGCCTGACCGGTTTCCGGCGCCAGCGCTTCAATACCAAATGGTCCACTCATGACCAGTGTTGAGGCGATGGCGATAGTGGCTATCATGGATCCGCAATAAGACTCGAATATGTCAGATCCCATGCCGGCGATGTCACCAACATTGTCACCAACGTTGTCCGCGATAACTCCGGGGTTTCGTGGGTCATCTTCGGGAATTCCAGCTTCTATTTTACCCACCAGGTCGGCTCCAACATCCGCACTCTTGGTAAAGATACCACCACCAACACGGGAGAATAACGCCACACTGGAGGCACCCATGCCGAATCCGTGAATCGCATGAGCTGTTTCGGGGTCACCGCCAAAGAACCAGTATAAAAAACCAAGTCCAACAAGACCGAGTGAGGCAACGCAGAGACCCATGATGGAACCGCCGTAAAATGCCACTATCAGAGCGCCCGATTGACCATCTGCCTGTGCAGCAGTGGTTGTTCGCACATTGGCTTTGGTTGCTGAAAACATCCCCAGATATCCTGCTGCCGCAGAGGCGAATGCACCGACGGCAAACGACATTGCCGTATTCCAACCCAGTGGTGATATCAGAATGATGAGAAAGAGTGGTCCGGCGAACAGCAGCAGCATCAGATATTCGCGATGCATGAACACCATGGCGCCCTCGTGGATAGCATCGGCGATTTTTTTGATTTTATCTTCACCTTCTGAATACCTGGTCATCAGAACATGGATCAAGAAGGCGCAAACCAGCCCCAGCAAGCCAATAAGGGGTGGCGACAAGTAAGTCAAGTTACTCATAAAGTCATTCCAGTTGGATTGTAATTCTTCGACAGCCTGATTTTGCAGGCGCGCTAATAGTACAGAAATTCAAACCATTAGAAAACAACTTGTGTTGGTAACGCTATCCCGGGGGACAGGATATGTCTGGTATATCTGTTTTGATCAACCCTCTTCCAGCAGTCGACGCAGATCAATGATTGCAGCATTGGCCCTGGAAATGTGTGAACCCATCACCAGCGAATGATTTGCCATTATTCCCAGTCCGCTGCCGTTCAGGATGACCGGACTCCACAGGGTGTCCTGGGCAGGTTCCAGTTCCCTGATGATATGCTGCAAACTGATCAGGGCGTTTTTTTTCTGTAAAACTTCCTGAAAGTCTACCTCGACTGCACGTAACAGGTGAATCAGTGCCCAGGTGGTGCCTCTTGCTTCATAGAACACATCATCCAGTTCCATCCATGGTGTTTTCATATGAGAACTTTGTGCTGATTCCGTTGACTGGGTAGCGGCGCTGTCGCCGGCAAGTGCAGTATTGAGTTGATGCTTGCCCACGCTGGCACTCAGCCGTTGCGACAAACTTCCCAGTCTGGTTTCCACCTCGGAGAGCCATATTCCAAGGTTGTCTGCCCTGGCATAGAACTGGGCGTCAGGAGAGTCTTTGTCACCCAATCGAATCAGGTAATCCTGCAGGCTTTCCATGCCTTTTTTGTATTCAGATTCAGTCGCCGGCAGTATCCAACTGTCATTATCGAAATAAAACTGGTTTTCCGTCGATACCAATGCAACATCTTCCGTCGATTGCGACTGGGAGCGTGACAGGTTATTTCGCAGAGTTCTGGCCATGTCGCGAACCTGGACAAGGACACCGAATTCCCAATTTGGCACGTTATCCATCAATATACCGGGCGGCATGATGTCGTTAGTCAGATATCCTCCCCGCTTGTGCAGGAGCACATCAATGAGTTTGTGTACAGTCGCCGCTGTGGTACTTCCTGTGACTTTATGGACTTCGTTTTTCTGAAGCAGCGTTGTGGTGTTCTCGTTGATATCGAACAGGGCGGGTTCATCGTCCCAGATAAAACCGACGATTCCAATTATCACCAGCAGCAGAATCAGGATAATGCCTACTGTCTTGACGATGCTTGAAGTCGTCGTAGAAGTTTCCAGTTTGTCTGAAACTTTAGTCTTGATAGCTTCCACTATATCCATGGGTAATCTCCTGTTCAGGGAGTAGTTTACTCTATTCGGGGGACAGTTTACTTAATTCAGGGTGTTCGCAGATGGCTTTGGGGCATTCGTTTGCTCCAGCGTCTGCGCGTCCCTCCGGGATTCCCTCCACTTCCCCCGCAAGCCTGAAGTCTTGCTCCTCCAGCTCGGCGCTCCGACATTATGCTTGCGCAAATGAACACCCCAAAGCCATCTGCTGTGGGTCGAACTTTGTGTGTGTTTGTCGGGTATTGGTTTTGGGACAGATTCCACTAATACTTTAAAATGATGTGTGGGGAAGGGTGGTATTCGAAGGTGGCACTGACTCTGTTATCGGAGGTCTGGTTGAGCTGTTGATAAATCCATCTGCCCAGTGCGTCTGTAGCCGCCTTGATGACTACGGTAGCATTTAAATTTTGTATTTCTTTGGCGACCTCATGTAATTGTTCCAGGATCAGCTGGTTTCCAGCAATGAGATCAGAAGAATTCAGTGGGAATGAAACAGATTTTCTATTTTGCGAGTCTGTGATAAGTGATGTGACCGAGGGAATGCCAGGATGTGTGTTATCTATGGATTTTGCCTTGTTCAGATAATCCGTTGCTTTTCGGATATTGTCGTTTCTGGCGTTAACAATTGCCCAATCCAGATATCTATCCACGATATTGGCTATACCCTGTTCAGCCTCAATGTTCCCAGGGTGCAGGGACAATACCTGCAGATATTTCGAATAAGCATTGTCTTCGACCGGAGTTGTGAGGTAATTGCGGGCGAATGCTTCTTCCGCCTCGGAAAGTAACTGTCCTATCAACGGGTTTGTTACAATTTCCTCAACGGGTTCGGGTGGCGTGATAACATCAGTTTCTGTTACTTCCACAGTCACAGTAACAGAAGGTGTACACCCGGAGATGACTGAAAGGAACAGGAAAAGCTTAAAAGTGTCCGACACACTGATAATCCGATTTTATCATGATCCATAGTATGCCAAAACTCTTCTTCATTTGGGTGCTTTGCTGCGCGATAATGACCCCTGTAATTTTCGCCGATGAATTACTGAAAAAGCCATTGAGCCTCGAAAAAGACTCTGTGTTTCTGCCGGTTGAACAGGCATTCATACTGACTGTTGTAGAAGTTGACAATGAGGTTAAATTACACTGGCAAATAGCACCGGGATATTATCTTTACCGACAGCAATTATCCATGGAATTGTCTGGTGCTCACGGCGACCCTGTCATTCCCGCTGGTGTAGTAAAACATGACGAATACTTTGGTGATGTGGAGGTGTATTTCAAGGAACTTACGGTTACTGTACCGGTAGAGGACGTGGTTGAGCAGCGTCATGTGTCAGTGACATACCAGGGTTGCGCCGAGGCTGGATTGTGTTATCCAAAGCAGAATCATGAGGTTTTGCTATAGATTTCCGGTTGCACTGGCCGGCAAGGAATGAGAGTATAAATTCTGTAAACTTCTTAAAAAGATGCCTAAAATGGCATTATTTTCAGGAAAAATGAAAAATGTCCAAAATATTGGTACTACACGGTCCGAATTTGAATATGCTGGGTATAAGAGAACCAGATATGTACGGTTACGAGACGTTAGTGGGTATAAACGGGCAACTTGAAGGCAAAATTACAGCAGCTGGCCATGAGTTTGAAGCTTTCCAGTCGAATGCAGAGCATGAACTGGTTGATAAGGTACAATCTGCACAGGGAAACACTGCATTCATCATCATTAATCCAGGTGCCTTTACTCATACCAGTGTAGCCTTGCGGGATGCACTCACCGGTGTGTCCATTCCCTTTATCGAAGTGCACCTGTCGAATATATTCAAGCGTGAGGAATTTCGCAGACATTCATATTTTACCGATGTGGCAGAGGGTTCAATTGTCGGTCTGGGTTCTCTTGGATATAGTCTGGCCGTAGAGGCAGCGCTGCAACATCTGTCGAAAAAGGTCTAGTCCAATATGATGATTTTCACATTGAGTTGTCGACATTTTAATCACGCTTCATAGAACAATATCTTGTACAGAAATCACTGGCACGATTTTATGGTTTCGCAAAGGAGTCGGGTATGGACATAAGAAAAGTCAAAAAGCTCATCAATCTGATGGAAGAATCGAACCTTTTGGAAATTGAAATAAAGGAAGGTGAGCAGGCCGTCAGAATCTCACGGCAGACCACGACGTTTGTGCACTCCACAACAGCAGTTCAGGATCCTGTCCCCGCAGCGGAACCATCAGTGGAAAAAGCCACACGGGGGAAGATCGTAACGGCGCCGATGGTCGGTACTTTCTATCAGGCGCCATCTCCCGGGTCACCACCTTTTGTGGATGTTGGCGATCGGGTCAAGGTTGGTGATGTGCTCTGCATAATAGAATCGATGAAAATGATGAATCAGATCAAATCGACATTTTCCGGAGTGGTGGAAGCGATTCTGGTTGAAAATGAATCATCGGTCGAATTTGACCAACCGATGTTTACCATTATCTGAGAGATGCAGAAGCTCCTGATTGCAAACCGGGGTGAGATTGCCCTCCGGGTGATCCGAACCTGTAAAGAGATGGGTATTGCGACGGTTGCACCCTATGCCAGGGTTGATAAAGACCTGCTTCATCTTCGATATGCAGATGAAACTATCTGTATCAGTGAAGTTGATTATCTGAGCCGTGAAAGCTTCATTTCTGCTGCTCTTGTATCCGGTTGTGACATGGTGCATCCCGGATACGGTTTTCTTTCCGAAGATTCCATGTTTTGCCGTATGGTGGAACAGAATGACCTTATGTTCATTGGCCCTACTGAGGATCAGATTGCTTCCATGGGTAACAAGGCTAATGCCCGTGCAAAATTGAATACGCTGGGCTTACAGTCTGTACCTGGTTCATGTGAGGCTGTTTCGAGTCTAAAGGATGCGTTGAATATTGCTCGCGAAGTGGGTTTCCCGGCATTGATCAAGGCTGCTTTTGGTGGTGGTGGTCGCGGTATTCGTGTTGTTGAAGATGAATCATCCTGTACCGTCGCATTCGCAGAGGCACAATCGGAGGCTTCGTCTGTTTTTGGTGACGGTACCGTCTACATTGAGAAGTTCCTGGACAATGCCAGGCACATAGAAGTGCAGGTTCTGGGTGATGGTCATGGTGAGGCAATTCACCTGGGTACCCGTGAATGTTCAATTCAGAGGCGCCAGCAGAAAGTTATTGAGGAAGCACCCGCACCTAATATTCCACGGCAGTTGCTGGATAATCTGTGTGACCTGGCAGTATCTGCGGTCAGGAAAATGAAATACCGCAATGCCGGAACCCTTGAGTTTCTATATCAGGATGGTGAATTTTATTTCCTCGAAATGAATACCAGGATTCAGGTGGAACACGCGATATCGGAGATGATCACTGGTGTAGATATTGTCCGCCTGCAGATAGAAACTGCCGTTTTGGATCGTCTGACGCTTACTCAGGCGGATGTGATCTTTAGTGGATGTGCAATAGAGTGTCGGCTCAATGCGGAAGACGATGAATATCGCCCATGCCCCGGGGTGGTATCCAACATAAACTTCCCGGCAGGACCGGGTGTAAGGGTGGATTCACATCTGTACAATGGTTACAGGATTCCACATCAGTTTGATTCTCTTATAGCCAAACTTGTTGCTTTGGATACAGACCGTGACAGGACAGTGCAAAAAATGCGACGAATGATGGACGAATTATCCATCGAAGGTGTCGATACCAACAGGAATAACCTGATAAAGGTAATCTCCAGTGACCAATTTCGCAAGGGAGATGTGCACACTGGTTTTCTCGATCAGTTGAAGAGGTGATCGATTGCTTTGGAGGAATGTTGCGGCAACAGCGCCTCAAAAGGCGATTGATAAGCTCGAACAGTGTTTTTGGTCTATGGGTGCCGTTTCTGTAACGGTAATGGATGCGGGTGATGATCCATTGTACGAGCCGGGTTTGGAAGAAATACCGTTGTGGAAAGAAGTTCAGGTTGTTGGCCTGTTCGAAGATGGTGTCAATCTGATCGCTCTTGAGCAGGAGATCAATTGCCTGGGATACAGGTTGCTGCACACTGAAGAAATTGCTGATCGTCAGTGGGAGAGGGAATGGTTGCAACATTTCCAGCCTGTGAAATTTGGTCGACGATTGTGGGTTTGTCCTCATGAACTCGACATATCTGAAAAAAACGCGGTTATAATTAAACTGGACCCCGGACTGGCGTTCGGTACAGGAACTCATGCCACCACCAGACTCTGTCTGGAATGGCTGGATGCATCTGATATGGGGAAAAAGAGTGTGCTTGATTTTGGCTGTGGCTCTGGAATTCTCAGCATAGCCGCGTGTCTGCTCGGGGCTGAGCATGTGGTGGCTGTTGATCATGATCCACAGGCCCTGGCGGCAACGCGTGAAAACGCGGCTCACAATGATGTCCTTGGGAAATTAACCATTGCCAAACCGGAAAAAGTCCTGCAACCGGCTTTTGATGTTGTTCTGGCCAATATTCTTGCACAACCATTGATTGATTTAAGTCACACACTGACGAGGTTATTGCGACCTTCAGGTGATCTGGTTCTGTCGGGTATTAAGGTGGACCAAGGCGACAGGGTTAAAGAAGCTTACCGGATGTTGCCCATGTCAACGGAAGTAACTTTGGATGGATGGCTGATGCAGCACTATTCCGGCCATGAGTCGTCAAATCCTGATTCTGTCCTGTACGCGCCTGAACCTGACTGTCCGTCATGTTGATTGTCCATTCATCCATCAGGAATTTCAGATGAACACAGGGAAGATTACTCGCTGTCCCCAGTGCAATACCTCATTCCGGATCTCCGAAGAGCAATTACAGATAGCTGAAGGTACGGTACGGTGTGGCTCCTGTCTGACCGTTTTTCAGGCTGAGAGTTATATGCAGGATCAGAGCAGTCCACAGAATCAAGTCAGTAAGCAGGATCAAGACAGTCCACAGATACAAGGCAGCCAGAACGTCCCAGGTAGTCCTCAAATACAAGGCAGCCAGCAAGATCAAGGTGTCCCACAGGGTCAGAGTGGTCTATCGGCTCAGGATATGTCCGATCAGGATCCTTACGGAAATATGCAGGCGCAACAGCGTAATGACATATCTGATCAGAGGGATTCGACATTGTCTTCCGGGGATCATCGGCAGGCAATTCCCCGACAACCAGTAAACCAGAGTAGACAGTTGCAAGTTGACCCTTTGCAATACTCTGATGAGAGCACTTCGGAGACATTCGTTCAGACAGAAAATACTGCCGGAGAAACTGCGATTGAGAGCAGCGAGCCCAGGTCCCGTAATATTTTTTTACGGATTGTTGGTATTTTGCTGCTCCTTTTACTGGGTATAGCCCAATACGGCTGGTTCAACTTTGATCAAATCGTCATGGATGATCGATTTCGGTCTTACTTCCTTGAAGCTTGTCAATACCTGGAATGTTCGTTACCGGACTACAATAATCCACAGGCACTGACTACAGAGAACCTGCAGGTCAGTAGCCATCCCTATATTTCCGATGCACTGATAGTCGATGCGATGGTACGGAATTCGGCGCAATTCAAACAGCGATTCCCGTCAGTCAAGCTTCAATTCCGGAACAGGAACGGTGGTCTGGTGGCATCCAGAATATTTACTATCGATGAATATCTTGGAAGCAAATTGAGGGACATCGAGTATATCCCCCCCAATACAGAGGTGAGATTTGCCATGGAAATTCTGGATCCAGGCAGCGAGGTTATTGAGTATGAAATGTCTGTTGTAGTTCCTGGCGCTGGAGACTGAATGCTGCCCTGTGATACCGTGAAATTTCGTTTCCAATCAAGCCCGGATAAATTGTATTAACCGGTTGTTTCGGAGAAGTGCTCGTGACCAGTGTCAGAATCAACAATGCTTTGATAAGCGTATCGGATAAATCAGGATTATTGAAAATTGCCGAAGGACTGGCGGCATTGGATGTACATCTCATGTCTACCGGGGGTACCTGGCAGTACCTGATGGACAATGGGTTGGAAGTTCAGGAAGTTGCCGACTATACCGGTTCGCCGGAAATGATGGATGGAAGGGTAAAAACGCTTCATCCAAAAATTCATGGGGGATTACTCGGCAGACGTGGTCAGGATGATGAGGTCATGCGTTCCCGTAAGGTCAGCCCGATTGATTTACTCATAGTCAACCTGTATCCGTTTGAACAAACAGTGGCGGACCCTGGGTCCACATTGTCCGATGCAATTGAGAATATCGATATTGGCGGACCTGCCATGCTTCGGTCCGCGGCAAAAAACATGGAAAGTGTCGCAGTGATCGTAGATGTTAATGACTATGAACCCGTTCTGGATGAATTAAACGCCAATGGTGGCGCGCTGGGTAAGGAAACCCGCTTTCAGCTTGGGGTGAAAGCCTTTGAACATGTTGCCCGTTACGATGCGGCGATTGCCAATTATCTTGGGGCAATTACAGAAAATGGCAGAACCAGATTCCCTTCGACCTATACCATGCATCTTCAAAAGCTCGGAGAGATGCGATATGGAGAAAACCCGCATCAGCAGGCTGCTTTTTATATAGAGCCTTCAGCAGCTGGTAAAGAGCCTTCAGCCGGTAAAGAGCCTTCAGCCGGTAACCATGTTGCTAACGCAAAGCAGCTTCAGGGGAAGGCACTGTCATATAACAATGTGGTTGATACAGATGCGGCGCTTAATTGCGTCAAAGCCTTTAGCGCGCCAGCCTGTGTCATCGTCAAACATGCCAATCCCTGTGGAGCAGCAGAATCTGAAGACGTCCATCAGGCCTACCAGAAAGCATTTGAAACAGACCCGACATCGGCCTTTGGCGGGATTCTGGCGTTTAACAGAGAAGTGGACAGTGCGCTTGCAGCGGATATTGTGGAACGACAATTTGTAGAGGTTGTCATTGCTCCCGGATACGCTGTAGAGGCGCTAACCGCCTTTGCCACAAAGAAAAACGTGCGGTTACTGGTTTGTGGCAGTTTCAATCCGGACAGTGAAGACAATCTGGATTTCAAACGCGTTGGCGGCGGGGTGTTATTGCAAACCCGGGATACGTCTTTATACGAGGAGACAGACCTGCAGGTAGTTTCAAAGAGAGCGCCAACGGATGCAGAGATGAATGATTTGTTGTTTGCCTGGAAGGTGGCAAAACACGTTAAATCCAATGCCATCGTATATGCCCGTGACTGCCGGACTATCGGTGTGGGTGCGGGTCAGATGAGCCGGGTCTACAGTGCACGGATTGCAGCGATCAAAGCTGATGATGAGGGTTTACAGATTGCGGGGTCCGTTATGGCTTCAGATGCTTTTTTCCCTTTCCGGGACAGCATTGATACAGCCGCGGAAGCTGGTATCACAGCAGTGATTCAACCGGGGGGCTCGATTAATGATGATGAAGTCATCAAAGCGGCAGATGAAAATGAAATGGCGATGATATTGACCGGTATGCGCCATTTCAGGCACTGAGCATCAGGAAGAAAAGATGAAAGTAATGGTGACTGGCAGTGGTGGACGTGAACATGCCCTTGCCTGGCGGGTTATCCAATCTTCTACGGTTGAGAAGGTTTTCGTGGTACCCGGTAATGCCGGTACTGCATTGGATGAAGGTATCGAAAACGTTGATATCGACGTTATGGACATTGCAGGCCAGATATCCTTTGCAGGAACCAATGGAATTGATCTCACCATTATCGGTCCTGAAGCGCCACTGGTTGCCGGTGCTGTAGACCAGTTTACTGCTGCGGGACTTCGATGTTTTGGACCCGGAAAATCTGCCGCGCAGTTGGAAGGATCCAAGAGTTTTACCAAGAATTTCCTTAAAAAATATGATATTCCGACGGCTGCCTATGGCAGTTTTGATGATGTTGAACGAGCTGTTGACTATGCACGAACAATGGATTTACCCCAGGTCATCAAGGCCGATGGTCTGGCTGCCGGGAAGGGAGTAGTCATTGCACATAGCCATACAGAGGCGGAAAAAACCATTCGTGACATGTTGACGGGCAACCGGTTCGGAGAAGCGGGTTCCAGAGTGGTTATCGAAGAGTTCCTGCACGGCGAAGAAGCAAGTTTCATCGTCATTGCGGACGGTACCCGATTTATTCCGTTTGCGTCATCCCAGGATCACAAGGCAATCCGGGATGGGGACAAGGGTCCGAACACGGGTGGTATGGGAGCGTACTCACCGGCGCCCGTCGTGACCGATGCAGTACATGAGCGAATCGTCAACAGGATCATACAGCCGACGATCGATGGAATGCGCATGGAAGGTCATCCGTATACCGGCTTCCTGTATGCCGGTCTCATGATCGACGATGCAGGTAACCCATTTGTCATTGAATACAATTGCCGGTTCGGAGATCCAGAGACCCAGCCGGTGATGTTGAGGATGCAATCTGATCTGGCAGAGCTGTGTAATCACGCCATTGATGGTCAGTTGGAAGGACAGCGGATAACGTTTGTACCGGAAGCGGCATTGACGGTGGTGATGGCGGCAGGGGGATACCCGGATGACTATGACAGGGGTGATGTCATTGAAGGTCTTGAGGGCGTTGTAAATGGCAAGGTTTTTCATGCCGGTACCAGACTTGAGAACGGCAAGGTTGTTACCAATGGAGGACGGGTACTGGGAGTGACATCAATGGGCGGAACGGTCAGTGAAGCTCAACGAAGAGCTTATGGAATAGTCGAGCAGATTCAATTCAGGGGTCGGTATTGTCGCACGGACATTGGCTATCGGGCCATAGAGAGAGAATCCGGACTGACGTAGAGCAAGGGTTAGGTGAGGGACCTGCCACCGTCAACAGTGATTATCTGCCCGTTTATGTATGGGGCGTCCTCCGCAAGGAACAAAGCGGTGCGAGCAACATCTTCAGGATTCCCCGCCCGTTTTAAAGGCACTTTTTTGAGGATTTTGGTCTTTACCTCTTCCGATAAATCTGCAGGCCAAAGTACGGCGCCGGGCGCGATACCGTTAACCCGGACACCCGGTGCGAGTTCAAGTGCAAGGCTCCGGGTCAGCATGATGATACCGGCTTTTGCAATACTGTATAACGAGTAGTTTTTAAGTGGCTTTATCCCGTGGATGTCAGCTATGTTGATGATACAACCTGATGTTCCGGTCAGTGCCGCCGCGAAACACTGGCTCAGAAAAAACGGCGCTTTGAGATTTGATCCAACAATATTCTGCCAGTCCTGATCGACAGCTTCTCCTGTCGGAGTCGGGTAGAAGGCGGATGCGTTATTGACCAGTACATCGAGTCGACCCTGAAAAGACATGCAGTGTTCTGCGATTGAATTCCAGTCCTGGATATTGACCAGGTCGCATTGGAATAGTGATACGGAATTCTGCCTGGCAGAAAGCAGTTCCCGGTACAGGTTTTCTGCTTCTGATACCGAACGATGATAATGCAGAATAACGTGGTAGCCTGCGTTGTGAAAGAACCTGACGAGTTGAGCACCAACCCGTTTGGCGCCACCGGTGATTAAAACGACTTTATCGGTCATCGCAGGTTTTCGATTCGCTGTATTTGTTTCAATTTAATGGCTTCACCAAGTTCTGGTCCACTGATTTCGGTTGAGATTTCTCCCGCAGATACCTGCCTTGCCGCATCAAGATATCCGGGCCATGGGTCCGGATTGACGACTTTTTCACCACGGCTCTGTGCAAATTGAGTGAGGAGCAGACAGAGAGTGCAGAACCGCTCATGCCGTCGGAAGGCATCCATGTCGTACAGGGATTCAAGTATGTCCAGGCTTGTCAAATTGATCACATTGGACCAGGTTTTGTGAAATCTTGAGATCAGGGAAGCCATTTCCCGGAACTTTCCCGGAACTCTTAACCTTTGAGACAATTGATTGATCTGTAGGGGAGGGAGATTTGCAATCAGTATAACAAAGGCGTGAAAAGCATCGTTATCGGACTGCCATTTTTCCAATCTGTCAATGTGAACAGAGGTCAATTCCGGCCACAGTTCTGCGTCTGCCCGGATATCACTGAGAACGATAAAGTATACATGCGGCGAATCGGTTGCCAGTGCCTTCCCGGTTTCAATAAAAATCCGTTCCGGCGCCAACTGTGCAAGGTCACCCCGTGCCACCATGTTCGACATCAGATTGCGTGTATCTTCGTGAATGCTGAAACCCGGAAATCGTGCAGAAAATCGGGCGACACGGAGAATTCTCAAAGGATCATCGCTGAAAGCAGGGGAAACATGACGCAGAATGCCCGCGGCCAGATCTTCCTGACCATGATACGGGTCGATAATTCGGCCATTGTTATCCTGGGCAATGGCATTAATAGTGAGGTCCCTTCGGTACAGATCATCTTCCAGAGTAACCGAGGACCCGGTCTCCGTTTCAAACCCCTGATGACCTTCGGCTGTTTTTCTTTCGATTCTTGCAAGTGCATATTCTTCCCTGCTTCCCGGATGCAGGAACACGGGGAAATCACTGCCGACCTGTCGGTATCCGAGCTTTTTCAATTCCTCAGCACTACTGCCTGTGACTACCCAGTCTTTTTCTGTAACCTGCAATCCCAGCAGTTGGTCGCGGACCGCGCCGCCAACCAGATAGGTTTTCATAAGTGTCCGGTATAGAAGTTCTGCAACGTTTTGGATGGCCTGTTCATTAAAGGGATTTAAGGTGAATAATTCATCGCCTGATCAAAGCTCATATCCAGCCCCTCCACCAGCCGTTTCCTGGTTGCCCGGTAGGCATCCGGATCGATTTCTGCCAGTGCCATCAATTGCTCACGAGCACTGCGTCGAAGATCAACTCCCGAAGGATAAATTCTATGGATCAATCCAGCAGAATGAGCTTGTTCGGCATTCATGGTTTCACCCAGATAACAAATTGGTGTCACCATGGACTGATTCAACTGCCTGACCAGTTTATAAGACCATCCTTCTGCTGCCCACATGGCACGATGAATTCTCGGATCACCATAGTTAAGATCATTTGCAGCCAGACGAAAATCACAACTGAGACTGTAATCAAAGCCTGACCCCAGAGTATGACCATGCATCAGCGCCACAGTGGCTTTACTCAAATTGCGAATGACGGCAGCGGCGTCAAGCAGCACCACCGGGCCACTGCCAATATCGAGGTCCACGTTTCGTTTACGCATTGCCTCCGATCTTCCTTTACCGGCATTCAAATCATCACCGGCACAAAAGGCTCGCCCTTCCCCGGAAAAAGCAATCACACGAATATCTGGATTCGCTTCCGCTCTTTCCAGTTCTTTAATGATCCTCTCATGCTGGGCCAGATCAATAGCATTTAAGCGCCCGGGACGGTTAAAGCGCAAATGACGAACAGGACCGTCATCGGATACCAGCAATTCATTACTCTCATTCATGTCAGCGCCCTTTAAATACCGGGTCCCGACGTTCCCGCCAGGCCTTGGCTCCCTCTTCGCGATCTTCTATGACATGGGTTTGCCGAACACCAAGACAGTGCGTCATTGAAGCGTCGAAACTCATATCCAGTTGCGGTAATACCTGAAGTTTGTGTACTTCGTAAGCCCTGGTGGGCAGTCCAGCTATTTTCTTAATCAGTGCACCGGTTTCAGTGGTGAAATTTCGGGAGTCAATCAACTGATGTATAAGCTGTATCCGAATGGCTTCCTCTGCCGTCAGAATCTCTCCCATCAGTAAAATCCGACTGGCCTGCGAGAGGCCAATCAGCCTTGGCAACAGGTATGTAATGCCTGTTGCAGATGCTCTCCCCTGGCTGGATTCTGGGATCACCGATACTGGCATCTGTTGACGCCACTCTTAAATCACAGACGGCTGCAAGGTCCAATCCCAAACCCAATACTGAACCATGAAGCAAAGCGATGGTCGGTTTCATTATGCTACGCAGGGCTTTAATGGTTTCCTGTTCAGGTATTGGCGCCGCTCCATGAGAACCGCCGGGTTTGCGATGGGCAAATTCCCCAGGCCATTCACCCATATTCTGCCAGTCATCACCGCCGCAGAAACATGAGCCTTTCCCCCTCAACACCACTGCTCTGACCTGGTCGTCATTAGCTGCCTGACTGAATAACTCCCGCATTGCCATCAACATTGCATAATTAATGAGATTCTCTTCTTGCGGGCGGTTAAAGCTGATGGTGACAACACCTTCCTCAAAGCGGGACAGCAATTGATTGCAAACTGATTGATACATACTCCGTTCCATAGCTAAATTCTGTGGTGCTACTATGCCATTGTTACAATAAATTAAGCATATTTTCTTTAAGAATCCTCGAACCCGGGACCGGCACAGCAGACTGATTTATCAAGACTCATTTTTTTGCATGGTATTTCAGTACATGAATGTTGATCAGTCACAATCTGTCACATCTCAAATTCATCAGAAATCCAGTAACTCGCTGAATTTCCTACAGCTAACATTAATATTTCTCCACCTTGGTGAACTATCCGGGCTTAGACCTTGATTCCTGTAGCTTGGCTGCATACTGCCGGATGCCAGTGTCATAACTGCGGGGTATCACTGACAGTAAATTCTGCATTTGATGCGTGTCGAAGTTTTTGTCCTCCAGCAAACGCTGCACCTCATCTGATTTTATCAAGGGTACTCCCGGCAGGTAACGGGTTATCCCGGCCAGGGCTTTGATGAGGGAACAAGGCATGGATATGACCCTTGCAGATAAATTCATAGCAGCAAGGGTTTTTTGTACGAATGTCCTGTATGTCATAGGTGACGGACCCGCAATGACGATGCATTGATTGATTACCCGATCATTGTCCAGACAGCGCATCAACGCTGCTGACACATCATCACAATGTATTGGCTGGATCAGCGACATGCCGCCACGGGGAAGAGGAATGACCGGGAACTTCCTTGCAATTCCAATAATCCGTTCGATATTACTGAATCCATCCGCACCATAAATCAGCGTAGGATGAAGAACCGTCGCGGGAATACTACTCGACATCACCATCCGTTCCATGGTTTCCACGTCACGGCATCGCTGATCGGGAAAGTGCGTGAACTTCCGGGTTGAACCAAGGGCAATGAACCGGGACAGGTTGTCTGCCATCAAATAATGGACCAGGTCCGGGCGGCTGCAATGCACAAGAATGTCTGTTGACTCAAGGAAAGACTGATCCTTACGTACGTCAATTGCCCGAATGACAGCCCTGCTACCTTGCAGGATTCGTCGAATCTGTTCAATTCTTTCGGGATTTCTGCCGATCCCTGTCACTTCGAGACCCTGTCGGGTAAGTTTCAGCAGTAGTGATTTTCCAGGACCCGAAGTCGCTCCGACAATGGTAATACGCTGTGTGGTCACCTTAACCTGTGTTTCTCATACTTGCCGCGATACCGGCGATGGTAATCAATAGTGCTTTTCTGACTCGTTCGTTGGAATCATCCCGGCGGTACCTGGAAATTAACTCGATTTGCAAAAAGTGTAGTGGGTCGGTGTATGGATCGCGAAGATCTATTGATTGTCTGACAGCTGGCAGGTGTTGTAACAGTATATCCTGATGCTTGATCCTGTTGATGCTGTCAATCAACCTGGCCAGACGGTTTCTGAACTGCGCACCCATTGATTGCAGATTTGTCGGAACCAGTGTTTCATCATAGCGTTGGGCAATCTCAATATCCGCCTTGCTGAGAACCATTTCCAGCAGGTCCAGCTGGGTCTGGAAAAACGGCCATTCGGCAGCCATTTCGTCAATGATGAAACGGTCCCGGTTACTCAGTTCCTGCGACAGAGCAGCATCCGTACCCAGCCAGGCAGGAAGCATCAGACGTTTTTGCGTCCATGCGAAGACCCATGGTATGGCACGCAGAGCCTTGATGGATTGATTCCCTGGTTGCCGTCGTGTCGGTCTGCTGCCCAGCGCCAGCAGACTTAATTCCCTTTCCGGGGTACTGCAGGTGAAGTAGTCAGAAAAGTCTGAATCATCCTGAACTATGTCACGAAAGCTCTGCATGGAGATATTGGAAAGCCGGTCCATCATCAACCGCCAGTTTTCTCTTGGTTTCGGAGAGGGTAAAAGATTGGCTTCAATGGTTGCACTCAGCACGATATCCATACTGTTCAAAGCTAACTGGGGTGAGCCGTACTTGAACCGTATCATCTCACCCTGTTCCGTTACCCTCATGCCATGCTTGATGGTGTTTGGCGGCTGGGAGAGTATGGCCTGCCGCACTGGTTCACCACCACGTCCTGCCGCACCACCTCGTCCATGGAAGAGAGTGAGATCAATGTTATATTTTTCCGCTGCTACTACCAGTTCTTCCTGGGACCGGTATTGAGCCCAGGCAGCAGCCATTTGTCCTGCATCCTTTGCCGAATCGGAATAACCTATCATGACCTGCTGGTTCCCCCCGATGTATTCCCGATACCATCGGTTTCTCAGTAAACGTTCAAGGGTCCAAGCACTGTTGTTCAGATCATCAAGAGTTTCAAACAGAGGGACTATCGGAAGGGTTTTCAGCAAACCGGATTTACGCATCAGCAGGATAACGGATAACACGTCGGATGGATTCCTGGCCATGGAGATGATGTAGCAGGACACCCCGTCCGCATCACTGTTGGCAATCAGCCGGATCGTCCTCAGAGTTTCACCAGCTTCACCATCCGGTTCCCAACTTTCTGGAATCAACGGTCGTTTGCTGACCAGTTCATCAAGCAGAAAATCGTGGCGTGCCTGTTCTGACCAGGATTTGTAACTGCCCAACCCGAGAAAAATAGTGAGCTCATCCATAAGATCCATGTGTTTGTCGGCACTTTGTCTGATATCCAGTTCGATCAGGGTGACACCGAATGTAGACAATCGAATGAGGGTCTGCTTCAGCAATCCATTGGCGATAATACCCATGCCGCATTCGTGCAGTGAACGGTAACAGGCATGTAATGGTGAGAAGAGATCGTCTTTTTTCAGAATGAGTTCACTGTTTACCGGATCCTTTGTTTCTGCCCAGTCCCGGGTTTCGTTAAGACGTGTTCGCAGATTCCGTAATATCACCCGGTAGGGCTCATGGGAAGTTTCGGCGCAGAGATCGGTAATTTCCTGGCTGCATCGCGACATCGATAATTGCGACAGTAATTCATCAACGTCTCGCAGATAGAGGTCTGCCGCCATCCACCGTGCAAGCCTCAGGACTTCGTCGGTGACATCCGTAGTGACGTTGGGATTTCCATCCCGGTCACCGCCCATCCATGAGGATATGGTGAGAGGTGCGTTTTCCAGCGAAAGGGATTCTCCGGTGTAACGCTGCAGTAACTGATCCAGACCCTGCCAGAGCCTTGGGATAGCGATCCAGAAGGAATGCTCGATAACCGCATAACCCCAGATGGCTTCATCCTGTGGCTTTGGCCTCTCGGTGCGAATTTCATCGGTGTGCCAGACTTCCGCCACCAATCGTTCAAGTTCTACCCGATCCTTATCGCTTAACTTCTGATCCTCTCTGACGTTTTCCAGGGCGTTGGCGATTCGATTGTATTTTTGAATCAGGGTTCGACGGGTAATTTCCGTTGGGTGGGCAGTGAGGACAAGATCGCAGTGCAGGTTTTTGATCGTGTTAGCGATTGCAGCGGGTTCAATCCCCCGACTGGTCAGTGTATCGAACAAGGTATCAAGATGAGAGGAGTCCGGAAACTGCTCGCTGGTGATGCTGCTGGATTCTGCCTGTTCTGCAATGTTGGCCAGGTTCAGAAACTGATTGAAGGCGCGGGCTACGGAAATCAGGTGATCTTCATCCAGACCCGCAAGGATTGACTGGAGTTGTTGGAAATCACCACCGCCTTGCTGTCGTCTTGTTTTGGCCAGTAGCCTTACCTGTTCGACCTTCTGCAGGAAGTCTTCTCCGAGTTGCTCTGTCATCGTCTGTCCCAGCAGATTGCCGAGAACGCGAACACGGTGACGCAGCCTTTTTGAAATCAGTTCTTCCATTATTCACATCGACAGGAGTAACAGCGCTGATATTCTATTCCCATGAACGCTTGTGATGCCAGATATCATTCTCAGGGCATTACAACATTGTCGAATTAATATGTCGCAGCACAGGGATGCTGAATTTATACTTCACGCCGTAAAACCCCGTCCTTCAGGGCGGGGATATAAGGCGCCCTTGACCGTTCAGGTCAAGGTTGGGTTGTTTGTATCATGTATGGCTATACAGTACAATAGAGACATGTTGATACGTAAAGCATACCGCTTCAAACTCAGGGTGAACAGCCCTGACGCCGCCGCCAAACTACACCAGTTCTCTGGTTGTACCCGTTTTGTGTGGAACAAGATGCTGGCCATGAATCTGTACCGCCTGGAACACAAACAGGCGTTGCTGTGGTACCCGGAAATGGCGTTCTGGTTAACCCTGTGGAAATCGAGTGACGAGTACGCGTTTTTGCGTGCTTGCCATTCTCAAGTTCTTCAGCAAAGTATGATGCAACTGGATAGAGCCTTTAAGGACGCCTTCGACAAGGGGCAACCGAACAAACTGATACCGCGATTTAAAAGGCGTGGCGGTAAAGACAGTTTCCGTTATCCGCAAGGCTTCAAGGTTGATGGTGAGCGTGTCTATTTACCCAAGATCGGGACTTTGCGTTTTCGCAAGAGCCGGGAAATAGAGGGCAAGGTCAAAAACATTACGGTCTCCAGGCAGGTGGATGGCTGGTACGTGTCCATGCAAACGGAGCAGGAGGTACCAACCCCGGTTCACCCATCGTCTGGTATGGTGGGTATTGATCTTGGGGTTGCCATATTTGCCCAACTGTCTGATGGTACCTCATACAAACCCCTGCACAGCTTCCGGCGGATTGAGCAGAAGCTGGCCAGAGCGCAACGCAAATTGTCGCGTAAGGTTAAATTTTCCAGCAACTGGCGTAAACAGCAACAGCGGATAACACGGATCCATCAGAAAATCACCCGGTGTCGACACGACTACCTGCACAAGATCAGCCACGAGATCAGCGAAAACCAAGCTGTGATCGTGGTGGAAGACTTGCAGGTATCCAACATGAGTCGGTCGGCACGGGGTGATGCTGATCATCAGGGGTCCCACATCAAGGCCAAGTCTGGCTTGAACAAGGCCATCCTGGATCAGGGCTGGTCTGAGTTCCGGCGACAACTGGAATACAAGCAGGCATGGCGGGGTGGGCTGGTCATTGCGGTACCACCGCACTACACCAGTCAGCAATGTCCACAATGCGATTGTATTAGCCGTGACAACAGACGCAGTCAGGCTGTATTCAAATGTGTGGCTTGTGGCTACGCCAAGAATGCCGATATGGTGGCAGCGTCAAACATATTAGCGGCGGGGCACGCCGTGTTAGCCTGTGGAGAGGTCGGGTTGCCGAACTCTGTGAAGCAGGAACCCCTGGCAGCAGTTGCGTAATGCAGGCTGGCACCAGGAATCCCCTTCCTTCAGGTGGGGGAGGATGTCAAACTTCACTGTCAGAAACCAACTACAGAACTGGATTACAGGATAAAAGATGACGGATTTTAAGGACAAAATAGTATTAATCACCGGTGGAAGCAGGGGACTGGGCCGTTCCATGGCATTGGGATTTGCACGCAAGGGAGCCCATATTGCTATTGTCAGCCGCAAACTTGAGGTGTGCGAACAGGTTGCCGGAGAAGTGAAGGCACTAGGAGTAAACGCCTTTCCCTATAGTTGCCACGTAGGCCATTGGCAGGAACTGGACGAGATGGTTGAAGCCGTTTACAGCAGATTCGGCAGAGTTGATGTGCTGATTAATAATGCGGGTATGTCACCGCTATACCCTTCGCTTGATGCGGTTACTGAAGAATTGTTTGACAAGGTTGTCGGCGTCAATCTGAAGGGACCATTTCGATTGAGTGCCAATGTCGGTAAACGCATGGTAGAAGAGGGTAGTGGTTGCATCATCAATATCAGCAGTACCGCATCTGTAAATCCCAGCCCAAACTCGGAGCCGTATGGCGCCTCCAAGGCAGGTCTTAATGCCATTACACGATCGTTCGCCAGTGCCCTGGGACCAAAAGTCAGGGTAAATTGCATTATAGCCGGACCATTTCTGACCGATATCAGTAAAGCATGGGATATGGATGCGTTTAAAAAACGGGCAGCCAGTTCAATCCCGATGAAACGCGGTGGGCAGCCCGATGAAATCGTAGGTGCTGCCCTGTATCTGGCCAGTGATGCAGCCAGTTTTACAACGGCCGCACTTCTCTCTGTAGATGGCGGATCACACTGACAGTCTCCAGAAATACCTGTTCCCTCAGAAATAGACCAGTGAGTACCGCGTTATCGTGGTTTAAACTGATATTTTCCAGGGAATAACCGCCCAATCTCAAAGAATTGGCAATACTCGCTGATGCCATCTGTACATAGTGATACTGCCTTTATTAGCCACGTTACCAATCAGTCTTTCTGACCACCTCTCGTCGTGGCCGCAAAGGTTTGTGTCAACCTGATCCTGTAGTCGGCCTTGATGATTTCTGTATGTCAGTGTTTATGGGTCCATTCTGAATACTGCAATGTCTGGTAGGGGTTCCTCTGCTGGAATTTGAAGAATATTGCGCCGCTGGGTGTCGTCGAGTCTAATCGCCGTCCGCTCGTAGAGTTTACCCTCTACCTGTAGACGAACCCGATTATCACGGGCGACATTCTTCGGCCATCGCTTTGTGTCACAGGCACGACAACCCACGTAGAGCACGCTTTCCTCGACCCAGCAGTTCACAGTGATGGAATGAGGAATCAGCCATGGGGTTCGGGTTTCAACGTAAATCTTGGATCGACCCGTCAGAAACGACCAGTCAGTATCCTGATTCTCTGCCAGGCTGCCACTCAAACGAGTGCCAGGGCGTCTTTCTTCGGGGTCGAACGGAATGTTAATGGCAGCGATAAAGAGAAGTACCAGAATTCCCAGGGCAAAAATCAGAGATGGTTTCATACACTCATGTCCGTATCGATATGTCGGTCCTGTGGATTATAAACCATGGGGTCGGAGTAAAGTGCCGGAGTAAGCAAAATTTCAACAAAATTGGAAGCCATGGGGTCGGAAGCCATGGGGTCGGAGTAAAGTGCCGAAACCATGGGGTCGGAGTAAAGTGCCGGAGTAAGCAAAAATTCAACAAAATTGGGGGAATCCCCCTCCTGATTCTTGGGAGCCTTCAGCGGGCCAAAAACTCGCCCTGCCACTGTCGCGGAGCAAACAGGCCGGCTTACCTGGATTTTCTTCGTCATGTTTGATGAGAGTTGGACTATGCTGCAGGTGAGTGCAGCATCTCTTTAACCGTATTGATCAGGTATTGACCCAAGGCTTCATAAAAACCCGTATCACTGGATCTTTGTCCGGTACCGGTGAGAGTAGTACCGAATGGCGGCACGTGAATAAAGACGACGTGTTGAAGCTGTTCATGGATATGGCGCAGTGATTCCAGGGTATACAGGGTCTCTTCGCAGAGAAACTGACCTGCATCAGAAGATACCTGGACAGGAAAGTTACCACGCAAGAGGTTCTTGTGCAGAAGGTCTACATCAAATTCAGTAGTGTAGGTTTCTGGTCCCGAATGTTCTATGAGTTGAACACCCGGGTATTGATTACTATTGTCGAGCATCTTTCCACGAGTATTGCGCGCGACGGTTTCAATTTTTAAACCCTGGACGTTTCCTTCACCGAGACCGACAATAGTGTCAGGACATTGGTTTCGACAATATTCATTGAGTATCCTGGAAGGTGCGCCCCAGACAACGGGTATCTCCAATGCATCGGCAAGCCCTGTGCGTGCAATGGCGCTTGCTGTCATCCAGGATGCATTTACGGTGCGACCTTTAAAAGGGGCGAAGCCGGTTACCAGAATTCCGGGCATTTATATGTCCTCATGTATAAACCCGCTGAAGGCTCTAAACTATTTGATTGAAGCAGAGGGATAGGGTGAAATCAAATATTAGGGAATAGAGAACTGATATGGTCAATCCAGAGATCGTGCTATTTGCCAATGAGGCCTTCTATCTTGCGTTTAACAATCGTGACCTTGAAGCGATGGAAAAACTCTGGTCAAGACATACGCCTCCCGTCTGTATTCATCCCGGTTGGAGTGGACTGTACAACCGAAACGAAATCATGAAGAGCTGGCAGGATATTTTCAGCAATGAGAATGCACAACAGTTTATCCTCTGTCACAATTCACGGATATTTTTTCAACAGGACATCATGTCTGTAATATGTTTTGAACAACTGGCGGAGGAATGGCTGATAGCCACCAATAATTTCGTGTTGGAGGAAGGAGATGTCAGGATCTTCCACCATCAGGCCAGTCAGTGTTTTGATCCCCCGGATGTGATCGAACAAATCAGACCGTCTTTCCAGTAGTGTTGTACTGCAAGGCTACGTATAGTAAAAATTGAGTTTCCATCCAGTTTAATCAAGAAAGGAAGATTTCATGAAGGCAGCAGTGTTCAGAGAAGTGGGTAAACCCCTTGAAGTAGAAGAAGTTGAAATTTCCAAACCCAGTCCTCGGGAAGTGTTGATCCGAACAGCTGCTGCAGGTGTCTGTCACAGTGACCTGCATTTTGTAGAGGGGCTGTATCCTGCGGCGACACCTTTGGTGCTTGGCCATGAGTCTGCAGGTATTGTGGAAGAGGTTGGCGCCAACGTTACCTATGTGAAACCCGGCGATCATGTCATTACCTGCCTTTCGGTGTTCTGCGGTCATTGTGAGATGTGCCTTACCGGACATCTGTCGCTTTGCGCCAATCCAGAGACCAGACGAGGCCATGAAGAAGAACCGAGACTTGCAAAGAACAGTCAGCCGGTACAGCAGTTTGCAGATCTGTCTTCGTTTGCCGAGCAGATGCTGGTACATGAACATGCCATAGTGAAAATCAGAGAAGATATGCCTCTCGATCGTGCCGCTCTGATCGGTTGCGGTGTTACAACGGGAGTCGGATCTGTTTTCCATACTGCCGCGGTAGAGCCCGGGTCCACGGTTGCGGTGATCGGTTGTGGAGGTGTTGGATTGTCCTGTATCAACGGTGCTGAACTTGCCGGGGCAGGTCGGATTATTGCCATAGATACGATAGAAACCAAGTTGGATATGGCGAAGATATTCGGTGCGACCGATGTCGTCAACGCCAGCGATGTGAATCCTGTTGGAGAGGTACGCGAATTGACCGGCGGTGGTGTACAGTATTCATTTGAAGCTATTGGTCTGAAGCAAACTGCCGAACAGGCGTTCAGTATGCTTCGCCCCGGGGGAACAGCGACGATCATCGGTATGATTCCAATCGGCGTGAAGATTGAACTCACCGGAGCAGCGTTCCTTCAGGAGAAGAAAATTCAGGGATCAATGATGGGGTCCAATCGTTTCCGTGTCGATATGCCCCGGTTTATAGATTTCTATCTTGCCGGGAAATTGCATCTGGATGAAATGGTATCCAAACGCATCCAATTGTCCCAGGTGAATGAAGCGTTTGCCGATATGAAATCCGGGTCGGTTGCCCGCAGCGTGATTATCTTCTAATCTATTAATTTTTCCAGGTGAATGAAGCGTTGACCGATATGAAATCCGGGCTGGTTGCTTACAGTGTGATAATCTTCAAATTATCTATTTTGTCCCCAGTGAATGAAGCGTTTGCCGATATGAAATCCGGGTCGGTTGCCCGCAGTGTGATTATCTTCTAATTTTTTCCAAGATAGTTCGAGGCACTGAGACCGGCTATCCTGCCAAAGACCGCACCGGAAGTCAGGCCGGTGCCCCCGGGATAGTTGAAGTAGAATAATCCGCCAACCATCTCTCCTGCAGCAAACAGACCAGGAATTTCGAACTCGTCCTGGTCTACAACGCAGGCATTTCCGTTTATTTTCAGTCCGCCAAAAGTAAAGGTAATACCGCAGGTTACCTGAAAAGCACTGTACGGAGGGCTGTCCAGCGGGTTTGCCCAGTTGGATTTGTCGATATTGAGTCCGATGGTTTTAAGTCCGTCCTTAATGGCAGGATTGAATGGTATATTTGTCTGTACAGCTTGGTTAAACGCTTTGACGGTTTGTAGAAAGCGACTTGCATCGACACCTTCAAGTTTTGCCGCGAGGGCGTCGACAGTGGCGGCTGTAACTCTGGTCACTTGCCTGATGCGGTATTCATCGCGCAGTAAATCTGCCACCTTGCTGTCGAAAACCTGCCAGGCAAATTGCGCTGGCTGGTTGAGGATCTCGCGACCATAACGGGCATAAGTGTAGTTTCTGAAGTCTGCTCCTTCGTCCACAAATCTTTCACCATTGGCGTTAATCAGCAGGCCCAGGGGATATGAATGTTTCTGAAAACCATCGCCAACGTCAAGGTCACCAAATTCAGGAGCGTTTCTGTCCCAGCCGACAGCATGACAGCCGGACCAGTTACCGTAAGGAGCAGCGCCAAGATCCAGACCCATCTTGATCCCATCTCCAGTGTTATAACGGGTTCCGCGAACCTTCGCGAGTTCCCATCCCGGTCCGAGATATCGGGTTCGCCATTCACTGTTTGCTTCAAAGCCGCCACAGGCAAGTATCACTGCACCACAATCGATGCTGGCCAGCCTGCCGCCATGTTTGAAGATTACTCCAGCGGTTTTGCCTTCCGACATGACGATATCAATAACACGGCTTTCATATCTGACTGGAATGTCATGAACCGCCGCTGCCTTGTTGAGATTGTCAATCAGTCCTGGTCCGCCACCCCAGGCCTCCACGGTAAGGCCTCCCCAGAATTTGAATTTACCATCTACTTTGAATGCCTGACGGCCATACATGGGAAGAAATCTCACCCCTTTGCTCTTCATCCACTGCAGTGTGGAGAGACTGTTTTCAACTAGTAATTCGGTGAGTTCCGGGTCGCATCGATACTGCGTTATGAGACCCATGTCATCATAGAACTGGTCTCGAGTATAGGTACCAAAGTCAGACCCTGCGATTTCATCGTCGGACAGTTCCGGCATAATTGTTCTGAGGTCTTCTACGCCATCATAAACAAAGCGCATTGCCCCGGCCGTGTATCGAGAATTCCCCCCCTTTTGCGATTCCGGTGCTCTTTCCAGAACCAGTACACTGGCACCGGATTCTCTCGCCGACAATGCCGCACAGAGAGCCGCGTTTCCGGCGCCGACAACAACAACGTCGTAGTATTCATTCATACCTTTTGTCTCTAAAGACATTCTCAAGACCTCTATTCTGCTTACACTTGCGGCTGGTTTTCTTTAGTTATCTCTTCGGGATTGTACGACTATTGTTATGAGCCGGACAATCCGGCATCCTTTCGTTGGTCGGAATTTCTTGAATCTTTCCCCTGACTGACAACTGATGGTGGTCGCATCAGCAGTCACATCAATCGCCATAATGGTCAATAAATCGAGCATTCCGTGAGTAAATTCACTCAATCAAATAAAGCCGGATGGGATGGTCTTGCTGAAACCCACTATAGAAACTGTCACACTGATATTAAGCTCTATTGGCCACTGATGGTGTCACATCAATCACCTTAACGATCATAGAATGGGGCATTTAGTGAGTAAATTCACACAATCGAATAAAGCCGGATGGGATGGCCTCGCTGAAACCCATTATCGTAACTATCACACTGATAGATTATTGGCTGGCAAACCATTATTGAATGAAGTTATTAAAAGTGAGGTGGGCGAAGTCACGGGTAAGGAACTGGTGCACTTACTCTGTCATATCGGTACCGATACACTTTCATGGGCATTGCTGGGCGCCAGTGTGACTGGCATAGATATCTCGTCGGAGTCCCTGAAATACGCAAGAAAGCTGGCCGACAAAATGGGAATTGAAGCTGACTTTATTGAAGCAGACATAATGGAAGTAAGAAACAAGGTCCAATCAAAATATGATCTTGCATTCTGTTCGACAGGAGTGCTCTGCTGGCTTCCAGACGTCAAAAGTTTTGCACAAACTGTGCGACATTTGTTAAATGATGGGGGCATCTTTTACATTTACGAGGGTCATCCTTTCCTAAGTGCACTCACTGATGAATCAGGATACCAGGGAAACTATTTCCGTAAGGAGGTGTGGGAATTCGAGAACATGGGTGATTACACGGACCCAGATCTTAAAGTTCCAACCAGGTCTTACGAGTGGAATTGGACAATGGGCGAGATTGTTACTGCATTTTGTGAAGCACGATTCAGGATAGAGTTTCTACATGAATTTCCCCAATTCTTCTATGGTGGCTATACCGATATCCAGATCCAGGAAAATAAAACTGAATCATATCCCTGCACTTTCAGTCTTAAAGCACTTGCAGTGTGAGACCGAAAACAGCCGGAATTTGCACTGTACAAATACCTGTTTGGCCTGGGAAGATCTCAATTGGATTTTGGAAGAAAACCGGGGGCGTCACACTGCTGCTTCAGATCGGATGAATAGTCTGTTTAAATCTCTCGGGGATAGAGAATGAATCCGGGGAAAGTGTACTCAAAAAGAAAAGAATATATAATAATAAATATAGCAATATGAATTAGTTAAGCTATAATATACTGTATTCTATTACAGTAGTGATCCAGTCCATGACATCCCCCGAACCCACACCTTTCCCCGAGAATTCACTTGAACGCAGCCTGCAGCGACGCGCCCGCAGTGCAGAACTGGAACCACAGATCATCAAGCTCGCTGGCGAGATCAACGCCGCTGACTATCGCTTCCTCAAACTGCTCGCGGAATTCGATGACAACCATGGCTGGTGGGGCGACGGTATCAAGTCCTTCGCCCACTGGCTCAACTACATGATCGGTCTCAATGAAGTGGTCGCACGCGAGAAAGTGCGCGTAGCTCGTGCCCTGACTGATCTGCCACTGATCGACGAGGCTTTTCGGCTGGGTAAACTCAGCTACTCCAAAGTCCGGGCCATCACCCGCATCGGTACGCCGAACAACCAGGACTTTCTGCTGATGATTGCCGAATACGGCACCGCCAGCCATATTGAACATTTGGCTCGCAAGTATCGCCTTTGCCAGCGACTGGATGCCGAAGTGGATCCGGATGAACTCTGGAAGAAGGACCGTGCGTTCTACTATCGCATTGATGAAGACGGCATGTATCTGTTCGAAGGACGGTTGCCCGCGGAGGAAGGCGCGGTCATTATCAAAGCGATCGATATGATGCGAAAAGCGATCCGCCGGGAGCGCGGTGATGACCCGGAACAGGTCCAAGCGCGGATTATGGCGCAACGGGCGCAACAGCAGGATGATCAGGATGAGTCATCGTCCCGGACAGATGTCCAGTCGGAGCCATGGAGCCAGAAGGATCAACCACATATCCAGTCTCAATCTCAACCACACTTCCAGCAAGGACTGTCGCAGCAACAAAATGATCAGGGTGAGCCACAGACTTGGGTACAAGACCAGCCACAGGACCAGATAGACCAGACACAAGCTGAGCCACAGAACCAACAGAACCAGGCACAGTCTCAGCCACACGACCAGCAGGATGATCTGTCGCACCAGGATGATCAGGGTGAGCCACAGACTTGGGTACAAGACCAGATACAAGCTGAGCCACACGATCAGCAGAACCAGACACTGTCTCAGCCACAGGACCAACAGAACAAGGCACAGTCTCAGCCACACGACCAGCAGGACCAACAGGACCAACAGGACCAGGCACAGTCTGAATCATACGATCAACAGAACCAGTCACAATCCGCGTCACAGAACCAGCCACACTGCCAGCACTCAACCGGTAATGAGAACGCATCTCAAAATGTTTCCGCGGAAACATTTATCCAGGATATCAACCCACCGGATATCCTGGATGATCAGGCGTCTGCCCTGACCCAGTTGGCGGAACATTATCTGGAAACCGCCAACAAGTCGTCTCCCCACACCAGCCTCAGCGAAAAATACCAGGTGTTGCTGCATATCAACGCCAATGAAGCGCATGTCGATCACCAGATCAATCAAGGTGATATCTGCCATGTCGAGAACAACAAGTTCCTCTCCCGGGAGGTCGCCCGCCAGTTAGCCTGTGACACCCATATGCGGGTGGTGCTTGAAGATGATGACGGCAAGGTCCTGAATATTGGTCGCAAAAGCCGGACGATTCCCCGCGCCATTGCTCATGCCCTGAACATCCGCGATGGCGGATGCCGGTATCCGGGGTGTACCCAGCACTTCTGGACCGATGCACATCATGTCAGGCACTGGGCGGCTGGCGGTGAAACAAAACTGGAGAATCTCATTACTCTGTGCCGTTTCCATCACACACAGCTGCACAAGGATGTGTATGAGATCCATGTTAAGGATCAGGACTTTGTTTTCATCAACCAGGACAAGGAAGAAATCCTGCGGTCAATTCATCCACAGTTTCCCGTTGTGGAAGCGGATGATCGGGTTCAGTCGATGTTGAAGGACCAGGCTCACATCGGAATCGACGCCAACACAGCTGAGACCAAATGGCGCGGTGACGCGATGGATATCCAGATGGCGCTTCATGTGGCCTTCGATGCGGAACGTGACGATGTCATCAAACCTGGGGATCCGGACTGATATCAACAGAGTATTTTCCAATACTAAAATGAGTCAGAAGAAAGGTGTTTTTTAGTCTGTCTTCTGGTTCTGTTCGTTGATGGTTTTAATGAGTATTTGAGAGGCTTTAGTAACTGGTCCGCCGCCTGATTATCGCTGATCTCGTGCGCGATGCGATCATGGTTCTTTCATTGAGGGTGTGGGAGAATGGGTAGACTGACTGGTGTAATGTATGAGTGGGGAAGAGGCAGGTGAACTACGAGAGCGCATGGCGCACCTGGAAGGATTGTTGGAAGGTTTGCGTGAAGCACCTGAGCTGTTACTTGATTCGATAAATAATTGGTTGGATACAACAGGAGTCGCACATCGGTGGATTGTTGCGATGTGTCGGTTTGCGGCCGTGCATCGCTCCACGAGGGTCTCGCCAGTGCTGAACAACACACACATTCCCTTATATATCAGGAGAAAAAATGGGTAACCCAATAGTTCATTTTGAAATTGCCGGACCCGAAGGGCTCTCGCTGCAACAGTTCTATCGGGACTTGTTCGGGTGGGATGTTCTGACACAGGGCGAGGAGATGGGATATTACGGTCTCGTACAGTGGAACGAGGGTGGCATCGGCGGCGGCATCTTTCAATCTAGCGAGGATATGCCTTTTCGCAACTATGTGACAGTCTATATCCAGGTTGACGACCTGCAAGCCACGCTCGATAAAGCGTCTGGTCTGGGTGCGAACACTATCTTGCCTCCGATGGAGATAGCGCCTGACTCGGGCTCAATTGCCATGTTCACAGACCCTGCCGGAAACTTTATGGGACTGCATTTGCCGCCGACTGAAATGGCTGACCAAATACCGCCCAAGGGCAATGCTCCACCGGTGGTGCACTTCGAGGTGGGAGGCAGCAACGCAGAGGCGCTTGCCGAATTCTATATCCAGATGTTTGACTGGCAGATAAACTTCCTTGAGGAGAATAACTATAGACTTATCCAGCAGGAACCTGATGGCATAGGAGGTGGTCTCTTCCAGCACACGCCTGAAATGCCGCCAAACAGTGTTTCCATCGCTGTGATGGTTGATGACCTGCAAGCGTATCTGGATAAAGCCGTAGGATTGGGCGGTAGCGCCCTTATGCCTCCGACAGAGATTCCGGGTGGCTTTGGTGCGATTGCAATCTTCTATGACATCGCTGGTAATCGCATATCACTATTCAAGTCGCCGGAGGGACACGTTTCCCCAAACGACTAATCTGATGCGCCGGAGGTTGCCCTGTACCTGTAATTGACTCTCACGGAGGTCGGCGTACACATGGAAAGTGCTGAGGAAATTCGGCTTGCCATATTGGCTTTGGATTTATTCTGCAGAGTTGTGGCTATGTTCACACAGTCAGAGTCGCCTATATCTCAAAAAGTGAGTAGTCCGAACTTATACGTTTCCCGCTGGTATGACGATAGGTACTGGTCGGATTCCAAGCGATGCTTAAGACGAAACGGTCCCGTGTATAACCGATAATAATAAGACAGGCAGGTTGAATGTTGGGGAGGTTGTCGTTTCCGGGACACTGACAATGAACTCCACAATAGGTATTATGCGCAGGTTCGGTAATTGATATTGGAAAATCTTGTATGAGTGCATTGGAGACACGACAGGAATCGGTACCGCAAGAGGTCCTTAAAATTGAGGATTTATCCGTCAATTTCCGCAATGTAGAGGCGGTAAAACACGTCAGTTTTGACATTATGAAGGGAGAAACCGTTGCCCTGGTAGGGGAATCGGGCTCTGGTAAATCCGTCAGCGCACTGTCTATACTTCAACTGTTACCCTATCCCGTTGCAAGTCACCCGAACGGTTCCGTCAAAGTCAATGGATTCGAAACCATGGGCGCCAGCAACGAGGTCCTTCGCAATATCCGTGGCAGCAAGGTCACCATGATCTTTCAGGAGCCGATGACATCGTTGAATCCGCTGCATCGTATCGAAAAACAGATTGGTGAAATTCTTCTGATTCACCGTGGCATCAGTGTTAACAATTCCAGGGATCTCATTCTCGATCTCCTGAAACTGGTTGGACTGCAGAATCCGGAAGAAAAAATGCGTTCATTTCCACATGAACTATCCGGTGGCCAGCGGCAGCGGGTGATGATTGCCATGGCACTTGCCAATGAACCTGACCTGCTGATCGCGGATGAGCCGACAACGGCACTGGACGTTACTATTCAGGCACAGATTCTGGAATTACTGAATGATCTGCAGGATCGTCTGGGCATGGCGATGTTGTTGATTACTCATGATCTGGGAGTAGTCAGACGGATGGCGGACCGGGTTTGTGTAATGACCCAGGGGGAGATTGTCGAGAAGGGAAATTGTGAAGATATCTTCCAGAATCCGCAGCATGAATATACCCGTCACTTGCTGGCAGCGGAACCGAAGGGGAATCCGGTTGAAATAAAATCATCCAAAGTGTTGCTTGAGTGCAACAATATCAATGTCAGGTTCCCGTTGACCAAGGGGTTTTTCTTTGTCAGCAAGTATCTGCAGGCAGTCAACGAGGTGTCGATAAAGGTATCTGCGGGACAGACGCTTGGTGTCGTTGGTGAATCCGGGTCCGGTAAGACTACCCTGGGCATGTCGATCCTGCGGCTGGTGAAGTCCGATGGTGAAATCCTGCTTGAGGGAGCAGAATTGCAGGGCTTGAAATCAAAACAATTGAGACCGTTTCGGCGTGATATGCAGATTGTTTTTCAAGACCCTTACGGGAGTCTGTCACCTAGATTGTCGATTCACCAGATTATAGAAGAGGGACTGCTGGTCCATGAAAAGCATTTAACGACGGAACAACGCAGAGCAAGAGTAGGTGATGCCCTGCATGAAGTCGGGCTCGATCCTGAATCACAGGACCGTTATCCCCATGAGTTCTCCGGCGGTCAACGTCAACGAATCGCAATTGCGCGGGCGCTGATTCTAAAACCAAAATTGCTGGTGCTGGATGAACCGACTTCGGCACTGGATATGTCTGTTCAGGCACAGATTGTCGATTTACTGCGTGACCTGCAACACAAACATGATCTGACCTACATCTTTATCAGTCATGATCTTAAAGTGGTCCGGGCACTGAGTAACCATGTCATTGTAATGAAAGACGGGGTTGTTGTGGAAAGCGGGACTTCCGACGAGATCTTTGATAATCCGCAGACCGAATATACAAAGGAACTTATCTCCGCGGCCTTTGATCTGGCGACTATTCGCCATGAGAAAAATTAAGGATTCGGGTGCTGTAAGGAATAACAAATCCGTAGCTTCACAAAAAATTAACAGACTGTGAAAGTTGAAGCGAATAGCAGGTCAGCGGGTGATGTAAAGGAAAGCTGGTGCTATGGGAACACAAACAGGAATTCTGGCTGAAGTGCCAAAGCATGTACGTCATCTGTTTTTCAGTCTGACACGGGATGCGGAAGTTGGAATCTTGCTGGCGGAATTAAAGTCATTTGTAGATGGCGATCAGGTAGTTGCCGGTATCGGCCAGCCTTTCATCGACTTTACCGGCAGCAGCGTTCCCGGAAGTATCACTGCTCCGGTGTACATTGGTTCTGGTGTTGGTATAGCCGCACTGCCTTATGCATTCTGGCTCTGGTTACGCGGAGATGATCCTGGAAAACTCACGAGACTGGCGCTGGCGATTGAGCAACGGCTTGCACAGCATTGTAATCTGGAAGATATGATCAATGGTTTCCTGTATGACACAGGCCGTGACCTCACAGGCTATGTTGATGGTACCGAAAATCCTGAAGGAGAAGAGGCTGTAAGTGCCGCTGTTGTCGCCCCTGATATTGGTAAAACTGCTGGAAGCAGTTTTGTTGCGATACAGAAATGGCAGCACGATCTCGACAGATTCCGGAGTTGGTCCCGGGAAGAGCAGGATCATACGATTGGCCGCCGCCTTTCTGACAACGAGGAAATTGACGACGCTCCGGCATCTGCACATGTCAAACGCACTGCACAGGAGACCTTTGACCCAGAGGCATTTATTCTGAGAAGGTCAATGCCTTACTCTGACCTTACAGGAGACGGGTTGGTATTCGTGGCTTTTGGTCACAGTTTTACGGCTTTTGACACCTTGATGAAGCAGATGCTGGGTTTGAATGACGGCATTACTGATAGCCTGTTTAACTTCAGTGTGCCTCTGGGTACCAGTTTCTTCTGGTGCCCGCCCATGAAGGACGATGAGCTGGACCTGAGTCTACTGTCAAACCGATAACCCCAGGTTTTGCCTGACCTGCCGCAATCTTTGAGTGGATGCAATGGCTTTCTCTCCATTTGGATGGAGATTGCGAATGATGATGTCCGTATACCCGAGTTCCACAATCGCATGCAATTGTCCCGCCACTGAAGCGGCATCACCAATCACCAGTGCCGAGGGATCAAATCCCCGGTAACCCTTCTCCGAAACGTACTGTTTAACACTGTCCGCATCCTGGTCACTTTCAGCCACGTAAATATCTCTTCGGATTGCAATTGTAGTTGGGTCGCTCTTCCCGTGTCTGCCCAGTGCATCTCTGTAGACTCCCAGGGATTGTTCAGCCTTGTCTATCGTCATGCCGGGTTCTGCGAGCCAGACTTCCCCCAGTCGTGCTGCGCGGTCTATGGCGACGGGTGCTGACGCACCTATCCAGATGTCAATTTTTTCAGGAGGAACCGGCGATATATTTGCGTTCTCAAACTGCCATCGTCCGTTGAGTGATACGGTTTCTCCTCGCCAGAGAGCCCGGAGTACTTCTATGGACTGCTCGAATGCGGAAGGTCGATTCCTGATGTTTGCACCCATGGCGTTGAACTGGTGTCTGCCCTGTCCCAATCCACACTGCATGATAAAGGGTCCTTTGGCGATGCAGGAGAGTGTGGCAATCTGTTCAGCGGCAAGTACGGGATTCCAAAGTGGCAGGAGATACAACGCTCCGGCAGGGCGATGGTCCCATTCAGCCAACATACGACCTATCATCGGCGTATTCTGGTAATAGGGTGTCGGCATCGTGTGATGATCGCCGACAAACAGGGAATCGAGTCCCGCATCGGCCGCTTCTCTGGCTCTGGCAATCATCTGGGCAGCACCGTCCCGGACGTCTTTCGTCTGGTAGGCACTGGTCACTGATATTCCAATTTTCATGGTTATTGTTCCTGGGAGGCTGTCCGATGATTTTCATGCCAACGAACGATGGTATCATCACCCACCAACACCTCCTTGACCGAGAGCTGAACTATACGCGGTCGATCCTGGATGCCCATGGTTTCGGCCGCCGGGCGCAACCGTACCAGAAAGTCAGTCAGGGTTTCGGAAATCCGGAGATATCTTTCCCTGTTCTGCACGTGATCCACGACGAGCTTCCATTCGCTATGAACTGCCTGCTCCTGGCGGCGCAATGCCGGCATTCGTTCCCGCAATTCATCGATGGTCATCAGCGCCTCCTGATAAGCGCTCACCAAGCGGTCGATGCGCCTGCGGATATGGGCTATTGTTCTCAAGAAGGTACAAAATTCTTGAGTTCCAAACCATCAATAAAACGAAAATCCCGGTAATTTGCCGTAATGAGTTCAAAGTTGGATTGGATGGCCGTGGCTGCGATTAGAGCATCGCCCAGCGTCAGGGCATGACTCTGGGCATGCTGTTTTATCAGAAGGCGAGCGATAATGCTGATATTTTCATTCAGTTCCAGTATGCGGATATTGAACGCTTGCAACAGCCTTTCAACCAGTCTGACCTTGCTCTTATTACTTGCGCCCTGCATCAGCTCCATGTAGGTGATGGCGCTGATGTGTATATTTTCTGTTTCCTCTATCAACGTGATGGCTTTGACGTTTCGCTTTTCCAGATAAATAAAAATATTGGTATCAAATAGCAAGATCGCGTCCCTTTCTGCCTGCTTTTATTCGCTCTAGCCCGGCTTCCAAGGAAATATCTTCTCCCAACTGGAAAAAGGCCTGTAATACTTCCGCTCTCTCTTTCTTGTTCGTTGTTTTTGCACTGGGTTTGATAATGCCGATAACCTGACCGTGGCTGGTCAGCTCAACCTCTTCACCCCGCTTAAGGGCTTCCTTGAGTTCGCTGGCATGAGTCCTGAGGTGTGAAAATGTGATTGCCTGCATGGTTAAACGGCCGTTGTGAGTGAAGTGTGGGAAAGTGTAGCAGCTTGTCATAGTTTTATACAATATGTTTTGTACAAAACATAGATGATTGCTGTCTCCCGATTAGCTGGCGCTTTACTCCGACCCCATACTATTTACATCTTCTATCAATTGGGAAACATCGTTTAACGTAACTCCCATTACCCTGATTACCATAGATGACATTATTCTTTTTATCGTAAGCGGTGAGGGTAGCAGTTATAAAACTTCCGTGAGTGTTATGTTGTATAACCAGTAATTGATTATTGTCCAATTCTGCAATATAAACATCTTCGGGATATCTCGCTGGACCGGTACTATGAACCTGAATGTTAGTATTTCCCAGAAAACTGACAGAGACTTTGTTACTTGAACTAATGCTAAAAGAGCATTCTTCACCTGTAAATTTAAATCCCACCAATGCCCTTTGAATAGCACTTCCTGGTACTGTGACACAGCCTTTATGTGTGCCTGTTGGTAAAACTGGATTTGATTGTGGGCTATGATTTATTACTCTTTGAACATCTGTCCTGGTAATGGAGGGACCACTTTTTATTCCACTACAATTGTTTGTTAATACAATGATACAAAATAAAACGATAACTTTTTTCCCCATTGTTTTATTTCTCCCTGGATATGTATATTTAATAATAATAACGCACCTCACTTTTTGAAAGAAGGTAAATATGATTGATCGCGATCTTGAAATTCGAACACCTGACGGGGACATGACTACGTTCATTTCTCATCCTGAGGGGGATGGCCCTTACCCCTTGATCCTGTTCCTGATGGATGCACCGGGCAAGCGTGAAGAACTGCACGACATGGCCCGCCGGCTTGCGGCAAAGGGTTATTATGTGATGTTGCCGAATCTGTATTACCGACGTACCCCGGTTTTCGACGTGGTGGCCGAAGGCCGGGACGTCATGCGTGAGCACATGGCATCACTCAGTATTCCCGCAGTCTGCCAGGACGTAGCAGCAATGCTCGAATTTACAACCGGTGACTCGGCTGCGCGTGCAGGAGCCATAGGTTGTGTGGGATACTGCATGAGTGGACCGTTTGCCTTTGCACTGGCGGCGTTGGAACAGCGGATAGCGGCATCGGCGTCGATACACGGCGTTATGCTGTGTTCCGATCAACAGGACTCTCCTCATCTGCTGGCGGATCGCGTCAAAGGTGAACTGTATTTCGGTTGTGCCGAGAACGACGATTACGTTCCGGAGGGGATGATTGAGGCGCTGGAAAAGCATCTGAAGCAGGTTGGGGCAGACTACCGAATCGAGTGGTATCCTGGAACGGGTCATGGTTTTGTGTTTCCCGAACGTGACGCAGCCTACAACGAGGAGGCCGCAGAGCGACACTGGGAACGGCTTATTGACTTGTTCCAGCGCAAACTCTGAATTAGTTTAAATCAGTTGTGTCGCGATCGGCTTCGCCTTGAGAGTCATTTCCTGTCGTCTGATGAACAACGCACGGGCTTCGTCAGGAGCTTTTCGTGATTCCTCCCAGACTGACAGATCCCGATACCAGGTCACGAGCAACATTGTGCCAATCTCGGATGTTCGATCGGGTTCCGCGAATAGACACTGTACCTGACAGTCGAAACTTTCCTCAAAACTGATCCACGCTTTATTGGATATATCTGCGATTTCGTCAACATCACGATTGAAAACCCTGAACCAGCGAAATACATAAATACCCGGTTTCTCTCGAGGTGTATGATCGATTGGTCTGACCGTCGGTACGAGGTCCGTCTGTTGAATAATCTCGAAGTCGCCTGGCAAGGCAGTGAAATCACCTTGCTCGTTTTCGCTGCTGGTCACGAGGTAGACCTCATTCGTGGCAAGACCGAGACGGCCTCCAAACAGACCGAATATCTGCACGTTTCCGGCTTGCAATGACTGTGCTACAGTCTCTCGTACCGCGCGAACAAGGTTCGTTGCCAGGGACGAATTCGGATCGCTCAGTTGATATACTCGATAATGAACCATGAGTCATCCTGGGCTGTAAAAACGAACCCGGAGTATAACAAATCAGAATAATCTAACCTTGTAATCGAGAAGAGCATATGAAAACAACCACCATAAAAAACACCAACCTTGACGTCAGCATGTTCTGCCTGGGTGGCCAGAGCTTTGGTTCCCGCGACAGCAAAGCTGTCTCCTATGCCATGCTTGATCAATTTGTTGAGGCTGGCGGTAACTTTCTGGATACCGCCAACAACTATGCTGTCTGGAACGGCCAGGGCGGCGAAAGCGAAACCATGCTGGGCAACTGGATGACTGATCGAGGTAACCGGGATCAGATTGTCCTGGCAACCAAGATGGGTGGGCGTGCCAAGGATGCTCCAATGTCGTCTAAACCGGAACACATCCTGCAGGAGTGTGATCGGAGCCTGAAACGCCTGCAGACTGATCATATTGATTTGTATTACTTCCATTGTGATGATCGCTCAGTGCCTTTGGAAGATCAGTTGGGCGCCATGGACCAACTGGTTAAGGAAGGCAAGGTAAGGTATGTTGGCGCCAGCAACTTTAAAGCCTGGCGGCTGGCAGAGGCAGCTGCTGTCAGTACAGCCAACAATATCACAGCCTTCTGCTGCGTTCAGCAGCGTTATACCTACCTGCGTCCACGGGTTGATGCCAATTTCGGCTTTCAGAAGTCCTGCAATGATGATTTGCTCGAATACTGTGCACAACGGGACTTTCAACTGATTGCCTATTCGCCCCTGTTGGGCGGCGCCTACATTCGGGAAGACCGCAAGCTACAGCGGCAGTACCATCATCGCGATTCAGATGTGCGTAAAGCAGTATTATTCCAGATCGCTGAAGAGACAGGCGCTACACCTAACCAGGTAATCCTGGCCTGGATGACGGGACGTGGTGTCATACCAATATCAGGAGCCAGTACGGCGGATCAGATGAGTGAGAGTCTGGTTGGTTTCGACCTGACCCTGACGGATGACATTCTCGACCGTCTCGACGCGGCTGGAGCAGAACAGTAGCAGGCAGTCCCTCTGAAGAGACCAGGCGATATTTCAACTGAAAGAAATGTGCTTTGACTGAGGATCATAAGTAATACAGCCAGCGAATGAAAACCCTGGTACCGCCACCTGATGTGATGCTTTTGTCCTGCAAAGGGATGCCACCAAATTCATCGCCGCCACGTCCGAGGGATTGCATCATTCCCAACTGAACGCGTTGGTGATCTCCCGGTTCATAGGAGATTGATGTCTGCAACAGAGAAGACGAATCGCGCAGGTTGACCAGCAACGTAAGCGACTGGTTCAATAACGGGTGCCAGGGTACTGTCAGACCCAGAGTGCCATAGTCGCGCATGACATTGAATACCTCGCCGCGAAGTAGCCGGACGCGAAGCGGCTCAGGAATCAGTCCGATATTGTCCGGCATCTGGCGCATCCCGAATCCATTTCGATAGTACTCTGCAAACAGATAAACCAGCATGTCGTTGATGACGACACTGTAATCCAGATTAACGACCCCACTGACCTGTGTTTTGCCAGAATCAAGCCGTGTCGCAACGATATCTGATCGCAGCATTGCGCCACCCAGCGGCAGCATGCCGGAAACCGCGAACACCTGATCGTTGTAGTGTTTTGCAGCGAGTGCCTCCCATTCGTTTTCGCCGACAAAACCGTGCCATTTCATCGCCGTACTGGTTACCTGTCCGGAGATATCACCAGAGGTGGTACGACGCCCTATCGTGAGAAATTGCAGATCACTGCCGTTTTCGAACAACCGCTCGATCAGCAGCAGGTCATCTCCGGCCTTGTAATCCTGGTCCACGACGGTCGGTGCGAATGGACTAAAAATATCCATGGGAGAAAAAGCCAGTCCATTACCCCAACTCACTGCCTGTCGACCTAATGTCAAAGCCCAGGGTCCGCTTCTGTATTGCAACGCAAGTCTGTCGAGCCTGTGCAGGCTGCGATGTCTGTCGCCGTCTTCAATCTCGAAGGTCAGATCCATGATGCGGGCATCGTCATCAACGATGGTCTGGTCAAGGGAGGTTTGTGGCGCACTGTCAAACGAAAATGAATCGCCAGAGATGACAGTGGTTGAATGGTCCACAATCAATTTGAGTGCACTCCATTTATGACGAAACAGCAGCCGGAGGTCGGCTCCATTGTCATAGACAGGTGTGCCGGTCTGCAGGCGTTGAATGTCGTGATGGGGGAGAAAGGCTACGGTTCCAAACCATTTCAGGCGGACATCCAGTTCCAGCGCAGTTGCATTTGTGGCTACCAACAAGCCGACCAGGCACAGTACGCAGTTGGTGAGTTGTTTCATGTATCTTCTACAATGGCCCCGTCCCTCAGGAATACCTGACGACTGGCATAACCCATCACCATAGGGTCATGGGTGGCGGTAATAATGGTCATCCCATGTTTCTCATTGAGTTCCTTGAGCAGGTCCAACAACTCTCCGGTGGTACCTGTATCCAGATTGGCGCTGGGTTCGTCGGCGAGCAGCAAAACCGGCCGTGTAGCAATAGCCCGTGCGATAGCTACACGCTGTTGCTGGCCCCCGGACATATCGCCGGGAAGTCTGTCGGCAAGTTTCTCAAGTCCAACGGTTCCCAGAGTTTCCATGGCTCGTTGCGAACGTTCAGACCTGGAAATACCCTGTAACTGCATGATGAAACCGACATTCTCTCTGGCTGTCAGCACTGTTAGCAGGTTATACGCCTGGAAAACGAAGCCGATTTTCTCCAGGCGGAGATCAGATAGCTGATTCTCATTCATTCCCAAGAGACTCACACCATCAACAATGACGTCTCCATCATCAGCCCTGTCCAGGCCGCCGATCAGGTTCAGCAGCGTCGACTTACCCGAGCCTGATGGCCCGGCGAGACTGATAAAATCGCCGCGACGCACCTCGAGGTTCACGCCTCGCAAGGCATGAACGGGTACTGCTTCTTCACTATAGGTACGGCACGCGCCGATGACTTGAACAACCACATCGCTCATCTTCGAAGTGCCTCCACTGGCGTGAGTTTAACGGACCTGAGTGCCGGATAGAGACTGGCTAACACGCCGAATACGATGCTGAGTACGGCAACCAGCACCACGTCAGCCGCATACAGTCGCAGGACGAGTTTTTCAGGTACGCCATACCTTTCCATACCCTGACCGAAATAGGACAGGTCCAGCTCGGAAGGTAGTATCTGAAACACCAGCCAGCCGAGAATGATGCCGATGGCGATGCCAATCAACATGATGAAAGTGGACTCAAGCACAACCTGCATGACTACTGCACCTGGGCGCATGCCCACTGCGCGGAGCATGCCCAGTTCTCGGGTCCGCTCCATAACGGATGTCACCAGCGTATTGACCAGCCCAAAGACCAGTGCGGTCATGACGATGATAAAGTAGATGAAAATCGCACTATCCGCGAACAGAAAAAATGCAGCCGCCATGGGTTCCAGTTGCTGCCAGGTTTTAACCTCAAGATCAGTAAAGAATTCGAGCAGAGAATCAAGCAGATTCAATTGCCCGGTAGCGTCGACCAATAGAACTGATAATTCAGTAACAAGCTCGGTATCCACCAATTGTTGCAGGGCGGTAACTCCCGTGAAAACAAATAGCTTCTCCATACCGCTGCCCTGGGCATCGTAGACTCCGGCGATTCTGAACCCCGCTTCCCGATTCAGTCCATCGGAGCCCTGCGTGATGATCACGAGCCGTCGACCCAGCTGTGTCTCCAGTTGTACCGCCATTTCCCGGCCAATGACAATGCGTCGATCTGATGAATTGCTTAAGGGCTCTCCATCATAGGTCACTTTGCTGAGAAAGGAGATGGTCTCGCGTTCGGGGTCCACCCCTACCAGTTGAACACCTCGAGTCTCTCTTTCGCTCATGATGACGGCCGGAATGCGAATGCGATGGGCCCAGCCTGCAACTTCTTCGCTGATGGCCGTTGCCTCCCAGCCTTCCTTTGGCAGGAAACCACGTTCGATGCCGGGATCATCAAGGTAGCCGGGCGCATGAATTCTGACGTGGCCATTCAGATTGGCGATGGCCTGCTCCCTGAGATCATGCTGCATACCGCGAATGAATGTGTTCGCCATCATGACGGTGAAGACGGCTACCGCAATCGCCAGTAAAAGCATGAGATTGCGTCGACGATGCCGAATAATGTTGCGTACACTCAGTTGCGTTAACAGTGTTATCGGCATGAGCTATTCTGCCGCCCGCAATGCCTGAACGGCCTGAATATGTCTCAGTCGCAGGCCCGGGATGATTGCGGCGAGCTGAGTTCCCACCAGCATTACAGGAATTGCAAAGTAGAGTGAACCCTCTGAAAACACGGGATACATTCGGTCGGGCATCGACATGGCCTGGAACACTTCGTCCGCAAGCTTCGGTAACGGGATTCCCGTCTCACTCAGGATGCCAATGCCCAAACCCGTTATTGCCAACCCCAGAACGATACCAAGCAGACAGACGAACAATGCCTCAATCTGCAACTGGATAATGATGTGGCGAACACGCATGCCCACAGCCATGAGCATGCCAAACTCGGGCATCCGCTCAAAAATGATCATCATAAAAGAGTTGACGACGCTGAAGATGACGATAATGGCCACCAGTATAAACATGACGTACGTACCGATCAGCTTCAACTCTATCATCTGTACCATTTCAGGCTGTAATTCACGCCAACTCAGGCTGCGAACACCGGTACGATCAAGTTGCGGGGCGAGTTGCTCGCTGGCTTCCACGGATTCAGCAATGATGACGATGGCATGGGCTTCGTCGGCGCCAAGGTTCCATGCATACCGAAAGTCTTCGAGTGACACCTGCGCAATGGCCCGGTCCAGTTCAGGCTGTCCACTGGTGTAGGTGCCGACGACCTCAGTGACCAGTGCCGCCACACCGCCTTCGACAGCTGTGCCCAGAATGACCAGTTCGTCACCGATTGAGATGCCCAGGTTACGAGCCAGAGCAGAGCCAATAAATGATTCGCCAGGTCTCTGGATGTATCTGCCCTGCACCTGCATATTGATCAGGGTTGACCACTTTGCTTCCTGTTCATACTGCACGCCGATAATCTGGGCGCCAAAGCTACGTTCACCGGAAGATGTCAGCGCATAAGATTGTGCCCGGGCAGAAACGACTTCGACCTCCGGCTGTGATGCAACGTCGGCGATGATGTTATCAACGCCCCGAATACTGTTTTCAACGGCCGGGTCATCTTCATAGGCAGGATGTTGTAGCTGAATATGACCGAGCATAATGTGCGCCGAGTTGTCGACCGCGCCGATAAATGCGCCAACCTGCAGTGACCTCATTAAACCAAGCAGTAGAATGGCAAAGGCGATGCCGCTGGCGGTAAGCCAGGTCCGACGCCGGGTACGCATGACATTCCGCCAGGCCATGCTCAACAGGTCAGGCGTGGCGCGATGTGGCACGGGACCTGGTACAGGATTTAAAGCTTCCCGGGAGAGGGTGATATCAGTCATCAGCGCTTATTCACCAGCTTTGAGATAGAACAGAGTAAACATCTGATCATCCACTTCAATATCAAAATCCGCATTGCCCCAGATCAACTCAGTATACTTGTCAGGAGATTCGAGTTTACTCATTCGCATGCGGGTAGCCATCATACGCCCGTCACGTTCGCTCACTTCAAGGGTTTCCATTTTCTTGAGGGGTTCAAAATTCTGGTCAAAAAAGGTGTGCAGCAGCAGCACATAGTCATCACGAATCAACATTTCTTCTTTACCCCATACCACCGGGGCATCATCATGGGGTATCGCGACCAGCGTATAGATCTTGTGCTCTTCTTCTACATGTATCGATTCGATACTGAGGTCATAGTCATCAAGCCAGGAATCTGAACGTGACAGGTCCGTATAGGAAAAATCGGAACCACCCCAGCTCTGGGACATGAGGCTGTAGGGCAGTCGAATTGTTCGGTTCAGCCTGGGCGTAAAGGTCCACATTTTGTTGTCCAGCTTCAGCGTTGCGTTGCCCGCGTCTTTTGCAGGCGCCACAAAACGAATGAGTGTGTCTTTGCGCCCCCGTGTCCATGTTTTGAGGCTGGATGTGCGCTGCCAGTCAGGTCGATGAATGACCATGGTAAATTCGGCATAGGAGGAAACGCCTCGAGTCTGGTCAACTGCGCCGGCAATGAGTTCCCTGGCGGTCATATTGTCGGATTCGATGGCCACTGTCTCTGCATTGGCTACAGATACCGTGAGCATCATTGCCGACAATATGAGCTGCCTTAGTCTGTTGAAGACGTTATTATCATGCATCAGTATTTTCATCAATATCGCTATTCGGGGGACAGTTTACTTAATTCTATTCGTATTCGGGGGACAGTTTACTTAATTTGTTCTTGTTCGAGAATTCAACACCGCGGTGATTACTTCCTGTCAATCCGTTAATTTTTAAACCAACAATATGTGAATGTCGCAACTAAAACTCTCGGAAGTCGACTTTCAGGACAGGAACTAATTTGTTATTCGTTATTCGGGGGACAGGTTATTCGGGAGACAGATTACTTAATTCAGGCATATGGCTTTGGGATATTCATTTGCTGTACATCGTATACTGTGAACGTCTGGACTCCCCTGGAAGAAGACGATGCGATTGCGGGTACCAATCCTTTGCAGTTTGGGGGAGTTTGTAATTGAGTCACTTGAAATCCATGAGGGTTAACGACGACAATAGCTGATCGAGGAGTCAGGAGAACAGAGTGAAAGATCTGAAAAACAAGGTTGCCTTCATTACCGGAGGTGGCAGCGGGATTGGTCTGGGTATGGCAACTGCGTTCGCCAGGATCGGCATGAAGATTGTCATAGCTGATATCCGTGAAGACCGTCTGCAAAAAGCTGAGGCTGCACTGAAGAAAATATCGCCGCACGTGCGGGCGGTGACAGTCGATACAACCAGTAAAGAGTCGATTGAGTCGGCGGCAGCATTCACAGAAGAGGCCTTTGGGAACCTGCACGTACTTTGCAATAATGCGGGTATTGGTGGTGGTGGACCAGTACTCCGCAAGTCTGACGAAGCGTGGACTCATGTACTGGATGTCAATCTGTGGGGTCCACTGCGTGGGATTCAAGTTTTCCTGCCCAAAATGCTTGAACATGGAGAGGGCGGCCACATAGTCAACACTTCCTCATTTTCAGGAATCCATGGTCACCACAGCCAGTCATCCTATGGCACCAGCAAATTTGCCCTGGTGGGACTTTCCGAGTTTCTCCGCAACGATCTGGCGAAGGAGAGCGTTTCTGTTTCGATACTGTGCCCGCATATTGTAGATACGGCAATTTTCCTGGCAGGTCTTGAGGACGATGATGTACAGGGAATACAACAGCGACGAAAAGCATTGTCCGCCGTCTTTAACATAGCTGTGAAGCCGGAAACTGTGGGTGAACAGGTCATTCGCGGTATACAGAACGATGAACTGTACATTTTTTGTGATGGTAAGGAATCGAGAGAGATGCTGGAAACACGCATTTCGGCGATGCGTGGTGCGTTTGATCGGCAGTTTCCAGAATACAGCTGACTATACCCAACATTCAATATGGCAATTTGCCATGTCACAGTAATGTCCCGAACAACATGGAGTGGTGGATGCGATTTGGCGGCGCCATCTGGCAACAGGAATAAGGAGGCTTTCCTCTTCGTACCCGGTCGTAAGACATAGCTGACGGACAAGAACCAGGCTAGTCGAAAAGGAAAACAGGGCTACCTGGTTTCTTGCGATGAATGTTGCAATTGAAATTGTACCTGTGAAGGTGACCAAAGTGGCAGATAGTCCCAAATCATGGATTGAAAGCTCAGACATTGTCTCGATGTTTCCAACGTATGTCTGGAATATGCAATTGGCGCAAGATGTGATTTTGTCAGTCAATACCAGGGCAGGGGAAGTTATCGGGGAGATGCGCCAGGGTCTGACACCGCTTGCTGCCGGACAGTCGTGGCAATCAGCATCGCAGCTTCATGAACATTCCGGCTTTGGGCAACTGGTGGAGTGCATTGAAAGTGCTGCTGGTGGTGTAATGAAGTTCCTGAGAATCAGTAACGTGCTATCGGTTACTGGATGCTGGGCAAACGTCCTGGCAAAAGGCGCCGCACACGGCATCCATAATCATCCAAACAACTTTCTGAGTGGTGTCTATTACCTCCAAACCCAATCGGGCTCTGACGCCATCAATTTCCACGATCCCAGGGTTCAAACGGGTATCATCAGGCCGCCTGTTGTTGAGTTGACGGCAGGGAATACCGATCAGGTTGTGGTAAAGGTCAAAAACGGTACGCTGCTGATGTTCCCATCCTATCTTCAGCATTCAGTTTCGCCTAACAATAGCGATGGGGAGAGGGTGAGTATCAGCTTTAACATGATGTTTTCATCGTTTACCGAGAATATGAGCAAACCACTGTGGTGACTTTTTTATCCAGTATTTCCGGCAATCTCCGGGAACCTGTCCGGTTTGCCTCTTGTACGCCCTTAATTTTTGTGGAATCCTGATAATCCATTCAGCCCCGGAGCAGTTATGATCGTTGAGCAAATATGGACCGGCAACTCGTACCGAAATTTCAATTACCTGATTGTCTGTCCAGAGACGGGTGAGGCAATGGCTATCGACCCGCTGGATCACAGGAAGTGCCTGAAGCGGGCAGAAGAAAAGGGCTGGGACATCACCCAGGTCCTTAATACCCATGAGCACGGTGATCATACCGGCGGCAACACCAGGATGATCGAGGCAACCGGCGCCAGACTGCTCGCCCATCACAACGCGAAAGATGCCATCGCCGGCATGGATGTCGGTCTTGATGCCGGTGATGTTGTCAGCATAGGGCGTACGGTGGAAATGCTGGTGATGGATACGCCTGGACACACGATGAGCCATGTGTGCCTTTTGTCCAAAACCGACCAGCCGGCGCTATTCTGCGGCGACACTTTGTTCAATGCCGGCGCTGGCAATTGCCACGGCGGCGGGCATCCCGATGAGTTGTACCAGACTTTCGCCAATCAACTCGATGCGCTACCGGAAGACACGCTGATCTATCCGGGACACGATTACATGATCAACAACCTGGCTTTTACCCTTGACCGTGAACCGGATAACCAGCGCGCCGGTGAACTGCTGAATGAAATCAGTGATCAGGACCCCAATGCTCCACTGGTGTCGACGCTGGCGCTCGAGCGTGAAATCAACACCTTTCTGAGGCTGCGAAGTCCGACGGTGATCTCAAGGCTGCGCGAAGTATTTCCCGACTTGCCGCAGAATGCGGACCCGCGCTCGGTGTTCCTGAAACTGCGCGAACTTCGCAACGACTGGTAGACTTTCAACGGGTCCCGAAATCGAATCCTTCGTCTCGAGCGAATGACTGCAGAATACGGCGTGCTGTGGTCTGCACGTGAACCTCGTCGGCCCCATCGTAAATCCGGGCGAAGCGGGCATGGCGATACATACGCTCCAGTGGCGTATCTTCAGTGACGCCCTTGGCGCCATACACCTGAATGGCGCGGTCGATAACGTTGTGAACCATGCTGGCGCCGTAGACCTTGATCAGACCAATTTCGATCCTCGCCTCATCACCCTGGTCTATCTTCTGGGCTGCATGCAATGTCAGCAACCGGCTTGCCTGGATTTCGCAGGCAGAATCGAAAATGAACTTCTGAATCTGCTGGTGTTCGCCTAACGTTTTACCGAAGGCGACGCGGTTATTTGCCCGCTCGCACATGAGATCGAAAGCGCGTTGCGCCTGACCGAGCCAGCGCATACAGTGAAAAATGCGGCCAGGTCCGAGTCTGTCCTGGGCAATCTTGAATCCCTGACCACGTGGACCCAGGAGATTCTCCTTGGGTACCCTGACGTTGTCGTATACGACTTCGTAGTGGCCGTCGTATTCACCCATCACCTTGACGTCGCGAATAATGTTGTACCCTGGTGTTTCTGTAGGCACCACGATCTGGCTGAAAGCCGAATGGTCCGGTGTCCCCTCGGGTTCCGTACGACACATGCAGGTCGTATACGCTGCGGAAGCGGCGCCACTGGTAAACCACTTGCGCCCATTAATTACCCACTCGTCACCATCCAGTTCACCTCGCGTCTGTAGCTGCGTGGGGTCTGAGCTGGCAACATCGGGTTCTGTCATGCCGAAACTTGGAAAAACCTCACCCGCGATCAATGGTTCAAGGTATTTATTTCGCCACTCGTCCGAGGCATATCGATGCAGCATGATGGAGTCCTGCAGCGAGTGCGTTCCGAAGGCAACGGTTGCAACCGGAGAACGCCCGATTACTTCGTTGACGAAAACATAGTCCATAAACGGTAAACCACCGCCGCCCAGTTCCTCCGGGTGACCTAGTGCCCAGAGCCCCAGGGCCTTGGTTTCATCCATCAGGGCGCGCATTCGAGTGCGCCGCTCAACCGGGTCCGCGGTAAGAAGATTCGTTTCCTGAGGGTAGATTCGTTGCTCAATGAATTCGAGCACCTGATTGCGCAACGGCAGAACATGTTCCGGAATGGACAGATTGAGCATTGTGGTCACCTGATTATCTGAAAATAAGATCGATCATATATCCCTGATTCTCTTTCGGCCACTACGAATTGGTTAGCTCGCTTCATTAATGAGGCTGTTCGCAGATGGTTTTGGGGCATTCATTTGCGTAAGCTTCAGCGCGTCCCTCCGGGATTCCCTCACACTTCCCCCGCGAGCCTGTAGTCTTGTATCTTGTCTTTTGCAGCTCGGCGCTGCGACATTATGCTTACGCAAATGAACACCCCAAAGCCATCTGCTGTGGGTCGGACATCGTGAGTCAAAGCCATCTGCTGTGGGTCGGACTTTGTGTGTGTTTGCCTGCTTGTTGCAATGTTGTAAATCTGATAATTTGCATGATCGTTTGTTAGTCTCAGGTCAGGACTGATTGATGGAAAGTTTTTTGGCAGTTGAACACACTGAATCCCAGGTTGGTCAGTATCTGTTCGTAGACCGGCTGTCGGCGGCAAAATGTTGACCCGCATAGCGCCGGTGCTGGGCGTGGACGATGTGGATGCGGCAGTGGAATATTACTGCGGTACTCTCGGTTTTGATTGCCCGTACGGTTCTATAGGGTCGGCAGGTGAAGAACAGCCGGTATACGCTATTCTTGGCCGCGCTGGTACGGAACTGCACCTGCAAATCCGTCGTCGTGAGATATGGCCTCCTGACGGGCGTGATGTTGTTGAACGCAGTGCATATTTCGTTGTTAACGATGTGGAGAGGTTGCAGGATGAGTTTGTCACCAGTGGCGCCAACATCATTCAGCAGGCTACCGGGATGCCATACGGTCTGAGGGAAATGGTGGTGGAGGACAAGGATGGACATCGCATTTCTTTTGGTCAGGACCCGGATTACCAAGGTGAAAATTGGCAGGTTACACCTGTTCTAGGGGTAAGCGATGTGTCTGAGGGGGCTGACTGGTTCTGTAACGTACTCGGATTCGACTGCCCTTACGGTCTCTACAGAGTTGGGGAAGGCGAAGCACCTGTTTATGCCATTCTCTTTCGTGACCAGATCAGCATTCACCTGCAGATTCGCCGCCGGACAATATTCGACAACGCCAGGGAATCCTTTGAAGGTGATACTTACCTGAAGTTTGACTATATACCCAACGACGTCGAGCGCGTGGATGCTTTGCATCAGGAACTGGCGGACCGTGGTGCTGTTATTCACCGGGGACTGTTGAATGAGGAATACGGTTTTCGCGACTTCACGGTGTTGACTCCTATGGGTCACAGGCTGACTTTTGGTATGCCATTATATAAGGAATGATCAGGTGTCTGGTTGATCAGTAAATCCTCTCTACTTACAGAGGCACTGAGCGATAGAACACTCAGCTTTCCTGCCACAGAATTCCATCTGCAAAATAGCTGTTGACCTCTTCATCCGGATATCCAAGTTCCCGCATGAGTTCCCTTGCATGTCCACCGGCGCTCTCAGGCGCCCCTCCAGGCAGGTTGGACCCGGCGAAGTTGACCAATGGACGGTGTCGATAAAAGGGATCCATTTTCGGGTGTGGTACTGACATCATCCAGGGTGATGAATCATTGCACTGTTGAAAGAAAAACTGCGCAGTCGTGTATTCGTCTGCAACGACACAGCCAATGGCAGTACCTCGGAAAGTATCTTCCCATTCTGCTGCTGTCCTGCCGGCAAAGAAATTTGACAGTGCGTCGATCAGACTCGCGGAATCTCCACGGTCCAGTGCATGGTTACCGGTGATGGTACAGAATTCGTCCCACTCCCGGGGGCGTTGAATACCCAGGAAAATCCAGCCGTCGCTCGCCTCATATAGTCGATACAGCGGGTCCGGTCCTTTGAGTGCCGGGCCAAGACCTGGACGTTCCGGTTTACCCTTGTAGCCCACCATGGCATCAAAGTTGGCGTAACCGTTGGCTCCAAACATGTCGACGAATATCTTCTGGCCTTTTCCGGTTTGCTCACGTGCTGTTAATCCCAACAGTGCACTCGCACAGACCACAACCGCTGTATTGGGGTCGGGATTGACCTCGTTGGCGGCCAACAACCTTCTGGATGTTTCCCTGAGTGCAGGAATTTCCATTAGTTCCTCTGGTGCTCCTCCGGCCTGATATCCTGCGCCACCCATGGCGGCGCCGGGAATCGGATGTGTCGAAGGACGCTTTGCCCCGGGGCCTGCAGGACCGTAACCATTGGCTGAAACGTATATCAGCCCCGGATGATCGTCCCTTAGTTGAGCATAATTTATTCCCAGTCGTTCCGGCACACCGGGTCTGAAGTTATGAATCAGGATATCCGACCTGGCGATGAGTTTTCGCACCACCGCCTGACCCTGTGCTGTCTTGAGATCGATACTGATGCTCTCCTTTCCCAGATTACAGCGATCAGCTCCGTAACCATACATCCCTCGAAATGGGTCACCGCCTATGGCTTCCACCTTGATAACCCGGGCCCCCATATCTGCCAGAAAAGAAGCGGCCATCGGCGAGGCAATAACGGTAGCAAGTTCAATCACGGTGATGTCCGCAAGAGGCGCTTTTTGGTTTGGTGGTTGCGCACTGACCTTCCATCCGGCGCCGGTTTTCCCGGCCTCGGAAATTACGGCAGGGGTTACCGTAAGGTTTGCCAGTGGTCCCAATTGCCTGATACCACTCAACTCAATTATATGACCATTGGTTGTCATGTCCGGATCGTAAAGTGTTTCTTCCGGTAGCAGGTAAGGATGAGCAGCAATACCGCCGTCTGCAATAAAAATCTCCATCCACTCAGCGCATGTTTTACTCTGCATGGTGGTCAGGATTCTGTCCCGTACTGTTTCCGGGTTATCGTGAGATTCTGCCAGTGAATCCGCCAGACCGATTGCTTTCATGAAGTTCTCAAACAGATGGGGCAGCAAATTTCCCAGTTGCAGCCATTTGCCATCGGCGCACTGTACTGGTTGATAGTTGAGCGTAGGCATAATTGGACGGCGGCTACTCCTGTTACCGGAGCCTGGCTTACGTGGAAATTGGGCATATAATTGCAATGCGATGGAAAATCCCACATCGAATGGCATCAAACCCTGCAGCAGACTGGTTGAAATCTTTTCCCCAACACCCATATGTCGCCGTTTATGCAGTGCTGCAAGGATGCCGGAAACGATATTCATCGCGGTGCAATGCGTGGCGACCTGAACTGCGGAGAAACAGGGTCCTGTTTCCGGCAGGATCACTGACAGCTGTTTCATACGGCCTGCTTTAGCCGCAACCAATCCCTCATAAAGCGGCATGGGTATGTCAGGCCCCATGGCAGTGATCTCACAATACACCAGTGTAGGATTCACAGCAGCACAGGCTTCGTAATCGCAACATTGATGTGAATTGGGATGACTGATTACCACTACATCTGCATCCCTGACAAGATTGAAAGACCAGTCTGTAACAGATTTACCGCGCAACCACATTTTTGCGGAGGGTACTTCGTTCAGGCAGTTGTATTCAGGGTCGATAACCCGGCTTACACTGGCGCCAAAGTCAGCCAGAATCATGGTGGCGAGCCCACCCGCCGGCCCTGATGTCAGATCCAGAATTCTAAGTCCGTCAAATGGCGCGTTTGGCATAATTACTTTTGGGAAAAGAGTGACTTCCGGTTCAACAGTGAATTCTTGTCAATTTAAAGTGTCGGCAACATCTTGACAGGTACTTGATTTGGACCAGGCCTGATGTTGCCTGACATATTGGCCTGGAGTATGGTTCAGCGATACAATGACTTCAAGCTTTTAGATATCAGCTTGTATCAAATCCCAATACATCAAGGAGAAATAAATGGCCCAGATTGACGAACTATTAGCCAACAATTCCCGTTATGCCGGGGATTTCGACAAGGGTGACCTGCCCATGCCACCGGCACGTGGGCTGGCTGTAGTGGCTTGTATGGATGCACGTATCGATGTTTACAAAATTCTGGGGCTTGAGGAAGGGGATGCCCATGTGATTCGTAACGCGGGAGGTGTGGTCAGTGAAGATGTGATTCGTTCCCTGGTCATTTCGCAACGTCTTCTGAATACCCGGGAGATCATCATGATCCACCATACGGACTGCGGGATGCTGACCTTCCGGGACGATGATGTCAAGGATATGATCGAAGCCGATACCGGTCTGCGACCGCAATTTGCACTGGAAGCTTTTGGGTCTCTGGAGCAGGATGTACGCCAGTCCATGGCCCGCATTCACGCCAGTCCTTTTATCCCTCACCAGGATCAGGTCAAGGGCTTTATCTATGATTGTGCCACTGGAAGTCTCAATGAGGTTTCTGCTGGCTGAACTTGAATCCTGGATTTGTAAATCCCGTCTTAATCAATTCATTTGATGTGCCCATGAAAAGGAGAAAACCATGGAAATGCTAAACAGAATATTGGGTTACTTTCTCGTCCTTGTAGCGGTTGTAGTCGCAATCCACACAGTGATTGAGCCGCTTTATTACATTTCGACTGAGACTTCTCACTATAGTCCAAACTGGCAGTACATCAATCCGCCCATGGCTCTGGCGATCTTGCTGGGGCTGATATCAAGTTACAATCGCAAACGCGAAATAGAACTGGAGGACACGATTACGCGTCCGTACCTTGAAGCCAATATACTGTTCTACGGCTATCTGTTTGTGGGAATTCTGTTTTTCTGGAGCTGGTTCAATTTGATGAGTCCTGGATTTACAGCCGTTGGGAATGAGACAGTCTCACTGGTCTGGGTGATAATAGATGCTGCTTTACCACTGCTTTGTGGCGCGATGGGGGTTTACCTGCTTCGTGAGGGCAGCAGCAACGGATAGACGCTTTATAGCGCGCTACCATAGTGTTCGACTTTCAAAAAGACTGAATGCCGGGTCCCTTGTTATCAGTGTAAGGGACTCAATTTCAGTCTGGGCGGCCAACACCCGGTCAAATGGGTCACGGTGTGGAGCCCTGTAAGCTCCCGCCCTAAGACAGTGTAAATATGATATCGCCAGGTGACCAAAACCATCCGCCGCGACCAGTTCACTGAAACGGTCAGATATGCCTGACATTGAATTGAGTCGACCGAGGCGCGCCTTGGTTGAGATTTCCCAGGCACTTGCTGCACTGACAAATATATCATTGGCCTCATCAAGAATAGCATCCCTCACCCGTGATGAAAGCTGTGGATCATCTGTAAACCACCATAACAGCGCGTGGGTATCCAGCAAAAGCCTCAAGGGTTCTCCCAGGCGTCCAGTTCTGCATCTGGCAGGGGTTTAAAGAAGGCATCGGTCAATCTGCCTCGAAGCCTTCCAGGCTGTCTTACCGGGGGTTGTACCTCAAGTGGAACCAGTCTGGCATAGGGTTTTCCTGCTTTGGCAATAACGATTTCCTGGCCGGCATGCACCTGTTCCAGCAATCGGGAGAGGTGGGTCTTGGCCTCGTGTACATTGACTATATTCATGCTTGATCCTAAATGACTAAGTTCCTTAGTTTAGTCTATAAATATACAGTCGGCAACAGTCTTTGACTCGATTTTCACAGTTCGGCCCTGCAAAGAGAGAGGCCTGATCGGGAGTTCTGGAACAGGTCGGACTGGCAATGCTATGCTTGCGTCTTTTGTGTCTGCAGAGTCGTAATGCCAACACTCAAAGTTCCCTCTCTCCTGTACCGTCTCTACGAGCCTTATCTGTGGTCGCAAATTAAATCCGGTGCAAAGCCGCACCATATCGGTTTGATCGTTGACGGTAATCGAAGATTTGCACAGGTACAGGGGATGGCATCCAATGAAGGACACAATGCCGGGTCCGAAAAACTGGAAGATTTCCTGCGCTGGTGCTGGCGTTTGGAAATCAAAATCATCACGCTGTACGCTTTTTCCATTGAAAATCATAACCGGTCAGATGAAGAAGTTGATTATTTAATGAATCTGATCCTCAGCAAGTTACGGGAATTCCAGCGTGACCCTGTCATCAAGGAGGAAAAAGTTCGTATCCGTGTGATCGGACGACGAGGGGATCTCTCCAAAGAAATGAACGAGGAGATCGAAAATATCGAGGAAATGACCAGCACTCACGATCGATTCCTGTTGAACATTGCGATCAGTTACGGCGGCCGTGCGGAAATAATTGATGCCGTCAGGAAGCTGGCTTCCAGGGTTGTTGAGGGTAAGCTGAAGGTTGATGAAATTGATGAACATGTCTTTGGCCGGTATCTCTATACCGAGGGAATACCGGACCCGGACCTGATCATCAGGACATCGGGTGAGGAGCGATTATCCGGATTTTTAATCTGGCAGAGTGCCTATTCGGAACTGTATTTTACCGAGGTTTACTGGCCGGCTTTTCGCAAGATTGATTTCTGGCGAGCCATACGGGTGTATCAGCAGCGTGAACGGCGATTCGGGAAATAAAAATCTCCGGTATAAGAACTATGACAGAATCTGAAGGAACCGGAACGGGGCTAACCTCCAAAGAGAGCACAACGCAACCGGAAGAAAGCACAACGCAACCCTCCAGTCAGCAGCGTCAACCCGGTTCCATGATGTTCCGGATATTGACCTGGTTGCTGGCTGCCGGTTGTTTTTACCTGGTTTTCAATCGCACTGAAGCGGCGGCTCATCGGGAAGGGCAGACGGTTATTGAGTATCTGGTTGAATTCTTCAAAGATGCGGACTGGACGCTGTGGCTGTTGGTGATGATTCCCTACTCTGTATTTTTCTTTCTGGTTGACAGCCATGCCACCTGGCGCGTTATCAAGTGGTTTAATGCTCCGAAAATCAGACTGTTCAATATACTGCCGATCCGGGCAAGTGCCTATATTCTGTCACTGGTGAATGAACAGGTAGGAAAGGGAGCGATGTCGCTTTATCTGCTGAAACGACACAAAGTTCCCGGATGGCAGGCGTTGTCCAGCATGATTCTGATTGGCATGGTCGAGATTTATCAACTGCTGCTGTTCTCGTTTATCGGTGTAATGATCTACTATGATCTCGTGGTTCAGGCATCCACATCGATACCTTTGCCACAGATTCTTCTGTCTGTTTATACTTTCGCCTTTCTTTATTTTCCGCTTCATCTGCTTTACTTCAGAGGTAGGATTTTCCCCGGATCTACACTCAGGGAAAAACCTTTGCTACATGCCCTCCGCCAGGCAAAACTGCTGGATTATGTGCTGATCGTGTTGTTCAAGGCACCTAATATGATCGGTGCGGTAATTGTGTACACACTGGCTCTTGATCTATTCGGTGTGGAAGTGGTTTTTGGACAGATGCTGGCATTTCTGCCGGTGATCTTCCTTGCCGCAGCCCTGCCGCTACCGTTTCATGCCGGGGCGCTACTGCTATGGACCGTACTGTTTCCAGAGTTCCCTGAGGTGGGTGTGTTCTCACTGGTCATGCATACCTTCTTTGTGCTGTTCAACGCAGTCATCGGTGTGCTCTTTCTGCCGAAAGCAAACAAGGAGTTATTCATCGACCCCCCTGATTAAAGTCGCCAGGCGATCAATCATCGAAATCGCTGTGGACAGCACCAGCCCCCAGCCCAGCCAGGGGAAGTAGTCGTTACTGATCAGTGTAATCTGCAGGGCATGTTGCATGACGGGAAAGCCAGCCAGTATGAAGTAGCATATGCCGTTGTAACGGCCAAGTAGACTTGTCTTAAGAGGTTTACCTGCCAGGGATTTTGAATCCAGCATGTATTGAAGAAACGCGAGTATGACGAGGCAGGGCAAAACAACCGGTACCAGAGCATGATGTACAAGCGCCGCAAGGGTGACAGATACAAAAACAGCATCACTACTGTGATCCAGCAGACCGCCCAGATTGCTCTCTTGTCCGAGGTGCCTGGCCAGTCGGCCGTCAGCGATATCTGTACCGATAGCAATCCACAGGACAACCGCGGCAAGGACCCATTCTCCCTGCCAGACCAGAAACCCCATTGGAATTGCCAGTACGAAGCGGATGGCACTCAACAGGTTGGGTATTCCATGCAGATACTTGTCGGGTAAATTCATTCAAGGAATATCGCATAATTGGCAAGTGCAAGCCATCAGACTATGCAGTGAGGAGTGATAATCCAGGAAGTATTGCAGGTTATTACAGGGACATGGCAATACAGGGAGACACACCCGTAGGTGGCATACACCAGTATGACCCAAGTTAGGGGGCATCCAGACGGGTCAAAAATAGATACAGGAATAGACTCAGAGAGAAGGACTTGAAAAAAATACTCATAACCGGGGCCAATGGAAAACTGGGAACTCGTCTGGTACTTCATCTGGCGAATCAGTACGACATCCGGGCAATAGTAAGATCGGAACGGGCAAAGGAAAGTCTGCAGCGGTCAGTAGATTCCGTGGATATTCGCATCGTTGATTACAATGATGAATCAGCACTGGCGATGGCTGCCGCAGATTGCGACCATGCAGTACATCTTGTAGGCATTATCAGGCAAACCGCCGACAGTCGTTATCAGAGTGCCCATGAAGATTCCTGCAGTACCCTCGTCTCAGCAATAGAAAAAACCGGTTTAAAGAGCATCGTGTATTTAAGCCTTATCGGCAGTAATTCGGACTCGGGTAATCCCTGCTTCAGATCCAGAGGTAATGCCGAAGAGATTCTCCGGTCAGCAAGCATTCCCGTTGTCATTATTCGAGTCCCGATGGTGCTGGGTGAGGATGACTATGCTTCCCAATCCCTGGCTAAAAAAGCAAATGCCCGGTATGTCCCTGTCTTCCGGGCAGACTGTGCAGAACAGCCAATGTACGCCGGTGACGTCATCGAGGCCATTGTGCAATCTCTGGACATTGACAGAACGGAAACCATAGAACTTGCAGGTCCGGAATCACTGAGTCGAAAGTCCCTGATCCTGCGGGCGGCTGAACTGTTGGATCATCATCCCGTTGTCATTAATCTGCCTCTCGGCTGTGGTCTGTTGCTGGCTGGTATTCTGGAGGCTGTATCAAAGAATCCACCTGTGACCCGGGACATGCTGAATGTGCTGGACCATGATGATGATATCGATGCCTTGTCTGCCGCCGGGCGTCTGGGTATAACGTTGACTTCACTGGATGACATGTTGAAAGCAGTCATCTTCATATAGAAATATTGCCTAAAGCCTCTTTCACAACATCAACGTTAGCAGAGGCTATATCTTCTTCCGCCAATTGTCGATTTGCCTGCAACACGAGTCGGATGGCCTCAACCACATTTTCTTTAGTCTCTTCCAATGTTTTGCCTTGCGTGTTGGCGCCTGGCAATTCTTCAATGTACCCAATGTATCCTTGTGGTGATTTTTCAAATACTGCCGTTAAGACTTCTTTCATTTTTTATTTCCTAAAACAATTGGGGTCAGAGTAACATTTACACTGTGGTCATACCACGAAAGTGATAGCAGACTTTTTGTGGATTTTGCTGTTTGGCAGACAGCCGCATCAAGAGAACACGCCATGAATCCTCGTTAAGTTCACTCCCGGCGCCGGTGATGACCAGCAGCCTGGAATGTCTGTTGAAGAACTCTGCCAGTGCTTCAGGCAGCATGACTTTCCGGTTCCCGATGCCTCGAGTCGAGCCGCCACAGATCAGATTTCAGGACAATAATCGTCACCATGATTAACATGGCACAGCAACTGGAGGTAATGGCGGTGGCGGCTCCAAACCACTGGACCATGTAACCGTTGAATAGAGCACCGATGGGACCTGCCCCCATAAATGAAAATGAAAAAAACGACATGATCCGGGCACGTTGACCGGGTGGCGCCTGTTCCTGCATGACGGTTCGGGCCATGGTCATGCTCATGCCGCCGCACATTCCCCATAAGAATACGCTGACGACCAGAGCGGGAAAGCCTAAATTCAATCCCGCTGTTGCCAGTACGATGGCCCCGAAAGCTGATGATAAAATCAGAGCTCGTCCCTGGCGATGTATATCACCTAACCTCAGCATGCAGAATATCGTCAGCACCAGTCCCAGGGCATTTGCAACATTCAACGACGCTAGTTGTGTCGAGGTGCCTCCGTAAAATTCCCTCAAAAGGAGCGGTATGGTGACTATGTATGATCCCATGAAAAACATACCTGTGGCACAGTTCATTGTTACCACCATCAGCATTGACGATGATCGACGTACCGTTTGAAACCCGGTATTGATGGATTGAAAGAGATGCAGGAACAGTGAACTGTCACGCTTTGACGGTATTGTTTCAGGTATCTGCAATTGTTTAAAAGCAGCCATGCCCAGGAACAGCACCGTGAACTGAATGAGCAGGATAATGATTGCACCAGCCTGGTCAGCGAACGATGCAGTGACGAACCCCAACATCTGAACGCCGAATTGCATCATGCTCACCTGGACCACCCGGCGCTGGATTTTGCCATCGGCAATCAGAGCGAGCAGGCCATCTCTGGCAGGAGTTACCAGAGACTGGGCAATTCCCATTCCAACAGCAAAGACCAACAGTATTGTGTAGCTGAAGTTGTCCATCACGAAGCTGACTATCAGGGCCAGTACACTCAGTACGGCCAGCAGTTTTCCGTACAGGGCAACGATTCTGCCACCATACTGGTCTGCCAGGCTTCCGCCAAAGAGCATTAATATCAATGCCGGCAGAAGAAACGCCGATTGCGCAATACCCACCTTTTCCGGTGATTCGTGCAGCACAATGGTCACCAGCCAGGCAAAGGTAACCGACTGAATGCCGTGCGAAAAAAACCAGGACCCGGTGCCCAGAAAATAATAATGAGATGGTTTCATATCATCCTGACAAGGCAACGGATGGTTGCCCGAATAAGCTGCTTGGAGAAATTAATCACCTGTCCAGTATCGCGGGACGATCTACAGGTTAAAGTGAGGGTCTTCATCAGCCTGCATTCATCATGAAACAAGCGTAAGCCGATTGCAAACTGCCGGATTGGGACCTTGCCTCCCAGACTGCACTTATTTGTTGACTTTAATGCGCGCTGCCAGTGCCTCGTCAAACCACCAGCCATCGGGGAAGGCGGGCCAGTATTCCGGTTCAAAGTCCGGCTTGCCAAATTTGTCCCAGTGAACGGTTCGTGGACGTTCTACCGTATATAACGGAATTTGATAGAACTGCCACAACAGCACCCTGTCCAGGGCGCGGCAGGCAGAGATCATATCTTCCATAGTAGTTGCCAGATTGGCAGCTTCAACCAGATGGTCCACAATCGGGTCAGCTATACCGGACACATTACGACTCAACGGTTGCATTGCGGATTCGGAATGATAGGTTGAGCTGAATTCAATGACTGGCGGCTGCAGGATATCGAGGTTGCGCAGTAACGCATCAAAATCAAAATTACGCAACCGGTAACTGTATTGGCTGCTTTCTACAAGCTGTAAGTTGCCTTTGATCCCCAGGAGCTTCAACTGCACAATATAGGGAAGCAATATACGGTAATCTTCCGGACTTTGTGATAAGAAATTTAATTCGTATTCCTCCCCGGAAGCGTTCCTGAGAATTCCATCAGAATCTATGAACCAACCAGCCTCCCGCATCAGTTCCCGAGCCTTGAGCATCTGAGCCCTATGCCTGTTGGATGAGGTATTTACCGGAAATCGGAATTCCTGTTCAAACAACGCTGATGGCAACTCTGATTTGAAAGGAGCCAGCAATTTGAGCTCGCCTTCGCTTGGCAAACCGTTCGCGGCAAGTCCCGAATCAGGCCAGTGGCTGTGTGCACGCTGCCGATAACCATAATGCAGTGTCCGGTTCTGCCACTCAAAATCCATCGCAAGAGAAAGTGCCTGACGAACCCGCCGATCCTTGAATTTAGGTAATCGATTATTGAAGGAAATGCCGCGCCTGACACCAATCTCAATGCCAAAATTACGCCGTATCTTCTTCAACCAGCCCTTCTCCAGCGCAGGTGTATCGAATGCGGAATGCCAGTAACGGACATCCTGCTCGGTCCAGTAATCAATCAATCCTTTGCGAAGTGCTTCCCGTGTTATGGTGGCATCACGATAAACTTCGTAACGGTGTGTATCGAAGTTGTATCGTCCTCTGTTGACTGGAATATCCCGCCCCCAGTAATCAGCTACGCGACTGTATTCGATATACTTGCCCTGTTTGACAGATGTGACGCGGTAGGGTCCGCCTCCCTGAGGAGGGACCAGGGTTGTTTTGGTGGGGTCATGCTCAGTCCAGTATCTTGAAGATATGATCGGAGTGAACTGAATTATGATGATGTTATTGAGTGTGAGGGTGTTTTCCAGATGAAGAGCGATGTGACGGTCATCAATGATCTCAATGGAATCGATAAATCCATACCATTGTTCCCCATCTATTTGAGACAATCGCAGTTCGAGTGTAAAGCGTACATCTTCAGTGGTGATGGGCGTCCCATCGTGCCAATATGCACGGGGATGGATGCGAAACACCAGAACCCGCTGATCCTCCGAGACTGCAATGCCATCCGCAAGCCTACCGTAGAAACCGGAAACTTCATCACCGGCACGAATTATCAGGGTATCATTAATCAACCCGAAGAAACCCGGTGCACCGACTGCTCCAGTTGATGCCGGAGACAGTGTATTAAAATCAAGTGCGGTAGCTTCAACAATAGTACCTCCCTTGGGGGCGTCCGGATTCAGATAATCAAGATGAGTAAAGTTTGATGGGTATTTGAGATCGTGAAAGAACGAAATGCCGTGTTTAAAATCCAGCCCCTTGATACGGTCATCCGGGAATACAGAACAGGAGACCATTACCAGAATAATGGTGAGTAAGAATCCGATGCCGCGGGACAGTGGGGTTCTTGAGGTCATGAGTGTCAGCAAACTTTTGGGTTGCACCGTACTGATTTGATGGTAGAGGGTCAAGAAGAATTGCAGAGCTAACCACTCAATTGTTTGATTTTGAACCGATCAACCCACACAATCATCCTGTGTGCTCAAAGAATACCTGAATGATTGAATCTGATACCAAGGACAAATCCCTTGAATCCTGGATATGGGACGCCGCCTGTTCCATCCGCGGCGCCAGGGATGCACCGAAATTCAAGGACTACATCCTCCCGCTCATCTTCACCAAGCGCCTTTGCGATGTCTTTGATGACGAGGTGAACCGCATCGCCGCAGAAGTCGGTTCACGAAAAAAAGCCTTCCATCTCACCAGGGTTGACCACAAGCTTGTCCGTTTCTACCTCCCCCTTGTACCGGAGGACCCTAAGCAACCCGTATGGTCTGTCATCCGAAAGCTCTCCGATAGAATCGGTGAAAGTGTCACCACCCACATGCGGGCCATTGCCCGTGAAAACCCGCTACTGCAAGGTATTATTGATCGCGTCGACTTCAACGCCACCACCCATGGCCAGCGCGACCTTGACGACGACCGCCTTTCCAACCTCATTGAAGCCATCAGCACCAAGCAACTTGGGCTTAAGGATGTAGAAGCAGACATCATTGGCAAGAGTTACGAGTATCTCATCCGCAAATTTGCCGAAGGTGGCGGCCAGAGTGCCGGCGAATTCTATACCCCAGGTGAAGTAGGGGAGATCATGGCTCGCGTCCTCACCCCTGATCCAGGAATGGAAATCTATGATCCCACTTGCGGTTCCGGTGGTCTCCTTATCAAGTGCGAACTCGCCATGAAACTGAAAATGCAGACAGCTGAACGAGCCCAAGTGGTGCCCCTCAAACTGTTCGGTCAGGAATATGTCCCCGAGACCTGGGCAATGGCCAACATGAATATGATCATCCACGATATGGAGGGACAGATTGAGATCGGCGACACCTTCAGGAATCCCCGGTTCCGCGCTAAAAAAAGCGGCAAGCTCCGCACCTTCGATCGAGTCGTTGCCAATCCCATGTGGAATCAGGGGGAATACGGCGAGACAGACTACGAAAACGACGAACTCGTGCGTTTTCTTCCTGGCTTCCCCGGTAAATCCTCCGCCGACTGGGGCTGGGTCCAACACATGCATGCAAGCCTCAAGTCCAGGTCAAGTAACCAACAAGCTGGTCGTGCCGCGGTCGTCCTCGACACCGGCGCCGCCTCCCGCGGTTCAGGCAATGCAGGGACCAACAAGGAGAAAACCGTCCGCCAGTGGTTCGTCGATCACGACCTCATTGAGAGTGTCCTCTACCTGCCCGAAAACCTGTTCTACAATACCACCGCACCGGGCATCGTGCTATTTCTCAATAAGGGCAAGCCTGAGTCTCGCAGAGACAAGATACTGCTGGTCAACGCCAGCCAGATTTTCGAAAAGGGCGACCCCAAGAACTTTATTCCTCCCGAGGGTATCGACCACATCGTTGAGATTCTGATCGAGTGGAAGGAAGAAGAAAAGCTCAGCCGGATTGTCGAACATGCCGAATTGAAGAAGAACGACTACAACATCTCCCCCAGCCGCTACATCCAAACTGCCGACGAGGAGACCTACCGGCCATTGGCGGAGATTGTGAAGGAACTGGATGCGGTTGAGGCAGAGGCTAGAGAGGCGGACAAGGCCTTGCGGGGGATTCTGGAGAAATTGGGGGTGGGAGCATGAAAAAGAAACGCGCTGAAGCGAAGATCGAGGTGCAAGGCGCTGCGATCACCAATATCTACCGCAATAACGAAGACTTAAGCTCACTCACTGACATTGCCCGCTACAAGAATCCGGATCGCTCGGACAATTTGGACCACAATTGGTTACGTAAGCGGAACACCCTGGAGTTTCTGGATATTTGGGAGGAACTCCACAACCCAGGTTTTAATTCCGTCGAATTCGACGGAATTAAAATGCAGGCCGGCCTGAACAGTTTCACTCTCACCCCGAGGCAATGGATTGAGAATACGGGTGACAACGGGGTGATTTCCAAGGCCGGCTGCTACGGAGGAACCTATGCCCATGAGGATGTCGCCTTGTGAAAGGGAGCGAAACAAAGGAGAACGGACTTTCCCGGCTGGGGTGTGGTGGGTTGAAAGTCCCACCCTCCGGCCTAAGAGACGAACAATACCTTACGGGTTATTTTGGAGAAGATCTGGGTATGAATGTGATATGAACTGGGATGAAACAGAAATTCCCGTTGCGGACCCAAAACACTTTGAGACTCTGAATGGGCTGTGGAAGGGGAAGAAAGAACCTTTCGTTGAGGCAGGCGTTATTCGGAATACAAATTTCACACCGTCAGGGGTCATCGACTATTCAAACGTCGTTTACCTTGGGGTGGAGGCAAAACAGCTTTCAAAGCGTCGTCTGGAGCAGGGTGATATTATCCTTGAGCGTTCTGGAGGTGGTCCGAAGCAGCCTGTCGGGCGAGTCGTCTACTTCGACCGCGAGGACGGCGATTTCAGTTTTTCAAACTTCACTTCCGTTGTCCGAGTAAAAGACAAGAGAACGTTTGATCCGCACTTTATTTTCTACGGATTGATGGAACTCTATCAAAGTGGGCAGACGGAAGACATTCAACGACGGACAACAGGGATAAGGAACCTCGATTTCGCAGCCTACAAAGAGCGGGCTCGGTTCCCCAAAATCCCACTCCCCGAGCAGAAGAAGATTGCGCACATTCTCTCGACGGTGCAGCGGGCAATTGAAGCGCAGGAAAAGATCATTCAGACCACCACCGAGCTGAAAAAGACCCTCATGCACAAACTCTTCACAGAAGGCCTCCGCAACGAACCCCAAAAACAAACAGAAATCGGATCTATCCCCGAAAGTTGGGAAGTGGTTGCGTTAGAACAGATTGCCGAATCCTTCCAATACGGGACATCAGTAAAGTGTGGTTACGAGATTCAGGGAAAAGTGGTCTTGAGAATTCCAAATGTAGTTGGGGGATCTGTCGATATTAGCGATCTCAAATATGGCAAACCAAAGCCAAACGAGATAGGTAAACTCAAACTTCAATCTGGAGATTTGCTCTTCGTGAGAACGAACGGAGTTAAAGGGAACGCAGGGCGTTGTTCACTTTTTGAAAGCGAGATTGACGAATGTTATTATGCCTCGTATCTAATCCGCGTCCGACTTGATCCGCGCAAACTAACACCTATGTTCCTAAACGAATACAGCCGGACAGAAACTGGAACCTCTTTCCTTAGTGGTAAAGCAATTCGCACAGCAGACGGTAAGTTCAACATCAACTCGGGGACGCTGAAGACAATGCTGGTTCCTCTACCAGCAATCCAGGAACAGGATGAAATCAAAAAAGTACTGTCCTTTGTCGACACCAAATCCTCTAGTGCGCAAGCCAAGAAGTCTGCCTATGAGCACATTTTCCGTACCCTTCTTTACGAAATGATGACCGCGAAAATTCGCGTTCACGATCTTGAACTACATCAATTGAAAACTTCCACATGAGCAAAGATACCAATAGCGATGTGTACGAATTTGCACAAGAATGCATCAGTAAATCACCCGTAATTATCCTCGGGAGTGGAGCATCTGCTACATACGGGATGCCGGGGATGCCGGGTCTAAAAGATCATTTGTTAAAGGTAACCTTTCCAACGACTGCTGAACAAGAAGATGTGAGAAAGTGGACAGAATTCCTAACTAGGCTCAACAATACTGATCTCGAAACTGCACTTAATGAAGTGCAACTCTCAGGCATTTTAATAAATCATGTCGTTGAAAAAACTTGGGATCTCTTGGCCCCCCTTGAGCATCAAGTTTTCGAACGTGCGGTCGTAGACCACGATCTCTTCCCGCTAACAAAACTGTTCCTGCATCTATTCAATAGTACTCGAAATGAATTACATGTCGTCACTCCAAACTATGATCGTCTTGCCGAGTACGCAGCCGACTCGGCGAAGATTGCTCACTACACAGGCTTCCACTATGGCAACATTAGGACACGGGTCGTCAATGGAAGACCTCGTATCCATATTGGCAATACGCCAGCTCGTACAGTGAACATATGGAAAGTACATGGCTCTCTTGACTGGTTTCGTGACAATGACGGAATTGTCGTCGGTCTGCCGGTTTCAACTGTTCGGCCACCCAACGTATCCCCAGTGATAGTGACCCCAGGAATCGAGAAGTTTCGTCTAACGCACGATGAACCGTTCCTCTCAATTAAGTCAGAAGCTGATAGAGCACTTCAAAATGCGGATTCATATCTTTGTATCGGATACGGATTCAACGACACCCACCTGCAAACAACCCTCGTAGAAAGATGTCGGGGAAAGGAAGTGCCGCTGGTTCTCTTGACGAAAACAATTTCTCCGACTGCGAAAGCCTTCCTGAGCACTGGAAAGTGCAGCCATTACTTGGCGATAGAAGAATCAGCTACTGGCTGCCGCATCTACAATAAAGAGTTTCCGACCGGAAAGGATATCGCTGGAGAATCTATTTGGGAACTGGGAGAATTCCTAAATTTGGTAATCTCATGAGCATATTTATATATAACGACGCTGATGCCCTTGGCAAGGTGAAGTCTGTGGATACTGCAATAGTAATTGTCCATGTAGATGATGTGGAGCGTCTTCGTAAACTACAGGTCAATCGACTGGCAGTCCTCCAAAGCAGTCGTCCAGGCCAGCATCTGATTGGGATCATTCAGAAGATTACACGTAATGCGGTCGAAGCTAACAAGATTGGAGAGGTGGATGGAGATGAAAGCGACCTCCAACCGACTGAGCTAAACCTAGTCAGAATCATCCTTATTGGCACGATGGTTGATAAAATGGGAACTGACTCCAATGTCTTCCTTCGTACCCTGGAAACGGTGCCCGAGATCGACGCAAACTGTTTTGCTGTGGAAGGTAACGTCCTGACAGATTTCATGCGAGTCATAGCGAACATAGCGTCTGATGGTGAGCGGTTATCACTAGGTCACTACACTCTTGATGATAAAGCCGAGGCGTTTCTCAACGGGAATAAGTTCTTTCAACGGCACGCCATCATTGTGGGTAGCACGGGATCGGGGAAATCTTGGACTACAGCAAGGGTGCTTGAGTGTATGGCAGGTTTGCCGAACGCCAACGGAATCGTTTTTGATATCCATGGTGAATATCGTCCTTTGATGGACGACGGAATTCGGCATCTTCGGATCGCTGGTCCAAAAGATCTGGACGCCAATGGCAAATTGTTGGACGGGGTTGTTCACCTGCCTTATTGGCTACTGGCATACGAGGCAATGGTCTCGATGTTTGTCGATCGTAGCGATCAAAACGCGCCGAATCAGGCAATGCTAATGTCCCGGACAATCGTTACCGCCAAGCGTGACTACCTCTCCAAGGGCAATCACAACGAAGTGCTCGAAAATTTCACGATAGACAGTCCAGTTCCTTTTTCTCTTGCAGATGTAATTACCGAGATTGAAAGGCTAGATGCCGAAATGGTTCCCGGTGCTCGTAAGGACTCCGAAAAACAAGGGCCGTTCCACGGGAAGCTAAGCCGTCTTGTTGAGCGTCTACAGAATAAACAGACTGATCGCCGGTTGGGATTTCTTTTCCAAGCCCCTGAAGAAACAATGGACTTCAGATGGCTAGAGAAATTAGTAGCAATTCTTGTCGCTGGTACAAAGGATCAATCCGATAATTTGGGAGGATTGAAGATAGTCGATTTCTCTGAGGTACCTTCAGACATATTGCCCCTAATTATTAGTCTGGTAGCAAAGTTGGTCTTTTCAATTCAGCAGTGGACGCCGACCGAGCATCGTCACCCTGTGGCCCTGTTTTGCGATGAAGCGCATCTATATATTCCAGAGCGACAGTCATCCAGCGGGGGCGAAAGTTTTGCTATAGATGCGTTTGAGCGCATTGCGAAAGAAGGTCGAAAATATGGAGTCGGCCTTGTCGTAATAAGCCAGCGTCCTTCCGAGGTGAATCGTACCGTTTTGAGCCAGTGTAACAACTTGGTTGCTATGCGACTCACCAATGGAGACGATCAGAACGTTGTCCGCCGCTTGCTGCCTGACAGCCTTGGAGGTTTCAGCGACCTTCTTCCTGTTCTTGATACAGGAGAAGCATTGGTGGTGGGAGATGCCAGCCTCCTCCCCACGCGAGTTAGAATTCAGCAGCCAAAGAATAAACCAAACAGTGGAACGGTCCCCTTTTGGGATAAGTGGGGAGAAGACAAAGAAGTTGCCAAGATTTCAGATGCCGTTGCGAGTTGGAGAAAGCAGGCTATGCAGCCACCCAAGACATAAACATGGCATCGAGTTAATTGAACTATGCCCACTCCATCCGAACATAAAACCGTCCAGACCTGTATTCTCGCCTACGCCTACTCCATAGGCTGAGCATTTATTATCACAAAGAAGGCAAACAGTGTCGCGGATTTGATCTGGATGCGCCACCCAAAGGTTCCGTAAAAAAGGGCTATTCGATTTACTGCGGCGGCCTACTTGATGCCAGGGTGCAGAAATTCAACCCCCACTATGCTGGAATCGCGAGCACTTCTCTGAAAATGATGTTCAAGAAAATTTCCCACAGGATGTGAGATACTTTCCTAAACAACGAAACTCCATCGAAGCTTGAATCCCAGGGGAAGACTATGCCTGATAAACTGACCACATCTCTTGATTACACCACCTGGCTGGGCGAGGTGAAATTGCGCATCCAATCGGCGTGGACCTCATCGGCGAGATCAGTGAACCGCGATCTGATCCTGCTCTACTGGGATATCGGACGCGAAATTGTTGATAAGCAGAAGGAAATGGGTTGAGGCGATGCCGTGGTCGATCAACTGGCTTTTAATCTGCGTAAATCATTTCCACATGAGCGGGGATTTTCCAAACAGAACATTTGGAGAATGAGGCAGTTTTACGTAACCTACTCATCTGCCGAATTTCTCTCACAAGCTGTGAGAGAATTGGTAGCTGCGGTTCCGTGGGGCCACAATGCCAATGCGTTGGCCGTGGTTACAGAGTGCATTGCTGACGGTGTGATTTTGCATCTTATTAAGGAATGGCTGAAAGCACAGGTGGTTGAACGAGGAAAGGATGGCAAAGATGGCTTCATTAACGGTAAGGGTAACTGGCTCTCTAACCTATTCAGAACTCTTTTCCAGAACTCTTTCGGTTCGAAATCATCCAGGTTTATTCTGCTGCCGACATCTCTTCCCGGATGACTCTGCGCATGGTTTCCTCGTCAAGCGGACGAGTGTTGAGATGGGCTCGCAATGTCTGGTTGATAAGCGTTTGATAACCCAGTCCTTCTTTATCGGCTCTTTGGCGAAAATCCTCTAGCACGTCGTTATCAAGCATGATGGTAATTCTGGTTTTGCCTTTGGCCTCAGTTTGCAGTCTGGCAAGATGGGGAACATCTCCGGCTTTCCTAGCTTTGGAAAAATCATATTCTTTGCGCATGGTAGTCACCTTCTTTACGACTGGATTTTCTTGCAGATATTAAACGAATACTGTCATCGCCACGAAGTGTATATACAACTGTAAGAAGTCGTACTCTGTCACTCATCCCTATTAGAATCCACCTGTTTTCCCCTTCCGAATCCAAATCTTCCAATACCAGAGCATCAGTATCCAATAGTGAACTGCACGCTTCCTCAAACGAAACCCCGTGTTTCCTGATGTTTGAGGCAGCCTTTTCATGATTCCATTCAATTTCCATAACTTTACTATACATATATTATATGCATAGTAAAATTTTATTACAACGAAATTGTCAGAAACCGCCTGGCTTTGCGAGATGAAATTGTGCATCCAGTCGGCGAGGACCTTGGCGGTGCGCTCGGTGAATCGCGAGTTGATCCTGCTCTATTGGGACATCGGACGCGGGATGGTGGGAAAGCAGGAAGAATTGGGCTGGTTGGTAACGATCTGTCACCAATTTGCCCACCAAGGGATTGCCTGATAAATCTGCGACAAGCTGTCGCCAAATTAACTGTCGCCATTATGGATTAGTATGTTCAAGAAATATCGACAAAACGATTGGATGCCCTGGAAGGAACCGTGAATTACCAGCGCGGCGTCGTGAAAGCATGAAGAAATGGTAGGATAGTCACAATATGCCTACCCCATCAGAACACAAAACCGTCCAAGCCCGGGTCCTCAAATACGCAGAGAACATCGGCTGGAAGATTGTGCCCCGTGAAGAAGCAGAACAACGGCGCGGATTCGACCTGGATGTGCCTCTCAAAGATCGCGCCAAGGGCCGCTCGCTCTTTTTTGACGACCAGTTTGATACCAAAGTACGGGAATTCAACCCACGCTACAACGAGGATAAAGGCTCGCTGCTCAACCACTTCGGCAATTTCCACACAAACATCTATGGCAACCGTAATTTTGTCGAACACCTGCGCAACCATGGTAAGTTTCTTGATCACGACGAGAACCGCGAACTCGACCTGATCCTGATCGATTACGACGATCCGAAGCGCAACGTTTATGAGGTTACTGAGGAGTGGGCCTTTCACAATGGGCACTACAGCACACGGGAGGATGTGGTCTTTCTCATCAACGGCATCCCGGTGCTGGTGATCGAATGCAAGAACGCCACCAAAGATGAAGCGATAGCTCTCGGCGTGGACCAGGTCCGCCGCTATCACATTGAGACACCAGAATTGTTCGTACCTGAGCAGATATTTACCGCCACTGACGCCATTGGTTTTTCCTACGGTGTGACATGGAACACGGTGCGGCGAAACATTTTCAACTGGAAGGAAGAAGAAGTTGGTAATCTGGAGGTCAAGGTGAAGAGCTTCTGCGCTATCCCACAGGTGCTTGCCTTCCTTAAAGACTACATCATCTTTGCCGAGAAGGACGAGGAACTAAACAAATACATTCTACGCCAGCATCAGACTGCAGCAGTTGATGCGACCATTGAGCGTGCCCTTACTCCTGCACGTACTCGTGGTCTCATCTGGCATACCCAGGGTAGCGGTAAGACCTTTACCATGATCAAAGCTGCAGAACGGCTGTTCCGCACGCCAGTTGCTGACAAGCCGACTGTTCTCCTGATGATCGACCGCAATGAACTCGAAGACCAGATGCTCAAGAACCTCGCCGCACTCGGTCTTGGAAGCCTGGAGCACGCCAGTAGTATCTCTCGACTCAACAGTCTTTTGAAAGCCGACTACCGGGGCATCATCGTGACGATGATCCACAAGTTCCATGATATGCCGGCAGATATCAATACGCGCTCTAATATCTACATCCTCATTGACGAAGCCCACCGTACCACCGGTGGCGACCTTGGGAATTTCCTCATGGCTGGCTTGCCTAATGCCACCTATATCGGGTTCACCGGCACTCCGGTGGACAAAACTGTTTTTGGCAAAGGTACCTTCAAAACATTTGGCTTTGAGGACGACCAGGGATACCTGCACAAGTATTCCATTGCCGACAGTATTGAGGACGGCACGACTCTGCCTCTCTACTATCAGCTCGCCTCTAACGAAATGCTCGTACCGCATGAGACGCTGGATGCGGAATTTCTCTCCCTTGCCAGTGCCGAGGGCATTGCTGACATAGAGGAATTGAACAATATCCTTGAGGGGACTGTGAACCTGAAGAACTTCCTTAAGGGTAAGGAGCGGATTAATCAGGTGGCGCAGTTCGTCGTCAGCCACTACCTCGATAATGTCGAACCACTCGGTTACAAGGCTTTTCTCGTGGGTGTTGATCGCGAAGCCTGCGCTCACTACAAAAAGGCACTCGATGTTGAATTTAATAAACTTGGCCTCCTACCCGAATATTCCGAGGTTGTCTACACTGGGAACAACAACGACTCTCCGCTGCTGAAGGAATTCCACCTCGACCAGAATAAAGAACGTCAGATTCGCAAGCGCTTCGGCAAGCTCGACCAGCTGCCTAAAATCCTCATTGTCACCGAAAAGCTGCTAACCGGTTTTGATGCGCCACTGCTCTACGCGATGTATCTGGATAAGCCGATGCGTGATCACACCCTGCTCCAGGCTATTGCCCGGGTGAATCGACCATATGAGAACGAGGCGCAGGAGATGGTGAAACCTCACGGCTTTGTACTCGATTTTGTCGGTATTTTCGACAAGCTAGAGAAGGCTCTCGCCTTTGATAGCGATGAGGTCAACGCCATCGTCAAAGATATCAAACTCTTGAAGTTGCTCTTCAAAAACAAGATGGAGCAGGAAGCACCCCAATACCTTGCCCTCATTGAACGTGAATTCAACGACAAGGATGTCGATACTCTCATTGAGCACTTTCGCGACCCTGAGCGGCGGAAAAGGTTCTTCAAGGAGTATAAAGAGATCGAGATGTTATATGAGATCATCTCACCGGATGCTTTCCTGCGGCCGTTTATGGAGTTATATGGAACACTGGCCGCAATCTTTCAAATCGTACAAAAGGCTTATGCCAAACGTGTTCAGATCGACCGGGAATTTCTAAGAAAAACGGAAAGGCTGGTTCGGGAACAGGTAGGTTCGTATCCTGTAAGACCGGAAGTAGGATTCGTCGAAATCAATGCAGAAACCATCGAACTTATAAAGAAGCGAAAGGGTGGTGAAACAATCAAGGTCATCAACCTGGTCAAAGGCATTGAGAAGCTGGCGGAGGAAGAAAGTGACGATCTGTATCTTATCGCGATGGCAGAGCGCGCCAGGGCCGTGCATGAAAGATTTGAAAACCGCCAGTCCAGCACTGCTGAGGCCTTGGAAGAACTACTCAATGAAGTTGGCAAGAATGAAACACGCAAGAAGGAACAAGCGGAGAAGTCCTTTGATGGACTGACGTATTTCGTTTATCGAAGTCTGCTGGATGCCGGGATCGAAAACGCGGAGGGGGTCAGTAAAAAAATTCGTCAGGCTTTCTCGGACTACCCTGATTGGAGACTAAGTGAGGAAGCGCAACGCGAACTACGCCGGAAAGTGACTATTGCCATAGTTGCTGAAACAGAAGACCCTGATCAGGTGGCGGCGATGGTAGATGAGTTATTCACCTTGTTGGATAAGGCGGACAGGATTTAATCCATGACGGAGACCGCTCAAAAAAGAGAGTTCAAGCAACGAGTCCGTCACTGGGCAGAGAAATTGGATGTAGACATCGTGTGGCTGGGCATTCGTCCAATGCGTAACAAGTGGGCTTCATGCTCAATGAATGGCCATCTGAATTTCAATGGCGAACTGCTCGAACTTGACGATGAACTCTGGGATTACGTCATTGTCCACGAACTCCTGCATTTTTCAGTTCCGAATCACGGCAAACTATGGAAAAGTCTGATGCGGGTTCATCTTGGTGACTACGAGAAACTGGAAGACTGTTTAAAGACTTCAACGAATCGAGTCTGACCCATCGATTCCAGCCACCGCCATTCAGCAATTTCCACAATCTGTTGCTATCATCCCAAATAATTCCAGAGGTATTGTCCCATGAATGAAGAGAACACACCGGTAATCATTGGCACGGGCCAATTGGTGGATCGTGATGCGGATGTAGACAACTTCATAGAACCGCTGGAGATGCTGGTACGGGTTGCCAAAGCCGCAGCGGATGCCACTGGCGCCGGCCATCGTCTGTTGACGCAACTGGATGCGGTTGCACTGGTGGAAACCGTAGGCTGGCATCCGACAAATCCGGTAAACCTGGTTGCCGAACGTATTGGTGCTCACACGGCGAACCAGTATGTCACCGGTACAGGTGGTGAAAATGGGACAGCCCTGGTGAATTTTATGGCAAACGAGATTATCAATGGACGTTCCGGGCTGGCGTTGATAGCCGGCTGCAACAATCTTAAAGTACTGATGAAGGCCAGGAGCATTGGCAGGTATCTTACCTGGACGCGCGGGGGAGAGGGCAAAGCGGAGATGATAGGTGTTGATAAGCCGGGTGTTAATGCATTGGAAGAGGAATACGGACTGCGACAACCGCCGGATATTTATCCACTGTTCGAAAACGCGCTTCGGGCGCAGCTCGGTCTGTCGCTGCCAGAACACAAAGACTTGATGGGGCGGATGTTTACCGGATTTACCGATGTTGCGGCAAAGAATCCCTATGCCTGGTTTCCCGTGAGGCGGTCCGCCACAGAATTGACATCGGTCACTGCCGAAAATCGGATGATTTCGTTCCCTTATCCTAAATATCTCAATGCGATACTGAATACGGAACAGGCGGCAGGGCTGATCATCTGCTCGGTGGCACAGGCCAGAAGACTCGGTGTGCCCGAGAGTCAGTGGGTTTACTGGTGGGGTGGCGCACAGTGTAATGAGAAGGCCTGGTGGACCAGTGAACGACCGTCCTTTACAGAATCTCCGGCCATGGAAGACACCCACACCAGTGCGCTTGCCAACGCCGGGCTCGATGTTTCGGAGGTAGACCACTTTGATTTATACAGTTGTTTTCCGGTTGCCGTCGAGATGGCTTGCAAGGTGCTGGGGTTGGAGTTTGATGACCCCAGAGGTTTTACGGTTACCGGGGGATTACCCTATGCTGGTGGTCCGGCCAGTGCCTATACGCTGCATTCACTCGCTGAGATGGTCCGATGTCTGATCGAAAATCCTGGTCATAAAGGCATGGTGACGGGCAATGGCTGGTTCCTCACCAAGCATTCAGCAACGATTCTGGCATCAAGTCCAAACGATGCACCGCGTAACGGATTGATTGATGATCTACCTTCCAGGAAAATGCAAACCACAGCTCGGGAAGTCAATCCTGAGCCAGACGGACCAGGCATCGTCGAAGCCTATACGGTAGCCTATGGAAGGGAAGGGAACCCGGAGCGGGGCATCGTACTGGGAAAGACCCAAGATGGTTCCCGATTCCTGGCTAATACTCCTTGGGATGTCAGCCTGTTGAACGCATTTGTTGCCAGTGAGCAGATAGGTGCGACTGGAAAATTGAGTACAGTACAGGGCAAAGTGGTGTTTGAACCTTGAGCCAGTTAGATGGATAAATCTTCGTAGCTTAGTCCGTCACGGTCAAGACATTTTGGACGAGTGTGATCCTTTTCTGCTGAGTGATTTGAATCGCAAGGCTTTTGGTGATTTTCGAATAATTCATTGTCACATCCTTGCGTCAGAGTAGCGCTATCTCGTAGAAATCGAGTAGTGGAAAGAGTAGTATTCTCGCATTACATAAAGTGGAACAAGTATGGGCATTGATATTGAGTACAACATGGACAACTCGCCACTTGAGAAGTTGTTGTTGTCCATCAAGCGTCCAGGTGACTTTTATGCCCACGGTCGGATGTTCGTCCCCATGCCGAAGTTGGAAGTGGAGAACATCGGGGTACTTTCCTTCCCGGTTCCCGAAGCGCAGATCCGCGCCCTGATAAATACGGCTGAGCGGGCGCCCTACGGCAAGGGAACGGATACGCTGGTGGATACAACGGTACGCGACTGCTGGCAGATTGACGGGATGTCGATTGATATGGGCGGCGCCATGTGGGATGACACCTTTTCCCGGATACTTGATGAGGCAGCGACTGGTCTTGGCTGCCCGGGCGAGCGGCTTGAGGCAAAACTCTACAAACTGCTCATTTACGAACCAGGCGGTTTCTTCGCGGCGCACCGCGACACTGAGAAAGCCGACGGCATGATCGCGACGCTGACAATCTCATTACCGACTGTGAGTGTCGGCGGTGAGTTGTCCGTCCGCCACCAGGATCGCGAAGTTGTCATCGACATGAACGCAGAAGAGCCGTCGGAACTGGTGTTCGCGGCGTTCTATGCCGATTGTACGCATGAGACCAAGCCAGTTCGCAAGGGGCACAGGCTTTCGCTGGTCTTCAATCTTTGTTTGCACCACGATGATACCGAAACACCACGCCAGGCGCCTGATCATATCGATGAAGTCGAGAGTATTGTGCAGCAATTGGTTCACTGGCGTGACAACGAGCAATCGTCCGACAAGTTGGTCTGGCTGCTGGAGCATGATTACAGCGAGGCAGGATTGTCCTTTGACACCTTGAAGAATACCGACGACGCCTGGGCGAGGGTTCTTGGTATGGCAACGGACCGCGCTGAATGCGAGATGTATGCAGCGATAGTACACATCGAGGAACAGGGCGAAGCCTTGTACCCGGATGGTGACTACGTCGATAGTTGGCACTGGCACGAGAATGAAGTTGATGGCATGGAGATCGGCGAGGTGTTCTATGGCAGCTACTGGCTTGACGATTGGTCCGGCAGGGATGGTAGCCGCCCGCCCTTGCAAAGGGTTCCATTGCATGCAGAGGAACTGCTGCCGGTGGGCGCACTGGACGATGCAAAACCGGATGAACAATGGTTGCACGAAGCGTCCGGGAACGAGGGTGTGAGCCTGGAACGGGCTTATCGTCATACCGCTTTTGTGATCTGGCCGCGGTCGAAGACACTGGACATTCTTGCAGGAGCTCGCATCGACAGTGCCGTCGCGTGGGTGGCGGAGCAACTGGAGCGCAACGGTGGGGTAGCCGATGAACAAGTCAGAGCCCTCGTTTTAAGGCTGATCGACATCTGGCCGTCAGGCCCTCGCGACCACAAAGCGCAAAGCCGAATCGACATGCTGCACTTGCTGACCGCAGTTGAAGACGAGACACTCACTGTCCACTTCCTGCGTCAAGTCGTGTTATTGCACTACAACGGTGATGAAAACGAAGCTCTGCTGGCTGCATTGGGTGAAATTCCAATGGATGCCATTGGGGAGTTCCTGGTTGACTTGATCAGAGCACGCTTTGTCATCTGGACCGACGCAACGCTTGCATTTCTGCGGGGTGTTGGCGAATCGATGAGTACCGCCAGGAACGATGTACTCGAGGTAAGCGTTCGGACGGCTCTGTCCCTCCTGCCCGAATCTATGGAAAAGCGCATAGGAGATGATAAGTGGAATTCTGAGAGTGAAGAAACCATCAGTGACCAGGCTGTTTGCGATCTCTTTACACTGGCATGGCGATGCGATTTGATGGACGATGCGAGAACCGCAGCGTTGGTCATCACTGATTATCCCCTGGCCGTCACACCGGACCGCACCATACCGGCGGCGTTGGGTGAACTGTACAGCGAGATAGGGCTTGCGGACACCGCCGCCTACACTAACTTGTGGCGCCATGCGACGGAATTCCTGCTGACACGCAGCGAGTTGCCGCCGGAACAACCACTGGACTGGAGAATCACCGCTGACATTAACTGCCATTGCGAGTACTGCACGAAGCTCCGTGCCTTTTGCAAAGACCCCTCCACCCAAATCGCGCGCTTCCCGTTGCGTAAGGATTTGCGTGCGCATCTGCACAAGATCATCGACTACAATCACCTTGACCTAACCCATGAAACCGAACGTCGGGGCAGTCCCTACACCCTTGTTTGCACCAAAACCCGGGCGACCTACAGGCGAAGGCTTGCAGAGTATACCGAGGATGTTTCATGCATGCGTTTATTGAGCAGGTTTGCTCCGGGTGGACAATGGGCGAAACTCTGCACGGCAGGTTTGGCACGTTTACAACAGGCAGTCACAGCTGCTCATGACATGTAATTCCTGTCGGTTGAAGGCCCTTCTTAAGCAATTGTCTTGGGGATCGGCCATAAAACAGAGGACTCCACTATGACAGAACTTGCGTTTCAGTCTGCCCTGCAACTGGGGGCAGCCATCCGCAACAAATCAATCAGCGCGGCAGAGATGCTGGATTACTTTCTGGCACGTGTGGAAAAATTCAATCCAGCCTTGAATGCGATTGTTGTCGAAGACTTTGATCGTGCGCGAGAGTTTGCAATAAAAGCCGATAAAGCTCTGGCTCGGGATGAGGTCTGGGGACCGTTGCATGGTGTGCCCATGACGTTGAAGGAATCCTATGATGTCGCAGGATTGTTGACTACCCGGGGCAATCCGGACTTGAAAGACAACCGGGCTGATCGGGACGCATTGTCAGTCACACGCGTGAGGCAGCTTGGCGTCAACCTGTTCGGCAAGACTAACGTGCCCTACAACCTGGCTGACATGCAGAGCTTTAATGACATTTACGGTACAACCAATAATCCCTGGGATCTCAGTAGAGCTCCTGGTGGTTCCTCTGGTGGGTCCGCGGCGACGCTCGCAGCAGGGATGACCGGTTTGGACAGTGGCTCTGATATTGGCGGCTCCATCCGCAACCCGGCGCACTTCTGTGGTGTATTCGGCCACAAACCGACCTTTGGTCTGTTGCCACCACGGGGCCATGCAGGACCGGGAATACTGGGAGAATCCGATCTGACGGTGATTGGTCCCATGGCCAGAAGCGCGATTGATCTTGAAGTCGCAACCCTGGCGATGGCTGGACCTGACGAAATTCAGTCAGCAGGTTACCAGTTGAACCTGCAACCGTGCCCGCATCCAACACTCGCTGGATTCAGAGTTGCCGTCTGGCAGAACGATGAGTTGGCGCCTGTCACCGAAGAGACACGCAAACGTATCGATGCGGTTGCACAGGTGGTGAAAGATGCGGGTGGTATCGTTGACTACAAAGCCCAACCCGACATCGATATTGCAAATGCGAACGACAACTATAATGATTTGCTCCTCGCGGTGATGACCTCCAGAAATTCCCGGGAAGAATATGAAAGACTTCAGGGCAAGTTAAACAATCCTGGTTTCAGCCAATCACATTACACTCAATTGCGGCGTCAATTGGCAAGTTATCGTGATTATGCGATTTCAAACGAAGCGCGAACCAAATCCCGCTGGGCATGGCATGAATTCTTTAAATCCTGGGATGTGGTGATTATGCCGGTAATGCCGACACCAGCCTTTGAACATGATCATCGGCCATACCACGAACGCACACTTCAGGTCGACAATGAGACGCGTTCCTACGGCGAAGGTGTATTCTGGTCGGGTCATGCGATTAATAACTACCTGCCGTCAACAGTGGTACCCACGGGAGCAGTGGGTGAAGGATTACCGATTGGTGTGCAGATTATGGGGCCGGAATACGGTGATCTGAAAACAATCGGATTTGCCAGGTTACTGGAAGCGGCAGGATTCGGGTTTGTGCCGCCACCGGGTTATTGAGGGTTTGATGTGACGTCCTTCCCAGTGACCGGTTATTAAGGACAGGCGAAGAATGACGTTGGTTTCAGGCGCCCATCAAATTCATCTGATGCAACGGTAGACAAATGCAGGTGGCAGATTGAGCCATGAGGCGCTGCTGGTTTCAACATGAGAAAATTTCTGACGCAGCAGTTTTTTAAAGTGTTGTCCTTCAGGCAACAGCAGCCCGTTCAAGTAGGCGAAAGTAACAAATTGCCCACCTTGCCTTAGTACTCTGAGTGTTGCGTCCAGGGCACTCTCCTGATCAGCATGCGATACAAACGCCCAGGGTATGCCAGAGATCACCACATCAACCTCGCTCACTCCTTCCCAGGTACATATCTCATGGACATTCTGCACGGAGTCATGGTGAACTTTTATCCTGGGAAACCGTGTACTTGTCATTTCGGCAAAGACTGGATTTATTTCAATCGCGATGAACTTTGCACCTGGGTTTAAATTCGACATGATTTGTTCGGTAAACACCCCGGTTCCAGGTCCATATTGGACAACTGCATTCACTGATTCCCAGTCAGTCCATTCGACCATCTTTTGAGCCAGATTTTTTGAACTGGGTGTAATCGCGCCCGTTGTTTTCGGGTTGGTGACAAACTTTGAAAGTTGTGTTGCGTAATCTGTCATTACCATTTGTCTAGCCTTTCTCATAAGTCGCACTCCGAGAGGGTCTGACTGTCAGTTAACCTTGGCTGATTTGCCACGATTGCCGGATTAAAACCATGTCCTGCGTTTCAGTTTATGCCGGGATTTACTCAAGCTCAAGTTATTGCGATGGTCTCGATGGTGAAATAGCAGTGGTCAAATGGCCGGTTAAAGTAATTGTTTGTGACATTATCTGGATTATCAGGCGTTTTTGAGAAGAATTATGAACCTGAACCGGCTTCAGATCGAGCAATGTTAAATGAGTAGTGCGAATCGCTAGATATTTAATATGTTCCGGAGGATTGAAAGAAAATTTTCCGGCATTTCAAGGAAACGAGAAACTGGAAGATTCCCTCAGGTAGGCCGATGGCCAACGTTGTGTAATTGTCTTGCGCCGGGTGTAAAATCTCAAGCCATCCGGCCCATAGGCCGAAAGATCACCAAACAGTGAGCGTTTCCAGCCGCCAAAACTGTGATAGGCCACAGGTACTGGCAAGGGAATATTGATACCGACCATGCCCGCCTTTATGTTGTCCGAAAAGTAGCGTGCCGCTTCTCCGTCACGGGTAAAGAGGCAAGTCCCATTGCCATATTCATGGTCATCAACCAGTTGCATGGCCTCATCCAGGTTATGGGCTCGTACTACACACAAAACAGGCCCAAAAATTTCCTGCTGGTAACACGCCATATCCTGCGTCACCTGGTCAATGAGTGTCCCGCCAACAAAGTAGCCGGTTTCGTTTCCGGGAAGTTTGGGCGACCTGCCATCTACGATTAATTCCGCACCCTCACTTTCTGCGCTGGATATCAGATTTACCACTCGGTCTCGATGTGCTGCGGTGATAAGCGGACCGAAGTCGTTGGCGTCGTTATCGGCACTGCCTATCTTTAACGATGCCATCTCACTTTTTAAACCTGTCACAAGTGAGTCCGCCGTCTCTTGTCCCACGGCAACCACCACCGATATCGACATGCAGCGTTCACCTGATGAACCAAACGCTGCCCCCATCATGGACTGCACTGCATTTTCAATATCGGCATCCGGCATCACAATGGCGTGGTTTTTTGCCCCACCGAGTGCCTGGCAACGTTTACCGTGATGAGTTGCGGTGGCATAGACTGCTTCTGCAACCGGCGTTGAACCAACAAAACTGACTGCCTGCACTTCCGGGTCAGTGAGCAGGACATCAACCGCTTCCTTGTCTCCACTGACGACATTCAGCACTCCATCCGGCAGGCCAGCGTCGTGAGCCAGTTGAGCGACAAAAATTGCAGCTGAGGGGTCACGCTCCGAAGGTTTCAACACAAATGTGTTGCCACAGGCAATCGCGAGTGGATACATCCAGAGGGGGACCATGACTGGAAAGTTAAAGGGTGTGATACCGGCAACGACGCCCAACGGCTGGAACTCACTCCAGGAATCGATGTCCGGACCCACGTTCTTGCTGAATTCACCTTTCAGCAATTCTGGTGCGAAACAGGCGTACTCGACATTTTCGATACCTCGAGTCAGTTCACCAGCCGCATCGTGCGGGATCTTGCCATGCTCACGACTGACCAGTTGACAGATTTCATCCGCATGTTTTTCCAACTCCGCCTTGAAGCGGAACATGACCTGTGCTCGTTTTGACTGGGGGGTGGCACGCCACGCCGGGAAAGCTGCTGCAGCGGCTGCAATTGCGTCCCGGGTTTCACCTGCACTGGCGAGCGTTACAATCCCTTCCTGGCATCCGGTTGCAGGATTGTTGAGGGGTAATACCCGGCCTGATGAGGTTACCGTTTTGCCACCTATTAAATGACCAACTGTTTTCATGCACTACCTGTAATTGAGTCGTGTTAATATCTATGCTTAGCCTGGGATCTTTACATTTAACTCACGAATCCCGTGGATGAAGTTTGATCGCAGATAGACGGGGTCACTGAGCACCTCGATTTTAGGGAAACGTTTCATAATTTCTTCCCACAGGACATTGAGTTGCATCTCACCAAGGCGATTGCCAACGCAGCGATGGATGCCGAAACCAAAAGCCAGATGATGCCTTGGATTCTCACGATCGATAATGAATTCGTCAGCCCTGGCGATTTCGCTTTCATCGCGATTACCCGAGATGTACCACATGACAACCTTGTCGAACTTTTTGATCAGTTTGCCACCGAATTCGATATCTTCAATTGCCGTGCGGCACATATGCAACACAGGAGAATGCCAACGAATAATTTCCGGCACCATTTGGGGGATGATTCCAGGATTCTGACGCAGTTTTTCGTATTCTGCCGGGTTCTGATTGAGCGCCAGTACACCGCCGGAAATAGAATTCCGTGTTGTATCATTGCCACCTACAATGAGAAGCAGCATGTTCCCCAGAAATTCGTTGGGTGACATATCTCTGGTAGATTCACCCTGGGCCATGACGGATATGAGATCATCGCCTGGTACATCCCGTGCCTGACGTTCTTTCCAGACCGCATCAAAGTATTCAAAACATTTCCACAATTCCTGAAAGCCTTCTCCCGGTGTCTCAAAGAAATCAGGATTGCTGAGGTTCTCGATGGTATCGGACCAGTGAATCAACTTATATCGATCTTCCTGTGGTATGTCGAAAATCGTTGCCAGCATTTGACCGGTCAATTCGACAGACACTTCTCTTACCCAGTTGAACTCCTCATTGCGTGGCAGGTTGTCGAGAATTGTTCCGGCTCGTTCACGAATGAGTTCCTGAAGTTCACGAATGCGCTTTGGGGTAAAAGAAGGTGATACCACCATGCGTTGTTCATCATGCTTTGGAGGGTCCTGCATGATGAACATAGGCAGGTAGAGCGGAGAATTTTCCGCTGGGGACTCGGTTGGCCGACCACTCATCCGAATGCCACCATTGTTGATATCCGAGGAAAAAGTATTGTGATTCGTATCGGTGTGCAGGATGTCTTTGAATTTCGTGATCGACCAGTAGGGGCCGAACATACTATCCTCGGTATAGTGGATGGGGTCTTCAGCACGCAATCGATCGAAGTAGGGCATGAACTTGTTGTGTTCGAATAACGAAGGGTGTGCCGGGTCAAGTTCCTCGATTGGGATGCTATAGGGGTCGACATTGACATCGATTGCCCATTTTGCAATAAACTCACGGTTGGTAAGTTTCGCAATCTTTTCCAAATCCTGTTCCGACATATTGCACCTCGTTGTTTTATCAAGCCCCGTGTAATCCAGATGATGACACCTGTGCCACCAAAGGTTGTTTGAGGATTCGTCGACAAACTGGTGGACATGGAGCGTATTGTCTACGAATTATACTCGCGTTCTCAGGTGACAACAAAGGAGTAATGGGGTTGGGAGTAATGTGGAAGATGGACACGCCGCCCGGATTCGAACCGGGAGTAATGGGGTCGGAGTCAAGTGCCAGAGTAAATCCGATGTGACCTGGAACAGTGGGTATGGAGTAGAGTAGACGGAGTATTACTCGGCGAATATCCAATCAGGTTATATCAAGATTTACTCTGGCACTTGTATCTTGCCTTTACATCCTTAGATACTTCAGAAACCAAATGCTGAAAGCTTGCGACTGCTATTGCAGTCTTGTAAATCGATACTGACATGCTCACGCATTATGAGTTGCTGAACCGGAAACAGCTGCCTTACCTGTTTGAAGCCCATGAGGTCAGTGAACTCAAACGCTTACTTTTGCATGAATACCTCGGGGGTGGGGGTGGAACCCCCAGGAGAAGAGGAGGCAAAATAACAGCGAAAATTCAGTAAAAAAAATAATTAAATTAAAGACGGTATCTATCACTTTTTTTGCTAACATGACATTTAACTATCGACTGAATTCAGAGATGTCTAATTTAATTTAAACCATCAAAATTTGAAAAGGAAGGTTTTCTCCAGATTAAGAGGACAGAGCCATGACAAAAACACCTCGCACACTCGATTACAACATAAGAATATTTAATAATATGTCTGACGAGTTAAATCAACACCACGCTGGAAAATTTATCTTAGTCTATGACGGCAATTTTATCGCGTCATATGACAACTTTGATAATGCAGCAAAAGAAGCTGTAAAAAGGTTTGGTAGAGGTCCATATTTGATTCGTCAAGTTGGTGCACCAACTGGAATGCCTATGCCCGCATCTGTTGCTTATAAGCCTGTCAATGCCAATCATTGAAGCTGGCGTTAAGAATAGTAATGACCAAATCGACCCAATTCAGCTAGTCCAGGTTGGCCCATCAATTGAAGTTTCTATTGGACATTTTAGAACTAGTGGCGCGCCTCCTATTCCTCCAAAAGAAGATGTATTTACTTTTGCCTTAGTTGACACTGGCGCAACTGAAAGTTGTATTGATATTTCTCTCGCGCAAAACCTCGATTTACCAGTCGTTGATAAAATGACTATTTCTGGTATTGGTGGAGCAAAAACACATGACGTGTATATGGCACAGATTCATATACCAGATCTTAAGTTCACACAATATGGTAAATTCGCTGGTGTCGACCTGGATGGAGGGGGGCAACTGCATAAAGCGTTACTGGGTAGGTCTTTTTTACAAAACACTATAATGATATATGACGGTTTAAGAGGTCAGGTTACGATAACTGTCACTTAACAAGGCTCCTGATATTTGTCTTAAGAACCGGAAAGTGCTAAGTAAGCACTCAAACCAAGCCGTTCTTGCAATGACTCCTTATAGAGTAGGCGGATCGTTACCTCAACAACCAGGTCTGGGGGGTGCGTATCAAGGGAATCCCTTTTCTCACGATATTCCCAGTCATCGTAACACTCTAGAATATACGGGCTTTTGGTTCGTTAATCGGCGAAGGACAATGTGATAGCAACAAATTGAGACGCCTGCACTGCGGTTGAGTGTGGTCTGAACAAGTTAGCGGCGCTACTCCGACCCCATTATTCTCGACCCCATTATTCTGTACCCATTGTTATACTGCACAGGTAAATTTGGAACTGGTTCCCTGCAAAAGGGTACATAACGAGACAATTGATGAATGAAGAAAGAATAACGCAAGCCATAGCCACCTTCAGGAAAGCCTACCCGGATTTCCACTCATTCAAGAATCCGGGTCCGACTTTTGCTGAGGAAGAATTGAACTACAAACGTGAAGTATCGGAGGCATTCCAGGAATTAGGAAAGAAGCTACTGGGTGGTGACTATGATTCAAACCCGGGTGGCTTCATGGACGACTTTAAGGGACTTCTAACAGGTAAGTTAAAACAGTCAGATTCAGCTCAGAACCTTGTCGCTTGGCGAGATAACTTAGGATTTTTTAAACCTTATGGTGCAGATGATAAGAGTTGCGAAAAAACGGTACAGTGCATTCGACAACTTATATCAGCAGAGGATGTAGATGCGGTATCAACAGCGATAGACAAGTTCATTGAGTGGCTTTTATCGAAAGACGCAAATGCAGGAAAGACCAAACTCTGGCCGAGTTTCTTGCTCTTTCTGTGGCGACCTGATGAGAACATCTTCATTAAGCCTGACTTTTTCGACCGAGCTCTGGAATTATGTGGATTTAATAAATTGGGACGTGGCCAGAACCTTGATGAAGAACAGTATCGGCGAGTCATGCATGATATGACTTCTCTACGCAATCGACTTGATGAAGACAATCTCCAAGTCAACGACTTCATCGACGTTCAGTCTTTCCTATGGGTGTGGGATAGCAATGAGAAAAAGAAGAAAAATGTAGAAACAGACGACTCGGCATATTCTTCAATCGTGAAAAATGACGAAAACATACCCGAAGACAATAAGCCTGTGAAGCAGGCTCAAAATGTCATCCTCTATGGGCCGCCGGGGACTGGTAAAACGTATACATTACGCAATGAATATTTCCCGCAATATACATCAGTGAATGAGACCGGAGACAATCAGATGCGTTACGAGTTCATCACCTTCCACCAGTCCTACAGTTATGAGGAATTCGTTGAAGGAATTCGTCCCGAACTTTTCAAGGACGAAAAATCTGCAGGCAATGTCTCCTATGTTTTGAATAAAGGTGTTTTCCGGCGTATTTGCGAGCGTGCACAACAAGACAGATCAAATCGGTACGCCATCTTCATCGACGAGATCAACAGAGGAAACATATCCAGGATATTCG